>NZ_QGTQ01000002.1:296766-573047 GCF_003182255.1 Paenibacillus cellulosilyticus | reverse complement strand
GGGAAGTACAGGTCGATCCAGCGCACGATACGATTACCCAGACTGGTAGACTGTCCGGACCAGTATTCACGGGTACTCATCATGGCTTTTATGCATTGAAACACAGGCTGTTGCGGCGAGTAATCCGTGTAGTAGCCACGGCTGACCACGTCAGCAATGACAAGTGCATCCTTCGGGTCATTTTTAGAGGGGCTGTTGTCACGGTTTTCCTTGTTACGATGCGTGGTAACCGGATTGACTAACACGACTTCAATGCCCTGCTCTAGCAGCCAATCCGCAAGATTATGCCAGTAGTGGCCGGTTGGCTCCATGCCAACGAGGAATGAACTTTTGTTATGTTTAGCACTCGCTTCTCGAAACCAATGGAATAGCTTCTCGAAGCCCTCTTTCGTGTTCGTAAAAGAAAGGTGACGTGAAGTTAGCGTGCGGCCGCGAAAATCTGTGATTTGTGCAGCGTGTACATCTTTTGCAATGTCGATCCCTACGATGATGTGATGATTGGTAATTCGTTCAATCCGTTGATTAGTTGCGTCGTTTCGAGTAAACTTCATTATTAAGCGCCTCCTGATGGGTATTAGGACATTGATCCGTTCAACCCCCATCATACGAGGCGCTCCTTTTTTTGTCCAAGCTCAATTCTTAGACTCTACAGGAATGTTTACAACCGAGGATGGTCCATTCAAGGCTGGATAAGCGTTGTGGCAACCGTTTGCGTGCTAGGCCAACTGAATTTGGCAAAAAGGCACCAGGCAATCGCGCTAGCAAGCGCATGCCTGGTGCCTTATTCATTATAGTAATTAAGCTTTCACGTTCAGGAGAATCGAAGCGTGTGGTGCAAGCTCGAATGCGAGCTTGTCCAGCGAGCCGAGGTCTTGGCGCTCCCACAGGTCGCGAACCGAACCTGCTTGCGCAAAGCCGAGTGCGGACCATTCAGCCGATACAGCTTGCTTCTCTTCACCAACGTTGAACAGTGCAACGTTGAGGGAGCCGTCGGCTGCATCGGAAGCCCATACAACACGGCCGTCTTCACGGCTGATAAGACGTGCATTGGAGCCTTCGCGCAGAACGCGGATCACTTCCTCGTTCGTCAAGAGCGAGTTCGTCCAGTCGTCGTTATCGCGCAGCTCGCCGCCAAACATGAGCGGGGAGCGGAAGATCGACCAGAGCGACATCATCGTACGCTGCTCGTCGCGCGTGAAGCGCGTCATACGGTCAGCGCCGCCGCCATCAACGGAACGGATGCCGATGTGGCCGAGCGGCAGCATGTCGCAGTCCGGCCAGTGGCCGGGACCAACATGGGGTGCCCAACGCTCGCAGCGGTCGAACATGTCGAGCAGCAGATGCCAGATGTCCCAGAAGTCGTCCGTGATACGCCACATGTTCGCGTTCTCGATCAGCTCTTGCGCGCGATCGACTGGCGCTGGTCCTGGGGACAGGCTGAGCACCATCGGGCGACCGCATTTGTCGATCGATTTGCGAATCATTTTGATCTCATCCATATGGATGCCGTACAGACGGGAATCAGCGATGTCATCGACTTTAATGTAGTCAACGCCCCACGAAGCATACAGCTGGAACAGCGAGTCATAATACGCTTGCGCGCCTTCTACGTTCACGTCGAGACCGTACATATCCGTGTTCCAAGGACAAATCGAGTTCGGATGCGCGATTTGACGCGCCGTTGCCGTCGTGCCGAGCAATGCCGTATCTGCATGTGCAGCTTGGCGTGGAATGCCTCGCATAATGTGAATGCCGAATTTCAGGCCCAGACCGTGTACATAATCCGCCAGCGGCTTGAAGCCTTGGCCGTTCGCAGCGGATGGGAAACGGTTCACCGCTGGCATGAGGCGGGAATACTCGTCCATTTCAAGCGGTACATATTTGCGATAGTGGGAGGAATTCGCGCCTGGCTCCGACCATTGGATATCGACTACGATCGTATCCCAGCCGAATTGCTTCAGGTTTGCTGCCATATAGTCAGCGTTGCCGCGCACGTCGTCTTCATTTACGGCTGCGCCGTAGCAGTCCCAGCTGTTCCAGCCCATTGGCGGAAGCTCTGCATAATTATGATGCTTATGGTTCGTCAATGTAGTAACCTCTCTTCTGATAGTTTCTTGCTGCATGAGGAGCAGCTGTTCTTAACTGCGTAACATGCTATTATCCCTATCATATTGCAAAGAAAGGAGCTTGCCTATCCCAACATCTTGCGAATGGGTTGTAAAATCTTGCGCATATGCTGGATGATCGGGCATGCCTTTACGTATAGATGTTCAGCCGGTCGATCGATGCGGTTGCCCGCCCTTCGCGGAACTCGCCCGGCGTACAGCCTACCCACTGGTGAAATACTTTCGTGAAGTAGCTGGCGCTGGAATAACCCAGCTGCTCCGCAATCGTAGATGAATGGTAGGTTGAGCCGCGCAGCAGCTCTGCTGCACGTTCCATTCGCAGCTTCGTGACGTAGGTCATTGGCGGCATGCCGACATAGCGGGTGAAGGCGCGTGACAGATGGAACTTAGACGCGCCTGTCGCTGCGGCAATCTCGTCGAGATTGCTGAAGGCGACGCAATCTTGTTCGATCAGCTCGGCTGCGCGGCGAACAGCGTCCGGCCAGTTGTCCCGGGCTTGATGATCGGCACTGGCGGAGCGCAGCAGATCCATCAGCAATTGGTAGACAGCCGCGGATGCTTGATAGGCGTCCTGCAGCCGATTCTGCTGGGCGTCGGTGTACAAGCTGCGAAGGGTGCGGACTGTAGGACTATCGACAGGAAGTGAGGGAACGCTGCCAAGCTTCCTTATAATATCGGCCCACAGACCTTCCGCATGCTGTTGGCGGAACAAGGCAAAATAAAACTCCCAGTACTCGCTTCCCTCTGGCAGATAATAGCGGTGATCGCCGGGAATGTCGACGAGAAAGGCTTGTCCCGCTTCGAGTATGTGTGTCGTATCTCCGATTCGGATGGCACCGCGGCCGGAAACGGTGTATTGGAGCAGATAGAGTGGGCCGTCGACACGCTTCAGGCCGTCCCAATCGTAGTTCATATCGCTAACGCGATCGAAGCCGACGGCAAACGGACGGAACAACGGACCGACCTGCTGCTCAGCGAAGCGATAGCCGTACGTACCGTATCGGATAGCAGCTGTTGTCAAAAGCATAACCTCCTATCGGAATTTATGGATTAGGCGCACGTTTAGATTGGACTAACAATAGAATAGCCTGTGAAATCGATAAGAACAATCGGTATTCATCTTGACAGCGGAATGGTTGTCTATGACAATGAAGGAAGGCCTTGTGCCATTTTGTATGTTCTATGGAATTGGATATAACCCGTTGACCGGATGCACTGGAAACGAGATCGAAGAAAGCCTAAGGAGGCGCACTGCGATTTCGTTTTTTTTGTATACCGTCAACAAGCTGTACACAACCCATTAGGAGGTTTTCATGACCATGTCCAATGAGAAACAATGGCGTCCCGAAACACAAGCGGTACACGCCGGCCAAGAGATCGATCCGACAACGCTGTCGCGGGCTGTTCCAATCTATCAGACAACATCCTATGGCTTCCGCGATACGGAGCATGCCGCAAATCTGTTCGGTTTGAAGGAATTCGGCAACATCTATACACGGATCATGAACCCGACGAGTGACGTATTCGAGAAAAGAATCGCAGCGCTCGAAGGCGGCGCAGCAGCGCTTGCTGTGGCATCCGGTCAAGCCGCAATCAGCTACTCGATCTTCAATATTGCTGGCGCGGGCGACGAGATCGTCTCCTCTTCCACCCTGTACGGCGGAACTTATAATCTATTCGCTATCACACTGAAGAAGCTTGGCATCACCGTGAAATTCGTGGATGCGTCCGATCCGGAGAACTTCCGTGCGGCGATTACGCCGAAGACGAAAGCAGTCTTCGCAGAAACGATCGGTAATCCGAAGGGCGACGTGCTCGATATTGAAGCTGTTGCAGCGATTGCGCACGAGAATGGTCTTCCGCTCATCGTGGATAATACGTTCCCGAGCCCGTACCTGCTTCGCCCGATTGAATTCGGCGCAGATATCGTCGTTCATTCCGCAACGAAATTCATCGGCGGCCACGGTACTTCGATTGGCGGCGTTATCGTCGACAGCGGCAAATTCGACTGGTCCGCGAGCGACAAGTTCCCAGGCCTGACGGAGCCGGATCCAAGCTACCATGGCGTCGTATATACGGAAGCAGTCGGACCGATTGCTTTCATCATTAAAGCGCGCGTCCAGCTGCTCCGCGATCTCGGCGCTTCGCTGTCGCCGTTCAACTCGTTCTTGCTGCTGCAAGGTCTCGAGACGCTGCATCTGCGCATGGAGCGCCATAGCTCCAACGCACTGGCGGTTGCTAAGTTCCTCGAGGCGAACGAGTCCGTCGAGTGGGTTAGCTATGCTGGTCTTGAGAGCCATCCATCGCATGCGCTCGCGACCAAATACCTGCCACGCGGTCAAGGCGCGATTTTAACATTCGGTATTCGTGGTGGGCTCGAAGCGGGACGCCGTCTGATCAATGCCGTTCAGCTGTTCTCGCATCTGGCGAATGTCGGCGACTCCAAGTCGCTCATTATCCACCCGGCGAGCACGACACATCAGCAGCTATCCGAACAAGAACAGCTGGCAGCTGGCGTGTCGCCAGGATTGATTCGTCTGTCGATCGGAACGGAAGCGATTGAGGATATTCTCGACGACCTCGGTCAAGCGATCAGCGCGGCCGTGTTGCCGGCGGGACAACCGACCTAATTGCGGCGTGATTGAATAATATATGGAATAAAAGATACCGGCTTCCGCCATGTGCGGGAGCCGTTTTTTTCGTTAGGTGCACCTTTTGAGGCGAGAGAGCGGCGTTTTCATGGCAGGATGTGGCGAAATTGTAGCAGAAGGCTGAGATTTATGGTTGCTGAAGCATATGTATCGCAGCTTGTTGTGGAGTGAATAGGTCTACTTAGGTAATGGTGTGGGACGGATTGTAGGACTGCATGAGGAGAAAGCCGGGTACTTGTGGCATGTGTGACGGAAAGCGCAGTACGGATGGTGCTTCTTTATTTAGGTGCCACTGGAGGGCAAGGAGGCGTATGGCCTAGAGAGCTCACCATCGTGCATCGCAAGTCCCCCGAGCTGTGGTTCCCTCTTTGCGGTCACGCAACTGTGATTGCGTCGTTGCGTGGCAATTTAGACGGGCGAAAGTCCGTGCTGCTATGGCATTCCTGGAATTTGTGGGGGTTTTGTAAAAAATGTTTCCAAGGTCGGACAACGCAAACGTATTTGCATTCACGCAAAAATGATTTTTATTTACAAATAATAGCATAAATGATAGACGGTAAGTTTATTTTGTATGCTATTTCTAGAATCGAATGTGTCAAGATTAGGAAATAAAGCGCAGTCCATCGTTGGATAAATTGATTTTGCATGCCTAATTGAAAATATTACCTTGTCCCCTCATTCGCCCGTAACGGGTTGTGACATAATCGAGTCGAATCGAATGAAGCAGCTTGATGGAAAAGGATGGAGGTTAATGTCGATTGACCAAAGAACTTGATCTGAAATTGATCGTATCGCTCATTCGGAAAAAACTGTGGATCGTGCTCGTCATAGGGGTGATAGGGACGGCGGCCATAGGAGCATACAGTACGTGGTTCACGAAGCCGGTCTATCAGGCGTATACGAAGCTCATTGTTAATTCGCCGGTCGCAAAGGCCGGGGGGTTCCAGCTTGATTTGAACATGATCAATACGAATCTTAGCTTGATTAACACGTACAAAGAAATTATTAAAACGCCGTCCATTATGAGCCTGGTTGTCGAGAAGCACCCTGATATTGACGTGTCCCCCGAGCAGCTGATGAAGGGAATCCGATTCAGCTCGGTGAATGGCACGCAGGTTGTCACGCTTTATTATCAAGACACGGACTACAAGCGGGCGGCAAAGATCGTCAACAGTGTATCCCAAGTGTTCCAATTGCAAATCCCGAAAATCATGAAGGTCGACAACGTGTACCTGCTGGACATGGCTGACGCGGACAAAATGCCATCTCCAGTTAAGCCGGATATTGCGCTCAATATGGCAATCGGGGCAGTCGTTTCGGTGCTGCTCGGTATTGGTCTGGTGCTGCTGCTCGATTACTTCGATGATTCCATCCGGACGGAAGATGATGTGCAGCATTACTTGATGCTCCCAGCGCTCGTATCCGTGCCGTACATGAAGCAAGGGGACATAACGCCGAAGCAGCGGAGTCAGCCGCCGCAGGAGAAAGATACAAAGGCAGGTGTAGCGCGTGTCTCCTAATTCCAAAATGCGATCCATCATTGCCGACACGAATCCGATGTCGCCGATATCGGAAGCGTACCGCAAGCTGCGCACGAACTTGAAATATTCAGAGTCCGAGAAAGCGCTGAAGGTGCTCATGATCACTTCGGCTGGCGCAAAAGAGGGCAAATCGACGACCGCGGTCAATTTGGCCACGGTTTATGCACAAGCAGAACAGCGTGTGCTGCTGCTCGATTGTGATATGCGCAAGCCAACCGTTCATCAGACGTTTTCGGTGTCAAACCGCAGCGGTCTGTCTCAGGTATTATCCGGTCAGGCGGAATGGGCAGAAGCGGTCCAATCGACCCGTATCAAAAACGTGCATGTGCTGACGTCAGGTCCGGTACCGCCGAATCCGTCCGAGCTGCTGGATGCGTCGCGGATGGATCGATTGCTGGAGCAGCTGCGAGAGCACTATGATGTGGTGCTGATTGATACGCCGCCAGTACTCGCTGTCAGCGATGCGCAAATTATGGCGACGCGGTGTGACGGCGTACTTCTCGTCGTCAACGCCCGAGGGGCGAAACGTCGAGAAGCGGTGAAGGCACGAGAAGCGCTGCTGCTCGTAAAAGCAAGAATCGTTGGTGTGGCGTTAAACGGAACACCTCCGAAGGAAGGGTATTCTTACTACGAATATAGCGAGCAAAAGTAAGCGGCGGCTTTGCTGCTGCTTTTGTTCTCAGCAATTCAATTCGGATTTCGTATACTCACAAAAGTTTAGTTGATGCTTTCGATGCTACTTTTGCTTCATGCAATCCAATTTGGATTGCATATTCCCACAAAAGTTTAGGAGGGACATGATGTTCGGGACTCTTCGGATGAAATTGTTCGTGGCCTGGGACTTGGCAGCTGTACTGCTTAGCCTGTATGGTGCGCAGAAGCTGATGGCCAGCACCGGGATGACGGTGTGGAAGGCAGGCGATTGGCAGTGGCTCCTCTACGCGGCGGTCTCAGCGCTGATAGGCGGCTGGTGCATGGTAGGGCTTCGGCTGCACCGGCGCATTTGGCAATATGCCGGCATCGAGGAAGCGGTATCGCTGATTAAAGCAGCAGTCGCTGCAGCAGCTGTGCCTTACGTACTTTTTTCGCTGGCGGAAGGTCGGGCGCTTCCGGTGCTGCTGCTTACGCACCATGCGCTTGGCATGGTCGCGGTGGCTGCGGGGCCTCGCCTTGCATGGCGGGCATTCTGCCACAAGTTTGGTGCGCGCAAGCCAGCCAATGGCCGCAAGACGCTCATTATCGGAGCGGGCAACTGCGGAACGCTGATCGCTCGCGATATGCTGCAAAATGACGGCATGCTTATGACGCCTGTTGGCTTCATAGACGACGATCCCTACAAGCAAGGGATGCATGTGCTCGGCCTGCCCGTGTTTGGTGGCAGACGAGACATTCCATGTGTAAGTGAATCGCGCCATATCGACGACATTATTATCGCAATGCCATCCGTATCGAAGACCCAAATTTCTGAAATCGTCCATATTTGCAAGAAGACGAAGGCGAAGCTGAAGATCGTGCCTGATTTGCAGGAAATGATCGATAACCGCAGCGGTGCCTTTCGGGTCCGTGACGTACAGGTGGAAGACTTGCTGGGACGTGATCCAATCAGGACCGACCTGGAGCATATCGCAGGTTATGTGAGCAGCAAGGTTGTACTCGTGACCGGTGCTGGCGGCTCCATCGGCTCCGAGCTGTGCCGACAGATTGCACCGTTCGCGCCGGATCGGCTGCTGCTTCTTGGCCATGGCGAGAACAGCATCTACTCGATCGAGATGGAAATGAGGGCGCTGTTCCCGTCGCTGCCGATTGAAACGGTCATTGCGGACGTACAAGATCGCGAGCGGATTGAGGAAGTGTTCCAGGCCTATCGGCCCGAGGTTATCTTCCATGCGGCGGCTCACAAGCATGTACCGCTGATGGAACGCAATCCGGCGGAGGCAATCAAGAACAATGTGCTGGGCACGAAGAACGTATCCGAGTGCGCGGACATCTATGGCGCAGAACGCTTCGTGCTGATCTCGACCGATAAGGCGGTTAACCCGACAAGTGTCATGGGAACGACGAAGCGAATCGCAGAGATGTTTATTCAAAGCTTGGACAAGCACAGCAAGACGAAGTTCGTCGCGGTTCGGTTCGGCAACGTACTTGGCAGCCGAGGCAGTGTCATTCCGCGGTTCAAGGATCAGATCGCCAAAGGGGGACCTGTTACGGTAACGCACCCGGAGATGGTGCGATATTTTATGACGATACCAGAAGCTGTACAGCTGGTCATTCAAGCCGGCGCTTTCGCCAAAGGCGGGGAAGTGTTCATTCTCGATATGGGCAAGCCGGTCAAAATCTACGATCTTGCCGTCGACTTGATCCGCCTATCCGGTTACGAGCCGAATGTCGATATCGATATCCGTTTCTCTGGCATAAGAGAAGGCGAGAAGCTGTATGAAGAGCTGCTGACAAGCGAGGAAGGACTTACGTCCACGATGCATGACCGGATCTTCATCGGGAAGCCGGTTCAGTTGAATCGAACGGAGCTTGAATTCGAGATTCGCAAGCTGGAACAGGTTATCGCCCATGAGCCTGAAGCAATCCGCGCGGTACTGAAGCATCTCGTGCCGACGTATTCCAACGTCTCATGAGTGCGGAAGCGCAGCAGGCGCAAGCGGCGAACTTGCCTCGTGCCGATGGGACGAACTCGATGCGCAAGCGTCTTGCCCGCGGAGGCAGCATCAGCTTCCTGATCAATTCCGCGGGAATGGGGCTGTCCATGCTCATGCAGGTCGCGCTGGCACGTATGTTGGGAGCGGAGGGATACGGCTTGTTCGCTTTCGTTACGACGATTACGACATTCGTTGTATTCCCAGCCAAGCTCGGCTTCGATACGACGATCGTGCGCATGGCGGCGGCTTATCGGGCGAAAGGGGAGTGGGCGCTGCTTACCGGGCTGCTCCGCCGAGGCAATCAGTTCGGACTAGCGCTTTCATCCGCGGCGGCTGTTATTGGAATCGCTGTCGTCCTCGTACAATCGGGAGGTGAAATGTCCGAGCGTACGGTGACCTATGCAGCAGGCTTCGCGACCGTGCCGCTGCTGACGCTGGCGACGCTTCGGCAAAGCGCGCTGCAAGCACTCAAGGATGTGCTGTTTGCGCAGATGCCGGAGAAAATCATTCGCCCGATTCTAACAATCGGCTCGCTTGCCGCCGCTGCATCACTTGGATGGAAGGCTGACGCTGGAACAGCGATGTTGTCATTCGCCGTATCCGTCATCCTCTCTTATGTGATCGGAGCGGTTGTCCTTCGTAAGCGTCTACTGCCGCATACGTCGGGTCTCGCGCCGCGCTATGAGACGAAAGGGTGGCTTCGAATTTCGACGTCGCTCATGATCAATGCGGGGATGTACCTTGTGCTTGGACAGCTGAATGTGCTCATGATGGGCGTAATGATCGATGAGACATCAACGGGTATTTTCTCTGCGGCAGTCCGTTTGGCATCGCTCGTGTCGTTCATGTTTACAGCCATTAACATGACAGCGTCGCCGCTCGTATCCGAGACGTATGCCCGGGGCGATATGAAGGGGCTGCAGCGGGTATGCGAAACGTCTGGCCGCGCAGGATTTTTGTTCGCGGCAGTCGTTTTCGCAGGCCTTGCCATTGGTGGAAGATGGGTGCTCGGCTTTTTCGGCCCGGCGTTCCACGATGCTTATGTGCCGCTGCTCATTCTAGCTGCAGGCCAATTGTACAGCTCGTTCTGCGGGCAGAACGGCACAGTGGCGACGATGACAGGACGTACATCCTCGCTTACGAAGGTGTTGATTGCCGCAGCGATCGTCAATGCGCTGCTTAACGCAGCGCTTATCCCGACAATGGGAATGGTCGGCGGAGCGATTGCAGCCTCATTGTCTGTGGCAATGTGGAACACGGCAATGGTCGTGATCGTCAAGCGGCAGCTCGGAATCCAGACGATGGCTTGGCCGGTGCGGAGCAGGAAGGACTAACTACAATGCGTCGAGCGGTCATGTGAACCGCAGGCATTAATACAGACAGAGGAGAGGTGCGACAGCAATGAAAACCGTGTTGCTTGCGGGCGTTCCGCAATCGCCGAATTTGGGGGACGGGCTAATCGCCTTGACGTTGAACCGGCTGATCGCGATGCGGGGAGCCCATCGCGTCATTCATTTCGATCTGCTGCATGGACATTGGGAGGCTGAAGAGAGCCATCTGGCCGCAGCGGATTCGGCGCGGCTGCCGGTGGCGGCTGGCGCGGAAACCTTATCTTCGCCTTCGACGGCGGGACAGCTGCCGAAGAAGACAAGAGAAGAGGCGGCCGTGGGACGGCCTCAACTAGCTGTTTCCCAATCGGATGTCCGGATACAACTGAACGGGTCAGGGACATCCAAGCGGATGACACCGGATACGTTAAGGCGTTGGAAGGCATATTGGCTCGACAGACGCCGCAATGCCAAGCTGAATGAGCCGCTGCGGAAGGCGGTAGCGCAAGCGGATGCGGTATTCATCGGCGGCGGCCATCTGCTCATCGATACGTACTGGACATTCCCGCTTGCGGTGCGCCGCATCGCGGCTGAGGCCAAGCGTCAGCGCAAGCCGCTGCATCTGCTGCTCGTCGGAGCGCGTGGGCCTTGGAGTCGCCAGGCAACACGCTGGCTGCTTGGCGCATGCCGATATGCAACGACGATTGCGGTGCGCGACGAGGATTCGCGCAGCTTCCTGCTGGGCATGGATGCATCGCTATCCGCGAAGACAGTAGCGCTGGCCGACCCCGCACTCTATACGCCGGAGACGTTTGGTCTGCCGGCAGTGGGCCTGCCGCAGGCGATGGGACATATAGCTGGACGTTCCGCAGCACATACGGTGAAGCCTGCGAATGCGAATACCTGGCCTAAGAGTGGCTCGGGCAGGCGCCCTATCGTCGGGCTCGGCATTATGGACCCTAATGAGATGAACCGCCACTGTCCCTATCGATGGGAGCGGGAGGCTTGTGCCGCTTGGTGGCAAAGTGCCGCCGAGACGCTGGCAGCGCGAGGCTGCGAGGTGCGGCTGTTCACGAATGGAGCGGCATCCGACAATGCGTTCGTGGAGCAGTACGTCAAGCCCAGGTGCACAGACGTGCCGCATACGACGGTGATCCATTATCCCGCAACCGTTGCGCAGCTGATGGACAGCATTGCAGACTGCGATGTGGTGATCGCGCAGCGGCTGCATGCGTGCATCCCGGCGATCTCGCTGGGCAAGCCGACGCACGGCATTATCTGGGACCGGAAGCTGGAACATATTTTTGCCGAGCTGAATTTGGCGGAGCAGCTGATCGACTTCCGAATTCCTGCCGAAAGAACGTTTGGTAAGATCGCCCTCGATGGGCAGCTGCCGGACGCGTTCCCTCCTGTCTTGGAACGGAAGAAGCGGGAGCTGTTCGAGCATATCGGGAGCATACTGCCATGAGTAATAAACGCAAAGTGCTGCATGTCGTAGGCAAAATGCATCCCGGCGGCATCGAGTCGCTGCTGATGAATGTGTATCGGCATATCGATCGACGTCAGTACGAATTCCATTTTGCGGTGCAATCCTCGGAGCCAGCGTTCTATGACGATGAAATTCGTGAACTCGGCGGCAAGCTGTTCGTTCAGCCGCCGCCGAGCCAAGGACTTGCCGCATTCCGCCGTACCTTCGAGGAGAACGTAAGGCGCAATGGGTCTTACGATGCGATTCACAGCCATGTATTCGGGTTCAGCGGCTACATCCTCAAGCTGGCGAAAGGGCTGGGCATTCCAGTCCGCATCGGTCACAGCCACAATACGAACGACAGCAAGCAGACATCGCTGCAGCGTCGAATTTATCGCATGTATATGCGGGTACTCATGCGCCGCAACGCGACTCGCATGCTGGGCTGCTCCAGAGACGCGTGCGAATCGTTGTTTGGACGGCAATGCTGGCATGACGGACGCGTTGACGTATTTCCAAATGCGATTCCGCTGTCTCCGTTCGCAGCGCTCCCGATTGACCGAACGCTGCTCCGCAGCCGATTCGGCGCAGAGCAAGATGATTGCTTGATCGGGCATATCGGACGATTCAGTCCGCAGAAGAACCATGCACTGCTGCTGGATGCGTTCGCTCAATTCGTTCTCATCCGTCCGAATGCAAGACTGCTGCTGGCAGGGGATGGCCCGCTTCGTCCGGAGATGGAGCGCAAGGCTAAGGCGCTCGGGCTAGAGGAGCGCGTACGGTTTCTCGGTCTGCGCAGCGATATCCCGGAGCTGCTTGGCACGCTGGATGCGTTCGTCCTGCCTTCGCTGTACGAAGGTCTTGGCATCGTGCTGATTGAGGCGCAAGCCGCAGGCGTTCCGTGCCTTGTCTCTAGCAGTGTGCCGAAGGAAGCGGATCTGTCGCTCGGAATGCTGCAAAAGCTCGGAACGGATGAATCGCCGCAGCGATGGGCGGAAGCCATGGACGGCCTAGTAGGCATGCATGAAGGTGTTCCGACTTGGAATGAACGGGAATTCGCGCTCGGGCAGCATGGCTATGACATTCGCGTCGCGACGGCGGAGTTGGAGCGAATGTATGAAGGTTGATTATGCGGCGTCCCGCTCAACAGTCAGGCAAATGCTGCTGCTCGTCTACATCATCGTTTTGCCGATTACGGGACGGTGGCTGTTCGAATGGGATGTTCGGATGGCGCTCGTTGCGTTCTTCGCGCTGCTGCTGCCGATGTTCGCTTTGTTTCGATGGCCCCATGCGCCGCTGGCGCTGATGACGGGATTCATCATCATGCTCGTCGGCAAGCTGAGCTATGCGATTACGACGGACCCGCTGGCGGGGCCGGATGAAATTCACTATTACGAGCAGGTAACGGGATTCGAGCGGCTGTCGCAGTTTCTGCCGTACGCGATGGAGCATTTTCAGACACAGTGGATGAACATTTCGGCTTATCCCGTGTTCGGGCTGCTGTATATGCCGTTCTACAAATGGCTGCAGCTTGAAGATCCGCTCGCAATCATATGGTTGAACACCGTTCTGCTCATGCTGACTGTGAACAGCGCGTACCAGCTGAACGATCGTTATTTCGCCTACCAGCTTCCAGAGGGGGGCAAGGAGACGTTCGACCGGACGCTTATTTTCACACTGCTGGCAAGTCCGTCACTCATGTACATGTCTTCGTTGTTCGCGAAGGACGTGACCTGCGTTCTGCTCGGGTTGTATGGTGCTAGCCTGATGCTTCGCCGCAAATGGCTGCTCTTCATCGTCATTATCGCTTATGCGACCGGGCTGCGAGATTATGCGATCGTGTATACGCTATGTTTTTATTGGCTGTACTCGCGTCGTCTAATAGCTGCCATTGGCGTCATGGCTGTGGCTTGTGCGATTATCGTGCTGCAGATCGGCCCGCTCGGAATAATCAATGCAGGGATGCTTACGATCTTTCTTTTTATAAGTCCGAACCCTATCAATCTCAGCAATTGGGAGCCAGAGCTGATGCTGCGGACAGCCGAGGCGCTGCTTATGACGATTGTGCTTATCGCTTCAGTCTATCAGTTCGCTCGGCGCAAGGAGACACGGCCGTTCTATACGATTGCGTTCGTCCTCATGTTCACTTATGCCTGTGCGCTTGTGCTGGTCGGGTACGTAACGGTCACGGGACGATCGCTGGAATACGGTCTTGGGACGATCGGCGACAACATGGTGCGGAAGAAACTGCCGGTTATCCCGCTCATCTATACGATATGCGCGTACACATTAGCCTGGAGCGGAGGCTTGTCCATCTTGAAACGTCTGAAGATTCTGTCAAAATCATCGAACGCGATCCTCTTCGATCGGCTGCTGCCGCCAAAAGGCGGGACTGAACACGAAGGAGGTGCAGCCATTGAAAGGTAGAGGGAGAGAGGCTTTCAGTCGATTCCGTCCCGTGCTCCGATTCGTAGAAAAGCTGCTGGGTCTCGTTCCGAGGCCGCTTCAGAAATGGATGTGGACGCTCAGCGACCTGCTGCCTGATTTGCCCGGCACAGCGCTGCGGTACTGCCTGCTCCGCAAATTGGCTCATCGGTGCGGAGACAACGTCTTGATCGGCCGAGCGGTTGAGCTTCGGTATCCCGAGCGAATGTCGATCGGGTCCAACGTGAGCATCCATAAGCAATGCTACGTGGATGCCTATGGAGGCTTAACGATTGAGGACGAGGTATCGATCGCGCATCAAAGCTCGATCGTCTCGTTCCAGCATACATGGAGCGACGAATCGTTGACGATTCGAGATAATCCCGTGACGGGCGCTGCGATATCAATCGGTCGCGACGTCTGGATTGGCTGCGGCTGCCGTATTCTGGCCGGGGCAAGCATCGGCAGCCGATCCATCGTCGCTGCGGGCGCAGTCGTCACCAAATCGGTTCCGGCAGGCACGCTGGCAGCGGGTGTTCCTGCACGGGTAGTGAAGACAATCAGCCGCGCGGAGCAGGTACATCCTGTCGCGGCTGCAGCTGCGGAGTGAGTAGTGAGTAATGTTCACGCGGCAGAAATGAAGAAGCAATTGACTTTAAGGAGGGTTACGTGATGCATGTTGTCTGGGCGCATGACCATACGTTTTATTTCAATGAATCAGGCAAGTTTTATTCCGGTGGCAAGCTGCCTTACACGGTGTGGGAACGGTATTTGAACGTGTTCGACCGATTGACGGTCGCCTGCAGGGGCAAGCGGACCTCTACCGATGCGGATATGTCGGGCAAGACGCTGTCGAGTGGGCCAAACGTCGATTTCGTCGTACTGCCGTCACTTAGCAACCCGGTTAACAAGCTGACGAAAAGAGGCTATGTCGAGCATACATTGACGGACAAAATCCGTGAGGCGGATGCCGTCATTGCACGCATGCCAAGTGAGATTGGGGCGGAGGCGATTCGCATCGCCAAACGTCTAGGCAAGCCATATGCAGTGGAGATGGTAGCCTGCGCATGGGACGGCTTGTGGAATTACGGCAGTCTGCAAGGCAAGCTGTATGCCCCGTTAGCGCTGTGGAAAAACCGCAGGCTCGTGAAGCATGCGCCGTTCGCGGTTTACGTGACCGAGCGATTCTTGCAGGAAAGATACCCTTGTCCGCGAGGCCGCACGGCTTCGTGCTCCAACGTGGAGCTGCCACCCGTAGGTGAAGAGGTGCTGCAGCGGCGGCTCGCCCGTATTCAAGGCGGCAATGGTGGCAATGGTCCATTCACCATCGGCCTCATCGGTTCGCTTAACGGCCGATCCAAAGGAATTGACATTGCATTGCGGGCGATCAGCATCGCGCGTCCGCAGTTGCCGGAAGCCATCTCGTTCCGGGTGCTTGGCGATGGCGACCCGGCTCGCTGGCAGCAGCTTGCGGACAAGCTGGGCATCGGCGAGATCGTTTCCTTCGACGGTGTGCTACCAAGCGGCTCGGCGGTGCATGAATGGCTGGATGGCATCGATGTATACGTGCAGCCAAGCTTCCAAGAGGGGCTGCCTCGCGCCACCATCGAAGCGATGAGCCGCGGTTGCCCGACGTTGGGTTCGACAGCGGGCGGCATCCCTGAGCTGCTGGACGAGAATTGCCTGCATCGTCCAGGTCAAGCCGCTGCGCTGGCTAGACAGCTTGTTCGTTCAGCTTCTAGCGCTGATTGGCGGGGCGAACAGGCAGAGCGCAATTTCAGCCTCGCGGGTGCTTATACGAAAGAACGGCTTGATCTGAAGCGGCATGTGTTCTGGCGGGCATTCGGCCATTACGTTCGAAGCGGCGACGCCTTATCTGAATTACGAACCGAAGGAGTGAATGCGTAATGGCGATTCTAGTAACGGGAGCGGCCGGCTTCATCGGCTCGCATGTATGCCATCGACTGCTGGACGAGCGCCAACGAGTCATCGGTATCGATAATTTCAACGACTATTATGACGTTGGTCTGAAGCATGATCGGTACGCCGCTCTGATGAGGCGGACAGGTTTCACCGGACGAGAGCTTGATGTGGCCGAATATGAACCGCTGCTTGCCTTGATGAAGGCAGAAGGCGTGACGACGGTTATCCATTTGGCGGCGCAGGCTGGCGTACGTTACAGCCTGACGAATCCTTTTGCCTACCTGGAATCGAATTTGACGGGGTTCGGGCATGTGTTGGAGGCTTGCCGCCAGCTCGGCGTACAGCATCTGATCTATGCTTCGTCGAGCTCGGTATACGGGGCGAATGAAAAAATGCCTTTTGCCGTGCATGATAACGTCGATCATCCTGTCAGCCTATACGCGGCAACCAAGAAAGCGAATGAGCTGATGGCGCATACGTACAGCCACTTGTACGGATTGCCGACGACAGGACTTCGGTTCTTCACGGTATACGGACCTTGGGGCCGTCCCGATATGGCTTACTTCAGCTTCACGAAGCGTATTGCGGAAGGGCAGCCGATTCAAGTATTCAATGGCGGCAACATGCTGCGCGACTTCACTTATATTGACGACATCGTGGAAGGCATCCGCCGATTGATCGACAAAGTGCCGCAGCCGGATCCAGCATGGGATCGCCTCAAGGCTGATCCGGGCTCCAGTTACGCGCCATATAAGATTTATAACATCGGCAACAATCGGCCTGTAGAGCTGATGACCTTTATCAAGACGATCGAGGATGCGCTTGGACGCAAAGCTCGGATTGAATATATGCCCATGCAGCCCGGTGATGTGCAGGCAACATTCGCTGATATCGACGACCTGTCAGCTGCTATCGATTTCCGCCCTGTAACGACGATCGAAGAGGGCATCGGTCGGTTCGTCGACTGGTACAAGTCGTATTACGGTATTTCATTACAGAAGGTGGTTTCATCATGAGCCGAATCGCCCATATATGCACCTCCGGCATCAGCCACCACATTATGGGCGACAAGCTGCGTCTGCTGCAGCAGGAAGGCTGGGACGTGACGTTCATTACTTCGGCGGAAGGCACGAGTCCCAGCGTTCGTGCAGCCTATCCGTTCCGATGGGAGCACATCGCGATGGAGCGCTCGATCAAGCCGTTGGCGGATTTGGCCTCTATCATCGCCATGTATCGTTTGTTCCGGAAAGAACGCTTCGACGTCGTCCATACCCATACAGCCAAAGCGGGCTTGATCGGGCGAGTTGCGGCCAAGCTGGCGCGCGTACCCGTCGTGATGCATACGAGCCATGGCCTGCCTTTTTACGAGGGTCAGTCGAAGCCTGCTTATTGGCTTTATCGCACGCTCGAGAAGGTGGCTGCGCTGTTCTGTGACGCACTAGCTTCGCAGAATGGGGCAGACGCGGAGGCGCTTCGTAAGCTGGCGCCTTGGCGGCCTGTCTATACAGAAGGCAACGGTGTCGATCTCGACAGGCTTGATGATGCTGCTGCCAGGGTTGACGAGGAGCGATTGGCTCATCTGCAGGAAGCGTATGGTTTGGCGGCGGAAAAGCCGCTCCTCTTCGTCGCTGCTCGGTTTGAGCCAGTTAAGGATCACGGTCTGCTGCTGGATGCGCTGAAGCTGGTAAAGCGGGAAGGCAAGCTTAACTGGACGACGGTGCTTGCCGGTCAGGGCCCGCTGGAGGGACAAGTTCGGGAAAGATTGCAAGCGGACGGCCTGACGGAGGACGTAGTCATTGTCGGCCAGCAGCCTTCGATCGTCCCTTGGCTTGCGATGGCGGATGCCGTCGCTCTCACATCGGAGAAGGAAGGAATTCCACGCTCCATCATGGAAGCGATGGCGCTGGGCAAGCCGGTTGTCGCTACGAATGTGCCCGGCACCAAGGAACTAGTGGTGCACGGCGAGACAGGGCTTCTTGCGGAATATCGGAACGCAGATAAGCTGGCTGAAGCTCTCGCTGAGGTCATGCTTTCCGAGAGCAAGCGCAGTCAGTTTGGTGCGGCGGGAAGAGCTCGAATCGCGTCAGCTTTCACGGAGTCGATCGTCGTGCAGCGTCTGCTGCGCATGTACCGAGAGACGGCCAGAAGAACGCAAAGAGCGCGGGGGCTGCGAAATCGGCTGCGTGCCGCAGCGAAGCGGGCCTTCGATCTGGCGGTCAGTGTACCTGCTTTTGTTGCATTACTGCCGGTGTATGGAATCGTCGCACTGCTCGTCAGGCTGAAGCTTGGATCGCCCGTGTTGTTCCGTCAGAAGCGTCCGGGAAGGCATGGCATGCCGTTCATGATGCATAAGTTCCGTACGATGACGGATGCGACGGATGCGTCCGGGCAGCCGCTGCCAGACGAAGTGCGGCTTACGGCTTTCGGCAGATTGCTCCGCAAGCTCAGTCTCGACGAGCTGCCGCAGCTGCTCAACGTGATTCGGGGGGAGATGAGCCTCGTCGGGCCTCGACCGCTATTGATGGAATATCTAGCGCTTTATACCGAAGAGCAGGGACGCCGCCACGATGTGCGGCCCGGCATTACGGGCTGGGCGCAGGTGAATGGCCGCAACGAACTGTCTTGGGACGAGAAGTTTAAGCTCGATGTCGACTATGTCGATCGTCAGTCCTTTGGGTTGGATCTCCGCATTTTGGCCATGACCGCAGCTAAAGTATGGAAGCGGGAAGGCATTGCGCAGCCAGGCAAGGCGACGATGAGCCGTTTCACGGGCGAACGAGAAGCAGGCGGTGTGCCATGGTGATGCATCATTACTCGGAGAAACGGCCCATTATCGTGATCGGGCAGGGCGGCCATGGCCGCGTGCTCATGGAAATCGTTCGCGTGTCGCCGCAATATCGGCTAACGGCTATCGCCGACGACCGGTATGCGGAAGTCACCTTATGCGCTGGCCTGCCATACGGCCCGATCAACGCAGTGCCGCTCATGCTGGAGGATGAACCCGCCGCACAGGTCGTGATCGGCATCGGCGACAACAAGACCCGGCGAGCGATCGCAGAACGGCTTGGCCTTGCGGACCTCAGCTATGCGGCGCTGGTGCATCCCGGGGCGCATGTAGCCGGCGACGTGCGGCTTGGACCGGGCGCGGTTGTCATGCCTGGCGCCGTTATCGGGCCTGGCGCGGTCATTGGCGCTCACGCGATCGTGAACTCCGGCGCCGTCGTCGAGCATGACGCCATTGTTGGTCCGTTCGCACATGTCTCGCCGAACGGAACGCTGGCCGGCGCGGCTTCGGTCATGGAGGGCGCACATGTTGGGAGCGGGGCTGTCCTGATCCCCGGCGTTCGGTTAGGGCGCTGGTCGGTCCTCGGTGCAGGCGGTGTCGCCATTCGCGACGTACCTGATGCAACGACCGCCGTCGGCGTTCCGGCACGGGCGATTACGCAGCACGGCTAGCGATAGCGGTGAATCGCTGTAGGATTTCGCAACAGAGCGGCATTTATTTTCGTGAAGAAAATGGAGGGATTATTCATGAACCAACGCATCTTCTTATCGCCGCCTCATATCGGGGAGGCAGAAGCGGGCTTCGTCGCGGAAGCGTTCGCGAGCAATTGGATCGCACCGCTTGGTCCCAATGTTGATGCGTTCGAGCAAGAGATTGCTTCTTATGTCGGGGCACAGGGCGCAGTGGCGCTCTCCTCCGGTACGGCGGCTATTCATCTAGCGCTCCGACTGCTAGGCGTGGGACGAGGCGACATCGTATTCGTCTCGTCGCTGACGTTCATCGCAAGCGTCAATCCTGTACTGTACGAAGGCGCAGTACCTGTCTTCATTGACGCTGACGAAACGACCTGGAACATGTCGCCAGCAGCACTTCAGCGCGCGCTGGAGGATGCGCGTCGTGCAGGTCGGATGCCGAAGGCAGTCATCGTCGTCAGCTTGTATGGACAGAGCGCAGACATGGCAGCAATTACCGAGTTGTGCGAGCAATATGGCGTTCCGATCGTGGAAGATGCTGCGGAATCGCTTGGCGCGACATACCAAGGCTCTGCGAGCGGCACATTCGGGCGGTTCGGCATCTATTCCTTCAACGGAAACAAAATTATGACGACCTCCGGCGGCGGCATGCTGATCGGTCAAGATCTTGAGGCGCTGAAGCTTGCCCGGTTCTGGGCGACGCAGTCGAGGGATCAGGCCCTGCATTACGAGCATTCGCAGCTCGGCTTCAACTACCGGATGAGCAACGTACTGGCCGGTATTGGCCGGGGGCAGCTGCAGGTGCTGGACAGTCGCATTGAAGCGAGAAGGGCGATCTTCGAACGTTATGTGGCAGCATTCTCTGGCATTGAGGGTATCGACTTCATGCCGGAAGCGCCCTATGGTCGATCGACTCGCTGGCTAACGGCGATGACACTCGACCCGGATGCGACGGGCACGACGCCAGAAGCGTTGGTCCATGCGCTAATGGAAGCGAATATCGAAGCGCGGCCGGTGTGGAAGCCGATGCATCTGCAGCCGCTGCTTCGCGAATGTGCTTATTACCCGCACACGGACTTGCCGCAGGGCAGCGTGTCTGATCAGCTTTTTGCCCGGGGCATCTGCTTGCCGTCCGGCTCGTCGCTGACGATCGAGCAGCAGAATCGGGTTATCGATTGCATTCACAGCCATCTGGCGGACAGCCGCAAACTTGCAAGCGTGCTTGCCGCGCATAGCGGTTAACTCGACTGGACCCGTTCGTTTCTATATTAAAAGAAGGGCCAAATGCGGCGAATCGCCTCACGTAAGTGCAAAAATGCACCTACGCGTCGCCGAGTGCATCGAATCGGTTCACGTAAGTGCAAAAGTGCACCTACGATCGGCCCAATGCGGCGAGCCGCCTCACGTAAGTGCAAAAATACACCTACGCGTCTCCGAGTGCATCGAATCGGTTCACGTAAGTGCAAAAGTGCACCTACGATCGGCCCAATGCACCGAGCCGCCTCACGTAAGTGCAAAAATACACCTACGCGTCTCCGAGTGCGGCGAATCGGTTCTCGTAAGTGCAAAAGTGCACCTACGCGTCGCCGAGTGCACCGAATCGCCTCACGTAAGTGCAAAAGTGCACCTACGCGTCGCCGAGTGCACCGAATCGCCTCACGTAAGTGCAAAAATGCACCTACGCGTCTCCGAGTGCATCGAATCGGTTCACGTAAGTGCAAAAGTGCACCTACGATCGGCCCAATGCGGCGAGCCGCCTCACGTAAGTGCAAAAATACACCTACGCGTCGCTAAGCGCGCCGAATCGGTCCATGTAAGTGCAAAAGTGCACCTACGCGTCGCCTAGCACACCGAATCGGACTGCGAAGGTGCAAAAGTGCACCTACCGTCGGGCACATACGCGAAATCTATTATCTAATCCAACTAAGGGGGATCTTCCCATGAAAGTGCGCAAAGCGATCATTCCAGCAGCCGGCCTCGGCACGCGGTTCCTGCCCGCAACGAAAGCACAGCCGAAGGAGATGCTTCCCATCGTCGACAAGCCGACGATTCAATACATAATCGAGGAGGCAATCGCCTCTGGCATTGAGGATATTCTGATTGTCAGCGGCCGCGGTAAGCGGGCGATCGAGGATCATTTTGATAAAACGTTCGAGCTTGAGGATGCACTGTCTAAGAAAGGCAAGTCCAAAGAGTTGGAGCAAATTCAGCGTATCTCGGATATGGCGAACATCCACTATATTCGTCAAAAAGAGCCGCGTGGTCTTGGTCACGCCATCTGGTGCGCACGCAGCTTCGTTGGCGACGAGCCGTTCGCCGTCTTGCTTGGCGACGATATCGTACAATCGGACGAGCCGTGCCTTGGTCAGTTGATCCGCGTATACGAACGCTATTCTTCTTCAATCGTGGGCGTACAGCGAGTCAGCGACGATGACGTATCCAAATACGGCATTATCGCCCCACGCGGATCATCGATTGAACCGTCGGTCTTCTTCCTTGACGGACTCGTCGAGAAGCCGTCTCGCAAAGCGGCGCCGTCCAATTACGCGATTATGGGTCGGTATGTGCTGACACCGGATATCTTCGAAATTCTCGAGAATCAAGAGCCTGGCGCAGGCGGAGAAATCCAGCTGACCGATGCGATCAAGAAGCTGAATGACCGCAAGACGGTGCTCGCTTACAACTTCGATGGCGTCCGCTACGATGTCGGCGACAAATTCGGGTTCATTCGCGCGACGCTCGACTTTGCGCTGCAGCGGGAAGACCTGCAGAACGATGTGCTCCAATACGTCCAACAGGTATACGATAAGCATTTTTCCATTCTGAATAAGGTGGCGAAATAACGATGCGGAACATTACGGTAATCGGAACGGGATATGTCGGACTCGTATCGGGCTCTTGCTTTGCGGAGGTAGGTAACCGGGTTATCTGCTGCGATGTCGACGAGCGTAAAATCAACCTGCTGCAAAGCGGCGTCGTGCCGATCTATGAGCCGGGGCTGGAGGAGATGGTGGCGCGCAATAAAGAGCAGGGCCGCCTGCACTTCACAACGGATGTTGGCGCGGCGATCGAAGCGTCGGACATCGTCTATATTGCAGTTGGCACGCCGATGTCGGAGACGGGCGAAGCGGATATGCGGTATGTGATGTCGGCTGCGAAGAAGGTCGGCGAGCATTTGAACGGCTATAAGATTATCGTGAACAAAAGCACCGTGCCTGTCGGTACTGGCGAGCTTGTGCGCGAAGTCGTACAAGCGAACAAGATGGCGCCATGGGCGACATTCGATGTCGTGTCGAACCCGGAATTTCTGCGTGAAGGCTCCGCTCTGTCGGACTGCATGAACATGGACCGTGCCGTAGTTGGCTCGGACAGCTTTGCGGCGGCAAAGGAAATTGCGGAGCTGCATGCACCGTTCAACACGCGGGTCTTCATGACCGATCTCGAAAGCGCAGAGATGATCAAGTATGCGGCGAACACTTTCCTCGCTACGAAAATCTCGTTCATTAACGCCATCGCGAACATTTGCGAGCGGGTCGGCGCGAACGTGAGTGACGTGGCCGAAGGGATGGGGATGGACAGCCGGATCGGCGGCAAATTCCTGCAAGCGGGCATCGGCTACGGCGGATCCTGCTTCCCGAAGGATACGTATGCGCTTGCTCATATTGCCGACAAGTCCGGCTACGAATTCGAGCTGCTGAAGTCGGTCATTCGAACGAATCAGAAGCAGCGGATGCTCGTTGTGGACAAGCTGCGTGAAGCGCTTGGTTCGCTCTCTGGCAAGCGGATTGCCGTGCTTGGGCTGGCATTCAAGCCTAATACCGACGACATGCGAGAGGCACCTTCGCTCACGATCGTGCCAGAACTGATTCGTGCGGGTGCATCGGTGCGTGCGTACGATCCAATCGCAAGCGATGCAGCGAGCCGACTGCTGCCGAGCGAGGTGCTTTATGCAGATTCGGTCGAAGCGACAGTGACTGGCTGCGATGCTTGCGTCATTCTGACGGAGTGGAGCGAGGTTATGAGCATGTCCTTGGCTCAGGTGCGTACGCTGCTGGCAAGGCCAATCATCATTGACGGCCGCAATTGCTTCGGCTTGGAAGAGATGGAGCGGGAAGGCTTCATCTATCACTCCATTGGCCGTAGGCCGATCGGCGCCGTGAACGATGAGCGGCAATCCGTTAACTTTTGACCGAAAGGGGGTGAACGATTTATACAGCTTGCCGTCTCCGACAGGAGCTATGGATAGGGCTGGAGGGATTGGACGCCACGAGGGGTGTTCGAAAGCATACGTTTGTTGGAATGCCCGACGTCGCATATGCGTTGTTCAATGGGCCGGCACAACACTCGCTGCAAGGCAATCAAGGATGTAGCGAGGGTGCGTCCAGCCTGAAATAGCAGCGAATGATGAACAAACGTTGTGGCTATCGATGGAAGCGGACGCCCTCTCGACTCAAAGGAAGGATGGTTACAATGCGTAAACCTATACGCGGAATTATCGCACTGACTGTTGCAGCCGCGCTTGTACCAGCGATGACAGCGCAAGCCTCTTCGCCGTTTAAGACGGCACTTGCGTCGATCGTGTCTAATCATGCGTCATCCAACAGCTCGGTTGTGCTCGGATCGCTCAGCTTAGGGAAGCTGAGCGTTCAGTCGCCACTTGCGCTGTTAAAGCAAAGCGTTGAGGACAAGCAAGATAATAGTAAGGACAAGTCAAGCAACGGTAACGGCAATAGTAACAGTAATAATGGCAACGGTAACGGCAATGGTAACAGTGGCAATGGTAACAGCAACGGCAATAGCAACGGCAACAGTGGCAATAACGGCAATAGTAATAACGGAAACAGCAATGGCAACAACGGTAACGGGAATAGCAACGGCAATAGCAACGGCAATAGCAATAGCAACAATGGAAACGGAAACAGCAATAGTAACAATGGCAATGGCAATAGTAATAACGGAAACAGTAATGGCAACAACGGTAACGGAAATAGTAACGGCAACGGAAACAGCGGCAATAACGGTAATGGCAACGGAAACGGCAATGGATCGGATGATCTGGAGCAAATTAAGAAAGAGCAAGAGATTTACAACGATACGGGCTATACGCTCGTTAAGCTGCGCAATGCATGCCAAGCGGAGCTGACCGATTACGCGGTACAGTTTACAACATTGACGTCCACGCATGAGAAGACGGTTTTGTACAAAACAGCCAGTGATGCGTTCACGTCATGCACATCCCAATATCGCAGTGTGATGGATGACGCCATCGCGAAGCTTGCAGCGATCGGCGGAGATCCGGCTCTGCTGGAGCCGATGCAGACACGGTATCAGGAAGAGATCGTCGAAGGTCGTGCAACGCTGAAGAGCATCGTCGGCAAGTAAGGCAAGAATATGGAAAAGGGATATCCGACAGCAGCCGATGCTGTACGGATATCCCTTTTTCATTTTAAAGAAATCATCGTATTACAGTACGAGATCGCAAGCCTCAACCGGCATCCAATGCTCGTCTTGTCCGTCCCATTTCACGTTGCAGCCGATCGGATTCGTCAATGCAACCGATACCGATTGTCCGCTTGTCAGCTCATCGAGCGCATTGTCGAGGTCGTTGACCGTCATGCGCGCCGTGTCGCGCGGATAGTCGACGCCGCGTCCGGTGTACACCAGCTTGCGCTCTTGGTCGAACACGAAGAAGTGTGGCGTCCGCAGCGCGCCATACGATTTTGCGACATCCTGCGACTCATCCCGCAAGTACAGCCATGGATACTGCTTCTCCGCCATACGCGCCACCATATGCTCAAACGAATCGAGTGGCTTTGTATTGACGCTGTTGCTGTTAATGCCAATGAATGTGACTCCGCGATCTGCATATTTCTCAGCCGTTGCGCGCGTCACCTCATCTGAACCGACGACATAAGGACAATGATTGCATGTGAAGAAGACGACGAGAACCGGCGAACGAGCGAAATCAGCGAGCGAATAAGTATTACCGTCTGTTGCAGGCAGCGTGAAATCTGGTGCTTGCTGCCCGAGCTGCAAGGTGAATGACATTGAGAATCCCTCCTTTTCCCATTCGTATTCGACCTCTAACGCTGTAAATCCTTCCTATATTTGAGCGGAGTCATTCCAGTATGCTTACGGAACGTATGTTGAAAATGGGACAAGTTCCCGAATCCCGAAGCTTCCGCGATCTCAAGCACCTTCTGGTCGGTTGTGCGAAGTAGTTCCTGTGCGCGCCGAATACGGACAAGCTGTACGAATTCGGAATAGGTGAAGCCAGTCGACCGCCGGAACATCCGGCTTAGATGCGATGGGCTGAAATAAAACTGCTGGGCAATCTCATCAAGACCTAGCGGCTCCTCGCAGTGGCTGAGAATATAGTCGATGACGGGTTGAATTCGCCCTTCGGTAACGTTGGCAGGAACAGGACGCATCGCGTGATCTTCGCTATGACGTTTCATTGCGCGTCCAACCGTAAGCAGCAGCTGTGATAGTAGTGCATGCAGCATGGGCTCGTGAGCGGGTTTGCGGCTGGTGAACTCGTCGCACATTTGCATGAGCAGCCGTTCGATTTCGATACGATCTTCACCATCAAACGGTAAAATCGGCGATGGCATACGGAATGCCTCCAGGTGAAGCGGCATGACGTGCATGCCAAGCTGAAGGAACGATAGCGAGAACTGGACAAGAATCCGTTCATGTCCCGATGCATCAGGATCGTCAATCGTTCGATGGATGACGCCAGGTGGAATGAGCACCAATGTGCCTGGCGTGACGCCATACGTCTGATCTCGGACGAAATAACGCCGACCGCCAGAGACGAGATAATACATTTCGAATGTATCTTCCATTTGGTTCGACATCGTGAACGGGTGCTGACGCGCGATCCGTTCCACGAACAGTAATTGCTCGTTCATGGTGACACTCCCTAACGCGAATAAACTCGGAATTTAAGCCAATATCATTTTCCACTAACACTTGCACTTAGGAGCATAATAACACACTTTCTTAAATATTTGAGCGGAATACGATTAGAAAATGGTTCATATATGCTTTAGGATGAAGGTAATGAAAGCGAATGCATGTTAGCAGACGCAAAACCTAAGCCTTTGCTTCCGATGCAGCTTTTGCTGCAGATCATTCGATAATATCGAAAGAAGCAGACGCACACTTTTAGGAGGGTCCAAGCAATGACGAAGAAGAAATACGTACTGGTAGGCTGCGGCAGCCGCAGCGAAATGTTCTATGGCGCGCTTGCACGCGATTTCCGCGAGACGTCGGAGTTTCTAGCATTTTGTGATATTAACCGGACGAGAATGGCGCTGGCGAACCGTTACCTGCGCGAGAAGTATGATCACCCTGAAGTTGCTACCTACGGTGCGGACGCATTCGATACGATGATCGAGGAGCAGAAGCCGGACGTTGTCATCGTGACGACGGTTGACCGTCTGCACCATCACTATATTATTCGTGCAATGGAAGCGGGCTGCGACGTTATTAGCGAGAAGCCAATGACCGTTGACGATGAGAAATGCCGCGAAATTATGGACGCTGTCGAGCGTACAGGCCGCAAGCTGCGCGTTACGTTCAACTATCGGTACGCTTCGTACCATTCCCGCATCAGAGAGCTGATCATGTCGGGCGTGATCGGCGATGTCAACTCGATTCACTTCGAATGGCTGCTCAACACGGTGCACGGCGCGGACTACTTCAGAAGATGGCATCGTGACAAAAGAAACAGCGGCGGCCTGCTCGTCCACAAGTCGACGCACCACTTCGACCTCGTTAACTTCTGGCTCGGTTCCTACCCAGAGACGGTATTCGCGTTCGGCGATCTCCGCTTCTATGGCCGCGAGAACGCGGAGAAGCGCGGCGTGACGGAATTCTATCAGCGCGCATACGGCAGCGAAGCTGCGAAGGAAGACCACTTCGCGCTGCATCTCGACCAGAACGAGAACCTCAAGGCGATGTACCTCGACGCGGAGCATGAAGACGGCTACCAGCGCGACCAGAGCGTATTCGGCGACGGCATCAACATCGAAGACACGATGGGCGTGACGGTTCGTTATCGCAACAAAGCGATCCTCACGTACTCGCTTAATGCATACATGCCATGGGAAGGCTTCAACGTTGCGTTCAACGGCAGCAAGGGCCGGATCGAACTCAAGGTTGTTGAAACCTCGTACGTCAACGGCGGCGGCGACAAAGCGCTCGAAGGCGCGGCAGTTGGTTCGAGCATTATCGTATTCCCGATGTTCGGCGAGCCTTACTCCGTTGAGCTTGAGAAAGCCGCAGGCGGTCACGGCGGCGGCGACCCTGTCCTGCTGAACGACCTGTTCGGCGTACCGGCACCGGACCCGCTGAAACGCGCAGCATCGCACGTCGACGGCGCCATGTCCATCATGACCGGCATCGCCGCGAACCAATCGATTCGCACCGGCCTCCCAGTACGGGTGGCGGACTTGTTGAAGTAGAAGGTACAGATAAAGGAAAGACAGCAGGGATAGGTGGCAGGTTAAATGTTAGAGCCTAAAGAAGCGAATTGCTTTTTTAGGCTTTTTTTTGGTAGATAGAGAGAAAGAGTATTCCATATAATAGAATCAGGTGTGATATTAACTAAGCAGGAAATGAAGATCAGCGAAGTCGGAGGAGAACACAAAATGAAGCTAACAAAGTCCGCGCTAAACAAGCACTTGAAGCAATTAACGAACGAGCAGCTCATCGAACTGGTAAAGGCATGCTATAGCAGCAGCAAAGATATGGAGAAATTCCTTGCAGTCAGAATACTTGGCGATGAAGCGGTTGTACCCTTATTTGAGCAGTACCGACAAAAGGTTGAGGACGAGTTCTTTCCTAAGCGTGGTCATGGAAAGCTGCGTTTGAAAGAAGCGAAGAGTGCAATAGCGGAATTCGAGCGTTTGACTGGAAACGAGAAGTACAGTCTGGAGCTGAAGCTGATTTATGTGGAGAATGGCGTTGAATTTACGTTGGCCTTCGGAGATATCGATGAGCGATTCTACTATAGTATGACCTCGATGTACGCCGATATGATCGACGCAGTGAATGAGGACGAGACAGGCGCGCGGTTCGATGAATATAAGGAACGACTTGAAGCGATTGTTTCCCGAACGCGCGGGATCGGCTGGGGATTTCATGATGCATTGGATGATCTTCATGCACAATTGGACCGGAACTAGAGGGGAAAATACATTTGTATAAGAAGAGAAAAAAGCGAGTTGCTTGGGAGCCCGAGCTGCTGGAAGCATGTGAGCGGGACGAGTATTTCTATTTTATTGCCGGGTATACGGATGGAGGTATTCCGTTTGGTACTACTTGGGAATAATGGGAGGAAGAACAACGTAATGCTGCGTATGCGGCGACGGCAGCCGTGGAGGTCCCTATGAAAATATTGAAAATAACAAAAGATCAGTTTAAAGAGCTGGCAGATACCTATGATACCCATACGGATGGAATGGATTGGTACCTGAACATCGAGACAGGCGAAATTGTGATGCTCCGAGACTTCGACGTTGATGATGAGGAAGAGGAACTAAACGAGCTGGTGGAAGAGGGATTCAATATGACGTATTTCCGGATTCCGCAGCGAGATTCGAATGAAGGCTATTGCGATATGGTGGATTTCACAGAGACGGTTCAAGACGCTGCCCTCCGATTAGAGCTTTGCGACATATTGAATGGCGGTCGCAAAATTTTTCGACGTTTCAAAGATGAACTGTCCTCCAATAAGACGGAGCTGGAGCGCTACTATCGTTACCTGGAGTCTCGAAATCGAGATCGTATTCTCGATTGGTTAGAAGAAATAAATGTGCAGCTAGCGCTAGAAACAGAACAATAAAATAAGCAGATAGCAGTCCCAGATCAATAATACGTGGCTGGGGCTATTTCTTATTCAGATATCAATATCGGACAACCTTCTGCAACGAATGCTGCTGTCGGAAGCATAGGACGAGTGGATATAATGAGGCTATCCATTATCTATCATGCACGCAGGAGGTTTGAAGACGATATGAAGCTATCGGAGCAGCAGCAATCGAAACAGCAGTCCATTCTATCGCAGGCGCGACAAGTATCGGAGCAAGGGCCATTCCAGCCGAATTGGGAGTCGCTGAAGCAGTTCCAAGTACCGGAATGGTACGAGCGGGCGAAGTTCGGTATTTTTATCCACTGGGGCTTGTTCGCGGTGCCTGCCTTCCATAATGAGTGGTACTCGCGCAACATGTACCAAGAGGGAACACCGGAGTGGAAGCATCACGCGGAGACGTTTGGGCCGCACACCGATTTTGGCTACAAGGATTTCATTCCGATGTTCAAAGCGGAGAAGTTCAATGCGGATCAATGGGCGGACCTATTCGTGAAGTCGGGTGCGAGATATGTCATTCCTGTAGCAGAGCATCATGATGGGTTCCAAATGTACGGCAGCGAGTTGTCGGAATGGAACGCTGTGCAGATGGGGCCACGCAAGGACATCATTGCGGAGCTTGGCGCCGCGGCGCGCGCTCGTGGTTTGAAGTTCGGCGTATCCAGTCACCGCGCGGAGCACTGGTGGTTCTTCGATGGCGGCCGCAAGTTCCCTTCAGATGTGCAGGATCCGGCATTCGAATCGTTCTACGGTCCGGCAGCACCCGGGCCGGAGGACCATCACGATCCGGCGCTGGCTCCGCCGGATGCAGCTTACCTAGACGATTGGCTGGCGCGTACATGCGAGCTGGCGGATAAGTATGAGCCGGACATCGTTTATTTTGACTGGTGGATTCAGCAGCATGCGTTCGAGCCGTACTTACAGCAATTCGCTTCTTATTACTATAACCTCGGTGCAGAACGGAAGCAGCCGGTTGCGATCAACTACAAGTACAAAAGCTTCCCGGAGGGCACGGCGATCTATGATGTCGAGCGGGGTCAGCTCAAGGGCATTCGCGAACCATTCTGGCAGACGGATACGGCCGTATCGTATAACAGCTGGTGCTATGTGAAAGAGCAGCATTACAAGCCGGTTGAAGACATTGTGAGCGACTTGGTCGACATCGTGAGCAAAAACGGCTCGCTGCTGCTCAACATTGGACCGAAGGCGGACGGCACGCTTCCGGATGAAGAGATTGCCATGCTCGAGACGATCGGCGAGTGGCTCTCCCTAAACGGCGAAGCGATCTATGATTCGAAGCACTGGACAATTTATGGGGAGGGTCCGACAGCTGTGCCAGATGGTGCATTCTCGGATGGCAAGCGGGACAAATTCACGCACAAGGATATCCGCTTCACGGTACAAGATCATGTGCTGTACGCGATCACACTCCGTAATCCCGGTGCCGAAGATATCGTCATCGAGTCGCTTGGCGAAGCTGCCGGTCTGTTCAAGCAAGACATCGCGCGTATCGATCGACTTGGTTGGGACGGCGATGTACAGTGGGAGCGCGGGCAGGATGCATTGACGATTCGTGGTGTCGAAACGGAAGGTGTACTGCCGGTCGTATTCCGCATAACACCAGCGTAACGTCAGACTAACAGCAGTGCCCATTTCCATGGATTCCTTGCGATATGTGCAGATTTTGGGTAACATGAAGGAAAGTTTCTACTAGCTTTTGTCCATGCAGCACATAGAGGAACGGAGCGGAAATGGGCATGTCGAATATAAAATGCGCCGGCTGCGGCGTCGAAAAACCGCCGGAAGCTTATCCGAAGCGGTCGGGACGACAGACGCGGCGCGGTATTTGCCGCGCCTGCCTGCGTTCGCGCAAGCGGCTGCGTGCATTAGGTGAGGGGCCTGCGGAGTCGACCGCAGCGCAAGCGCTTTACGGCGAGCAGGCCGCTGCACGAGAGGGCGAAGCCGAACGCGAATGGATAGAACCAAGCGTAAGTGTGAATGTCATCAGTGAAGCTGAAGCAGCCGAAGAGCCAAAGCGCAAACACAAGCGGAAGCGAAGACGCGGCAAGCGAGCGAAGAAGAAAGCTGCACTGGCAGCGGGATTGGATGAAGCGGATGATCCGCAGCCTTCCACTGGAGAAGAGCTGGCTGATCATACGGAACACGAACTTGGCACGGATAGCGGGAATTCGGATGCACAGGATCACGATCCTGCTTTAGCTGCTGAGTCTACAGGAGACGCACCTGCCGAGCGCGAGCAAGGCAAGCGTCAACGTAAGCGCAAACGTAGACGCCGCAGTAAGAAATCGGCAAACGTGGCGGTTTCCAGCATCAAGGAAGACACTGGCGGCGATACTGCCAAGCACATCCTGACATCAGCAGATGAAGGAACCGAAATAGAACAAGACTCGGCTCATCAACATGATGAAGAAGAGCATCCGGTCAAGCGCAAACGGAAACGGAAGCGTAAGCGGCGTAAGAGCAAGCAGATCGCTGAGAGTGAGACGGCGATATCGGAAATCGAAGCACCGAAGCGGCCAGCCGTTCGTCCGCCGAACAAGCGGATCGTGCCGTTTAAAGGGCCTTTTACTTTCGATGCTGCGATTCTGAATGATAAGGGGACCGGCATGATCCGGCTTCGCGGACGGCGTGAGACAGGCAAGCGCTGGCATACGGAGATCGAGAAGGACATTGCGGTACGGATGGTACAGGAAGGAGCTGCGGGTATCATTCACCCAAGGCTCATTCATAAGCTGTACACGAAGAGTGACTTCCGTCTGCTTATTCTGCAGCGGGACAACTATGTATGCCGTTACTGCGGCCAATTCGGCGATACGATCGACCATGTGATGCCGAAGTCGAAGGGTGGTCTGTCGTCTCCGATGAACTGTGTGTGCGCTTGCAGCGAATGCAATCTGCTCAAAGCTGACAAGCTCGATTTTCCTTATCCGGATGATCCGGACGAGGACGCAGAAGAATAACGAACAAATACGCCTTCATACCCGCTTCATCAGCGGAGATGAAGGCGTATTTTATTATAGTTAGCGCGCATTGGCAAGGTCCGGCAGGGTAAGCCAATCGTAGCGATTCGTATTTCGATAGATTTCCTCCAGGTCGAATACGATTGGAATGACATAATCACCTTTATAGAACGTTTTCTCAGCAATTTGCTCCATCGGAACGCGAAACGAGACACGAAGTGCGCGGCAAAATACAGGCTCCAGCAGCGTCACGCAGTATTTAAGATTGAATGTTTTGCAGCAGTGTACAGCTGTCGACACCAGCTCACCAGAATAGTGAAGCCCGCGGAACTGCTTGAGCAGCGCGAACTTGTCGATCTCACCGATGCTGCCTTGGTTTGCAATAATGGAAGGATGTTCAGCGAAAGGGGCGATCTCATCAATAGCGCTTTGACCTAGGACATAGGGCTTAATCTCGGATGTACCGACAATTTGGCCTTCGGGAGAAGCGACCACATAGCGGGCAAGTGCGTTGCTGGAATATTCCAGCTCGTAACCTTTCTCACGCCATACAGATTCCCATACTTTATTGAATTGCACCAGATCGTGTGCGTCTTCTACTTGTCTGTACATCAAATTCTTCCTTTCCTTCATCGATTATCATCTGTCGCGAGCTTCTTGATTTAGTGAACGTCCACCCTCCAATTCCTTCATTTGACAACTATAGTATCACTATTCTCTCAAAAAAAGATAGGCCTTAGGTCTGAATAATGGGAAAAATTGTAGATCGCTGACACTTAAGGTTTATATTTAACATTTTGTAAAAGTTGCTGCCAATAGGAGTCGTTTGTTCTCCAAATATCGGGGTTATCCGGCAGCATGATACCGCATGTATGTGGGAGCGGCCAGTGGTTCTCAACGAGGGTGGAAACAGGATTGTGATTCACGAGCAGGACGTGGAACTCTCCTGTTACAATCGACGCTAACGCTTGCTCCAGCTCAAGTGCTTCCTCTGGCAGTCCTCCTGTACGAACAAAAAGGATGCGGCGTGCGCTGGCGGCTTTGGTCAAAAAACGCGCAATCCGACGATCCATCTTGGTACGGAACGCATCGTAGTCGGGCCAATGTGTGGGTGTATTGCGAGGGTAAGGGAAGTCGTGGACGATAATCATGTCGTTGGCGACGTCTCGAAGGAGGATGAAATTGTTGAGTGTCGTTTGGTAAACCAGATTGTGCTGTAAGGCGAAATTGGAGAATCGGCTCCGAATCATCCGGGTAACATTCGGCAGATGGACAACATCTACCCAATCCAGCACTCCTGTGTACGGCCGAATCCCGTTGCGTTCTAGTTGAATTGCAGGGAGGCAGTTCATGCCGAGACTAAATATGGCATCGTATTGTCCTGCTATTTCGTGAAGCTCCATGCGCATCTCCACTCTTTCTTAATCTTCTTTCTCTATTCTATGAATGCGATTGATCGCCCGTACGGGCGAACTCTATCGTTCATATAATAGAACGATTAGTTTGTTGATTTACGGAGGAGAGGAGATAGGGGCAGAAGATGAAGAAGGCGGGTTATCGGATAGAAAAGCATCAAATCGTACCTTTTCTGCTCACTGATTGGGAGGTACCCATTGCGAAGTTGACCGTAACGACGAAGAAGCCGAACTGTCTCGTGCGTCTTGCCTTCGAGATTGGCTGGAGTAAGCCGCACACTGCTGATCTAGGCGAGATGGAGATCGTCATCCGGGAGTCATCAGGTGGAGGCCATGAATTGTTCCGTGATTCGGAGATGTGCCACACCAATGCGATGATGTCAATGGATTGTGACATAGCAATTCCACAGGCAGGAACTTATACGTACTACATGAATGCAGTGTCGGTTGGCAGACGTGCCATTATTAATGGGCCGATCTATTGGTATGAGGCATCTACTTCATAACTATCAGGAGGGATTATGAGATGAAGACGACATGGCTTCGGATGCCGAATTTTTCACATCCATATGCGCTCAGCTCGAATGACGAGGATATGATTTTGGCAGGAATTGAGAAGGGCGGCGGCTATTACGAGCCTCATATCATGAATGCACTTCGCAACATCGTACGGCCGAATGCAATTTGTCTAGACATTGGTGCGAATATTGGTGCGATCTCGCTCGGGATGAGCACTTATGCGTCGCAGGGCAAGGTATATGCTTTTGAGCCATCAGAGGCGAATTTCAATTTCTTGACCTATAATGTAAAACAAAATAATAGAGGGAACATCGAACCGCTGAAGCTTGGCGTGTTCGACAAAAATACGGAGATGCAGTTCTCCTATATTGATTTTGGCGGCGGCTGGTCGCATATTACGACCGAGCATGCAGCGCGTGGTCATCAGGAGACGGTCCAATGCGTCCGTATCGATGATTGGACGAGAGAGCGGATGCTGTCGAAGCTTGATCTGATTAAGCTGGATGTGGAAGGTGCGGAGGTTCCAGCCCTGAAAGGGATGGAGAGAACGATTGCTCTGTATAAACCTGACTTGATCGTCGAGTTTAATCCGACGGCACAGCGTACCATTTTCGACGAGGAGCCGCGCGAGCTCTACAATGCGCTGAGTAAATTGTATCCAAACCTGTATATTCTCGACTTTAACTATACGGCGCCAAGATTAACCAGCTTTGAACAGCTGATGGCGATGTTCCAAGGCGGGCGCGAGGTTGTTGATCTTTACTGCACATTCAAAGGCTAATTCGATGAGAATGAGTCTGAAAACAATGAGCATTCGGTGAGAATGCTCTAATCTTTTCCAGTATCTGAGTCATGATTGTCCTCTCTCCCCGTGATAAGATGAGTGGCATCGAGAGGAAGCGCGATGCTTTCCTCGAAATGACATTTTATATCCGGGAGGACGAATGCATGTACAAGCAATATATTCGCAAGACTGTCGTTGGCGCCGTTATCGCTGGGATGGCGTTCGCTGGTATCGGAGCAGCAGGCCAAGCTTCCGCTGCTACAATTAATCCGACACAGTTCAAAACCATTGTAACGAACAACAGCACGGAGCTGAACAAGCTCGCAGCCCAATACGGGATAACGATAGATTGGAACTCGATTTGGAACCAAATCGGTCAAGGTACAGTGACGGTAACGAATCCGAGCACGGGAACGGGCAGCGGCACGACGACAACGACGCAACCAAGCACGGGAACAGGCAGCGGCACGACTACGACGACGAATCCAAGCACCGGTACGTCGACGGGAGGAACGGGCACTAGTACGGGAACGAACACGAGCACAAGTGCATATGCACAGCAAGTTGTGACGCTTGTGAACCAAGAGCGCGCGAAGGCGGGCTTGTCTGCCCTGACGAGTGATTCTCTTCTGACGACGGTTGCGAACGATAAGGCGAAGGATATGTCTGTTAACAACTACTTCAGCCACACGTCGCCAACGTACGGCTCGCCATTCGATATGATGACCTCGTATGGCGTGAAATACTCGTATGCAGGTGAGAATATCGCATCCGGCCAGAAGACGCCGCAAGAAGTTATGACTGCGTGGATGAACAGTGCCGGTCATAAAGCAAATATTCTGAGCGCGAACTATACGAAAATCGGCGTCGGTTACTACAACGGCGAATGGGTACAAGAGTTCACGGGCTAATGCTTATATAATGAAGAACGGCGCTGCAGGGTGTACCTGCGGCGTCTTTTTTTGTTAAAAATTTCTACCCACCTAAATCCTCAGGAACTCTACCCACCTAAATCCTCCCTGCTAGGGAGGACCCCAGGGGACTCCCGTCCCCTGGACCCCGGAAGGGGATGGCGGCGGGACAGAGGCGAATGTGAGTGGCTGTGTGCTGGGAGTCGCGTGCCCCTTGGGGCAAGCTTTTGTTCGAGCGTTTGTTACTTCTTCTGCCGACTGCTGATTATCGGATAGAGTACATAAAAGTACAATACCAACCGGCCGACAACGGCGGCAGGCAGTGGGGAGATCCATTAGAATACGCTAATCGTCTGCCATTCCAATGGTGGCGGATTAGAGATGTTAAAATCGTCTAATTGACTAATACCAACTGACGACCATTCAACTATTTAAGCCGCCTACGTTTATGGAACGCAGGCGGCTTGTGCATGTACGGAACATCACTCACAATACACCAATCTCCATTAGCCGATTTCGCATAGCCGCGCCGAGAGCGGCGGGGTTGTAGCGAGAGGCTATCGTCTGCGCGGCGGCAGCGCCGAGCCGCTGGCCCAATCTGCGGTCGATTACGAGCTGCTGCATGAGGTTTGAGGCTTGGCGAAGATCGGGCTCAGCCCACCAGCTGCCAGCTTGATAAGGGCCGACGGTTACGGGGTTAGACACAAGCGTATAGCGAACGGGACAGCCGTTATGAGCATTTAAGAAGTCGGTGTTGCCGGACCAGTCCGTCGCGATGACAGGCTTGCCCTTAGCCATCGCTTCTGCAATCGCAAGGCCGAAGCCCTCGGCTCGGTGCAGTGAAACATAGGCATCGCAGCATTCGATCAGGCCAGCTGTTTGCTGGCGAGTCATCGGCGCTTCGATCCAATACACATTGTGGCAGCCGGCGAGCCTCTGCTTTAACAGCTCCAATGTCGCTCCTCCAGCGCCTGCATGATTGGCCTTTAAGACGAGTCCGACCGATGGGTTCAATGCTCCGAACGCTTGTAGAAAAGCGTTAAGCGTACCCATCGGGTTTTTGCGTTCAATGAAGCTATGCGTATCGAACATCGTGAGGAATAAGAAGCTGTTCTCCGGTAGGCCGAACATCGCACGTGTATGCGGCTCTATGCCCGTTGATGGGGCGCTTATGCCGTAAGGCAGTGTTAAGACGGGTACAGGGCTCCTCGCAGCGATGACATCTCGTACGAATCGGGAAGGTGTCCAAATTTCGCGTACGTAAGGCCAGCTGTCTGCCCAATTGTCCGGGATATCAGTCATCTCCCAGTGCCAGTAGCCAATCGTATATTTACGCTCCACGAGCTGATGTCCAAGACGTCCAAGCACATGAGGCATATAGTCGGGATTGAATTGCAGAATCGTACATTTGTGTACGGGAGTAGGAATCTCTAAATGGGCGAGACTGAAATCCGTCGCATTCCCCATCGATAACGAATCACAGCTCATGATCGAGGTTGGGACAGCAGCGCTTATAAGGGAGGCTGCCTGGAGGCGGCAGGCCTCGCCAAGCCCGGAGTCCGAACGGTTGAAGCCGACGAGCTGTACGCCGGGCATTCCTTCCGGCACAGGAGGCAGCAGAGCGGGAGGCTCTACAGGCAGCTGCTGAAGCGCATGCCGGGAAGACGCCGAACCGCCGCCAGCTCTCAGACGGCGGTTGCTGCTCGTATAACGGCGTCGTGCCCGCCCGCTCTTACGTACTGCTATGCCGCGCCGGGAACGAGCGCGAGAGCCCTTCCGAGCGTGAGAGGCCGCCCGCCGCTTACGTCTTTGACGTGCGGCCTGCTTACTCATAACATCAGCAACCGGTTTTTCATTCTAGCGGCTGCATGGTCCCATGTGAAACGACTATGCATGTCAGCGGCTGCGGCACGGCCTTTCTCGGCTGCTTCCTGCGGATGGTCAGCGACATAACGCATCATTTCGATCAGATGATTCAGATCCGGCTCCGCCCAGTTGAAGCCGTGGTAGTAAACACATCTTGCTTCTGCAGGGACAAGACGTTTCACCCGAAGCGGATAGCTGTTCGACTCGGTCATGAACTCTGTCTGCGCGCTCCAGTTGGTCGCAATAACCGGAAGACCACAAGCCATAGCCTCCAGAATCGGCATGCCCCAGCCTTCGCCGCGAGTTGGCAATACGAAGCAGTCTGCGGAGCGATACAGGCTGCCCATCCAGTGCGACGGGATTTTATCATTATGCAGCACAAGAATACGGTCTGCGGCAGACCCGAGTCTTAGCTTGCGAATTTCGGACGGTACGTCGATGGTAGGATCATTATTAATGATTTTACAGACAAGCAGTACATCATCCCGTCCATGGAAAGCCGTGCCAAATGCTTCGAACAACGTCTCCGGCGATTTGCGCTCGCCCCACTCGAATACGGACAAGAAGGTGAACTTGTCGGAGAACCGTTTGCCTCGAATGTGAGGGTGGAAATATTCAGGGTCGACGCCGAGCGGCATAACTTGAATCGGTACATGAACGCCGCTGTCACGGAACGTCTGAAGATTGAAGCGAGAAGGTACCCATACTTCATTCATCATGTTGCACTGCTGCACCCAGTCCGCAGGGAGGCCGTCGACCTCCAGCATCGTGTAGCCGATTTTGTAGTCGCCGTCATTTTTGAAAAAAACATCGCCCTGCGCATATACGATATGGACACGATCACCTGCTGTCGACCGTTTCTTGAACAAGTTGATCCGGTTGTCCGGCCCTGTCTCAGGCTCACCGAATGGCATTGGTGTTCCCGGCCCGTACACATAACGATAAGACACTTTTACGTGACTGCGATCAAGTGCAAGCATCAAGTTCCTCGACGTCTCCGTATACCCGTACAAGGAGAGGAAGGCAAGTGACTGCCAATTGACGCGGCTCTCGTAGCGTGTCTCAAGCGGTACCGCCCATTTGCGCCGGAACACTTCGCGTGATTTGTTGTACATATCCCAGAAGTCGACGCCATTCACGCGAGTAGACGTATTGTGGTAATGATGCAGCGTGACGCGTCCGTCGCAGACGACACGGTAGCCGGACATGATTGCCTTCAAGCAGTAATCGGTATCTTCGAAGTAGGAGAAATAGTCAGTGTCCAAGAAGCCGATCCGTTGGATGAGCTCCCGTTTCAAATAAGCTGCTGCAAAAATAACGCCCTGCACATCGCGGATCCCTGTGTATTGGCGAAGATCATGTTCCTCGCCGCCGATCTGCTGGCCTGTCAGATCATCCGGCAGGATGTAAGTGCCCGCATGATGCAGCTGGCCCTCTGGTCCGTGCAGGCGGCAGCCAACAATGCCGATGTCACGAGATTGGTAGGCTGTTTCTTGCAGCTTCGACAGCCAGTCGTGCTGCTCGGCTAGAATATCATTGTTGAGCAGGACGATGTCGCTGTCCGGTAGTGCATAGGGCAATGCGGCGTTATTGCCTGCGACGAAACCAATATTGATCGGGTGGGGAATGAGCTTCACCCATGGAATCGATTGTAAGTAGCTGACCGTACCGTCGGTGCTGCCATTATCGAATACAAGCACCTCGGTCATCCCCTCCTGCAGAGAAGGCTGAAGGGCGGCTAGACATTTTCGCGTATAGTCAAGACCATTCCATGTTAGGATGATGATCGTAACGGGGCGGATCAGCGGTTTCTTATCCATAATAACTGGCGCATGATCTACATGACCGGGATCGTAGGTACCGTATTGCGGATCGCGCTCGTAACGTTCCCAAGCCGGTTGAACATGCTGAGGAGGACTTGCTTTGGCATAAGTGCGCTTTCGGCGTTTGCCCATCGCACGGCGTCGGCGGCGATTGGAGTAAATGGTGCCGCGCTTGCGCCGCAGCTTAGAAGGTTTAGAAGACTTCGATGCCCTCGAACGAGAGCGAGATCGGACGGATCGTTTGCGCGCGCTGGAAGAACGAGTCTTGGAGCGGGATGAGCTTCTAGCTGTACGGGATGCCATGTTTGTTCACCTGCCCTCTTAAGAATCAACTCCGTTAAGCATGTGGCATAACAGGCTGTCGTGTCGTGTCAGCTCTGGCTGAGCAGAGTACGCCAATAGTGGAGAACAGCCTGCATCGTCGTTTCGATTGGGATTTCGGGTGTCCAGCCGGTCAGACGGGTGAATTTGGCTGCATTGCCAACGACGATTGGAACGTCCGATGGCCGCATGCGAGCCGCGTCTTGCTGAACGGAGACCGTGATGGGGGACAGCAATAATAACAGCTGCAGCAACTCACCGATCGAATGGCTCCGGCCTGAGGCGATGTTGTAGCAGTCACCTGGCGCACCATGCTGAATCGCTAACCAGTAGGCGCGAACGACGTCGCGAACATCAGTGAAGTCGCGCTGAGCGTCTAGATTGCCAACGTACAGCACCGGCGGGCGCAGCCCTTTCTCGATCTCAGCGATCTGTTTGGCAAAGCTGGAGGTGACGAAATGCTCGCTTTGCCCGGGGCCAATATGATTGAACGTCCGCATTCGGACGACAGGAATGCCATATTGACGATAATATTGCATGCCGAGAAAATCTTGCGCGATCTTGCTAATGGCGTATGGATTCATTGGTCGGAGAGGATTGTGCTCATTCACAGGGATCTCATCGGCAAGCACCTCGCCATATTCTTCGCTTGAGCCTGCAATGAGCACCTTCGTCGGCAGCTTAAGCCGTCGGATCGCATCAAGCAAATGCACCTGGCCTGCTACGTTGTTATGAATCGTGTCGCCGGGCGATGCCCAGGAAGCGGGGACGAAGCTTTGTGCAGCCAGGTGGAACAAATAATCCGGACGTTCGGCAGCGATAACGGCCTCGACTGCCGTTTTATCGCGCAGCTCGCATTCGACTAGGCGAATGTTCTCGACTGTCGGTGGAACGCTTCCGTCACGCTGCCTGCGGCAGGTGCCGACGACCTCGATGCCTTCGCCGAGCAAATACGATGCCAGGTGGCTGCCGACAAAGCCGGTGACGCCCGTAATAAGTGCCTTCACGCTTGCATCACCTCGATGATTCGTTCAGCCAATGTTTCAGGCGAGGCTCCTCGGACCGGTGACAGACGAGCAGGCCGTGTGGGGTGGAGACGACGATAAGATCGGATACCCCGATGAGCAGCGTCTCTGTCTCTGAGTAGACGGTGTTGCCTTCACTCTCGTACAGCCGAATGGCTCCCTTCGCCACATTGCCATCAGCATCTGGAACATGGTGCCGGCGAAAAGCAGCCCAAGATCCGATATCGTCCCAGCCGCAATCAATCGGAATGCATCGGATCTCATCGGTCTTCTCCAGAATAGCGTAGTCGATAGACAGCTCGGGTATCGCTGCATAGGCTAGCGCAGCATCACCTTGATGGTCTTTGAACGGGCGCCATAGTTCTGGTTCTTTCTGCGTAATGTGATGCATGATCGAAGAGGGGCGCCAGGCGACGATGCCGCTGTTCCAATACACATTATGCTGCTGAATAAGCACTTCCGCTGTAGCAGCGTCAGGCTTCTCTATGAAACGTTTGACTTTATGCAGCAGGTCCCCTGCGTCTGTTTCTATCTCGCCCTCATCGGGTTCAATCTCCATGTAGCCGAATCCGGTATCGGGGCGATCTGGCCGGATACCGAGCGTAACGATGGAGTTTGCTGCCGACGCAGCTTGTGCCGCACGCTCGATGGCAGCAAGGTAGACGTCATCATCAGCAACATATTGATCTGCCGGCACGAATACGATCGGGCGATCGTCGCCTTTGGCCAGCATAGAATAGGCAGCATAAGCGATACACGCGGCAGTCCCTTTTTGCTCCGGCTCGATGAAGATTTGTTCAGTGGCTAGAGAAGGTAATTGGCTGGTTACGAGCGGGATGTGTGCGGATGGAGCTGCAATGAATAGACGTTCATCAGGCACAAGGCGCCGGAATCGGTCAACAGTCTGCTGGATGAGCGTAGGTCCCGAGCCGAATGACAGGAATTGCTTAGGTATCGTTTTGACGCTGCGGGGCCAGAACCGGGTACCTTTGCCGCCGGCCATGATCATGATGTTCATCATGTAATGCAACGACCTCCAATTACGAGCCAGGTCCGTGTAACGGGACAAACAGCTTCCATATACAAATGCTATGCCATTGTATTCACGCAGGAATCGTGCCTGCAACGGCATTTGTACAAAGATAAGACTTTACGAGTTTTTGTCTTCCAAGCAGCTTCATTTTTCGGAACAATACACATTTCAATCAATCACAGAGTAGCGACAGACGTTTCAATGAAATGCAGGCGGGAGTAAGGCTGAACAAGTTGTGGCGTCATTTACCAGTTTCATGGGTGAGTCTAATGTGGTATTGTTTTACGCGAGCCGAAACTAACGTGCGGGGGAGATTCATGGAAATCAGTACAGGCAGTCTGCTGTGCTGAATCCTCGGGGTGAATCGCAGATCAGCTGGCCTTGACCAGTTGGATTATGCGTAGGGTGACTCCTTAACCGAATCCGACAACTAACCTCGTAGGCGTATACACAGGAGGATTACAACTTAATGACGCAATCATCAATGAAACCGTTTTCAAAATGTTTGAAGCAGTGGGCTCGTACAGCCGCTGCCGCTCTTCTTGGCGTTTCGATCGCTTGGTCCGCGGCATCTGCCGATGCGGCTTCTGTTCACGTGGCGACGAAGACGACGACGTTCTGGACGCTGTCCCAATATTACGGGCTTACGGTGCAGCAGATTGCTGCAGCTAATCCGAATGTAAATCCGAACAATATTATCGAAGGGCAGCGACTCTCGATTCCGACGATTAACAATACGTTTAAGCTGGCATCTACGCCTGCAACGTCGGTTTCAACAGCAGCAAGTGCAGTTAGCAACGACAGTGTGACTGTCAGTGGTAAGCAGTACGACGTAGCTCGAACGATTCAGATGACGGCCACCGCCTATTCAGCAGATCCGGCCGAAAATGGCGGTTGGGGCGGGCTTGATTACTTCGGTAATTCGCTCAAGGTAGGTACAGTGGCAGTCGATCCATCACAGATTCCATTGGGTACGAAGCTGTACATAGTCGGCTACGACTTCGCGGGACTCCCTGTCGGGGGAATGCTCGCTACGGCACTGGATGTAGGAAGCGCGATTAAAGGTAATCGCATTGACATGTTCGTCCCAGGCACGGCATCTGAAGTGAGTAACTTCGGTTTTCAATACGTGAAGGTGTACGTACTGGAATCTTGATTCATCGATCATCTGGCTCGCGCTAAAAAGCAACAAGAAAGCGGAGGTGCAATATTGCGCCTCCGCTTTCTTGTTGTTTGTGTAGGCCGGAGAAGTGGCCAAGGCGCCTTTATGTAACGCAGGCGCGCTATCGCATCGGGTATGAATCGGCTCTCGCCGCGCCTAATGGACATGAGAGACGCTACGCTGCTCATTTTTTGAATACGGCATTCCTAACGGACTTCAGCGTTCTTAATTAGCTGTTTGTCGCCTCGCTATAGGCGGTTGATGCACAATAACGACGTCTGAGTCCGTTAGGTTCAGCTAGAGTCCATCTCAAGCCGGATAACAGCTGCTGTGTCCGTTAGAACAGGCTAGAGCCGGGTCCGCTCTGCAGCCAGCTCCACCATGACATCGCGGAAGCAGTCACTGCCGTCGACCGTCGGATGAGCCCAACATCTCCGGGATCGTTACAAGCTCATACCCTTTGTTCTTGAGCATTCGGATGATGACAGGCAGCGCCTCAACGGTTCCTGACAGGTCCTGTGTAGCGCCTCCGCCCGCGTGTTGGAGGATGATCGAGCCAGGCTGAAGTGTTTTACGGACGTTGATAATAACCGCACGGCTGCGCAGGCTTCGCCAATCGACGGAATCGACGTCCCAGTTCACAATCACGTAGCCGTTGCGCTTCGCCCACTGCACCTGCGCCGAGCGAATCTCGCCATAAGGCGGTCGGATATACCGCGGACTATATCCAACGAGCGGCGCGAGAATCGCATCTGTACGTGCAATTTGGCGGTTATACTGTTCGGCGGTCAATTGCGAGAATACGGCATGGTTGTAAGAGTGATTGCCCACGGTATGCCCTTCACGCTCCATGCGGCGTACGAGCGCAGGATAACGTGCAGCGAGTGAACCAAGCACGAAGAAAGTCGCTTTCACGTTATAGCGCGCAAGCACGTCTAGCACCTTGCCTGTATAGCGTGGATCCGGCACATCGTCAAACGTAAGCGCGGCACGTCGTACATTGCGAGGTCCATGTGTGACAAACGCGCCTGGGTAACGCTTCTCCAGCGTGACCCAGCTCATGACAGCCTGCTTCCGCTGCTTCTTACGTGTGCGGGCGAACGAATTGTACTGCTCTGTCGATTGCATGGCGTCGCTGGTTTCGATCGAGATAGCTGCATGGTCATCTGCTTCATGATTGGCTGCAGACGGCTGGGCCGAAGCGTCGATCGGATTGGCGAGCATAAGTGCAAGGACGATCAGCAGACAAGTTATAGACTGTTGTTTCATTGGACGTTCTCCCTTCAAGCGGAGGGCGGAGAAAAAATACAATCCTCGTTGTTTTCTCCGTGGAACGCCAATGTTATACATATAATCGGGCGATGGTTAAGTCTCTGCCCTTGCCTATTGCAGTTCCTCCCACCATGCGTTCATCTGGCGAACGAACAATTGCAGCATTTCGCTGCTGTTATAGGCACCGCTGAAGTCCTCGATACCGAAAGCGCCTTCATAACCGACCGCCTTCAAGTCTTCAAGAACACGTTTCCATGGAACGATACCATTCGCAACAGGCTGCCAAGCGCAGCGCCACGATGCAGGATCAAGCGGATTCGTGCTATCGGATGCAGGTATCCAGCCGGCATTTTTTACATGGACATGTGCGAGATAGGGACCAAGCAGTTCCAGACCCATCCGGTATTGCTCAAAACCTTCATGTATGAGGTTGCCTGGATCATACAGCACGCCGATATCTTCCGGGTTGCAGCCTTCGATCAGACGAAGAGCGAGCGAGGCGCTTGGCGCGATTGTAGCATGATGCGTCTCAACAAGGCCTTTGACACCATAACGACGAGTCAGTTTCTCAGCTTCGCGAATATAGGCTTGTCCCTCTTGCAGCAATTCTCCATATGGACGGCTGCCATTGTATCCGGGCACACCGAGTCGGATATACGATGCGCCAAGTGCAGACGCTACCGACAAGATACGTTCTGTTTCTTCCAGGTCCCCGCACTTCAAATAAGGGACGACTGCGAGCGAACGCAGTCCATGAGCAGCGGTTGCTTCACGAAGCTCAGCCAGCAATTGCGGCGAGGCATCCGGGTCTAACGTGCATCGATTGTTACCCCAGAAGGAAGGCGGATCATTCTTCATGCTGTCCGGAATGCGTGTGCACCGCCATTCGATCGCGCTAATTCCGGCTTCCTTCGCTGCAGTCAGCAGCTCTTGTGGTGACAAATCTGGCGTTGCAACGGTAAAGACAGAACAAATCATCGAGTAACATCCCTTCTGAAATGAAATATTCAATGATGAATAACAGTGATTTATTGGAATTTCGACTACAGCTTCATTGTAACACAGGATTCAGCGCGCTTAATGCTGCAGCAATCAATCGAAAGTCAATGATGGATATTGATCCATCCCGAAAAACCATGATACAATACCAATATATAAAACCATGGTTCTGTATATAAAACCAAATCAGAACCAAATGATCCACCCAGAATGGAGGCTAGTACCGTTTGACGGACAAATATCAGGTTCCTGCAGTTCGGCGTGCGAACGATGTCATGCTTCTCGTAGCGGCCGAGCCTGCACGACTTCGCCTGATCGATCTCGCAAGAAGGCTCGATGTGAACAAGAGCTCGATGTTCTCGCTGCTGTACACGCTGGAGTCGCTTCGATGGATCGAGAAGAACGAGGATGATACATACTCGCTCGGATCGACTGCGGGTGCGATTGGCAATGCGTTTTTCAGACAGTTTGATTTTGTAGCTGCATTCCACCGGGAGGCGCGAACGGCTGCCGCATCAGTAGGCGCCACTTTCCAGCTTGCTAGGCTTGAAGGTCGTGAGGTCATCTATCTAGCAATGGAGGAAGCAAAGACGCCGCTTCGGCTTGCTTCTTCGCCTGGTGCTCGGCTGCCTGCACATGTCACGGCGCTTGGCAAGGCGTTGTTGTCTAAGCTGGACGAGCAGACGTTGAACGAGCTGTATCCGGAGCAGACGATCGGAGAGCAGAGTACGCCTTATTCGATCACGGATCGCGACACATTCTTCCAACAGCTCGCGCTGTTCCGCCAGACTGGCATTGCGGAAGAGATGCAGGAAGGTGTTGTTGGTATTTGTTGTGCTGCTGCACCTGTATTTCGTCCGGACGGTCATGCCGTTGCAGCAATCAGCTGCTCGATAAGTGTGTTTGAATGGGAAAGCAGACGTGACGCGATCCGCGAAGCGGTAGCCGTTACGGCGAGTCGTATTTCAGGGCTCGGATAATGAAGAAAGCAAATTGCTAAGCGTATGCTTACGAAGCAAGCAATTTGCTCGCAGGTAGTGATTTCGAGGAAGAAAGCAAATTGCTAAGCGTATGCTTACGAAGTAAGCAATTTGCTTACTGTTAGTCATTTCGAAGAAGAAAGCAAATTGCTTTTAGGAGGTCTTGTAATGTCGCGTTTGAAAGGTAAAGCAATTCTAATTACGGGTGCCGGTTCCGGCATTGGTCAATGTACGGCGCAATTGTTTGCATCGGAAGGTGCAGAGGTTATCGTCAACGATATTGATGCAGCCAAAGGTGAGGAGACGGTTGCATCGATCGTTGAAGCAGGCGGCAAAGCTGCTTTCATCTATGCCGACGTAACGAATCCAGAGTCGGTGCAGCAGCTGACGGCTAAGGCGATTGAGCAATTTGGTCGTATCGACGTATTGTTCAATAACGCAGGCATTAGCGGCGTCGGCGCTATTCATGAAATTGAGCCGGATGCATGGGATCGGGTAATGAACGTTAACATTCGCGGTGTTTACCTCCCTTGCAAATATATCGTGCCTCATATGATGGAGCGCAATAGCGGCAATATCATTAACATGTCGTCCTGCATCGCGGAGATGGGGCTCGCTCGCCGCGCATCCTATTCCGCTACGAAAGGGGCTATTCTTGCACTGACGAAGTCGATGCAGGTTGACTATGCACCTTATAATATTCGTGTAAACGCTTTGCTCCCGGGCACAATCATGACGCCATTTGTTGAGAACTACCTTCGCAGCTCGTATGCGGATCCAGAAGAGGCATTCGCTTCGATCAAGCAGAGACAGCTGACAGGTGAGCTTGGCAGACCGGATGATGTGGCCCGCGCAGCATTGTTCCTTGCATCCGATGAATCGAAGTTTATGATGGGCTCGCCGCTCTATATCGACGGCGGCGTCGTGTTCGGCAAAAACGCATAAAGAAAGGATTGGTATTCATTTATGAAACTTCTTAATTTCAAACAAAACGAACAAGTTAAGCTCGGCGTACTGACGTCGGTAGGTGTTGTAGACGTAGCTGCTGCAGCGAATGTATTCGAGATCAATGCGCCATCGGACATCCATGAGCTCATCGAAGGCGGTCCGGCTGCTATGGCTGCTGCCAGTGCAGTTGCGGCACAAGCGGTCGAGTTGAAATCCAGCGAATACATCATTCCAGAGTCGGATATTACGTACGCCTCGGCTGTAACAAAACCAGGCAAAATCATCTGCGTTGGCCTCAACTATCGCCGCCATGCAGAAGAAACGAATGCGCCAATTCCGCAATATCCTATTCTGTTCAATAAATTCAACAACACGATCGCTGCTCATGGTGATACGGTACTGCTGCCGAAAGTGAGCACGAAGGTTGACTACGAGGCAGAGCTCGTTATCGTCATCGGCAAACAAACGAAAGACGTTGAAGAAGAAAAGGCACTGGGCCATGTATTCGGCTATTGCAACGTGAACGACTTGTCGGCTCGCGATCTGCAGATGCGTACGCAGCAATGGCTGCTCGGCAAGAGCTGTGACGGCTTCTCGCCGCTTGGTCCTTACCTCGTAACGGCTGATGAAGTTGGCGATCCGAACAAGCTCGCGATTTCGTGTACAGTAAACGGTGAAGTTCGCCAATCGTCCAACACGTCGGATATGATCTTCAACGTCAAAGAGATTGTCAGCTATATCTCGCAGTACATGACGCTGGAGCCTGGCGACATCATCCTGACAGGTACGCCAGAAGGCGTTGTGCTTGGCTACCCAGAGGACAAGCAGGTTTATCTGAAGGACGGCGACGTTGTAACGATTGAGATCGAGAAGCTCGGCGCACTGACTGTTACGATGAAGCAGGAAGTTTAATTCGACTATTTCATGGGATGCGCACCGCGCGAGAGGAGAAGTGTTGAACTTGCTATTCGGACAAGGTGACAAAATTGTACTGATCGGCGATTCGATCACAGACTGCGATCGGGGACGTCCAATTGGCGAAGCTGGCAACGGCGGAGCGGGACGCGGATACGTTGAGCTGGTAGATGCTTTCTTGCAATCGACCTACCCTGAGCGCAAGCTTCGGGTCGTTAATGTCGGCACTAGCGGCCATACGGTCCGCGATCTGAAGGCACGCTGGCAGACCGATGTTATCGATCAGAAGCCGGACTGGCTGACGATTATGATTGGAACGAATGATGTATGGCGCCAATTTGACCGTCCCATGCTGTCAGAGCTGCATGTATTGATCGATGAATACGAGCGCACGCTCGAGGAGCTCGTTGTACAGACGAAGTCGCTTGTCAAAGGGATCGTACTGATGACGCCATTCTTCGTCGAAGCTTGCCGTGAAGATCGGATGCGGATGGAGATGGATCGTTACGGGGCGGTTGTACGTGCCGTAGCAGAGCGTAATGATGCGCTGTTCGTCGACACGCAAGCGGCATTCGACCGCGTGCTGGAGCATATTTATTCGGCACAGCTGACATGGGACCGTGTTCATCCGAACAAGGCAGGTCATATGATTCTTGCTCGCGCACTGCTGGACGCAGTCGGATTCGATTACGCGAAGCAGGCGTAAACTTAAGTGAAAATAAAAATCCGGCCTGGACGACGATAGGGATATCGTTGTTCGGGCCGGGTTTATTTGTGTATGTATGAATGGTGTCGGACGCTGCTATCTTACAGCTTGAACACTTGAATCGTTCTTTGCAGCTGGTTAACGCTGAGCATCATGCGATCTGCTTCTTCGACCACGGCTTGGACGGATCCGATCTGCTCGTTCATTGACGCAGACATCTGCTCCGTACCAGCAGCCGATTGCTGCGTAATCGCCGAGATGTTCTGGATCGCCGAGGAGATGCGCTGTGCGCTCTCTAACATGACGTCGCTTTCTTCCGAGAAGCGGGCGATTTGTTCTGCGATGAACTCGATGCTCGTCATCATTTCACCGAAAATGCGTTCTGCCGATTCAATTGTCTCGGCTTGCACTTGTACAGCTTGTTCGTTGATGACGATGTTCTCGATCGCTTGCTTAACGCCGCGTTCGATGCCGCGCACGAGTGTGAATACTTCCTTCGTCGAAGTAGACGATTCTTCAGCCAGCTTGCGTACCTCTTGCGCAACGACTGCGAAGCCTTTGCCGTGCTCACCAGCACGTGCTGCTTCAATCGAAGCGTTCAGCGACAGCAGATTCGTTTGTTCTGCGATTTCGGAGATGGTGCGCGTAATCTTCGTAATGCCAGCCGCGTCACGTGCCAGCTCACGGACGGTTTCGGATACTTTAGCCGTCGCGTCGGCGTTGCTCTGCATGCTCGTCTTCTGGTTGCCTACTGCGTGTACGCCTTGCTGAACGAGCTGCAGCGTCAGCTCGGAGCGATCGTTCATCCCTTTCACGGATCTTGCGTAGGAGCCGACCTTATCCTCAATGTCTTTGATCGAATCCGTCATGAATGAAACTTCAGATGAAATTTCATTCGCGCCAGTTGCCAGTTCGGTGGAAGACGCTGCAACTTGTTCCATTGCAACTTTCATTGCTTGGTTCTTATCGAAAATGCTGCGGCTTGCTTCGCTAACTTGGCGTGAAATTTTGGACGTATCGGTAATAATGTCGCGAAGCTTATCGATCATGCTGTTGAAGGAGTGCCCTAGTTCGCCCATTGATGCGGACACCTCAACTTTTTGCGAGAAATCACCTTTCGCCAAGCCGGAAGCTGTCGAACGCAGCTCATAAAACGCCTCTGTAAGCGCTTTCTCGACGAAGTTAACAATAGGAAGAATAGCGATTGCCAGCACAATTGCGACAATTATCGCGGCTAGAATCGATCCTCCACTGAACGCTGTTACAAGTATTGATGCAATGGAAAATAATAAAACAATTGCATAAAAACCAAAAAATAATTTTCTTCTAGTTGATAAAGCGGAGAACCATTGCATATGTAAACGCTCCTTTATAGTAAATTTAGACATAGTATATCACTGGTCCCAATTTGGGTCTATATTATTAATTCACGATTTTGTCACGGGAAATTCCAACAACAAACTAAATTATACTCCTTTTTCCGACAAAGTCTGTGCAAATTGATTGAAATTTATAACAATTTGTCATATGATGGTGCTAATTGACTACAAAGGTAGTTCTTATGATGGATAGCTGCACCTGGTACAGCAAAATGAAAGCGTTATCTATCATACCGTTAAAGGAGTGATGATTCGGGTTATTAATGCGGAAGGTTATTGGACTTAAGTATGAATTTTTTATTAAGCATGCTCAATCATACCTATGAATAATTGGAGGGAGTTAATTTGAATAATTTCGACCATATTCCATTAGCAAGACAAGTTGATTACGTATTTAGACAATTGGAGGGTGAATTAAAGAACGCTGCGGCTGGAACCGTACATATTCAGCTGCGCAACAATGCCGTTGGCAAGTTCGGGATGAAACATCATCCGATCGAGAGCCGCAATGGCGAGCTCAAGCCTGTGGAGGCCGGATTGAATGCACAGCAAGTCGAAGCCTTTCGTAAGATGGCAATCGAAGCATTGAAGCTGAAGCGTGATTGGACACATGGAGACATCTCGTATGACTTCGCTGTACGTCCTGGAACCGGTGCTTGGTCGGCAAGCATTATGTATGAATCGAACTACAATATGTCCAATCATACAGGTGCATTGTTTCAATACGTTCCGAAGAAGCCACGCAGCCGTGAGTACGATGAAGGCTAGTTCATCGTATGTTTAATCAAGTAAGGGCACCCCATCGATAGCAGATGGGGTGCCCTTGTTGGTTCTTGTCTGTATTAGAATCTCGCGGATTGTCCAGACAGCTGCTGTTCGGCGAGCTGAATGAGCCGTCTCGTAATGTTACCGCCGAGCGTGCCGACATCACGAGTCGTCATATTGCCATAGTATCCGTCTTGCGGAAGCTGAATGCCAAGCTCTTGTGCGATTTCAAATTTCATCTGCTCTAGCGCCATTCTTGCTTGCGGTACAACAAGCGTATTCCGGGATTGTCCTGCCATGCTGCTCATCTCCTTTGGTGATAGCCGGATCGTAAGCGTTTGCTCCGTGTGGGACAAACCATCTAGCCGAATGAATATCGAGTAGATGATCTTTATTATGGATGGATTGGCATGAAATATTCGAGTTAGCCAAATTATTTTTATAAAATAATGGATGCATGCATGGTTCCCACTATTCACCCTTAACATGGGAATGAACCGTTGTGCCCAGCTTGCCGTTCAGATCGGAATCGAGCGGTTTATGTGGCATTAGGAAACCAATTGCAAGGAGCAGCAGGAACAGGCCGTACAGCAGCACACTGCGAGCTGGTGAAGGTGTATGGTCATGATCATGGTCGTGGTGGTGCTGGTCATGATGGTCATGATGGTGATCATGTCCGCACTCGCAGTGATTATCGATCGGCTGAGAACGATTCGTCAACATACGTAAAAACATGAAGGTTTGATGCACGCCCGCAGCAATCAGCCCTAACGCGGATAGCTTAACAGCTTGCTCGATGCGCGGTGTTACGAACAGCCCCAACTCTCCCGTTCGTTTGAGTTGGACAATCAGCAGCGCGAAGCCGAGCAGAACAATTGCCCGCAGCATGCAGTGAATGAGCGGAGCGGCATAGCTTCCTAATTTCATAACTCGTCATTCCTTTCTGAGCGGGGGCTATGTAATGAGCTGGCCTGTCAGCCATGACAGCGCGAATACGAGTACGGCTGTTAGAGCGACCACCGCGATGACGATGCGAGCGCGGAAGGTGGAGAACAACATGAGCGTATTTTTCAGATCGATCATTGGTCCGAACACAAGGAATGCAAGCAAGGGCCCAGCAGCGAACAAATGGCTGAAAGATGCAGCTACAAAGGCGTCCGACGTCGAGCAGAGCGATAGGAAATAAGCGAATGCCATCATGAACAGCTGAGATAGCGCCTCATGGGAGGCGATAGCATGGAGCGATGAACGGTCTACGCCGGTTTGAATTATGGCGGTAAGCATTGCGCCGACGATCAAATATTTGCCCATATCGAAAAATTCCTCGGACGCATGACCTAACGTAGAAGCGAGTCTTGTACCGAGTGGCGCCCGCCCAATGTGATCACTCGCTTCATGCGAATGAGTATGTATAGGTGCGGCATGCTCAACTCGGAGAGGATTGGCTTTCATAGATCGGCTGAGTATAAGGCCAATGAGGAAGGCGACGAGAAACCCAAGTGCCATGCGCCCATACAGGATGCTTGGCTGCGCATGGAAGGCTGTATACGTGGAAGCAAACACGATTGGATTGACGATCGGGCCGGCAAGGATGTAGACGATTCCGATGTAGGCTGGCATTCCTTTGCGAATAAGCCGCCTCACGACGGGAATCATTCCGCATTCGCACAATGGGAATAGCAGCCCAAGCAATGCGCCGAATATTGAACCAAGTATCGCATGGCGCGGGGCAAGCCTCCGAATCGCTTGTTCAGAGACGAATACTTGCAGCAACGCGGATACGATGACGCCTAACAGCATGAACGGAAGCGCCTCTAGCACAACGCTGAGAAAAATCGTCGTGAAAGCATTCAGCTCAGCAGTCCCAATCGTTGGCAGATAGATGGGGCGATTGGTCGCGATAAGAAGCAGCATTGCTGCACAGCCTGCCGTCAATGCAGGCGGCGACCAGCGAAGCAGCAGACGCAAAGGCATGGCGAGAACCTCCTAACAGTATGCCTAATTAATGATGGAAACGCAGCTATGAAAGCCTGAATACGATGGACTAGCGCTCGAACATTATTTTCAATATATGCGCATGTCCTAGTCGTTAGGACATCATGACGGTTATTGAAATATAAGACGTTCTACGGGTTGAAACACGCTGCTCCTCTGTTGACGGCGACAGCCGTCTCACCTTGACAATTGATACTTGGAGAGTATAATCGTTGTAAACACGATGAACGGAACAAGTAAGCGTGCGAGGCTGCTGACAGAGAGCCGGTGGTTGGTGCAAACCGGTGCAGCGCGCGTGACCGAATGGATCCGGGAGTGGACAATGGAACGCAGGGCTGCTCGATCGATGACGCATATGGCGCCGATCACAGGCAAGCTGCTTGCCTATATTGATCCGATTGTTCCTCGTTACGGAACGTAAGGCATGATCCTCAACGACCCTACCTAGGACGGGTTGCTTTGATCCGACATGCGAATTAGGGTGGTACCACGGCTCCTCGTCCCTTGCGACGGGGGCCTTTTTTGCGTATTTCGATGCAAGAGAGAGCTGAGCAGCTAGGCCAAGCTGCATGAGCATTCTCAACAATAGACAATAATTGAAGGAGTGTATATCAATGAAACGGGTTCTTTCCGGTATTCAACCAAGCGGTCAACTAACGCTGGGTAACTACATTGGTGCTATGCAAAATTTCGTGAAGCTGCAGGAGACAGAAGAGTGCTACTTCATGGTCGTTGACCTGCATGCAATCACTGTTCCTCAAGAACCAGCGGCGCTGCGTGAGCAGACGGAAGCTGTAGCCGCATTGTTCATCGCAGCGGGCATTGACCCAGCGAAGTCCAACGTATTCGTACAATCCCATGTACGTGCGCATGCTGAGCTGGGATGGATGTTCACAACGCTCGCTTACATGGGCGAGCTGGAGCGTATGACGCAGTTCAAAGACAAATCCGCAGGCAAAGATTCGGTTGGCGCCGGTCTGTTCGTTTATCCGACGTTGATGGCGGCAGACATTCTCATCTATAACGCAGACCTCGTACCAGTCGGTGACGACCAGAAGCAGCATCTTGAGCTGTCCCGCGACCTCGCACACCGGTTCAATACGAAATACGGCGACTACTTCAAAGTGCCAGAGCCATATATTCCGAAAGTTGGCGCGCGCATCATGTCGCTCGACGATGCAAGCAAGAAGATGAGCAAGAGTAACCCGAATCCGGGCAGCTTCATCGCACTGCTTGATCCGCCGGACGTTGTCCGCAAGAAGATCAGCCGCGCGACGACAGACTCCGGCCGCGAAGTGAAGTTCGACCCTGCGAATAAGCCAGAAGTGAGCAACCTGCTCAGCATCTACTCGCACTGTGCAGGTATGACGATCGAGCAGATCGAAGCGAAATACGACGGCCAAGGCTATGGCGCCTTCAAGAAGGATCTTGCAGAAGCTGTAGTATCCGTCCTCGAGCCGCTGCAAACGAGATACAACGAAATCCGCAGCTCCGGCGCGATTCATGACATTCTCAAGCAAGGCGCAGAGAAAGCTTCCGTCGTAGCCGACAAAACGCTCGCAGACGCAAAAGAACTCATGGGCTTCCTCGCACCAAAACGCTAATCTGCTCTGCAGCTCTTCTCTATAGAAAACAAAGAAATGACCGCACCGGAAATCCGATGCGGTCATTTCTTTATATATGGACTTTGCTTTACCACGCTCAAACCAAAAGCTTGCCCAAAGGGCACGCGACTCCCAGCAGGCAGTATCTCATCCCCGCCTCAGCCTATCCCACGACCTCTTCCGGGGTCCAGGGGACGGGAGTCCCCTGGGGTCCTCCCTAGCAGGGAAATCCTTAGGTGGGTAGAAAATGAGAAAACAATGGGGTCACAAGGGGCGACGCCCCTAGCTCCCTTATGCTTGTCCTTCACTGCGTCGACGCGCTCTTGCTTTTACTACGAATCCGAAGCCTACGTTACATACCGTCACGAGGGCTAGAAGAACGGCGATCCAACCGTTGTGGCTGATCATGACGGCGGTAGCACCCATGAGGATGGTGGACGATAAGGCGAACCACAGCGACAGCATTTTAGACATTGAAAATCACGCTCCAAAATTCTTTTCTTAAAAACTTTAGTGGACTAGCATATATATTCGAAACACGAGCCATAATAACTTTGCAAGCTTGCAACCCATCACAACGTGCAGAGGATGAAAGGAGTTTTTTCTTATGGCAAGCCAATCCCGCAGCAGCAATCAACTGGTGGTACCACAAGCAAGCCAAGCTCTGGAACAATTGAAAATGGAGGCTGCGCAGTCTCTCGGCGTGCAAATCCCTGCCGATGGCTACTACGGCAACGTCTCCACTCGCGACGCAGGTTCGCTTGGCGGTTATATCACGAAGAAGCTGGTGCAAATCGCCGAACAACAATTGTCCGGCCAATATCGTTAAGCGCTGACCATACACAGACAAGAAAGCTCAAGGGCAACCTTGAGCTTTTTTGTTTATCGATCATTTAATTGTGCAGAAAAAAAAGCCCCGCGTCAATACGTCAATACGTATTCATGCGGAGCCGCTTCTCAAGCCGTTTGTCGCTGAGCCAGCCGACATAAGAACCAACTGTCTTGTAATCATGGTCCATCATAAGGACGGCAACGAAAGGGTATTGCTTGCGATGACGGTAACGAACGTCACTCCAACGTACTTCATAGCCCCATGTATGCACTTTGACTTCGGCGCATGCGAAGCTGGTCAGATAGAGGAACGATTGGATCGAAGGGTCGTTCTTCGAACGATCAACGGCCGGATGATCAGAGCAAGATACTCGATCCTGCCAGCGCAGCGTATGTGACCGCAAATCACCAATCATGAAGCTGCCGTTAGATTTGCGTTTGACCACGTTCCAGGTGTTAAGCGAAATCGTAGGGATGAGCCAGTAGCGATCGCCTTCGTCTCTTTCTTTATCTACAGCTTCGACATGTGCCCGCTGTCGATGATGGACAATCGTTCGCCACACATAATAAAGGGCTAGCAGACAGTATAACAAAGAAAAGGTTGCTGCTGGATTCACCAAACCGAACGCCCAGAGCGTGATGGCGATAACATGGGTGGTGAAGATAACCGGATCGAAGATGTGGATGATATTCCACGAGATCCATTTGTTCGAGAATGGCCTAACGGCTTGTGTGCCGTAAGCATTGAACAAGTCGGTGATGACATGCACACATACGGCAAGCAGTATCCAGCCAGCCAAATGTGCCCATGGCAGTGTGCCGCGGTACAGCAGCTGAAGCACGATCGCAATCAACGCGGTCCAGCCGATTATCGCTGGGATGGAATGCGAGGCGCCGCGATGGTTGCGGATATAGGACGCATTGCCCTTGAATCGAAGCAGCGTATCGAAGTCGGGCGCTTGAGAGCCGACTACGGTGCCGATCAATACGGCAGTATGGAACGTCGCATTGTCAGCGATAACCGGATCTACTGCAGCGAGGCCGCCCAGCCCGAGTCCGATGACCAGATGCGTGCCTGTATCCAATCGGGATTCCCCCTTCATTGTGATATAATGTGGGTCGACGTATCGCCCTTAGTGTCGGTTTGCCAACGCAATATCATACCCGGAACTTGATCACCAATCAGGAAAGGAAGCGACCTTCCATGTACATATGTTTTGCTGAATATCGTATTATGCCAGAGCACCGAGCTGCATACCTTGCCTTCTCGGACGAGCTTGTCCAGTCGGCCAATGGCGCTCTTATTGTATATGAAGGAACGGATCAGCCGTCGTTGTTCGTTGAACTGTGGTCGGCGGATACGGAACAAGCCGCGGAGGTTATCAAAAAAGAACGCTGCAGCGAGCGTTCCCCATGGCGGCGCGCCGATAGCTGGGTGCAGGGAGGCAGAGAGAAGGTTCATGTGTGGACCTTCCGCCCTGTCATTCCTGCCCCAGCCCATTCGGCTTCGCCTCAATAGCCGTTATCTCGATGTCGATGTCGCGATAGGCGTTGTGTTCGAAATTGTACCACCAGCGAATGGGTACTCGTAGTTGATTGGACCATCAAACGTGACATAATCAAGGTTCAGCATGAGCAGCAGGTAGCGCATACCTGTTGTTGGATCACTAATAATAATGTGGTCGCGGCCAGCAGCCTCGATGACGCCTTTGAAAATTTTGGCGTTCCACTCGCGGTTGTTCTCATACGTCATGTAGAACGTACCGACTTTGCCGCGGTTCAGACGCAGAATGTTTTCTACATACGACTCTTCAGTAGCTGGCGCTGTCACGATTGTTGTGCCTTGTGGCGTTACGCCTGCGCCGCTTGGTACGAGTGGCGGCATTTGTGGCATACCCATCATCGTTGGCATGCCTCCCATTCCCATCATTGGTGGAATCGTTGCGTTGAGGGTCGTCGTTGTTGGTGCATTCACGCTGGCACCTGGGAATGGAGCTGGCGTCGCTGCGCTGAAGCCATAAGAATAGCCGTAACCTTGCGATGCTGGACTTACTGCATTGTGATAAGACATTGTTGATTTCCTCGCTTTTCAATTAAGTATAGACAAACAATTAATACACGCTGGGGCAATCGTCGCCAGAAGGGGCGAAGAAGCAGTGTGATTTGTAACGACCAGTGTTCTGCTGGTTATACCAAGTGTCGGGACAATCCCCTGAAGGACGGAAGAACCAGAGCGCATTCCCTGCCGGATGCTGTCGTTCGCCGTTAATGACACGTCTAGCCAAGGCGATCTCACTTTCACGTGCTCTCTGATAAAAGTAAGATTTTTGCGTCGCTTCGAAGCCGCCAGGGCTTTGGTACACCATTTGTGGAATCGATCGAATGTTTTTAAAGTCCAGACAGTTGCCGCGTACACGGTTTACGCCAACATTGCCCACCATCAACATGCCGAGGTTTCCTTCACCTTCGGCCTCCGCACGCATGAGTCGGGCCAGCATCCTAACATCGTCGGTGCTTGCTTTGATGACTGCCATGCTGTTAATCGCTCACTCCCTCTGGGCTATCAACTACATACCCATCGTATGCGGAAGTGATGGAATGGTGACTCGCGGTGAAAGCAACAAGAACTTAAGCGGTGTTCGACAAATTGCCATTGGAACGTGTCAAATTAATGAACAGCAGGGACGAACGTTGTCAATGCTAATAATTTTCTGTATGATTAGTACGATTCGCCAAGGTATGCCGAACCATTTAAAGAACGGTGCAGGCGTTTCACCTTGCTGCAATGGAACGGGAGGCTTTTTTTGTGTGGAAGGATTGGATAGAGCTAACGAAGCCGAATCTGCTGCGGCTTAATGTTTTTGCTGCTTTCGGCGGCTTTTGGGTTGCTTCAAAATGGCATTTTGATTGGTGGACTCTGCTGTACATGCTGATCGGCACGACGCTGGTTATGGCTTGCGCTACCGTGATTAATAACTATTGGGATCGTGAGCTGGATAAGAAAATGACGCGTACCCAGCATCGCGCGCTGCCAAACGGTCGTCTTAACCCGAACGCAGTATTGGTATATGGTATTATTCTTGGGGTGCTTGGCCTGACGGTTCTGTTCACGCTAGTGAACGCGACCTGTGGACTATTGGCGGTTGTCGGAATGTTCGCCTACATAGTCATTTATACGATGTGGTTGAAGCGCACTTCGACATGGAGTACCTCAATCGGCGGGATTTCCGGTGCAATGCCGCCAGTAATCGGCTATTGCGCAGTTACAGACTCGATTGATATGGGTGCATGGATTCTGTTCGCTTGGTTGTTCTTGTGGCAGCCCGCTCATTTCTGGTCACTGGCTATTCGCCGGGTGGAAGAGTATCGCGCTGCGGGATTCCCGCTGCTTCCGGTCGTCAAGGGGATTGAACGGACGAAGCTGCAGATGATTCCGTATATCGCACTTCTTATTCCGACGGGTATACTGCTGTATGCATATGATTACGTCGGTGTCGCTTTCTTGATTATTTCGACGCTGCTTAGCGGGGGCTGGCTGGTTCAGACGCTGATGGGGCTGCGGGCGAAAAATCTTGATAAGTGGGCGAAGACGAACTTCCTTATTTCGGTCAATTATTTGATGATTATTTTTATCGTGATGATGATTGATACCGCGCATATCGGTTAATCGGGAGAGTTAGGAGAGGTCGGACGATGCAGTTTCTGTTGAAGCATTCCTTCAAGTTAGCCATCGGGTCGCTTGTTGTACTCATGGGGATTTATTTGTATTTGACTTATGGTGGCTCGGAACGGGAGCCGAAGCTTCCGAATATGCAGGCGGCGCCTGAATTTACGCTGCAGGATGCGATTAACGGCGGCGATGTGAATTTCTCCGATTCGAACGGCAAAGTTCGTCTCATCTACTTCTATTGGGCGAACTGTCCGGACGTATGCCCGCCTACGACACAGCTGATGTCGCAAGTACAGGACAAGCTGGTTGCGGATGGCAAGTTCGGCACGGACGTCGAGCTGATGTCGATTACGTTCGATCCGGAACGTGATACGCCGGAGGCGATTAAGAAGTACGCCGATAAGTTCCATGCTGATTTTACAGGTTGGAAATTCCTTCGTGGCGATGAGAAATATACAGCAGAGCTTATACCGAAGTTCAACGGGATGATGCTGTACAAGGATGCGAATACGAACGAGTTCTCCCACCTTGACCTGCTTATTCTTGTCGACCGTGACGGTAACGTGCGGAAGTATATCGATGGAGCGCATGAGGAAACGATGTCCGCGGATTCGATTATGAAAGATATCAAATCGGTTATGTAATAAAGGAAAGCCGCTCCACCATTGGTGAGCGGCTTTTTGTATGGCTGCGACGTTACAACAGTCCGTTAAGCTGGTGAATCTATCGACGTTCGGTGAACAGATAGCGCACATCCTAATCGAAATCCTCTTTGCTAAACGGAACCGAACTTGGATCTGGGTAGACGATATATGGATCGAGGCCAGCCTTCTCCAATTGTTCGATCAGATACGCCTCGGGCGTACTCTCAACGCCAGGATAGCCGCGTCGCGTGTAGAGATGCTCAGCATCAGGGAATAGGTCGCGGAGCAGACCGCGGATGCGTCGGCCAGACGAGTCATTGTCCATGAACAAATAGACTTGCCGATCGCCGACTTGTTTGCGAAGCGTCTCCAGCTGGCTGCTGCCTGGCGTTCCATATGTACAGAAGACGGGGACCTCTTCCTGTAGAACGCGGCGAAGCCGGCTCCGGTCATTTTTGCCTTCAACAATAATGGCGATATCCATGTGTGGCACCTCCGATTGCTCTAGCTGCATTTATTGTAACCGTGAGCCGCGTCTAATTCCACAACTGCGTTATATCGCTCTTGTCGCAATAACCCAAAAACAGCCCGCTGCAGCGCAGCGAGCTGTTTGAAGGACTGTTATTCGTTATTAGCAGAAACAGCCGGAGAACACGATTACGAGGAGGATGAACAGTACGAGAATTACACCAGTGGACGTAAAGATACCGCCAACGTGTCCGCAGCCTTTGTGAGCTGGATCAACATAGTTCATTTATATTGTCACCCCTTTACTGTTCATGAAGGTCACTTGCGACTGCCATTCCGTTTGTCACTCCGTAACGACTGTCATCTCGTGACACAGTGTAGTGTATGTCGAAGGGGATGCTGTGCCTTGTGCGAATACCCAGATTTATGAAAAATGGGTTCTAGCCGGGGTGCGACGTGGACCGTGAAATGGCAATATGGCGGCTGCGGTCATCAGGACAAAGAAGGCAATGAAGTACGGCGACATTCGATCGCGCAGTATCCCTGCGGCCATCGGACCAAGGAAGGCGCCAACCGAATACGCAATGGACAACAGGGAGAACGTTCTGCCGTATTTCTTGCCCCCGCTCAGATCAATAAGAAGCGTAGGGACGGCGGGCCAGATGATCCCCTTGGCCATGCCGAGCATAAACAGCATGCTTGCAAGTGGGAACGGGACACCAACGGCAAGAGCAAAATAAATCATCGCAAGCAGCACGGACCCCCACAAGGTGCGGAGGTATGGCGAATATTTGTTCAAGAACAGCATGCTCAATGTGACAAGCGCGCCAAAGCTGACGACAGAGAACAGCAGGCCGGTCGTCATGATGGAATGTCCGCCATGTTGATCAGCCATCAGCGGCAGTTCGAATGACAGAATGCCCTGTGCGCAGCTGGTGGCGATCGGCAGGACATAGACGAGCCATGGCAGTGGGCGGTCTTCCTCTAGTGATTCGAGTTCCGGGTGAGGGGATAATTTCTCTGTCTGCAGCTTGCTGCCTTCATTCTTTGTCATCTTGATCGAGCCGGGAGCTGTACTGACCTTACGTTCGTGGATGAATAAAAGCGCACAGATGGCGGTTGCGATGAGCAGCCATCCTAGCCATTCGAACGCGCGTGTGAAGCCGATTTGAGCAACCAGCAGCGCTCCGGCTGCAGGCGAGAAGACGGATGCGAACGTGTGAACGAGCCCATTGCCTGCCATTAGCTTGCCTTGTTGAATACGGTCTGTGGCAATGCGGGCGAGCATCGCCATACAAGCTGGAGACAGAAAGGCGAGCACGAAGCCGCTTACCGAGCGAAGGGCAAGCAGCTGCCACGGGTTAGTGACATGGGCTTGCAGCAGCAACACAATACCTGCTAGCAACAGGCTCATTACAATAAACAGCCGGCTGCCGAATCGGTCAACACCAACACCGGCAATTAGATTGCCAGGCAGGTGGGTGATGGAGTAAATACCCATCATCAATCCGATGAACGACGGGGCCGCGCCTAGAGAGACGGCGAACGGCGTCAGAATCGGATATTGCGCATGTAAGTCAAAAAAGGCGATAAACAAAAACAAGTAAAGCCACACAGCGGTCTTCACAGCAGCCAAGCCCTCCTTCGTAAAGTCTGCTCTATAGTACTAGTACGCTGTGAATGGACAGGATATGCCCGCCTGTCCGCTAGAGAAGGTCCCGGTGTCCGTTTACCGACCGTCATTCCTCGGGTATAATGGATAATAGTCATTTTTGAAATGTAAGAGAATGCGCCGTATAATAAGGAGGATATCTACTAGATGGATTTCGTCTATGACACAGAGACGTGGAAAACATTTTTTGAGGACAATTGGCTCATCCTTGCACTTGCGCTTGTAGCTTTGCTCGTTATTATTGGTATTGTGCGCACCGTCGTGAAATGGGCGCTCGTTGCGATTATCGTTATCGGGGTTATTGCATACAGCGGCTACTCGCTGGAAGATGTGAAGTCGCTAGGCGGTAAAGTTGCGGACAGCGTGAAGCAGGAAGCGATCACGGCGATGGCGGGCGAAGCATCGGAAGCAACATATACGAAGAACAATGACGGCTCCTTCACCGTGAAGACGGACAATTTGGAGCTGACGGGCAAGGCGAATGCCGACGAGGTGGAAGTGAAATTCCGCGGCACGAAGATCGGCAGCTGGAAGATTGACGATACGATTCGGACCTTAATTGATACTGCCAAGAGCAACAGCTAAGCGTATCAGGCATAAGCTGCAGATGCTCCTATGTTGAACGGATACAGGTAAATGGATCGTGTTGCAGCAAGAGGAGCGGATGATATGGCATTCTGGATACATGCAATAACGACGTTCGAGCCAGTGGCGATCATCATTATGGCGCTGCTGCTCTTATCGCTTGTGCAAGGGCTTGTCAAAGGCGCATCGGGCTCCGCGAAGCGTCTTTTCTTTTTTGTATGGGATGGCGTTCTTATGCTTCTATCCTTCTTCGCGGCATGGAAGACGGCTGCGCTGCTCTCTCCTACGATAGCGAAGCTGCTGGCGGGTATTCAACCTCCTCAGGAGGAAGTTGGCTCGCTCAAGCAGCTGTGGTATACGTTCGTAACGAGCTTGCGTGACTTCGCCTTATTCCGTTATGGTGTTCTTATTCTGCTGTTGTATGCCGTTTTCCGTCTCGTTGCTGGGCGATTAGTCTCGCCTATCGAGGGATGGGTGGAGCGGCTAGGCGGTCGACGTACAAGAGGAGCCGGCCGGGGAGGCCTAGATATCGATGAAGGCCAGCGTCTGCTGTCAGGTGGCAGGCTCGCAAGCCGGGCAATCGGCGGCATGATCGGCGCTATTCATGGCGCTGTTCGCTCGCTGCTGCTAATCGCTGCTTTGTTCGTGTATGCGACGCTGGCCCCCAGCGGTCCGTTCACAGAGCAGATTCGGTCTTCTGATGTTTATAGCGAGGCGTCCGCACAGCTGCTGGAGCCTGTGGCAGGACAACTGCTTGCAGACCGCGGGCCGGTCTTGACGGAAGCAGTCGGGGACGAGCTGCAGCGAATCATTCAACGCAAATATGAGATTCAAGATTACGCTATACCAGACAATATCGCGGATGCTGCCCTGACGGTGACGAAGGATGCGTCAACCGACGAAGAGAAAGCGCGGGCGTTATACCGCTGGGTCGGTACGCGAATTGCATATGATTGGGATAAAGCGCGTAACTATGAGGAGCAAGGCATATGGAAGGAGCAGACACCGGCGGACACCTTCCAGACAAGACTAGGCGTTTGCATTGACTTATCTCGTCTGTATGCTGTAATGGCTCGCTCCGTAGGGCTTGAAGTACGTGTAGTAACGGGGATGGGTGGAACGAAAGCAAGCGGATTTGGTCCACATGCCTGGAATGAGGTTAGAATTACCGATTCTGAGGGTAATGCTATATGGGTACCGCTCGATGCAACTTGGGCGATGTCAGGCGACTGGTTTAATCCTCCTGGGTTCGAGCAGACGCATATTCCATCGGTTTGATGTCGGATAGCATAGTCGAAAGCAACATATCAGTTTTCAAGCACGTTTATGTTTTGGAAGTCCCGGTACGGCTGAGCCGTCGGTCGGGAGAGGAAGGGGAAGCAAGAGCACATGCAGGACGATCCACAAAAGCGCGATATTGTGAACCGGCGGCATTTTTCGTTCCGGCTGAACGCGTACTTTTTTATCATTTTTTTGATGTTCAGCGTGCTTATTATACGGCTTGCCATTTTGCAATTCGTAGAAGGTCCTGATCTCAAAGCGCAGGAGAACAATATCGGCTCACAGAAGGTTATGATTCCGCCGATCCGGGGCAACATTCTGGATTCGACCGGTTATCCGATCGCTTATTCGACATCGACGCAATCGCTCTATTTTAAGCTGGACCCCGATATTCGGAAAAACTTGAAGAAGGGCTCGACGGCTAAAGAGCAGCAGGTGGAAATCGAGGAGCGGATGCGTCCGTTCGCGGAGCAGCTTTCAGCGATCTTCGCTGAGTACGGAGACCCTGCTAAGCAGATGACGGCAGATGATGTACTCCGCCAGCTCGACCTTGGATTTAAGAAGAATACGATCTCAACGCCACGCCGGATCAAGACGGATCTGACGAATGAAGAAATTGCGTATTTCATGGAAAATCGCGATCTGTACGACGGCATAGATATCGTAGAAGAGAGCGTCCGCCATTATGACAACAGCTCGATTGCGGTTCAGCTAGTCGGCTATTTGAAGAAATTCAACTCGGCTGTTAACTCGCTTGATTTCTACAAGGACAAGAAAGAGGACACCACCGACGCGAAGCTTAAGTATCTAGATCAGGAAGATGTCGGCATGGACGGCATCGAGCTGATGTATCAGGATGTGCTGCGCGGCAAAAACGGACTTAAGATTTATCCGATTAACGCGCTCAGCAAGATCATTGGACCACCAACAATCACGAACCCTGAGAAGGGTAACGATCTTTATCTGACGATTAACAAGAATGTACAGCTGCAGACAGAACAGGCGATTACGGATCATCTGGCTTACTTGAAAACAAGCCCGGATATTCTGAAGGTGAATCAGAAGCCGAAGACGGGCTATGCGGTTGCGATGGAAGTCAATACGGGCAAAGTCGTTGCAATGGCGAGTATGCCTGACTATAATCCAAACGTCTGGTCTGGCGGCAGCATTAGCCAAGAGGATTATGATAACAGCGAATACTATCTGAAGAACGGAACGATTCGCGAGGTGCTGGCTCCTTACGAGGATGAGAAGGAAGCGGGCCGTCACGCGGACTCGATGGTGTTCCTTGGTTCAACGCAGAAGCCGCTGTCCGTTCTGGTCGGCTTGAACGAGCAGTTGTTCACGACTTCCACAACGTACAATGATACAGGGACGTTCAAATTCGGACGTAAAGGTAGCGAGGTTACGATCCGGAACGCCTCGAACCATGCATACGGCACACTGGATCCAGCGCATGCGATCGGCAAATCGTCTAACCCATTCATGGCGGCGATGATCGGGGACAAGATGTATAGGAAATATACAGGGCTTGAAGGCGTTGACAAATGGGATGCTTACATGAAGGAATTTGGCCTTGGCGTTAAGACAGGCAGTGATCTGCCGTTCGAGAACGCAGGCATTATCGAGTATTACCACGAAGCAGAGAGTGCAAGTACACAGTCAGCGCTCATCCGTGCTTCCTTCGGTCAGCAGGCACGCTACACTGTGCTGCAGCTTGCGCAGTACGCGGCAACGCTTGCGAACCGTGGACATCGGATGAAGCCGCAATTCGTCGAAAAGATTGTGGATTCCGACGGACATACGGTTCAAACGATGCAACCGGAGGAACTCAATACGGTTGATTTCAAGGATGAGTATTGGGCAGAGGTCGAGCAAGGCATGCGGCTCGTTAACGTAAGTGAAGCCTTCTCTGGCGTAAACTATACGTATGCAAGTAAGACGGGTACGTCGCAGCAGTCCGTCGGCGGCAAGCTCGTCGATAACGCGGTGTTCATCGCTTATGCGCCGGCCGAGAACCCTGTGCTCGCTGTTGCAGTTGTTGTACCAGAAGGCGGCTTTGGTTCGAAAGGTGCTGCGCCAATCGCCCGCAAAATTTTCGACGCGTATGATGACGAAATTGGCTTGACGGGCACGCCTCGCAAGGCGACGTCCTCGAACGATGCGACATCCGGTACAACGACAGGAACGCAAGGAACAGCGGCAGGCGATTCCGCGGCAACGGATAGCGCAACTGAGAACGTCGATTAATACTAAAGCACGACTAAATAAGGCTCTTCCGGCTCGTTTCTGGTCCTTCTGGATCTGGGCAGCCGGGAGGGCCTATTTAATTTTCAGTTTGCATTAATGGACAATGCGTTTATTGGAATGATAGGATAGTCTTGATAGATTAATAGGAGAGCTGGAGGAACGAAGCAGTGAAACAGCATATTGCAAAATGGGTAGTTGCCTCGACGCTTGCGGCCTCGCTTGCAATTGCACCACTAACGAGTGGCGGTGCATTGACAGCACACGCAGCAACGACACAAGCAGCAGCCGTACAATCAGACATTGCCGTGTACCTCGACGGCCAGAAGCTTGCGCTTACGCAAGCACCTTACTTGCGTAATGGGATAACATTCGTGCCGATGTCTGCTATTTTCAAAGCATTGGATGCAAGTGTGACGTGGGAGCAGAGCACGAAGACGATCATTTCGCGTAAGGGAAGTCAAACTATTTCCTTACAGATTGGCTCGAAGACGGCAACGCTGAACGGTCAGAAGGTTACGCTTGCAGCACCAGCTGAAATTGTGAATGGTACGACTTATGTACCACTTCGTTTCGTTGGTGAAGCACTTGGTGCTGAGGTGGCGTGGAAGGCATCTGAGCGTCAAGTCGTCATAATGTCGGAAGAGGCGCTCTATGCGAAGGAACAAGAAGAATATGAGCAAGAGCTTGCCAGTCATATTCTAACGACTACCCAGAACGTGGCGCTGAATGACGAGAAGGTCGTTATGATTACTACCGATCTTGGACAAGGCAGCGGGGTTGTAATCGGAGAGAACGAGATTATTACGAATTACCACGTGATGGCAGGCGCATCCTCCGCAGAAGTGTTGGATGTGGAAGGGCGTACATTTAAGGTCGAAGGCGTCGTAGCAAGCAACCAAGGTGCTGACCTTGTCATTATTAAGACGAAGACTAGCCTTGGCATCGAGCCGGTTGCGTTCGCGAATTCTTATACAATCAATAAAGGCGATCCAGTCGTTGCAATCGGCAGCCCACTCGGCTTGCAAAATACGGCAACAGACGGTATCATTAGCAACTTTATCGGAGACAGCAGCGCTACATACATCCAGTTCAGTGCACCAATCGATCATGGCAGCTCCGGTGGCGGCTTGTTCAACCAGTACGGTGAACTCGTTGGTATTACGTATGCGGGTTATGACAATGTGAATATGGATATTAACTTTGCTATATCCATTGACGATGTACTTGATCTCATCGTGAACTATGTAACGGATCCGGAGCAAACTCCTAAATTCATTCCTTCGACACTGCCAGATACATTGAAGGATATGACGACGGATGAACTCGCTTCGTTTATGAAGAAGAACTTCTCTTCAATCGATACGACAGCGGATATGGACGCGGCGTTGACCGACTGGACCGTTAAGCGGGACGACAAAGGCTGGCTCGTATTCGAAGCAAACATCGATCCGATTTTCTACTCGCTTTATGGCGAGCAAACGAAAGGTGAATTGGGATTATGGGCTTTCAGTGCGGGATATGAGCTCCGCAAGCGTCTGCCGGATGAGACCATTCGCATCGTACTTAATTTCAACCGTGTGATTGACTTCGAACCACAAGGCTATGCACAAGGCGAAGTAACGGCACTCGGCGATGGCAAGTGGCAGCTGCACTATACGGTACTCGATTACCAAGGCAAAACATCAGCCATTATTAATCAACGCTAAGCCATAGGCACTTATTCCTATACGATATACCAATAAAGCCCTCTGCCTGTTCATACTGGCAGAGGGCTTATTTCTGTGTGCAAAACCGGCGAACTAACCAGCATTACGAGATGCGTGTCCGGAAGCCGAATAAGCTAAGAAACGTCTTCTTCGACGATTGATGACGCTGTGAGCGCGGCGTGAAGAACGGTGATGACATCGCTGCTGCGCTGTGTTGAGCAGGGAGCGCAGCGGCCGGAGCTGCTTGTGCTTCGGCAATCTCCATGCTGTGCGCGGCGAAGCTATCTGGATCGAACGGATTAGCGCCCTCGCCTGGATCGAGTCCGTCCTCCACGTCTTCATCTGAGCTGGTGAAGCCGAGAACCTCCTGTGCCAGAGACATCAGGTAGGACGGCTGCGATTCCAGCTTGCCTGGCTTGGCGTGCAGCGGAATCGCTTCAATCACGATTCGTTCTTCAGCGGCTTGGGAGTTGTTGTCGGCAATCGGCTCAACGGCTGTAGAGGAGTGATTGAATATTTCAGTAACGGTATTTAATAGCGCTGCATGCTCCTCTGCTGAGAGGGCAGCAGACGGCTCTGGTTCGATCATACTCCCTACAGATTCGACTTCTACTTCGGCATGAGGTACGTTTGCCGTGACGGCTGTCATATTTGCGGTCACAACCACCTTTTCTTCGGCAGCAGCGGTTGGATGCTCAACCACCTTTTCTTCGGCAGCAGCGGTTGGATGCTCAACTACCGCTTCAGCGAGCTCCATCACAGTGGTTTCTTCATCCTCAAAGTCTGATGACGGCACAGCTGATGTTGGTGGAGCAGCCGCCATACCAGGTACTGCTGCTGCAGCCTCGGCGAACGCAACGCGTTCATGATAGGCTGCGAGCGCTTTCGCTCTTGCTATTGTTCTTGCGGCATCTGCTTCCAATTGTGCCCGCGCCGCTTGGACTTCGATCATATAATGTTCGAAATCATCCAGCCTTGCACTTAATTGTTCACTGGACTGCTTCAATTCCTGAATCATTCCATATAACAGCTTCATTGAAAGCTTAGGCATACCATCGGCTTGCTCTTTCTTGTCCTCTTTATGGTCATACCACTCCGGCACCAGCGGCTCTTTCTCCGTCCACGCACGTTCCATTACGGCAAGGCCTCCTTCAGCGTTATTCGGCACGCGATGCATGATGCGCGCCTAGAGCTTGTCTCTATCGTATCGCAATCGACAAGGATAAGCTGTCGAATAGTGCTGTCGGCTGATTGGAACATTTGCGGCATACAGTGGCAATTCACGGGTGTAGTTCTCCTTCATGCATGAAAAATGGTACAATAGGGCGTAATAAACTATTTGCCAATGTGATGAGAGGGTTTGACTGCTATGAATATCGTTCTGGCAACGCTGAATGCCAAATATATACACACCTCGCTCGCGCTCCGCTGCCTGAAGGCGTTTGCCGAGAAGGATTTTCCGAATATAGAAATTGCGGAATATACGATCAAGGATCCGGCGATGAACATTGTGTCGGATATTTTCGCTCGTCGCCCGGATGTTGTCGGCTTCTCCTGCTACATCTGGAACATCGAGGAGACAATCGTCGTCATCGACATGCTGCGCAAAATTATGCCTGAGGTGACGATCGTCCTCGGCGGACCGGAAGTGAGCTACGATACGGAGTTCTGGATGGAGCGTATTCCACAGGTCGATCACATCGTTGTTGGCGAAGGTGAAGAGACGTTCCATCACCTGCTGCAGGAGCTGCAGGGAGATCGCAAGTTCCATCTCGTATTCGGTATTTCATACCGTAAGGTCCGTAACGGCGTCAGTGAAATATTGGTGAATCCCGGACGGCCGAAGCTCGATCTTGCTACGCTGCCATCGCCATATCGGTTCAAGGAGGACATGCCTACGCTTGGCAATCGCGTCGTCTACTTCGAGACGAGCCGCGGCTGCCCGTTCAGCTGTCAGTTCTGTTTGTCGAGCATCGAGGTTGGCGTACGCTACTTCGATATCGAGCGGACGAAGTCGGATATTCTGTTCTTAATCGCCCAAGGAGCGAAGCTGATAAAGTTTGTCGACCGGACGTTCAACATTAAGCGCGACTATGCGCTGGAGATGTTCAAGTTCCTTATCGAGAATCATCAAGGCTGCGTCTTCCAGTTCGAGATTACAGCGGACATTATGCGGCCAGAGGTGCTTGATTATTTGGCCGAGCATGCGCCTCCGGGCGTTTTCCGGTTCGAGATCGGTGTCCAATCAACGAATGATGTGACGAACGAGGCGGTTAAGCGTCGTCAGAACTTCACGAAGCTGACGCGTACCGTAACGAAGGTGAAGGATTCGGGCAAAATCGATCAGCATCTCGATTTGATCGCCGGCCTGCCGCACGAAGATTACGACACGTTCCGCAAGACGTTCAACGACGTATTCGCGCTTCGTCCAGAGGAGCTGCAGCTCGGCTTCCTGAAGATGCTTCGCGGTACAGGTATGCGGATCGACGCAGAGAAGCATGGCTATATCTATATGGATCGTGCACCATACGAAATTCTCGGCAATGACCTGCTTCCATTCTCGGACATCGTCCGCATTAAACGTGTCGAGGATGTGCTGGAGAAATATTGGAATGCGCATCGGATGGATCATACGCTGCTGTATCTCGTCGAGCGTGTCTTCCCGTCGCCATTCGACTTCTTCCAATCGTTCGGCGATTACTGGGAGGAGCGGGGCTGGCAGCGGATCGGTCATCAGCTGGAGGATTTGTTCTCGCGCCTTTGGGCGTTCCTGAACGATCGCGGTGTCGAAGCGTCTGAAGGGCGTCTCGACTTGAACGTGACGCTTGGCTTGATGAAGCTGGATTACTTCCTGCAGCATAAGTTCAAGCCACGTAAAGTATGGTGGGATTTCGCCATGGACAAAGCCGAGTGGAGCAGCTGGATGAAACGCCTTACCGAACGGCCACAGGAAGTGTCCGGCGGCTTCGCATCGCTTGGCTTCGCCGATAAGGAGCTGCAGAAGCATGCCGTCATCGATCGTGTTCCTTTCGATCTGGAGCGGTACTTGGCGGAGGGAGAGATCGACCAATCGTCGGACTCGCTCGTTGTGATGATCTATCAAGGCGACTCGTCAGGGAAGCCTTATGCACTGCGGATTACGCACGATATGCTTGTATAACGGAAACGGAAGACAGCGGCACGGGATGATAATCCCGTGCCGCTGTTTTTCGTTTTGCATTGGCTGTTTGGCTGATCGCGATCAAGCACGGTAACAGTAACAGTTGCAGTAACGATTGCAACAGCGCTTATTCAGCTCGAAGCCTGTCTTTTCAAACGCTAGCGGTTGCCGCTGAGCCTATTGGGTTATTTTTCATCCCCACAGTCCGTTTGTACGCCTAATAGGCTCTAGGAAAACCGCTAGTTCAGAGGGTGGCAGCCTTCTCGTTGGTATAACCGCTGAGGCATCCTTTAGAGCGGCGGCGGGCGCGGGCGCCTCCGGTTTCAATCCTCCTTATATCTCTTCATCGCTGTTCAGCTCGATATCTTTGCTGAACGATTGCTTGAGCAGGACCGCAAGGCCGAAGAAGAGGAGGATGAAGGAGAGCAGCACCGTTGCTTCCTTCCACATGGTGGATACGATCATTCCACCTATCGTTTCTCGGAACATAATGATCGCATGGGTGAACGGCATGAACGGACTTACAACTTGGAAGAAGCGGGACGTCATACTGATCGGGAACGTCACCCCGGAGCTCGACATTTGGAGCACAAGGAACAGCATCGCAAGTCCGCTGCCGACATTGCCGAAGATGGATCGCAGCGTGTACGTAATAATGACGAATACAACCCCAACGAACACACCGGTCAATACGAACCACAGCTTGTTTGCGGCATGTACATGCAGCAGGTACAGCACACCAAGCGTTGCGATAAGCGCCTGTCCCAAACCAACCGATAAGAAAGTGACCAGTCGGCCGAAGTAAACTTGATAGCTTCTGAATTTGTGCTCGGGATTGCGAACGTTGACGGGGAGCGCTGTAATGAGAATCGTGCCGCCAACCCATAGTGCCAGCATGGTATAGAGCGGTGTCATGGCTGTACCGTAATTGTCGATAGGAAATAAACGTACCGTCTCCAGATTCACGGGATCCGCTAGAAACTGGCTGCTCTTCTGCGGATCGTGCAGCAGATAACTGATCAGCTCATTCAAGTCGGCGCTGCTCTGCAGCGTACGGATTTTATTGGCTGCCTCTCGCACCTTCTGCTCGAAGCCAGGCAGGTCATTCCGAGCCAAATCAGCCGCCTTATGAATCGCTTCTTCCATAGCAGGCAGCTTCTCCTGTAAGAGGGTGGTCGCGGTCTTGATATCGGCCTCCACACCTGGCAGATCGTTGCGGACGAAGTTGGCCGCTTTCTGCACGCGCTGCTCAATCGCTGGCCAGTCGCTGTTGATCGTATCCATCATCCTCAACGCTTCGTCTACCTTAGCCTTCAAGGAAGTTCGCGTCTCTTGAAGACGGGTACGAAGTGTCGCGACCTCATCTAAGAGCGGAGTCAGCTTCTGAAGCTCTCCAGCAATGATGGTAGCCCCTTCATCCGTGCCGTTCGCATTCGTCGCTGCCACTGTCTTGTTCGCATCTTCAATTGCTTTTCTTAGATTGGCATCGATAGTGGCCAGACGATCTTCCATGTCGGTTAAGGCTGTTGGAATGGTTTGCAGGCTGGTTGCTTTATCGCGAAGAGCGGTTAGACTATCCAACGCTTCCTTTATTTTGGGCAAATCCGTCTCCAGCTTCATAATCGCATCCCCAGCCTTATTCAGGTCGGGAATATGCTGCTGCAGCGCGATCACCTTGTCAATCTTCTGCTTGATCGACGGCAGCTTGGCTTCCAGTGCGATTGCCCCTTGGCCGAGCGCTTCGATCTGAGGCAAAGCCTTCTCGAGCTCAAGGATGCCGTTCTCTACTTTTTGAATCGTAGGCAGCTCCTTCTGGAGCTCGATTCCGGCTGTATGAAAGGCGGTAAGCACAGCGTCACTGACCGTTTGCGTGAACGACTTGCTGATCTGATCCGTTATACCGGTTGCGCCGGAGCTGGTAATCTTCGGCGCTAATGCGTTCACTTTTTCGTTAATGGCGTATGTAATGGTCGGCTGCTGGGGTTCGGCTTCTAGAATGCTTGCAAGCTTCGCGGAGAAGTCGCTCGGGATAATGAGGTAGGCGTAGTAATCACCATAATGGACACCACGCTCTGCCTCCGCACGGTCAACGAACGCCCAGCCCAGCTTGGGATTGCTCTTCAGTCCATTGACGGTTTCATCCCCGACATTGATCGCTTTACCTTCGATCTGTGCGCCTGTATCTTCATTGACGATTGCGACAGGAATACCAGTCGTATTGCTGTATGGGTCCCAGACGGCTTTAATATTAATCCAAGCGTAGGCGGAAGGCAGCAGCATGAGTGCTACGACCAGCATGGTTAGTCTGCGGGACTTGAACATGCTTCTGACGTCTGCAGTGTAGATGGATAGGATGGTGCGCATGATGACCCCCTAGGCACAATGTCGATAATGAATCGTACCTATTGTTTTCCGAATGGGGGAGACATAACCGCAGCTGACAGTAGGCTTATATCGTGGAAAATAAAAACAGCAGCGGGTATCGCCGTCTGAGGCGGTACTCCGCTGCTGTATGGTATGAGCTCCTTGTTTAAGGCACCATGCTTCTCAGCACGGTCATGCTGCCATCCACCGTATAACCGCCGAGGCTTGCGGGAAGCAGGAGGCATTGGCCTGATCGGAGCGCCAGCCGCTCAACCCCTTCATTCCAGCTTATCGTACCTTGACCGTCGGCCACGACGAGAATGACGAAGCTTTCTGGCGTAGTTTTTAGTGCAAGCGGTTCAATCACAATGCCTTTCTCAACGATAAAATACGGCGAGCTCGCAATCGTCAGCCATTCACCCGGCCGAATGCCATCGGTCTTCATCCGCTGTGCGCCAGCGCCTTCGTAGGCAATGACATTAAGCGAAGCCTCGACGTGCAGCTCACGAAGCTTGCCGTCGAGCCCCGGTCGGTCGTAATCGTAGAGCCGGTATGTCGTATCGGAGTTTTGCTGAATCTCTGCAACGACAACACCAGAGCACAACGCGTGAACCGTGCCGGCAGGTATATAGAACGCATCGCCAGCTTCGACAGGAACGACCTGCAGCGTATCCATAATGCGTCCTTCTGCGATTGCAGCCTCCATGGCAGCACGATCAACGCCTTCTTTTAAGCCGTAGACAATCGTCGCACCAGGCTTCGCATCCAGGATGTACCACATCTCCGTCTTGCCAAGCTCGCCTTCTGGCAGTCCGTCATAGGTATCCGTCGGATGCACCTGAACGGACAAATCATCGTTGCAATCGAGCAGCTTGATCAGCAGCGGGAAGCGGCCGTTACGCTCGGAGAAGCCCTTCGTACCGAACCATTCCTTGCCATAATGCTCGCGTATCGCATCGAGACCTGTTCCAGCCAACGGGCCGTTCAATACGGTCGTCGTGCCGTTCGGATGGTCGCCGATCATCCAGCCTTCGCCGATTGACCCTTCCGGCAGTTCGAGCCCGAACTGTGCAAGTGCTCGGCCGCCCCAAATACGTTCCTTCATCTCTGGCTGGAACAGCAGCGGATATGGTTTGATCATTGTGTTCGTCATCGTTTCTCTCTCCTTGAATGAACGGAATAAGGATTGGATAGCAGTATCCACTTCGGGTTAGAGACATGATGTCGGAATGAGCAGGATGTTTGTACTGGGGCGTCTATATGGTCTTAGCGTGCGCCAGGCTGGAACAGCTCCAGCAGCTCGCCGTCAGGACCGTAGAAGAAGAAGTAGCGGCTGCCGTCCGGCAGCGTTGTAATCTCGGTGTCGCGGAGCGGTACATTCAGCTCCTTGATACGGACGAACTCGGCTTCCACATCGTCGACCGTGAAAGCGAGATGATGAACTTTGCCTTCTGCTGGGAACTCTTTCGCGTTCTCGATCAGCTCAACCTCGGTTTCCTCGTGGCCTGCGAATGCAAGGAAGCCAAGCCGTACAGTTCCATTGCCTGGAACGAGCGTATTGCGATGCACCAGACCGAGCACCTTCGTGTAGAATGCGATGGATTGCTCCAAATTGATTACTCTAACGCCTACGTGCTCGATTTTACGAATAGCCATGAACAAAACCTCCCGATGGAATTGGATAAAATAACTTCACTATTGCTTCCGGCTTCGCTCGATCGCAACGAGGAACGGCGCCGTGGGCTTCTGCGCCATACGGTACAGGACAGCTTGTCCTTCTGCTGAAGGCAGCGCTTGTGCCCATTGCAGCACCGCTTCGGCTTCATCGCCGCCGCCGGGATGGCCGGGATAGAGCACACAGGTGATGATGCCGCCCGGTTTCATTAGCGACACCGCAGCCTCCAGTGCGGCTATCGAGCTGTCCGTCTTCGTGATAACAGACGGATCTGCTCCCGGCAAATAGCCGAGATTGAACATCGCTGCTGCGACGTTCCCGGCATGATCCGCCTCCACGTGCCGGGTCATCGCTTCGTGGCTGTCGTACACGAGTCGAAGGTCGGGCAGCAGGAGCTGTTCCTCAAGGGGCTCCAGCCGCTTGCGCGTCGCTGTAATCGCTGCTTCTTGAATATCGAAGGCATAGGCGACGCCGCGAGGCCCAACAAGCTCAGCGAGGAAGCGGGTGTCTACGCCATTGCCTGCTGTCGCATCAATCACAATATCGCCTGGGTGAACCCGTTCGCGAATCATCTGGTGTGCCATGCTGAGCACGGATAGAAAGCCCATGCGCTCACTCCTTCCACAGCTTGCCCTGCCACGTTCCTCGGCGGACAAGCTCCTTATCGATTGAATTGAGTACATCCCACTTGTTCATGCTCCACATCGGTCCGATAATCAGATCGCGAGGCGCGTCGCCGGTTAACCGGTGGACAATCATGTTCGGCGGCATCTGCTCCAGCGAATCGACAATCAGCTTAATGTATTCGTCCTTCTCAAGAAACTGCAGCAGTCCGGCTTCGTACTGCTTCACCATCGGCGTCTTGCGCATGAGGTGGAGCAGGTGAATCTTAATCCCTTGCACGTCCATACGAGAAACGGCCCGCAGCGTATCCAGCATCATCTCATGGGTCTCCTGGGGGAGACCGTAGATAATATGCGTGCAGACGCGAATGCCCCGCGCGCGCAGACGGCGGACCGCATCCTCGTAACAAGCCGTATCATGCGCTCGGTTAATGAGCTCCGACGTCGATTCGTGAACCGTCTGAAGCCCCATCTCCAGCCATAAATACGTCCGCTCGTTCAGCTCGGCCAGATAGTCGATTACATCGTCGGGCAGGCAGTCAGGACGCGTCGCGATCGACAGGCCAACAACGCCTGGCTGCTGCAAAATGACTTCATAATATTCGCGCAGCTCCTCCACCGGCGCATACGTATTCGTATACGCTTGGAAATAGCCGATGTACTTCGCATTTGGCCATTTCAAGTGCTGACGGTCTCGAATCTTATTGAATTGCGTGACGAGATCATCTCGGCGGCTTCCAGCGAAGTCGCCAGATCCCCGCGCGCTGCAGAAGGTACAGCCGCCTTTGGCTATCGAGCCGTCGCGATTCGGGCAAGTAAACCCTGCGTCCAACGTAACCTTGAACACCTTCTCGCCGAATTGCTCCTTCATTTCATAATTCCATGTATGAAACCGTTTGTCTCCCCACATTACGGGCGAGTTCGGCACAACGGTATCGCTTGCAGCTGCCATAATAGCTCCTTCTCTTTAAACACGTATATTCCCTCGCATGCTACCGTTCATTGTATCGAAATTCGGGGTCGATTTCCATGTTCTAGGTGCGATTTGGACAAAAAAACAGCTGGAAAATAAAGAGCCCAAATAAGCCGTTTTCACTTGCGTAACCTTACATGATGTGTTAAATTAAAAGTGCGACAAATCAATGAAATCTTCGTAGAAACCTTACATCGCAGCATGTGATATAGAATGTCGATTTTCTGGGAATTATAATGAAAAAATCGATGAGGTGATGGGTAATGAATACGAATTTGAGAATTCCGCACGGCGAAGACAAAGTGAAGGTTGAACTGACGGTTAAGGAACTGATGGTACTGGCCGGCGCTCGTTTTCCGAATAACCATATGATTGAAGTCGGAGCGCGTAAGAAACTTAATGAAGTGCTGGAGCAGACCTATGAGATCGAAGGCCGCAGCCAATCGGCTTACGAATTCTAGAATATAAAGCGGTGTTCACATGAACACGCTTACTCCTATGGAGACAGTCCAGAAGCATCGGGGCTGTCTTTTTCATTGTCCGCTGTGCCTGGCTCTTTACTTTCTTGCTTATCTTCGGCACAATTAGGGCTAGTTCAATGTGGAGGACGAGAGAACATGCGCTTACGTGGAAGAAAAGGAATATTGGAAAGCATAGAAAGCCAGCCGGAGCTTGTCGTCTTAGACGGTACTGCCTATAAAGGACGCTGGAACGAATTTTTCGGCAATAACAATCCGATTTATGTCGAGCTCGGCATGGGCAAGGGACAGTTCATTAGCACGCAGAGCTTCCGTAATCCAGGCATTAATTTTATCGGTGTCGATATGTACGATGAACTCGTGCGCCGTGCCAGCGAGAAAGCGCGCCGCATCTGGGCGGAGCGCGGCGTGGACAGTCCGCCTAATCTGGCGCTGCTGCGGGCGAACATCGAATTCGTCGAAGACATTTTTGCGGAAGATGAGCTGGAGCGCGTTTATTTGAACTTCAGTGATCCGTGGCCGAAGGCGAAGCATGCGCGCCGTCGTCTGACGCACCCGCGTTTTGTGAGCAAGTATATGAAAGCATTGAATACGCGTGGTGAAATTCATTTCAAGACCGATTCGGTGTCGTTGTTCGAATACTCGCTCAACAGCTTCGCAGATATGGAGCTGCTCACGCGCAATATCGCCCTGAACCTGCATAAAGATGGGCTGCGCGACGACCTCGTACCGACGGAATATGAGATGAAGTTCTTTAATCGTGGACAAAATATTCATCGCATCGAGGTACTGATCGGCGATGAAGCGATTGCTGCTTATCGCAGTGCGAAGCGAGATGCGGCAGCGGCAGAAGCGGCGAGAGCTGTCGAAGCAAATGAAGAAGCCGATAACGAGCAGGACTCGGAATCGGCAGACGAGTAATATTCAATTAGAGCAGGATCGGCCATAGCTCCAGCATGCCGACCGCTGTGGCAGAACCAAGCATGGCCCCCGCGAACACATCGGATGGATAATGCAATCCGAGGTACATGCGCGACCAAGCGACGGACAAGCCAACTACGATGGCTGCGGGCAGGAGCAGTACGGCGGAAGCGCCGGCCGCAGCGATAAGTGGAATAAGCCAAGCGAAGATCGCGGTCGTATGTCCCGATGGGAACGATGAGTCCTGAAGCGGGGAACGGCACGCGTTAATGTTAGGAAGCTTCTGATAAGGCCGCAGCCTGCGAAAATGTCGTTTCATTACAGCGACGGGCAAGTGGCTGACCGCTACGGCAGCAATGCACTGCCAGCCTGCTATACTCCACGCTGCCGATCCTGCAATGGCCGCACACAGTGCGGTACAGAGTGTAAATGTAGCGCCGCCCATATGGGTGATCGTTTCAAGCCAACGGCTAAGACCTGCTTGCAGCAGTCGGTGTGCGGGTCTTCGGTTCGCAATCATAAGCATTTGATGATCGCGAGAGCGGAGCCACCCCATCATACGTTCCATACCGATCCCTCCGTTAGCTAAGATTAAGCCGCTTCGCAAATTGCGAAGCGGTTTTTTTGTGTGGAATATGACTCACGCACAATGTAGCATCCGATTGTTTCGGCTGTGTCATCGCGATGCAAATCTGATATTAATGAACCCTTAATGCGCCATTGACGCTAAGGAAACAGTATTCCGTTACATTGTAGGCATGCCGCTGTTTATGCAGCGTACATTAGTGCTGAGAGCTGCGGTCAGATCGGATGGAAATGGGGGAGCGAGGATGCGGTTAGCGATATTTACAGATACGTATGAGCCAGAAGTGAACGGAGTTGCGCGAACATTGGGTCGTTGGACCGATTTTTTGCGAAGGCAAGGTATTGAGGTTATGGTATTTGCCCCCGATCCAGCCATGGATCATACCTCGCAGCAGACGTCTATTCAAGTGCAGCGGTTCACCTCGTTTCCATTCTTCTTATACCCCGAATGCAGGCTGGCCGTGCCTAACCCCGTTCCCGTACGCCGTGCTCTTCAACTGTTCCAGCCAACGTTGATTCATGTTGCCACCCCATTCAATATGGGACTGTTCGGAATCCACTACGCCAAGAAATATCGAATTCCTCTCGTTGCTTCCTACCATACACATTTTGATCGTTACTTGCCGTATTACAATTTGCAATGGATGGCAAAGCTGTTATGGAGATATATGGAATGGTTTCACCACGAATGCAGGATGATCTTCGTTCCCTCTCCTTCTACGAAGGCGCAGCTTGTCGGACGTGGATGGCGCGGAGAACGTCTTCTCGTATGGCCTAGAGGAATCAAGGCAGATCAGTTCTATCCAGGTGTCAACCGGAGCGAGCTCGAGCTGCCTGCTTCCTGCACGATTACACCAGAGCAATTCGTGGTATTGTATGTCGGACGGCTGTCGCCGGAAAAAGATGTGGGGATTGCCATCGATGCCTTTGACAAGTTCCGTCGATCCCATCCGGATGCGGTCATGCTAATCGCCGGCGACGGCCCTTCAGCAAGCGAGCTTGCCGCTCGCGTTACGCGCGAGCAGCTGCCGATTCATTTTCTCGGGTTTCAATCGATGCCGGCTCTTCGGGAACTGTATGCAGCAGCAGACGCATTCATGTTCCCTTCTGCAACGGAGACGTTCGGTAATGTCGTGCTCGAGGCGATGGCGTGCGGGGCGCCGGTGATCGGCGCAAGAGCAGGAGGTGTTGCGGACACAGTGACGCATGGCGTCAACGGCTTACTGTGCGACCCTGGTCATGTTGATTCATTCGTAGACGCGTTGGAGCGCCTGTACCATGATCCAGAGGAGCGCGGACGTCTCTCCGCGAGAGGGCTCGCATATAGCCGGAATCAGTCATGGGACGCGATATTCGGACGATTGCTGTCGCAATTTCTGGAGGCTGAGTCTGGAAACACAGAGACAATGGTGCAACGTTTTATAACGTAAACTGTACAATTTTTCGTATGGTGGCGGATTCATGATCAATTTTGCCGGACGTAAGCATTAAAAACGGTGCAAATGGATGAAAATAAGAGGGATGCAGACGGAAAATGAGGCAATGTCGTTAATTGCTCGCCATGGAAGCGTTTTACTTGGCGCTCATGACGATATGGGCGCTCAAACCGTTTTTGACAAAGCTGACCGTACGGTGCAAAATGCACTAAGTGCCGCATAAAGAGAGAAAAGACGGGCTTGGAATGGTTGTCAATCGTGCTGGAAGTTGAAAAATGAAAACAATAGAGAGAAAAAGAAAAAAGGGCTGTATTCAAAAAATGGGGTCTCAAGGGGGCAATACCAAGAATGTTGAATGTTTTGATGATGGCGTTCCAGATTTTGCTGGTGTTCATCGGTGTCTATCAGTTTGTACTCGCTTTGTTTGGAATTTATCGGAAGAAGACACAACGTCGTCATGAACCGAAAAAATCGTTCGCTGTACTCGTCGCTGCACACAATGAAGAGCAGGTCGTAGGCGCACTGGTTGAAAATTTGCTGAAGCTTGATTATCCGAGAGAACTGTACGATATTTTTGTAATTTGCGATAACTGCACGGACGGCACAGCCGACGTTGTTCGCGGCTATGAAGGCGTTCATGCATGTGTCCGTAACCACTCGACGCTGCGCGGTAAAGGCTATGCGATTGAATGGATGCTCAAAGAACTGTGGAATATGCCAAAGCAATATGATGCCGTCGTTATGTTTGATGCGGATAACCTGTGCAACAGCGACTTCCTGCATTTGATGAATGACGATCTGTGCGAAGGCCACCAAGTGATTCAAGGTTACCTCGATACGAAAAACCCGAACGACTCATGGGTTACGGCTGCTTACGGTATTACGTACTGGTACTGCAACCGTCTGTGGCAGCTGTCGCGCCGCAATCTGCGGATGGCGAACTTCCTCGGCGGTACAGGTATGTGCTTCGATTCGAAGCTGCTGAAGGATATGGGATGGGGCGCAACGAGCCTCGTCGAAGACTTGGAATTTACGATGCGCTGCATTAAACGCGGTGTGCATCCGGTACTGAACTACGATGCGAAAGTGTATGACGAGAAGCCGGTATCGTTCCGTGCTTCTGCACGCCAGCGTCTGCGTTGGATGCAAGGTCACTTCAATGTTGCACGCAACTATTTCTTCCCGCTGCTGTGGGCGAGCATCAAGGAACGCAGCTTCATTAAGTTTGACGCGGCGCTGTACTCGATCTCGGTATACAACACGCTGCTTGGCTTCGTGCTGACGGCGCTTCTGTGGGGCGACAATATCATCCCGGCGGATAACATCTTTGGGTCGATCTATGAACACCTGCCAGTGTGGGTGCCTATCGTCGCAATTGCTGCATCTGTAATCATGTTCCCGCTGGCGCTCATTCTGGAGAATGTACGCAACTGGAGAATGTATGCACATATGCTAACGCTGCCGTTCTTCCTGTTGTCGTGGTGGCCAATTACGTTCTACGCGTTCTTCACGCAGAACAACAAGCAATGGAGCCACACGCAGCATACACGCGTTATTCGTCTGGAAGAAGTGCAGAGCAAGCAGGGCTAATCGCTTCATCACGAAGTTGTTGACTTCATCTGCACCGCTGTGATATAGTAAGTCGGTAACATTTAAAACTTATCGCAATAAGAAGAGGCACCCGCTTCTCACCTAATGGCTACGCGCCGGCTGGTTATATGCGACCGATCGATAACATTGCAACCGTCGATGATGACGAAGATGCATTTACGAATGGTTATGGCATGCGGGTCCTGATGGGCCCGCATTTTTATTGCGTGGAAACTAATATTTGGAGGTGGCACGTTATTAGCAGAGAACATCAGATCAATGACGAAATCCGCGCTCGCGAGGTTCGCGTAGTTGGAGCAGAGGGAGAGCAGCTCGGCGTTATGTCGATTCGCGAAGCTCTTCAACTGGCAGTCGATGCAAGCATGGATCTTGTCAATGTCGCACCGCAGGCGAAACCGCCAGTTTGTCGGATCATGGATTACGGCAAGTTCCGGTATGAGCAGCAGAAGAAAGAGAAGGAAGCCCGTAAGAACCAGAAGATCGTTGATCTGAAGGAAGTATGGTTCCGCTCGAACATTGAAGAAAACGACTACCAGACGAAACTGCGCAATGTTGTGAAGTTTCTGAAGGAAGGCGACAAAGTCAAATGCTCTGTTCGTTACCGCGGTCGCGAAATCGCGCACGCAGCGATCGGACAGCGTATCCTTGACCGCCTTGCGAAAGAAGTTGCAGTCGCCGAATTATGCAGCGTTGAGCGTTTCCCTAAATTGGAAGGCCGCAGTATGATCATGATTTTGGCGCCAAAAACTACAAGCTAACATAAATTCAAGGAGGAACACTCGAATGCCTAAGATGAAAACGCACAGCAGTCTGAAAGACCGCTTCAAAATTACTGGTACGGGCAAAGTAAAACGCTACAAAGCGTACAGAAATCACCTGCTTTCGCACAAATCCGGTCGTCAAAAACGCGTTCTCGCTGGCCAACCACTCATGGCTGCTGGCGACGTTCGTCGTATTCAACAAGGTTTGGCTAACCTGAAATAGTCTATAATCGCGAGCACTCGCGATGCACTTTATAAACTAAAACAACCTACAGGAGGTCTTCACTCATGGCAAGAGTTAAAGGCGGCTTCGTCCGCGCTCGTCGTCGTAAACGGATTTTGAAGCTGGCGAAAGGTTACTTCGGTTCGAAACATCGCCTGTTTAAAACAGCTAAAGAGCAAGTAATGAAATCGTTGCTGTATGCATACCGCGACCGTCGCCAAGTTAAACGCGACTTCCGCAAACTGTGGATCGTTCGTATCAACGCAGCAGCGCGTCAAAACGGTCTGTCGTACAACAAATTCATGTACGGCCTGAAGCTGGCTGGCATCGAAGTTAACCGTAAGATCCTCGCTGACCTCGCAGTCAACGACATCAACGCGTTCAACTCGCTTGCAGGCGTAGCAAAACAAAAAATCAACGCGTAGTCATATACGCGATGTACGAGCCTTGTTCCTTAAGTGGAGCGAGGCTCGTTTTTGTTTCACCCCAACTGGCCCCCTCAAGGGGGAGTGAGGCACCCACCCAAACCCTCCCTCTAGAGGGAGGGCTCCGGGGGCTGGCCCCCTGGACCCCGCAGGACTGGTCTAGGTACGTCGGAGCGTGCGCTCGCTTGTCGTCCCTGCGGGATACGCTTTATGTTGACGGAGACTTGATAGGGTTGTGGGTCTGCAGACTAGTTCGACGGGCGCGTCATACGTGCGGGTACTCGCTTACGTCCCTGTGGGACACGCTTTACTTTAGTGGTGGAGCTACAGCTACCTTTGTTTTTCAGGAGCGGAGAGCGTCGATGATGGCGAGCAGCGTTTGGTGCTCTTTATTTTGTAAATCAGATAGGAGTGGGTCGCATTTATGAAGATATTTTGTGTCTCGGGTGAGGTAGTATTTGAGGGCGATGCTTCGTAGACGCAGGCTGGTTGTGAGTACTTGGTCGTAATTAACTGCAAGATGCTCGGGAATAAGGTGCTTCTGGTACGCCATGAAGTGGAGTCTATGCCGCATGAGCAGCTTGTGATCGTGGAACACGTGAAGCAGGCGGAAGTCTGGTGAGGCCTTGCCTTCTGCTACGCTGCGAAAATGCTCAGAAAGATGGGCGTATAGCTGTAAACCGTAAGAAAACACAGGTGTGGTGAGCCAGTTGCGGACTTTGGGATAGGAGCACCTGCTTTCTAGATAGTCTGCAATCGAGTTAGCTGCAAGCTTTGAATCGAATTGATACGTGCAATTAGCGTTGACACGGAGCAACTGAACACCGCCGAGCTTATCCATGTCCTCCGACATCGTGTTATATGACCTCTCCAGTGAAGCAAAATCGACGTTAAATGTTTCGTATTTGAAATAGCCTTTGGGGTTGGAATGGAAATCTCGGATAGCGAAGGTGTGGGCACTGCTGTCAAAACCAACGATAAGTGGATCGTGTGCATAATCGCTTTCGTGATAGGAGGAGTAGCTGGGCAAGTGATAGGTATTTAGGAATAAGTAGATGTAGTATCCTTCCATAAGGCGTTCTTGCAGCCATGGCACAATATTGCCCTCGATGCTTGTCCTTGGAACATGACGGACTTCCAGCCAGGGACATACGGCTTCAGGTGCATCTGGAAAAGTGTAATTGATGAGATAATCTACTCCGGACAAGCCTTGAAGAAGCTCCAGCTGAATATAGTGCGAGTAGATCCATTCCAGACTGGCAGGCTGCCGAAGAATGATGGACATAAGATGAGCTTGATTTGCCCACGAGGCTATTGGCGGCTGGCTAATGGGAAGCATCAGGCCGTGAGATGTTGAAATTATAATAGTTCCTCCTTTGCTGATAGAGCAGGGGAAGTGAAAGAATATTAAAGCGCTTCCAGTTCTTATTCTAAAGTCTCTTTCATTTCTAAACATGCATCTAACGTAGGAGGGGCTAAAGTTGGAAATGCCTAAGCTCTGAATCTAAGCTCTTATCACGGGAGATAAAACAAGATGTATAAGGCTGTTTTTCTAGATTTTTATGGAACGCTCGTTCATGAGGATGATCTGTTTATTGAGGAGATATGCGATAGGATTCTGGCTTCGTCAACCGTTCTTACAAGCACAAAGGAGATAGGGCGATACTGGTGGCATGCATTCTCGAGTCGGCTTGATCTGGCCTATGGACATGATTTCAAGACGCAGCGTGATATCGAGATCGCATCGCTTGAGGATACAATTGCATTTGTTCAATCGAGTGAAAATCCTAGAGAATTAAGTGAAATATTATTTGAGCATTGGCAAACACCAGCTCTGTTCGAGGATACGATCGAGTTCTTGGGAGCTATTCAGGTCCCGACTGTCATTGTGTCCAACATTGATCGTGGAGATATAGAGGCTGCTATACAACATAACAACATGCAACTCAATTCAATCATTACAAGTGAAGAAGTAAGATCCTATAAGCCAAGAGCTGATATCTTTCAAGAAGCATTGATTGCTTATAATCTGCAGCCCTTCGAAGTTCTTCACATCGGCGATTCCTTCACCAACGACATCATAGGTGCCCATAACGTCGGCATCAAGGCAGCATGGATTAATCGCAAAAACAAACCTCACCCAGAGCATTGCACCCCGGACTACATCGTATATTCCTTAACTGAATTGATTCCTATGTTGAAGACCACCAGTTAATTGCTTCTCTTGTCACTCGATTGCTACACGTAAAGCGTGTCCCGCAGGGACGAAAAGCGAGTACCCGCTCGTATGATGCACCATCTCGAACATGGTGCAATTACACAACCGTACCTAGTCCCATATAACGTAGAGCGTGTCCCAAAGGGACAAAAGCAAGCATACGTACCAGCGTATCTAGACCAGTCCTTCGGGTGTCCAGAGGGCAGAGCCCTTGGAGCCCTCCCTTACGAGGGAAGGGTTTGGGTGGGGTGAAACGGTACAAACGTACAAGCACAATGTACTCCCCTCACATAGTCTACAGGACTACGGGAAGGGAGGGTGTTCTTTATGAAACGCAATGTTTCCGAGTATGAGGCGAAGCAACTGGTTGGCAAAACGATTTACGCAACGAAGCGTGACGGGACGACTGTCGTTGGCAGGCTCATGCGTGTTGATGATCATACACTTTATGTAGAGACAATTGGCAACAATAGCGGTGGCGTGCAGACGCGGGCGATTTTGCCGCTCATTTTGTTTGATCTGCTGGCGATCGGTTTGTTTGCTGGCGGCGGCTGGGGTTGGGGCGGCGGCGGTGGAAAATGCTGCCCGCCGTATGGCGGCGGCTACGGCGGCGGCCCTGGCTATGGCGGCTACGGCGGTGGTCAGGGCCAAGGCTATGGCGGTGGCGGCCCTTACGGAGGTGGACAGTATGGTCCATACGGCGGCGGACCGTATGGACCAAAGAGCGGCGGGTATTATTAACCTCTTCTTGTACGCCTACTCATGCCTAGCACGCCAAACCCACTGAACGGCTTGCGCATCTCATAACAGCGTACACGGTCTGAGAATCCGGTGACGCGGTAGCCAAGCTTCTCATAGAAGCGCCGCGCCGCGTCATTGCCTTCATCGACGAACAGAAGTGCCTCCTGGCAGCCGACTGCAATGCCATAAGACTCCGCATTTTCCATCAGAAGCCTTCCCGCGCCACGTTTTCGGCAGGATGGAAGTACGGCAAGTAGGTCAACATATAAAAGGTGGCCCTGAGCTACTGCATGGACGAAGCCGTACGGCTTGCTTGTCGATGGGAAGACGGCGGAATAAGTTGCTCCCAGATCAAGCCGTTTGCGCAGCTCATCTTGCGTAGGGGCGTCCTGAAGGGAGTAAAGGTAAGAGTACGGAATGATCTCGTCACGGATGAGTTGAAGAATTGCGGAATCATCCTGACGCGGCGATCTTGGACGAATGGACACGCTCACGGCCATGAAAGCCTCCTTAACTGTGCTACGGTAGTGTATGCGGTATGATCGCCTGCGGCGCATCCGATACATAAGATTTCGTAAGCGGGAATCCGAGGCTTGACGAACCGTAACCGCAAGCATATAATAGGTTCTAAGCTAATACGTTATCGGCAATGATGAGGACGAAGTGTTAAGGGCTCTTTTGCTCAGAGAGCGGATGGAACTTGCTGCAACCATCGCCAAAATCCCTTTTCGACGAGCTCACCTCGGAGCTATTCCCTTGAAAAGCGAATTCAGATTCGCGTATTAGGGGGCATCGCGTGGCACACGTTACTGTGCTGAAGGTAAAAGCGTTTTGCGTGCACGCCGTTTTTACCTGCCGAGGTTGCGTACTGCGAAGTACGTAACGAAATTGGGTGGTACCACGGAAGATAATGCCTTTCGTCCCGTAGCTCAGAATATGAGTAGACGGAGACGGAAGGCTTTTTTGTTGTTTTGTTGTTTGGTTTAATGAAAGGAGAGATGAAGGATGGCGACGCAAGGCGCAACACTGCGTTCGAAACAAGAACTGATCGAGAAAATGAGCAAACCGGAGGTCATTACCGGTTCCGAAATATTGCTTCGTAGTCTGGTGCTTGAAGGTGTCGAGTGTGTATTCGGCTACCCGGGCGGCGCCGTCTTATATATTTACGATGCGATGCACGGATTTGATGATTTCCATCACATCCTGACACGCCACGAACAAGGCGCTATTCACGCAGCGGACGGTTATGCTCGTGCAAGCGGCAATGTTGGCGTATGTATCGCAACGTCAGGTCCAGGGGCAACGAACCTGGTAACGGGTATCGCAACGGCATATATGGATTCCGTTCCTCTCGTTGTTATTACGGGTAACGTTGTTCAATCCGCTATGGGTACGGACGCATTCCAAGAAGCGGACATCGTTGGCATCACGATGCCAATCACAAAGCACAGCTACCTGGTACGCAACGCTGAAGATCTGCCGCGCATCATTCATGAGGCATTCCACATTGCGAACACGGGTCGCAAAGGTCCCGTTCTGATCGACATTCCGAAGGACGTATCCGCAGCGAAGACGCTCTTCAAACCAGCTAGTGGCGAAGTAAGCATGCGCGGCTATAACCCAACGGTAGCGCCGAAGAAGCAGCAAGTGGACAAAATGCTCAAAGCAATCGAAGAAGCAGAACGTCCGCTCATTCTTGCAGGCGGCGGCGTTGTATACTCCGGCGCTCATGAAGAACTGCTTGAATTCGCAACGAAGACGGGTATTCCAGTTGTGACGACGCTTCTTGGTCTTGGCGGTTTCCCAAGCGGCAACGATCTGTGGGTAGGCATGCCAGGTATGCACGGCGCTTACGCTTCGAACAAAGCGATCCAAGGCTCGGACCTGCTCATTAACATCGGCGCACGTTTCGACGACCGCGTAACGATGAAGCTGGACGGGTTTGCTCCGAATGCGAAGATCGTTCACATTGATATTGACCCAGCGGAGATCGGCAAGAACGTGCCGACAGACATTCCGATCGTTGGCGATGTGAAGACGGTGCTCGAGACTGCAAACGCTGAAGCGAAGCCGGCTGCTAAGGCTGCTGCATGGCGTGAACATCTCACAGCGCTCAAGGCGGAATTCCCGATGACGTATGTGGATTCGAACACAGAGCTCAAACCACAATGGGTAATCGAAATGCTGCACGAGACGACGAACGGCGATGCGATCGTCACGACAGACGTAGGTCAGCACCAGATGTGGGCTGCTCAATATTACAAATTCAACAAACCGCGTTCTTTCGTTACATCGGGCGGTCTCGGTACGATGGGCTTCGGCTTCCCGTCGGCAATTGGTGCTCAGATGGCGAATCCGGATCGCGTAGTTGTCTCTATTAACGGTGACGGCGGCATGCAGATGTGCGCGCAAGAGCTCGCGATTTGTGCCATCAACAACATTCCGGTTAAAGTCGCGATTATTAACAACCAAGTGCTGGGCATGGTTCGTCAATGGCAGGAAATTATTTATGACAACCGTTACAGCCACATCGACCTGGCAGGCAGCCCGGATTTCGTGAAGCTTGCGGATGCATACGGGGTAAAAGGCTTCCGTGCTACGAACAAGGAAGAAGCGCGTGAAGCATGGGAAGCGGCGCTTCGTCATCCAGGTCCTGCGGTCGTTGAATTCGTCGTCCGTAAAGGTGAGAACGTGTATCCGATGGTAACGCAAGGAAACACGATCGACGACATGATCTTGGGGGATGCGGAATGAAAAAACATACAATAGCAATTCTCGTCAACGATCAGCCCGGCGTTCTGCAGCGTGTATCTGGCTTGTTCGGTCGCCGCGGCTTTAATATCGAGAGCATTACGGTTGGTTCCAGCGAAGAGCCAGGCCTGTCCCGCATGGTTATCGTCACAACAGGCGATGGCAATACGCTGGAGCAAATCACGAAGCAGCTGTATAAGCTGATCGACGTAATCAAAGTTGTCGACGTCAGCAGCAACCCAATGGTTGCCCGCGAGCTCGCGCTCATTAAAGTGAGCGCGGAGCCTGCGGCTCGCCCAGAAATTCTTGGCGTTGTTGAGACGTTCCGTGCGGCAGTTGTTGATATCGGCCCGCAGTCGATGATCGTACAAGTTGTTGGCGATACGGAGAAAATCGACGCAATGGTTGAGCTTCTCAAGCCTTACGGCATCCGTGAGCTGACTCGCACAGGCGTTACGGCGATGGTTCGCGGCAGCGTGAAGTAAGCATCGAATCACCACGTTTTGGTGTTTGAAATCATTCTGCTTATCCTAGACAATAGAGATAGGCAGACGCAAGTTATCGAGCAATAATCGTATTCAATCCAGAGCCGAATGTGGGACAAGCCGCATCGGACCCATTTATGCAAATTCCCGCTTTGGGCGGGTGTTTAAGCAGGGAATACGACGGGACGCTCATGCGTCAAACGCCGCTTCTCCGTTTAAACACCCGCTCAATGAGGGTTTAATTTAAAGGAGGCAATTCTACAATGGCAGTTACTTTGTACTATGAAAAAGACGCAGATCAAAGCGTTCTCGCAGGCAAAACAATCGCAGTTATCGGCTACGGCTCCCAAGGTCACGCACAAGCACAAAACCTTCGCGACAGCGGCCTGAAAGTTATTATCGGCCTCCGTCCTGGTAAATCCGCTGACAAAGCGAAAAACGACGGTTTCGAAGTACTTACTGTTGGTGAAGCAGTTAAAGTGGCTGACGTTGTTCAAATCCTGATGCCAGACGAAACGCAAGCAAAAGTATACAAAGAAGAAATCGAGCCTAACCTCAAAAAAGGCGCAGCGCTCATGTTCTCCCACGGCTTCAACGTTCACTACGGCCAAATCGTTCCTAGCAAAGACACGGACGTTCTGCTCGTAGCTCCAAAATCGCCGGGCCACATGGTTCGTCGTACGTATGTTGAAGGCTTCGGCGTTCCTGGTCTGATCGCAATCGAGCAAGACGCTACGGGCAACGCTAAAGCAATCGGCCTTGCTTATGCAAAAGGTATCGGCTGTACGCGTGCAGGCGTTATCGAAACTTCGTTCCGCGAAGAGACGGAAACGGATCTGTTCGGCGAGCAAGCTGTACTTTGCGGCGGTGCTACGGCACTCGTTAAAGCAGGCTTCGAAACGCTTACAGAAGCTGGCTATGCTCCAGAAATGGCTTACTTCGAGTGCTTGCACGAGCTGAAGCTGATCGTTGACATGATGTATGAAGGCGGTCTCGCTTCGATGCGTGACTCCATCTCCAACACAGCTGAATACGGCGACTACGTTACAGGCCCACGCGTTGTAACGGACGAGACGAAGAAAGCGATGAAAGCAGTTCTGGATGACATCCAATCCGGCCGCTTCGCACGCGACTTCATCCTCGAGAACCAATCCAACAAAGCAATGATGACGGCTACGCGTCGCCGCGAAGCTGAGCATCCAATCGAGCAAGTTGGCGGTCAACTCCGTGAACTTATGCACTGGATCAAGAAGTAATAGCTTCCGATTGCTCGGAAACTATTAGCTATAATAAGTAATACTCGAACTGCCGATCAATGATCTATATGATGATTGATTGGCAGTTTTTTGTTTGTTTTACTCCCTAGTCCCCCTCGAGGGGGAGTCTTTACCCACCCAAACCCTCAGGGTGAATCTTCACCCACCCAAACCCTCCCTGTGAGGGAGGGCCCCAAGGGTTGCACCCTCTGGACACCCGCAGGACTGGTCTAGGTACGGTGGAACGTGTGCTCGCTTGTCGTCCCTGCGGGACACGCTTAATGTTGATTGTGACTAGGTACGTTTTGTTCGTCTGCGTACTTGTTCGAGCGAATACATCTTGCGAGCAGATACTCGCTTACGTCCCTTCGGGACACGCTTTACAATTGTGCATACCGGGACTTCATGGAATAGCATATTATCTAGTTAAGAGAGGAAGAACAGGGATGCTTATCGTCTGGGCGGTATTGTGGATCGCGGCGCTGCTGTTAGTGGTGATAAATCGACACAGTGCGGCGTTTCGGTGGCTTGGGCTGGTCGCATTTTGCGGTGGGACGGGTGCTTTGGCGTCTGTAATGGAGGGCTGGATCACGGGGTATGAGATAGACCCTGATGGTGTACATACGGCAGCTGTGCTGCGGCATATCCAACAAGGTTGTTCGTGGACGAGCTATTATGGGCTTCCTTATGCGTACTTGTTATTCGGCGCAGGGTATCATCCGAATGTGATTCCTGCTCGGCTGAGCAAGCTGCTGCCGTGGGTGGCGTTGATTCCGGTATTGGTCATGTTTGCTCTTCCGATCGAAGGTGGATATCCGGTATCCTACATCCCGCTGGCTTGTTGGGCGCTTCCTTATATGCTGATCGGTACAGTGCTTGTGCTGACGAAGCGGGTGAATCATCCGGCGGAGCGGCGTGCGCATTTGATCGTGACTGCAGCTGTGCTGCCTGCTGTCTTGTTTGCGCTGGCGATGAACTATGCGATGCCGCTGTTCGGCGTGTATCGGCTGTGGCGCTATAACGTATGGTCGATTCCGATTGCTTTCCTCATTTTTATTATTTCACTGTTCAAATATGGCTTCATGGGCGTTCAATTGATGATCGAGCGGCGCCGTTTGGACTATTCGATGCGGGCAATTACAAGCGGAACGGCGATGTTGAACCATGCGATCAAGAACGACATGGCGAAGATCAAGCTGTTCGCTGATAAAATAAAGCGCGCTGGAGCGGAAGGTGCAGATTTGCAGCAGGATGCTGCTGTTATTATCCGCTCGGCTGAACATATTGAAGCGATGATTCGCAGTGTGCATGAACGGACACAGGAGCTTGTGCTTCGAGCAGCTGCGGTTAATTTAACCGATGTAGTATGTGGACAGGCATCCATGATCGAGTCCGCTGCGACAACGTCGAAAGTAAGCGTAATTCTGAACATTCCGGAACAGTCAGGCCCAATCTTAATTCTGGCTGACGCTGCTCAGACAGAGGAGGCTATTCGCAACGTCCTGAACAATGCAATCGAGGCGATGCCTGGTGGCGGGCAGCTAACCATCACGCTTACAGGCGGCAAACGCGGATCGATCCTTGAGATCAGTGATACGGGCCACGGTATTGAGCGAAGCCATTTGCATAAAGTAACAGAGCCGTTCTTTACGACGAAGGGCAGCAGCAAAACGATGAATTTCGGGCTAGGCCTTGCGTATAGCAGTCAGCTTATGAACCGTCAGGGCGGAGAGCTTCGAATTCGAAGCGAACGGGGACAAGGGACGTCGGTTACGTTTGCTTTTCCAGCCGTTAAGCGATCGATGCAGGTGTCTTGGGATATGCATGCTTACAAAGCAAGTAATATGCCTGCTGGCAGTGAGGTTCAAAGAAAATAGCAAAATGCTAAGTAGAGGATCTTTGAACTCCGTTCAAAGGTCCTGATGTAAAGCGGAGTGACTTTGAACTCCGTTCAAAGATCCTGATGTAAGGAGTGAGGAGTATTGGAACAACAGCAGACTCCGATTCGCATCATGCTCGTGGAGGATGATGAGGATTGGCGGAGAGGGCTGTCAGCCTATCTCAATGCAGAGCTTGACATGACCGTCGTGGCTGAAACAGGTGACCCGCAGCAAGCAGCGGCGCTGTGCGCGAGTTCGCAGCCGTCTGTTATTTTGCTCGATATTATGATGGCGGATAGCCCGGCAGGCTTGCAGTTGGCAGAGCAGCTATCCGTTCAGTCATCTGCTCGGATTATTATGCTCACCTCGATGGAAAACGGCAGCTTCGTATCCGATGCGCTGCGGGCAGGTGCGGTGAACTATATAGTGAAGTCAGATTTCGCGGGTATTCCTACAGCCGTACGCCGCGCAGCAGCAGACCGCTCCGAGATTGATGCGTCAGCAGCAAAGCTGGTGTTGGAGGAGCTGCGGCGTCTGCGCGGCGTTGAGCGCGACTATGAGGTCGATCAGTTCAAGCGTCAAGTCACACCGGCCGAAGTGCAAGTACTATCCATGATCTACGACGGCCACAGCCAATCACAGATAGCCGAGCGCTCCTTCTTATCCATTCGTACAGTAAAGAACCACGTCGGCAACATCCTAAAGAAACTCGGCGTCGGCAGCAGCAAAGAAGCAGCCGATAAGGCCAAGGACATGGGTTTATTCTAGATTCCTAGATTCCAAGAAGCTTAGGATACTTACAAATACACTATCATGCACGATGATCGGACGACGGGTGGTTAGGATACAAAAAAGTATCCTAACTGGCACGCTTGGCGAGCGGAAGGTAGTTAGAATATTTACAAATACACTATCATGCACGATGATCGGACGACGGGTGGTTAGGATACAAAAAAGTACCCTAACTGGCACGTTGGCGAGCAGAAGGTATATAGGTAGTTAAGATACTTACATGCACTCTTCCCTCTACACGCTTTCTATCACAACCCAAAGTAAGCTTGCCCCAACGGGGCACGCGACTCCCAGCAGACAGTTACTTATCCGCGCCTCTATTCATCTCACGTTTCTCCTTCCGGGGTCCAGGGGTTGGGAAACCCATGGGGTCCTCCCTAGCAGGGAGGATTTAGGTGGGTAGAAATGTTGATTTAGGCGGGTAGAAACTCTTTATTTTGGCAGAAATTAATAATTATTCAAAACCGGGGTTCCAGGAGCCGAGCCCCTGGAGTTCTCCCTAGAGGGAGGACCTAGGCGCGGTACCATACAAAGATGGTACTATTCCATCTTCCATCCGCAAGGTAAATTAAGGTTGTTAGGACCTGATCCTAAACAATCTTCCCAAGTAGGGGGCGCTTGCAGGATGGAAGCATGGAAGAAGCATTGGACGACGGTACTGGGTGCTGTATTCGTTCTTGTGTCATTCATTACGCTGTTAAAATATGGTTCGGATCAAGGCTGGATCACGGATCCGATCAAGATTGGTGCTGGACTGCTCGTTGGAGCAGCGGCAGGGGGCGTTGGACTCGCGCTCCATAGAAGAGGCGGATCTATAGCGCTGGCAGGCGAAATCGGCGCCGGCCTTGGCGCGGCGGTTTGGTACTCCACGTCGGCATACGCGGGTATCTACACCGGATTGTGGGAACCGATGCTCGTCCTTATCGTGATGTCGATCATTACAGTTGCGATTGCATCCTACGCCTATGTGCGCAATTCCCGCATGTTGATGATCGTATCGCTTGCCGGAGCTATGATGGCACCACTCGTTATGCGTCCGGAATCGGATCAAGTGCTGCAGCTGTTTCTGTACTTGCTAGTCATCAATGCGGTTATGTTTGCTGTCAGCATCGCGAAAAGCTGGGTAGAACTTCGCTGGACATCATTCGGATTCACTTGGCTGCTGTACGCGGTTTATTATGTCCACTTCGATCCGATTTCGGATGGCTGGTGGAGCATGCCGATGCGCTACTTGATCGCTGCCTTCGTCTTCTATTTGATTGCATTCTACGCTGCTGCCTGGCGGACGCATAACAGCTTCCTCTGCACGGATATCTACATCAGCTTCGCGAATACGGTTTTGTTCGGAGCGTGGGCGGCAGGTTTGCTGCAAAGTCACGCCAGCATGACCACCCTAATGCTCGTGATCGGCGTGGCATATGGATCGCTGGCATTGCTGCTATACCGCATTAAAGGCACGGCAGCGAAACCTGCTGCCGCTGGCTATATCCATGGGGCGCTCGGCGCCATTGCATTGCTTATCGGCGCTTCTGGCCTTGGCACCGGCTCATTGTACCGTCCGCTCGTTGCCGTATTCATCTGGGTTGCGATCGCTGCCGTAGTGGTATGGCTGGGCCGCCGCCTTCGCAACGATTGGCTGCTTGCTTCCGGCACATTCATCTGGCTCGTGACAGGCTTGTACTGGTTCAGCACTGCGTGGGATGTTCCGCGGCTCAATTGGTTTGGCGATATGTATGTGCCATTCCTCAACGGAGGTGCATTGGCTTGGATTGCTCTTGCAGCACTTGGCTTCTATATGTCGAGGAAAGTAACCTATGCGGCAGTTGCACCAACGCCAGAATTCCAGTCATTTATCTCGGTCGTATACGCCATTGCAGGTCATTTGATTGTTGGCGGTTTGCTGACGATCCAAGTCATGGATTGGTTCGATGAATATCACTGGTCAGGTCATGTAGACTTGTTCCTGTCGGTTGTATGGGCCATTCATGCGCTGCTGCTCTTTGTCTGGGGGGCATATAGCAGCCAACGCATTTTCCGCTGGTTCGGATCGGCTGTCCTTGTAATCGTTGCATTGAAGGCAATCCTGCTCGACCTGAGCGGCGAAGACTCCATCTACAAAATCATCGTGTTCCTGGCGCTGGGCATTATTTCGATGAGCATTAGCTGGATTAATGCGAAGTGGAAAGCGAAGCTGAAGGCGTGATAGGCACAGACTATAAACGCGATAGCTTTTATATCTTTCCTCAGAGCAGTGGTTTAGGGTAAACTGTAGGGAGCATGAAATTTTCATAGTGTAAATTAGAAGAGGAGTGTCTATACGATTATGGCAGACGTGAAAAAAATCGCGGTTATCGCCGGTGACGGCATCGGACCAGAGGTTGTCGGCGAAGCGCTTAAAGTAATGAAGAAGACGGAGGAGCTGTTCGGCTACCAATTCGAGTTCGAACATGGCCTGTTCGGCGGTATCGCTATCGACGAGAAAGGCACGCCGCTTCCGCAAGAAACGCTTGATATTTGTAAAGCAGCTGACGCTGTTCTGCTTGGCGCAGTTGGCGGTCCTAAATGGGACAACAACTCCAAAGAGCTTCGTCCAGAAACGGGTCTGCTCGGCATTCGCAAAGCACTCGGCCTGTTCTCCAACATTCGTCCAGCTAACGTATTTGACTGCTTGATGGATGCTTCGACACTGAAGCCAGAAGTTCTCGAAGGCACGGACCTGATCGTTGTTCGTGAGCTGACGGGCGGTATCTACTTCGGCGAGAAGTTCCGTCGTGAAGGCGCGAACGGTCAAGAAGCAGTTGATACTTGCGTATACAATGTACAAGAAGTTGAGCGTATCGTTCGCCAAGCGTTCGAAATCGCACAAACGCGCCGCAAAAAGCTGGCGTCGGTTGACAAAGCGAACGTTCTTGAGACGTCCCGTCTGTGGCGTGAAGTTGTAAACCGGATCGCTCCTGAGTATCCGGACGTTGAGCTCGAGCACGTGCTTGTAGACAACTGCGCAATGCAATTGCTCCGCCGTCCTGCAAGCTTCGACGTTATCGTAACGGAGAACATGTTCGGCGACATCCTGAGCGACGAAGCAGCAATGCTGACGGGCTCGATCGGCATGTTGTCTTCCGCATCGATGGGCGAAGGCAGCTTCGGCCTGTACGAGCCAGTACACGGTTCCGCTCCTGACATCGCAGGTCAAGGCATCTCGAACCCAATCGCAACGATTCTGTCGGTTGCGCTCATGTACCGCCTGACGTTCGGCTACCATGAAGCAGCACAACTCATCGAAGACGCTGTTAAGTCCGTTCTCGATGCTGGTCACCGCACGGGCGATATCGCTGTCGATAAGAGCAAAGCAATCGGCACGACGGCAATGGGCGATCTGATCGTTGCTGCAATGGTGAAGTAATCGATTGAATGCAATCGTAATTTCGTACAGGCACTCGCATTGACCGGCTTCTAATCGGGATGATACCATTCTTGTTGACGGGGGAATCGTGGCAACAAGGAGGTTGTTCGATGATGGCGGAACGACTGGTAGGCCGACAGGCGCCACCTTTTAACATGGAGACGGCATCTGGAGACGGCGAGCGATTTGGCAAAGTGTCTTTAGCTGATTACCGAGGCAAATGGCTCGTCCTGTTTTTTTACCCGCTTGATTTCACGTTCGTCTGTCCGACGGAAATTACAGCATTGAGCGTGGCCTATCCGCAATTCCAAAGTCTGAACACCGAAGTGCTTGGCGTCAGTACGGACAGCATCCACAGCCATCGTGCTTGGATTCGTACCGACCCCGGCGATAACGGCGTCGGGAAGTTAAACTTTCCGCTTGCCTCGGACATTACGAAGAATGTTGCTCGGGCGTATGGCGTGTTGATCGAAGAAGAGGGTGTAGCGCTTCGTGGCCTGTTCATTATGAACCCGGAAGGGGAAATGATGTATCAGGTTGTGAACCACAACAATGTGGGACGTAGTGTCGATGAGACGCTGCGGGTGCTGCAAGCACTGCAGTCTGGCGGCTTATGTCCGATCAACTGGAAGCCTGGTCAGAGTACGCTGAGTACGAATTAATGCATGGATAGAGAAGAACGGCATCGTCTGCAACTACGCGGACAATGCCGTTTTTTTAATTCTAAGAAGGCCATTTCTTGCTTTCCTATAATTGGAATGTAAAGTTGGCAGGAATTTCGTGCGGCGGAAGCGAATACGTTTAGGGTAGATTTCTATTTGTGCAACCTTAAAGCCTTAATGATCGTCCATAAATTGGACGAACGCGAAGAGGTGAGAGTCGATGAGTTTTTGCTGTGGAGCAAGCATGATCGGCGCGAAAGGAACACTCAAACATTTCCGCACACACATTCATAACGTTCCGATTACGTTCTGTCCGGTATGCCAACGGGTTGAGGTTCATCATATGGTTGAGAATGAGTACGAAGTGTTGGCTGATTTTGCACATGGTGACGGCGCGTCCGAAATCGATTTCCAGGATTACGTCGATAAAGACGTGAAGGTGCTCTTCGAGAATTGCGTGAACAATGAGAATGAAGATCCTCTCGACATCGTTGTCAGTCAGATTGATATGGCGCTTGATCTTCTTTCTGTTGCCAAGCAAATCGACGATTCAGATTGGGAAAATGACCTAAAGAAACGGCTCGGCGTATTAAGCGCAAGACGTACGAAGCTGCGCCAACGACTATTGTCTTAACGGAAAACTTGTAAGGTTGGATCGTGAGCCTCCGGTTTCGGGGGCTCTTTTTACATAGCATAGATTCCGATAACTAATTCGAGAGCCTTTGAAAAAAGGTTTCTCAAAACAATTATGAGAACCCCCTCATTTATTGAGGGGCAAACGAATGATGTAAGTGAGGTGACACGGTTGCTGCTTGTACTCTTCAAAAGGTTCATCAGCAAAGTAAGCGGCGAACGGTCTTCAAAGAAGCAGACGGCTGACACGCCGGAGCAAACAATCGAGCGGATTCGCAGTGGCGATGAGCAGGCTAGAGCGGAGCTTATTGCGCAATACGAGCCCTACATCCTCAAAGTAACGAGCCAATTCAGCAAGCGCTATATCGATCCGGTTCAGGATGATGAGTACAGCGTTGCACTTATCGCTTTTAATGAAGCGATTGACGGTTTTTCTTCATCCGCAGGCCGGTCGTTTTTGGGCTTCGCCGAAACGGTCATACGCAGACGGCTCATTGACTATGTGCGTAAGGAGCAGCGTCACACGCAGTCGGTTCCATACAGTGCATTCGATATGGAGGATGACGAGCAGACGGTTACGAACCCGATCGAGACAAGTCAGGCGCAGCAGCAATATTCTCGCGATCGAGAGAAGGAAGAGCGGAAGCAGGAAATTTTGGAGTTGTCCGCTAAGCTGCAGCAGTTTGGCATTGCGTTCTCGGATTTGGTTGACCAAGCTCCGAAGCATACGGACACGCGCGCGATGTTGTTCGGCATAGGACGCATGGCGACTGAAGCTCGTTTCTACGATTCCATTATGGACAAAGGGAGGCTTCCGGTTACAGAGCTGGCCGAGCAAGCCGGCGTTTCACGCAAGACCATTGAACGCAATCGTAAGTATATTATTGCACTCGCCGTGATTCATAAGGGCAACTACCCCTATATACAGGCTTATGTTCAACAAACGCCACCACAGGCAATCAAGCAGCATACAGCACAGGAGGTGAAATGGTGAGCAGACGAGCAATCGTAATGGAGATGAGCGAGAAGCATCTCATTGTTCTAACGCCAAGCGGCGAGTTTCGGCGTGTGCCGCGTTCCGGTCGAGCTGACATCGATATCGGCGATGAGATTGAGCTTGTAAGCAGGCGGCGTGTACCACGTCGTGCGTGGACATGGTCAGCAGCGGCACTTGTTGTTCTGCTCCTGTTTCCAATCGTCATGGTGCCAACCTCAAAGGCGGAGCCCATTGTTGCGTATGTCACGCTTGATGTTAATCCGAGCATTGAGTTAGGTATTAACGATGAAGAGGAAGTACGTGAGCTACGTGGACTTAACGAGGAAGGGAAGCAGCTTGCGAGCGGTATTGCTTACAAGGGAGAGAAAGCGGCTGATGTCGTAGCGTCACTCGTTGAGAAGACGGCGGCAAGCAACGCAGACGCTCTGGCTGCAGAAGATCATGATATCGTCATTGCGAGCGTCGTCGTTGGCGATAAGCTGGATGATCCGGATCAGTTCGAGGTTCAGCTGGAGTCGGATATTCATGAAGCTGTTAATAAGGTTGTTCCGTCTATCGAGAATGTAACAGTGCTCTCTGTACCGAAGGAGGTTCGGGAAGAGGCGAAGAAGAATGGTGTATCGACAGGGAAAATGGCTGTTTATTTGATGGCGAAGAGCCAAAATCCAGAGATGAAGCTTGATTCACTCAAGGATCAATCGATTCAAGAATGGACGGCATCAGAGGGCGGCGTTCAGTCGATCGTGTCTTCGAAGCAGAAGAAAACTGCAGCAACTGAAGCAACTGGAGCAACTGGAGCAACAACATCGACGCCTGAACCTGAAGCTGCGAGTACAGACGATAAGCAGTCGGAATTGAAGGATAAGGCTGCCTCCAATAAACAGGAGAAGGAAGCGCTGAAGGCACTGCTGGAACGGGAGAAGCGGGCTAAGGCAAGAGCTGAACGTGCGGCGAAGAAAAACGGCGGGAAGCACGAAAATATTAAACCTAACCCACCGAAACCATCCGGAAACGAACAGTCTGGATTGAAGCAAAACGAGCAAGGCAAGGATAGTCGCCCAACTGTAAAGCCCGGTTACAATAAGGGGAACAACAATCCTAACAACTCTATAAATAATAACGGGGTTAACAATAGCAGCAGCGGTAAACAGAACAACAATACAAGTAATTCTTCGAACAGCGGAAGCAATAGCGGCAACAGCAGCAGCGACAAGAACGACGACAGCAAGAGCAGCACTAACAATGGCAGTAATAGCAGCAAGAACAACAATGGCAAAAGCACCGATAGCACGAACAGCAAGAACAGTGACAATAAAACCAATGATAATAAGAACACCAGCAAAGACAGTGACAACAAGAATAATGACAGCAGCAAGAACAACAACAGCAGTCAGAACAACAATAAAGACAATAATAGCAACAAGAATAATGGTAATAGTAATGGTAATAGCAGTAATAACAGTAATAACAGCAAAAACAGCAATAGCAACAACAATGATAAAGGCCAGAGCGATAACAGCAAGGACTGAATTAGGAGGGAGAGAGAAAGGATTCCAGGTCGCAAGCACAGCGAGCGGCATCGTTTCTCTTTCCGTCTGATTAGGGAGTGCTCTGTCGACTCCTTTATAAATATGTAAACGTTTTCGAAAATGGAGCGATAATCGGTCCCTGTAAGCGCGCGGCGCACCAATTTTCGACAAGATCTCTGATTGACAAGTATTCCAGTTTCATACATCATATGAGTACAAGTCGCAGGATGTAATCGTCTGTCTGAAGCGGTGCAGGAGTGACGAATTAGACGGGAGAGCGATGCAATGATGGACATGTTCCTCATGAATGAGCTGATAGATGCAATCAAAGCTAGACAGCAGGGGAGAGAGCTTGCCAGAAGCGTTGGGTTTTCAAATGTCGACCAGACTCGCATTGCATTTACGATATCGGAGCTAGCCTATCAATTATTAGAATCCACGCATCGCGGACATATGGTTATGAAGTCGATTCATCGGAGCTGGTTCGAATCAGGGGTCGAGGTACGCCTTTATGATCATTCGACAGATATGAGCCTAATCAATTCGAATTGGCTGCAGCATTGGGTTGATGATTTTGAAGTGCACTATCACGAAGCAAGAGGTACTACGATCGTATTTCGCAAATGGTTGAAGTCGTTCAAAGGGTTGGAGAAGCAGGCTGGTCCGTATGTTCTTGCTGCCGGGGAGGAGTAATTATGCAAGCGATTCGTAGGCGCTATTTTCCTGCGCTTGCCGAATATATTCGCAGCGAGAGTGAGGCTTCCCTGTACCAAGCAACTGAGCTTGGCAAGATGTTAGGGAACATTCATCCAGAGGAGATCGTCGCAGTTCATGCCGAATGTGTACAAGCGCTTGCAATGAACATGGAGCAGGAGGATGTAGGCAAGCTCCATAATCGTTCATTCAGCTTCTTGATCGAATTGATGGTTGCGTATCGCTTCCGTAACGATACCGAGAAATCGACGGAGCAGAAGATTACGGAAATGAGAGAGATGCTGTTTAAGTCTCATCGTTCATCGGAGCGAGTACGAAGCAAATATGAGAATGTGCTGCAGCATATGGACTCTGGCATTGCGTTGTTCGATAGCAGCGGAACGCTGACATTCGTCAACTTGATGCTTGCCCGTATGTTGGATTTGCCGCGTAAAGCACTTGTTGGCTGTACGCTGCGGGGCTTGATGCTGCATCCGAAGCTCAAGCGCAGCATGCGCAAAATGATCATTCGTCTGTATAAAGAGACGATTATGAGACGAAATCCTTATTTCGAGTTCCAAGACAATAAAGGCCGACATTTTCTAACGACTATTACATATGGTGATCAGCTTGAAGGCGATTTTCTAATCAGCGTCAAGGATGTATCCGAATATAAAGCGATTGAACATACCGCTTATCAGAACGATAAGCTTGCGATGCTTGGCAAAATCGCAGCGGCGATCGCGCACGAAATTCGTAACCCGTTAACGTCGATACGTGGGTTTATCCAGCTTCTTCGTCCCCATTTGCTGCAGCTGGGCAAGGACGAGTATGCGCGAATTATCGTTGCTGAGATCGACCGTGCTAACGATATTATTTATGAATTTCTTAATTCGTCCAAACCGACCGCTCCGATGAAGCAAGAGATATCGATAACTGCTTTGCTGAAGGAAGTCATATTGCTGACGGAGAGCGAAGCGCTCATGCGCGGCTGCATGATTCAGCTCGAAGCGTACGAAGAATCGATGATGGTGTCGATTGATGTGAAACAGGTTAAACAGGTCATATTGAATATTGTCAAAAATTCGCTCGACGCTATTGAGGATGTTAGCGGTGTTCGCAACGGGCTTATCGATATTATCGTTCATCGGTCGAGTAACGGGGTTGAAATTATCGTTCGCGACAACGGCAAAGGGATGGATCGCGCGACGCTGAATCGGCTTTTCGATCCGTTCTTCACGACGAAGGAAGCGGGAACAGGGCTTGGTCTATCCGTCAGCTATCGAATTATCCGCAACCATGGCGGCTCGATAGGCGTAGACAGCAAGCCTGGCGAAGGGACAGCGTTTACGATTCATTTGCCATTGATCGGATAAAGCCTTAGAATCGGGATAGATAGATCCCGATTCTTTTTTTATAATGCGAGTTCAAAAAGTTCGGTTGTCAGCACCGAGAAGATTGCAAGAACCTGAATAGCTTATGCTTACGAAGCTGTTATTTGCTCGCAGGTAGTAACACTTGAAGTATCGCAAATAACTTCAGGAGGAACGGAGTGTAGGCAAACCCTACATGTACAAGGTTTCCAGCGGAAACCTACATCGGAAGCATAACCTCCGGACTCCGCAACCTCTTATAGGGAATGAAAGGATGATAGAGAATGAAATTCCAGTTTACATACGGGGCGAATTCGGCGCAGGCGCCGGACGTAGTCGTAAAATTTATTTCGCGGACACAGCTGGAGAATGATGCAGCATTCATTCAGCCGCAGCTGGATGCAGAGATTCGGAGACTGCATGCAAGAGGATTGTTTACTGGGGAGAAAGGGCAGAAGGAAGCGATCGCGACGCTTGGTCTGCACGAAGGCAGCGGTGTGCTGGCAGTCGGCTTCAGCGGTGGTGCTGCTGCCGATGAGCTTCGAGATCTGGGGGCATCTGCGGCGAAAAGCTTGAAGAAGCTGCGTGCTCGCGCTGTGAAGGTGCTGCTGCCGCAATCGCTGCTTCAAGGCACGGCGGATTGCCAACCAGAGCGTGCGGCGCAATCGCTCGTTGAAGGGATTGTGCTCGGCTGGTACGAACGTCCGAAGCGCAAAGCAAAGCATGCAAGTACGGAAACAGAGGCAATTGCGATTCAGTTTGTGCCAGAAGCTGATGTACAGGAAGATGATTCAGCTGCTGCGCGCTGGTCGTCAGGCATGAAGAGAGGCGAGCTGTTCGCGGACGGTGCGATCTTCGCACGGGATCTGACGAATATGCCAGGCAATGAGCTGGTGCCGGAAGGGCTGGCTGAGTATGCAGAAGAAATCGGCCACCGGTATGATTTCGACGTTGAGATCATGGATGAGTATACGATCGTTGAGCATGGGATGGGCGGTCTCATTGGCGTCGGTAAAGGCAGCTCGAACCCGCCGCGCATGATCGTGCTGCATTATGAAGGCGCACCCGATAGCAAAGAGGTATGGGCGATCATCGGCAAGGGCATCACGTTCGATACGGGTGGTATTTCGCTTAAACGTGCTGAAGGCATGGAAGAGATGATCGGTGATATGGGCGGCGCAGCTGCTGTTCTTGGTGCAATGCGCATTATCGGCGAGCTGAAGCCGAAGGTGAACGTGCTTGCTGTTATTGCAGCAGCAGAGAATATGCCATCGGATCGTGCATTGAAGCCGGGCGACGTCATCGTGACGATGAGCGGCAAGACGGTCGAGGTCGTCAATACGGACGCGGAAGGCCGCCTTGTGCTTGCAGATGCGGTCACTACAGCGGTGCAGCGTGGCGCGACGCGGCTGATTGATGTAGCGACGTTGACGGGTGCCGTGGAAACAGCGCTTGGCAACTTAGCGACAGGCGCAGTCGGCAACGATGAACTGCTCATTCAAGATGTTATTCGCGCAGGTCGCCAATCCGGCGAACGGATCTGGCCGCTGCCATCATATCCGGAATATAAGAAGCAGCTGGACAGTGATGCAGCTGACATGAAGAACAGTGGTGGACGACTTGGCGGTGCCATTACAGGGGGCCTGTTCGTCGGCGCGTTCGCTGAAGATCGTCCGTGGGTGCACTTGGATATCGCAGGTACGTCGTGGCTCAATTCGGCTCGCAACTGGGAGTCCAAAGGCGCAACGGGCGTTATGGTTCGGACGCTTGCCGAGCTTCTGTCTTCGAGAGGCTAAGAACAAACCATTGATCCGTCTCGGATCGGGAGGGGAGGTCGCGCGAGCGGCCTCTTCGCTTTGCTTGGCATGAACTTAAAGGATGTGTTCAAAAGGGGACTTTTTGAACGACCTCTAAAGGAGAGATTCAATTTGAGAGGAAAATATAGCGTTATGGCCAGCATCGTCATGGCGATGCTGGTTGCTTCGATGGACAGTACAATCGTCAATACGACGATGCCGGTCATTGCGAAGGAGTTAGGAAAGCTGGAGCTGTACGCCTGGACGTTCGCCAGCTATATGATTTTTTCGACCGTGCTGGCGCCGGTAGCTGGCAGGTTGTCGGATTTGTTTGGGCGCAAGCGTGTATTTGCGGTAGGCATTATTTTATTCATGATTGGTTCGGTGCTGTGCGGCAGTGCGGATACGATGATTATGCTTGTGTTGTATCGAGCCGTGCAAGGAATTGGCGCAGGCGTGATGAATCCATTCCCAGTCATTATTGCAGGCGACTTATTTTCAGTTGAGAAGCGTGGTAAAATCCAGGCGTTGTTCACCGCGATGTGGGGGCTGTCGGCTATTATTGCGCCGCTGTTAGGTTCGGCATTCGTTGAATATTGGAACTGGCGTTATGTCTTCTACGTCAACGTACCGATTTGTCTATTGTCGCTGCTTCTCCTGATGCCATATAAGGAACAATACGAGCCGAAACGGGCGAAGGTCGACTATGCGGGTGCGATTATTTTTACAGCGGGTATCAGCCTCCTGCTTATTCCGACCGTTGTAGATAACGGGGCGGTTTGGTATGCGTTGGGCGGTGCACTGCTCATTGTATTGTTCTATCTGTTCGAGAAACGTCAGACGTCGCAGCTTGTACCGCTTTCGCTGCTTCGTAATCGGCAGGTTGCTTGGATGAATGTGAACTCGCTGCTTGCATACGGTGGGTTATTCGGAGCTTCGAGCTATTTGCCAATGTTCCTGCAGCAGCATGGCTATTCGTTGTTCATGAGCGGGGTAGCCATGCTCGGTATGTCGATCGGATGGATGGCTTGCAGCGTGCCGGCTGGGCGCTGGATCGGAAAGTACGGATATCGAAAACTGATTGTAATTGGAGATGTTTTGCTCGTTGTATCAGGCGTTTGGTTCATGTTTTTGTCGGATTCGACAGGATTCTGGTTCGTGTTCTTAGGCTCGATCCTTTTCGGATTGGCTTTCGGAATGCTTTCGACGGTTTCGGTTATCGGTTCTCAGCAGCTTGTGTCCGCTACAGAGAAAGGAATCTCGGCATCGCTCCAAATGTTCTCCCGCAATATTGGTACAGCTGCAGGGGTAACGATTATGGGTGCGTTCATAACACGGGAGGCTGGTCTGATCGGATTCCGCGATATGTTCATCTACGGCTTGATCATCAGTCTGTTCGCCCTGCTGAGCTCGGTGTTTATCCGTGAACGCGTGACGGAGAACGCATACAGCAAAGCTTAATGGGGCTGAATACTTATCTTTTAATTTTGTTTTGAATAAACCTAAAAGTTATGCTACAGTGTTATTTGAGTTATTATACTGTTTACAGGACGAGTGAAGATGCGGGAAAAAGTGACTATTCAGCAAATAGCCGATTTCGCGGGCGTCTCCAAATTTGCAGTGTCCCGCGCACTGGCAGGGAAGTCTGGCGTTAGCGAAAGCACAAAGGACCGGATATTGAAGGCGGCAGGCCAACTTGGCTATTTTCGATCGCGAGTTTCGAATGTTTCGGAAGAACTGCACGATCCGGAATCAGCACCTATTGCAGGTACGATCGTCGTGCTGTTCCCGAATATACGGTTTCAGAACAAGGAATCTTTCTACTGGGGACCTGTGTTTGACGGCATTAGCGCAAGGCTGAACCAGAAGAGTATGGATATATTGACACTAACAGAGCCTTCCAGCGACCGTGTATTTACATTGTTGAACCCAGATGCCATTCTGGGCATCGTAACGGTAGGCACCATCTCAACGCAAATTTTGCTTGAGATTAAGCGGCTTGATATACCGGTCGTTATGGTCGACCATTACGATCCTGCAATTCATTGCGACACGATATTCACGGACAACTTCATGTGCATGAGAGAGCTGACGACAAAGCTGGTGAGCCGTGGCTATCGTAGGTTCAAATTCGTAGGAGATGTTGAGTATGCGCATAGCTTCTACGAGCGATGGGTAGCGTTCCGCTCCGTGCTTGATCAACATCAGATCGAGTATGATCCGGTTAAGGGGCTCATCGCACAGGAGGATTCGACGGTGAGCGATTATGTCGAGCAGATGGATGAGTCGGAGCTGCCGGATGTATTCGTTTGCGCCAACGATTTTATTGCAGATAATGTGAAGGCTGGCCTTATAGCTAAAGGTATTCAAGTTCCAGAGCGATGTGGTGTAACGGGATTTGATAATACGTCGCCTGCGATGACGACAGTAAACGTAGACAAGGATCTTCTTGGCATGCGTGCGGTCGATAAGCTGCTGTGGCGGTGTGTCAACCGCAACTCGAATGCGGAGCGGCTGCTTATTGAAGGCGATGTGCTCATGCGTGAGACGACGATTGGTTAGAGATGTAGTTCGATAGAGGGATATTCTTCTTAGGGAGAATGTCCCTCTTTTTTATGCAAACATGAAATAACAAAATAATAAACGTAATAACAAACTTGCAAATTGTTTACGCTTTCAGTTTTGTAATTGAGAATCGTAATATTAATGGCTTATATCGACAAAAGTCCTGTAACTATCATGTCGAAAGCGTTATCAATACTCCTAAAACCTAGTGTCGACAAGGGAATAACAAAGTGTTTCTGAACCAAACAAGTTTTAAAAAACCGATTGACGATAAAACGAATTGAATGCTAATATTGTTTTGCAAATGTTTTTATTTCCAATCACAAAATTAGGACAACAAGACGATGGAAAGCATCTGCGATTGTGCGCCGACCACTGTGAGGGGGCAAGAACGGCGTTGTTTCGCCAAGCATCACACATCATGCGTCAACAGAAACGGTTTAAACCGCGTCGCGATGGATGGTTGTAATTGCTGCGCAATACTTATGAGGGAGGAAGTTGTAATGAAAAAAATGAAAGTGCTTTCAATCTCGGTAATGTGCTTGTTGCTAGTACTGCTTGCTGCTTGCTCGAGCAGCAGCAAGGATGATGGCAGCACGGCAAGCAAGGATGACACGAAACAAACAGAAACAGCTACACCGACGGAGCCGGCTAAAGAAGAGACGGTTACGGATGAGCCTGAACCGGTTGTTGCAGATCCAATCGATCTTGGTGGACGAACGATTACGCTCTCCGCTTGGTGGGATTTGGCGCCGAAGGATGATTCGGCATCGGGCAAAGCGCTTATCGAACAGCAAGCGGCAGTAGAGAAGAAGTACAACGTAAAAATCAATTATTTGAACGTCCCTTACGGCGACTATCAGAAACAGTATACGGCTGGTGTCATCGCAGGTACGCCTATGGCTGACATAAGCATTGTTGAAACGAAGGACGCTCTCAACGGTGCGCTGGCCGGTCAACTTTATAAATTGAGCGAGTTTACGACGAGCGACAGTGACATCAACAATGAACATAAGCTGATGTCCAAAATGAAACCGATTGCGGGCGAAGAGTACATGTTCAATACGCCAAGCAATGTAGGCTGGGGTATTATGTACAACCGTGCTATTTTCAAAGAGCTGGGCCTTCCAGACTTGCAGCAGTTGTATAACAACGGCGAATGGAACTGGGATAAATTCCTCGAGGTCGCTAAGCTTGGAACGAAAGATACGAACAACGATGGCAAGCTCGATCGTTGGGGTTATGCAGGCTGGTCTTCTGAGCTTGGACGCCACCTGGCTTCGGCGAACGGCGCGAAAATCGCGAACGACACGACGGGTAAAGAAGGACTTACGGATCCGAACACGATTGCTGCACTTGAACTCATCAACAAGATGTGGAACGTAGACAAGGTTGTTAAAGTGAAGAGCGGCAAGAAAACGGAATGGACAGAGCGCGATACGTACAAAGACGGCGACTCCGCAATGTGGGCAGGCGCTGAATGGATGATGGGCGACACGACGTTAGATTTCGGCATCGTACCGTTCCCGCTTGGACCAAACGGCACCAAAGATGCTACGTTCTCGGAAAATACGGGTAACGGCTATGTTATCCCTAAAGGCGTTAAGGACCCTGGTATCGTATACCAAATCTTCGAAGAGCTGTATAACATCCCGGCACTCGAAGAATATCCAAGCCAGAACTATCTGGAAGGCAAATACAAAACGCAAGAAGACATCGATATGGTAGTCAATCATATCGCTGGCACGGGCATGACGCAGCTTGATGAAGCATACGCGAACTACCCTTACTACACGGTGATGGAAGATATTCTGAATAACAACGTTTCGGTAACGGCTGCAGTAGAGAAGCATAAGCAGGAAGCGCAGGCGGCGATGGATGCCTTGGGCAAGCAATAACGTTTGAGAGGTAAGCATTTAAGACAATTCCATGAGGATGACTGGGACCTCCATCCGTGATGGGGGTCTCAGTCATAATGGGGGGCAGATCGGAATGGGCAAAGACATACGGCGGGTTAGAAAATGGATGGTAAGTGCGATTGCTGTTCTGTTGGCTGGATCTGTTGCCATGTCGGCAGCGGCCTTGCCAGCATCGGCCGAAGCGAATGGGGAGCAAACAGAGGTCGCAGCTGCTGCTGACTCGCTTGATACGCTCGCTTCGATCGATGATCGTCTGCCATATAACGAATACATAGACAGCTATACGAATGATGCGCATCCATCCGCCTCAATCGTCATACCGGCTTCGTCCTACTCGAGGACGGAAGGGATGACCGTAGAAAAGCGGGACAATTATGAAGGGGTGGACGGCATCTCGATCGTCACAGCTGAAGAAGGAACGGTCGAATGGACATTCAATGTTCCAGAGACGGGCCAATATAACTTGTCTGTACGTTATTTTCCGATTGAAGGCAAAAGCTCTGCGATTCAACGCTCGGTTCTAATTGATGGCAAACTTCCTTTCTACGAAGCCACCTATATCAAATTCGATCGTACTTGGGTCAATGAGCTGAAAGAGGTTAGACAGGATAATCAAGGCAACGACATCCGACCAGAACAAGTAGAGTCGCCGATCTGGCAGACAACGCTTGCGCAGGATATGGACGGCAAGTATGACCAGCCGTTTGCGTTTCATTTGACAGCGGGTCAACATACCCTTTCCTTTGTCTCGCAGCGTGAGCCAATGGTTATACGAGAACTGTCGTTTGTGCCGATCGAACAACCAAAAACGTATGCGGATGTCAAAGCGGAATATGAGAAGCAGGGCTACCGTGCTGCGGAAGGCCAGCTTATTGAAATACAAGGCGAGGCAGCAACCTACAAGTCTTCTCCTACCTTATATCCAGTAAGCGAACGCGCAAGCGCATCCGTTTATCCGTATAGCGCATCGAAGGTGAAGGTCAATACGATAGGCGGATACAACTGGCGTCTGCCGGGTCAATGGATTTCCTGGGAAATAGATGTCCCGGAGACAGGACTTTATAAAATCGGTATGCGTACGCAGCAAAACTTCGTGCGAGGCACTTATGCTGTACGACGTCTGAGTATCGATGGCAAGGTGCCGTTCGAGGAAATGGAAGAGATCCCATTCAAGTATAAGAATGGCTATCGAATGGATGTGCTTGGCGGCGATGAGCCGTATGAATTTTATTTGACGAAGGGTAAGCATGAACTCCGTCTGGAAGATCGGCTGGGACAATTCGCACCGCTTATTCGTGAAGTTGAAACCAGCCTGCTCAATCTGAACGCGATGTACCGTAAAATTCTGATGATTACGAGCAGCTCGCCGGACCCATTCCGTGACTATAAAGTGGAAGAGAAAATTCCTGGCTTGCTCGAATTGTTTCAAGATGAGAGCAAACGGCTCTCCTCGATCTCGAAGCAATTGAAGGAAATGTCAGGCGGACGGAGCGATGCGGAAGCGCTGCTCAATACGATGGCCGATCAGCTTGATTATATGATCAAGCGTCCGGACTACATTCCGAAGCAATTAACCTCATTCAAAACGAATACAGGCGGTCTTGGCACTTGGATCCAGCGGGCGAGAGAAATGCCGCTTGAGATCGACGCGATCTACGTTGCTTCGCCTGATAAGAAGCTGCCCAAAGGCGGCTCCTCCTGGTGGCGGAAGCTGCTGCATGAGTTGACGACATTCATGTACTCTTTCTTCATCGACTATAGCAAAATCGGCAGCGTCGCTGCGGCAGGCACGGATCGCACCATCACCGTATGGATTGGCAGCGGACGCGATCAGGCGCAGACATTGAAATCGATGATCGACGACAGCTTTACCCCGAAAACGGGCATCAGCGTCAATGTCGAACTGGTCAATATGTCGACGCTGCTTCCAGCAACATTAGCCGGGCAGGGGCCGGATGTTGCGATGCAGGTGGGCAGCGATATTCCGGTGAACTATGCGATGCGTAACGCGGTTGAGGACCTAAGTAAGTATGAGGGCTTTGATGATGTCATGAAGCGATTCCGCGATAGTGCTATCACGCCGTATCGATATGAAGGCGGTACTTTCGCATTGCCGGAGACACAGACGTTCAACATGCTGTTCTATCGGACGGACGTCTTGAAGGAGCTCGGATTGAAAGTGCCGGAAACTTGGGACGATGTGTACAGCCTGCTTGCGGTATTGAATAAGAAGCATATGGATTTTGGCCTTCCGCTTACCCTGACGCCAGCTTATCCGGGTGAGAACATTCCGCCGAACTCGATCTATACGCTGCTGCTCTATCAGCATGGCGGACAATTTTATCGGAACGACAGCAAGCAATCGGACCTCGATTCCAGAACTGCCATTGAGGCGTTCAAGCAGTGGACCGAGTTTTACACCGACTACAAGCTGCCGAAGGAATTCGACTTCGCGAACCGTTTCCGTACAGGCGAGATGCCGATTGGCATAGCGGATTATACGATGTACAACACGCTTTCTGTATTCGCGCCAGAGATTAACGGATTGTGGCAGTTCGTCCCTGTTCCGGGTACGGTTCAGGAGGATGGAACGATCGACCGTACGGTGCCTAGCGGCGGCAGCGGTGTTGTCATGATGCAGCAGGCGAAGGATAAGGAAGCGGCGTGGGAGTTCATGCAATGGTGGACCAGCAGCGAGGCGCAGACGAAGTTCGGCCGTGAAATGGAAGGTCTGATGGGGGCTGCGGCACGTTATCCGACCGCGAATATTGAGGCGCTTGATGAACTGCCTTGGCCGATTACCGACTATCGCAATCTGTCGGAGCAATTCAATACGGTGAAAGGCGTGCCAGAAGTACCAGGCGGTTATTTCACAGGACGGCATCTGGTCAATGCATTCTATAAAGTCGTGAATGGCAAGACAGAAGCGAGAGAATCGCTAATGGATTACGTGCAGTACATTCAAGATGAAATCCGCACGAAGCGGACCGAATTCGGACTGCCGAATTAGAAGGAGGATGCCGGAATGACTTCTTTGTCTAAAGCTGAGACGGGCTTGCAGACGGAACGATCCTCTTCCGAGACGCAGCGCGTCAAACGGGCGAAACTGGCAGAGCTTAGACGGCAAATGAAGGTGAGCAAGCATTCGTACATTTTGCTTGCGCCTTACATGCTGCTCTTCGGCTTGTTCACAGTACTCCCGGTCGTGATGTCGGTACTGATCAGCTTTACGTATTTCAACATGCTGGAGTTTCCGCGTTTTATCGGGTGGCAGAACTATTCACGGCTGTTCTTGGATGATGACGTGTTCTTAATTGCGATCAAGAACACCCTGCTCTTCGCAGCGATCACAGGACCTGTCAGCTATATTGCCTGCTTCGTATTTGCTTGGATTATTAACGAAATGTCGCCTAAAGTGCGCGCGCTCATGACCCTTGTGTTTTATGCGCCATCCATATCAGGCAATATATTTTTTATTTGGCAGATCATTTTCTCCGGAGACCGTTACGGCATTATGAACGGCCTGCTGATGAAATTCGGCTTCATCTATGAACCGATTCAATGGCTGAAGAAAGAAGAGTATATACTGCCGATTTTAATTCTCGTTCAGTTGTGGCTAAGTCTTGGTACCGGCTTCCTCGCTTTCATAGCTGGCTTGCAGACTGTAGATAAGACACTCTACGAGGCAGCTGCCGTCGACGGTGTTCGCAATCGCTGGCAGGAGCTGTGGTATGTCACGCTGCCGTCGATGCGTCCGCAGTTAATGTTCGGCGCCGTTATTCAGTTGACGACTTCATTCGCCGTAGCTGACGTTTCGATTTACTTGGCCGGCTTCCCGAGCGTGAACTACGCCGGTGAAACAATCGTTACCCACTTGATCGACTACGGTACGATTCGTTTCGAGATGGGCTACGCATCGGCAATCGCGACCGTCCTGTTTATGCTGATGGTCGGCACGAACCTGATTGTGCAAAAACTGCTGCGGAAGGTAGGTGAATGAACGGATGAATATGACGTTAAGACTGCTTCCTCGGAAGAAAAGGGTAAACCGTTCATTCGCAGGAACCGTATCGTTGTTTGTTCTGTTGGCTGGATTCGGCGCCTTCATGGTGCTGCCGCTCATCTACGCGATCAACAATGCGTTCAAGCCGCTTGATGAAATTTTCTTATTCCCGCCAAGGTTGTTCGTTCGAAATCCGACGATGAGCAACTTTACGGACTTAATGAATTTGCTCGGCAACTCCTGGGTGCCGTTCACGCGCTATATTTTCAACACCGTATTCATTACAGGAATGGGGATCGTCGGGCACGTGCTGCTGGCTTCGGCCGCTGCGTATCCGCTGGCTAAGCATCGCTTCCCGGGCAAAGGCATCTTGTTCACGATCGTTGTCCTGTCGCTCATGTTCACGCCTGCTGTTACGGCAATTCCGAACTACATGATCATGTCGTGGCTCGGCATGATTAACAGCTACTGGGCGGTCATTGTGCCTGCGTTCGCTTTCCCGCTTGGACTGTACCTAATGAAGCAATTTATTGAGCAAATTCCAGACGCGCTGCTTGAGGCTGCAAAGATAGACGGCGCAACTGAATATCGCATCTGGTGGTCCATCATTATGCCGAACGTGAAGCCGGCATGGCTGACGCTTGTTATTTTGTTATTCCAGCTCTTGTGGGGATCGGATGGCAACGGCTTTATCTACAGCGAGCAGCTCAAGTCACTGCACTATGCTTCTTCGCAAATTATTCAAGGCGGTATTGCCCGCGCCGGCGTGGGTGCTGCTGTTGCACTGCTGCTGATGAGCGTTCCGATTACATTATTCATTTTCTCACAGAGCCGGATTATCGAGACGATGGCTACTTCGGGTATGAAAGACTAAAGAGCGGAGGAATGTTCATGCGTTCAAGACGGATGCTGATCGTCCTTGCGGCGATTGTCATGCTCGTATCGGGCGCTGCGCCGACTGCTGCGGCGTCCGCCCCGTACGAGAGCTACAACTACAATTATTGGGAAGATGCGGTTCCTTCACCTGAAGCCTATCTGCCATCGCGCTCGATTACCGGAGAAGGTTTGGGCATTGGCAACTTCCTCGAGCCGTCGGATATGTATGCGGCCAATGGTAGTGTCTACGTGCTGGACAGAGGCAACAATCGAATCGTCGTCATGGACAGCAATTGGAAGCTCAAGACTGTCATTAAGAGCTTCGATAATAATGGCAAGCAGGATGGATTCAACAAGCCGGAGGGCATGTTCGTAGCAGATGACGGTACGCTCTACATCGCTGACACCGAGAATAAACGTGTCGTCATGCTGCACTCGGACGGTCAGCTCGCTGGCATTATTGCGAATCCGAAATCGGATATTCTGGCATCGAATTTCGATTTTGTACCGCTCAAGCTGACTGTCGACCGTGCGAAGCGTGTATATGTCGTCACGCGCGGCGTGTTTGAAGGTATTGTCCAATTCGATTCGGATGGCTCCTTCATCGGCTTCGTCGGCACGAACAAGGTGCAGCCGAATGCTGCGGATTATGCTTGGCGGCTGTACGCGACCAAAGCGCAGCGGGCGAAGATGGTCCTGTTCATTCCAACGGAGTTCTCGAATGTGGATATCGATAAGAAGGGTTTCGTATACGCAACGAACATTGACCCAGGCTCGGATACGCCAGTGAAGCGAATTAGCCCCTCGGGCGACGATGTATTGAAGCGATATGGATATTTCCCGGTCAAAGGCGATATTCGTTATCGGCAGATGGGCAACGATGGAGGACCGTCACAACTCGTTGACGTCAAGGTTCGTGATAACGGCATGTACAGCGTGCTGGACTCGCTTCGCTCCCGGATCTTCACCTATGACGAGGAAGGCAATCTGCTCTATGTATTTGGCGGCAAAGGCAATCAATTAGGTACCTTCAAGCTTCCAGTTGCGATTGAAGCGATGGGAGATCGAATGGCTGTATTGGATCAGGGCCGCGGTAGAATTGTAGAATTCAAACCGACTGCATTCGGCAGTTCAGTGAATCAAGCCGTAGCACTCCATAATGATGGTCAGGACCAAGCGGCCGTAGAGGTCTGGCAGCAGGTTCTGAAGCTGAACAGCAACTATGATATCGCGTATATCGGTATCGGCAAGTCGTACCTGATGGAGAAGCGCAATAAGGAAGCGATGACATACTTCAAGCTGGGATTGGATCGCAAGGACTATTCGGTCGCTTACAAACGGTACCGTCGTGAAGTGATCAAAGAGCATTTCGGCCAGGCAATGACCGTGATCATGGTAATAGCGCTAGCGTCATTGGCTGCATGGATGATGGTTCGCTTTCGCAGAAGAAGGAGGTTGATTTCACATGAAGTATGAGTGGCTTCGATTTCCGCTCCATGTCATCGTGCGTCCATTCGACGGCTTCTGGGATATGAAATATGAGAAGAAGGGCAAAGGGCTTGTCGCACTGCTCATCCTGCTGCTTCTCATCATCGCGGTCATTATTCAGAAGCAATTTTCCGGCTTTCTCGTGAATTTTAACGATCCACGGTATTTGAACAGTATCGACGAGTTCAAATACATACTGCTGCCTTTCATCCTATGGTGTCTAAGCAATTGGTCCGTTACGACGCTGCTCGACGGAGAAGGCAGATTGAAAGAAATTATGATTACGACGGCTTATGCATTGACGCCGCTTGTTCTTATTTATTATCCGACAACGCTGATGAGTAACTTCATCACGAATGAAGAGTCGTCCTTCTTTTACTTGCTGAATTCGTTTGCAGGCTTATGGTTCATATGGCTGCTGTTTGTCGGGATGATGACGGTTCATCAATATACAGTGACGAAAACGATCGTGACGATGCTGCTGACGATTGTAGTCATGGCGATCATCGTATTCCTTGGCATGCTGGTGTTCAGTCTCATTCAACAAATTATCGAGTTCATTTACAACATCTACTACGAGCTTATATTCCGTAACTAGAAGGAGGCGGCACAGTCAGTTATGCGTAAAAAAACGATCTATTCACTGCTTGTTGTCCTCGTACTAATCGGGCTGTGTTGGGGAGGCTACAAGCTGCTTAACCGAGGAGCGCCTGTAACTGCGGCTATAGCTACTGTAGATGCTGCAGCAACTGAGGCAGGCAGCGAATATAAGCCATTGAAGGATTCGACAGGCGGCGTGCCTGGCATGTCGCTGGCCGCACAGGATGATGAGCTTGGCTTATATTTCAATCCAGACAATGCCCAAATTGCAATCAAGCAGCTGAAGAGCGGGCAAGTGTGGTACTCCAATCCTACTGGGGCCAATGATGACAGCATCGCTCAGCCGTTCGAGAAAGGAACGATGAATTCACAGTTCATGCTGACGTTCCGCGATAAGGTAATGAATGAAGTAACGTTCGGCAGCTACGTGGACAGCGTGGAGAAGAAGCAGTTTACGGTAGAGTCGATCAAGAATGGCGTTCGTGTCGTCTACACACTGGGCGACAGCTCCAAAGGGGTTGCTGCTCTGCCTAAGCTGATCAGTAAAACCCGTCTGCAGGAGAAGGTGCTCGATAAACTAGATGAAGCGACTGCGAAATATGTATCGCTGCGCTATTATTCTTCGAAGTCGAACCCGGATGTGATGGAGTTAATCGAGGAGCAAGTGAAGAAGGATCTCGTCCTTAAGAAAATGGTCGATGCGTTCGCAAAGGCCGGCTACACGGAAGAAGATCTGGCTGCTGATAATGCCGAGAACGGTGCAGACGGCGGCAATGCAGGCAGTGCAAAGGCGAAATTCGTCATACCGCTCGAATATCGTCTGAACGATGGCAAGTTATCCGTCCGCATTCCGGTTGGTTCGATTGAAGAGACGAAGGGCTTCACTTTACGTACGATCGAACTGATGAATTTCTTCGGCGCAGCCGGCACATCGGAGCAAGGATATATCCTTGTACCAGATGGCTCGGGAAGCCTCATTTATTTCAATAACGGCAAGATCAATGATGATCATTACTCGCAGGTCGTCTATGGTCAAGACCATACGGACAATTCGACGCGGCGGTCACAGGTGAGCGAGAGTGCCAGAATGCCGGTATTCGGTATGAAATCGGGTGATACGGCTTGGTATGGCGTTATCGATAAGGGCGAGGCTCTTGCGAGCATTAACGCTGATATTTCTGGCAAGACGAATTCGTACAATCATGCTTATGCAAGCTTCCAAGTAAGAGCCGAAGACAGTCTCTTCATGTACTCCGGCGGCAAAGAGAGTGAAATTCCGATTCTGACAAAATCGTTGTATGCCGGTGATATCGAAGTGTCTTACGGATTTCTGAATGGAGCAAAGGCGAATTACGCGGGTATCGCCGCCGAATATCGCAGCACGCTGGCAGATGGAGCGGGCTTACAGCCGCTCGCAGCAAGCGAGAATAAGCTGCCGTTCTATGTTGACGTTATTGGCGCAACGACAAAAACAAAATCGGTGTTGGGCGTTCCATATGAAGCATTAAACGCCGTAACGACGTTCAAGCAGGCTGGCATGATGGCGGATGAAATGAACGAGCAAGGAATCGATAATATCCGAATGCGAATGCTCGGATGGTCGGCAGGCGGTGTTTATCATGAGCCTTCAGCTGCGAAGCCGCTTGGCAAGCTGGGAGGAACGTCTGGCTTCAAGAAGCTTGCCGATAAGCTGAAGAACAGCGGAGGTGCGCTGTATCCGGATACGGCATTCCTGCACGTGTACGAGGATACATTAGGCTTTGCGCCATCCTCAGACGCAGCTCGGTTTACGACAAGGGAAGTTGCGCTGCAGGCGCCGATTAATCGCGCTTTGAATCGGATGGATAGCGATTTAGGACTGTTCTACCTGCTGTCACCATCGAAGCTTCCGGCCTTTATCGATCGTTTCTCGTCGCGTTATAGCAAGCTGGGACTGAGCTCCCTGTCGCTGCGCGATTTGGGCGAAGAACTGAACGGCGATTATCGCGCCAGTCGAGTGGTGAATCGCCAGACGGCCAAGTCGATCGCTGCAGACGGTTTCAACTCGCTGCATTCGGAATATGCCGATCTAATGGTGGATGGCGGCAACAGCTACTCCTTGCCGTATGCCTCTCATATCATTGATGCGCCAATGTCATCCAGCGGCTTCAACATCACGGATGAGAGCGTACCATTCTATGAGCTCGTTATGCACGGTTATGCGGATTATACGGGGGAGCCAATCAATCAATCGACGGAGCAGGATCCATCGAAACAGCTGCTCAAGCTGTTAGAATATGGCGCATCGCCAAGATTCGTATGGACCTATGAGTCTTCGACGGAATTCAAATTTACGAAGTTTGATTATTGGTACGCGACGCAGTATACCGACTGGCTGGATCAAGCCGCTGACCTGTACAAGAAGGCGGATCAGGTGCTTGCTCCACTGCGTTCCGTGCCGATGACGAACCATGAGAAGCTCCAGGAAGGTGTCTATCGGTCGACATTCGGAAACGGTACGACGATTACGGTGAACTATAATGATACTGCCGTAACGGTAGACGGTGTTTCGATCGACTCCAACCAATATGTAATAGGCGGTGAAGGCGCATGAAGATGCCTCCAATGACGTTGAAGAGGCGAAGATCAATCCTCGGCTTCGCCTTCGTGTCGCCTTGGCTGATCGGATTTATATTCTTGTTTGCAGTTCCGTTAATTCAATCGATCAAATTCAGCTTCACGAAGCTTGAGCTTGTACCTGGCGGGTTCACGCTGAAAAGCGTCGGCTGGGGCAATTTCAACAACGCGCTGTTTGTGGATGCGAATTTCAATCGTCAATTGACGGAATCGGTCATTAATATGCTTGTCAACGTACCGCTTATTCTGTTCTTCAGCTTGTTCTGCGCAACGCTGCTGAATCAGAAATTCAGAGGCCGTGCACTGGCACGTGCGATGTTCTTTCTGCCGGTTATTCTGGCATCCGGCGCAGTAGCGGCAGCGGAAGCGCAAGGACTTATTAGTCTGATCGGCGATTCGACGACGGCGGAGCAGATGGAAGGCGCATCGGCAATGTTCAATACACTGCCGCTCGTCGATACTCTGCTTGAAGGTGGCGCACCCATGTGGGCTGTTGACTATCTAATCAACGCAGTTGACCGGATTTACGAGATTATTACGGCGAGCGGCGTACAAATATTGATTTTCCTAGCAGCGCTGCAGTCGATACCAGGTTCGATGTATGAGGTTGCGAAGATCGAAGGGGCGACTTCCTACGAGACGTTCTGGAAAATTACGTTCCCGATGGTCAGCCCGCTCATCTTAACGAACGTCATCTATACCATTATCGATTCGTTCACTGACAGTACGGTGACGAGGACGATCGTCAAGACGGCTTTCACATCGCAGAACTTCGGCCTGAGCGCCGCGATGTCTTGGCTGTATACGCTCGTAGCGGCATTGCTGCTCTTTGTTATCGGCTACCTCATTTCCAAGAAAGTGTTCTATTACAATTAACGCGATCAGCTTCGAAGGAGGCGTGATTTATGCAGCTGGCTAAGCGAATTACTCAGCTCAAGGATGGGTTAAGTTCCGACACATTGCTGCACAGCAGTCAAGCCCATCGGGTTCGGACGAGGGCCGGGGAGCTGGTGTGGTCGATATTCCGGTATGTGCTCATCATCGGTATTTCGTTCATTATCGTCTATCCGCTTTTGTTGAAATTATCAGTAGCGTTTAAGTCGAGAGACGATATATTTGACCCGACGATCTTTATCGTTCCGAAGCACTTTACGTTCAGTAATGTTGAAATTGCGGTTAAAGTATTGAAGTTCTTCCCGACACTCGGGCAAACGCTGCTGTTCGTCGTTGCGATGATGATTCTGTCTACCGCATCCTGTGCTCTGGCAGGATATGGCTTCGCGAGGTTCTCGTTCCCAGGGCGCAACCTATTGTTCGGACTCGTCGTACTGACGATTCTTGTTCCGGCAGAGACGCTTATGGTACCGACGTATCTCCACTTTCGGAGCTTTGATTTTCTGAACCTGGTGACGCTATTTACCGGTAAGGATGGCATCAACCTGATGAACTCGTACTGGCCGTCTACGATTCTGTCAGTGACGGCTAACGGGCTTAAGGCGGGGCTGTATATTTATATTTTCCGTCAGTTTTTCCGTGGCATGCCGGCGGAGATCGAAGAGGCTGCACTGATCGATGGGGCGGGAGGCATTGCGACGTTTTTCCGTATCATGCTGCCGAATGCGGTTCCGCCGCTGATTACGGTTATGTTGTTCGCCTTCGTCTGGCAGTATAACGATACGTTCTACAACTCGATGTTCATGAGCGACATGCATTTGATGCCGTCGCAGATTGCTTCGCTCCCGGGCAACGCAGGGGTATATATTTCGACTGTCATCTATGGTGGCGCTGACCCTAACGCGAAGCCGGATCCGAACTATGTTGCCATGATTGTTGATACTGGTTTGCTTGTTGCAATCTCTCCACTCATTGTCATGTATCTGTTCGTCCAGCGGTATTTCGTAGAGAGCGTAGAGCGTACAGGTGTAGTTGGCTAATGGAATTGGCCCCGGGCAGAAGAGGAGCGAGAGTTCGAGATGAAGCGTAACGTTAAGCTTGCTGCTATTCCCGTTACCATCATAACCGTCGTTGTCGTGATTGCCGCAGTTACAGGCATTATGCTGCTGCGCGATCGCGACAAGGGCAAGGAGGAGAGTGCGACTTTGCAGCAGACGAATGAAGAGAAAGTCGGAATTGTAGACGTAGTTCCTAATACTGAGCAGGTAGGCCGATATGACAAATTCGAGCTGCTCGTTCACTTGAGCGAGACGTATAGCAATCCATATGATCCAGCCGAGGTTGATTTGAGCGCGACATTCCAATCGCCTACGGGAGCTGAATGGCCGATTAACGGCTTTTATGATGGAAGCGACTGGCGCATTCGTTTCTCGCCAAGCGAGACGGGAGACTGGAGCTACAATATTTCATTGAAGGACAGCGCTGGATCGTCCACTTTAGATGGCGGTAAGTTCGCTGTTACAGCGTCTGATCATCATGGCTGGATTGAAGTGTCGAAGACGAACAAACGATTTCTGCAGTACAACGACGGCACGTCGTTTTTTGGTGTAGGGGTTGCTTATCCGTGGGGGATTAATGAAACGATGCTGGATGTTCTCGTGAACAACGGCGTTAACTATATCACCTATTGGAATGGCAACTATGACAATTCGGGCAGCGGCGGCGGCAATGAACAGCTGGAGTCGGTTACGAGTGGAATTGGACGATATGATGTGGCCAAAGGAAAGCGGGTCGACGAGCTGCTCGACAGCTTCGAGAAGCGCGATCTGATCATGAATTTCGTCGTATGGCCGCATGATTCGCTCGCGGATAAGATTAACTGGCCAGCGACTTGGACGAAAAACGCTTATTCGGCGCTTGGCGAAGCCAAGGACTTCTATGCCAGCGATGCTGCATGGGCGTATCAAGAGAAGCTGTACCGCTATATGATTGCACGCTGGGGCTACAGCCGCTCGCTGGGCGTATGGGATCTCGTCGTCGAGGTGAACGGGACGGACGGCTGGCAGCTGGGGGATCAGGCGAAGGCGAATGAATGGCTGACGAAGATTCACGATTATTTTGCTAAGAACGACCCTTATCACAGGCCGACGAGCGCGTCGATGGCGGGTAATAAAGAGGATTACTGGGATCACGCGTATCAGACCGTTGATGTATCGGACCGTGAGAACTATTATGATATCGGACATGATGCTTTTGCCGAAGATATTCAGAAGCGTTGGGCTTCCTATGAGAAGCCGCTTATCATTGGCGAAACAGGTAACGTAGCGGATGTGAATGCTTATCACAATGCGATCTGGGTGGCATTGGCGAACGGGCTTGCTTCATCGCCGGTCTGGTGGGACATCGAGAAGGTTGACGAGCCGATGTTCGGACAAATGAAGGTGTTGTCGCAATTCGTTCATCCGATTGACTTCAATGAACAGCGGAAGCCTGTGAAGGCGAATGCGCCTAGCGTTGAGGTGCCGCTGCCATCGAGCATTCCGCTGATCGGTGAAGGCGAGGACAAGAGCAGTTGGTCCGTGCCGGACTGGGCGCCTGCTAACAAGGATGCGCAAGGTGTTGTATACGCAGCTGAAGTAACAGGTACCGGCGATGATAGAGTCGTAAGCGTACCGATGCGGTTCGCAACGGGCGAGTTCTCGCAAGGCTATTATGACAATTCCGGCGGGTTGTCGGATTGGAGAGGCTACGATGCTTTTGTCTTCGAGGTGAAGGCGGAAGGTGCAGGTGCGGACGGCCTGCTGGCGAAGGCGGTGCTTCATCCGACGGGCCAATGGACGGAAGCAGATGATGCCCAGTCCGTGAAGCTGAAAGCCGGCGAATGGACGACGATTACAGTCCCGTTGAAGGATGTGCCAGAGCACTACTGGCGGGACGCGACGATTCCAGAGGATGCGCTGGATACGATTGTCCGTTGGGGAGTCAAAGTATACGCCCAGCAGACGCCGAAGGAAGCAGAACCAGTCACGATTAGTGTGCGCCATCCGAAGTTGACGACGAAGCAGCCGAAGACGATCATGAAGGCAGAAAGCAGCGCGTGGCTCATGAAGGGCGAACAGCTGTCATATGGCTGGCAGATTGCTGCCGAAGGCAGTGTTGGCGGCCATACAGTGTCGATTCCGGAATGGGGATCAAAGGCTGCCAATGTGCAGTGGATCGACGCATGGACCGGGGATGTGCTGAAGGAAGAGCAGGTACAGCCTGACGCAACAGGCAGCTTGCCGCTGACTGCGCCGGCAACGGAGCGAAGCGACGTTGCGTTCCGGATATTCGACCAATGATCACGAAGTAACTCGCGAAGCATATTCGGATTTAAGTAATTGAGGTGACGGGTATGGAGCTGCAAGTATGGAATCATCGAGGCAATCTGGCCAATACGAAGCGGGCGATCGCGGAAGGTGAATTGACGCTTGGCTTTATCGGGGGCTCGATTACGGATGCTCGTCCTAGACATAATTGGCCGGAGCCGGTCATTGCATGGTTCGTCGACACCTATCCAGGTGTACGGATTGTTGTCGAGAATGCTGCGATTGGGGCGACGGGCAGTGATCTCGCCGTGTTTCGTGCGAAGCGGGATTTGATCGACCGAGGCTGTCATATCGTATTCGTCGATTATGCCGTTAACGATAATGACGTTCCGACGGAGCGAAGAACGCGGACGCGCGAAGGGCTGCTGCGCCAATTGCTGGCGGATGGAGAGCGCGACGTAGTGCTTGCGCATACCTTCTCCCAAGATATGTACGAACCGATGATGGCTGGCGAGCAGCCATCATCGGTTGCCGAGCTGGAGGCACTGGCTGAGCATTATTCGATCGGCTCGGTGTGGATGGGATTGTACGCGATGCGACAAGTACAGCGGGGGCTTATGCGCTGGGAAGAGTGGCTGCCGGATAATCTGCATCCTACCAATCGAGGAAGTCTAGCCTACGGAGAAAGTGTTATCCGCTACTTGAAACAAGAGCTAGCGGCTGATAAGGTGTTAACGGAATCGAGAGCAGCGCGTACACTCATCGAACCGATAAACTCGCTGCATTGGGGGAATGCGGTAACCATGCCGCTGACCGCTGCGCTAACGGAAGGTCCGTGGACGATTCGCCGCTGGCCGTATTATGAGTGGGTCGATCGCGTACTCGACACGACAGCGCCGGGTGCGCGGCTGACGATTCCGTTCGAAGGCCGCGGTATTGCGCTCGCTATCGATTTCGGCAAGGCAACGGCTGAAATCCGTTATCGGCTCGATGGCGGCGAATGGCGCGTGTACGAGCTGGAACGGCCAGATTGGAATGGCAATGATGGTTGGCTCCGTCTCCTAACGATCAGCGATGAGTTGACCGTAGGCGAACATCAGCTTGAGTTGGAGACGTTTCTAGGAAGCGGCACGAATAACAAAGGCACAAATCTGCGTCTCGCGATTATCGGGATCATCCCGTAATGGCAGATGGCTTCACATCTATGCAGCAGATGATCATAAATAGAGGTTCATAGAGAACCATACATGTAACGAGGGTGAGGATGACCATGGATAAGATAGCACTTAACGGCGAGTGGCAGCTGAACAATGAACGAACAGGCGAGCAATATGCTGCCCAGGTTCCCGGATTTGTGCAGAAAGATTTGATGAATGCAGGACTGCTTCCGAACGAGCAGCAAACGCTGTTTGAGCCTGTTGTGGAATGGGTCGAGCACGATGATTGGACGTATAGCCGATCATTCGAACTGTCTGAAGATCAGCTTAGAGCGGATGGGCTGGCGCTTGTATTGGAAGGCGTCGATACATATGCGGAAATTCTCCTCAACGGTCAAACGATTGGGCAGACCGATAATATGTTCATCGCTCATCGATTTGATATAAGCGGTGCTGCTCGGCTGCATAATGAGATGGTTATACGCATTGCATCGCCTACACGGTTTCTCCAAGAGAAGGAACGTGAATTCGGAGATCCGCTGCTGCTGTGGAATGGTATTCCTGCGAGATTGTTTGGGCGCAAAGCGCAATATGGTTATGGCTGGGATTGGGGGCCGCGCCTCGTAACGGTTGGCATTCATAAACCGGTGTATATCGAAGTGTTGGAGCGCTGCAGTGCGGATAAGCTGACGTACAATTTGACGCATATTAGCGACGAGCGGGCGATTCTGAACGTAACGGTCGCGGCTTCAGCTATTGGTGCCGACAGCCGTATCGCGAATATCCTCTGTCAGCTGTACGACGGTGATGCGCTGGTGGCAGAGACTTGCGAGAACGCTGTCGAGATCTCGAAAGACGGTACAGAGACAACGTTGTCGCTCATCATGAATAAGCCGAAGCGATGGTACCCAATCGGATACGGCGATCAGGCGATGTACACGCTGATGGCAGCGGTCACGGCGGATTGCAAGACGGCTGCATTGTCGCGTGAGATCGGTTTGCGTGAGGTCGAGCTGAAGCAGCCGTACGATAAGCAGGGCCGCAAGTTTATTATTGAAGTAAATGGCATTCCAATGTTGTGTAAAGGCGTAAACTGGATTCCGCTGACGCTCTATCCAGGTCTCGATACACGGGCGGATTACGCTGCTGAGATTGACGGGATCGTGGAAGCGAACATGAACATGATCCGCATCTGGGGCGGCGGTTATTACGAGAATCCAGATTTCTATGCGGAGTGTGACCGCCGTGGCGTGATGGTATGGCAGGACTTCATGTTCGCCTGCGGCGACTACCCAGACGACGATGCGTTCTGCGAGCTTGTTCGCAAGGAAGCACGTTACGTCATCGATACGTACAACCAACATCCGAGTATCGTGCTTTGGTGCGGGAATAACGAGAATCAGCATTTCGTCGAGAACAGCCGCAAGAAGCGCAAGAACGGTTACGGCGAGAAGCTGTACTTCGAGGTGCTGGACGAGGAATGTGCGCGTGACAAAATGCGTCCATATTGGCCGACGAGTCCATTCTCCTATTCGGTAGACGAAGGCCACAATGACAACGATTATGGCGATCAGCATTACTGGCAGGTATGGGGTCATGTCGCCCCTTATGAGAACTATCAGACCATTAACGGTCGGTTCTTGTCTGAGTTCGGCATGCAGTCTTATCCGTCCGTTCGGGTGCTTGATCAAGTAGATCGAGAAGCCGATCTGCGCCATGCGAAGTTCCAAGCGATTCAGAAAGCGCCGAACGGCACGCAGCGCTTGCTTTATTACACGGTTGGCGATTACAGGCTTCCAGCGAACAAGCGGGATTTTGTCTACGTCAATCAGCTTATGCAGGCGAATGCACTGCGTCTTGGCGTTGAGCATTGGATTGCGCGCATGCCGGATACGTCTGGGGCGCTGATCTGGCAGTGGAGCGATCTGTGGCCGTCGATCAGCTGGTCCATCGTCGACTATGATAAGGTGAAGAAGCCGTCCTACTATTATATGAAGCGGACGTTCCAGACGCCAAACGCGCTGCTGCGTGTTGTTCAAGGCGAAGAGCAAGCGGGCTTGTTCCTCGTTCATGAGAAGGGGGACTTCCGAGGTGAAATCGAAGTCTCTTTCTATGATATTGTGGACCAGCAGACCGTCCGTACTGATAAGCTGGAAGCGAATGGTTCCGGGTATCGGTCTACTCGCATCGGTACCGTGCAGCTAGGTGATCATGATCCTGCACGTATAGTTGTCTTCGTTCGATTGCTGCAGGATGGTCAGGTGCTGGCGGACAACTCGTATTTGATCGGCAAGCCTTATCAGCTCGAGCTGAAGCCTGCTAACCTGCGAATGGAGCAGCGTGAAGAGAACGGTGCGATCATCGTAACGATCTCAAGCGATGTATTCGCGAAGGATGTATGCTTGCCGAATCTTGCAGCGAAGCTGTCGGATAATTATTTCGACCTCCGTGCCGGAGAGGCGAGGACGATTCGAATTGAAGGTCTGCAGGCAGATGAAGTGCTAGTGCCAACTTGTTTGAATGATGCGGTGCGAACAGCGGAATATATATAGAGGTCGTTCAAAAAGGCCGCTTTCGATCACGAAGCAACACAAGAAGTGTATTCGGCTGGTGCTGAAAACCGAACTTTTTGAACATGCAATTTATGAGGTCGTTCAAAAAGTCCGCTTTCGATCACGAAGCAACACAAGAAGTGTATTCGGCAGCGAATCTCGCATGAAGCAGAGACTTCCGGTTCACTTTTTGAACACGCATATATAAGTAGAAAAAGTGATGAAGCAGCTGTGCGAGCATGAATGCTCACACGGCTGCTTTTGTCATGATATCCGCGGTAATGCTGTCGGAATGCGCGTCGGAAGTCGATTTATGTTTTGCGTTCGAGTCCTATTTCAAGTATGATGGAAAAAAAGAACTAATGCTAAGCGATAAGGAGCATCAAACGTATGAGTGCAAAAAACAACAATTGCAAAATCGTCGACTGCACGATCCGCGATGGCGGACTTGTAAACAATTGGGATTTCAGCGTTGAGTTCGTTCAGCATCTGTACAACAGCTTGAACGAAGCTGGTGTCGATTATATGGAGATTGGTTATAAAAACTCGCCGAAGCTGCTCAAAGGCGCAGATTCTGCTGGCCCTTGGCGCTTCCTAGATGATGACTTCCTCCGCAAAGTTATTCCAAACAAGGGCAACACGAAGCTGTCGGCACTCGTAGACATCGGCCGCGTCGATGAGAACGATATTTTGCCACGCAGCGAAAGCATGCTCGACCTGATCCGCGTTGCTTGCTACATCCAAGATGTGGACAAAGCGCTTGATCTGGTTAAAATTTTCCATGAACGCGGTTATGAGACGACGCTGAATATTATGGCGCTCTCGAACGTTATGGAGAACCAACTTATCGAAGCATTCCAACTCATTCGCGAGAGCGTTGTTGACGTTGTTTACATCGTTGACTCGTACGGCAGCCTGAAGCCTAACGATTACGTGTACCTCGTGAACAAGTTCAAAGAGCATCTGCCGAACAAACGTCTCGGCGCTCATACGCACAACAATATGCAGCTTGCATTCGCTAACACGATCATTGCAGCAGAGAGTGGCGTAGAGCTGCTTGACGCTTCCGTATACGGCATGGGCCGCGCAGCAGGTAACTGCAACACGGAACTGCTCGTTGCACATCTGCCGAACGCGAAGTACAACGTTCGCCCAGTCCTCGACATGATCGAGAAATACATGCTTCCGCTTCGTGAGAAAGAAGAGTGGGGCTACATCATGGAATACATGGTTACGGGTATGCTGGACGAGCACCCACGCTCGGGTATGGCACAACGTGACAACGTGGAGATGCGCGACCGCGTCGTAGAATTCTACGATCGTCTCACGACTCCAGAAATCGCACATAGTAAATAATGAATGCAAGAGGTCCCTGTGGGGGCCTCTTTTTTGTATATATAATTTGCATAAAAGGCAGGGCTGCCAAGCTATCGGGATAGAGGCGAGATATCGCCTCTAACGGAGGTCGAGGTGCCGGGTGGGCCGGATAGAGGTGGATAATCGCCTCTAATGGAAGTCGAACTGACGTGCAGGCTGGATAGAGGCGAAATATCACCTCTAATGGCGGGGCCGCCGATGTGTGAGTTGATTAGAGGCGATAAACCGCCTCTAAAGGTTCGCGGGCGGAAACATGAGCAGGATAGAGGCGAGAAATAGCCTCTATGAGTAGTCAGACCGAAGCTTCAATCCAAACAAAAAAGGGCTGTCGAGTGCGTCATCACCAAGGATGACAAATCCGACAGCCCTTTCTCACAAGCGCGCTATACCGTGACAATCTCGGAGTCATACCACTTCGACTGTACTTGATACATTTGCTCGTATTCGCCGCCAAGTCGCAGCAGCTCCTCGTGTGTGCCTTGCTCCACGATTCGGCCATGCTTCATGACGATAATGTGATCGACCGCTTTGCAAATACCGAGTCGATGCGAGATGAGCAGCGTCGTCTTGCCCTCCGCAATCTGGAGGAAATTCTCGAATACTGCTGCTTCGGTCATCGGGTCCATCGAAGCGGTAGGCTCGTCCAGCACGACCAGCTCAGCGTCGCGGAAGTAGGCGCGGCTGATGGCGATTTTTTGCCATTGGCCTTGCGACAGCTCGCGGCCGCCTTCGAACATAGGGCCAAGCATCGTATCGAACTGCTCCGGCAGTGATTCAATAATCTCGTTCGCGCCCGATTTGGAGGCGGCGACCTCCAGCCAGCTGTTATCCTGCAGACGGTCGAGCGCGCCGAAGCCGATATTGTCCCGAACGGTCGATTGGTAGCGGACGAAGTCTTGGAAGACGGCGGTGACACGTTTGCGCAGATCAGCTGGTTCCAAGTCAAGAATGTTGACGCCATCATATTCCACGGCACCCTCGGAGGCCGAGTAGAGGCCGAGAATGCATTTGGCCAGCGTGGACTTGCCTGCGCCGTTGTCGCCAACGATGGCGATTTTGTACCCTGGCGGGATATGCAAATTCACTTGATGCAGTGTCGGGAATGGCTGGTTTGGATATTGGAACGATAAATTGCGAATATCGATTCCCTTATGCAGCGGCTTGGAGAGCGGCAGCGCATCAGAAGGATGTTTTGCGCCTTCCTCAGGCGTATCCAAGAACGTGAACAGCCCCTGTGCGTACAGCACATTTTGATACATAAACGTTAGATTGCTGGAGATGCTCATCAGTTGTCCATTCACCGCGTTGAAAGCCTCAGTCAGCGCGACATACTGACCGATCGACAGACGGCCTTTCGTTCCGAGCCATGCCAGACCGACAATAAGAGCTCCGCTTAAGATACTGTTGAACGAATCAACGCCCCAGTTCATGGTGATGCCTTTCCGTTCAAGCTTCAGCTTCTGCTTGGCATTGAGCATGAAGGATGAACGCCATTGGTCGATCAGGTGGGAGGAGAGTCCGAACAAACGGATTTCTTTTGCCGCTTCGCGCCCAATCAACAGGTTGTAGAGATAGTTGACTCTGCGTGCAATCGCCGTCTGATTGAGCATTTGGATGAAGCGCTGCTCGCCGAGCCGCATGTTTACAAGCAACGATGGGATGACGAATAGGAGCAGTCCGACTGCGAGCAGCCAGTGGAAGCTAATTACAACAGCGAAGTAACCAATAACCGTCAGAGCGCTCTGAATGACGATGAAGGAGTTGTCGAACAAAATGAGGCTGTGCTGGCTGCCCATCGCACGATGAAACGAGTCGTAATAATCCGGTCGGTCAAAATAAACGAGTGGCAGACGCGTCGACTTGGCAGCCATTTGTTCTTCGATATGAGCCTGTATACGTAATTTAAGCGCTGCCATAATCATTTGCTCTAGTGAACGTATCGCCGCTGAGCCGATGGATAAACCGGTCTGAATCGCGAGGATGACGAGAACGTTCTTAAGTCCGGCACCAGCGGTGATGACTTCTGTAACGGCATTGACGAGTCGACTGACCAGATACATATGGATGAGCGGGATAATGGCGAGCAGCAGCCGGCATAATGCAGTCCCTATCAGTCCCCATCGGGCCTGCTTCCAGGATAAGGTGTAGATACGGAGCAGAGTGGACAGCAGCTGGGTTGTCCGTTTCCATTGTTCACGGCGGCTGAGACTTTGATCAGGCATCGGAATCGACATAGCATACCCCTTTACATCTCATATGGATGGATAATCCTATTAATTTGATCAGCAAGCGCAGGAATAGGTATGTTTCGACAGAGGAGAAGGGAAAGGAATCGTTTGGTATATTGTTAAGTATAATATTTCTATTAATGATTGACAACGATTGAAAGCAATGAACATTTTCTTTGTATACTACGGCTGTTGGTGAAATGGGGAAGAGTGCGTCAGAGTGTGTCTGGCATTTTTTTATTCATGAATACGCTTAAAACGGGTTGACACCCCATTCCTGGGCATGTTACATTGACCAATAGATTTTCCCAAACGAAAGGAGGATTACGTCCCATGAAACGCAACATTAACACTCACGTGCAACATCATAACAATCAGGACCGTAATCCATCCGCTTAACACGACTAATGTTCGTATAAGGCGCATTGGTTACGATCATGTAATCATGCGCCTTTTTTGCAGGCTTCGTCCAGAACGTATGTTCTGAACGGGGTCGGAGAGGCGTATCGCACACTTAAACTGCGATGCGCCTTTCTTGTTGTGCGAAGGTTGTGGCGGATGGACGCATAGGATCTTTGGCAAGGAAAGGATGAACAGCTGTTTATGTTCTCAGTATTACGCAAGCTAAGCTGGTTTTTTAAACAATATTGGAGGCGGTATACAGTAGCCGTTGTGCTGCTCATTATCGTCGGTATTTTTGAGGTTATCCCACCAAAGGTGCTTGGTTATGCCATTGACGGCATTACGCAGGGACGGCTGGGAGACACGACGTTTTATTGGATTATCGGGGGATGGATTGGCCTAACGGCTATCTGCTACGTCATCACGTACATATGGATGTACCAGCTGTTTGGCGGAGCTATCGTGCTGGAGAGGCTGCTTCGTTCGCGGCTTATGCGGCATTTTCTGCGGATGACGCCAACGTTCTATGAACGCAACCGGACAGGCGACCTGATGGCTCGTGCAACAAACGATCTTGGCGCTATCTCTACGACAGCCGGATTCGGTATTCTCACCCTGATCGACTCAACCGTGTTCATGTTGACGATTTTGTTCATGATGGTTGTACTCATCAGTTGGAAGCTGACACTTGCGGCGCTGCTGCCGCTGCCGCTGCTTGCTTTGGCGCTGAAATATTTTGGCGGCAGAATCCATGATCGGTTCATGAAGGCGCAGGACGCATTCGGCGAGCTGAACGACCAAGTGCTCGAATCGGTTGCAGGCGTCCGTGTTGTTCGCGCCTATGTGCAAGAGGAAGCAGACCGTGCGCGTTTCCAAGCAAAAACGGAGGAAGTGCTGGCGCGGAACATCGAAGTGTCTCGGATTGATGCATTGTTCGAGCCAACGAACAAAATTCTTATCGGCCTCAGCTATCTGATTGGCCTGTGCTACGGCGCTTATCTTGTATTTCACAGCGAAATTACGCTCGGCGAGCTCGTATCGTTCAATTTCTTCCTCGGTATGCTTATCTGGCCGATGTTCGCGATTGGTGAGCTTATCAACGTCATGCAGCGCGGCAACGCCTCGCTCGACCGTGTAGCGGAGACGTTGAACTATAAGCCGGACGTCACGGATGGAACGGATTTGGAGACGATGGACAATCCGGAGTCGATTGCATTCCGAGAGGTTACGTTCCGTTATCCGTCTTCGACCGTGAACAATTTGGAGGACGTGTCCTTCATGCTGCAGCAGGGTCAGACGCTTGGTGTCGTCGGGCGTACCGGCAGCGGCAAGACGACATTGCTTCGCCAGCTGCTGCGGGAGTATCCACTTGGCGAGGGTGCGATTGAGATCGCAGGCACGCCGATGGAGCGGATTGCGGTTGATCAAATGCTCGGCTGGGTCGGCTATGTGCCGCAGCAGCCTATCTTGTTCTCTCGTACGATTCGCGAAAATATTTTGTTCGGCGCGGAGGAAGCGACAGAGGCGGACCTGCAGCGTGCACTTGATCGCGCATCGTTTGCCAAGGATATAACGTTCCTGCCAAGCGGTCTTGAGACGCTCGTGGGCGAGAAGGGCGTAGCGCTCTCCGGCGGTCAGAAGCAGCGGGTCAGCATTGCGCGTGCGCTTATTGCGAACCCATCTATTCTGATGCTCGACGATGCGCTGTCTGCGGTTGATGCACGGACGGAAGCTGAAATTATTGAAGGCATCCGTACCGAGCGCGCCGGCAAGACGACGATCATCACGACGCATCGATTGTCAGCTGTACAGCATGCAGATTGGATTATCGTGCTGGACAATGGCCGCATAACCGAAGCTGGCAAGCACGAAGAGCTGCTTGAGCTGAACGGCTGGTACAAGGAGCAATATGATCGTCAGCAGCTCGAAGCGTTGGCGGAAGCGTAAGCAATTAGCAGATAAAGAAATGAAGGTGTAACCAATCATGCATGACGAAAAGCAAATGCAGCGGCGTCCGGGAACGGGCAAACGGCTCTTTCAATATGCGATGCTCTTCAGGAGCAAAATCATTATCGCGCTCGTTCTGCTTGCGCTCGCGGTGTGCGCTGAGCTCGTCGGTCCGTTCATCGCGCAGCGGATGATCGACCAGAACATTCTCAGCATCGAGAAGCCGTGGCATGAGGTAGCTGCGGGTACGACCGACTCGGCTGAATATGCGGGCAAGAGCTATAAGCGGGAGGACCGTCTAAATACGGATGAATCCAGCGGTGCTATTATTCACATCATTCAAGTACAACGTGATTATTACTTCGTCGAAGGCGATATGCCGTTCGATGGGGCTCGTGACATTACAGCTGACGGAAAGCTGGCGATTGTCTCCAAGGAAGGAGAAAGCGCATCATACCTGGCTGTGAAGCTGACGAAGAGCGAGCTGTATCATTTCTACAAGCCAGAGCTGCCGCGTCTTCTGAAGACGGCAGGCATGTACTTGGGCTTGCTCGTAATAGCAGCGTTCTTCACATACGGGCAGCGGCTCTTGCTGCTTACGACAGCGAATCGCATCGTGCAGCGTATGCGCGAGGATGTGTTCGCACATATTCAGCGACTGCCGGTTTATTATTTTGACAATTTGCCAGCAGGTAAGGTTGTCTCGCGGATTACAAACGATACGGAAGCGGTTCGCGAGCTGTTCGTAGCGGTATTGGCGAACTTCTTCTCCGGTATCGTGTACATGGTTGCCATTATCGGCGCGTTGTTCTTGCTCGACCCGCATCTCGCATTGATTGCGGTTCCGATCATTCCGATTCTCGTGGTGTGGATCATTCTATATCGCAGACGTGCAGGACGTATCAATGAGGCGATTCGGAGCAAGCTGAGCGACATTAACGGCATGATCAATGAATCGATCCAAGGGATGCCAATCATTCAAGCGTTCCGTCGTCAGAAGAAGACGATCGAGGAATTCGACGAGCACAATAAGGACTTGTTCAGCAATGCCAACAAGCTGCTGAGCCTGAACTCGCTCACCTCCCACAACCTAACGGGTGTGCTGCGGAATATCGTATTCATCACCGTATTGTGGACTTTCTGGGGCGGGTCATTGAGCACTTTCGTAACCGTTGGCGTTCTGTACGCCTTCATCGACTATATCAACCGGATGTTTACGCCGATTGTTGGCATCGTCAATCAGCTCTCGAACCTCGAGACGGCACGCGTATCGGCAGGCCGAGTATTCCAGCTGCTCGATGAGCCAGGTACAGATGTAACGGCAGGCAGTCTTCCGCGGAGCAAAGGCGACGTGAAGTTCGACAACGTCTCCTTCGCTTACAAAGAAGACGAATACGTCCTTCGGAACATATCGCTGGAAGCACGTCAAGGCGAGACGGTGGCACTTGTTGGTCACACGGGTTCGGGCAAGAGCTCGATTCTAAACCTGCTGTTCCGTTTCTATGATATCGAACAAGGAAATGGACAAATTCTCGTTGACGGTGAAGATGTGCGCGACGTACCGAAGCAGCTGCTTCGCCAGCATATGGGCATCGTCCTGCAGGATCCGTTCCTGTTCACTGGAACGATTGCATCGAACGTCAGTCTGGACAATCCGACGATCAGCCGCGAGCGCGTCATTCAGGCATTGAAGGATGTCGGCGCGTACGACATGTTCATGCAGCTGCCTGGCGGTATCGACGAGCCGGTTGTTGAGAAGGGTGCGACATTATCAGCCGGTCAACGCCAGTTGATCTCCTTCGCACGTGCACTAGCGTACGATCCGGCCATTCTCATCTTGGATGAGGCGACAGCGAGCATCGATACGGAGACCGAGTCGATCATTCAGGCGGCGTTGGATGTGCTCAAAAAAGGACGTACGACGTTCGTCATCGCTCACCGTCTGTCCACGATCCGCCAAGCCGATCAGATTCTCGTACTCGACCGCGGTCGCATCGTCGAACGCGGCGACCATGATGCGCTGATGGCGCATGGCGGCAAGTACTACGACATGTACCAGCTGCAGGCAGGTGCTGGCGGGAGTGCCAATGCAAATGCAAGTGTGTCGGAGCCGCATAATGAGCAAGCGGCAGCGGCTCATTCGCATTCCTAATAACAACAAACAAGCCACTGCAGGAAGCTGCGGTGGCTTGTTTGTTGTTGGGTTAATGGAGAAGGAATTTGGCGCCGAACCCTTTGCCCGATTGACGAGCAGCATGCAATTGCTCGTCGCTCGACCGATCGAGCAGGATTACATTTTCCGGATAGAGCTTGCCTAGTACGGCTCGCTGGATGAGAGGGTCGCCGCCTGTTTCAATCAGATGAATTCCCGCATCGGAGGTGACAAGTCCAGGCTGCTGTAATAATTCTTGTGCCGAATAGATGACGGGCTGGGCAGGTTCTTGAATGGCAGCAAGGGATGGAGCATGCTGCGAATTTGGCTCCGTATGATAAACGAATCGATGGCCTCTCAGCAGTTGACCTAGATCAACAGCAATGTTTGTGTCGCGAAGCTGCAGCTGGTATTGAAGCTGAACGCGATCCGTCTGACCATCCGTATGGAAGGCGTGAAGGCGCGCCTCAGATGAAGCATCCTCTTGCTGAGATGCTTGATGCTCGTTGAGTACGGTAGGTTCTCCTTGTCCGATCTGGCTTCTCGGAGCAGTATAGTAGTCGTCATAAGCATAGACGAATGCGACAGATGCTAACTGCTCAATGGGATCCGAGATACGATTGGAAGCTGTTGTGTAGACAGGGTACCAGCGAAGCAAGTATTTAGTTGTTGTTGCAAGATTACTGGTTAAGCTGGCCGGCAGGATCGTGCCTAGACGGTATTGGAAGCCGTATCCGACAGGGGCGAGCGAAGGGGCGAGCACGGCTTGTGCATAGCGGACGATGGATTGATGCGATACCTGCTTCACAAGAAGCTCGGTAAGAAATTGGGCACGTGCTTGCTCGGTATAGCGCAGTCCTTTGCCGCTGCTATCGGCGCGCAGCTCAATCGGCACCTCCTCCCAATTGTCGAATGGAAGAAGAGCATCGCGCAGCAGGACGATTTGATGCAAATATTCGTTGAATAGCTGCATGACAATAGGCCCGCCTAATGGACCCATCAGAAGATCGGTCACTCGCGGCGTCCACAAATGATGGTCACAGCGGCTTCTGATCAATAGACTGCTCAACGCCTCAGCGCTGCAGCGGCTGCGCGCCCATTGCTGAGAGCTGAACTCACGCGCCCAGTCGGCTAATCGTCTGCCGATTAAGTCCGCTTGCTTCGAGAGTTCAGTCCGAGATGTAACTTCACTGTCGGCTGAAGCGAGGGAGAGGACTGATTCACGACCGGATATGGCTAGACTTGCTTCAATATTGCGGTGCAGCGCTTCCGGGTCCGCGGCATCGCCGAGTCGGATCGAGATGACCTCAAGAAGCGTGTCTAGTTCACGAACGATATCTTTTGCATAATAGATACCGGGCTGCAAATCCCAGTCACATTCTCCTTGATGCGATAGTTGTAAGCTGTCTGCAGGAGGATTGTCGGCTGCAAGCTGATCAACATTGATTTGATTTCCCCACACGATGTGCTGCTCGCCTATTGCTGCGCGATATGGTGTCATTGTAAGGTACCTCGCTTTCAGTTTTTTCTAGAATAGCAATCGGGGAGATTCATGAATAGTACGCACTTTAAGGAATGGGAGTATCCTTTAGGAAAGTGACTATGTCGAAAGAAACTGAAGCTGTACGCCCTGTGCTAGTGGAATTAGGAAGTGGGAGCGTCTTGAGGAAGAGGCGTTAGAGAAGTATAATTCGTAGTAAATAACAGTATAATACTTGGTTCCTACGATATGGGGGTGTTGTATACAATGAAGCTGAAGACTTCAGGCTACAGCTGCACATCGGAAGTAACGCTCGAACTAATCAGCGGCAAGTGGAAAATTCCGGTTCTAAGCTTATTGGCATCCCATACACGGCGGTATAATGAAATGCAGAAGCTTATCCCTGAAATAACACCGAAGGTATTGACGATCCAGCTTAGGGAGCTTGAAGCGAGCGGGCTTATTCATCGGAAGGTATATGCAGTAGTACCGCCTAAGGTGGAGTATATGCTGACAGAGCTGGGACTTCAGCTAATGCCGGCGCTTCTGCAGCTGTGTGATTTCGGTACTCATTATTTGACTCATATTCAAAATCAAGATCAGCAGTTCGTACAGCCAAGCAAATCATAGCAAACAGCCGCGTCCTTATAAGGATGCGGCTGTTTGCTTGCTGTTGGTATAAATGGTTTCGAGCAATGTTTAAGCCTCAGTGAGTTCTCCATCACCGCGAAGGACGCAGGCTTGGCAAGGGACATTGGCATGGACATAGGCTGTTCCGCTATAGGTGCGGCCATCGTTCGTTCGTGCCGTCATCTGGACGGCAATATTATCACTGACGTAATAATGATCGAGCAGCTCGGATGGTCCGGCATCAGTTGTGTCGACATACCATTGCTTGGAACCAAATTCTTGAACGATAACAAGCTGAGCGGCGCTGAACGTCAGCTCGGCTACTTCGATGTCATCGCCGGAGATCGTTATTTGTACGAGATCGATTGTTTCCATCATTATGGTTCAAGCTCCTCTCTAGATGTATCGATTGTATAAGTACGGGCTATTTCATGCAACATCCTGCTGGCTGGAAGCGTCTGTTAGTGCAGACCATATATAGGGGGATGTTGGATATGATGGCAATCGGAAAGCGATTAGGTATTGTGCTTATGTTCGTTGCCGTATTGATGCTTCAAGCTTGCGGGTCATCAGATAGAGACGATACGGCCGCAAACTATGAGAGCGAAAGCAAGACAACCGATACAACTGCAACGGATAGTACAGCGGCTGCAGATTTAGGTGAACCTGCTTCAGGAGGATCACACACTTCTGAGGACAAGGCAACAACCGAATCTAAGACGGATAAACCACAAGATTCTCGAAGCGATGAGGACTCCGCGACAAACAACAATAATGATGATGCTATTCCGGCTGGAACGCTGACAGCTGGCGAATGGGACGATAATGTGCTCTGGAGCCAGTGGAAGGAATTGATGGCTTCATACGAAGGCGATCGCTATCGGCCGTATTGGCAATTTTATAATTTTCAGCGGCTGGAAGTGAAGGTAACCGCGAACGGGCGGCCGGCAGTCGATGCGCAGGTTGCGCTGACTCGCAGCAATGGGCAGGATGGCTGGACTGCGCGCACCAATGCAGCAGGCGTGGCGTATTTGTTCCCGATTTTGTTCGAGGAGCAAGGCGGCAATGCGAAATATGGGGTAACGGTAACGGCTGGCAAGCAGAAGAAACAGTTCGAGAATGTGGATCTACAATCTGGTCGTGTGTTGGAAGTCGAGCTCAGCGAAGCGAGTGATGTCTCTTCTCTCGTTGACCTCATGCTTGTCGTCGATACGACGGGTTCGATGGCGGATGAATTGGAGTTTCTGGAGACTGAGCTGAAGGATGTCGTCAGACGGGTTGGCGAATCGAACAAGGGCCAGTTGAACATTCGGGTCAGCCCGAATTTTTACCGTGATGTGCATGATGATTATACGGTTCGTTCGTTCCCGTTCACAGAAGATATCGATAAGGCAGTCGGGCAAATTGCGAAGCAGGAAGCGTTCGGCGGCGGCGATACGCCGGAGGCAGTAGAGGAAGCGCTGGAAGATGCGATCGAAGAGCATGACTGGAGCAAGCAGGCATTGACTAGGCTGCTGTTCCTCGTCTTGGATGCACCGCCGCATCATGAGATATCGATTATAAAGAAAATGCAGGAGCTGACGGCGCTCGCCGCTGACAAAGGTATACGAATAATTCCGATCGCATCAAGCGGCGTCGACATTCCAACGGAGCATTTGCTCCGGTATATGGCGGTCGCAACGGGCGGAACGTACATTTTCCTAACGGATCACAGCGGTGTTGGGAATGAGCATCTGAAGCCTGCTGTTGGCGAGTATGAGGTGCGGGCGTTGAATGATCTGATGGTCGATGTCATTAATCGTTATGTGCAGGGGCAGTAGGAATGAAGCAAGAATAAAGCAAGAAGCAGAAGGCATAAGGCATAAGGCAGAAGGCAGAAGGCTAATGCAGTATTAGGCTGGTTCACAACATAACGCTTGTGTATAGCGACCTTCTAGAAGGGGGGGCTGTGCGCAGGCGTTTTGTTTTTATAGTTGAAAATACGCTTTCGGCATCACCATAATAGAAGTGCGTGTTTACAAAGTCCGGTTGTCAGCACCGAGAAGGTTGGATGAAGCAAGGAGTGAGGATCGGAGCGTAGTGAAGTGCTACGTGAGAACCGGAAGTTTTTGAACGACCTCTAGAAGAAGTAGGGAGAGAGAACGGAGGAAGCATGATGAACTGGACGATATCGCCGCTCGGCGATCGGGCGCTTGTTGCAGAGTTGTCCGTGGAAGCGGCCGGCGACAGCTGGGTACAGGTCGGGGCGGCGGCGGATTGGCTCCGGCAGGCGAACGTGCCGTGGATTATAGATCTCATCCCAGCTTATACAACTTTGACGATTATGTATGATCCTATCCATGTATGGAAGCTAGCAGCGCAGAGGAACGGTTTGACGGTCTATGAGATGGCGGTGCGTACTGTGCAAGGGCTGCTGGAATCGGTGGGCAATCGTTCTGAGCAGACCGCTCGATGGATGGATGTTCCGGTCTGTTATGGCGGTGAATTTGGCCCTGATCTGGAGCAATCTGCCGAACGGAGCGGGATGCGTGTAGAGCAGTTTGTACAGGCGCATGCAGCGGGGGCATACACCGTTGCGTTGGTTGGTTTTGTACCTGGGTTTCCGTATCTAGCTGGCTTACCAGCTCAGCTTGCACAGCCTAGACGAGACAATCCTCGCGCTCGCGTCCCTGCCGGTTCGGTCGCAATCGGCGGCGGGCAGACGGGCATTTACCCGCTTGACGTGCCTGGTGGTTGGCAGTTGATCGGTCGGACACCGCTTCGGCTGTTCGATGCGGACAAGACGGAACCGGCGCTGCTGCGGGCCGGGGATATCGTTCGATTCGTTCCGATAGATGAAGAGCGGTTTCTTGCGCTGGAAGCAGAGGAAGCGGCAGCTAGAGAGCGCTGATTGTTGGCGGTTGATAACCTAGCGGTCAAAGTCGGCGTTCAAGCCTCGTGACGGTTGAAGGAGCAGGGAACACGGTAAACAAAGAAACATGAAAGAGATAAGGTCGGTTGAACACATTGCAAAAGGAGGTGCCAGCGCATGAGCTTGATCGTACAAAAGCCTGGCTTGTATACGACGGTTCAAGATCGCGGGCGAAACGGACATCGTGCGGCAGGCCTTACAGGCGGCGGGGCTATGGATGATTATGCGCTTCGCGTCGCGAACCTGTTGGTCGGCAATGAGGAGGGGGAAGCAGGACTGGAGCTTACGCTGACAGGTCCTGTTCTTCGAGCGGAGGAAGACCTTCTGATCGCGATCACCGGCGCCGATATGGCGCCGCACATCGACGGCCACGAGCTTGCGACGTGGCGGCCGGTTTTTGTGCCGGCGGGCGCGACGATTCGCTTCGGAGCGGCCCGCCTTGGCTGCCGCGCGTACGTGGCGGTCGCCGGCGGCATTGGCACGGCTGCGGCGCTTGGCAGCCGCAGCACCGACGCGCGTGCGCGTCTTGGCGGCATCGACGGCCGGCCGCTTCGCGCCGGCGATGCCGTTCCCTGCGGCATGGCCGCAGGGGCGGTCGCCCCGTCCCCGTGGGCGACCGCTTGGCTCGCGGCGCTGGCTAAGCGCAGCAGCGCCGCCGTCGCCGAAGGCGAAGGCCGCCCGCATGGATGGGCGGCCTGGTACGCGCCGCCGCAGGCTTACGGCGGCGCAAGCGAAGCTGGCATCGAGCTGCGCGTGATGCCAGGCAGCGAGCACGGGCAGTACAGCGAAGCTGCCCGTGCAGCGTTCTACAGCGGCCGCTATCGCGTGCAGGCCGCTTCCGACCGAATGGGCGTGCGGCTCGATGGCTCGCCGCCGCTTGAACGCATCGCCAGGAACGAGCTGCTTTCGCATGGCATCGTCCCTGGCGTCATTCAAGTGCCCGACGGCGGCCAGCCGATCATTCTCGCCGCCGACTGTCAAACGACCGGCGGCTACCCGAAGCTGGCGCATGTCGCCGCCGTCGATATGCCGCTGCTCGCTCAGGCGAAGCCGGGCGATTGGATTACCTTCCGCCCGATCGGACTCGATGAGGCGCACGGGTTGTATCTCGCGACGGAGAGGTCGATCCGCGCGCTGGAATGGGCAATCCGCTGCCGCTTGCCACGCGATGCTTCCTAGCATCTAGTTAGTTTCTATAACGTACGATGACATGAGGTTAGTTTGATGCTATCAGTTGAGCAAGATATTGCGTTGGTCACAATGTTTTCATTAAGCACATATAGTCATTCCTCCAATCTATGCCTGCTGTGGCTGCGAGCTACGACACTATCGGCGCTAACGGTTGCAATGGCGCTTAATCGAGCCTAAATGTGCGATCTGAAGCTGTAACGGTTGCAACGAAGCTTATTTACGCTGTATTCGCGATTTTTGCCATAGTTGATCTCAATAGCCTCGCTGGCAACCGTTAGTGTTGCAAAGGCATTGATTTCCCTGTAATAACCGCTGGGACAACCGTTAGAAATCCGAACTAGCTCTTCCGACGCAGCCATATGCGTTTGACCATCGCCAATTCCACGTGGCACGCAAGCGGATTAAATGTGATATATCATTCGCTTCACTATGAATGAGCCTGAATTCATCACTCACTATCAATTGCATATGTGTTGCACATCGATTCATTCGCATCGACCGAATTAACAACATCAATGGCGGAGTTCGCTGCGTTCGCACCATTTTTTAAATCAAACGATTCTAGCAAACCATTACCTACACGTTGAGGTGACGCAATGACTAGCTTTACCGTTGACTTAAACGCTGACTTCGGCGAAGGTTTCGGTGCTTATTCCTTCGGACAGGACGAAGCGCTTCTGCCTTACGTAACGAGCGTGAATATTGCTTGCGGCTGGCATGCTGGCGATCCGCATACGATGCGGGAAGCGGTGGCTCGCAGCATCGCCGCTGGCGTGCAAATCGGAGCGCATCCCGGCCTGCCGGACCGATTAGGTTTCGGCCGACGCGAGATGGCAATCTCGCCGCAAGCGGCGTACGATTACACGCTGTATCAAGTTGGCGCCCTTCAAGCTTTCGTCCATGCAGCAGGCGGTCAGCTTGCACATGTAAAGCCGCACGGTGCGCTCTATCATATGGCAAACAGCAGCAGGGAAATCGCTGCTGCTATCTCGCGAGCTATCCATACGCTTGACAGCAAGCTGCTGCTTTATGGCCAATCGGGCAGCCTGCTTCTTGAAGCTGGACATGCAGAGGGACTGCGTGTCGTATCCGAAACGTTCGCGGATCGGACGTATCAGCCGAACGGAAAGCTGACGCCTCGATCCCAACCCAATGCGATGCTAGACCAGACTGAATCTGCGATTGCGCAGGCGATCAGCATGGTGTGCCGTTCCAAAGCAATGACAGCGGATGGAGGAGAAGCGCCTGTAGTGGCAGATACGATCTGCTTGCATGGCGATGGTCTACACGCCGCACAGTGGGCGAAAGCGATTCGCGAAGCGCTCGAAACAGCCAACGTTCGTATTCAACCGCCAAGCAACTGAAATATCTGCCTCTTAAACGTGGTCGCTCATCCTTGAAATGCTTGGCTATTCTTAGAGGTTTGCTCATACAAAAGGAGTCTCGGCTGCTGCCATGGAAACGATGATTCGTGTTTTTATATACGGCTCGCTGCTGCCAGGCGAGCATAACCATCATGTAGTGGAGCGATACGTTCACCAGTCCGAGTTCGGCCGGATTGCAGGTCGTCTCGTTGACGCAGGCTCCTATCCAGCTTTAGTACGTGATGCGACTGCTATACAGCGTTGTGCTGCTACTCGAGGCCAGTGGATCACAGTCCCGATATCCGCACTCGCCTCGCTGGACGAGCTGGAGGAATTTTTCGGCTGGGAAGAGACGAACGACTACGAACGGATTTGGGTGCGGGATTTGGAGCGGAGCGATCTCGAAGGCTGGGTCTACGTGTGGGACACCGACCGAGGCTGCCCGCCAGTCACCACTTCTTATTGGCCCGATTACTACGCTGCAAAACAAAGACGAAGTCGACCCTAGCAAGCATCGTCACCAAGTGTTTCCCCACCGCATCCACCATTTAACTCCACACAAGCCGGTCTTCCCAAACAGGAAAATCGGCTTTTTCGTTTACATTATATGGGATGTATTCGCTTGACCTGTTTCATAACATTTTGATAATGTTCAAAATGAGACGAGTATTCTGGCTTCGATCTTCTGTACAATGGTTGTGAATCCTCTGGTCGAAACTCAAAATCTATACGTCAGCACCTGTGGAACTGGGATTTCACCAAGCATTACTTTAATTTCTCGAATGCTTGCGCAAGCGCCCAAAGGGCACACGACTCCCACCACCCAAGTACGCAAATCGCACTCTATCCTACGTACCGCATGCCAGGGTTTAGGTGCGCATAAAAATTAAGCTCTGCCCCACAGGGGCACGCGATTCCCACCACCCCAGTACGCGTTTGCGCCTCTGCTTCTCCCACGTTCCCCCTTCCGGGGTCCAGGGGACGGGAGTTCCGCTGGGGTCCTCCCTTGCAGGGAGGATTTAGGTGGGTGGAGCTCCTGATTTAGGCGGGTAGAATCCCTTAGGCGGGTAGAGCTCATTAGGCGGGGAATTCATTAGGATAGAAATCAATAGGGGTTCAAGGGGCAGAGCCCCTATTTCTCAGAGAAAGGAAGTGCCTGCTCGTGAACAACATCGCATTTTATCATCACCATCATCGTTATAGTCGCTATATGAAAATTTTCACGCTTGGCGTGCTTCTGTTAGCCTGTTGGCTTGTATGGCCTGCATCGACGGTCAGTGCCCATTCGCAGCTGCTTGAAACTTCGCCGGAGGCTGGCGCACGTTTGACGCAGAGCCCGGAAGAAATTCGGCTTACCTTTAACGAGGCGGTCGAGACGAAGGTTGGCGGCATCGAGCTGCTGGACTCGTTATCTCGCAAAATGAATGTGTCAGCCATCGAGGCCAATCGCGATCGTACCTCGATCGCTGTGAAGCCGTCTAACCTTGACGAAGGCGTTTATACCGTTACATACCGGATTATTTCGGAGGATGGACATCCTGTTAACGGCTCTTATGTATTTGTTGTCGGAAATCCACCGGCGGCCAAAGATGCAGCAACCTTTGACCTCCACACCCAGCTGGGTCATACCGGACATGGTTCGACTGCGTCTGCACTCACATCGTCCGAGCTTATTCTATATGCCGTTCGGTTCTTCTACTACGCTACGCTGCTTCTAGCGGTAGGGGTGATGCTCTGGAAGTCCATGATGCGCTTTGAGGGCGCGTCGCTTCAGCTTGCTAAGGCCTGGTCCCTTGGTACAGTCCGTGCTTTCCTATTTGGCTCGATTCTATATGTATTTTTCCATGCTCGCGAAGTGATGGAGGACGAGCCGCTTAGCGAATGGCTTAAGCTGCTGTCGCGCACATCGGTTGGCATGGCGTGGCTGGCAACGGTCGTTCTGTCGCTCATTGGTTTCCTCGTGCTTCGTGGCGGCCGGACCGTCAGCGTTATTTGGGCGATTCTCTTAATCGCGGTTGAAAGCTGGAGCGGCCATGCTGAGGCCAACAATCCGAAGGTTCTCACGGTTGGTCTCGACTTTGTCCACCTTACAGCTGCTGCGCTATGGGCAGGTGGACTCGCACTGCTGTTGGTGTTCTGGTTCAAAGACCGCAAGGAAGCAGGACGCTTCGCAGTCCGATTCTCAGGCGGGGCTGTTCTGTCGCTCGCTGCGCTCGTGCTGACAGGCGTCGGCATGACGCTGCTGTTCCTGCCGAAGCTGTCCTATTTGTGGCTCACATCGTGGGGCGTCATGCTGACGATCAAGGCCGGACTGACGCTGCTTGTCATCATTGTCGGCGCGTTGCTCCGCATTCGAGTAAGACGAGGTGACCTGCCATCTGCTACGATTCTTCGAATCGATGGCGCGCTCATGGCACTCATCATCGTCATTACATCCTTATTTACGTACGTTAGCCCGCTGCCTGCGAATGAGCCTGTATCCTATCATAAAATGGGTGCCGAGATGCACGTATCGCTGCGCGTAACGCCGAACGTACCAGGCGACAACAAGATTACGCTCAAAATCTGGCTGCCTGATGTGACCGGCGCACCTAAATCCGTCGTGCTGCGCTTCCGTTCGGAACAGCATGAGGATGCCCCGATTGATATTCCGCTTGAGGCGTACGATGATCAAGAGATTGATGCGTTCGACGGCTACGGCAAGTACGCTTATCAGGCGAACGGTCCTTACATCCCTTACCCGGGACAATGGACGGCGGAAATCCGGGTCATGGACAAGAACGATAATGAGCTGGTCGAGACTACGACCTTCCGCAACTACTAAGGCGAAGCTGCCAAGCGATAGATTCGGCCCGACGAGAGGTTGTTAAGCTGATGTCCTATAACAAAATCAAATGGGCGATCCTGCTCATCCCAACGATCACGCTTGGTCTATGGGAATATGTTCGGCACCAATTTTTGCTGCCGTATCTGTCGATGGAGCTCGGCAATTTCCTCGCACCGATTATCGTGCTGCTCGTCACGCTGACGCTGCTCACGAAGCTGTTTCGCATGATGGAGGATACGCAGAGCATGCTCCAGCGCGAAAAAGCGATGAAGGCGGTATTCGAGGAGCGGGAACAGCTCGCACGCGAGCTGCATGACGGGATATCGCAGTCGCTGTTCCTGCTGTCGGTCAAGCTGGATAAGCTGGAACAGGCAGAGGAAAGCAGCGATCGCGCCGCAGCGACAGAACAGATTCGTGGGACAGTTCGGCATGTCTACGCGGACATTCGGCAGTCGATTGCGAATTTGCAGGCCGCGCCGGTGACGACCGATGTACCATGGATGAATGCTATCCGCGAACTCGCGGAGGATACGAGAACGAACGGGCGGCTGCAGGTGAAGCTGGACTGGCGCCTTTCCGATGGTCTGCTTAACGGCAAGGAGCAGGTCGAGCTGCTTGCCATTCTTCGTGAGTCCGTCATGAATGTACGCAAGCATGCGCATGCTTCGGAGCTTACCGTCACAAGCGAGCCGCTCGAAGGCGGATTTCATGTGACGGTTCGCGACAATGGGATTGGAGCGGATACGGATGCAATGTGGGCCAAAGGCCGTTTCGGCATACGGATGATGCGCGATCGTGCGCAATCGATGGGCTGGACGTTTACAGCTAGTGGAACGGCGGGACAGGGCACCACCATTACGATTGAGAAAGCTAGAGGAGGCCGCCATGAGCGATAACACACCGTCACAATCCGTTGCTCGTGTCATGCTCGTCGATGATCATCCGCATGGCCGCGAGGGCATGCGCGAGATTTTGTCCGGTGATCGATCATTCGAGATCATTGCCGAGGCGAAGAGCGGAGAAGAGGCGCTCGAGCTGATCGAGCTACAGCAGCCAGATTTGGTGCTGATGGACATCCGGATGCCGGGCATGGGCGGGCTTGAGGCTACGCAGCGCATTAAGTCGCGTTGGCCAGCCGTTAAGATCGTCATGGTGACCGTGTCTGATGACATCTCCGATTTGTTCGAAGCGATCAAGCGCGGAGCCCAAGGTTATCTTCTCAAAAATATTACGCCCTCCCAATGGCTCGAATACTTGCGTGCAGTCGCATACGACGAAGCGCCAATGTCGAAGGAGCTAGCAGCAAGGCTGCTGCTCGAATTCACCGGCGCGCTCGGCCAATCCGGCCGCACGCCTGCAAGTACACTCGGCGGCTCCCCAAAACCGGAGCCCCGAACGAACGCTTCCTCCGCGACTCCGCTCACGGAGCGGGAAAAAGAAATACTCGAACGAGTCGCCTACGGCGACTCCAACCGAGAGATTGCCGCCACGCTAGGCATCTCTGAACATACGGTCAAAAACCACCTCAAGAACATTTTGCAAAAGCTCCACCTCGACAACCGCGTCCAACTCGCCCGCTACGCCATCCAGCAGGGAATGAACGACCAAACCTAACCTCCACACAAAAAAGTAATAGAGCCACGAACGAGAAGGCTTATGCGAATTCGCATAAGCCTTCTCGTTTGTGTTTGTATTGAAGCCATCCCATGCTCGGCAATGAGCTAAGTGCGGTAAAATCACACCTAATGCAAGCTGAGCGAGCTTCAAACACGTTTAAGCGTACCTTTACCACGCTTAACCCATCAGAATGTTCGCTAATCATACGTCAGAACATTAATAAGTGTGGTTATCCCACACCTATCGGGTTCAAAGCGGTTACTTTACAAGATTAGGTGTGGTTCTACCCTACTTAATCCAGATACCAACATAACGCCTATACGCAATCAACTTTCACGCCCCCAAAACAACACACTAAAACGCACATCTGTAATGCGATGCCCCACAGGGGCACGCGCCCAGCACACAGTATATCTCCCGCGCCTCCGCCCTGCCACCATCCTTTTCGAGGCCCCGCAGGGAGGGATTGGGTTTGTATTCTACGCTCGAACAAAAGCTTGTGCCCGCAGGGGCACGCGCCCAGCACGCAGTATCTCCCACGCGCCTCCGCCCTGCCACCATCCTTTTCGAGGCCCCGCAGGGAGGGATTGGGTTTGCATTCTACGCTCGAACAAAAGCTTGTGCCCGCAGGGGCACGCGACCCCAAAGCACGCAGTATCTAACACTCGCCTCAGTCACTCCCACATCCCCTTCCGGGGTCCAGGGGACGGGAGTCCCATGGGGTCCTCCCTAGCAGGGAGGATTTAGGTGGGTAGAAATTTTTAAATTTCATTTATTAAAATAGGGGTTCAAAAGGGGCCATCCCCCTTTTTTCACCAACTTGCCACATCCCATAGCTCTTTCGAGTCATGTCAACTATGGCAGCTGAACGGTATACTAGCGGCATAGGAGCAATTCGAGACGGAGAGAAGGATGGCGATGATGATGAAGAAACAGTCCATGAAGAAATTCGCAGTAGCAGCAACGATGGCGGTAAGCATGCTGGCATTCTCGGGTATTGCAAGCGCCCATGTTACAGTTCAACCAACGCAGGTGCAAGCTGGTACATACCAAGTATTGGCCGTACGTGTACCAAGTGAAGAGAAGGACATTAACACGGTTAAGATTAAAGTAAACGTCCCAGCGGAAATCAACGTTAGCCGCGTTGAACCGAAGCCGGGCTGGAAATATGAAGTGGAGCGCAGCGCTGATGACGTTATCACGTCCATTACGTGGACGGCAGAAGGCAGCGGTTTGTCGGCAACCGAATTCACAGAATTCCGCGTAAGCGGCAAAGTTGCAGACGATGCAACGCAGCTCGTCTGGAAAGCTTACCAAACATACAGCGACGGCCAAGTGGTGGAATGGGTTGGCGGCGATGGCGCAGATAAGCCTGCATCCGTAACGACAGTAACGCCTGCAGCAGAAGGCGGCGACGCGCATGGTGACAGCCATGACGCCGCATCGACAACAGCAGCGGAGTCGGACGACAGCAGCGACAGCAAGACGCCGCTCATTTTGTCCATCGTAGCCGTAGTGCTTGGCGCAGCATCACTGCTCGTATCACTGACGCGCAAGAAACGTTAGGCTTGCTTAGCGCGGCACGAGTTGGTTATAATAATGGGTAATAGATGGATTGCAATGACGGAGAAGAGTAAGCGGATCTGTTCGGACAGGGAGAAGACGCCATGGATTGAGAGCGTCTTTGCGGTGACAGTCTGCTGAAGTTCGCTCCCGAGCAGACTTTTGAACGCGTACCTCATGTACGTATGTAGGAAGTCCGGCACCGGCCGTTATCCGGTAAGAGAAGCCGAATGGTCTTGACTCTCAGAAGTCGGATCAGTCGTTTGCAGCATCATGCAGCGCGGCTTGAAATAGGGTGGTACCACGGTCCTTTCGTCCCTAACGGGGAGGAAGGGCCTTTTTTGCGTCCATTCAAGAGGTAGTTCAAAAAGTCCGCTTTTGATCACGAAGTAAGTCAGGAAGCTATTCGACGTCGAAGCTTGCGTTCACCTTCGGAGTCCGGTACTCATGTAGGTACTGCCTACACTCCGTTCCTCCTCCTTCAGGTTCTCGCAATCTTCTCGGCGGACGAAAACCGAACTTTTTGAACACGCACTTCAAGCAGAATGGATGAATAGCTGGACATTTGATGGAGGGATACAAGCATGAAAGAACGGTTGGAGGCGCTGCGCGTTGAAGCGCTGCAAGAGCTTCAGCAAGTTGCAGGACAGCAGCAATTGAACGATTTGCGTGTTAAGTATTTGGGCAAGAAGGGCGCGCTGACGGAAATTCTCCGCGGCATGGGCAGCCTGAGCGCAGAAGAGCGTCCGATTATCGGTCAAGTCGGTAACGAGGTTCGCGCTGCGATTGAAGCGGTTATCGAAGAAAAGCAAGAAGCGTACCGTCAAGAAGAGACGGCTGCACGCCTTCGCGAAGAGACGATTGACGTCTCGCTGCCAGGCCGTGCGCTGCCAACTGGCGCAGTGCATCCGCTGAACAAGGTCGTTACGGAGATTGAAGATATTTTCATCGGCCTCGGCTATTCGGTTGCAGAAGGTCCGGAGGTAGAGACGGATTACTTCAACTTTGAAGCGCTCAATCTGCCGAAAAACCACCCTGCGCGCGACATGCAGGATTCGTTCTACATTACGGATGAAATTCTGATGCGTACGCAGACATCGCCGGTTCAGATCCGTACGATGAAAGCAGCGAACGGCAAATCGCCAATTAAAGTCATTTGCCCAGGCAAAGTTTATCGCCGCGATGACGACGACGCAACGCACTCGTTCCAATTCAATCAGATCGAAGGTCTGGTCGTTGGTCCGAACATTCGGATGAGCGACTTGAAGGGCACGCTGCTGCAATTCGTACAATTGATGTTCGGCAGCCAAGCGCAAATTCGCCTTCGTCCAAGCTTCTTCCCATTCACAGAGCCAAGCGCTGAAGTTGACGTAACGTGCTCGCAGTGCGGCGGTCATGGCTGCCGGATGTGCAAGCATACGGGCTGGCTCGAAATTCTCGGCTGCGGCATGGTGCATCCGCGCGTTCTCGAGATGGGCGGTTATGATCCGAACGAAGTTAGCGGCTTCGCATTCGGTATGGGAGTTGAGCGTATCGCGCTGCTGAAATACGGCATCGATGACATCCGCCACTTCTACACGAACGACCAGCGGTTCTTGAATCAGTTCGCACGAATGTGATAAGGCGGCAGTCCAAAGGTCAGCTGCAATATACGGGATAGAAGGGAACGTTAAACGAAATGAATGTATCCTATCAATGGTTGAATGAATATATCGATGTTTCGGATCTCACAGCGAAGGAAATCGCGGAGCAAATGACGCGCGGCGGCATCGAGATCGACGTCGTAGAATCGCGTAACAAAGGCGTATCCGGCGTTGTAGTCGGTTATGTCGTATCGAAAGAAAAGCACCCTGACGCCGATAAGCTGAACGTGTGCCAAGTGGACGTAGGAACGGGTGAAAATCTGCAAATCGTCTGCGGCGCTCGCAACGTAGATGCTGGCCAGAAGGTGCCAGTCGCAACGGTTGGCGCGAAGCTGCCTGGCGATCTGAACATCAAGCGCGCGAAGCTGCGCGGCGTTGAATCGCAAGGCATGATCTGCTCGGCGAAGGAGCTTGGTCTCAACGAGAAGCTGCTGCCGAAGGAGCAGCAGGAAGGGATTCTTGTTCTGCCTGCAGACACACCTATCGGCCAGCCGATCGGCAAAACGCTCGCGATCGACGATGAAGTACTGGAGCTCGACCTGACGCCGAACCGTTCGGACTGCCTGAGCATGCTTGGTACAGCTTATGAAGTCGCAGCACTTACGGGCCGTGAAGTGAAGCTGCCAAGCACGGCAATTATGGATTCGCCGGAGCTGGCATCCTCCTACCTGAAAGTATCGATCGAAGCGAAGGATCTGTGCTCGCACTATACAGCACGTTATATTCGTGGTGTTACCATCGCGCCGTCGCCGCTCTGGCTGGCTAACCGACTGATGGCGGCTGGCATTCGTCCGATCAACAACGTGGTTGACGTGACGAACTACGTCATGCTCGAGTACGGTCAACCGCTTCACGCGTTTGACGCTTCCAAGGTAGCCGGCGGCCGCATCGTGGTTCGTCTTGCTCAAGAAGGCGAAACGCTGACGACGCTGGATGACCAAGAGCGCAAGCTGGAGCCGCAAATGCTCGTTATCGCCGACAGCGATAAAGCAGTCGCGCTGGCTGGCGTAATGGGTGGTGCGAACAGCGAAGTGACAGCAGATACGACGGACATTATTTTGGAATCGGCTCGTTTCGACGGCAGTACGGTTCGCCGTACGTCGCGTCAACTGGGTCTTCGTTCGGAATCGAGCGCACGCTTCGAGAAAGAAGTCGATCCGGGCCGTGTCATTCCTGCTCTTGATCGTGCAGCATCGCTGCTTGAGCAAATTGCAGGCGGACATGTGGCAGAAGGCATCGTTGAAGCCGTCGCTGCAACGCAGGAGCCAGCAGTTGTCCAAGTCACGCTGAGCAAAATCAATTCGTACCTCGGCACGTCGCTGTCGAAGCTTGAAGTAGAAGCGATCTTCACGCGACTCGGTTTCCAAGGCGATCTCGATCACAATGGCACGTTTACGATTACGGTGCCTACACGCCGCGGCGATATTACGCGCGATGTGGATCTTATTGAAGAAGTTGCTCGTCTGTACGGCTACGATAACATTCCAACGACGCCAATCGAAGGCAGCACAACGCCAGGTGCGCTCACGAAGCCGCAGGCGATTCGCCGCGAGCTGCGCAAGCGTCTGACGGACTCCGGTCTGAACGAAGTCATTAGCTACTCGTTCACAGGCCCAGAGCGTACAGCGCTGTTCCCAGCGCTGACGGGCGATGTACGTCCGATTCGTCTGGCGATGCCGATGAGCGAGGAGCGCAGCGTGCTTCGTACGTCGCTGCTGGCGCAACTGCTCGATATGGCAGTTTATAACCGCAATCGGAAGAACGACAATATTGCAGTGTTCGAGCTCGGCAGCGTTTACCATACAGAAGAAGAGACGTTGACGCAGCTTCCGCATGAGAAGCATCGCTTCGGCTTGCTGCTGACGGGCAATGCAGTGCAAGCAGCATGGAATCAGAAAGCTGTTGCTTATGATTTCTATCATGCAAAAGGCATTGTCGAAACGATCATGCAGACGCTTGGTGTTAGCGGCCGCGTACGTTATGAAGCTGCTGCTCCAGAAGGGTTCCACCCTGGCCGTACGGCAGCGGTGAAGCTGCAGACGGAAGCGGGTGAGATTACGCTTGGTTATGTGGGTCAGCTGCATCCACAGCTGCAGCAGCAGATGGATCTGTCGGACACGTATGCAGCAGAGCTGGAGCTTGCTCCGCTGTACGAATACGCGAATGCAGCTATCGTCTATCAGACGCTGCCGCGCTACCCTGCTATGGAGCGTGACATCGCGGTTGTCGTTGATTCTGCAGTCGAAGCTGGCCGCTTGCTGGAGAAGGCACTTGAGACAGCAGCGGGTCTGCTGGAGTCGATTCGCGTGTTTGACGTCTTTACCGGTGAGAAGCTTGGTGCTGGCAAGAAGAGCGTTGCTTTGTCGCTTGTGTACCGCCACGCAGAGCGTACGCTGACAGATGAGGAAGTAACGGAACTGCACGGCGCAGTCGTTACGGCAATTGAGCAAACTTTTGGTGCAGAATTGCGGAAGTAGGCAGGAAACACTCTAAGCCACATCGAAATAGTTCCGAAAGGAACAGCGATGTGGCTTTTTTTCGCATTTGGGGTAATGGTTAATGATCCATCCACGATCGATTGTAAGGTCGGAAGTGGATTTTATTGCCAAATGCTGCCTATAAGCCTTATTCTATTGAGTCGCTCCCTCATAAGTCTGGTGAAAATGTCACAGGCAAGCTAGCAGCATGAAACGCGACTTTAATTACAACTAGGAGGATATTGCTTTGATGGATGCCGATCGGACACGCGTAACGGTTGACATATACGGATATCAGTATAAGCTGACAGGCCGGTCCAGCTCCGATTATATCAAGCGGGTAGCGGCGCTAGTCGACGAGAATATGCATAAGCTGGCCAAGGGTTACCCGAGGCTTGATGTGCCAAAGATCGCTGTGCTCGCAGCGGTACATATGGCGGAAGATGTAATGCGTCTGCAGCGGGAAACGGACCGTCTGCTCGTAGAGGAAGCCCGCAATGGCGTCCTTGCGGAAGAACTGGAGCGTATCCGGACTGAGGCGGCGCAGTGGCAGGACATGCTGGCTGAAGCTGATCAGCGCGTTGCAGCTGCGGAGCAGGCTGGTGCAGAAGCTTGCGCACGTGTCGAACGTGAGCAAGCGGAGAAGGCTGAAGCGCAGATAGCAGAATTGCGCTTGCAATTGGAGCAAGCAGAGTCGGTTGCGAACAAGCGGCTCGAGGAAGCTATGCAAACGTATGAGCAGCGCGGCATAGAGCTTGAAGCAGCAGCTCAGCAGAAGCTGGAGCAAGCTGCTGAAGAGCATGCGAAGGCGCTGGCTGCGCAGCGGGAAGAGCTTGTCCGCCAATCGAGCACAGCTCGTGCGGAAGCAGAGCGCAAGCTGCAGGAGCAGCGTGCAGCGGCAGACCGGTTGCTTGCTGAGCAGCGCAACAGCGCAGAGAAGAAACTGCAGGAAATGCGTAATGAGTATGACCGCAAGCTCGCTCAACGCGGTGAAACGTCGGATCGTGAGCGCGAGAAGTTGAGCGCAGAGCTAGAGACGCTTCGCAAGAGAGAAGAGCAGCTGCGCACGGAGCTTGAGATGCTGCGTGCAAGCGGAGAGAAAGTGGCTGCTGAGCTTGAGGCCGTTCGTCAGAATGAGGAGCGGTTGAATGCACAGCTTGTGCAGGCCCGTTCAGACGAGGAGCAGCTGCTTGAAGAGCTTGCGGCAGCACAGGTTGAGGTAGAGCAGCATGCTGTAGAATACGGAGCATCACTTGAACGCATCAAGACGGAACACGCAGCTGTTTTGGAGCAGGTTAGGTCTGAGCATGCTGCTGTCATGGAGCTTGCGAATGAAGAACGCAGCGAACTGCTGGAACAGACGAGGCAGGAGCTTGTTCGTCTAGCGGCACAACATGAGTCGGAGCTTGCACGCATTGAAGCGGATCGCACCGCTGAGCTGACGCGTATGAACGCGGAGCATCGAACGATTGTGGAACTTGCGAATGCTGAGCACATCGAAGTATTGGGGCTTGCGATTGCAGAGCATGCGTCTGAGCTGGAACGGCTAGCGGCAGAACATCGGACTGAACTGGAGCAAGTCGTCGCTGCACATCAAGCAGAGCAAGATCGCGTCGCTGCGGAGCACCAAGCTGAACTGGAACGCGTCGCTGCGCAGCAGCAAGCGGCGGCTGCCGAGCAATTGAAAGCGAAGACGGCTGCATTCGAGGATGAGCTGACGGAGTACGTTGCAGAGCTGGAAAGCCAGCATCAAGAGTTGATCGATCGTATGGCGAAGGAGCATCAAGTACAGCTGGACGAAGCCGCACGTCGCTACGAGGAGCAGTACGCAGCAGCTGGTCATGAGCATGAACAACGGCTTGCAGCTTCCTACCGTGAGTTCGAGGAACGGTTGGAAGCATTGAAGCGTGAGCATGAAGAGCAGCTTGCCGCTGAGAACAGCCGCTGCGAAGAACGTCTTGGAGCAGCGCATCGTGCGAATGATGAACAGCTGGAAGCTGTCGAACAACGCTGCCAAGAGCAGCTGAACTCGTTAGAGCAGCAATGCATTGAGCATGTAGATCGTTTGGAAGCGCAGCATCGAGATGCAATGGAAGAGCTTCGCGAGCAATATGGGGCGATTGCAGAGGAGCAATCGCGTCAGCTTGAGCAGCAAGCCGTAGAGCATCAGGAGCTGCTTGCCGGAGCTTCTGAAGAGCAGCGCAGCCTGCGCAAGCAGCTGGAAGAACAAGCCGAGACGTTCCAAGCGCAGATGGATCAAGCGCGCAAACAGTGGGAACGCCAAGCGACGGAATCGGATGAGCAGCTCATGACTGTAATGGAGCAGGAAGAGACGCTGCGCGGAGAAGTTGCCCGCCTGAAAGAGCTGCTTCAAGAGCGAGAGGAGCAGGAGCGCACGATCGCCGCCGATCTCTCGGAGCTGGTGCAGAAGCAGCAATGGATGGAGAAGCAGCTTCATGCGAAGCATGACGAACTCGCATTGAAGCACAGTGAGCTTACAGCCATGCAAGCTGATCTTGAAGCGAAGCAGGCGGAGCTTGAGAACGAGCGTGAACGTTACGAACGTGCGGTACAATCCGGCGAGCGGTTGGCGGATAAAGCAGGTGCGCTTGAGCAGGAACTGCAGCTTGTCGGCGATCATCTCGAGCAGCAGATCGAGCAAGCAGCCGCAGCGTCCCGACTGCTGGCCATTCAGCAGGAGGAGCACAGCCGCTTGACGACGCGAATTGCAGAGCTGGAGCATGCAGTCGCACAATCGAGTGAGCAGACGTCGAAGAAGCAGGTGCAAGCGCAGGCGCGTGAAGCGGAGCTCGAGAGACAGGTTAAGAAATATAGCGAGCATCTCGAAGCGCTGCAATCCGAGCTTGAACAATATCGACAAGCAGCCGCAGCTGATGCAGAACAGTCATCGGAGCTTGGCGCTAAGCTGCAATCGCTGGAAGAGGCACGCCTCGAATATGAACGTGAGACGAATATGCTGCGCACAGAGCTGAGCAAGCTTCAACAGGAATACACGAAGCTGCAGACCGAGTACAATGAATGGATCGAACTAATCGAATCCAGCTAACCAGCATAGCTGACAAAAAAGGACAGACACTCACGGCAGCGGTATAATACCGCATCGTGATGTGTCTGTCCTTTTTTTCTTTTAATCATTTGCCCTAAGCACTGCTCTTTATGTGCATTTCTAAAACGCTCTACAGTAAGCTTGACCCAAAGGGTCACGCGAGTCCCACGACGCAGTATCTTAACCACGCCTCTACCGATCCCACGTTTCCCCTTCCGGGGTCCAGGGGACGGGAGTCCCATGGGGTCCTCCCTAGCAGGGAGGATTTAGGTGGGTAGAAACTCTTTAAGCAGGTAGAAACTCTTTAGCTGGGTAGAAATGTTGATTTAGGTAAGTAAGATCTAATGGGGTTCAAGGGGCGAAGCCCCTTACTCCACAATGATCTCTGCTTTCATGCGCGTATGGCCTGTGCCGCAGGCAATGTTACAGAAGATTTCATACGTTCCTGCTTTATCGAACGACAGAATCTTTGATTCGTTTGATTTGATGGAGAAGCTCGTGTCTTTGATCTTTACACCGTGGAAACCGGATTCGGATTCAACAGCAATTTTGACAGCTTCGCCCGCTTTCACATGGTATTCGGCTTGATCGAATTCCCAGTTCTTTGCGTGAATTACAAGCTGTGCAGTCGCTTCCGAAGGCTCCGAAATGTTAGCGTTCATCGTTGTGGAGCTGGAGCCGCAGGCACTCAGTGCCAACGTAAGCATGATGGCCAGCGTGCAGCCTGCAATTGCTTTCTTCATATTCATAACCGACTAGACTCCCCTCATCATCTTCTATCGCGTACCCCAGTCGTACGCTGCGGTGACATGTCCTTCCTATTGTATACGAAAGCGGCGATTGCCGCAGTTACAAAATCGTGAAGCTTTATGTGCTGTTCGCCGTAAAGAATAAGGGAACAAGCCAAGACCCCTTGCTCCGCAGAGTAAGGGGATCTCGGCAAAAGCTCAGGTTGCGCTTGAGGCTAAACCGCTAATTGCGGCTGCGTTCGCTGCGGCCTGCTTCGAACGGTGTGCTGACCGGAATGAACAGGTCGACGATCCCGATGACCAGTGCAGCGAGGATAGCACCGAGCCACGTAACGCTGACGCCTCCAACAATGAACTGCGCGACCCATATGACGACGGCACTGGCGATGAAACCAACGATGCCTCGCCCGAATGGGGTCACCCTTGTACCGAAAATACCTTCAACTATCCATCCCAATGCGGCGATGACCAGCGCGAGGAACAAGGCGCTCCAGAATCCGCCTACGCTGAATTGGGGAACGATAAAACCAACAAGCATGAGCACAAGCGCTGCGACAATGAATCGAACGACATGGCCTAGAAAATGCATGGTGGGTCCTCCTCATTAAGATGTCTCATATCCGAGCGTCAAAGTGTCGGGCATGATACTTAATATAGTTCCCACAAGCTACTGCCGCATGTATGGAAGGTTACGTCATAGCATCCAGTTCACGCATCGGCTATAATGAACGTTGAGAGGAGCTGTTTGAAGCCTTGGATCACAAAATATTGCATACAATGGATTATTATAAAATCATTCATAAACTTTCGGCTCATGCTGCAACGCCGCTTGGCAAAGCAGTTATTGAACAATTGAAGCCGAGCCCCGATCTTTCGATCGTCAAGCACTCGCTGCAGGCGACGGATGAGGGATACAAGGCGGACCGATTGAAGGGTTCGCCGCCTTTTCGCGGAATCGCAGATTTGTCGATGTCGCTCAAGCGCGCTCGTATCGGCGGAACGCTGAATCCGGCGGAGCTGCTTGAAATTGCAGAGACCATTCGCGCGGGCCGCAGAGTGAAGAAGCATGTGCTTCAGCTGCATGATGCTGATCCGATTCCATTGCTGGCCGAGATCGCGGAGCCGCTGTCGGAACATAAGCCGACAGAGGACGCGATTCTGGCGTGCATTGACGAGAATGCGGAAGTTATGGATCAAGCGAGTCCGGAGCTGGCAGCCGTAAGACGAGAGCTTCGCAACGGCGAGTCCCGCATTCGTGAGAAGCTGGAGCAGATGATACGTTCGAGTTCGGTTCAGAAAATGCTCCAGGACGCAATTATTACGTTGCGCAATGATCGCTATGTTATTCCGGTTAAGTCGGAATACCGTTCTAATTTCGGTGGCATCGTGCATGACCAGTCAAGCTCGGGTGCGACCATGTTCATCGAGCCGGAAGTAATTGTCTCCATGAATAACAAGCTGCGCGAGCTTCGTGCGAATGAAGAGCGTGAGGTTGAGAAAGTGCTTCAGAAGCTGACGGCACTGACAGCTGATGTTAGCGAAGATCTGCTGGCGGATGCTGAAGGACTGGGTGCGCTTGACTTTGCTTTCGCGAAGGCACGCCTCGCGCATGAGATGCGTGCGTCACTGCCACGGATGAATGATCGCGGCTTCTTGAAGCTGAAGCGCGGACGTCATCCGCTGCTTGCTGCGGAAGCGGTTGTGCCGACTGATGTAGAGCTCGGCAACTCGTTCTCGGCCATCATCGTCACCGGTCCGAATACGGGCGGTAAGACGGTATCACTGAAGACGGTTGGTCTGCTTAGTCTAATGGCGATGTCAGGCTTGTTCATCCCAGCCGAAGAAGGCAGTCAGATGTGTGTATTCGATGCAATCTATGCCGATATTGGTGATGAGCAGAGCATCGAACAGAACCTGAGTACATTCTCCAGCCATTTGACGAATATTATTCGCATCTTGAAAGCAATGACGCCTAAGAGCCTTGTGCTGCTTGATGAGCTTGGTGCCGGTACGGACCCGGCGGAAGGCTCGGCGCTCGCCATTGCGATACTGGAGCACATTCATAAGCTTGATTCGCGTATTATTGCAACGACGCACTACAGCGAGCTGAAGGCTTATGCTTACAATCGCAAAGGCGTCATTAACGCCAGCATGGAGTTCGATGTCGCAACGCTCAGCCCGACCTACCGACTGCTCGTTGGCGTACCGGGCCGAAGCAATGCATTCGCAATTGCAGAGCGGCTTGGACTGCCGAAGGCGATTATTGACCATGCGCGCGGTGAAGTAAGCGAAGAAGATGCGCGCGTCGAGAACATGATCGCTTCGCTCGAAGAGGATCGTCTTAGCGCCGAGAATGAGCGCAACACTGCGGAGGCGCTGCGCCGCGAGCTTGAAGAGCTGCGTGCGAAGCATGAAGCGGAACGTGAGCGGTTTGAAGAACAACGCGACAAGCTGCTGCGCAAAGCGCAGGATGACGCGCGCGAAGCGGTTCGGAAGGCGAAGGCAGAAGCTGAGCAGATCATTGCCGATCTGCGCAAGCTGGCGATGGAGGAAGGTGCGTCCGTCAAGGAGCACAAGTTGATCGAAGCGCGACGCAAGCTGGATGAAGCGACGCCGGAGCTGCATCGGCCGAAGCCAGCAGGCGGTAAACGCGGATCGAAATCAGCTCGTATCGGCCCAGGCGATGAAGTTCGCGTTTACAGCCTGAATCAGAAGGGCAGCGTCATTGAGCTTGCTGGTTCAGAAGCGTTGGTTCAGCTTGGCATTATGAAGATGAAGGTTGCCCTCGACGATCTGGAGCTATTGAAATCGAGCGAAGCTGCAGCGAAGCAGCAGCAGCCGAAGCAAGCTGCCAGCTTGAAGCGTACGCGCGATGAGAGTGCAACGATGGAGCTGGATCTGCGTGGTGCATCGCTTGATGAAGCATTGATCGAAGCGGACCGATTCCTCGACGAAGCATTCCTGGCGGGCTTCGGACGTGTACACCTGATTCACGGCAAAGGGACCGGCGTTCTGCGTACGGGCATTCAAGATTTTCTGCGTCGGCATAAGCATGTGAAGTCTTATCGGCTTGGACAGTATGGGGAAGGCGGAGCCGGGGTGACGGTAGCCGAGCTCAACTGACGGGAGGAAGCAGATGGAACGCGAACTCGATCGATTTCTTGACAACTCGCTTGTCGCCTCGATGGCTTATGTATCGGTTGCCGTGCTCGCGCTCATAGTCGTGTTATACTTGTTTGAGCTGGTTACCTCTTATTCATGCTGGGAAGAAATCAAGAAGGGCAACTTGTCCGTTGCAATGGCGACCGGCGGTAAAATGCTTGGCATCTGCAACATTTTCCGCTTCGCCATTGCGGCAGATCAATCGATCTACGAATGTATCGGCTGGGCGGCATTTGGCTGCGCCATTCTGCTTGCCGCTTACATCCTGTTCGAATTCGTTACGCCTGTATTCCGAATTGACCACGAGATTGAGCAGGACAATCGCGCTGTCGGCCTTATTGCTATGGTTATTTCTGTAGCGCTGTCTTATGTCATTGGCGCGACCATCAACTAATCACGGGAGACGATTATAACGTGAAGTATTTGTGGGGAACGCTGTTTGCCCTCGCGTTCGTTTTTGTAGCGCTGGGCGTATATTATTTATCCAATAACTAGAGGTGAAGTAAGATGAGCGGCAGCGAACATCAGCACAATGGTACGATTTGTCCATGGTGCCATTCCGAAATCGTATGGGACGAAGAGATCGGTCCAGAGGAATTCTGTCCACATTGCGACAACGAGTTGTCAGGCTATCGGACCATGCAGATCGGCATTGATCAGTCGTCGGATGATTCCGATGAGGAAGAACTTGAACACAACCACAATCATGACAATGAAGAAGATGAATGGTCAGATAACGATTCGAGCGAATGGATGGAATCGGCTAAGGCAGGGGACGGCTTCCGTCAGGCACGCCGTTCGGGTTTTGCAATCGAAGAGAAAATCGAGCGTGTGTTGGACGATCAGCTTGAAGTACCTGAATGCCCTTCGTGCAGAGGGTACATGCTGGAGCTTGGCGCCAATCAAGTAACGCGCGATAACTTTAAGCCTGCTGTTCCGCCAGCACTTGGACAACCGTTGTTGGCCGCACCATTCGAGACGGTACTGTATGTATGTCCTTCCTGCTTCGAGACGTCAACGAAGCTTTCATTTGCCGCACGTCAGCAATTGACTGAGCTGCTGGAGAAGTCATCCAAATAACACCCTAAACAGCATGCTCCTATCCGGTTTGGGACACCTTAAATTGCGTGTTCAAAAAAGTTCGGTTGTCTCGAATCGGGAGGTTATGCAAATGGCTGAAGAAGCTGCGGGGAAGCGTATGTCAGGGCGGTTGGATGGACAATCCCGCCGATTGATGGCCGTTCACGGCATGTACGCGGCTGCCAGTGCGTTATCAGGTACGTTCATACCGGTATATTTGTGGAAGGCCCAAGAGTCTTTCGCAAGCATCGGCTGGTTCTGCATGAGCCAATATATCGTGAGCGGACTGTTGTTCTGGATCGCCGGTAAATGGGTGAAGGAACATAACAAAATGATCGTATTTCGGCTCGGCATTGCGCTGTCGGGCTGCTTTTATTTTACGGTGTTATTGCTTGGTCCTTCTGCCTACCGCTGGGTTGTGCCGATCGGCATATTGGATGGACTAGCTCTAGGGCTATTCTGGCTCTCGTACAATATTATTTACTTCGAAGTGACGGAGGCGGACAACCGCGACCGCTATAACGGGATTGCTGGTCTGCTTGGAGCGGCTGCCGGAATTGTGGCGCCGTGGCTGTCTGGTTTCATTATTACGACATCTCGAAATCAGATTGGTTATCGAATTATTTTTACGGCGTCGCTGATCGTACTTGCTGGGGCGGTCATCGTTTCTCTTGGGCTGAAGAACCGTGATACGGAGGGCCATTATGATTGGATGCTTCCCTTCAAGCAGTTGAAGGAGCGGGGCAATCCATGGCGCCGATTCGCAATTGCGATTACAACGCAAGGCATTCGTGACAGCGTCTTTATGTTTCTAGTGGGCTTAACCGTCTATGTAGCAACGCATAATGAGCAAAAGGTCGGCAACTACGCCTTAATTACATCGGCTGTTGCGCTCGTCAGCTTCTGGTTTGTGGGGCGTTCGATGCGAATGAATCGTCGAAGCGGAGCGATGCTGATCGGTGTACTTGCACTGTCAGCTGTTATCCTTCCGCTGTTCTTCGGCATTCGTTATCCGCTGCTCCTTATCTTTGGGGTCGGTACAGCGCTGCTTACGCCGTTGTATATGATTCCGATCACGTCATCGGTCTTCGATCTAATTGGACGGAACGAGGAGTCGGTCAAACAGCGAGAGGAACTTATCGTCCTAAGGGAACTTGCCTTAACGTTCGGCAGAGCGATCGGTATGACGGCTTATCTGCTCGTATTGACGCGCACGCACTCACCGGCGGCGATTACATGGCTGTTATTCGGGGTCGGCAGCATGCCGATTGTTGGATGGATAGCGACCAGACATTTATTGAATAGAACGGCAGCAGGAGGCAATGCCTCTCATGCAGCATATCGAAAGGAGGACGCATATGCCTCGCATCGTACAATCGATAACGGACCTCATTGGAGACACGCCAGCGATTCGGCTAAGAAGGCTGGTGACCGATCAGGACGCCGAGGTGCTGGTCAAGCTTGAGAAGCTTAATCCAAGTGGAAGCGTGAAGGATCGGGCCGCATCCGCTCTCATTGCAGATGCAGAGCGAAGAGGAATGATCGTGCCGGGCAGCACCATCATTGAGCCAACAAGCGGAAATACGGGAATTGGACTTGCGATGAATGCCGCGGCCAAAGGCTATCGGCTTATTCTCGTTATGCCGGACAATATGTCGGTGGAACGGATCAAAATGCTGCGTGCCTATGGGGCAGAGGTTGTCCTGACGCCAGCGGCAGAGCGGATGCCCGGCGCTATTAAGAAGGCTGAAGAGCTCGCGCAGGGCATTCCGAACAGCTTCATCCCGAACCAGTTCGAGAATCATGCGAATCCGGATGTGCATCGAACGACGACCGCGCTTGAAATTATGGAGCAGACGGAAGGACGACTCGACGCATTCGTAGCAACAGCTGGTACGGGCGGCACGATAACGGGAACAGGGGAAGCGCTCAAAGAGCAGCTGCCGGGTTTGTATGTGGCCGTTGTTGAGCCGCAGGGCTCGCCTGTGTTGTCAGGTGGCAGTCCTGGACCGCATAAGCTGGTGGGAACAAGTCCAGGTTTTGTGCCGTCCATTCTCAATACCTCCATCTACAATGAAATCATTCAAGTGTCGGATGAGCATGCGCTTGATACGATGCGTCGATTAGCGCGTCTTGAAGGGATTCTAGTCGGACCGTCTTCCGGCGCATCGGTATGGGCGGCACTTACAATTGCCAAGCGGCTTGGGCCAGGCAAACGTGTGCTGTGCATTGCACCGGATACAGGTGAACGATACTTAAGCATGGATATTTTCTAAATGCGCTTAATCCGCACTTTTTTCGTTAATGAATAAAACAAAAGGTGCGGATTAGCTGCTCTCCCACAGCTCCCCATAAGTATTTGGAATACTCTTAGCAGCACCCTTATGTTTGAACACCACATATTTTTGTCTGGGGAACGTATGTAAAGTCATTCCTTCACCGACCTTCTCGAACTTAACCGAATCGATCTCAATCCCACATGTATAGAAGTAATGATCACTTCTCGGAGGAAGGCAAATCCCTACAATTTCATCTACTTTGTTTTCAGAAAGAAACCGATAAGATTTTGCCCATAATGCTGGAATTGGATCAACAACATCACCACTCCATTTGCCAGCCGCACCGTAACCTACTAATACAAATGAATCCTTTATCCGTTCTTTAAAATTCATCATTGTTCCTACCTTCTCTTGTTTAATAACCTATTGTGAGTGTAATCGCATTTAGTCTGTTTCTCTTGACCTTTTTTGCTTTTTGCAGCTTTGATGTTTTCGCTGCAGGCATGAAAAAATCCCCTCCGGTCAACAGTGATTAAGCCCATCATACGATGGATTCTTTTTTCACTGTCTACCATAAGGGGATAATGCTAGCCCAACTGCTTCACATGATTCTCTTTTGGCTGCTTGTCATGCGCCGCTTGCGTTAATCCGGCCAATTGTTCGTCAATTCGTTGTACACGATATCGCGGCGCTCAACGATGTAGCGTCGCATAATGTAAGGCTCGGATTCGAATACCGAAAATGCGTGCTTGCGCGAATAATCCCTGCTGATTGCATCAGCAATCGAGCTATGCATGCTCTCGATAGCAGGTGAAAGCGCATCGAGCGTAAATTGTTTTTCCAAGTATCCAAGCAGTATCTTCTTGTATTCCGTACGATAATCGCTGAAGGAGAAGAGTTTCTCCGTTAAGGCGTTATAGCCTTTCACATCGACGATGTCGCTGTCACATACGCGTCCGTAGCAGTTTCTTCCCCACGTACCTTCGTAATCCCACGGCAAAATTCGATACTTGCCATTGCTGCTTCGCTCATACAACGCATAGTTTTGTTCGAACCCGTCGTAATTGCCTGTCAGCACCGCACCCGCGAGCCATTTTAAGTAGAAGGTCGTATCCAGTCGACTCGATAATACATTAGCAAGACTGCTGCCTTCGAGTTGATTAATTTTGCGTACAAACGATATTAGGCGGGACTTTGTATAGTCATCGCCGAGCTGCTTCTCATACCCATCGAATAAGGATTCTTTCTCCTCATACGTATAAGGATCGTATAAGCTGAAGTTGGCGCTGTCGTTACTTGCATACACAAGCGATTTCCAACCTAAATTGCGGTTTTTGAAAAAATAGCGGTCCACCGCTTCAATCTCCAAATAAACCCCCTGCGCCTCACCGTTTAATTCCAACTCGATATGCTTCGTTCTTGGTGAATAGACGCCAAGCGTATTTAAGAAATGAAACGAGAACGCGTTGCGCATCATGGAAGGGTCATCATACTCTGCATTCCAGTGCAGGGTGCGGACGCCGCTGCTGTTGCTTCGATTATATCGGATTTCATAGGATTTCTTAGCGTAGCGGATCGTATGTCCTCCGCGATGACGAAGACCTGCGTCGATCGTTTTGCCGTCCATCGTCAGCTTAATTTGCACAAAGTCTTTGCTGCGAGGGTTTTCCTGCAGCTTCTCCCACTCCGATTGCTCAATTGTGATCGATCTAGGCGAAACCGATTGCTGCGACATTCGTGCACCTCCGAGGCCAAAGTAAAAAGCCTATTGGTATCAATAGGCTTTTGTGCTAATTACTCTATGCTTGAGGCGCTTGTCACGTCACTGGAATGAACGATTGGGGTTGTCCGATTCCGTTACACGCCACCGGATCCGCCGGAGCGTCCGCCTGATCCACCTGAGCCGCCAGAACGGCCTCCCGAGCCACCCGATCCGCCGGAGCGGCCCCCAGAACCACCAGATCCACCCGAGCGACCGCCTGAGCCGCCAGAACGGCCTCCCGAGCCACCGGATCCGCCGGAGCGACCGCCAGAACCACCCGATCCTCCCGAACGTCCGCCTTGCGATCCGCCGGAGCCTTGGTTTACTTCACCCCAAGAGCCCCAATCCTTTTTGCCAGCTTTGTAAGATGCCATTAGCAATTCCTCCCTTAATTGAACATGGTGTAATCTATGAACCGAATCTAGCAATCGCGACAGGAAGTTCGTCCAATCTACTAAAAATGGATATTAATCTAGTACCGCTACTATACGAGATACATATAGATATATTACAAATCGTCACCAAGGATAGATGAACCTAAGACGGTAATGGAGGGATGCAGAACTTACAGGCTTGCAGGTGCAAGCGAGCAGTTGATCGTAACGTGATGTCAAGTCGGTTGCTCTTAATTGGTTCGTCTGGTTTCTATCTATCTAACAATTTTTTGGAGGGAATTATCCTATGATGTATTGGAACTATAACAACTGCAATAAAGGCCATCACCCACATCGTTCCCATCGTTCGCAAAGATCGGCCGGCAATGCTAACTTCCTGGAAGCTCTTGTCGGTGAGCAAGTGAAAATCAACCGCGGCGGCCCAGACTCTATCTTCGGCAAACTTCTGGCAGTAAAAAGCGACTACCTGGTTGTTGGAACTTCTGAAGGCGTCGTTTATGTCAAAAGAAATCACATCAAATCGATCACTGACTTGGATGGCAGCCATGGCAGCACGGGAGGTTCCCGTACAGGCGGTACAGGCACAGGAACAGGCGGCCGTTCGGGAGGCTCGAGAGGTACGAAAGCTTTCGTCCAAGCCGATAACTTCCGCGGTGTCCTTAGAGCGCTGAACCAGAAGTTCGTGCAAGTGAACTGGGGCGGCCCTGAGAAAGTAGAAGGCTTCCTGGCTGAAGTATCGGGTGACCGTATCCTCGTCGTATCCGATCACAAGAAAGTAGATATCTTCATCGACCATATCAAATCGATCAAACTCGAGAAAAAACGCTCCAGCGGCACGGGCGGCGGCACAGCCGGCGCTTCGAACGCACCAGCTCTTAAACCAGTAGCTCCAGTAGCAGTGAAGAAAGCCCTCAAACGGCGCGTAGGCCGTTAACTTCCGCGAAGTGCCGGTGAACGTAAGCCGGGCCGGATGGGTAACCGTTCCGACTCGGCTTTTCGTCACAGCACTCCTCATAGGCGTACGACTATTGAGCGTGAAAGGAGGGGCAGTATTCGATGAAGCAGCAGCATCCGTTAATGAATAGTCTGATCGACCTCGATATTTCGGGTAAATCGTCAACACTGCGGGGCAAGCTCGTTGATATGGGGCAGGATATACTTGTCATCCACAATAGCCAGCAGTTCGTTTATGTGCCGATCATCCATCTTCAACAGATGAGAGCGGCCAATACGCAAGACGCTTCCAACATGACCTTTGAAGTTCCAGAAACCCCATTCGAGCAGGCGAATGATACGATTTCTTACCGCAAGACGCTTATGAATGCCAAGGGCATGTTCTCTGAGCTGTACATTACAGGCAATCAATCGATACATGGTTATTTGACAAGTGTGATGAACGACTTCTTCGTTTTCTATTCACCTGTATATCATTCCGTTATCGTTTCGCTCACGCACTTGAAATATCTGATTCCATACAGCCCGAATGTGACGCCATATACACTGACTCCTGAACAATTTCCGCTGAAGCCATCACCACTTACACTTGCGCGTACATTTGATCAACAGCTTCGCAAGCTGGTTGGGGAGTTCGTTATTCTGGATCTAGGTGAGAATCCGAACAAAATCGGCGTTCTGAAGAATGTAGATCAGAATATGGTTGAGCTTGCCACTGCCGGAGGAAACTCGGTGTATCTCCATCTCGATCACGTGAAGACGATCCATCTTCCATAAAGCGTCAACCTAAGAAAGTTCAAGTCCCTGCAAGCATCGTGTGGGGACGGACTTTCTTTTGTCTTTTTGTTAGTTGGATTTTACATATTAGAGAAATAATCGGGACACAATACAGTAGGTTGCAAAAAAGCAAGGGAGGGATAGCAATGGTACAACCGATTACGGCTAAAGAGCTAGAGTATATTGCCGATTCGATGTCGAATGAGGACCTTCTGCTGAAGCAAAATGCTGTTCTCGCTTCGTCCAGCTCGAATCAGGCTCTCGTTCAAGTCGCACAGCAGTTCATTGCAACGCACCAACAGCACTATCAAACACTGCTGCAAGCCCTGCATCAGCATTCTAATGCAGCACCAACTCAGCCTCAGCAATAATCGCCTTAAGGAACAGGAGGGTATCGAATGCACCATCAATCGATTTTGCCAGACGAGGATTTGGCAAGCGTCATTCTGTCCGATCTGAAGCGGGTCGTTCGGGAGTACGCTACAGCGGCTACGGAGTCAACATGTCCTGAGATTCGGAAGTTGTTCACAGATCTGACGAATAGCACATTGAACATGCAAGGGCAGCTGTTCACTACTATGCAAAGTCAGCAAATGTATAACACATCGTCTCCAGCGCTTCGCCAAGAGATCGATAAACAAGGTAAGCAGTACGATCAGACGCTGCAAAAAACGAATCAATTCGTTCAGCAGAAGCTCAGTGGTATTGCACAGCAATCGGTCTATTACACGAGCCGGCCCAATGTGGCGCATATCCCGCAGCAGCAGGCTCAGCAGCCGCCTGTTTTCTACAGTTAACCGGTGCAGCAGTCTCTTCTTCGTCTCGCGTTACAGACGTAGGAGACTGCTGTTTTTTGTTTTGCAGTCGGAACGGATTCATTGTAATATTAATTTTATATATCGGAAGAAAGGTTTGAAGGAGCTGTGACGATGAGCGATTTGAAAATGAAAATATTGGACTTGCTGAAGGAAGACGCCCGTCGAGATGCAGAGCTGATTGCGACGATGTTGGATGTTCAAGTCGACGTAGTAAAGCGTGAAATCGCTGAGATGGAGAATGACCATCTGATCGTGAAATATGCAGCCGTTGTGAACTGGAGCAAGGTGCACGACGAAACCGTAACCGCATTGATCGAGGTACAGATTACGCCTGAGCGCGGCCGTGGCTTTGAGGGGATTGCAGAGCGCATCTACTTGTATCCGGAAGTGAAATCGGTCTACCTCATGTCCGGTGCTTATGATCTCCTTGTTGAGGTTGAAGGCAAGACACTGAAGGAAGTTGCTTCTTTCGTGTCCAACAAGCTGTCGCCAATCGATTTGGTGCTTTCCACGAAAACATTTTTCATTCTAAAAAAATACAAGCAGGACGGCATCATCTTCGACGAATCCGTTGGTGACCAGCGCTTGATGATTTCGCCATAAAGGGTGATAAGGCATGATTAACGAACAGCAGACTGCGCCGGTTAATCGGCGCGCTTCATTTGCAGATTATTTGGCGCCGCAGGCACGTTCGCTGAAGCCGTCAGGCATTCGGCGCTTTTTTGATTTGGTTAGCGGACGCAAGGACGTTATTACACTCGGCGTTGGCGAACCGGATTTTGTCACGCCATGGCATGTTCGCGATGCTTGCGTCGCTTCGCTGGAGAATGGCAAGACGCAATATACGTCCAACGCAGGTATGCCCGAGCTTCGGGAGGCGATTGGCGGCTATCTGAATGACCGCTTCAACGTAACGTATAATCCTGCGGATGAAATTCTCGTTACGGTTGGCGGCAGTGAAGCAATCGACTTGGCGCTGCGTGCGCTCATTGCACCTGGCGATGAAATCTTGATTCCAGAGCCTTGCTACATTTCGTACTCTCCGATTACGACGCTGACCGGTGGTGTAGCGGTAGGGATCGAGACGTTAGCGCAAGACGCATTTAAGCTTCGTGCAGAGCAGCTGAAGGCAGCGATTACGCCGCGATCCAAGGTGCTTATTTTGTGCTATCCGAGCAATCCGACGGGCGGCGTTATGACGTACGACGACTGGCTGCCAATTGCGAAGCTCGTCGAAGAGAATGATCTGATCGTTATTTCCGACGAAATCTATGCCGAGCTGTCCTATGGACAGAAGCATGTGAGCTTCGCGGCAATGCCAGGTATGCGTGACCGGACGATTCTCGTAAGCGGCTTCTCCAAGGCGTTCGCGATGACAGGCTGGCGGATGGGCTATGCTTGCGGGCATCCGGAAATTATATCGGCAATGCTTCGTATACACCAATACACGGTTATGTGCGCACCAATCATGGGGCAAGTCGCAGCGCTTGAAGCGCTGACGAACGGGATGGAAGAGATGGAGCGGATGATCGAATCGTACAATCAGCGCCGCCGTCTCGTCGTGAAGGGCTTCCGCGAGATTGGGCTTGAGTGCCATGAGCCGCAAGGTGCTTTCTACGCATTCCCATCGGTTAAATCGACTGGGCTGTCTTCTGAAGTATTCGCGGAACGTCTGCTCACAGAAGGCAACGTTGCTGCAGTGCCGGGCAATGTATTCGGGCTTGGTGGCGAAGGACATCTGCGGTGCTCGTACGCGACAAGCGTGTCGCAGTTAAACGAAGCAATCGAACGTATCGGCAAATTCGTAGAACGCGTACGAAATGAAGGCTAATAGTTAACAATAACCTTATAAATAACATAAATGTTGACTATCCATCCGAGGATCTGTTTGATATAATTTAACAGTGGCTTTACAAATAACTGTTAAATTTATAATCAGAGCCAAAGGAGGGAAAGCATTGACGGTAGCGGAGAAAGAGCTAACGCGAGCAGAGACTACTCTGGCGCAATCCAGTCAACGTAGTAGTCATTCGACGCGAACGCTGTCCCTGACCTTGCAGGTTCTGGAACAAGAGATATTCGTATTACGTAATGCGATGGAACGTATGTATAGGGAGCAGGCCACCTTTCAATCGGAGCTCGTAATCGACCTCAGTCGTCAACTCGATGTGAAGATCAACGAGTATATGCATTACTCGTGCAGTTTAAGAGCATGAACCAATCGCCCCTTTTAGGGGCGTTTCTTTTTTTTGGGCTCATCCACGTTTATGGTATAGTAGAGACAGTCTGATTTGGAGGGGAACGAGTTGTTGAGGATGAAAAGGAAGACCAAATGGGGCGCAGCGCTCTCGACGATGCTGCTAGCTGCTGCACTGTTGACTGGATGCGGGAATAAGGCGGATTTATCTGTATTTATGATTCCGGAGACGGGGATGCCGGATTCGGTGACGCAATCGATTAAGACGAATCTGCAGGAGAAGATGGGCGATAAGACGGTAGAAGTATATGGCAGCCCAATCTATAACGCGCAGAAGCTGATCGTTGAATATATTGCAGGTGAGCATGGTATTCTCGTCATTCCGAAGAGCGATTTCGTGTCCATGGTCGGAGAAGGCGGCGGTCAACCGCTTGACGATTTGTTCAAGGCAGAGGATTACCCAGACGGCGTTATGACGGGCACGGTGTACAAAGAGAATGATGAAGAAGTGCAGGAGAAACATCTCTATGGCATTCCGGTGAAGCAAGCGGAGATGTTCAAGAAAGCAGGCTTCGTGCCAGATGACCTGTTCCTCATCATACCGACGAATGCGCCAGATCTTGCGCTCTCTCAGCAAGCGATGAAAGGAATGGTCAATCCGTGAAGCTTTATACAAGAACAGGCGATAGCGGCAAAACATCGATGAAGGGCGGCCGAGTGCTCAAGGACGATCCGCATGTGGAGGCGTATGGGACAGTCGACGAGCTGAACAGCTTCGTCGGTATCGCAGCTGCGCAGGCGGCTTCAACAGCTGCGACGCAAGCGCTTGCGGCTGAGCTTGTCGAAATTCAGCAGGAGCTGTTCGACTGCGGCTCTGATTTGGCTTTTGCAATCCCGGCGGAGCAGCATTACAAGGTAACGGCGGAGATGACGGAACGTCTAGAGCAGTGGATTGATGCGCATACGGATGCTGCACCAGCGATTCAGCGCTTTATTTTGCCAGGGGGAAGCGAATTGTCGGCAACGCTGCATGTGTGCCGGACGGTGTGCAGACGCGCAGAGCGCCGCATCGTGACGTTGTCTTCCTCACATCCTATTCCTGCTGAGCCACTCAAATATATGAACCGATTGTCCGATTATTTCTTCGCGGCTGCACGTGCAGCGAATGCGCTGCTTGGTGTGCCGGATACCGAATATGTACGCAGTGCGAATGTATTCAAGACGCGCGACAAGTCATGAGCGAATGGGAACAAGATTATTATAAACCGCTCTCGGTAACGGCAACGGAACGGGAAGACGGCATGCAGGTGCGGACGATTCTGGAGCGCAGGCTTGGCGTATCGCGTAAACTGCTGTCGAAGCTTAAGCTGACAGAGCTGGGCTTGACCGTGAATGGGAAACGAGTCTACACCTCTGATCGCGTGCATACCGGAGATGTAGTGACGATTCGGATGGAGAAGGAGTATTCCGACGATATTTTGCCCGAGCCCTTACCGATTGAAGTTGTGTTCGAGGACGATGATCTGCTGATCGTCAACAAGCCGGCAGGAATTATCGTGCATCCGACGCATGGACATTATACAGGGACGCTTGCGAACGGCGTCGTTCATTATTGGGCGGAGAAGGGCGAGATCGTACGGTTTCGCCCGATTCATCGGTTGGATGAGCATACGTCGGGACTCGTCGTTATCGCGAAGACGCCGTATGTGCATCAGCAGCTGTCCGAACAGCTGCAGGCTGATGAGATCGAGAAGCGGTATTTGGCATTCGTGCATAATCGGCCCGAGCCGTCTGCCGGTACAGTCACTGGACCGATTGATCGGGACCCCGAGCGGCCGCATCTTCGTATCGTAACCCCAGACGGCTACGCCTCCGTGACGCATTATGAGACTGCGGCTGTATATGGCGATGGGAAGGCTGCTTGTGTTCGGCTGAAGCTGGAGACGGGACGGACGCATCAAATTCGAGTACATATGAAGCATATTGGATGTCCGCTTATTGGTGATGAGATGTATGGGCCGGATGAGGGACTTGGCGAGATGGACGAAGCGGCCGGCAGACAGGCGCTTCATGCGGAATCAATCGCATTCACGCATCCCATTACACGAGAGCGGATGAAATGGACAGCAGCGCTGCCGGATGATCTGCGGCGGCTGGAACTTTACCTTCAGGAAGGAACGAACTAACAAATGAGTACGCGTGGTAAGCTGAAAATATATATGTATGCGAAGTGCGGCACATGCCGCTCGGCCATCAAATCGCTGCAAGCGAAAGGCTGGGAACTGGATCAGCATGATCTATTCGAGCAGGCGCCTGATATAGAAGAGCTTCGCACGGTCATCGAACGAAGCGGGCTGGAACTTAAGAAGTTTTTTAATACGTCTGGTGAAGTATATAAGGAGCTTGGTCTGAAAGATAAGCTGCCGACGATGTCTGCAGAGGAGCAACTGAAGCTATTAGCGTCGAACGGACGACTCGTGAAGCGTCCAATTGTCACAGACGGCAAGCGTGTGACGGTCGGCTTCAAGGAAGAGACGTATGAGCAGGAGTGGGGAGCGTAGTAGCGATGGCGAATAGAAGCTGGCGGTCCAGCAAGCTTGAACGACTGGGCTCATCGATTTTCGCAGAGGTTGCTTCTTGGAAGGAAGAAGCTTCGCGTGCGGGCAGACAGGTCATTGACCTCGGCATCGGAAGCCCGGATAGGCCGCCTACTGAAGCGGTACGCAAAGCCCTGTCAGAAGCGGTGCTGAAGTCGGACCGATACGCCTATCCTTCCTCGCAGGGGAGTCTGGCATTTCGCCAACAAGCTGCGAAATGGATGGATTGGCGGTTCGGCGTAACCGTTGATCCGAAGGATGAGATTGTGACGTTGATGGGTTCACAGGATGGTCTCGCCCATCTTGCCCTCGCATTGTGTGATGCGGGCGATCAAGTAGTTGTTCCGGATCCAGGCTATCCGATCTACTCGGCTTCATTGGCACTTGCTGGTGTAGAACCGGTGCTGCTGCCGCTGCGAGCGGAGAATGGTTTCCTGCCCGATCTGGCAGCTGTGCCGCAGTCCGTATGGGAGAACGTGAAGTTCGTACTGTTAGGCTACCCAGCGAATCCTGTAACGTCGATTGCCGAGGTGAGCTTCTTCGAGCAGATGGTTGCACTGGCGAAGCAGCATGGGTTCCTGCTCGTGCATGACTTGGCCTACTCGGAGATGGGCTTCGATGGCGTGAAGCCGATAAGCGTGCTGCAGATTCCGGGGGCGAAGGACGTTGCAGTCGAATTTCACTCGCTGTCCAAGAGTTTTAACATGGCTGGCTGCCGAATTGGATTTTTGGTCGGCAATTCGACAGCGGTCGGCGCGCTTCGCGAGTTGAAGGCGAATATCGATTATGGCGTATTCGGCGCCGTTCAGGAAGCGGGCATCGTCGCATTGGAAGAAGGGATGTCTGGCGCGATGGAGCCGGTCGGCAGGCTGTATGAGCGTCGGCGTGATTTGTTCATCGAGGCACTCGCAGCCGAGGGCTGGCGGATCGAGAAGCCGAAGGCGACGATGTTCGTCTGGGCGCCGCTGCCGAAGATGGCATGGACGCTGGAAGACGGCAATGCATGGAATGCACGTCGAATTTCCCGGGAAATGTTAATTCGTGTCGGAGTAGCGGTTATTCCTGGCGATGCATTCGGCAGCGAGGGCGAAGGCTTCGTGCGCATTGCGCTTGTTGAGGATGAGTCGAAGCTGCTCGAAGCTGCGCGACGAATCGGAGCGTTCATTCGCGGGGAGCAGATTTAGGACTAATTTGGTTGAGTGATTGGAAGGCTCCTCCGTGCGGTAACGTGCTGGAGATGGAATATGGGTTCGCTGCTATCTTTTATGATGGGCGTGCTGCGATGTAATCGGTTTAACGGACTACATTGTCCTTATTTGGTTCTATTGAAGGTGCTTGACGGTGTAACGGACTAGGACTACCTTATTTAGTCTGATTTGGTGTGGAAGCTGTACAGACTGGCCCAATAGCGTCGCTTGGGTCCGTTAGAATAAATTGCTGCTGGATGGCTGGATATAGCATCATCTGAGTCCGTTACCGTTCATGGTGCGTGGTGCGTGGTGAGGGCGATGAAACGAGAAATAGGCTCTGTGTTAACCAAATGGGTTAAGGCGGAGCCTATTTGGTTTACTGCTTAATTTAATAGCTTCAGAGGGTAAAGGAAAGAGCAGGCTTTCTGTTTATGGTTTATATCGAATCAATCTTGTCGTTCTCCGGGATGAAGCCGCTGCACCAATAAAAGGTGGTATCCATTTCGCCTCAACGATAACAATTTTTACTTCCCTCTCATCTCGGGGACTTATAATTTGTTATGTGATAGAATAGCTCTAGATGAGATTCGGATGGGAGAGGAAGCTATTGCAAACTTCGAATAAAGTGCTCATGGTCGACGGGATGGCTGTTTTATTCCGTGCGTTCTATGCAACATCGTATACGGGCTACATTCGGAAGACGAGTGCCGGATTGCCAACGAACGCCGTGTATGGCTTCATTCAATATTTGTTTGATGCAATCGATACATTCAAACCTACACACGTCGTCTGCTGTTGGGATATGGGGAGCAAGACGTTCCGTACGGAACAATATCCAGAATACAAGGGCAACCGTGGTGAACCGCCAGAGGAACTGATTCCACAGTTCGATCTCGTGAAAGAGGTCGTTGCAGAAATGGGCATCCCGAATATCGGTCTGGTTGGTTACGAGGCGGATGACTGCATCGGTACGCTCGCGACGCGCCTTGGCGTAGAGCCGGACGTCGAGGTGCTTATTCTGACCGGTGACCATGATATGCTTCAGCTCGTTACGGAGTCGGTGAAGGTCGTCATCATGAAGAAGGGTAAGCTGAACTACGCTGTGTATGATCCTGCGCTGTTGCTTGAAGAGCGGCAGATCACGCCACTGCAGGTTATTGATATGAAAGGCTTCATGGGGGATACTAGCGATAACTATCCAGGCGTCAAAGGTATCGGCGAGAAGTCAGCGCTTAAGCTCCTGCTTGAATACGAGTCGATTGAAGGCGTGTTGAACAACCTGGAGAAGCTGCCGAAGGGCATTCGCAGCAAGATCGAAACGGATATCGACATGCTGCACTTGTCACGTGAACTCGCAACGATTCGTCTTGATGTTCCGGTTGCTTGCGGCTTGGAAGATTGCATGTGGGACCTGCAGGTTGAGTCGGCTACGCGCAAGTTCGAGGAGCTGGAGTTCGGATCGCTGGTGAAGCTGCTGCAATCTTAATTCTTACTTTAACTATTTGATACGCCGAAAGTATGGGGTGAACCGCTGGCATAGTGGTTCACCCCATATTTTTTATTCCGAGTGTGACGAGTTTGTATAAAGCCGGTCGTAGAGAATGTGTATTGAGCATGCAATCCAATTTGGGGTAGAATCTATTCATGCATAATGATAATGATTATCATTATAAATAAAATTGTTTTGCTACAAAACGTAAAACTTATGGGAGTGAATTTGTTCATGGCAAGATCGGGATTTATGAAAACAGGATGGATATCGCTTATAATGGCAGCAATGATTACGGTGGCAGGTTGCGGCTCGACAGACGATCAAGCTGTGTCCACGGCAACTGCTGATCAGTCGTCACAGGCAACGGCAGCGCCAAGCGAAGCTTCGTCTCAGACGGAAACGCGCGTCGTAACCGATGGCTTCGGAGAGGTAGAGATTCCGACAAATCCGAAGCGAATCACAGCTCTTTATCGTGAAGATTATTTGGTTGCGCTTGGGGTAACGCCTATTGTGCAATATTATAACCCGATGTGGGGCAAGCAGGATTATTTGAAGCTGGATGTGCCGTTGTTCGACGTAACTGGCAGCGTTGAAGCTTTGCTTGTGTCCGAGCCGGACTTGATCATCGGCGCCGGAGAGGTCGATGCAGCACAATACGAGCTCTATTCCAAGGTTGCGCCGACGTTCCGCTTGCCGGACGACGTCCTTGCGGATTCGCGCAAAACATTGACCTTAATGGCCGATTTGCTTGGTCTCAGTGATAAGGCGGAGCAGGTTCTTGCCGATTACGATGCCCGTATTGTCGATGTGAAGGCGAAGCTGAACGCGGCGATCGGCGATGAGAAGCTGGTCGTTCTGCGGATGAACGTGGTAGACAATTCGATTAATATTTTCGGCATTCATAACACGTTTGTCGGACAACTCTTGTATGAGGATCTTGGGCTGAAGGCGCCGAAGTACGCCGAGGCGATGACGGAGGGCAATATCGTCTTATCGAGAGAGGTCATTCCGGAGCTTGACGCGGACCATATTATTTTGCTTCCGTCCAACGGGACGTGGGAGGATGAGAGCACCGCGAAAGCGCTTGAGGATATGAAGGCAGATCCATTATGGCAGACCGTTCCTGCATTCAAGAACGGCCATGTATATCCCGTAGAGAGATCGTATTGGCAGACGGGGGCCATTACGGCCAACGGGTTAAAGATGGATGATTTACTTCGATTGCTAGCTTCATAGCAGGCAATAAGAGTGAATGTGGAAAGAGCCGCTTTTCAACGAAGGTTGATGGGCGGTTCTTTTTGATTTACACTATATTCATTGAGAATGAATATCAATTAAAAGGCGGTTGATCGTAACGATGGATATTGAACAGCGCAAACAAGCGGGGACCGCTCCTTTAGTTCAATATGTGCTGCAATCGATCCGCTTAATCGTTGCGGGCGAGCAAGCAGAAATGAGTCATTTGAACGGCAGCGATAGGAACGATAAGGAAAGCTTTGAACTGCTCATTATAATGAGCGGGACGGGACAAGGAAAATGCTATTTGCAGCGGCCTGGAACCTTTTTATCCGTTGATCAAGAGGTTATGAGCTGCAGCTATTATCGAGTGTGCTTCGCAACGAGCGGCGATGATGCAGCTTCGAGCTTGCTGCCGGATAAGCAAGAGCTTGCTTGCGCACCCTTCGCTAAGACGATGGAGCTGCTTGATGAGTTATATGGACTCCGCGGGGCGACAGGCGAGCTCGAGCTGTTCCAACGATTTGTGAGATTTCAAGAGCTGCTGCTCTTTCTATTTCGTCAAAATGCACCTGCAGCCGAGGATAAGGGAACGGATATCGAGCGGCATGGGGTAGAGCTTAGCATACGGCATATTCATCAGTATTACCGTGAGCCTCTGACCGTGGAGGAGCTGGCCTCCCTCGCAGGCATTGATCGCTGGAAGTATACCCGTCTGTTCAAAGAGGCTAAGGGTCAAGTACCGCTCCAGTACTTAAATGAAGTACGGATTAATCAAGCCAAGAAGTGGCTGGCAAGCACCGATGACAAGCTGCTCGACATTGCGCTGAATGCAGGCTTCAATAATGAATATTATTTCAATCGTCGTTTCAAGCAGACGGTAGGCATATCGCCCGGACAATACCGTCGCAGCCGCAAGGGACAGCTTAGAGTAGTAGCGCCGTATTTGGAGGATTTCATAGTCGCGCTGGATATGCAGCCTATCGCCCAGTATTGGCATGCGAAATGGGGAAAACAAGAATATCTAGGCTTAAACCATATTCCGACGTTCGACGAGAACGGCGGCAATTTTGACGCGCTTTCCGGTTATAAGCCGGATTTGATATTGCTTATGGATCGTTACGAGCAACAGCAATATTCGCAGTGCCGACGCATATCGAGCACCTGCATCCTGCGTGAGCAGACCAATAATTGGCGTACGCTGCTGCGTACCGTCGCCGATTATTTCGGTCGGACGGAGTTGGCCGACGACATTATCGCAAAGTATGATTCCAAAGCACGGAACGCGAGACATACGCTAAGTCAGGTTATGAAAGGCGAAACGGTCGCTTTTTTGCGTATCTCGGCGGACCATATCATCCAGTATACAGAAGAAGGGCAAGGCTTTGTTTCGACTGTTCTCTATGGTGATGTTGGCTTGCGTTCCCACTCCGCAGTAGGTGTAGCTTCAAAAGCGAATAGGCCGGGCATGTTCAATCTTTCTGTAGAGGATTTGCATGCGTTAACCGCGGATCATCTGTTTATTACTTTCGATAAATGGCATAGCCAGGCAGAAGGCAAGGAACGGGAACTGCTGAAGCAGCCAGAGTGGCGTAATCTGCCCGCTGTACGAAACAACCACGTTTACGAGGTTGATTTTTTAACTTGGATGAATAACGGAATTATTTCTAATGGTAAAAAAATCGATGATATACTGCGATCGTTAGCTTGATTTGGTTTAGCTTGTGACTGAAAGGTCTGCATCCTCTGTTTTGTATTTTGTATAAAGCTACCGTCGATTTTGTCCATTGTTATTATCAAGCCGCCGAAGCTACAATTATATTGATAATGATTATCATAGTTAGGCGTTACATGAGCCGGCTGGAGGAGGACAACGATTGACTGAGCAGCTTGAATTATTCGATGTGACGATTATCGGCGGTGGTCCTGCGGGAATGTATACCGCTTTTTATAGTGGAATGCGCGATTTAAAGACGAAGCTAATAGAAGCGAAAGACGAGCTGGGCGGGCGGATGCTTATTTATCCCGAGAAAATGATTTGGGATGTTGGAGGGGTTACGCCGATCCTATGCGAGAAGTTAATCGCCCAATTGACGGAGCAGGCGAAGACGTTCGACCCGACAATTGTATTCGGCCAGCAAATTATCGGATTGGAGAAACAAGCGGATTCGACGTACATTCTGGAGTCGGCAACGGGGGAGAAGCATTGGACACGCACGGTCATTCTGGCTATCGGCCGCGGCATTCTGCGTATGGCGAAGCTGGAGCTGGAAGGGGCTGAGCGCTATGAGGTGTCCAATCTGCACTACACGGTGCAGGAGCTGGAGCCTTTTAGAGGGAAACGAGTACTTATTTCGGGTGGGGGAAACTCCGCTGTCGATTGGGCGAACGAGCTGGTTCCCATCGCTGCTCAGGTCACAGTCGTACATAGGCGCGACCGCTTCGGCGGACATGAGAAAAACATTGTTCGAATGAAGGAGTCTTCTGCCGATGTGCTTACGCCATATGAAGTCACGCAGTTATACAGCGGCAACGGAAAGACGATTGAACGGGTGACGATTACCCATATCGAATCAGGGGACGCGCGGGAACTAGAAATAGACGAGGTTATCGTCAACCACGGGCTGAAGTCCGATTTTACAGGGATCAAGGATTGGGGACTGGATATGGACGACTGGAACATATTCGTCAGCCCTAAACTAGAGACGAACTTGCCGGGCATCTTCGGGGCTGGCGACTTCGTCAATTACGAAAGCAAGCTCAACCTCATTGCAGGGGCGTTCACGGATGCGGCCTTAGCGCTGAACAGCGCCAAGCGGTACATGGATCCCGAGGCGCCGAGAATGGCTTATGTATCGTCGCATAACGAGAGGTTTAAAGAACGGAACAAAGCGCTTGGCGTATCCGATGAATAGCATGAGCCAACGTTTACTTCTCGGCTCTGTGAAGTGAATGACCATGGGCTTCGCATCGCAGTCATTAACGGTGAATTTCATTGGCATAAACATGAGGATTGTGACGAGCTGTTCATGGTGCTTGAAGGAGAGCTCTTCATAGACTTGGAAGACAGGACGATACCGCTAACGCTTCGCGTCTAATGAACCCAGTTCCCTAGTCACAACTGCTCGTGACCCTGCTTGCTTTCTATGTGAACGGGATTTTACAAATTCTTCTTTGCTCTTCAATATCCAACCTTTGCGTCCGATTACAAATACGTACAGTTTCTGGATAGGATTGGGGAGATGAGAGAGATGTCGAACACAAGGAAACATTGGAAACAAAGCGCGCTGCTGCTGCTCGTTGCTGCGACAGCGGTGGTTAGCGGCGGGTACGGTTCTGCAGGAGGATACGGCGGAACAGCGCGTGTGTATGCAGAGAGTGCCACTCAAGCGACAAGCGCAGCGCAGTCAGCAGCAACGAGCAGTGACGACAGTGCAGCGAAACTGAAGGTGACATACGCTGCGGAGAACCAGAAGGTGAAGGCAGGCGCACGCGTATTTTTGCGCGATAAAATTAAGACATCCCAGCCAGCTATTTTGTCCTATGCGATTGGCAATCCGGCGATTGCTCGCGTGGAGTCGAACGGCCTGGTAAGCGGCGTCAAAGCAGGAACGACGAAGGTGGTAATTACTGCCGAATCGGCAAGCGAGACGGTTCGAATAACGGTTCCGATTGAAGTGACGGCAGCAGCTGTAGTTGCGGCGCCTAAGTACGCTTCAGTGAAAGTGACGGTATCCGGGAAGACCTACACGGTGCAGACCGTTACCGTTCCGAAGGGAACGCCGGTGACAGCTGGCCTTGCGAACAAAACCGTCGGACAGGTGCAATCGCTTCGCGGCATGGCGACTGCTTATCGTGCAGACGTTGCGGTAAACGGAACCTTTTTCTCCGCATACAGCGATCCGCCGGTTCCATATGGCAACATTATCTCGAATGGCGATGTTGCGCACATCAGCAATCTTGGGACGACGATCGGGTTCCGAACGGATGGTACAGCCGTGATGGATACGCTTCGCATTCGAACGACGACGAAACGTATCGCGGGCAAAAACGATGTGACCTATGAGATGACGAACGATAAAGGCGATTCGCTCAGTTGGGGCGATGTGCATACGGCGATCGGTGCAGGACCGCGGCTCGTCGTTAACGGTGAAGTGAAGATCAACGCAGAGGCAGAAGGCTTCCGTGATCCGAAAATATTGACCGGCGGCGGTGCACGCAGCGGCATCGGCATTCAGAAGGACGGTTCGATTATTATCGCGACGATTTCGGGAGCAACGATGAAGCAGTGGGCGGCTATTATGCTGAAGCTCGGCGCCAATCAAGCGATGAACTTGGATGGCGGTGCCTCATCGGGTCTTCTTTTGAAGAGTAAGACGATTACGGCGGAAGGCCGTTTGCTGAGCAATGCGCTGCTGTTTGGCAGCGAGCTGAAGTACTAATTTAAAAAACGGCATTCCGCCTCGATGCGGGATGCCGTTTGTTCTTGTTGGTGTGTAATGGTGCGTTTAAGGTTCGTCTTGAACTTCGGGAATCGAATGCCGCTGCTTGTAGTCGCCTGGGTAACCGCGTTCCATGCCAGCATGAAGCGAACGGTTCTCATAGCCGTACGGATTGATGGACCGCTGTTCCAGCCGCCACGGTTTGCTTTTGCCGAGCGATTCTGCCTCAAGATCGGCCCCATAAGGACCGTCTGGGAATTCCTCTGACGTTAGCTCGTTGCGGTACGATTCAACGGCAGCGAAGTCGGTGTATTTCTCATCGTTGTTACGGTTCATGACACACCCCTCTAATGACATGGCTCAGAAGCGTTTCTGCAGGTCTTCATTCAGACCCACAGATCATTGTGCCCGAATTAGTCGGTAAAATTCACCGTTCCAACAACAAGCTGCAAAAACTGGTTTAACTCTTCAGCTTCCTCTTCCGTCAGCTTGAACACATGCTCAAGATAGCCCTCTTCTTCGAGATCGTCCGAGCCGATAATGGCCGTTCGGCCGGCTTGCAGATCGGTAACGAGCTTCTTGCCATAAAAGCGGTTTGTCGTTGTAACCGCGAGATCGAATCGTTTCAAGCCAGGCGAGATGAACGTAACGAATCGCGTCGATGTTTCTTCCGTTGAATCTGACATAAAATCATAATCTGGCAGCAGCATGGTGTAGCCTCCGTTTCATAATCAAACAATGCACTCATCATATCATCGGCCACATCCTGTGAGCAAAGGCAAACATATGATCGATTTATAGTTGTACGATATGGAAAGAGATGCTATATTAAGAGTAACTGAAATTTGGACATGAGGAGGCACCTCTACCGTATCGGCGGAGGTGCCTCTTTTTTGTCGTATACGGAAGTTGAGGTTTGATCCGCTGTCCTTAATTCGGGAATTTGAATTACGGGAGATGGATGAAGATGCAGGTTGTATTCATGAACACATTTGATCGGGTAGATGGAGACAAAACAGTGGTGGGAGCGAACGTATCGATCTGCGAAAATGACGGCCAGTGGCTTGTGCTGTGGACCGAAGGGTCGGATGACGCTGCAACATGGTATGAGGGCTTGTCCTGGGAAGAAATGCTCGCTGCCTTCCGTCACGGTGTTGCGATGAAGATGGGCGAAGGCTTCCAGCCTGTTATTGACGGTATGCTGGATGAGCGCAAAACATCGCCTGGCAGCATCATTACGATGATGCAGTGTTACGGCGAGCTCAATAGTGACCTGGTACTGTTCGAAGAGCTGCGAGAATGGCGTCGTAAGACTGCGGCGCAGCAGCGCAAGTCCGCCTATATGATCGCGACGAATCGCGTGCTCCATATGATTAGCGCCTTCAAGCCGCACACAGAGCCAGAGCTCGCGCAAATCCCAGGCTGGGGCGACACGAAGATGAAAGCCCATGCCGAAGAGGTTCTCGCCATCACCTCGAAGCATTCACGCGAAACGGTGTTCCCGCTCGATTGGGTTACGAATGCTCTGGACACGAAGCAATATTTGCAATGGGCATACCGGCAGAAGGAGCTTAAGTACAAAGGTCAGATGGAGCGTCATCAGGAGAAGCGGCTCATTCTTGATGCGATTTCGCAAGGTCGGTCACTCGGCGAGCTGCAGACCGAACTCGTCATGACCAGACGCAACCTGCTGGACCGTATTGAACAGCTGGAGACAGAGGGCTATGACATGGAGCCAATCGTCCAAACCGAACTCGCCGAAATGCCGATGGAAGAGCGCCAATCCGTACTCGAAGCGTTCGACACCGTCGGAGACAAATACTTAAAGCCGGTCATGCAGCATGTTTACGGCACCGAAGGTGTGTCCGACAAACCGCTCGATCTTGTCTACGACCGCCTCCGCATGCTCCGCCTCACCTACCGCCGCACCAAAAAACACGAGGCGGTCTAATCGCCTCGTGTTAAAAGTAACTATGCAACTAAGCTTTAATGGTAGAGCAGCAGCCTTATCGTTGATTTACTAATGGTTTAACGCCATTTTTTTCTTTAGGCAGGTCTGCTCCTGATGTAAGTTTTGGCATTAGAAAAACTTCAGTTTGAAGCAACTTCCTTCTGTTTAAAAAATAGAAGCGAGCTATGTACGAAAGCGAAGCGATAAATCCCCCATAAGCGAGGCGGGGAAAGCAGCTACTTCTTGATCGGCGAAGCAAATGTGCATAGGGGACGCAGCGGGCGAATGCTTCTGAAGAAGCAGAGCGTATGCTTCCGATGCAGCTTTTCTACGAAAAGCTTTAAGCGGTCGCCTTTGTCACTCGGATTGTTACCATATCTGAATTTATAGAATCAGAACAATCCGAGGACAACAGCGATCGTAAGAAGTATTCGCCTGCGGAGTCCCGTGCACATGGCGCGCAGCCATATCTGTAAATTCACCCCGTGCTCTCAACAACAGCTTCAACTTCCTTCACTCCGCCATCCGGCCAGATCGGATCGGCATACCGAATCACAGAACCACTCTCACACGGCAAGCCCGTCTCATACGATCGACTGCCCAGCAGCTCCTCCACCGCCGAGCGCAGCTCGAAGGAGCGGTTCAACTCCAGCTCTGCCGTCACGGTGCGTGCCTCGTTCGTTGTTTGCGTCTCACGGATCATCGTTAGGACAGCCGCTGTTACCGTAAGCGCATCTTCGATCGCCTGATCCCACAGTGTCCATGCGCTGACTGTATGCAGCGTCTCCCCATCCACCGGATCAAGCCAAGGCAGCTCTTGCTCATTCATCCAATCATAGTCAGGCAGGTTCTTCCGATAAACCATCGGTTCAATCTTACCGAAGGTAAACAGCCTTCGAATACCGGTCGGATCATAGAATAGCCGCTGCGCGCTTATCATGTCACGCATCGCTTCATTCCAGTACTCGCTTTTAATTTCGGATGCGAGATGCGGATAGCGGACAGCTGCGATATTCTCGAATGCTTCGCGGAGAATGTCTGTCAGCGGCTGACTCGGTGATATTTCTTTCCATACCGGCGTCTTCCACGTCTCAATTCCGAATAATCTTGAAGCAATGATCGTATCCATTGCGATCTCGAAGCGCTGATGGTCCCATTTGCGGAAGCCCGAACGGCTAAATACATAAGGATGCATATTGCGATCCAATACATGATGGAGAACGAAGCCGATTCCATATGCGGCGGAATACCGGCCTTCCTTCGTCGATAACCGCCCGCTGACTGCATCAAGCAGATCCATGAGGGCAGGACCGCATTCATAGTTGTGCATATCTGAGCCAAGTAGATTCATGATCGTATTTTTATGCCAGGGGAGGAACCGATGATAGAATAGAAAGTCAGGACCTTGGCAGCCCAAGTTGAACCATTTGCGGGTCTCCTCGTCAGCGATCCATTCCTGCTCACCAAGGCGCTCCATGATAGTATGGCCGAATAGGAAATGTGCCCAAACGTTCGGCATGTTGTTCCTCCCTTTGTTGGGTATAAAGTACCAAACTTAAAATATATAGTATACTTGTCCTAATGAATTCAGTATAATGGATTCAATTAGCAGAAGCACGCGAACGCTGTCGAAAAGGAGAACTGTCCCTCCATGAAAGCAGAGTATATAAACCCTTTTTTAGAATCCGCAAAAATCGTAATCGAGCAAGTTGTTCAAATTAAACCGGCTACCGGTCAGCCCGGGCTAAAGCCATTTGTGATTGTTGATAATTATATATTTATTCAAATTGGTATTCATGGTCAAATGCAAGGTCGCGTTGTGTTCGGCATCAGCGAACCTGTCGCGCTCAAGATGATCTCTGCGATGATGGGTGGATTCATCATTTCGGAAATCGACGAGATCGGTAAAAGCGCGATTTCGGAGCTTGGCAACATGATTAGTGGTAATGCTAGTACGATGCTGTACAATCAAGGCGTTCATGTTGATATTACTCCGCCAACCTTCATTAACACAGCGGATTTGAATATGTCATCAGCGAAGGCTTTGACGATTCCACTGATTATGGAAGGTATTGGAGAAATGGATATTCAAGTGCTAGTTGCATCGTAAGCATCGTAACACGAAAAGGGCTCCTAGGGGAGCCTTTTTCCATGCAGAATGAGAAATGATTAATGTTTGAAGCGATAGACGATCCTCTCGTATCCGCTTAGGAGACAGAAAGGATCGTCTTTCTATTTTGCGTCCAATCATGGGATGAAGTACACTAGAAGCAGGTGATGCGAAGATGCTGAAAGGGAAGAAAATTGTCATAACAGGCGCTTCTAGCGGACTAGGTCTCATGACGGCAATGAAGCTTGTACAGCAAGGGGCTAGAGTAGCGATTACGGGACGGAATGAATCGAAGCTCCAGGCTGCTGTGCAATCAGTCCCGCATGCAGGACGACTATCCACCTATGTGCTGGATGTAACGGATGCTGAGGCTGCCGCGAAGACACTTGATCGGATTTGGCGCGAAATGGATGGCGTCGATGTGCTCGTGAATAATGCGGGATTCGGCTATTTCGAGCGATTCATCGATGCGCCGCTGGAGCATTTTGAGCAGATGATGGATACGAATTATATGGGTGTCGTTCGCTGTACGAAGGCGGTGCTGCCGCAGATGCTGCGCAGAGGAAGCGGGCAGATCGTCAATATTGCCTCGATCGCGGGCAAGCTCGGAACGCCAAAATCTACGGGCTACTCCGCATCGAAGCATGCGCTGCTCGGGTTCACGAATGCGCTACGGCAAGAGATGAGAGGAACGGGTATTATCGTTTCGGCGGTGAACCCGGGACCGTTCGAATCGCCTTTCTTCCAGACGGCAGATCCGGGCGGTACGTATGTGAGCAGCGTGCAGTCTCTCATGATGAAGCCAGAACGAGTGGCGGATGCTGTCGTCAAAGCGATTGTGAAACGCAAAGCGGAGATCGACTTGCCAGGCTGGGCAGCGCTTGGCGTGAAGCTCTATCATCTATTCCCGCGGCTGTCAGACCGGATTGCAGGCGGTATGCTGAATAAGAAATAAGGACTAAGACTTACCCGCATGACGCGGATAACGGAAAGAGGAGTATGGAATGACGAACAAATGGACTGACATCGGCGTTGTGCAGCAGCTGGCCGAGACACTGACAGCCGAGGGGTTGCTTGAGCCGACACCGGTACAGTGCGAAACGATAGGTTTGCTGCTTGCAGGCTCGGACGTAACGGCAAGATCGCAGACAGGCAGCGGCAAAACGCTTGCTTTCTTGCTGCCAGCGCTGCAGCTTATTAATAGTGAGAGCAGCAGTGTGCAAGCTATCGTAATTGCTCCGACACAGGAGCTGGCGATGCAAATTACGCGCGTTGCGCAGACGTATAGCGCCCCTCTGGGCATACGTGTTGTGTCGCTTATTGGCGGTGCGGCTGTACAGAGACAGATTGATAATTTGAAGAAAAATAAACCGCAGCTTATCATCGGCACTCCGGGCCGTATTCATGAGCTGTACGCTGCTCGCAGGCTGAAGCTGAGCGAAGTGAAGCTGGTCGTCATCGACGAAGCCGACCAAGTGTTCAACCTCGGCTCCGTACGCGAGGTTGATACGCTTCTGAAGAGCACGCAGCGCGATCGCCAGCTTGCCTTCTTCTCGGCTACCCGGCCAGAAGAGATGGCCGGCATGGAGAACAAATGGATGCGTGAGCCGAAGCTGATCGACCTTGCCGGCAAGCAGCGTGTTGCCGAAACGATCGAGCACTATTATATCGTTGTTGATAAACGGGATAAGGTAGATGCTGCTCGCAGACTCGTTCGGCAGCTTAACCCTGCGTCAGCACTTCTGTTCTTGAACGATACGGACAATATTGCGCAATGGGAATCGAAGCTGCGCTATGAAGGCTTCTCGGTTGATATGCTGTATGGCGATGCCAACAAGCAGCGCCGTTCTTCTACGCTCGATCGGTTCCGCGGCGGCGACTGCAAGCTGCTGCTGGCAACCGATATCGCTGCGCGAGGCATCGATATAATGGGTCTGCCGCTCGTGCTGAATTTGGATCCGCCGATCGACGCCGATCACTATGTACACCGAGCGGGTCGTACTGGCCGAATGGGTAAGCCGGGCATCGTTATTACGATTATTACGCATCAGGAACGTTTCATTATGGACAAGTTCTCGAAGCGGCTTGGCATTAAACTAGCGGAGCGCGTCATGTCTCATGGCAAGCTTGTGTCGCCGGAAGAGTTCCGTCGTCAAGGCGGCCAATTCGGCAGCAGGTCCGCTGGTCGAGACCGCGAGCCGAATCGAACTCAGCAAGCTGAGGAGCGGCCGTCCGCTCGTCAAGAGGGTGCTCGCACCGCAGCGGTGAGCAGTGCCGAATCGTTCCGCCGTCCTTCGTCGGAACGTCCGGCTATTCGCAAGCCTGCTGATACGGATCGTCCTCGATTCGGATCGGACAAGCCTGCAGCTGTTTCCTCGGAAGCTCAGCCGCGCGTCCGTACGAATGCGAATAAGCCGCAAGGCGCACAAGAACGTCCGCAAAGTGCGAAGAAGAGCAAGGCGCAGGCGGAACGTCAACGCCAGAAAGATAAGAAAGACAAGGGCGCACCGAAGTGGTTGAAGGAAAAACGGAACGCCGCGAAGGAGCAAGACTAAAGTATTAATTTCGTAAGCCACCCCCCAAAAGCGAATTCCAATCCCCGAACGTTATGGGCGAAGGGAAAAAACGGTAGCAATGAACCGTAAAAATTTGCATATAGGAGAGGTGGCTTTTTTCATGACACTAGCGAAATTCAAGAAGGTTGCAATTAGTTCGATGGCGGCAATGGTTCTACTTAGCGGTGCTTCGACGGCATTTGCGAAAGGCCATGACAATGATGACAAAAAAGACGATAAGGACGATAAGAAGAATTCGAGCAGCATTACGATCAACGTGAACTTCAAGGACGAAGAGGATCTGAAGTGGGCAACGGAATACATTATTCGTCTGGCATCCAAAGGTATCGTCAACGGCTATGAGGATGGCACATTCAAGCCTAACAAGAAGATCAGTCGAATCGAGACGATCGTAGCGGCAGTTCGCCTGATGGGTCTGCGCGAACAAGCGGAATCCGCGGAGGAGATGAGCACGGATCTGAACTTCAAGGACGCGGATCAACTGAAGAAGAAATACCCATGGGCGGTCGGCTACGTAGCAGTAGCGCTCGAGAACGATCTGTTCTCGGAGACGGAAGATTCGATCCAGCCGGAGAAACCAGCAACTCGTCTGTGGTCGGCGACGATTCTCGTGAAGGCGCTTAAGCTGGAAGCTGAAGCGAAGGCGAAGAGCAGCACGAAGCTGACGTTCAAGGATGCGAAGCAGATCCCAGCTGGCTCGGTTGGTTATGTAGCAGTTGCACTGGAGAAGGGCATTATTACAGGTTATAGCGATAATACATTCCGTCCGAATCAACAGGTAACACGTGCGGAGCTCGCTGCACTGCTCGATCGCACGGATAGCCAGCTGCCGGATAGCGAAGACACAGATATTCAAGCTATTACGGGTACGCTGAAGGCATCGGTATCGAACAACAGCCTCACTGTGGTGAAGTCAGATAACACAGAGAAGACGTTGACGATCGATCCGAACGTATTTATTTTCCGCGATAACAAGAAAGCATCACTTAGCGACCTGAAAGCAGGCGATGAGGTGCTTGTACGTACTTACAACGGCAACGTCATCTTCATCGAAGTGACGAAGCTGGCAGAGACAACCACGACAACAACGGATGTTACGGGTACGCTGAAAGCGGCGGTATCGAATAACAGCATCGTAGTGGTGAAGGCGGATAAGACAGAGGCAGCGCTGACAGTTGATAAGAACACAGTTGTTGTGCGCAACAACAAAACAGCGAAGCTGAGTGACCTGAAAGCGGGCGACGAGGTGCTTGTGCGTACGAGCAACGGCAAGGTCATCTACATCCAGGTGACGAAGCTGGCATCAACGACAACAACAGCAGATGTTACGGGTACGCTGAAAGCGGCGGTATCGAACAACAGCATCGTTGTGGTGAAGGCAGACAAGACAGAGACTACGCTGGCGATTGATTCGAACGCAGTAGTGCTGCGCGACAACAAAACAGCAAAGCTGAGCGACCTGAAAGCAGGCGACGAAGTGTTTGTACGTACGTACAACGGTAAAGTCATCCTCATTCAAGTAACGAAGCTGGCAGAAACAGCAACGACGACAACCGATGTAACAGGTACGCTGAAAGCGGCAGTATCGAACAACAGCATCGTTGTGGTGAAGGCAGATAAGACAGAGACTACGCTGACCATTGATTCGAACGCAGTTGTTCTGCGCGACAACAAAACTGCGGCGCTTACTGATCTAAAAGCAGGCGACGAAGTATTCGTGCGTACTTACAACGGCAAGGTCATCCTCATTCAAGTAACGAAGCTGGCAGAAGCATCGACGGTGACAACCGATGTTACGGGTACGCTGAAAGCAGCAGTATCGAACAACAGCATCGTTGTGATCAAATCAGATAATACAGAATCTACGCTGACGCTTGATTCGAGTGTTGTAGTGTTACGCGACAACAAAACAGCGGCGCTTACTGATCTGAAAGCAGGCGACGAAGTATTTGTACGTACGTACAACGGTAAAGTGATCTTCATTCAAGTGACGAAGCTGGCTCCAGCTGCGACGGCTGCACTAGAGTCCGGTTCTATAAACTCCGTTACGGTGAACGCGCAAGGCAAGCTCGCGACGATTTCGATCATGAAGTCCGTTAATGGCACGCTTCAAGCCTACATCTTCAACGTCGCTTCCGACGTCGTCATCTCCGGCGATTCGAGCAAGCTCATCGCAGGCCAAGCGGTTGATCTGACGATCATTAACGACGAAGTGAAGATCATCATCATTAAGTAAGGATTTCTACCCACCTAAGGATTTCTACCCACCTAAATCCTCCCTGCTAGGGAGGACCCCAGGGGTTTCCCAACCCCTGGACCCCGGAAGGGGTCGGTGGTGGAACAGAGTTGTCAGGTAGTTACTGCGAGGTGGGAGTCGTGTACCCTTCTGGGTACAACTTTCGTTCGAGTCTTCTACAAGAAAATCGCCAGCCCCCTGTTTAACAGGTTGGGCTGGCGGTTCTTTTTTTTTAATAGGTTTTACAGGCTCGAACAAAAGTTGTGCCTAAGGGCACACGACTCCCCGCACGCCGTTACTTATCCGCGCTTCTACCGATCCCACGCCCCCTTCCGGGGTCCAGGGGACGGGAGTCCCATGGGGTCCTCCCTAGCAGGGAGGATTTAGATGGGTAGAATCCGGGTGGGTAGAAATCTATTGAAACTGAAAATAGTTGAAGTCAAACTGGCTGCCCGGCAGGAACACGAACGTCACCGTTTGTTTTCCTGTAATACGTTCCAGCACGTACTCTCGCTCGCAGCTGTCTTCGGAGTAGCCGAATTCAACGAGCTGCTTCGATTCGCCTTGCTCGCCAGCGAACATGATGTGGATCGTGTTGTTGTCGATAGGCGAACGGCCGCAGATCGTCAGCTTCGTGCTGCCCTTGTCGCCGAAGTCCATATCCTCGAATACGAGCGACACGTTATTGCCGATGTTGTTGATCGAGTTGTCGGTCAGTGTGAACGTATCCCCGTAAATATGATTGTTGTCCAGCGCGGCTAGACGCGCGAAAGCTTTCTCCGCACGTGTGAACTGGAATCCTTTAAGGTGGATTTTGCGCTTCAGCACGAACGTCAGCGTGCGGACGCCGCTCAATCTTCTTGGCAGCTGATACGTTTCTTCCTGATACACATTCCAGTGAGTTGGCTTCTGATACGTAAACTGTGTCAGAAGCTCAGCATTCGTCTGACCCGGGATGCCGTTCCACAGATCGATCGTAAACTTCTCGCTGTCGAGCGAGAAAATCGGCAGTGTCACTTCGTCTGAGCCGTAGCCGCCGAAGTCAATGTTCTCGAAGCAAATCCAGCTCTCTTCATCCCGTGACGTAGCCATGCCACGCTCATTGCCGTTCGTCAGGTTTCGGCTGGCCGAGCTGCAATAACCAGCGGAGACGAATTCATATGGATTCATGAACGCTTGTCCGAGACCGCTGATCGCGAATTGCATCAACGAGTACTGACGAGTCGAATCGGCGCCATTGGCTGTTCCGCAGCGAACATAGAAGTCACCATCACCAAGCGCCGAGATGACCGCATGATGTCCGTCAACGGCAAGCGTCGCGAAGCTGCAGTCGATACCGCCTGCATTCGTAATCCGCCACTGCACGTCTGGATAAGTCGCATTGCTCGGATGGATTACGACTTGCAGAGGCAGGGTACGATTGTCCGACGACAATTGATTGCCTTGCGGACAAACGATCTCCAGCTTGCGAACGGGTACTTCGTCCTCCTCCAGCGATACGTGACCACGAACACCTGCGTCGGCATGTGCCGAAGCGTAGGAGTAGAGCGAAGGCTCTTCGCTTGCATTCGCTGCGTAATCCGGAGCGGCCGCTTCTAATGTAACGACTTGAGGAATCAAGCCTTTCGCTTCCGCACGGACTGTAATCGTTCCGCTCTCGCGTGTACTCGCAACGACTGCAAGCAGCTTGCCGCTGAACAGTCGGCGGTTGCTGCCCTTGTACTGGTCGTAGTCGGTGCTGTCGCCGTTGTCGAGTCCGAGCAGACGGCCGGCGCCTTCTACTGTAACGTGAATACGGTTGTTTGCATTTTGCACCGGAATACCGTCTACATCCAACGCCGAGATCTCGATGAATACAAGATCGGAGCCGTCTGCAGTCAAAGTCGTCTTATCTGCCGACAGTGCAATGGAGGCAGCATCGCCGAACGACGATTGAATATCGGTTGCGACTGGCGTCCCGTTCTCATCATAAGCAACGGCACGCAGTACGCCTTTGGCATATGGAATCTGCCAGTCGCCAACGAGCTTCTTGCCATGCTTATGATCGATATCGAACGTTCCTTGCGATTCATCATTGAAGAACAATTCGATCTTTGGCGCATTGGAGCAGACGCGGACGTCGATCAGTTGGCCCTCGGAGAAGTCCCAATATGGGAAAATATGAACCATTGGTCTGCTCTTGTAATCGGTCCATTCCGACTGATAGACGTAGAAGGCATCCTTCTTGAAGCCGGCTGTGTCGAGCTGTCCGAAATAAGAGTTCTTCGTATGATATGGCGTTGGCTCTCCGATATAGTCGAAGCCTGTCCACAGGAACTGGCCGAGCGAGAACGCTGCATCCCGGTCCGAGATGATGCAGGCCTCCGTGCTTCTTGCACCCCAGCTCGTCGAGCTGTTGCCAAGCGAGGAGCATTGCTCATCGTCATCGGCCAGCATCGATTGCGCAAGCGGGAAGTGGTAGATGCCGCGGCTTTGCACCGTCGAGCATGTTTCACTGCCGTAGATGATCCAATCGGGATGCTGCTCGTGGTGGAGCTCGTAATATTTTTCACCATAGTTGTAGCCGGCGAACTTCACGATGTCCGCGCAATGCTGGGCATTCGCCCATGGCATATAGTTGGAGCCAATCGTAACGACCGCATTGCCGCGTGGATCGTGAATGAGCACTTCATCCATCAGTTCCCGCGTCAATGTCTGCCCGCGCTCATCTGCGTGCGTATCGTAGATTTCGTTGCCGATGCTCCACATGAGCATGCTCGGATGGTTGCGGTCGCGGCGCACCCAGCTCGCAATGTCCTTCTTCCACCATTCCGGATAGAAACGCGCGTAATCGTAAGTCGTCTTCTTCCGCTCCCACATATCGAACGCTTCCGATACGATGAGCACGCCCATCTCATCGGCTAATTCCATCAGCTCGACAGCAGGCATGTTATGCGCCGTACGGATCGCATTCACGCCCATTTCCTGCAGCAGCACAATCTGTCTTCGAAGTGCCGCACGGTTAACCGCAGCGCCTAGGCAGCCAAGATCGTGGTGCTGGCAGACGCCGTTCAGCTTCAGATGGCGGCCGTTCAGGAAGAAGCCCTGTTGGCTGTCGAAGCCAAACGTCCGGAAGCCGAAGCTGTGAAGCTGAGTATCGACGACAGTTCCATCAACGATCAGATCGGTTTGCAGCTTGTACACATACGGGTTATCGATATCCCACACGCTAGGACTTGGATAAGCAAAGCTGCAATCGGTATGTATGGTCGTACCAGCTTCAGTCTGAACAGTCGTTTCTTCCTCATGGACAAGGGAGCCGGATGCGTCGAGCATGCGATGCCGCAATTTAATCGAAGCGTTAGGGTTAAGCCGCTCCGGGAACACCGTTTCCGTGCTGACGTCTACGGTCCAGTCGTTCTCTTGCTTCACTGCGCTAATGTACACGCCATCCGTTGCGATGTGGTGGTCTTCGTATGTTTTGAGCCACACCGAGCGGTAGATGCCTGCTCCCGAATACCATCTGGAGTTCGGCGATTCATGCGTCACTTGAACGTGGATTTCATTCGTGCCCTGCGTAAGGAAGGGGGTTATGTCGATCTCGAAGGTCGAATAGCCATATTTCCACGTTCCTGCGAATTGCCCGTTAATATAGTAGTTCGAGTTCATGTATACGCCTTCAAAACGAAGCGTCAGCTTCTGGAACGGGTTGATCGCGTCCAGCACGAACGTTTTGTTGTACCAGCCGTCCCCATTCGCGTATAGGTTGTTCGCGTCGTAGATAAGCCAATCATGAGGCAAAGTGACCTGCTCCCACTCGAAGCCGCCAGCGGTAATTACGTCCAGCTTCGTGTTAACAGGATGAAGCGAGAAACGCCAGTCGTTGTTAAACTTCAAATCGTTACTCATTTCGATCAAGCTCCTTTTTTACCTACCTCTAAAGCGGTTGTTTTATGTCCTTGAGTGATCAATCAAGGTTTTATTCATCATCGCACCGCATGGTGGAAAATGCAATACAACGTTGGTAATACATAAAGGATTGGTGCAAGACTCCTAATAAGACGCGAGATAATGGTAAAATAATGAAAAATACAAAGTTGGATGGTGATGCGATATGGAAAAGATACGACTCCGTGCCTTTCTCCCTGAAAGTCCGGACTCTCAGCAAATTGGGGTAAAATGGATCCCGATATCGGACTTACATTCCATCCAGCTATACCCGGAAATTAATGAGGATATTATCGCTTATTACAATGGCAATAACTATCGTAATTACGTCGAGGAGCATGAAATTCAGCAAAACAAGATAACACGTTAACGAACGCTGCGAGTTTCCGTTTGCTCCCTATTTTCAGGTATAATGAGAACAATAGATTGGGGGAGATCGGATGAACCAGGATACGAAGCATGCAGATCGCACAGGGCATGGCCCCGCGCTGGAAGTAACTGACCTGATTGGCGGCTACAGCCCGAGACGGCCGGTGCTGCATAACCTCACCTTCGATGTTCGTCCCGGTGAGATCGTTGGACTCATTGGTCTGAACGGAGCGGGTAAAAGTACAGCTATTAAACATATCCTTGGCCTTATGCAGCCTCATGCAGGCGAGGTGAAGGTGAATGGCGCGAAGCTTGATGCTGACCCACAGCGATATCGTGGCTCCATTGCCTATGTGCCGGAGTCGCCTGTGCTGTTCGACGAGTTGACGGTGGATGAGCATCTCCGTCTGACGGGAATGGCTTACGGGGTTGAAGCCAGTGCATTCGATGGCCGACTGGAGCAGCTGTTGGATGAATTCCATATGCGGCCAAAGCGCGGCGCGTTCGCTGAGCATCTGTCCAAAGGGATGAAGCAGAAGGTTATGATCATGAACGCGCTGATGGCGGATCCGCCTTTATTCATTATTGACGAGCCCTTCCTCGGCTTGGACCCGCTCGGAATTCGCTCCCTGCTGGACCGCCTCGTTGAGGTGAAGAAAGCGGGGGCGGCGGTGCTGATGAGCTCGCACATCCTATCCACGGTCGAGACGTACTGTGATCGGTATATTGTGCTGCATCATGGCCGCATCGCCGCGCAAGGCAAACTCCGGGATGTGCTTCAAGCGGCTGGCATGACAAGCGGAACGCTCGATGAAGCGTTCTTCCGGCTCGTATCGGAGACGGCAGGCGGCGGAGGGATGAGCGATGGCCGATAGGACGCAGCGATCGACCGTCGGCAGCTCGCAGCGCGAACAACAACGGATGAATCAGCCTTATGTCAATCGATTCGAGCCAGATCAGCTATGGTCGTCTCGTGCAGCGGCGTTCCGCGGTGAGCTGAAGCCTTATGTTGGCTATATGGCGCAGAGCGGGTTCCCCGGTGTCATGATGCTGATGCTCATCTTGGCCACGGTCGGATATGCAGCGCTTGTGCGTGATTTGCCGGCTCATTTTCCAGTAACCTTATTCGGGGTTGCGCTCGTGATTGGATTCACCTGCTGGAGTCCGCTGCGTACATGGCTGCAGCCTGCCGATACGGTCTTCTTGCTGCCGCGGGAGCTGGAGATGCATCAGTATTTGCGGCGTTCATTCCGCTATACGGGCATTCCGACTTTGATCGGCGTCTGGTTCTCGCTGCTGGCGTATTGGCCGATGTACGAGCATGGGGAAGGAACGGCGAATGCAGCGGTGCTTCTCCTTGCGCTCGCAGCATTGAAAGCAGGGAATATTGCAGGTGCTTGGCAGGAGCGCAGAACGGCTGAACCTGGAGCAAGACGTTTTCTGCGTTTCCTTCGGTGGGTGCTGACGGGTGTAACACTGGCTGCGCTATTCCGGCTTGAACCTTGGAAGGCGATTTTATTCGGGCTGCTCGCAGCGGCACTCATGGCTGTCATCTATCGGCTGCCGAGAAAGCACGCGCTGCCATGGGAGACGCTTATTCGGGAAGAGATAAGAACGCGCCGCCGATACTATCGGTTTCTCGCGTTGTTCATCGATGTGCCTACACAGGCGCCTCGCATTGCGAGAAGGTCGTACGCCGCTTGGATTGGCAGAGCGATTAAGTTTGCACAGCGAGAAACGTATGTGTATTTGTACACGATGACGCTGCTGCGGACGGAGCTCGGCGGCATGCTCATCCGGCTGACGCTGCTGGGAATGCTTGTCCTGTACTGGCTTGGCGATGCGGCGTGGCTCGATGGATGGGGATCGACGATCGTGTTCGTACTTGTGGCGGGTATTATCGGCCTGCAGCTCGGATCGCTGCGGCATTCGCATAAATATGCGGTATGGGGGCATCTGTATCCGCTCCCGGCACAACGGCGTATCGATTCGCTGGCAACCGTCGATCGGATGGCGTATATCGTCTGCACGCTGCTGATGTGGCTGCCGGGCGGCATCGCGCTTGCCGTTCACGGCAATCCGCTGCAGGCACTGGCTGCGCCTGCAGCAGCGCTGCTCTACGGCATGCTGCGCCGGCCGAGCGTCGTTCGCCGCAAAGCGTTGAAGGATGACGAGGAAGATTAACAAGTGATCGGAATCGGATAAGGGCGATGGTGCTCTCATCGTCAGAATCGACCCGAGCGGAATATAGCCGTTAGCAGGAACAGGAACATAAAGGCTGCGATGCCGAAGCCGATCTCGATAACGGGGAAATGCCAGATGATCGACGATTGGCGTCCAAGCGACGAGCCGATAATGAGCCCGACCATAATAATGCTGAACGACAGCAGCACAATACTGAACGAGAGGCGGTTGCCGACTCGATCAATTTTGCGCAGTAACGTTTCAAGCTCCGGTATCGACATTTCGGTCCGGAGCTTTCCTTTGCGCACAACGCTTGATGCGTCGCGCAGCGTCTCCGGAAGATCTGCCAGCAGGTCGGCATAGTCGCTTACTTGCTGGAAGGCGTTCTCGGCGAATGAGCGAGGGTTAATCCGGTCCAGGAACAATCGGCGCCCGAATGGTTCTGCGACGCTAATGATGCTGAATTCAGGGTCCAGCGATGACACGACGCCTTCGAGTGTCAGCAGCGTTTTGCCCAGCAGCATGAAGTCCGACGGAATGCGAATTCGATGGTTATAGGCAACAGTGAACAGATCGCTTACTGATTCGCCAAGACTGACGCGGCTGAGCGGGACGTCGTAATATTTGTCCCGAAGCAGATCGATGTCGTCTCGCAGCTTGCGCATGTCGATATCCGCGGGCAGCACGCCAAGTGCCTCAATCGCGCGAATGATGCCGCTCGTGCTGTTGCGCCGCATGGCGATAATGAGCGAGCCGAAGTTCGTCTTCATCGATGGCGTCATCCGGCCGACCATGCCAAAATCAATCATGCCGATCACACCGTTATGCTCGATAAGCAGATTGCCGGGATGCGGATCGGCGTGGAACAGCCCTTCCTCGAATATCTGATGAAACATCGCATGCGTAATGCGCTCTGCAATACGTTTTGGCGTAATGCCGAGCTCGCTTAGCGCCTCGTTATCTGTAATTTTGTAGCCGTTAATGAGCTCCATCGTTAGTACGCGACGGCTGGAATAGTCCCAATAAATCGTTGGGATATGGATGGAATGGTCTCGCTCGAATGCTTTGGCCATCCGTTCCGCGTTACGTCCTTCGATCGTGTAATCAAGCTCTGCTCGCAGTGATTGGGATAGCTCAGAGATACGCTCGCGAAGCTGATAATTAGCAGCCCACTCCATCCGATGCTCGGCGATACGAGATAGATTGTCGAGTATTTCGAGATCGGTTTCGATCTGCTCTTGAATGTTGGGGCGCTGAATCTTCACGGCGACGGCACGGCCATCGGGCAGGCGCGCCAAATGCACCTGACCGATGGAGGCTGCCGCCACCGGCGTCTGATCGAAACGAGCGAACAGCTCTTCGACAGGTGCGCCAAGCTCGGCTTCCAGCACAGCGGCAGCCTCGTGGTATGGAATGGGAGGGACGCTGTCCTGCAGCTTGACGAGCTCAGCGATAATGTCTGCCGGGAGCAGGTCTGGTCGCGTGCTGGCGATCTGGCCGAATTTGACGAAGGTCGGGCCAAGCTCCTCCAGGAACAGGCGAATGCGTTCGCCTGTTGTTTTCCCTTTGTGCTCCCGATCTTCCTCGGAACGGAATGAGGAGATCGGGAAACGATCGGCCAGACCAAGCTCCTTCACTAGAAAGCCGAAGCCATTACGGACGAATGCCTTCGCAATATCTCGATATCGCTGCAGATGCCGGATGCGGCGGTTAATGCCAATCATTCGTAGGTTGGAGGCGCAGCAGGCTCTGGATCAGTGGATTCAGACGGAGATGAGGAAGCAGATTCCAGCGCTTCTACCCGGCGCTCAAGCTCGGTGATCCGCTCCTTCAGCGATACATATTCATCCCGTGTCGTCAGATTCGCATCCTGCAGCGCACTGCGTACGTACGATTTGATACGGGCGTCGATGGACGCCTGCAATTCCTGCCCCTTGCGGATGAGATCATCAACCAGCTGCTTTGACTCCGATTGATTGACCTCGCCCTTCTTGACGAGCTCGTCGACGAACTTCTCTGCCTGCTCCTTGGTTGCAATCGCTGCTCCAAGACCAAGTGAAACGGCTTTGTTGATCCAATCTTTCATAATAGCCAGCCTCCTTAAATGGTAGGAAATTCGAGATCAATTCCGAACGGTGCGACGGCCGACTTTTAGGATGATTTTAGCACAAACCTCTAACTATCACCAAATGATAAACAGCGCTTGCGCGGAAGATACAATAGGACCGGGCGAGCCGCCCCAGTCCTAGTTTTCCCGATATGATTTAGCTGATCACATCCGAACGTTTAGTACCGCTCAGTGTTTCCTTGAGGCGCTTCAGCTCAACGACAATGATGACCGAAATAATGATGAGCAGAAACCAAGAGCCGATTTTGCCCCAATGGACGACATGCCAGGCGACTTCCTGATTCGGATACTTCCACACCTTGAAGTAGGTGGAGATGTTCTCGGCGATCCAGATGAAGAAGCCGATGAGCAGATAAGAGACGATCATCGGCATCGCATAGGTGCGCGCGCCAACGGTGAAACGGACAACCGCCCGGCCGAATACAGGCAGAAGTGCGAGCATCAATAGATAGCGGAAATCGTAGATGTAATGGTTGGTGAAAAAATTCAAATAGATCGCCGCGGACAACGCGATCGACACCAACGGAGGCGGCCAGCCCGAGATCGTAAGCTTAAACCGGCGCCAAGCTTGACATACGTAGCTTGCCACACTCGCATACATGAAGCCGCTGTAGATCGGAACGCCGCCGATTTTGAGCCAGCCTTCCGCCGGATAGGACCATGATCCGATATGTACCTTATACAGCTCCAGCGCGAGACCAATCAAGTGGAACACGATAATAACCTTCAGCTCGTCGATCGTCTCCAGCTTCGTCCGGATGAGAATCCACTGCATGAGGACACAGACAAGCAGCAGGAAATCGTACCTTGGAATGAGTGGAATGTCCACGAAATGCGTCAGCGCCATCGAGGCGAAGATGACAACGGCGAACAAACACGACAACGCTTGATTCCAGCCGAACCGGATGAGCTGAATAGCGAAATTTTGCATAGATGCCGCTCCCTTATAGTGCGTGATCAAAAAGTTCGGTTTTCAGCACCAAGAAGGTTGGATGAAGCAGGGAATGAGGATCGGAGCGTAAGTGTTGTGCTACGTGAGAACCGGAAGTCTCTGCTGCATGCAAGATTCGATGTCGAATACACTTCCTGTGATGCTTCGTGATCAAAAGCGAACTTTTTGAACAACCCCTCATAGTGCGAAGTTGAATCCGCGGATGGCCCGCGTTAGCACTCTATGCTATCTATCACCACTATTTGACTCGTGGAATCACATAAGCTTTGTCCGACAGCGTGAAGCCGATCTTCGGATAGTAATCCATCGCCCCAGGGGCCGAGATCAGAATGAGGGAGCACTGCTCGCCAATGACTTGGCGCACCTCATCTACCAGCTTCGATCCAATGCCATTCTTCTGATAGTCGTCGTCGACTGCTAGATCCGATAGGTAGCAGCAGTATGCGTAGTCGGTTATGGCACGGGCGATGCCGACGAGCCGGTCGCCGTCCCAAGCGGATACCGTAATATCCGCATTGTCCAACATCTTCTGAAGACGAGGCAAATCGTGGATAGGGCGCTTCATGCCTGCATGCTCGAATAGCAGGGACAGCTGCTCGGCGCTTACGATGTTCGTTGTCGAGTATGTAATGGTTGTCATCGTGCAATTCCTCCCCGTGGTGTAGATGATTGAGCATTAATCAATAACGATATGATGGCTGCCAGAGTTGGAGAATATAACATCGGATAAGATCCGCTGCGCTACGTACTGTGGGCTTCGAAGCTGATGATTCTGTTCCGCATGGGTGAAGAAGCCTCGCATCGGATGGTCATGGGCGTCACTTCTTGCGACCTCCTGCATCGCCGTATCGACCATGCCTGGATCAACAGACACGCAGCGGAGCCGTCCGTGGATGGCGCTCTCTGCTTGTATGCACTGGCTGAACATGTTTAGGGCTGCCTTCGCAGAGCAGTACACACTCATGCCTGGAGCGGGATAACTGCCCGAACCAGATGAAATATTGATGATTAATCGTTCGATTGGATAACCATTCGTCAGTTGAATCAATGTGCTGGTCAGCATCATTGGTGTCATGAGATTGAGATGAAGGGCATGCGACAGCTGCGCACAGTTGAGGTGGTCGATGGTGTCGAGTGGGGTAAGCGTCGCTGCATTGTTGATCAAGGTGATCGATTCGGCGCTAAGCCGGTCGATGATGACGAGAAGCTGTTCGGCAAGCGTTCCGATTTGCTCGGATCGAGTAAGATCGAATGGAAGCCAGTCGTACCGATGGCCATGTTGGCTCGCGTATGCAGATAACGAATCGTTTGGGGTGCGGGATATTCCAATGACATGATGCTCAGGGCCAAGAAGCTGAAGGGCCAGCTCCGAACCAATTCCTTTAGAAGATCCTGTTACGATGTAATAGCGCATAGGTAAGAGCTCCTCCTCTATATTCATTGATTATCCATGCAACGATTCATACAGTTGGATCAGGTCATGCAGCGATTGGACGGTATGCGCGGGCTTGACCACATGCTCTTCCTTCCATTCCTTCCCTTGTGACAGCCAGATCGGCGTAATTCCAGCTTCAGCAGAGCCTCGAACGTCGTTTATCGGATGGTCGCCAACGTACCACGCTTCCTCAGGAGCAACCTCAAGCGCATGCAGGCATTGGTTGAAAATAGCGCCATTCGGCTTCTTCACGCCAACCGCTTCGGAAATGTACGCAGCATCAAAGTATCGTCCGATTGCGAGGGTATCGATTTTTGCACGCTGTACATGTTCCCTGCCGTTCGTAATAAGACCGATCTTCAGCCCTTGGCGGTGGAAGTAATCGAGGGTGTTATGCAGGTTGTCCATCGGTTCCGTCAGCTTGGGAAAATGCTCCTGCCAGAACGCGGTATGCTCCGCTTCTGTCGGCGGATCGGTCCAGGTCAATTCCTCCACGAGCAGGTGGTACAGCTCGTCTTTCGCCCGATAACCGTTGTTATCGAGGCGGCAAAATACGGAGTGAAGCTGCTCTGGATCATGATCCCGGCCAGCCCAATATTGCTCGATCCACACCTTGACGAACCGGTCTCGCGTGCTCGTCCGATCAGCCAGCGTCTCGTCTAAGTCGAAAATAATCGCTCGAAGCTCTGCCATTTCTTTCGCCCCTTTTTTGCATATATGAAACTATGAAAATGACTGTGACTGAGTACATATGCACCTCATCCGCTAGTGCTGCTCGCTGCCGCCTCGCAAATCTGCCTCGATAACCCGTGCAACACCGTTCTCATCGTTGCTGCCGATTACTTCTGTTGCCATCAGCTTCAGTTCGGGGTGGGCACTTGAGACAGCGAGCCGACGCCCCGCTCGTTTAAACATGCCGATGTCGTTCAAGTTGTCGCCGAATACCGTGACATCCTCTGGCCGGCATCCGACCTGCTCGCACCACAAGTTCAGACCATGTTCCTTATTCGCGAGAGGATGCGAGATTTCGAGGAAGTAATGATCTTTAATATAGTTGTCCAGCATGAAATGCAGATGAACAGCAGGTCCATAACGGTCAGCAATTGCACGGAACAGCGGCTCAAGCTCCTCTCGCCGTCCGATATAGGTGACGATCATCGTTCGATAGGAGGGAGGACAGGTTAGATGCTCGACCTCTGCGAAGCGCGGATCGCCTGGACGGCTGGCGAAAAATTCGGTGTCGCCATAACGCGACAGCCTCTCGTGCAGCACGCGTTCATTGTCATTCTCATCGAGTGCGAACAGGAACGGCGTTACGTTCATCGAACGGCCCAGCTCGATCACTTCATTCGAGACAGTCGTATCGAGCCAATGTCCGCCCAGCACCTTGCCCGTTGTTGGATCAAGCAGCATGCTGCCATTGTACAAGACGACCGGATATCGCCAATCGATCCGCGATGTAACGGTCTTCGAGCTCCGATAGCTGCGCGCCGTTGCGTAGCTGATGACGGCACCTTGCTCCAATGCTGTTGTCAGCGTATGAACCGTATAGTCGGATAGTAGGGCATTGGATTGGAGCAGCGTACCGTCTAGATCGGTAAGGTAGTAGCGTTTCATGATTAAGTGGTTCCTCCTTCTGAACGAATCTTGTTCCCTACAAATTTAAAGGAGTGCATATGCGTTCGGGTTAGATCGATTACCGCTTGGATGAATGCCTCCTGCGATTCTTTGAAGTCTTCCCGGATCCAATTGATGATCAGCCCGTAGAAGCCGTAGGCGGTATATTGCTTGAAGTAATCCATGTTGACGGGCATATTGTTGATCGTCTCGAACACGAACTGCTCATTATAGATGTTCTGGATCGTCCGAGGCAGCTCCGTGTGCAATCCCGGCAGCGTGTCGTCATATTTGATCAGCTCGAAGAAATCGCGGTGCTCATAAATATAGGCGACGATATTGAAGGATGGAGCATTCAGCTTTGACGTATAGACGGTCTGGCCGTGCTCGTAGGGAACGCCTACGGAAGCTTCTAAGCCTTCAAGCATCGTCTTGAGCAGCTCTTCGGCTAGATCGATTTTATCCTGGTAATGCACATAGAAGGTGCTGCGATTGTAAGCTGCGGCGTCTACGATATCTTTGACCGATATCGCGTGATAACCTTTCTCTTTGATGAGCTTAATGAGGGCCAATTTGAAATGCTCTTTGGTTCGATTGCGCCGCGTGCTTGTAGAATGAAGTTCGTCGATCATCGTAAAAAATCCTCCGAAAAAGACATTATTGCTCGAAGTGTCTACTAGATAGACATTGCGAACAAGGCTGATGATTGTTAATGATGGTCAGAAGAGTACAATTGAATTGTGAACAAATTAGCACAATATCAGATCGATAAACGTGCTATTCAAAATATTGTACTGGAGGAATTTACAATGGGCAAACTTCAAGGCAAAGTCGCAGTCATTACGGGTGGCGCATCTGGTATCGGTGCTGCTACAGCACGACTCTTCGTACAGGAAGGCGCGAAGGTCGTTCTCGTTGATTTGAATGAAGAGAAAGGCAAAGCGTTCGAGCAAGAGCTGAAATCGCAAAATGCCGAGGCGTTGTTCGTAAAAGCAAACATTACGAGCGAAGAAGAAGTTGCAGGTGTTTTCAAACAAACGATTGAAACGTTCGGCAAAGTGGATGTCGTGTTCAATAACGCAGGTATCGGCCGCGTACACGCCTCGCATGATCTCGAATATTCGGAATGGCGCAACACGGTCAACGTTGACCTCGACGGCGTATTCCTCGTGGCACGCGAAGCGATCCGCGAAATGCTCAAAGCAGGCGGCGGTTCGATCGTCAATACGGCATCGATGTACGGCTGGGTCGGATCACCGGGTTCGGCTGCTTACAATGCGGCCAAAGGCGGCGTCATCAACCTGACTCGTTCGCTTGCACTGGAATATGCGGAGAACAATATTCGTGTTAACGCGCTCTGCCCAGGCTTCATCGATACGCCGATCATTCCAGAGGAAAGCAAACAAGTGCTTGCTTCGCTCACGCCAATGAAACGTCTTGGACAAGCTGAAGAGATGGCGAAAGCCGTTCTGTTCATGGCTTCCGATGATTCTACTTTCATGACGGGCAACACGCTTACGGTTGACGGCGGCTACACGGCGCAATAAACGGCTCTTATAGAGCAGCCTTGGACTCTGATTGCAGGGTCCAGGGCTGTTTTTCGTGTATCGCATTCTGGATCCTCTTGGAGCTCAGATGCTGGAATAGAGGCGATTTATCGCTCCTATAGGATCCGGAGCTGCAAGGTTGCTGAGATAGGGGCGATTTATCGCTCCTAATAGTCTCTTAGGTGCCGGCTTGTTTGGATAGGAGCGAAATATCGCTCCTAATGGATCCGTATGAATTCAATTGCCTGATAGAGGCGATTTATCGCTCCAAACTTGCCCGAGCAGCCATCTGTTGTGAAAAAAGCCTCCCGAAAACCATATAGGTTAAATTCGGGAGGCTTAGGTCATCATTATTACGCGTTCAGCAGGTCCGTAACTGCCTTGTAGATCGTATCGAACAGCTCTTCCAGATCGCCTTCCTCGATGCACGAGAATGCGACGCGCAGGTCCGTGTCGCCGAGGGCGATCGTACCAACGCCGTACTCGGACAGCAGGCGCTGACGAACCGCTTCCGCGGAAACCTTCGTCAGCTTCAGGCACATGAAGTAGCCGGAGTTGAATTGGTAGTAGTCCCACACGTCACCGTAACGGCCGCTGTCGAGCAGCTCTTTTACACGGTTAGCGCGGCGTTTCATAATGGCGTATTTCTCAGCCTTCTGCTCTTCGAACTCAGGCGCTTGCAGCGCGCGGAGAACGAACGTCTGCGAAGGGTGAGGACCGCTGGAAATCGTCGAACGAATGATACCCGTCGTTTTTTGCTCCAGAGCAGCAAGGGCTGCTTCGGATTGGGATGCGTACGTGATGAAGCCTACGCGGAAGCCCCAAACGTATTCTTCTTTCGTTGCGCCGTCAACCTTAACAGCGAGCACACGCTCATGCAGGCCAGCAAGCTTGCCGAACAGCGACTCATGCAGCGAGTCTTCGAAGAAGAGGCCGAAGTATGCATCATCTGCTACCGCGACAACATTGATGCCTGCTTCTGCAGCATCACGGATCGCAGCGACGATTGCATCGCCTTCTGCTGGACCCGGCGTGTAGCCTGTTGGGTTGTTCGGGAAGTTCAGAATGACGATTGCTTTGCCTTTGTCCTTCTGTGCGAACAGCGCATCGCGGAGGCCGGCAGCGTTAAATTGGTTGTCGCTATTGTACAGCTCATATTCAACGATCTCAGCACCGCGGCGAACGCCGAATGTCAGCTCGTAGTTTTCCCAGTTTTTGTTCGGAATGATGACCGCGTCACCTACATCAGCGAACAGATCGGAGACAATGCTCAGACCATGTGTCAGTGCATTCGTTACGATTGGCGTACCGAAGCCTTTGCCTTCAACCGAAGGGTTTTCTTTGATCATCTTCGCGCGCCATGCGCTGCGCAGCTCTGGCTTACCAGCCGGTGGTGCATATTCATAAATGTCCTTCGGGTCATAAGCGGACAGTGTGTCTTGGATGACCTTCAGGTGCATCGGTTGACCATTCTCGATTGCAATCCCGATCGTTGCATTAAATTTCTTTGCTTTTGCTTTCGCTTCAGCGGATTGACTCAGAATGCCGACTTTAGGGAAGTAGATGCTCTTACCTAAGCTGGACAACATCGCATATACGTGGGGAGTTTCGCGCTCCAGCGTTTCGTTCAATTGCTGAGCAAGTGGGTTCATGACTTGATTCCATCCTTCCGAACAATGGGTTCAATATTGGATCACCGCAAATGTTACCTGGCGATGTCAGCTATCGAGTGATATTATAACATTTTTTAAATATAAGGGGTCATTTTCATTGTAAAAAAAATTCGAGTGCGGTATGATGACCCCAAATGGACCTAAGATGGAGGGACGCTATGCTGGACGTGCCATCATCATCATTCGTATTGCTCTCTTATTTTGCCAAAATTTCTTGCGAACCAGCATGGAAATGGGCCCGTCGAGAGAAGCCGATGGCGAATTATGACCTATTTTATGTGTGGAGCGGTGAAGGTGAGCTTGAACTCAATGGCGCTGTATATGAGATTGGCGCAGGAAGCTGTTTTTTATTCCGCCCTGGCGACTACACAAGCGCAACACATAATCCGCAAAAGCCGTTAGTACTGACGTATATTCATTTTGACGTAAGTGAGCAAACCCAATATGTGCCGAATCGTTATCGCGTGTTCGACGAGACGGTTGACTTCGAATATTTGCTCTCTCGTTATGTTCGGCTGTTCCTCGTCAAGACATTCGCTGCCGAGGAAGAGGCCAAGCTGCTGCTGAAGCAGATGATGATCCATCTGCTCCGTACTGATCAGGAGCCGCTTATTGAGAAGCGCGGAAGCAACCAACTGACGGAAGTCATCCATGAAATTGCCAACTATATTCGCCAGCATCCGGGCGTTCCGCATCGCGTTGAAGACTTGGCGAAGCGGGCACAGCTGTCGCCGCGATATTTTTCAATCAAATTCAAGGAATATATCGGACAGTCGGTACAATCGTACATGATTCAAACACGCATTGACCGTGCGCAGCATTTGCTTGCGCATGCAGGCATGAACGTGACCGAGGTGGCAGATGCACTCGGTTACCGCGATATATTTTTCTTCAGCAGGCAGTTTAAGCAGTATACGGGACGCAATCCATCAGAGATCCGCTGATGGGCGGCGTTTTTTATTTTTTGAGATGTAGTTCCTCAATAAGTCCGCTTTTGATCACGAAGCATCACAAAAATTATTCGGAATGAAGGTCATGTACATAACAACAGGATAACGGAGATGGAGGGCATGCTAGGATGAAGATTGGTGTGGTGTATTACCCCGAGCATTGGGATCGCTCTATGTGGGAGCAGGATGCTAGGCTGATGAAAGAAACAGGCGTACGTGTTGTGCGTGTAGCGGAGTTTGCTTGGAGCAGGCTGGAGCCGCAGGAAGGTGTGTTCCAATTCGACTGGCTGGATGAAGCCATCGATTTGTTCCATCGGTATGGGCTGGAGGTAGTCATTGGAACGCCGACGATGACACCGCCGGTGTGGCTGACGACGAATTACCCGGATGTGCTGCCCATCGATGGACAAGGACATCCTCAGCAGGCAGGCGTAAGAGGACATCGCTGCTACAACAGTCCTTCGATGCGAAGCCGTACGACGGCGATTGTCGAGAAGCTGGCTGCTCGTTATGGGAACCATCCAGCGGTGATCGGGTGGCAGACGGACAATGAGTTCATGTTGAACCTATGCCACTGTGAGGCGTGCACGAGCAAGTTCCGAGATCGGGTGAAGGAACAGTTCAATGGAGATCTCGATGCGCTGAATCGGGCATGGGGAACCGTCGTCTGGAGTGGTGAGTACAGTGACTGGTCGCAGGTTCGGACGCCGATCGGCGGGTCGCCTTACCAGAATCCATCGCTGCTGCTGGAGTTCCGTCGGTTCCAAAATGATTCAATCATTGCGTTCCAACAGATTCAGGTCGATATTGTTCGTCGACTATGTCCGAACCACTTCATTACGCACAATACATGGACGGCGCCGATCCCGCTCGATAATCCGAGGTTGTATGCACCGCTCGATTTCGCATCCTTCGACTACTATCCGAACACGAGTCCGGACAAAATCGCGACAAACCCGTACAGCGGCGCGCTGCTGCTTGATCGGGTGCGCGGCTTCAAGCGGCGTAACTATTGGATAATGGAGCAGCTTAGTGGACCGCCGGGCGCATGGATGCCAATGTGGCGCGCGCCATATCCGGGATTCATCCGCGCCTTCTCATGGCAGAGCTTCGCTCGCGGCGCGGACGCGGTTGTTCATTTTCGCTGGAGAAGCGGGACGGTTGGTGCGGAGCAGTTCTGGCATGGTCTGATTGATCATAGCAATGTGCCCGGCAGAAGGTTTGCGGAGTTTGCTCAATTGACGGAAGAAGTGAATCGGGTGGCATCGCTGTTGGAAGGAACAAGTGTACGAAGCGAAGCGGCAATCTTGTATTCGCATGAGCATCATTCCGCGTTCCAATTGCAGCCGCAGTCCGAAGGCTTCGATTATTATGAGAACCTCAAGCCGATTCATCGAGCGCTCGTGAAGCAGGGAATTGGTGTCGACGTGATCGACTGGCGGGAATCGCTTGACTCGTACAAGCTGGTTGTTGCACCTGCGCTCTATCTGCTTGATGAAGCAACAGCGGAATCACTCAAGCAGTATGCGGCTGGTGGCGGTACGTTGGTATTGTCAGCGAGGACAGGCGTGAAGAATGAGCATAACATTTGCTGGATGCAGCCGCTGCCTGGCCCACTGGCTGAAGCAGCCGGCGTGGTCGTAACGGAGTACGACCCAGTCGGCCATGACGCGCAGCAGTTGGTAGCTGCTGATGGTGCTGTGTACAAGTGTGCGCAATGGTGCGACCTGCTGGAGCCGTCAACGGCAGAGGTGCTGGCGCGCTATGGCGAAGGCACGGGCTTCTACACGGGTACGCCTGCGGTTACGTCGAATCGTTATGGCAAGGGTACAGTCGTTTATGTCGGGACGGTACCGGAGGAGGCGTATTGGTCCGACTTGCTTGGCAGTTTGGCTGCCGATTGCGGGGTAGAGCGCTGGGCGAATTTGTCGGAAGGCGTGCAGGTGACATTGCGTGGAAGCGACGATGGACGCAAGGTATGGTTCGTCCTGAACTTGACCCGCGAGCCGAAGCAGCTGCAGCTGCCAATGGCGATGCGCAGTTTGCTCGACGGACGGGATGGAATCGGGGGCGTCGAGCTTGAGCCGTACGGTGTGGCGCTGCTGCAGCGTGGGCAAGAGTAGAGAGCGGACGGTTAAGTGTGAGCTGATGGAATAGAGTAGGTAAAAGTATACTAACTGGGCGGTGGAGCGCGAACGGACGAGATAGGATAGGAAAAAGTGTACTAATTGGTTAGTGGAGCGCGGACGGACGGGATAGGATAGGTAAATGTATACTAACTGGTTGGTGGAGCGCGAACGGACGAGATAAGATAGGAAAAAGTATACTAACTGGTTGGTGGAGCGCGAACGGACGGTATAGGATAGGAAAAAGTATACTAAATGATCAGTTGAGCACGGACGGTATAGGTTAGGAAAAAGTATACTAACTGGTTAGTGGAGCGCGGACGGACGGGATAGGATAGGTAAATGTATACTAACTGGTTGGTGAGGCGCGGACGGACGAGATAAGGTAGGAAAAAGTATACTAACTGATCTGCTGACCAGTAGGAGCGGCGATATAACACCTCTAACTAACCTGACTAGTGCACATGGGGTTGTTAGGAGTGAAATATCGCCCCTAACCAACCAGCTGAGCGCACATGGAGCGGATAGAGGCGATAAACAGCCTCTAACCAGCCAGTTGAACAAACACTGGAATGATAGGAGCGAAAATCCGCCTCTAATCAACAGTCGCCTGAGCGCCCGCATCCACCTCGAATCAAATAAACAGCCCGCCGGCCCCTGCATCAAGCAGGGCCGGCGGGCTGTTCTGTTATTCGCTGCTAAGCGTACCGAGGCGTTCGCCCATCTTGACGCGCAGGCCGACTGCGAGGTCGGCGCGTGGGATGAATGTGTCGTCCTCCATGAGCAGGACGACGGTCGATCCGAATTCGAAGTAGGCGAGCTCGGCGCCTTTTTCGGCTTGCCGTGTTTGTGGTTCTGTGTAACGGATGCTGCTGACGTTCAACGCGCCGACTTTTACGACGGCTGTCTCACCACTGTGATTGCGTATGTACGTTACGAGCCGCTCGTTGCGGCTGAGCACCCGGCGCATATGGCGCAGGCCAAATTCGTTGACCGGATACACCTTGCCGGGAATATAATCGCGCTCCTCAATCGTTCCGTCAACCGGAACATGGATGCGGTGATAGTCGGACGGGCTTAAGTAAAGGACAGCGTAATAGCCGTTCTTATAGTTCTCGGTCCGCGGCGACTGATTCAATAGCTCGTCAATCGTGTAGTCTTGTCCTTTCACATTGACGATCGTACCTGCACTGATTGGTCCAGCGCCTGTTATGAGCGCATCGACAGGACTGACAACGACCGTCCGGTCGGTGTCCACGGTACGCATACCAGGCTTCAGCCTGCGGGTGAAAAACTCATTTAATGTTTTGTAGTCCTTCAAAGGCTTCTCGGCTTCCTCGACCCGAATGTTGTACACGCGAATGAAACGAGGAATAAACCTGCGGCTCGCCGATGATTGGGCGATACTGCCGGCCAGCCGAGAAATCGATTTGCGGGAAGTCAATTCGGTCAGGGCGCGAAACAACCAAGTCCACATGCCGATCCCTTCACGTCCTTTCTCTAAGCACACAGCTGCGATAATCTCCGACTAGTGTGACATATCCGCGTCGACAAATCAATATAATTCGACGCGGCTCATCACACATGTCCGGCTCACAGCAGTACTCGTTCTATCCGATAAATGGCCTCTTCTAAAGCCAGTGTTTCCTCAATTCTTGCTTCCATATCTCTCAACTGTACTTTTCCTAATTTTGTCTCATCTTCTCCGATAAGGATGGCAAATCGGGAGCCTGCCGACGCTGCCGAAGCAAGCGCTTTGCCGACCTTGCGGCCAACAGGCGATAAGCGAGTTCGAATGCCGCAGGCACGAATGGCCTCTGCTGTACGCATAGCCTCAGCAACCATCCCGCCAATCGGAATCACGACTACAGGTGCAGCCTCAATCGGAACAAGCCGTTCACGCGCAAGCGCCATGATTGGCTCAAGCCCGAAGGAGAAGCCGACCGTCGGGTAGAGGACTGCTGGATTGCCAGCCAACTGACCGATGATCGCATCATAACGACCGCCGCCGCCAAGGGAAGACAAGTAGCTGCCGCTCGCATCGAAAGCTTCATAGACGGTCCCTGTATAAAAAGACAAGCCGCGCGACAGCGAAGGATCGAACCTGCAAACGGGCGATAAGCCGATTGCATCCAGCAGCCCCATCAGGGCGCGGACTTCTCCGGCTCCGGGCAGATCGCTAATGCCGAATGTGGTACAGAGCCGTTCGAATGCTGCCACAGGCTCCTTTTGCTCATCAGCCATAATTGCATGAAGCACCGTGTCAGCGGCGCTGTATGTTACACCTTTATCGATCAGCTCGGCGCGAACGGCATCGAGGCCTAGCTTGGCTATTTTGTCTAGCGTTAACATGACCGTCTGTCCTAGCTCTTCTGGAATGCCGGCTGCCGCCAGCCATTCGGCAAGAAAACGCCGATTGTTCCAGCGAAGCACAACAGGAATGCCCAACGTTTCATATACCCGGGCAGCGAGTGATAACAACTCGGCCTCAGCCTCTGGGCCTTGAATGCCTACGACATCGACATCACACTGAGTAAATTCACGAAGCCGACCGCGTTTCACGGGACCATCCCGGAACACTTTGCCGAATTCGTACCGCCGGAAAGGCATGGGCAATCCTGCATACGCAGCGACCAGCTTGGAGAAAGGAACCGTCAAATCATAGCGCAGGCCAAGCTCACGTTGTCCGCGGTCACGTAACGTATACATTTCCTGCACAATTTCGTCGCCGCCTGAATATTTGGCCGTCAGCAGCTCCATTTCGTTCAAAATCGTCGTCTCGATTGCTTCGTAATCATACAGCGTGAACAGCTCCTCCATTTGCCGGATCATTCGGCTGCGCTGGGCTTGCTCTACTCCATAGTAATCGACTGTACCTTTCACATTAGACATCATGCGTTATCCCCTCTCTCCAAGTCCAAGCAGTGCGTCGTTTAAAGGACGACAGTTGGTTCACCTTGGCTGCAAAATAAAAAACGCGCCGGACCTCTGGTCCCGCGCGCTTGTATGCGGCAGGGAGGCCAACGCGAGAAGCGTTAGCCCTCCCTGAGAATTTACAGGGGTGCTAACGCTGACTGAAATGATGAAATTGAATCGAAAGAGCAGCAAGTTTAATCATGGCGACGATTCCTTTCCATACGTTTGAATACGATTGTAGTCCATTGGTGCAATCGATGCAACCGAAAAGTCCATACTGGTTTAACACCCACCAATTGAGCCAATGCTGAGAATACAATTTCGATCACGAAGCTACGAAGCTACGAAGATGAAGAAGATTAAGAAGATCATGAATGGAGCGAAGACTCGCGGATGGAATGGACGATTGGAATAAGTCTAGCAATTGTGACGGTTGTTCTCATATGGTGTTTCGTTAGATGGACGGCAGTCAGAAGATTGGCTGACGGCTTGGCGTCATTTGCACTAATTGTCGCAGGAGCGGCTGTCAGCGGCAGCATTTTACGTGTCATACGCGATGATACGGTTTATATGACCGAAGTACATAGCGTGCTGCTCAATCCGGCCTTTCTAATCGGCGGGGGCTACGTGTTATTGTACGCAACAGCCCGGATCGGTGCGAATGCGTTCTTGTCCAATGACAGCAGCAGATAAGCAGACGCCTTTATTCGTGCCTGTTTCGAGCAGATGGTGTTACGAGTGGCAGCGGTGCCGCGTATGCTGTCGTAGCATATTCCCGCATGCGCACGAACGTGCGGAGGAGGAGGCCCGCGAGCATGTCACGACCGCTGAAGATCGCTTATGTTACGCCTGGCGCCTACCCGCTGCCTTCGCTTACGGGCGGTTCGGTTGAGCGGGTGATCGAGCATATCGTTCCGCTGCTGACAGGCTCGGTGGAGCCGCGGATATATGGACGTACGGCAGCAGGTCTGCCGCGCAAGGGCGTGTGGAAGGGCGTCGTCTGTGAACGGTTCGCAGCAGCGAATAAATCCCGTTATGCCGCTTCCGTAAGCAGGGCGATGACAACGTTCAAGCCAGACATTATCGAGGTGGAAAATAGGCCGCATTTGCTCATACGACTAAGCAGACAACATCCGTATGCGCGCATGTGGCTTAATTTGCACTCTTCGACCTTTATTCAGCCTCGGCATATTTCTAATTTTCAACTTCGTCAAAGCTTTAGACTAGCGGAGACAATAATCGTCAACAGCGACTATTTGCGGTCGATTGTAGCTGCTCAAGCGCCGGAGGCCGCGTCCAAAATCGTCGTCGTGCATCTCGGCACCGATATGCACCGTTTCCCATCTGTTCAATCATCAGAAGGCGGGGCAAGACGCAATCGGCTGCGCCGTGCCTACGGTTGGACGGACCGCAAAGTCATCTTGTATCTCGGGAGACTTATTCCGCTCAAAGGTGTCCATCACTTGATCGAGCTGATGCCGAAGCTGCTCAAGCGGCATCCGAATGCGATGCTTGTCATCGTCGGCAGTCCTCAGTATGGATCGAAGCGTACGTCTGTCTATTCTCGAAGGCTGAAGCGAGCAGCCGCAAAGCTTGGGGGCAGCGTCCGATTCATTCCTTACGTGCCCTACAACGAGGTGCCCGACTGGCTGCTCGGGGCGGATGTGCTTGCTGTGCCATCTGTGCGCCGCGAAGCATTCGGACTCGTTAACGTCGAAGCGATGGCAGCGGGGATCCCCGTCGTTGCTTCGCGAATCGGCGGCATTAGCGAGATCGTGCAGGACGGCGAAACGGGGCTGCTTGCCGAGCCATCCAGCTTGACGGCCGATATGTTAACGAAGCTTGACCACCTGCTCACTAACGACCAACTTCGGCTGGAAATGGGAAGACGAAGCCGCGAGAAGGCGGAAACGTATTTCACCTGGCAGGCAGCGGCTGAACGATATACAGTGCGCACCGGTATAACCAATGCGCTGCATAACAGCAGATTCGGGTGGAAATTACAGGGTTGACACCTTCAGAACATGGGGGTATAGTTTGTTCAGGAAATCCACTAGGGGCGCCTTTACGGGCTGAGATAAAGCGTGATGCTTTGGTCCCTTTGAACCTGATCTGGGTCATGCCAGCGTAGGAAAGTGGTCTAATTGCGAAATGGTCGTCTTGTCATATTACTCAGGAAGCAAGGTCTATTGTTGCTGCGATTGCTGCCGCTAATGCGGTTTAGCTGCATCGTTTCAGACATCCGTGAGTAATGTGCGATCGACAGCGCTTATTAGCCGCTTCCCTCGCCGGAAGCGGCTTTTTTGGTTTCTAGCAAGCTCTTATTACAAGAGAATGCTTCAGAACGAATAATCCGGCTTCGGCGTAGGGAAGTGATTGTGCAGGCGTGCGCCTCCTAGGGATTCCTATTTGCTTTTGTTGATGCTCGGTAAGCAGCCTGATCTAAGGGCTGCAAGTCTATCTATCGCCGGTAGACACAGCAATCACAAAATCTTTAGGAGGAATTCATGATGCCGATATTGTCGAGGCCGCTGCCAGGAAGCCGTAAAGTGTACATACAGGGCTCACAGTCTGATATACAAGTGCCCATGAGAGAGATTGCGTTAGCGCCAAGCGTTATTCGGGACCAAGAGACGAGCAACGAGCCTATTCGCGTCTATGACGCGAGCGGCCCATATACAGATACGAATTACGAAGCCGATATTCGGCAGGGCCTCCCTTCCGTGCGCGGCCGCTGGATCGAAGCACGGTCCGATACGGAGAGCTATGAGGGCCGGGCGATCAAGCCGGAGGATAACGGTTTTGCAAGCGAGGAACGCGCTGCGATCAAGGGACTCGAGCCATTTCCGGGCTTGTTCCGTAAACCGCTGCGGGCGAAAGCTGGCGGCAATGTGACGCAGATGCACTACGCACGCCGCGGCATCATTACGCCGGAGATGGAATATATCGCGATTCGGGAAGGAATGGACCCGGAATTCGTGCGCTGCGAGGTAGCCGAAGGCCGAGCGATCATTCCAGCGAACATTAACCACCCAGAGGGCGAACCGATGATTATCGGGCGCAACTTCCACGTGAAGATCAACGCCAATATCGGCAACTCCGCCGTCGCTTCTTCGATTGACGAGGAAGTCGAGAAGATGACGTGGGCGACTCGTTGGGGCGCGGATACGATCATGGATTTGTCGACGGGCAAGAACATTCATACAACGCGCGAGTGGATCATTCGGAATTCACCAGTGCCGGTCGGTACGGTGCCGATTTATCAAGCGCTGGAGAAAGTGAACGGCGTTGCTGAAGATCTGACGTGGGAAGTATTCCGCGATACGCTCATCGAGCAGGCGGAGCAGGGCGTCGATTACTTCACCATTCATGCAGGGGTACTGCTGCGTTATGTACCGCTGACAGCGAAGCGGGTAACAGGCATCGTATCGCGTGGCGGCTCGATTATGGCGGCGTGGTGTCTGGCGCATCATCAGGAAAACTTCCTGTACACGCACTTCGAGGAAATTTGCAAGATTATGAAAGCTTACGATGTCTCCTTCTCGCTCGGCGATGGACTGCGTCCAGGATCGATTGCGGATGCGAATGACGCTGCGCAGTTCGCGGAGCTGGAGACGCTCGGCGAGCTGACGAAGATCGCATGGAAGCATGATGTGCAGGTCATGATCGAAGGACCGGGCCATGTGCCGATGCACATGATCAAGGAGAACGTCGACAAGCAGATGGCGATCTGCTCGGAGGCGCCGTTCTACACGCTTGGACCGCTGACGACGGACATTGCACCGGGCTATGACCACATTACGTCGGCGATCGGCGCCGCGATGATCGGCTGGTTCGGTACGGCGATGCTGTGCTACGTAACACCGAAGGAGCATTTGGGTCTGCCGAACAAGGATGATGTGCGCGAAGGCGTTATTGCTTACAAAATAGCGGCGCATGCCGCAGACCTTGCCAAAGGCCATCCGCGTGCGCAAATTCGCGACAATGCGCTGTCGAAGGCGCGGTTCGAATTCCGCTGGCGCGATCAGTTCCATCTGTCCCTCGACCCTGAGCGGGCGATGGAGTACCACGACGAGACGCTGCCTGCAGAAGCGGCGAAGTCGGCTCACTTCTGCTCGATGTGCGGACCGAAGTTTTGCAGTATGCGCATTACGCAGGACATCCGGGACTACGCGGCGGATCACGGCCTCGACACGGAAGAAGCGATAGAAATAGGCATGCAAGAGAAGTCTGCTGCATTCCGGACAGGGGGCAGCTCGATTTATGGATAAAATGGCACAGCACCCGATCGAAATCTACGAAGCCGTGCAGGATGAGGCGGCCTTTGAGGACCGCTACTCACGTCAGCTTCGATTCGGGCCGATTGGCTCGGCGGGACAGGATCGACTGCGCAGCGCACGTGTACTTGTCGTCGGAACGGGCGCGCTCGGCGCCTCGCTGGCGCAGCATATGACGCGCGCTGGCGTTGGCGTCGTTCGTCTCGCCGATCGCGACTATGTCGAGCCGAGCAATCTGCAGCGGCAGATGCTGTTCGACGAGGAGGATGCGCGCAGCGCAACGCCAAAGGCAGTTGCCGCAGCGCGTAAGCTGAAGCGGATGAATGGCGGTGTTCGTATCGAGGCGCATGTCGTCGATGTCAGCAAGCGGACGCTAGGGTACCTGCTCGCAGGCGTCGACCTCGTGCTCGATGGCACCGACAATGCGGCGACGCGGCTCGCGCTGAGCGATGCGTGCTTCAGCCTTGGCATCCCGCTCGTCTACGGCGGCGTGACAGCTTCGGAAGGAATGAGCGCAGCGCTCATCCCGGGCCGGACCGCATGCCTTCGCTGCCTGATCGGCGACAGCGCGGCTGACGATGGCACCGATACATGCGATACCGTGGGCGTCATCTCGCCCGCTGTTGAGTTCGTCGCCTCGCTTCAGGCCGCTGAAGCGCTCAAGTGGCTGAGCGGCAACCGCGAGGCGATGCGGGGCACATGGGTGACAGCAGACATCTGGACGTTCCGCGTTCGGGAGCTGAAGCTGCCGGGCGGCAGAAGCCGCTGCGCGTGCTGCGGCACAGGCGCTTCGACGGCCGATAACCGTCTCCGTCAAGACGACAAGCCTGCGATTGAAGCGGCAGTTATGTGCGGGCGTGATTCGGTACAGGTAACGCTTGGGGAAGCAATCGCACTTGATGTTGTTCGTCCTTTACTGGAGGAGAGAGGATGCACACTAACCGTTAATCCATATCTAACCAAGGCCGAGCTGCCGGATGGCAAGCGGCTTGTCTTGTTCTCTGACGGCCGTGTGCTTGTCCAAGGTACGAGCGACGCAGGAGAAGCCATACGGCTGTGCACGGATATGCTGCAGCCGCATAGGGAAGGGGAGAGTATCGTTGGCTGATTCAACATCGAAGAAGCTGGATTTCCAGCTATATGTCATTACAGGTACGAATTATCATCCAGGCCGGTCGATGATCGACGTCATCGAGCAAGCGCTTATCGGCGGGGCTGACATCGTACAGCTGCGGGACAAAACCGCATCGAAGCAGGATATTCGCGAGAACGCCCACAAGCTTCGTCAATTGACGAGACGTTATGGCGTTCCGCTTATTATAAACGATCATATCGACATCGCACTGGAAGCAGAGGCAGACGGCGTGCATCTTGGGCAGGACGATCTTTCGCTCGCTGAGGCAAGAAGGCTGCTCGGGCCGGATCGGATTATCGGCATCTCGACGCACAGCATCGAGCAGGGATTGGCTGCGCAGGCAGGCGGTGCCGACTATATCGGCGTCGGTCCGGTCTACCCGACGGGAACGAAGCCTGGTCGAGCGGCGGTGACGACGAGCTACGTGCAGGAAGCGGCTGAACAGATTCGTATCCCGTTCGTTGCCATTGGCGGCATTACGCTCGGCAATGTCGACACGGTTATCGCAGCCGGTGCATCACGCGTCTGCGCCGTATCCGAGATCGTCGGAGCCGACGATCCAGCGGCGGTATGCCGCGCATTCAAGGCGCGGCTTCATGCTGCAGCTCCGCAGAGGAGCGAGGTGCAAGCAGATGATTTTGCCGGAACCGGTGTAATTGTCAATGGTGTTGCTCAGCGGACAACAGCCCGCACCGTATGGGAGCTGATCTGCCAGCATCGTCTGGAGGATCGTCGGGTCGTTGTAGAGCTGGACGGCGAGATTGTCGTTCGTGAGGAATGGAGCTGTACGCCGATTCATGAAGGTGCAGCGGTTGAGCTTGTTCATTTTGTAGGAGGAGGCTGATGATGATGAATGATCAAGATTCGCTCGTAATTGCGGGGGTAAAGCTGCAATCTCGTATGCTGCTGGGGACGGGACGGTTCCCGAGCCCACATGTGCTGCAGCAAGCGCTGACGGCGTCTGGCGCTGAGGTCGTTACGTTCGCCGTCCGGCGCGTCAACCTCGAAGAAGTGGAGGACGATTCGGTTCTTCAGCATCTGAGCGGCCGCCACTATACGTTCCTGCCGAATACATCGGGCGCGAACAATGCAGAGGAAGCGGTGCGCATCGCCAAGCTGGCCCGCGCGGCAGGCCTTGGCAGCTGGATTAAGGTGGAGATTAGCGCGAATGCGCGTACGCTGCTCCCGGATCCGATCGAGACGCTGCGTGCCACGGAGCAGCTCGTGAAGGAAGGCTTCGACGTGCTGCCTTACACATCCGATGATCCGATTCTATGCAAAAGGCTGGAGGAAGCCGGTGCGGTGGCGGTTATGCCAGGCGGCTCGCCAATTGGATCGGGTCTCGGAATTATGAATCCATATAATCTAGGCTTGATTATCGAAGAAGCAAACGTGCCGATCATCGTTGATGCCGGAATCGGTTCCGCTGCGGATGCGGCGCAGGCGATGGAGCTTGGCGCTTCGGCTGTCCTGCTTAACTCGCCTGTTGCGAAGGCGAAGGATCCCGTCGCGATGGCACTCGCAATGAAGCTGGCGATTGAAGCGGGACGTCTGTCTTATTTGGCAGGCCGCATTCCGAAGAAACGTTATGCATCGGCTAGCAGCGCGCCCGAGGATTCGCTGTTCGCGTCACCTGCGAAAGGAGCTCTCTAATGGGAGAGCATGTCCTTATCGTTGGCGGCGGTATTATCGGGCTGTCATGTGCGTTCGAAGCAGCACGTCGCGGCAAGCAGGTGACGGTCGTCGAGCCGGATCGGTTCGGCGGGCAGGCATCCGGCGCAGCGGCTGGCATGCTCGCTCCATATTCCGAGAATACGGAGCAGCCGGATTCGTTCTTCGACCTGTGCCTATACAGCTTCGGCAAGTATGATGCTTGGACGAAAGCAGTAGAAGCGTGCTCTGGCATGGACGTCGAGCTGATGCGGACGGGAAGCTTGAACATCGCCTATCATGAGGCGGATGTGCTCCCCATGCAGACACGGCTGTTATGGCAAAATAAACGCGGCGCCCGTGCTGAGTTCGTTGATGGCGCAGCGCTGCGCAAGCTGGAGCCGCGTCTGACGGAGCGTGCGATTGCCGGTCTTTACTGCCCGGAGGAAAGCCATGTCTATGCGCCGAAGCTCGTTATTGCGCTGCATGAGGCTTGCCGCCGGCTCGGCGTCCGCCTCGTCGATTATGCAGGTCCGATCGCAGCGGTACACAGCGGCACTGAAGCGGGGGTTGCTGTTACGACCGTGTCGGGCGAGCGTTACGAAGGAGATCGCCTCGTGATTAGTGCGGGCGCTTGGTCTTGCGCCTATGCGGATGTACTTGGTTTCTCGCCTGAGGTTCATCCGATTCGCGGACAGATCTGCTCTTTCGAATCAGCGCCTGCAGAAGTGCGGCATATGGTATTCACGAGCCAAGCCTACTGGGTGGGCAAAGGCAACGGGACAATCGTATGCGGCGCCTCGGAGGATGTGGCAGGTTTCGATACGACCGTGACCGAACGAGGCATTGAACGTCTCATTCGAGCAACCGATCGTTCCTTCCCGTTCCTTGCTGGGAAGCCGACCGTGAAGCGTTGGGCGGGACTGCGCCCTGCAACGCGCGACGGCAGACCGTTGATCGGCATACCTTCGGGCAGACCGGACATCGTCGTGGCGGCAGGCCATTACCGCAACGGTATTTTACTCAGTCCAGGAACGGCGTTCATCGTTGCCGATCTGTTGGACGGAGCCGAGCCTGAGCTGGATGTCCACGATTGCCGTCCGGAACGATTCGGCAGCACCGCTGCGGCGAATCGGCCAAATGCGCAGGAGCGTGTAGCATTAGAAGTGTAAAAGAATAGAGGCCAGAAAGGCTGCGAATTCGAGAAATCGAATCGCAGCCTTTTTTTGCTTGTCGCGCGCCTATGGGTGAACGCATATATTGCCTATGACATCTTAGGTGGATGAAGGAGAGGGCTATGTATGAAAAACAAGAAAGGGAAGAGTCCCAAAGGACAGAAGCCGTTTTTCTATGTCGATAATCCGAATTCGACGTCCGAACTGCGCTGGCTCGATGAAATGAAGAAGAAGCCAGGGGGAGCGAACGTAAGGTCTAAATCCGAAAGTGCAGAACAGCAACAGCAACTGCCTGTGGCAGAAACTGTGCAAGAGGCTAAGGAGACACCGAAAGCAGCTGAATCATCGGCGACACCTTTGTCTCAAGTAACCATTCATTCGAGCTCAGCGGCTGTACAGTCTGCTGTGCCTGTGAATAATCCTGGTATTCCACCGGCGCATAAGGCGAAGAAAATTCCTCTTCGTTCCGCGCTGTCGCTGCTGCCAACCTCGAAGACGTCATCCACACTTCGAGGCGTGCCAACAACTGCTGCGGCATCAACGGCTTCGGAGGCATCCGAGCTGAATAACAATGATACGCCCGTGCTGCTGCCACCTGAATTCAATACGGTAGAACGGCCTGCTGCATCGGCGCCTTCTGTCGAAGCGCTCCCGTCAGCGGCTGCTCCTGTTGAGGCGGTCAACCCAGTTGTTGAAGCGGCTAAATCAGGTATTGTTGTGTTCGTGCCTGCCGACCAGACGGCAGTTGCAGCTGGTCAGAAGACGATTGACGTCGTACCTGAGGTGGAAGAGGATGCGGCGGCAGTCAAAGAAGAACAGCTTCAAGCACAGAAGCTTGCGAAGCTGGAAGAGAAGCGGCAGCCGGAGAGGCCGGAGCCGATTGTCTATTCGGACGATTTGGCGGACGGCTCTGTCATTACGGACAAAATCGCAAACGGGGCGGTCGACAGCACGAAGCTTCACAACGGTGCGGTTGTCACAGACTCGATTGCGGACTACGCGGTTGATTCCATCAAAATCGCCGACGGCGCGATTACGTCCTCCAAGCTTGGGCAAGAGGTTATTACCGGCGAGCATCTGGCGAAAAATGCGATCTCCGGTCAGAAGATTCGTGACCGATCCATTACCGGCGATAAGCTTCGTGACAGCAGCATTACGGGTGAGAAGCTGGCCGACCGTGTCATTAATTCGGATAAAATTGCAGAAGGCTCGATCGATGCTAAGCATCTTAAGCCTTTCTCCTTAACGGGCGAACTGTTGGAGGAGCAGTCCATTACATCGTCTAAGCTGAGAAGCGGCGCGGTTCGTACGGAGAGCATAGCGAACGAAGCGGTCAACAATTCGAAACTCGCTGAAAGTTCTGTTACGAAGTCGAAGATTCGAAATGGTGCTGTAACGGGTGAGAAAATTGCGGAGGCTGCGATTGATTCTGCCCACCTGAAGCAAGGATTGCTGCTCGCCGAGCATGTGGCGATGGGCGTCATTCAGGGAAAGCACTTGGCTCCGGGAGAAATCGCCGGAGAGCATCTGACCGAAGGGGCAGTAGGCGCTCGGGAGCTGGCGTCCAAATCCGTAACATCATCCGCACTGGCCGCCGAAGCCGTCTCCTCGGAGCATCTTCAAGCAGGAGCGATACTCGGAGCGCACATCGCACCTCTTCAAGTACAAGGAGGTCATATCGCCGATGAGTCGCTGACCTCGACGAAGCTATCGGAGCAGGCGGTCACGACGATTAAGCTGGCCGATCATGCGATTACCTCCTCTAAGCTTGCCGATTACAGCGTGACTTCGGCGAAGCTTGCCGATGAGATCGTTCAGCATAAGCATATTAGCCGCGCCTCGATCTCAGCCGATAAGCTGGCTGACAACAGCATCGAACAGCGTCATTTAACGGAAAGCTCCGTGTCGTCGAAGGCACTGCAGAAAGAATCAGTAGACACGGCGCATTTGCAGGATGGCGCTGTGACGAATGGGAAGCTGGCGCTTCAATCGGTGGAACAGGACAATATTAGCCTGTCTGCCGTTGGCACAGCCCAGTTGGCAGACGGGGCGGTAGTCGGGAGCAAGCTGGCAGACGGTGTCGTGAGCAGCGTGAAGCTTGCCGAAGGCGCAGTTGACCGGTCACATCTGAAAGACGAAATCATTACGTTCGACAAAATTGCGCCGGAATCGATTCGCTCCTACCATCTGTCGCAGGGGGCGGTTACTGGTGAAGCGATTATGGAGGAAACGATCGATTCCTCGCATGTGTGCCCAGGCGCGATTGAGGCCCGCCATCTGGCGGAATGGTCCGTCGAGAGCGATGCGGTGAAGGATGGAGCGATCACATCCGCGAAGCTCGCGTCCCAATCCGTAACGGAGCGGCACATCGGCTTCGGAACCGTGTTCGCGCATCATTTGGCCGACTATGCGGTGAATTCGCTGAAGCTGTCTCCGGAATCGATCACGACGGATAAGCTGACGGATTACGCAGTAACGTCGAATAAACTCGGCAACGAAAGTGTAACGAAAGATAAGCTCGCTTTTGGCAGTGTCAGTGCCTTGCATTTGCTGGACGGAGCCGTACATCAGGCACATCTTGCCGAGGAGTCGGTTGGCAGAGAGCAGCTTGCGAAGCGGTCGGTGACGAGCCAGCATGTTGCACCGGGTGCAATATCTTCGGAGCTGGTTGCGGAAGATGCCATCACCTCGCGCGAGCTTGCTGAAGAGGCGGTAACGGAGCATCATTTGGCTATCGATTCGGTCAGAAGCAGACATTTGGCGGAGCGTACCGTATTCGGCATTCATCTGACATCGGGCAGCGTTGGTGCCGAACATGTACTGCAGGGTGCGATTGAGGCGGCACATCTATCGCATGAGAGCGTGAATGCCAATCATCTGCAGAGTGGCAGTGTTGGCCCTCTTCATCTCAAAGACGGCGCAGTCAACTCCGCACACCTGACGAGCGGCGCCGTACAGGCGAAGCATCTTGCTGAAGGTGCGGTTCGCAGCATTCATTTGTCTCAAGGCGCGGTTGGTTCGGAGCATCTTGCTCCTTACGCCGTGAGCAGTCAAGCGCTCCAAAAGGATGCGGTCAACAGTGATAAAATTGCGCCAAGCTCCGTCAGCGGCGAGCATCTGATGCTTGAATCGGTATCGGGCAAACATCTCAAGGCAGAATCGATTCAAGGCTATCATCTGCGTAAAGGTTCCGTTACGCTTGCTCATCTCGCTGGAGATGCGCTGTCCTTTGATAAAGCGCCAGAAGGCAGTCTGCATGGCAGCAAGCTGAAGCAGGGCACCGTTACAGGCGGCTTGCTCGCCGAAGGCAGTATTCATCGTGCACATCTCATTGCTGGCAGCGTTGGCACGGAGCAGCTGGCAGACGGCTCGGTGTCACTGAGCAAACTGAGCGGCTTGATGGACGCTTCGAAATTCGTGCAGCAGTCAACGATCGATTCCGCACTTCTTGCAGCAGGCGCAGTAACCAGCGATAAGCTGGCGAATGCTTCTGTAGGCGAGCAGCACCTGGCTAAGCACGCTGTGAGTGGCTTACAGCTGCAGGATCAGTCTGTCAGTGAGCGTAAGCTGGCAGAAGGTTCGGTGACAGGTTCCAAGCTGGCGGCTGGTGCCGTTGGAACGGATCATTTGGAAGATGGATTGATTGTGGGCTCGAAGCTGGCAGACGGCTCAGTAGATTCCAATAATCTGATGGAATGCAGCGTCACAAGCGCGAAGCTGGCGCCAGGCGCTGTGCTCGGCATTCACCTTGCTGCCGGTTCGGTAGGCACGGGCGAGCTGGCAACAGGCTCGGTCACGTACGGCAAGCTGGCAGACGGTGCGGTGACGGCAGAGAAGCTGGATTACTCGGCGGTTAAGAGCATCCACCTGACAGATGGCATTGTGACGGAATCGAAGCTGGTCGAAGGCGCGGTTACAGAAGAGAAGCTCGCCGAGGATTCGGTTACGACTTCCAAGCTCGTCGACGGATCGGTTATCGCATCGAAGCTTGCGGATACAGCGGTTCGAAACCGTCATTTGGCGGATAGCATCGTTACAGAATCCAAGCTGGCTGATGGTGCAGTGACAACGGCGAAGCTGACGGAAGCGTTGATCTATAACGCTCATTTGACGGACGATGCAATATCGGAATCGAAACTGCAGAACGGTTCGGTTAGTCTGTTCAAGCTTGCGGATAACGCCGTATCGGCGGAGAAGCTGACAGATGGGTCTGTGACAGAGACGAAGCTGGCGGATGGCGCGGTAACTGCATCGAAACTTGCGGCAGCCTCGGTCGGTAATATCCAGCTAGCGGATGGCGTTGTATCGGCATCCAAGCTGACGAACGGAGCGGTATCGGTAACGAAGCTGGCGGACGGTTCGGTAACAGCCGAGAAACTGACGGCTGCGTCTGTAGGCGAAGTTCAGCTGATGGACGGCGCTGTAACGGCTGATAAGCTGGCAGACGAATCCGTCACAGCGGCGAAGCTGACGATCGCATCGGTAGGCGAAGTGCAATTGGTCGACGGTGCAGTATCCAATGATAAGCTGGCGGACGGTGCTGTAACAGCTGTGAAGCTGGCCGATGGAGCTGTAACGGCAGCAAAGCTTGCGACCGCATCGGTAGGTGGCCTTCAGCTGGCGGATGGTATCGTTTCGGCTTCCAAGCTGACCGATGGCAGTGTAACGTCAACGAAGCTGGCGGACAGCTCGGTGACGGCAGAGAAGCTGACGGTCGCATCGGTAGGCGAATTGCAGTTGGTTGACGGTGCTGTATCGTCCGATAAGCTGATCGATGGCGCCGTTACGGCGGCGAAGCTTGCGGAGGGGGCTGTCACAGCTGATAAGCTGACGGCAGCATCGGTAGGCGGCGTACAGTTGATGAATGATGCCGTCACGTCCGAAAAGCTGATGAATGGTGCCGTAACGGCGGCGAAGCTGGCGGATGGATCCGTCACAGCGGCGAAATTGACAACTGCTTCGGTAGGCAATCAGCAATTGATCGATGGTGTCGTTTCGTCTGCGAAGCTAACGGATGGCGCCGTAACGGCGGCGAAGCTGGCGGATGGTTCCGTCACAGTTGATAAGCTGACGGCAGCCTCTGTAGGCTGTGACCAACTGATTGACGGTGCCGTATCGTCCTATAAGCTGACGGATGGCGCCGTAACGGGATCGAAGCTGGCAGAAGGTTCTGTCACAGCCGATAAGCTGACGGCAGCATCGGTGGGCAACGAGCAGCTGATCGACGGCGCGGTATCGTCCGAGAAGCTGACCGATGGCAGCGTAACGGCATCGAAGCTGGCAGAGGGTTCTGTCACAGCCGATAAGCTGACGGCAGCGTCGGTGGGCAACGAGCAGCTGATCGACGGCGCGGTATCGTCCGAGAAGCTGACCGATGGCAGCGTAACGGCATCGAAGCTGGCAGAGGGTTCTGTCACAGCCGATAAGCTGACGGCAGCGTCGGTGGGCAACGAGCAGCTGATCGACGGCGCGGTATCGTCCGAGAAGCTGACCGATGGCAGCGTAACGGCATCGAAGCTGGCAGAAGATTCTGTCACAGCCGATAAGCTGACGGCAGCATCGGTGGGCAACGAGCAGCTGATCGACGGCGCGGTATCGTCCGATAAGCTGACGGACGGCAGCGTAACGGCATCGAAGCTGGCAGAAGGTTCTGTCACAGCCGATAAGCTGACGGCAGCATCGGTGGGCAACGAGCAGCTGATCGACGGCGCGGTATCGTCCGAGAAGCTGACGGACGGCAGCGTAACGGCATCGAAGCTGGCAGAAGGTTCTGTTACAGCCGATAAGCTGACGGCAGCGTCGGTGGGCAACGAGCAGTTGATCGACGGCGCGGTATCGTCCGAGAAGCTGATAGACGGCAGCGTAACGGCATCGAAGCTGGCAGAAGGTTCTGTTACAGCAGAGAAGTTGACGGCAGCATCGGTGGGCAATGAGCAGCTGATCGACGGCGCGGTATCGTCCGAGAAGCTGATAGACGGCAGCGTAACGGCATCGAAGCTGGCAGAAGGTTCTGTTACAGCAGAGAAGTTGACGGCAGCATCGGTGGGCAATGAGCAGCTGATCGACGGCGCGGTAACGTCCGAGAAGCTGACGGACGGCAGCGTGACAGCATCGAAGCTGGCAGAAGGTTCTGTCACAGCCGATAAGCTGACGGCAGCGTCGGTGGGCAACGAGCAGCTGATCGACGGCGCGGTATCGTCCGAGAAGCTGACGGACGGCAGCGTAACGGCATCGAAGCTGGCAGAAGGTTCTGTCACAGTCGATAAGCTAACGGCAGCGTCGGTGGGCAACGAGCAGCTGATCGACGGCGCGGTATCGTCCGAGAAGCTGACGGACGGCAGCATAACGGCATCGAAGCTGGCAGAGGGCTCTGTCACAGCCGATAAGCTGACGGCAGCATCGGTAGGCGGCGTGCAGCTGGTCGATGGCGCCGTATCTGCAGCGAAGCTGACGGATGGAGCGGTGACAGCATCGAAGCTGGCCGATGGCTCGGTAACGATAGCGAAGCTGACAGCAGCCTCGGTAGGAGGCGTGCAGCTGGCGGACGGCGCTGTGACGGCAGCGAAGCTGACTGATAACGCCGTAACGAATGCGAAGCTGGTCGATGGCTCGGTAACGGCAGCGAAGCTGGCGACTTCGTCGGTAGGCAATGTACAGCTGGTCGATGGCGTCGTAACAACAGCGAAGCTGGCAGACGGCTCGGTTACGGTCAGTAAGCTGGCTGGCGGTTCGGTTCGCAGCGAGCAGCTGGCAGATGGCGCTGTGACGGAGAGCAAAATCGCAGGCAGCGCAGTTGGTTCGGATCAATTAGCTGACTTGGCGGTTCGTTCCTCGCACATCGCATACGGTACGATTTTGCCGGATCACCTGACGCTAGGCGTAGTCGAAGGCGATAAGCTCGCCGATCATGCAGTAAGTGCCAACCACTTGTCCGATGGTGCCGTTACGAGCGAAGCGATTGCAGAAGGCAGCGTAGGTGTCAGCAAGCTGTCTGCTGATGTCATTCGCCTGATCGGCAAGCCAGGCGTGATGGAGGGCTCGATCGAGTCGAAGCATTTGCAGCCGGGCTCGGTTGTTGGCGCTCATCTGGTAGACGGTGCGATCGGCTCGAGGGAACTGGCATCTGGTGCTGTTGCAGAGAGCAACCTGACGTTCACACCGGTTACTGCACCAGCGGCATCGAAGTTGAAGTTCCAGCAATGCGGCTTAACATCATTCGCCTTTACGGGGCAAGAGGAAACATGTGAGGTCATGATTCCTTTCGAGGAGTCGTTCCAAGACAACAGCTACGTCTTCGTAGCGATGACTGATCATCCTGCTTGCATCGCAACGCTGAAAGGCAAGTCGGAGGAATTCGCTTTGGTGACGATCTCCCGCATCCGCTTCAGCATGGAGCCGATAGGCTTCATTAACTGGATTGCCATCGGGGTAAAGCGGGGCTAATCCGATAAAAAAAGCCAATGGGCTGTACCGACGTATGTCGCTGTACAGCCCATTTTGTGTGGAAGGCCAGTTGGTAGAGAAACGGAGCGCAGCGGCATTTTGTACAAAAGTAGAAGGGGGGCAGCATAGTAGAGAGGGATTGTTCGAGTAGGTTAATAGAACTCTTAAATCAGCTTGCAGAGCGGAAACATAGCGCATTCTGATAGAGCTTCTAGATGGCCATCATGCCAGCAACTACACGGAATAACCAGCCACGAATGCCTTGACGTACATACGCCGTTGCGAAGTAGGTTGACAAACATACAATATACCGCAAGCGATTCATTCAAGAGGTGGCTAATGTATGAACCGATTGTTAATTAGCGGAATTCGGTCTCGTTCTGGCAGAGTCGGTGGAAGCTCGCAGTCTTCGGATGCCGGAGGAGCACGAGGCCGGGTTGTACGCCGCAGGGGACCGTCAGGCCGCAAGCTGAGCCGTCCTGCATCGTCGGTGCACCGCACCAGACCGGTCGGCGAAACGGAACGCAGCGATTCGATACCGCTCGTATCGGTCATTATCCCCGTGATGAATGAACGTCGAACGATACGCCGCGTTATTCGGGAAGCTTTCGCAGTCCATCCTTCTACGGAAGTTATTGTTGTCGCGAATGGCACGAGAGACGGCTCATCGGTTATCGCGAAGAAAGCAGGCGCTCGTGTAATCGAGTATGCGGAACCGCTAGGCCATGATGTCGGGCGCGCAGTCGGTGCAGAGGCGGCACGTGGCGATGTGCTGCTATTCATCGATGGCGACATGGTCATCTCGGCGTCTCGACTGCGTCCATTCGTAGCTGCTGTGCTCCGCGAAGGTGTCGATGTGGCGCTTAATGACTATTCCGGTCCAACTGCCAAGCCGATCGTACACAGCGTGGTGCTCGCTAAGCATGCGCTCAATGCGATGCTGCAGCGGCCGGATTTGAATGGAACCTCTATGACTGCCGTTCCTCATGCACTCAGCCGATCTGCTCTAACAGCAGTTGGCGCAGAGTCGCTCGCGGTACCTCCGCTTGCTCATGCTAAAGCGATTCGACTAGGGCTTCGGGTGAAGGCTGTCCATCATGTGAATGTAGGCAAGCTGAATCCGCCCCGTAGGGAGCGGGAGAGGATGAAGCCGCTCGAGTATGTGATTGTCGGCGACCATCTAGAAGCGTTGGAATGGGTGCTGGGCAGAGGGGATGACCGATGTGGATTTGTAGATCAAACAAGAAAAAGGCACTATGCGAGGTGAAGCCAGCATGTCAAGGGGACGACGAGGAAAACGTGTCTCGACAGAGGAGACTCCAGCAGTGCTGCCAGTCGACTGCCGAGTATCTGCCGTCGTTACGGTGCTGAACGAGGAGGCGACACTGCCGCTCGTCCTTCGGGAGCTCGGCAAACTGCCGCTGGAAGAGATTGTTGTTGTGCTTAATGGCTGCACAGATAGCAGTTTATCGATTGCCCGATCCTTTCCACAGGTGACGGCGGTGCACTATGCGGAGAAGCTTGGGCATGACGTTGGACGTTCGATCGGCGCAAAGCTTACGAAATCCGACATTGTCTTGTTCGTGGACAGCGATATTCCGATTGGTGCCGACCGGCTCAAACGTTTTATTGCAGCCATTGCGCAGGGGGCAGATGTGGCGCTCAACGACATATCCCCGTTTCTGCCGTTGTTCCGCGATTGGGATGAAGTGACAAAGATGAAGGCATTTCTCAACTTGTCGCTTGGCCGTCCGGATCTGCGCGCGAACTCGATGACATGCGTGCCGCATGCGATGTCGCGGCGTGCCATCGAGCGGATCGGAAGCGGGATGCTGGCTGTACCGCCGAAGGCGCAGGCTGCCGTGATCGAAGCGGGGCTGCGCATACGGACAGCGGCTGCGGTCAATGTGCTGCAGACGAATCGGGTTCGGAACAGCAACGTAGGCAAGGACAATGAAGTCTCTCGACTCATTATCGGCGACCATATCGAAGCGCTCAAATATGCGATGAATGCAGGGGGCAGTCGATTAACGAACGACGATAGCGGGCGTAGGCGGCATGTCGTCATGCGGAGGCAGCTCTAATGAGTACGAGTGCGAAAGTGACGAGCATTATTATACCGACCTACAACGGCTTGCCGCTGCTGCAGCGGTTAATTCAATCGATTCGTACGTATACCGACGAACAAGTGACGCCTTATGAGCTTATCGTCGTCGATAACGGATCAAGCGACGGGACGGCAGAATGGTGTGCAAGCAGCGGCATTACATTCGTCGCGGTAACAGGAAACATTGGGTTTCCATCGGCATGTAACAAGGGGCTCCGAATTGCATCAGGCGAGCAATTGATGCTGCTCAACAACGATATTGTCGTAACGCCGAACTGGCTGCTTAATCTCTCTGCTGGACTGGCGCAGGAGCCAAGCATCGGATTGGCGGGACCCGTTACGAACTATGCAAGCGGCCAGCAGCAGGTGACGTATTCGTTCGATGGAATCGAGCAGTTCATGCGAATTGCGGAGCAGACGAACCGTTCGGATCCGAATGCGCGGGAACGGGTTCTTCGCATCGTCGGATTGTGCATGCTGTTCAAACGTGAAGTGTATGAGAAGGTTGGAGAACTGGACGAACGATTCTCACCTGGCCATTACGAGGATGACGATTACTGCTTACGCATTCGGATGAATGGCTACGGACTGATGATGTGCCGCGATGCGCTTATCTATCACGAAGGCAGTGCGAGTTTCCGGCAGCAGGGTGAGGATACCGTTAAACAGCTGCTTGCGCGGAACCGCCAGTTGTTCATCGATAAGTGGGGAATCGATCCGAGTGTTTTTATCGGCACATGACGGACGGGCACCTATGCCCGTTCACGCAGGAGGGAGATCGTAAGTGAAAGCTGTCATATTGGCCGGCGGGACCGGAACACGTCTTCGGCCGTTGTCGCAATTGTTTAATAAACATATGCTGCCCGTTGGCCGTTATCCGATGATTCATTATGCGATTGACAAAATGAAAGAGGCTGGCATTACCGACATTTTGCTTATTACAGGCCGTGCGACGGCCGGACTGTTCATTGCGTATCTTGGCAGCGGTGTGGAGTTCGGCGTCTCGATTACGTATCGGATACAAGAAGAAGCAGGCGGCATTGCGCAGGCGCTGGATCTGGCGAAGCCATTCATTGGAGCGGATGAACGATTCGTCATGCTGCTAGGCGACAATCTGTTCGAGGACTCGCTTGAGCGCTTCGCCAATCAGTTTGAGCTGCAAGAAAGCGGAGCGATGGTGCTGCTCAAGCATGTGCCGGATCCTCGGCGCTACGGTGTACCAACATTCGACGCAAGCGAGCAGACGATCATACGCATTACGGAGAAGCCGGAAACGCCGGATACCAGCTATAGCGTAACGGGTATTTACTTCTACGATTCGTCCGCCTTCGATTTAATTGCGGGCCTGACGCCTTCGGAACGCGGCGAGTTGGAAATTACAGATCTGAACAATGCGTATGCCCGTTCAGGCAAGCTGACCTACATGGTACTTAACGGCTGGTGGACGGACGCGGGTACGTTCGAGTCGCTTCATGAAGCAGCGATTCGTATGATGGCTCGCCCATCGGATGCTGAATAAGGAGAGCGAGGGAAGACAATGGTTCCGAGGCACACGAAAACGGCCCTCGCCCCCCGCAAAACGGCTCGACCAAGCGTACTTCCCGTCCGTCGGACGCCAGCCCGAACGGGGGTTGGTGTCATTAGGCGCAAGTCTCGCCGCGGCTCATTATGGACAGGTACCCATAATCGCAAGCGGTCACTGCAAGGACAGAGAAGGCGCGCTTACGGCAGGCGGATGTTAAATCGGGAGAAGCTGTTAGCTGAGATGCCAGGTACGTTCAATCCGGAGCAGCAGCAGCTTCCTTCTATGGTGGCCCCGCCTGTAATTCCGCTGTCTGAGCAGCTGCAGGATCGCCGAATGGCGCAGGCGGAAGAGCAGGCGCGGGAGGATGAGATATTCGCTGCGGGCGAAGAACTGTATGAGAAGGCAATTCCTTATGGTGTTATTTTGCCGGACTTTAGCTTGCAGGATGTCATTGCAGCAGGAGTCGAACGGCTGCTGCCGCTCGGGATCAGGCTGACGAATACAACCGAGGTATATACGGAACTGGAGAATGCGATTCGTGATCGCACTCCTTATTCGATCGTTCGTCTAGGAGACGGCGAGCTGATGGCGCTGGCGCAGGACATTGTAATGCCGGCAGAGCAGACAGCTGCACAAGCGACCTTTCTACCTTATGCAGGCGTGACGCCTCCGGACATCGCTTCACGAAATTTACTAGCGAATGCGGTTCGGCAAGCAACGATCGTTGGGGTGCCATTATCGCGGCGCAAGCAGTTTCAACCGCTGCTTTATCCTGTGCTAAGGGGCCATCATCTTGATATTCGCTCGATGCGTCTTACGACTTCGACGATCAATTATGCCCTGTACCAGGAGGGACTGCTTCAGCGTCTGCTGCAGGGGAAAAGTTTGCTGTTGATCGGCAATGCATCACCTGCATTGGCGGAGCTGCTGCTCGCCCGGGGCTATCGAGTAACAGGAGTCATCGCCCCCGTGCGCGGGATGGCGGACGTTGATCGCGTTGTAATGGAGACTGGCAGCGCTGAATTCGATCTTGCTCTTGTGGCTGCTGGTATACCTGCCGTTGTGATTGCCTCGCGGATCGCTGTTGAGCTCGGCAAGGCGGCGCTCGATTTCGGACATCTTGCTGATGGAATCATTAAGGGGGAGCTAACGATTTAGTGCAGAAAACCAAACTTTGTGAACACGCGCTTTAACTTTCGCTCAGAAAGAGGATGAAGAGCATGAGAAGCACAACGCGGCAGCTTCGAGGCTCCCGGCGCCGCTCCTCGCGGCGTACCGCGCCAAAAGCTGCGGGGCGTTCTTCCGTAACACAACCATCGCGGCAAGAGTTAGGGTACAGTGCAGGATACGAGGACGGAAAGCGCGCCGGAATGGAAAGCTTTGAGACGTTATTTGATGGCACGAGCATCATTATTCCGACTTATAATCAAGCGAAATATTTGAAGGCTTGTGTGGAGAGTATCGGGGAGCATACCGACCTTCCGTACGAAATTATTATTATCGACAATGGCTCGACGGATGAAACAGCAGCGTATTTGAAGGAAATTAGCACGCAGGTCCGATACCGGATATTGGAGGACAACCATGGATTTGCGGGCGCCGTCAATATGGGATTGATGATGGCGAAGGGTACGACGCTGATGCTCCTGAACAACGATGTACTCGTAACAGACAACTGGCTTGATAATCTGCTTGCTTGTCTGAACAGCGAGGCTAAGATTGGGATGGTCGGTCCAGTCACGAACTATATTAGCGGCGACCAGCAGATTGACGTTCCATACACGGATGTTATGGATATGTACGAATTCGCGCGCCGCAATAACGAGTCGAACCCGGCCAGATGGGTAAGGACGGATCGGCTTGTAGGTTTCTGTCTATTGTTCCGACGAGAGCTGCTGGAGAAGGTTGGGTATCTTGACGAAGGATTTGAGATAGGCAACTTCGAGGATGACGATTTTAACATTCGGGTCCGCCTACACGGGTATTCACTCGTTATTGCGAAGGATTCATTCATCCACCACTTCGGGAGCGTCAGCATGAAGGCGACCGGTCAGCAGTTCGAAGGCATTAACGAACGTAATATGCGCTTCTATATTAACAAATGGGGCAATCCGCACGAGCTTGTGCATCAAGTCAACGAATGGCGGAGACTGCAGGAGGAGCTGGCAGGTACGCCGCCGCTATTGAACGGGATGATTGATTTTTATCCGCAGCATGTGTCGGTGAAAGGTGTCGGTGAAACGGTATATTGGCTCGCTGACGGGCAGCGGCGTCCGCTTATGGGGCCAACAATGCTGCCGGTTGTTCGACTGTCGCAGGTGGATATGTGCAGATACCCGATTGGAGAGCCGATCGGAGCGGATGATCCGTTGGTTGTCGCTGCTATTACACGGCCAGTAGACAGCGTGGTGACGACAAGCACAGATGGCACGCGGTATATCGTGGAGGCTGGAAAGAAACGGCGCATTACAACGCAGGATGCAGCGGAACGCTGGGGGCTGGATCGCAGGTATACGCATCGAATGAGCGATGCTGAGCTAAGCAGTTTGCCAGACGGACTGCCGATTATTGCACCGGTCGTGCTGCACCAATCGTTGTAGCATCTCGCCCAGTCACCGTACGGCTAGCGCCGCATATGCTACAAACAGCAGGGCAATGGAGAAAGGGGCGGCGTTGTGGGCGATTCCGTAGACGCGCTTATTGAGCATGTATCCCATACGACAAGGCAGGTCGCCCGTGTGCTGGAAGCACAGCGGCATGTTGCCGTTCGTATGGCGCAAATGGTTCACGCATTGCCGGACGAGGACCCTGAGTTCGGTGGTTTCGCAGGGCTGCTCGATCAAGCCAGCGGGGTGACGAAGAGCGTCATCGCTTATTTGTTCAGTGTAGCGGAGCTGCAGGAAATGATGGCGGAGCACATGTACCACGTCATTATGGAGATGGAAGACGAAGAGTAAAGATGATGCACCATGGGAGGCGGCAACGATATGGCAGGACGCGAGCAGGCCTTTCAGCGTATGCTGGATACTGCCGCCAAGCTGCAATGGGACATTTCAATGATATTGGAAGCCAAAGCGGTAGAAGCGGAGAAAGTAAGGAACTGGATATTAAACCACGTCTCGTCGGATTCCTACTATGAGCAGCAGCAGCAATTGAAAGAATCGCTGCGCATGCACGATCAGATCGTGGAGGTCATCGACGGGTTGACCAAAATAGGCAGAGGCATGAATGCGGTTATGCGAGTCGCACTAGAGCACGGGTTAGAGGGTGACGATAACGGCATGATCGGCGGATCAGGGGGACATCCGTGAGTCGGTTAGCGGATCGAGAACGCGAGGTTAAGCTTGAGTTAGTCAGCTCGATTGCGCGCAGCCAGCGAGCGCTGGCCCGTATTCTGGAATCGATTGCCGATGTGTCCGTTCATACGGATCCGATTGCGAAGTCACTGCGCGATAACATCGCGCAGCTGAGTCAGTTGCAGCAGGTGCTGACTGAATCTGTGGTCGGCATTCGATTCGGGCAGCGGCGGCAGGGCCGCCCGTCCGGACCATGGATTAACCAGCAAACTGGAGCAAGGCGGCGGAAGACCAAGGGGGAACAAGTGTGAAGGCAGCGAAGAGCAGCAGGCGGCGAGCCCGTTCGACTTCGAGAACATCGAAGAGAGGCCGGAAGTCAGCCGCATCATCGAAGCGAAAGTCGGCATCGGCGAGAAAGTCGAAGAAGTCGGTCACGAAGCGGCGCAAATCACGTAAGCCAACCGTTCCGCAGACCGTGCTGGATCCATCCAACGATCTTGGCTATGATGCAGCCTATAACGAAGGATATAATGGAGGCTTTGCAAAAGGATTCGAGGATGGTCATCAGCTTGCGTATGAAAGTCAGCCCTAACCTCATGGCGCGTTGTCTAGAATAACGCCCGGCGAGCATCGGCGGATCATGCGATCCGTTCCGGAGCAAACCGGGCTATTTGTGCTGCATGTGTCCTGATGTCGGACAGGCGGATACCCGTCATAAGCCAATTTTGCTGCCCGTACGCATATACCCGTGTGCGATCGACATGGAGAGCATATTGTGGAGAAGAGGTGAACAGTATGAGCTGGATGAAGCGGCCTCAAACCGCTGTAGCAGCAGCCCTGCATGAGCGGGGCGCTGCAGATGGATATCGAATCGGCTGGCGTGACGGTGCCTGTGAGGCTGTATCGCAGCTTATTAATCCGCCTGCTCCAATCCTATACAACCTGCGGGTGATCTTTGTGCCGCAGGGCTTTCAAGCGATTGACGAAGGGATCATTCAAGCGCTTCGCAAGTCCGTTCGGGAGCTGCATGTTGTGCACCCGACAAGAATGGCGGAGCAGGCGCTGCTCATACGTCCAGACTTTGTACTCGTCATGAACGGTCTGCATGTATTCCCGGATGATCACTTTGCGCAAATTGACCGAATCCGAGCTGCCGGCATTCGAACGGCGATCTGGTTCGCAGATGATCCATATGTTACGGACGATACCGTGCTAGTTGCCCCCCATTACGATACGATTCTGACGCATGAGCTCAGCACGGTCCCCCTGTATCAGCTGCTCGGCTGCAAAGATGTTCAATATATGCCGCTCGGCGTAGATCCTGCGGTATTCAAGCCAATGCGGGTCGATTCGAACTATTTCTCGGACGTATGCTTCATCGGTCAAGGGTTCTGGAATCGAGTGCAGATGTTTGATGCGCTCGCACAGCAGCTTGCAGGCTTGAAGGTGTTCATTGCAGGCGGCTTGTGGGAGCGTTTGAAACAATATCAACTGCTGAAGCCGTTCATTCGTCATGGGTGGCTGCCGATCGAGGAATCAGCCGCTTATTACAACGGAGCAAGAATTGTCATTAACATGCACCGGACGACGGAAGCAGGATCGGATAACCGCAACAGCTACCAATATCCGGGCCGCTCGATCAACCCGCGAACGTATGAGATCGCAGCCTGCGGAACGATGCAGCTGACCGATATTCGCGAGGATCTTGGCACGTATTATCGTCCTGGCCTGGAGGTCGAGACCTATGGCGATGCGGTCGAGCTTGGGGATAAGATTCGATTCTATTTGGCCAATGAAGAAGCTCGCCGATTGATTGCCATCCGTGGTCTAATGCGGACGATGCGTGAGCATACTTACTTGTCGAGAATGACTCGGCTGATGCAAGTTCTAGGCTACTCCAACAGATTGTAACGCCGCAGGTGCAGTCAAATGTTTAAAAGAGAGGGTGGTATCTTTGGTGGCTCCGATTCGCCATGACAAGCATCGGACGGTACGGGGGGGATCGAGATTGCACGGAAGAGAAGCCGCTTATGCTTTAGGGTGGGAGCATGGCTACTGGTATGGACAATGCGAGGCGCTCATCCAATCCATTCCACAGTCTGCTCAGATGCGTCCGATTCATGTGCTGTTCGTTGCAACGGGGAAGGGTTTCCCCTATTCGCCGCTCGATGAGGCCATCGCAGAGACATTGCGGTTACTAGCTGTACGCGTAAGCATCGCGAATGCGAAGCAGCCCGTCGCAGAGATAGCTGTAAGGCTTCGCCCAGACGTGGTGATCGTGCTGGACGGGCTCGAATTTCAGACGACCGAAGTGGATGCCATTCGGCGGGAAGGCATTCGTGTTGTCGTCTGGTTCACAGACGATCCGTACTACACCGATATAACGTCGAATTTGGCGCCGCATTATGACCATGTGTTCACGCTGGAGCGGATGTGCGTGCCTTTCTATCAAGCGCTCGGCTGCCCGAATGTGCACCATCTGCCGCTAGGGGTATATCCAGCCGTATTCCGTCCGAGCAATCCGCCGCGCACCGCGAGGAAGGAAATAAGCTTCGTAGGCTCCGCCTACTGGAAGCGCGCCTTGTTCTTCGATCAAATCACAGATTATCTCGCGACGAAGGATACATGGATTACCGGCATCTGGTGGGAGCGTCTGCGCGATTATCCAAAGCTGGCATCCAAAATTACAAGCCGCTGGATGGAGGCAGATGAAACAGCAGCCAACTATAACGGCGCCAGAATCGTCATCAATATGCACCGGGCGCACGACGATGAATCGTTCAACAATAACAGTCTAGCAATCGAGGCGGTTTCTCCGAATCCGCGGACCTTCGAAATATCCGCATGCGCAACGCTTCAGTTGACGGACATTCGGATGGATCTGCCGCTATACTATTTGCCGGACGTTGAGATTGTCACCTACTCTTCGCCGCAGGAAATGATCGAGAAGATTGAGTACTATCTTGCCCATGAACAGGAACGAAGGCTGATCGCGCTTCGGGGCTTGCATCGCACGCTGCGCGAGCATACGTACATGAAGCGGCTCGAGACGATGCTGGCGATTCTGTTCGGATGAGACGTTATCCGTTTCACCTGGGATGGGCGTATGCTCGGCGGACGAATGCTGCACGTTAAGTGCGGTGTTCGTGCCGCCGATTTTTGTGCATTTGGTGCAGGTCCATCTGTCGTGCCGATTCGAACGTCTCGTTAATATATTATAGAAACGTAAGATAACGTAATAGATAGTGGCAGAATTTCATAGCGACAGGATACCTATCAGGCTGGTTGATAAGGTTAGAAGCTAGTTTTGTTGCGACAAAATCAAGGTCCATGCTTACGAAGTAGTTTTGTTGCTGTATTCATCGATGCGATGAATGCAGCAGCAACAAAACCGGTCCATGCTTACGAAGTTAGCTTTTTGTTGCTTTAGTCATCGAAGTCGATGACTGAAGCCGCAACAAAAATCTTTAGGAGGTGAGGTTTGCTTGCGCTCCAAGCCTCGGTTGTTCGCTTTCTCTCATATTTGCAGCCATTCGTATATTACCGGTGCGGAGAAGCTGCTGCTGTTTATGCTCAAGGAGCTGCTTCCGTACTTCCACTGTACGCTCGTCGTTCCGAACACCGGGTATTTGTCGGTACACGCCGCAAAGGCAGGTGTTGCGATAACAGTTCAGCCGATTCCGATATCGGTTCCGCTCTATCTGGGGCAGTCGCATCTCATGGATGAGCTGCATGAGTTCAGAAGCCGCTCGGACTATGCCGCGCTCGTACACCTGCTCGCTGAACAGCGCCCCGATGCCGTACTCGTGAACACCTCTGTCCACCCGATGCCTGCGATCGCTGCGAAGGAGCTTGGCATTCCGGTCGTATGGATGCTCATGGAAGCGATACGGTTAACGCCCTATACATCGCTCTCAGCCGCATTAATTGAGCGTTACTCCGATTGGATCGTTGGCATCTCGGAATCGACCCTGCAGCCGATCAAAATGTTCTTCCCCCATCTGACGCACCGAATGATGCTGCTCCCGCCATCCTGGCACATCGACACACTCCACCCTGCAAGCTGGCTCGCCAATCGAGAGAACAGGCGTAACCGGCTTGCGATCAAGCATCAGCATAAGCTGATCGGTTTCATCGCCTCTTCCATCTATGAGAACAAAGGCTTTATCCCTTATATCAAAATGGCAGTTGACGTCGCGGCACGCCACCCGAATGCGATGTTTCTTGTCGTCGGCAATCCGGTCGATCGGCCGTTGTTCGACTCCGGCATCGACATGGCTAGGCAGGCTGGCTTGCTGGAACGGTTCCGCTGGATCCAGTTCGAGGATCAGATTGAGACGATCTATCCGGCATTCGATCTGCTAATCGTACCCAGCCTAACGGCAGAAGGCTTTGGCTTGACGGCGTTGGAAGGGCTAATCTTCAAGAAACCTGTTATTGCCTTCGCATCTGGCGGACTCGCCGAGATTATGGCAGCTACGGGCAATACGACGAATGCGGTGCCGGTTGGTGATGTTGGCGGGCTGATCGCGCGCGTAGATGCGATGCTAACCTCAACTGACCTGTACGCCATTGGCGAGCGGAACGCGCATGCTGCCGAGATCGCATACGGATTGACGGCCTATCGAGTTAAGCTGCTGCGGCTGCTCGATATGATGCGCAGAAGCACCGTGACGGTTCCGCATCTCGTACGCGGCAGTCTCTCTGTCATTTACTTGTTGGAAGGCGGCGTGCTTCGTCCTTTCCGTTCCGAGGCGGCTGTCCTCGAAGCGGGGTATTCGCTTGATCAGGTGATGGAGATTGACGATGCCACGATTGATGCGCTGCCGAAGGGCGAACCGATTGGCCGTTCGGAGCTGCCGATCGCGCTGCCGACGCCAGCACCGCCAATGGCGAGACAGCTTTCTCGAAGCAGGAGGAGACGTCAGAGCAGCAGAACGCAGGGCGGGAAAAGTCGGAATCGCAAATCAAAAGGCCGTGCAGCGGCACGAAAACGAAGCGGCAGCAGCCGTAAGCGCGTGCGACGCAAACGGCGAAGCTGAATAACGAAGGGACAGGAGGAAAGTCCATGCGTGTCATGACGATTCTAGGAACAAGACCTGAGATTATTCGATTGAGTCTCATTATTGCGAAGCTGGATCAGTTGGCGGAGAAGCATGTTCTCGTTCACACCGGACAAAATTTCTCGCCTTCGTTAAGCGGCATTTTTTTCGAAGAGATGGAAGTTCGTTCACCGGACTATACGCTGTCTTCGGGCAAGCAGACGCTCGGTTCGCAGCTATCGGCGATCTTCGGAGAGATCGAGCAGGTGCTGCTGAAGGAGAAGCCGGATGTCGTGCTGCTGCTTGGCGATACGAACAGCGCTTTGTGCGCCATTGTAGCCGAGCGGATGGGGATTCCGGTTCTTCATATGGAAGCGGGCAATCGCTGTTACGACTTGAAGGTGCCTGAGGAGAAAAACCGACGCATTATCGATGCGGTGTCGACGATCAATATGCCCTATACCAGCTATAGCAAAAGCAATCTGCTGCGGGAAGGCGCACCGGCAGAGCGCATTGTGCAGACGGGTAATCCGATCAACGAGGTGCTCAACCATTACATGCCGCGAATTGAAGCGAGCAGCATCATGGATCAGCTGGGGCTGACCGCTGGCCAATATGTGATCGTGACGGCGCATCGGGCTGAGAACGTCGATGATCCCGCACGTCTGCGGTCGATCATCGACGGCCTCAACATGGTAGCGGATAAGTGGGAGCTTCGCATTGTGTGCAGCGTCCATCCGCGGACTCGCTCGAAGCTGGAAGGCGGCGTTGTGCATACGCTGCATCCGCTTGTCGAGCTATATGAGCCGTTTGGTTTCCTTGACTTCGTCAAGCTGGAGAAGTATGCACGGCTCGCCATTACCGATAGCGGGACTGTGCAGGAGGAGTGCTGCTTGTTCGGCGTGCCGACCGTGACGATCCGCGATACGACGGAGCGTCCGGAGACGGTCGATTGCGGCAGCAATGTTGTGTGCGGCTTGAAGCCGGAAAATATCGCTGGCGCCGCTGCCGTCATGATGAGTTTGCCTGCGAACTGGTCTGTGCCCGAAGGGTACAAAGCGGACCATGTTTCAGACATTGTGGTGAAATATGTGCTTGGAGGGAAATGGGATGTTTAACAACTCGCGTATTCTGGTGACGGGTGGAACCGGTTCATGGGGGTACGAATTAATCCGTCAGCTGCTGCCGCAAAACCCGAAGCAAATCATTGTCTATTCCAGAAACGAATCGAGCCAAGTGGCGATGAGCCGGTTTTTCGAGGATTCTCGTTTGACGTTCAATATTGGTGATATTCGTGACAAAGAAGCGCTGATGCGGGCTTGCGAGCGGGTGGACTATGTGTTTCACTTGGCAGCGCTCAAGCATGTGCCTGTGTGCGAGGATCAGCCCTACGAAGCGCTGAAGACGAATGTAATCGGCACGCAGAACGTGATCGAGGCTGCGATCGCGAATCGCGTCAAACGCGTGATCTACATCTCGACGGATAAGGCGGCGAACCCTTCGAACTTCTACGGGATGACGAAGGCGATTGGCGAGAAGCTGATCGTATATGCGAATCTGCTCCGTTCGGAGACGAAATTCGTATGCGTACGCGGCGGCAACGTGCTCGGCACGAATGGCAGCGTCGTCCACCTGTTCATCCATCAGATTCAATCCAAGCGGCAGGTTGGCATTACAGATTTGCGTATGACGCGGTTCTTCCTGACGCTTCAGGATGCGATCAAGCTGCTGTTCAAAGCGTCGGAGGAGAGCATTGGCGGCGAGATTTTCGTCATGACCATGCCGACCTGCCGCATCGTCGATCTGGCTGAGGTGCTGATGGAATCGCTGGGACGGCAGGCGGAGATTGTGGAAACGGGCACCCGTCCGGGCGAGAAGCTTCACGAGATTCTGCTGACGGAATTCGAGAGCAAGAGCACGGTCGTGTACGATGACGAATATTTGGTCATTCTGCCGCCGCTCGATGTACCTGGACTGAAGGAGCATTACAGTTCTTATGCGCCAGTCGAGTTCGACAGCTTCAGCTCCAGCCAGAACATTATGGATAAGGAGCATATCCGTCAGCTGCTGGTGCGCGGGGGGTTCCTCGCATGAAGCTGCTTGTGATCGGCGGCAATGGAATGGCCGGTCATGTGTTGGTTCAGTATTTTCGCAAGGTAGAGGGCGTAACCGTCCTGCATACGACGCGAAGAGCCGAGGATCACGACGGCATCACGCTTGATGCATCGGACTTTGAGCAGGTACTGGCTGTCGTGACTGCGCATCGCCCTGCTGTCATCGTGAATGCAGTAGGCGTTCTCAATGCGGACGCGGAGCAGCATCCGCTTGCTGCCTATCGCGTGAACGCGCTGCTCCCGCATTGGCTGCGCCATGCTGCGGATACGGTCGGAGCGCGTCTCATCCACATTAGCAGCGACTGCGTATTCTCGGGTAGAGCCGGCCTGTATACCGAGCAGGATACGCCTGATAATCCGTCGGTGTATGGCCGGACGAAGGCGATTGGCGAGGTGACGGATCCGCGGCATCTGACGATCCGCACCTCCATCATCGGTCCTGACGACAATCCGAGCGGAATCGGTCTGCTGCAATGGTTTCTGCTGCAGACGGGGACGGTTCGAGGCTATTCCCGCGTGTATTGGAACGGTGTTACAACCTTAGAGCTGGCGAAGGCGGTTCACTATGCGCTCCGGCACCCTCAGATTGGCGGACTTGTGCATCTTGCGGCGCCAGAGGTGGTCAGCAAGCTGGAGCTGCTGCAGCTGTTCCAAGCGGCCTTTGGCCATTATGAAGCGGTCATTACACCAACGGAAGAGCCTGTCATTGATCGGACGCTGCAGCCGACGCGAGTCGATTGGAGCTATGAAGCACCGTTTTACCGGCAGATGCTGAGTGAATTGGCGGCCTGGATGCGATCGACATGAACGGCATGCGCGTACTGGTGACAGGAGCGGGCGGGTTTTGCGGCGAGCATGCGGTGGCCTATTTTCTGCAAAGAGGATGGGAGGTTATAGCTGCTGTTTCTCGCCGCAAGGACCGCGGGGCTGCTTCGTCGAGCAATGAACGCGGATATGAAGTCATCGCCTGCGACTGGACGGATTGGGATGATGCGCGGCGCGTCGTTGCACAGACAAGACCGGATGCCGTTATTCACCTGGCTGGATTGAATGCAGCTGGAGGCTCCTGGCTGAACCCGGCAGCCTATCTGATGACGAACGCGATGGGAACGGTCCACTTGCTCGAAGCAGTAAGGGCCGCAGACCGTCCGTGCCGCGTGCTCGTTGCCGGTTCGATGCTGCGGTTTCGACCATCTGAAGATCGTAATTCACCTCCTGCGCCTCCTCATCCTTACAGCCTTAGCAAAACGATTCAGGTGCTTGTCTCCCAAAGCTGGTCTTCCTTGTATGGTATGGATGTCATCGTTGCTGAGCCATCCAACCTGATCGGCCCCGGCCGATCGCAAGGATTGTGCGCGCTGTTGGCGCGTTATACGGCGCAGTCAGAGGCAGCGGAAGCTGCAGGCGAAACGGTTGCACCGTTCCGCCTGTCGTCGCGCGATGAGCGGCGCGACTTCCTTGATGTGCGCGATGCGATGGCGGCATATGAGGCGCTGCTGCGAAGCGGCGTAAGCGGGTTAGTCTATCCGGTTGCTTCCGGCCAGTTCGTGACGCTGGAGCAGCTGTCCGTTCAATTCACGACGCTTGCGCACAGCAAGCTGGCGTTCGAGATTGGCGATTCGGCGGCGCCGTCGCCTGATCCGGTCGATCTGAGCGGCATTTACGCGCTTGGCTGGCAGGCACGCATACCGCTGGCGCAATCGATTATGGATGCGCTGGACGATGCGAGAGCGATTTTGGCACAGGGAGGAAGGGGGTGACAGGGTGATTCAAGGCAATCCGAAAGTATCGATCATCATTCCGTTCTACAACGATCCTTATGTCAGAGAAGCGGTGGAGAGCGCGCTTGCGCAGACGTATCCGAATGTGGAAGTCATCGTCGTTGATGACGGATCGACCGTACACGCGGATCTGCTCAAGCCGTACGTGGGCAGAATCAGTTATCTGGGCAAAATGAACGGCGGCACGGCAAGTGCGCTGAACCACGGCTTCCGATATGCGAGCGGGGAGTATATAGCTTGGCTTAGCTCCGACGATTTTTTCTACCCGGATAAAATTAAGCGTCAACTAGCTGCGATGCAGAAGGCAGAAGCCTGGATCAGTCATACGGGATTCGATGTGATCGACGGCAAAGGCAAGTATACGCAAGTAGGAATTATTCCGCCGAAGGCTGCGCATGACATGCTGCGGACGTTCCGTAACAGTAATCCGATCAACGGCTGCACGGTGATGATGAAGAAGGAACTGTTCAAACGGATCGGGATGTTCAATGAAGCTCAGCGGTATACGCATGATCTCGATTATTGGTACCGCGTCATGCTGGCAGGTTATCCGGTCCATCTGACACCAGAGCCGCTTATCGCGTACCGTTGGCACGAGGGAATGGGGACGGTACAGCATAAAGAAGCGATTGAGCAAGAAACAAGAGCGCTGTTCCGTCACTATGAACAACGCTGGTCGTATTATCTCAAGCAGCTCGGCATCCGTTAAGTGATGCTGGCTGTCGCGCCGGTCCCGGCAGGAACAGCGGCAGAGGAAAATATACCGCTCCGCTGGCCCTCGCCCATGGTGAAGCTGGACAAGCTCTTCCTCTAAAGGTATACGGTTATCGGACACCCAGCTGTCGCAGAATGGCATGGAAGCCTGCAGCATATATAGCAGGGTGAAATTCGGATCGTACCCGCTGCTCGGCACGACTGACGATGTCCTTGCGCAGCTTCTGATTGTGCCTCAGATGCTGTGCGGCATTCGCAGCGCCTGCGATGTCTCCTAAGTTGTAGTAGATGCCGTGAACGCTATCCTCTACCATCGTTCGGATGCCGTCATTATCGCTTGTTACAATGGGGCACCGGCATAACATCGATTCCAAGGCAGCGTAAGGAGCGCCTTCAGACAATGAAGTCATCAGCAGCAAGCCGCCGGAATCGGCAGCTGCTGAGAAGTAGTCTGCCATCTGCATACGGGGTACATGTGGCAGCAGCTTGACGCGGTTTAGCAATCCGAGTGAATGGATGGCATTGGACATCGACAGCCGATCCTGCGGTGTTGATAGGGAGGGATCCTCGAACATCCACAGCTCGGGATTTTCCCCGCGCTTCACTAGTTCATGCGCGATGAGCAGATATTCCGCCCAGTTCTTATTCGGCTCAACTCGTCCGATCCATAGGAGAGGCATCGGCAGATTTTGATTAGCGGGATTCGAACGATAGTGGAAGACATCCGCATTGATCGGGTTCGGCATGACGTACTTCACTTTATGCGGCATCATGACGCTGAGCAGACCTGTAATGAGCGGGCTGCCTGGATGAAGGATGGCGGTTGCGTGCGGCTGAATATACCCATACATATTGGATATTTCACTGCGCGCTTTCTGAGGAGGGCCAAGCCCTTGGATTTCGAAAATAATCGGGCCAGCGTAGCCGATCTCGCGCAGCGTCTGCACCACTGTGTACCAGGAGCTGACCACGATAGCGGAGGGGGGATGCTGACGCAGCAGCTCGCTGAATTGCTCCGGCTTGGTCATGTCTAAATAATGGACGGGACAGGGCATTATGCCTTGGGTACTGCCGATGCCCTGCTGGAAGTAGATCAGTCTGCAGCGAATGCCGGCTTTCTGTAAGGCGGGTATGCGTTCGCAATTAAGCGTATGCATGCCGCCGCTTGGGATGACGAACATGAACCATATTTCCATAGCTGCCTTGCGCACCTTCCTTTCTTCCTGCCGCACGGATCATTAGCTAAGTGGGTCGGGTCCTTATCCAGGTGTGCGTGCAATCAGTGCTGTAAGAGCAGGGCGGTACATATTGCCAATATTACGAGCTTCCTGCACGATCGTGTCGTAATGCTTCTTCGTTCCCATTCCCGGGTGCGTCCGATATACGGTCAGCGACTCATTGATGAATGGGAGAGCGAAGCCAGCAAGCACGATTCGAATCCACAATTCATAGTCGTGCGTATAAGGAAGTCGATCATTAAACCCGCCCATCCCGATGAACAGCTGTTTCGTCATCATGATCGTACAACCATTGATGGCACAGCCGTCTAGCAGGGAGCTGTAGAGTGCTTTGGCGGAAGGAAACTTGGCGGACGCATTGTGGACTGTAATCGTGTAGTACTGATCGAGGGTATCAAAATCGGTATAGCTGATCTGTGCACCAGTCGCCTCCATATAAGCAACTTGATGAGCGACTTTCGTCGGCTTGAACTGGTCATCAGAGCTAAGCCACGCGACATATTTGCCTGTTGCTAGGCTCATCCCGTAATTGAGTGCGCTCGCTGTTCCGCCGTTTGCTTTGCCGATGTAATGGATTCGGTTCAGATAAGGAGCGAGCTTATCCTGGTGCATCGTAGACCCGTCGTCGATGACGATGATTTCGATATTGGGATAGGTCTGATTAAGCGCGCTTGCAATAGCTTGATCAACATAGGGGCAGTTGTAGAAGGGGATAATAATAGACACCAATGGCATGCCCGGCTGCATGATGGGTATCCTCCGTTCGTTCTCGTAGTAGCTCTCTTGATAGCATACGAGAATCGGAGGAGCAGGGACACGTCATCTGCTCCTCCTCAGAAGACTATTTTGCTGCGGAAAGCTGGGCTTGGTGGTTTGTTAATAGAAGCATACCGACGTCGGCTTGCTCCCAGCTTCTAGCTTACAGACTCCAGCGTAACAGAACGCCTGCCTGAGTCAGTCCTGCTCCGAAGCCGTACAGCAGCACCATTTGGCCTGTCTTCAGCTTGCCTTCTCGTACAGCCAGATCAAGTGCAAGCGGAATGGTCGCCGACGATGTATTGCCATAATTCGTGAGCGAAGTAAGCGTATGCTCGACTGGAATGTCGGAACGCTCGCAGATGGATTCGATTATACGAATATTAGCGCTGTGCGGCACGAACCAGTCAATGTCGGCTACCGTTAACCCGGCACGCTGAAGCAGCTGCTCGATGCCAACAGGAACGGTGCCGACCGCCCATTTGTACACCTCGCGGCCGTTTTGTACGATCTTGCCTGGATTCTGCAGCGCATGTTCACCGATCTTCTCGGACAAGCCGGACATATATACATGATGACCGCCTGCGCCGGTCGTTACGGAATAGGAAGCAAGCAGATCGCCTTCCCGATCATCATCCGCCTCAAGCAGTACGGCGCCTGCGCCGTCCCCGAACAGGATGCACGTCGTGCGATCGGTGTAATCCGTGACCTTCGTCATCGTGTCGGCGCCAATGATAAGCACCTTGCGGGCTGCGCCGGACAGGAGCAGACCGTTCGCATTTTGCAGCGCGGCTGCGAATCCCGCACAGGCGGCTTGCAGATCGATTGCACCGCATGTGCCAATGTTGAACGCCTGCTGAACACGAGCCGAGACGGAAGGGAACGGCGTATCCGGTGTGGTGGTGGAGACAATGATGTAGTCGACATCTTCCAGCTGAACGTTGTATCGACGCTGCAGGTCAGCAACGGCTTCGATGCATAGATCACTGGTGTATTGATCCGGTGCCGATACACGGCGCTCCGAGATGCCTGTGCGCTGCACGATCCACTCATCGCTCGTCTCGACGAGACGCTCGAGGTCAGCGTTCGTTAATTTATGTGCAGGGACGTAGGAGCCGATTGCGGTAAGCTTAGCGTTGGAACGAAAGCGGGCGGATGAACTCATATCGATAACCACCTTGTTTGTCTAATATTAGTACCAGGTACTAGTATCTAATACTAAACATGTGGGGAGGTGGATGTCAATGGGGCTTTATTCATCTATTCCATTGCATAATAAAAGGCACAGACTCTCAAGAAGATTGAGGAGGCTGTACCTCTTATCGTAAACGCTGACGATTTATGTACTTTACTGCATCCCGATAGATGAGCAGTTCCACAGCATCTATGTATGTTTCTGTGCCTGCTGCGGATTAATAAGGCTGGCCATACAATTTTCTCTTTACACGGGCTATAATATCTCGCTTGTTACTGAAATTCTCAAAATACAATTCGTTGTCATCTAAGAGAATATTAAATTGATCTTCAAGCTGCACAATAAGCTCGATGATCTTCATTGAATCCAAACCATACGGGTAAAGTACTTGGTCCATTGCGATAGGGTGTTTGTGCTGCAATACTTTTCCGACAATACGACTGACTTTTTCATCAATTGCGTTCATGTCCGCGATCATCAAAAAATCCCAATACTTCTCATTTGTAAATGTTGATTCCGTCGGTATTCGACAGGTGTGCAAGAGAAATACCGTTTAAAGATCGTCGAGAATTGAGAATTATTGACGTAACCTAAATGAGTAGTGATGTCTTTAATACTCATGTTGGTCTCTTTCAATAGCTCGCTGGCTTTTTTCATACGTGTTACTTGAAGATATTTCATAGGTGTGATCTTAAACAGCTTCGTGTATGTATTGCTTAAATAAACAGGGTTGCAATTGATAAGATCTGCAAGCAGCTGCAACGTTAAGGGCTCCCCATAATTCAACCGAATGTAACGATGCACGATGATTAAGCGTTTATCTATTTTTCCTTGTGCCATAGCAGGTGAGATCGCTTTCAATTCATCGTTCATTTCTATTAAATCTAGTTTATTCCATAACAAATCTAATTGCTGTTGAGCTTCGGACAAATTGGCTTGGCTGGAATCTGAATTTAAATTGATTAGCCCATCTACAATAGGTACATCTTGCTTATTAAGAATATATAATTTCTCTCCCCCTTTGCTAATGTTTTGTGGAATAAAAGCTATTCCTTGAATTGTAACCATCCTTTCGTCGATTCCTTTGATTTCAAAACGTTCCCCAAGTATTAACTGTTCGCACCCTACTCTTCGCTCATTTCCATCGCATATTACTTTGATGGGATGATTGCAACTTATCAAAAAGCGCTGATTCAATCCATAATCAAATTGGATACTACCCTGAGAAAAGAGCATCTGTCGGTAGACCGAGGTTATTGTACACTCCGTCATTTGCTTAATCTCTCCCTATAAAAAATGCTGTTGCTCTTCATGACGATCATCGCTTTCCATAACGCGAGATGTACTTAAAGAAAGTAAACGTAGCTAGGAGGGCTTTGCTGAAATTACGAATAAATACTCGGATCTAGTTCAAGTGCTTCGAGTTGGAATGACAAGAAACGAAAACGCCAGGTCATGGGGTTAATGGACGTTGGGGCGATATGCATACAAACGTTGTGTTAGTAACAAGCGGTAGTGTTGATCATAGAGGAAATGATTTGGTCGGTGCATTGTTGTTAATATCACAACAAAATCATTTGTTATTAACTTACCCTAATTTTCCACATCAGTCAATCCGTATTAAATTTACCATTGCAAACGTTGACATATTGATGTGCGACCCGGGTCCGCTCCAAGCTCTATGTGGTATCGAATCAACGAGATAAATGTCAATATTACAGATAAATGTCAATATTACAGAAACGGTGGAAAGGTTATTGAAGGATGAATCGGTAGGATGTTATAAATAACTAAAAAGTGAAAGGAGATATAATTATGAGAGAAAATACAATCGATTCAAAATTTTTGGAAATAGTGAAGCAGGTGGCAGAGGGGTTAATGGATGAGAGTGTGTTTGACAAGGACTTTCTCGATCGCGATCTTCTTGATCTGGAAATCGATTCAATCACATTCATCAAACTCATTGTTGCGCTCGAAAATGAATTTGATATTGAATTCGATGATGGTTCTTTGGATGCAGAATATTTTAACACCTTGCAAAAACTAAAAGAATATGTAGAAGAACGGCTCCAAGTAACAGAGAGTAATTCGTCGGCGATATAAAGTAGGACCGGAACGGCAAAAGGCTTGAATCATTAAGATGAATGGAGGGAAATGATGCTGATTTTAAGTATTCACGGAGGATTGGAGCTGCCGCATGAGGATTTGCGAGCGTTCGATTTTGGAAGAATTCCTCATGATGCTGCGGCGGTGCTGGTGAAAGATGGTCGAGTCGTTGCGGCGATCGAAGAAGAACGGTTAAGCAGGATCAAGCATACAGGGAAATTCCCCCTGCATGCGATGGAATTTTGTTTGGAACAGCTTGGGGTAACGTATTCGGATATTGACCGAATTGTATTGACGGCCAGAGAACAAGAATGCGATCTGATCGTTCGAGACGAGTTTTTCTACCGGGATTCCCTTCATAAAAGCACGAGGGACTATTTGGCTGACGTGATAGATAAGCAGGACGGCACTCAAATTGACCGTAAAAAAATACAGTTCGTTGAACATCATATTTGTCACGCCGCAAGCGCGCATCTGATGTCAGGCTTTGATAGAAGCTTGACGGTGACGCTGGATGGGGAATCGAGGGAAGGCTATGCCGGATACATCATCAGTGCGGAAGGCGATCAATTCACTGTGCTCGATCGCATCCCGAACGAGCACAGCTTAGGGGCCTTTTACATTTCGGTCATTCGCGTGTTGGGATACCATCCGCATGACGAATATAAGGTCATGGGGATGGCGCCTTACGGTGATCCAGCCAAATTTAGAAGATACTTGAAGAAAGCCTATACGCTGCTCCCGGATGGGAAATTTTCGATCAATCTTGCTTGGTCAACAGCACTATTTGAATTTATGACGCCGCGGAAAAAGGGCGGTCCCATTACACAAGAGCATAAGGATTTGGCTGCGGCGCTGCAGGAAGCGCTGGAGACGATTGTCATGCACGTATTGAACCATTATCGTCAGGCGACAGGTCATACGAAGCTATGCTTGGCAGGCGGGGTAGCACATAATTGCTCGATGAACGGAAAAATCTTGTATTCCGGTCTCTTTGACGAGGTGTTTGTGCAGCCGGCAGCCCATGATGCAGGCAACACGTTAGGTGCAGCATTATTGTTATCCCAAAGGCTGGACAAAGATAAAGGGACGGAAACGCTTCGTCATCTTTATTGGGGAACCGAAATTGGCAGCAGTGACGACCTGAATGACTTGTTGCACCAATGGGATGATTTGATTGACTATGAAAAAGTGGACGATGTTGCAAAATCAACCGCAAAGTTGATTGCGGACGGCGCGGTTATCGGCTGGGTTCAAGGACGATCGGAATTTGGGCCGCGCGCATTGGGGAATCGAAGCATATTGGCGGATCCAAGGCCGGCAGAAAACAAAAATATTATCAATGAGATGGTCAAAAAAAGAGAAGGATATCGGCCGTTCGCTCCTTCCGTTCTTGAAGAATACGTGGGGGATTACTATGAGATGCCGGACACGAAGGCGCCTCTCTCTTTTATGAATTTCGTCCTAAGGACGAAGGAAGACAAGCAGTCTTTACTGGGCGCCGTTACGCACGTCGATGGAACGGCAAGAGTACAAACGGTGTCGAAAGAGACGAACGAAAAGTATTGGTCCTTAATTGATGAATTCAGGCAATTAACCGGCATACCGGTGTTGTTGAACACTTCATTCAACAATAATGTTGAACCAATCGTTGATTCGGAAGAAGATGCGATCGTTAGCTTTCTTACGACGAATATTCATTACTTGGTTATCGGTGATTACATAATCAAGAAAAAGGCGATCAGCAAGGAACAATACATGCATATGGTACCAGAAAGGCTGATCGGTTCGGAGTTGAAACAATCAATCGGCTATACGGAGGATGGAAAAAAACAAAATATCCATGAAATCCGAATGCATTTTGGAAATAAGTATAGCAAAGTCATTCCGGAAGCCGTATTTCAAATGATTGAAGAGTCCGATGGACATAAACCGTTAGCGGAATTGGTGCCTGAGAAGCCGGAAATTTCTAAAGATACGAAGGAGATTATTAGGGATACCTTCATCGATCTCTGGTCGTTAAGGCTGATTAAGCTGAAACCTGCGAAATAAGCACAAATTCCAATAATGAGAATATCCAATCGATTGGGAGTGATGATATGCAAGACGGATACTACTTGGCTACCTACATCGTTATCGATGAATATTGCCACGCGTTTGATATTGTAACGAGGCATGATAACAATATTGCACTATTCTTGAAGGAAAATGATAACGTTTCCTTGGTTCATTATTGGGAACTGGAACGTCTTACAGGGTATAAGCATCATGCGTATTCCTTCCTGAATACGGAACACGCAGTAGAGTTTATTAATGAATTACTTGCCGAGTATCATTTGACTATCGATGATATGCAAGAAGTTTGGGGATCTCCGAAGATTTCGACGGTGAATGATTATCACTCCTTTGTCGAAATGCCTGAATATGCTTATCACGGATTGTGTCACTTGTATTCCGGCGTTTTATTGAATACTGAAATCTTTCATAATGAGAAAATTTTAGCTTTCGCAGTGGACGGAGGGCCAGAATTTTTTCCTAAGTTGACTTCCGCAGCGGCGGAGCAGATGAAATATTATTATCCCGGCTGCTACGCAGATAAAGGTAAGGTTACTCATTTTCCGACAAATTCGCCAGCCCAGTTATGGGCATATCCCGCGTTTAGATATGGACTGCAGGAAGGAACGCTGATGGCCCTTGGCAGTGCTATCGAGTTTGATTGTCAGAAGGATTTCTTTCGGGAGTCATTGCTCATTCAAAAATACGACATCCTCTATGATACTTTTAAGGATCTGAATTTATTATTTAACGAATTGGAAGATGAGTTTGCCAAATTGCCCGAGTCGCAATTGAGCGACCGATTCACCTACGAGGAGAATAAAATCGCATTCGTTATGTGTATTATTCAGCAGCTTTCTAAAGAAATCATGGAACGAAATGTAGAGCAGGCGCTCCGCCAATTCGACATCGATCCGGAAGATACCTATCTTTCCATGACGGGCGGTTTTGCGTTGAATTGTCCGACCAATTCGCACTTAATGAACAAGTATAAATTTAAAGGCTTCATCGCCCCGCCTTGTGTGAACGATACGGGAATGTCTCTCGGAATCGGATTATATGCGTTTCATAAAAAACATGGGAAATTCAACTTCGATTTTCAACATGCATATTACGGGGACCGTGACCATTCATTAGACGAAATATTAACGAAATACAATCAATTCGTGAAAAGCCATGGCGACTTTATTGCCGATCAATTTCTTTCCGACATTAAAAACGATCCAATTGTTTGGTTTAATAATCGCTCGGAAGTGGGTCCCCGTGCCCTAGGCAACAGAAGTTTGCTCGCGGATCCAAGAAATGAGGATTCGAAGACTAAACTAAATATCATTAAAGAGCGAGAATGGTGGCGGCCGGTTGCACCGTTGATCATGGAGCAGCATCTGGGGCAGTGGTTCGAAGATGATATATCTTCGCCGTATATGCTTCAAACGGCAATCGTTAAAGAAGACAAATTCTCGCAGGTTCCGGCCGTCCTCCACTTGGATAAGTCAGCGAGAATTCAAACGGTTAATCAACAGGATAACGAAGATTTATACCAACTGCTGCAAATATTTAATGAAGACACGCAAGTTCCGCTGCTTTGCAATACGTCGCTTAACGATAAGGGCGAACCTATTATCAACAAGCTGGAAGAAGCAATGAATTTTGCGTTAAGAAAAAAAATAAAAGTGATCTATCTCAATAAAGTAAGAGTGGAGCTTGATGGATTCGAACAATACACCGAACAATCCCCTAACCCGCGTATGAAACAAACGTTTAAGAGAAAATCGGAGTACTCGGATAAACTTTACCGGCGAATTAACCCTCATAATCTCAATCCTAAATATTTTAACTTCCTAGGTTATTTTCCTGAAATCAGAACGGATCTGCAGAAAGGCTTAGAAGATGAGGTGAACACATACCTTCATCAAAAATGCGCCGAAATTAATCTGAATACGAATTATATGTTCAAATAGGTTGGTTCAACAATGAGTAAATTGAAACTGTTCGCCTTTCCTTTCGCTGGTAGCTCGTCATTAGGCTATCTCAAATGGAAAAAATATTTGAGCGAGTCTATTGAATTGATGCCCGTCGAGCTAGCTGGCAGGGGAAGCCGAATGAAGAATCCATTTTATAAGAACTTTCAAGAGGCTGTCGACGATTTGTATGGACAGATCCAGAACGATATTCAGGACGAGCCTTACGCTTTTTTCGGTCATAGCATGGGCTCCGTGCTGGCGTATGAATTAGTTCACAAAATTAAGCAATTAGGACAGAGAGAACCGACTGTCATTTTTATGTCCGGCAGAAGGCCTCCGCATATCAATCGGAGAGAAATATTTGATTCCTCCTTCCCCGAGGAACAGTTGAAGGAAAATCTCCTTGAGCTTGGCGGTGCTACTAAGGAGTTGTTTGAAGATACCCAATTGGCACAAACGTTTATTCCAATCCTTCGGGCCGATTTTGAATTAATGGAGACCTACGTGTACGAGGCAAACAGGGAACCATTGACCGCCGCTATCCATGTGATGACCGGAATTGGAGATGCGGACGTTAATCGAACGGATTTGAAGGAATGGCGTAATCATACGACTAATGAGTGTACGATAGCCAAATTCAAGGGCGGACATTTTTATATCAATGACAGCTTCGGCATTATGATTCAACAAATCAACCGTGTATTAAACAGCATCCAAACCGCTTAAGCGTGTTCATGGAAGGTGGTTAATAAGATGAGAATTCTTGGGATAGCGGGAGGGATGGATTTCCCGCATGAAGATTTTTTTAAACCTACATTAACTTCAGGCGCAATGGTCCATGATTCTGCCGCAGTCTTAATTGAAGACGGGAAAGTGGTAGCTGCATTTGAAGAGGAGCGGCTCAACCGAATTAAACATACAGGCAAGTTCCCTGTTCATGCCATACAGAGCTGTCTGGATACGCAAGGGATTCAGCTGGGCGATATTGATAAAATCGTATACTACAGCGCAGAGCCACAGGCTAAATTTGAAACGATTACATACCGCAATCAATATCGCGATTTAACTTTCCGCGACCCTAAAGCGTGGTTGGCAGAACGACTTCAGCAATATTTTAATTTGAGCTATAGCAAGGAAGACATCGTATACGTAAACCATCATTATTGCCATGCAGCCAGTGCCTATTATATGTCCGGTTTCGACCAAAGTCTCGTAGTGACAATTGATGGCGCATCACCGGAAGGGGATGCAGGCATTATTTTCGATGCAAATAAGGATGCCATGAAACCTATTCATCATATTTCTAATAATGATAGTTTAGGAGGGTTTTATAACACCGTTATTGGATTACTTGGCTATTCTACACACGACGAATACAAAGTAATGGGATTGGCTCCATACGGCGATCCAAGCGTATTCAGACGACTTTTCAAGAAGGCGTATACGTTACTGCCGGACGGGAAATTTAGGCTGAACACGGGTTGGTATTTCGTGCTGATAGATGCACTGAATCCGAGGTTAAAAGGAGAGGAATTTACGCAGGAGCATAAAGACGTTGCGGCTGCATTGCAGGAAACGTTAGAACAAGTCGTCATGCATATGCTGACCCACTTCCAGAAGTCGACTGGACATACGAGGTTATGTCTAGCAGGAGGTGTGGCGCACAACTGCAGTCTGAACGGCAAAATATTATATTCGGGTCTGTTTGATGAAGTGTTTGTTCAGCCTGCCTCTCATGATGCGGGTAACGCGCTGGGCGGCGCGTTATTGTTATCCCGCAAGCTGAATGCTGACATTGGGACGGAAAAGCTGCGCCATCTTTATTGGGGAACGGATATTCCGGCAAGCGACACGTTGGATAAAGTGCTGAAGAAATGGGACAAATTCATCACTTTCAAAAAAGCGGACAATATCGTGGAGCTCACGGCAAGGCTGTTAGCGGAAGGTTCCGTAATCGGCTGGGTTCAGGGTCGATCCGAATTTGGTCCTCGCGCACTCGGAAATCGAAGTATATTGGCTGATCCAAGACCTGCGGAAAACAAAAAAATTATTAACGAAATGGTTAAAAAGAGGGAAGGATATCGGCCATTCGCGCCGTCTATTCTTGAGGAATATGTAAGCGATTATTACGAAATGCCTAGTACGAAGGCGCCTTATTCGTATATGAATTTCGTGCTTGCCACGAAACAAGATAAACAATCGTCGTTAGGCGCAGTCACCCACGTCGATGGGACCGCTCGAATCCAGACGGTATCCAGAGATGTAAACGAAAGATATTGGAGTTTAATCAATGAATTCCGGAAATTAACCGGAGTGCCTATTCTTTTGAATACATCGTTCAACAATAATGCGGAACCGATCGTCGATTCGGAAGAAGATGCGATTGTCAGCTTCTTGACGACTAATATTCACGCCTTGGTGATCGGCGATTATTTGATCGAGAAGAAAACGATCAGCAAGGACAATTATTTGGAGCTTATACCAGGCCGACTAGCGCAAGCAGAGCTGAAAAAATCGATAGGCAGCGGCGCCGACGGCAAAAGAAAAACGAACCATTACATTCGGCTTCACTTTGAGGAAAAGTACAAATCCACCATTTCTGAAGATGTGTTTCATATATTGGAGCGTGCGGAAGAAGAGAAGACTTTGGAAGAGTGGATAGAGCAATTCGAACATACGGATCTCGCAGCGCAAGAAATCATCGATGCCTGTATCGATCTGTGGTCGAAGCGGCTCATCACCTTGCGGCCTAGTTACGCCCTCTGATCGAACAATCAGAAGTAGCTATTAGAAGGAGGTGCAAACCCCGATGCAAAGTTCTCATTTGATCGCACTTATCCAGCCCTATGAAAACGATCATCAAAACGGCCTGACGTTTCTGAAAACGGGTAACCATGAGCACAACGTATCTTATGGTCAGCTGTACCGACGATCCTCAGCCGTGTTGGCGAAACTGCAACAAGCCGGCTTAAAGGCCGGCGATCAGCTCATCCTTCAAATTGAAGATAATGAGAAGTTTCTTTATGTTTTCTGGGCATGTATTTTAGGAGGAATCGTGGCGGTGCCCGTCACCGTGGGCAACAATCATGAGCATAATTTAAAGCTGTTTAAGATATGGGCAATGCTTGACCAACCGTATCTCGTTGCTTACCGGGACAGGGTGGACACCCTTCGCACGTTTTCCGCAGGGCGGCCGGAGGAAGCAGCGATGCCGCAGATGATGCAATCGACCTTGTATGCGGAGGAGCTCGTGGATGAACGGGATGAATCATTGAGCTCGCAGGCGGTCATTGCGTCGCCTTCGGAGAAAGACACGGCATTTATCCAGTTCTCTTCCGGTTCTACCGGCGAACCTAAAGGTGTTGTCTTATCCCATGAGAATCTAATCGCAAATTTGCGGGCGATAAGCATCGCTTTTGAAACGACGCCTAACGATTCCGTATTCGGGTGGATGCCGCTTACGCATGATATGGGGCTCATTGGATGTCACCTGTATCCCCTATACGCTAATATCAATCAGATTAGCATGCAGACTTGGTTATTCATAAGGCGGCCTGCGCTATGGTTTCAGAAAGCCGCCGAGTATCGGGCCACTATTCTGTTCGCTACTAATTTTGCATACAAATTTTTTCTTTCCTCCTTTAAACCTGCGGGCAAGGACCAAATGGATTTAAGGAGCGCTCGGCTGCTTGTGACGGGAGCTGAGCCCATTTCGCCAGACATCGAACGAGATTTGCTGAGCGTGCTGCAGCCTTACGGATTAAGCGAAAGAGCGATCTGCAACGTGTACGGATTGGCTGAGGCGACAGTTGGCGCAGCGATCCCGAAGGTGAAATCCGGGCTTATTGAGTTTCTTGTAGACCGGCGATATTTAAATATTGGAAATAAAATTCGCGAATGCACCCAGGGCGATCAGCATGTGCTGAAGCTTGTTGATGTCGGAGAAGCGATAGAAGATTGTGAAATTCGCATCGCTGACGTCGATGGTCTTGTATTTGAGGACGATATCATCGGTCACATTCAGATCAGAGGTAAGAATGTAACGAAAGGCTATTATAAGAATCCACAGGCGACCAATAAAGTGATGACGTCGGATGGATGGCTTGACACCGGTGACTTAGGGTTCATGAGGAAGGGTCGTCTCGTCATTACAGGCCGGGTAAAGGAACTCATTATCATTCAGGGACAAAATATATATCCCCACGATATCGAACGTCTAGCCACTGAAGTAGATGGGATACAACTGGGCGATGTAGCAGCAGTTGGCTCGTTGAATCAAGAAAGGCATGAAGAAGAGCTGCTGTTGTTTATTGCCTATACCAAAGCGCTTGAGCAATTTGCACCCCTCGCGCTTGAAGTAAGAAAGCATATTCTTGAAGCAACGGGCCTGGTTGTCTCCAAAGTGATTCCGATTCGGAAGGTGCCCAAAACGACAAGCGGCAAGATCCAGCGGATTCAATTGGCGGACAGATGGAGCAGCGGCGAGTTTGATGACATCTATCGGCGCCTATCCCAAGAAGACGATCATGCGCTGCTCCCAGCGAACGCTGAGACGGAGACCGAGACCGAGAAGACCATATTGGCGATTTGCCGGGAGCTGCTGGGGGCCCGAAATTTAAGTTTACACGATAATTTCAAAGACTATGGCATGTCCTCCATGCTGCTTTCTAAACTTTTTGAACGATTGAATGAACATTATCCAGGCAAGCTCAAGCTGACGGACATTTTTTCATACCCGACGGCCTATCAAATTGCGCGGCTTCAGCAGAACAAGAAGGAAGCTGCGATTGAAGGCATAGAAGTTCCGATTGAATACTGCGACCCCAATCGCATGACTTTCAAAAAGTATGAAATGGTACTGACGGAAGAAACGCAAGCCTGCTTCCAGCACTATGCGACTGCTGAAGGAATCAGCGTGCATGCCTTGCTCGCGACTGTACCGGCGCCAATCTTGTCTGGTTTGGCTCAACAGGATCACTGTATCCTACACATGATGCTGGAAGAAGAAGGGGTAGTCGTTCCAGTCTCGATCCCGGTTGCACAATTTTCGGATTATACAGAGCTGTGCACGTTTGTAAATCGCTTATCGAAGCGCAAAGATTTGTCCAGCTTCTTCGAGTGGTCGGAGCTTGAAGTCGTACCGAATCAGGCACCCGCAAACGCGATTCGTGTGCTGATCTACCGACGGAGCTTGATGCCGCGAACGCCAAAACCAAGCCAGTATTTCGAAATCGTTGTGGAACTGTTCGAGGAAGGAGAGCGGATGGGCGTGTACATGGAATTCAATCGTATGCTTGGCGAGCCATTCGCGGCCTCGTTCGTCCAGAACATGTCGAATGCCCTGCAAGCGCTCGAAGATTCTTTATTGGCCAAGGAATCGTAGACTTATTGTGACGAAAGGACGTACCGAATGAGCTCGCTAAAAATTGATGATCTGTATCGTCGGACAGATAGGCAATCCCTTATAAAAGATGTCTCTGAAACGTCATCCAAGGATATTGCCATAATCGGGATAGGGCTCAGATTTCCTTATGCGGCGAATTTGGTGGAATTTTGGGAGATTGTGCAAAACGGACTGGATTGTGTGAATGAGCTTTCTTATTCGCGCAGTGAGGATGCGAACCGTTATTTGAATTATATCGAGACGGATATGGAGAAGGTCAAGTATCTTCATTGTTCTTATCTAGAGGACATCGATCAGTTCGATTATGAAATGTTCAAAATGACGCCAAAGGAAGCGAGTCTAACGAGCCCTCTTCAGCGGATCTTTCTGCAAACCGCTTGGGAGGCGATTGAAGACGCCGGTTACGGCGGTGGGAAGATCGCAAACTCGAATACGGGTGTATTCGCCGGAATACTCGGGGATATTGATGGATTCAAATATAAAGAGATGATTGAGAACATAGATCCTTCTCTGCTGCCACTCTCGACTTCAGGCAATCTGGTCTCCATGATACCTGGAAGAGTTGCCTACACCTTTAATCTGAAAGGTCCGGCAATCGTAGTAGATACCGCATGTTCCTCTTCTCTTGTCTCGATCGATCTGGCGTGCAAATCGCTCCGGCGTGGAGATTGCGAGATGGCATTGGCTGGAGGGGTGAAACTATCGTTACTGCCCGTGGACCGATCTTATTATAAGATCGGCATTGAATCGTCCGATGCCGGTACGCATACGTTCAGTGATTCCGCTGACGGCTCCGGTTTAGGCGAAGGAGCAGGCGTTCTGCTGTTAAAACCTTTGCAACAAGCCATAAGGGACAATGACCAGATTTACGCTGTCATCAAGGGCAGCGCGACCAATCAAGACGGCATGTCCATGGGAATTACCGCGCCTAACCCAACATCGCAGCGAGATGTTCTGATCAAAGCCTGGGAGGATGCGGAGGTTGATCCTGAAACGATTTCGTTAATCGAAGCGCATGGGACGGCAACGATTCTGGGCGACACGGTTGAAATGGACGGGCTCACCCAAGCATTCAGCAGATATACGGCCAAAAAACAATTTTGCGCCATCGGCTCGGTTAAGAGCAACATCGGCCATTTATACGAAGCTGCGGGCATTGCCGGAATCATCAAGGCGACAGCAGCTTTAACCCATAAAAAACTTCCGCCGAGCATTAGCTTTGATTATCCGAACCGAAAAATCCCGTTTCACGCTTCCCCCGTTTACGTCAATACGGCTTTACGGACATGGCAGACGGGTCGCGCGCCGCGCAGATGCGGCGTCAGCTCATTCGGAATAAGCGGTACGAACTCACATGTCGTATTGGAAGAAGCTCCGGCGGCTCCTGCATATTCAGAATCACCTGCGTTGATTTTGACCTTGTCCGCCAAAGACGAGAGCTCCCTTCATCAGCTGATTTGTCGCATCCGAGAACATATCGCATCGAATCGGGAAAGAGCCTCCGATATTTGCTATTCAGCAAATACGGGACGTACACACCACCGTATCCGGCTGGCGGCTGTTGCCAAGGATGCAAATGAACTGCTCAGCATGCTGCTGGAGCTGGAACAAAAAGGACCATTCGATCGGCCTTCGTCGATGTTCTACTATCGCGCTAATTCAAGGCACAACTCCAATGAAGCGCAGCTTCGCAACAGTCGTGAACAATGCGAGCGGCTGCGGTTAAAGCTGAAGGATGCTTCCGTCTCCTGGGAAAGTCCATTGGACATGCTTCGAGAGACGGCGCAGGCTTATGTAGACATGGGAGATGTGGAATGGGAACTGGTATACAACGCTGAGCGCAGGGTGAGGGTGAACGCGCCCTTCGCGAATCTTTCGCCACAACGATGCTGGCTGCCGATTCCGGAGTCCGCTCCGATGCATCAAGCAGATGAGACGGTTCCTGCGTATTACGCATGGAAATGGGTGTCGCGACCGGCTGTACCGCAACCATACGCAGCGCAGAATGCCTGCATCCTCATCATGAAAGATCATCAAGGATATGGGGAATTCCTAGCAGAGCATTACAGACGGCAAGGCATTACAGTCATTGAAGCGGTGATAGGTGAACGATTTGCACAGCTGGCTCCTACATCATTCGAGTTGAGCGGGGAGGAAGATTATGTTCGGATGTTCTCTGATATCGAGGCAGGCCGCATCGATCAGATCATCCATTTGTCCAGTCTTGACACAGGACCGGTAAACGAATTAACGGACTTGCGAGCGTCACAACGGCGAGGGGTGCATGCCTTGTATGCCTTGATTCGAGCGTATATCCGTTGTCAACCGGCTTCCGACACGGATATTGTCCTGGTTGCGGCCAATGTGTATCAGGCGGGCGACGCGCCGCACCGGATCAGTCCCGAGCATGCAACGTTATTTGGTCTAGGCCAAGTGGTAGGCAAAGAGCATCCGCATCTGAAATGCAGATGCATGGATATTGATGAAATGACGAGCCCTAGCCAATTGCTTGAAGAAATCGCCTTAAAGGCCGGGTATTATCACACCGCTTTACGAGCAGGCGATTGTTACATTCAACAATTGTGTCCGGTAGGCGCGATGCCGTCGCAGCTTAATGCTTTGCCAATTCGAGAGTCGGGCGTATATGTCATAACCGGAGGTATGGGCGGAATCGGTTTGGAAACCGCCAGCCTTATTGTTGCACAAGCGAATGTACACGTTATTCTGCTCAGCCGTACGGAGTATCCAGCCAGAGAAGAGCGCGCAAGCTGGCTTGCTAGACATCCAGAACATTCACTTGCCGAGAAAATGACGCGTCTGATCGACATGGAGCGTAATGGTTCAACCATCGATTGCTTTGCCGTCGATATAGCGGACGAAGAGAGATTGTCGGAAGTTCTGGAGCGAGTAAGAGCTGTGTACGGTGACATTCATGGCATTATTCATGCCGCCGGCGTTGGAATGTCGGTCGATATGATGGACAAAGACGACAAACAATTTCGTGACGTTTTTGATCCAAAAGTGTATGGCACATGGCTGCTTCACCGGTTAACGGAACAGGACAACCTTGACTTCTTCTATCTATACTCGTCTGTTGCGACTTATTTCAGCGCTGCCGGTCAAAGCGACTACGTGGCCGCCAACGCTTATCTGGATTGCTTCAGCGAATATCGATCGAGCCAAGGCAAACCTTCCATCACAATCAACTGGTCTACGTGGAAAGAAGTTGGGATGGCTGCAAACATAGGTTTTGCTGTTGACACTATGTTTAAGGCGATGCGTACATCTTATGCGATGCAGGCGCTGTCGGGCGTCTCCGAGCTAGGCCTGCCACGGCTATTGATTGGTGAATTGAATTATGATTGGCCGCTCATTTCCAGCCTGAAATCTGGCATCTATCAATTGGATGCCTCAATTGAAATCCGGCTGAATGAAAGAAGCGGTTCGCGACGAGTACGGGAGAGCGCTGTTCCGTCAAGTGCTTCCATAACTAAACAAGCGGTCATCATGATGGGGAAAGAGCAAGAAGATTATTCCGAAGCAGAAGTTATCATCGCCGGGATTTGTAGAGATGTGCTGCAGTATCAGGAAATCCATATCGAGGATAGCTTCTTCGAGCTTGGTGCGGACTCGTTTCTATTGAAACAGATTCAAGCTAGATTGGAGCAAGCTTTGCCGGGCAAGACAACAATTGCGGATATCTTTGAGCATCCAAGCGTTGCCAAGCTGGCCCGATTTGTGGAACGCGAGTCGGTACCGATAAGCAAGAAGGTGACCAAGTCAGATGAAGAGCTGGAGGCGCAGCTTCACGACCTCGTAGACAGTATTGACTCAGGGACTGCCTCACTCGATGAGATCATCTCCATGCTGGATAAAATCTGAAGATTCACAATTTGGGGAGAAATCGCGATGGAACAAATTTATAAGTACGTCGTGGAAAATATACGCGATGGAAAAATTAATAAAGGCACGGCTGTCGAACTGCTGAAGATGTTGAAGGGACAGGAACGGGCCGACTCCAAGGACATCGCAATAATCGGAATGGATGTCCGATTGCCCTTTGCTGACAGCACGGAAGATTTCTGGAAAGTTATAGAAAGTGGAACGGATTGTATCGGGCCGTTTCCTTCCGAGCGTGTGAAAGACCTCGCTAGTTATTATGAGAGAGCGGGACAAGCTGCGGATAAGGTACGGTTTGCCGATGGCGCCTATCTTCACGATGTCGACAAGTTCGACTATCGCTTCTTTAAGCTTTCGCCTAAGGAAGCGAGTCTTATGGACCCGAATCAGAGAATCTTCCTTGAAACCGTGTGGCGAACGATCGAAGATGCCGGTTATGGAGGTACTCGTCTCGCTGGCAGCAAAACGGGGGTTTATGTCGGATACGCCAGCAACGTTCGTGATAGCTACAGTCGCTTGATTTACGATACGAAGGAATTTGACGCCACTTCTATCGTGGGCAACCTGTCCGCTATATTGCCTAGCCGAATATCCTACTACCTTGATTTGAAGGGACCAACCATGGTTGTGGATACGGCTTGTTCTTCTTCCCTTGTTTCGGTCAAGCTGGCTTGCGATGCTCTGCGCAACGGTCAGTGCGACATGGCTATTGCGGGAGGCGTCAAGCTGAGCTTATTTCCGGAGATCAAGGCGAATGAAAAAATAGGCATTGAATCGAGCGATGGCAGAACAAGGGCATTTGACGATAGGGCCGATGGTGCGGGCACGGGCGAGGGTGTCGCGGCAATCCTGTTGAAGCCGCTGCGGCAAGCGCTTAAGGATGGAGACCAAATATACGCCGTCATCAAAGGAGCTGCAGTTAATCAGGACGGCTATTCGATCGGCATTACGGCGCCAAATCCGGCATCCCAAGCAGAGGTGCTGGCCGAAGCATGGAATGACGCGGGGATTGATCCGGAGACCATTGCCTATATCGAAACGCATGGTACGGGCACACATCTTGGCGACCCGATAGAAGTAAAAGGAATTTCCAATGCCTTCGCCCGATTCACCGATCGCAAGCAGTTTTGCGCGATCAGTTCGCTTAAAACTTCTACCGGTCATCTGTACGAGGCTGCGGGGATTGCCAATCTGATCAAGGCCGTTCTCGCTCTTAGAAACTCGACGATTCCTAGCACGAACAATTTTAAACTGCCGAACAGGACGATTCCTTTCTCGGGTTCGCCGGTATACGTCAACGCGGGAAATCGGAAATGGCTTGCATCGAATCACCCTAGGAGATGTGGCGTTAGTTCATTCGGGATCAGCGGCACGAACTGCCACATTGTATTGGAAGAGGCGCCTCAACCATCGTTTGACGTGTCTGATAAGACAGGTCCGTTTATTTTTACAATGTCCGCCCATTCCAAACAATCGCTAAAGGAACTCGCATGCCAATATTCGGACGCGCTTCACAGCATGGATGCCAGAACTTCGCTGGAAGTGATCAGCTATACGGTTACGGTAGGGCGCGGCCATTACGGTTATCGTGTGGCATTTCCTTTTGAAAGCTTGTCCGATTTACGGAATAAAGTGGACAAATTTGTTGAAAGCGCAGAAAACGATGGAATCGCCAATCCTCCCATCGATCAGAAAAAGGAAAAAACGGCCGAATGGCGCATTATCCAGAATAAAGCCAAACAGCTTGTGGCGAGGCTTGCCAAACAAGAGGAGAGAACGCCAGAAGGATGGTCCGAGCTTTGTGAAGTTTACAAGCAAGGCGCCGATATCCAATGGCCGCTTCTATTTGAAGGTGCGGCCCCCGGCGTAGTTCGGCTGCCCGCATACGTTTTTGATAAATTGCGATGCTGGGCGGAGTTCGACTCCGTCGGTGCTGCGGCCGAGAAGAAATTGTTCTACAGAATGAATTGGAAGCCGGAGCCGTTCGAGAAATCGTCGCTTCGCGTGGAAACGCCGGTTACCGGCACCATGCTTGTATTTAATGATCATACCGGTTTGGGCAGGCGCATCGCCCAAGTATTCAAGGACAACAATTGCGATGTCGTAGAAGTTGATTTGGGCCATAACTTTGAGCAGACGGAGTATGGCTACAAGATGGAGAGCTCGGAAGAGAGCTTCCTCCGTCTGATCGATGCATTGAAAGGCAGACAGATATCGAGAATCGTTCATCTATGGGGGCTTGGACGAGACAATCCTACCCATTTGGATGAATTGAGAGAATCACAACAAGCGGGCTTGTACAGCCTTTTTTATATGACCAAAGCACTGATAAACGAATATCCGAGCAAAGATACCATCCAGATGACGGTGATCGGGGATTCGGTGTTCGGAATCAGCGGTGAAGAGAAGGAAATAAAACCGTCTTCATCGTCCATGTTCGGCTTGGCCAAAGTAATCACGCAAGAATATCCTCATCTGAAATGCAGGTGTCTGGATGTCGGCGAGCTTCCTGCGCTGGAACAGATCACGAATGAAATTGAATATCCTTCGCTGAAGTCCTTCCTCGTCGGTTTGAGGGGTGACAAGCGGTTCGTCGAGCAATTCGAGGAATGGGATAGGAAGCCGGATTCGGTGCCAGCATACCGATGGAAAACCGATGGCGTTTATGTTCTGACGGGCGGGACCGGCGGCATCGGTCTTGAAATTGCCGATTCAATAGCGGACTATTCAGGTGTCAAAATGGCGTTGCTGGGCAGAACTCCGCTGCCGCCTCGACAGCAATGGGAGGCTGTATTGGCGTCTTCTAACGACACGGAGAGCGTTGAACGGATTAAGAAAATGATTCAACTGGAAAGAAAAGGCGCGAAAGTCGCGTATTATTCCGTCGACATCGCTGAAATGGCTGCATGCGAGGAGCTCTTCGCCAAACTCCGCGACACTTATGGAACCATCAACGGGGTCATCCACGGAGCGGGCATTCCAGGGGACGGATTCCTAGCAAGAAAGTCTGAAGAGCGGTTTGCTCAGGTCATTGAACCCAAAATCGACGGCTGCTGGATTTTGGACCAAATAACCGATGGGGACGACCTCGACTTCTTCATTATTTTCTCCTCCGGCGTTTCGATCATTGGAGAGATTGGCCAGGGAGATTATGTTGCGGCTAACAGCTACTTGGATGCTTTCTCGGCATATCGCAAAAAGCGGGGCAAGCCTTCCGTCACGATCGACTGGGTATCGTGGAAATCAGCGGGCATGGCTGTTAAATACGGATTTAATAAGGATTTGATTTTCAAAGCGATCGATACGAAATCCGCAGTAGAAGCCTTCCATAAGGTCATCCAAGCGCCTATCGATAGACTTGTAATCGGCGAGCCTCATGTGGAGGGAGAGCATTTTCTACTGCTGGAACATATGGAGTTCCATCTATCGGACGCTTTCAAAACGATCATCGCGAAACAAAAAGCATTGAATGGAGCCAAGGTGCCGGGCGTAGCACAAGCGATCACTGCGACAATCCCGGACGTCAAGCTTACGGGTCGTGATGAGGGAATCTATTCCGACTTTGAGCGGACCATTGGAGGCTTTTACCGGGAAATTCTTGGCTTCAATGAGATCGATGTATTCGACAGCTTCTTTGAGCTGGGCGGAGACTCGGTGATGCTGTCCAAATTGCATCAACTCATCGAGCATTTCTACCCAGGATCATTGAAACTGGCGGATCTGTTTACGTTTACTTCGGTGTCAAAGCTTGCCGCTCATATCGGGTTGGAGACGCAAGACAATCGGAATATAGCCGCCGACGCTTCCAGAATGACGTTCCGTGCAACGGAAAGCGAAGACATCGCCGTTATCGGCTTGGCCGCGCGGTTGCCGATGGCCGACAATGCGGACCAATACTACGAGAATATTCGAGCGGGTATAGATTGTGCGGTTGCATTCCCTGAATATCGTAAGCAGGACATGAACGAGTACTTGAGCTTTGCTGAGGGGACGCTGCCAGCGGACATCCGTTACCACAATGGCGCCTTTCTCGACCGTATAGATGAGTTTGATTACCGATTCTTCAAGCTTACCCCTGCCGAGGCCAAGCTGATGGATCCGCATCAACGGCTTTTTCTGCAGACCGTATGGCATGCCATAGAGGATGCGGGGTATGGCGGCGGTAAATTGGTTGGCTCCAAAACGGGCGTTTACATGGGATTTGCCGGTAACATCAAAGATTCCTACCAGAAATTGATTCTGGATGCGGACCCGGAGTCGATCCCGATATCTGCGGTTGGCAATATCGTAGCGATGATGCCTAGCAGAATCTCTTATTTGCTTGATCTTACTGGTCCAACGATGGTCATCGACACGGCATGCTCCTCGACGCTTGTTGCGCTTCACACGGCATGTATGGGCATGAAGCGCGGCGATTGCGAGACGGCGCTCGTAGGAGGCGTGCGGATCAATCTACTCCCTCTTGACAGGGAGTATATGAAGATCGGCATTGAATCGTCCAACGGCAGAACAATGACGTTCGACGAAACGGCGACGGGTTCGGGAAGCGGCGAAGGCGTAACGGCTGTGATGCTTAAGCCGCTGAGCCAGGCTGTTGAAGATGGAGATCAAATTTATTGTGTCATAAAAGGCAGCTCGATTAATCAAGACGGCGCGTCAATCGGTATTACCGCGCCGAACCCTGAAGCGCAAACAAAGGTTCTTCTCCGTGCGTGGGAAGCTTCGGGCGTTTCACCCGAATCGCTGGCATTTATCGAAGCGCATGGTACTGCGACGGCATTGGGCGACCCTATCGAGATCAAAGCCTTGCAGCAAGCATTCGAAAAGTATACGGACAAGAAGCACATTTGCGCCATCGGCACCGTCAAGACCAATGTTGGCCATCTCTATGAAGGCGCGGGGCTTGCCGGATTTATCAAGGCAGCAATGGCGTTGAAGCATAGAGAAGTGCCGCCTACGATCAACTTCCATAAACCGAACAGCAGAATAGATTTCTCCAACTCTCCAGTCTACGTGAATCGCGTTCTGCGCAAGTGGACAGACGCCGAGCAGCCAATGCGCTGTGCGGTAAGTTCATTCGGATTCAGCGGAACGAATTGCCATATCGTGATGGAGGAAGCGCCGGCTAACGAGGTCTCGTCCGTTCCGGCTGAGTCATTCCCGTTTATGCTGTCCGCCAACTCGACCGCCTCGCTTGTGAGAATGCTGGATGATTATTTGGATCGATTGAATAGGAATGCAACCGATTCGCTTGCCGGCATTTGCTACACGGTGGCCACCGGGCGGGATCACAAGTCGGTTCGGCTAGCATTCGCAGTCCGCACATCCGAGGAACTCGTGAGTAAATTGACGGATGCGAGAATACGGCTGCAGCTTCAACCGATCCAGGCGCTGAAGAAGGAAGAAGTGGCGGACCGTGTACGTCACGAGATGCAGCGTCAGGTCGAGGAATGGGTTGGAAAAGCCGAGGATGGCTATGCACCTGATCGCGCCGAATGGCTGGAGAAGCTATGCGAATTATATATCGCCGGAGCCTATGTTCCGTGGGAGCGGCTGTATAAGGGGATGCACATCAAGAAGGTTAGTCTCCCCGGCTATGCGTTTGAGCGGAACCGGTGCTGGCTGGATATTCCGAAAGGTGTGGCAAAAGCGGCGGCGAATCGGGTGGAAAGCGGCGGAGAAGACACGTTTTACGCATTGAAGTGGGAGTCCTTGCCGCTTGTGACGTCAGACGAGCCGTCCCTGTCGGAAGGGGTTGTGCTCGTGTTGTCTGACGGCAATCCGATCAGCGGATTGCTCGCCAGCCGTTTCCGGGAGAAAGGAATGGATGTCCTGGAAGCGGAATTCGGAGATCGCTTTGAGCAAAAGGCCCAGTGGCACTATGTGGTCCGCGGTGACGAGGAAGATTTCATTCGCCTGCTAGAACCTCATGCTTCTGGACTTCGCCGGATTGTGCAGGCCATTGGCTTTGGCGCCTCTCCGGATTCGCTGGAAGAGCTGGAACGAAACCAGCATATCGGGACATACAGCCTGTTCCAGCTGGCCAGAGCGGTGGCGAAGCTGGAAACGACACAAGAGATGGACATTGTGCTTCTTACGGAAACGGCCGTGAAGGTCACGGGAGAAGAGGCATGCATCCGGCCTGAACAAGCGACGCTTGCCGGCTTGGGCAAAGCGGTGCGGAAGGAACATGCCAATCTGATTTGCCGAAACATTGACATTGATCCAGAGACGCCGGCGGTGCGAATCGCCGAAGAGATCGACTGCATGCAGCAGGGGATTTACCGCATTGCCTATCGTCAAGGGCAGCGGTATGCGGAGAAGCTGGAAGCGGTAGATATGGCGGCGGCACCTGAGAAACCGGTGGAGCTGCGGGAGAATGGCGTATACGTCGTGACAGGCGGACTAGGGGGCATCGGGCTGGAGGTCGCGAAGTATTTGGCGGCCCGGCAGAAGGTGCGTCTCATGATGATCAACCGGACTCCGATGCCGGATCGCCGAGAGTGGGCGGACTTAGTGGAGAGCGGCGAAGACGTGGAAGCGCGCCGCAAGATTGAGGCCATCCGGCAGATCGAAGAGCTGGGAGCGCAGGTGGACTGCTTCAGCGCGGATGTGGCGGACCTGCCGCGGATGCGCGAGGTGATGGGCGATATCAAGGCAAGGCACGGAGTTATCCATGGCGTGATCCATGGAGCCGGCGTCGGCGGCGCGGAGCTGATCACTAACCGCAAGGCCGAGGATTTCCGCGCGGTGTTCTCGCCGAAGGTGCATGGCACATGGATTCTGGGCGAATTGACGCGGAATGAGAAGCTTGACTTCTTTGTACTGTTCTCTTCGATTGCCACGCTTATAACCGCGCCGGGCCAAGGGGATTACATCGCGGCGAATGCGTATTTGGATGCATTCGCACAAAGCCGCAGCAATCGCGGCGAGCGGGCCTTGGCTATCAATTGGTCTACATGGCGCGAAACGGGGATGTCCGTGAAGCATAACTTCACGGTGGACACATTGTTCAAGTCGATATCGACAAAGAATGCGATCGAACGGTTTGACGATGTGTTCCATCGCAGCATCTCCAACGTGCTGATCGGCGAGATTCATTTTGACGGACCTTTCGTCAGAATGTTAAAAACAACGCTGTTCGGGTTGTCTGATCCATTGAAGAATAGAGTGGATGCTCGGACAAGCAGCAACAAAGGCGATAGCCGGAGCTCCGGTAAGAAAGAGGTCCGATTGTCTGGCGACGAGTCACAATCGAACACCGAAGCCAAGCTGGGGCAGATATGCCAATCGTTCCTTGGATTCGACGAAATGGACGTACACGATAACTTCTTCGAATTGGGCGCCGACTCCATTATTTTGACGCGAATGCAAGCTCAGATTGACAAAGAGTATCCAGGTATTGTGAATATAACCGACATATTCGAGCACACAACGATCTACAAGCTGGCTCAATTCATTGATGGCAAGTTAATTGCTGCTGAACCAATGGCAGAGGAGTCAGCTCCGGACGAGTTAAGAACGGTGTTCGACGAACTGCTGAACGATCATATGAGTCCGGAGAAAGCATTAGAAGCGTTGAAGCGTTTATAGAGGGAGGATCGACGTGGAGCAGCTCTTAAGAATGGTCGTTGACGGAGCAAGCCGTGGCAAAATCGACAAAGAAACGGCGATCCAACTCGTTAATCAGATCAAGGAATCGGAAAGCACGCATGAAGATGTGGCGATCATCGGCATGTCAGGTCAAATGCCGATGGCCGAGTCCCCTGCGGAATACTGGGCGAATCTGGAATCCGGGCTTGATTGCGTAACGGCATTTCCGGAGACGAGAAAAAATGATATCACAAAGTATTTGAGACATGTGGGTACGGAAAATCCCCGATTTAGCGAAAACGCATACTTAGGCGAAATTGACAAATTTGATCATGCTTTCTTTAAGCTTTCGTATAAAGAAGCTTCATTAATGGACCCGCACCAACGCTTATTTTTGGTTAATGCCTGGCAGGCCATAGAGGATGCCGGATATGGCGGAGGGAAAATTTCGGGCACCAAAACCGGAGTATATGCCGGCTTTGCGAGCAGCCTGCGGGATATGTATATCAAACAGGTGTATGAGACGGACCCCGAATCCTTGCCTTTGGCAATGGTAGGGAACTTGCCTGCCGTTCTTCCAAGCCGCATTTCGTATTTGCTCGACTTGAAAGGGCCATCGATGCTTATCGACACCGCGTGTTCGTCTTCCCTTGTGTCGATTGCGCTCGCCGTAGAAGCTCTGCGGAAGAAGACGTGCGAAATGGTGTTGGCCGGTGGAATCAAGATTAATCTGATGCCGCTGGATAACGAGAACATGAAGATAGGCATTGAGTCCTCCGACAGCAGGACGCGCGCATTCAACCATCACACATCCGGGTCAGGAATCGGAGAGGGCGTAGGCGTCGTACTGCTTAAACCGTTAAGTCGGGCGCTGAAGGATCGCGATCACATTTACGCGGTCGTCAAGGGGTGTGCGGTTAATCAGGACGGCAGGTCGGTAGGACTGACGGCTCCCAACCCGGCAGCCCAAAGGGAAGTAATGATTCAAGCATGGAAAGACAGCGGTATTGACCCGGCGACGATCTCCTATATCGAGACGCACGGGACAGGAACTAAGATTGGCGATCCAATCGAGATACGGGGAATTGAAGAGGCGTTTCGGGGTTACACGAACAAGAAGCAATTTTGTGCGATTGGATCTGTGAAGACCAACATCGGGCATGCCTCTGAGGCGGCAGGGATATTCGGCGTAATCAAAATTGTGCAAGCGATGCGCAACAGGAAGCTTCCGCCAAGCCTGTATTTTCAAGTTCCTAACCGTACCATTGCTTTCGAGAAGTCGCCGGTCTATGTCAATACGGCCCTGCGGGAATGGCCGAGCTCCGGGCAGTATCCAAGGAGGGCAGGCATAAGCGGATTTGGCATAAGCGGAACGAATTGCCACATCGTTCTGGAGGAGGCGCCGGCCGTTCCGGAAAGAAGCGAGGGATTACCTGTTTATCTGCTCGCGATATCTGCGGACAACGAGGAAAGCTTAAGAGAATTGGCGCTGCGATATCGGTCGTGGCTGCTGGTTAACGAGGACTGTTCCTTGCTAGATTTCTGCTATACCGCAAACACAGGGAGAGGCCATTACAGCGATCGGGTCATATGCAAATTTGAAACCCGAGAAGAAGTCGTGGCGCAGCTCGGACGCTGGCTGAACGGCGAGGTGGCCGCTGGCGTGCTGGAAAGAATTCGGACGCACAGCAAGTCGAAGCCGGAAGCCGCCCTGACGGAGGCTGAAAAACGTGCGCTAACGGAAGAAGCAGAAGGTATCTGTGCCGAGTACCTGCTTTCTTCCCGGACAGATGTCACTTGCTTGAGCCGTCTGATGGAGCAATACATCGCAGGAGCGGATTTCGTCTGGGACGGATTTTTCAAAGATCGTGTCTGCCATAAGGTGAGTCTTCCCGTGTATCCGTTTCGTAGGACGCGCTGCTGGCTGGATCTTCCGGAAATACCGTTGGCGGCTTCATCGCAAGAGTCCTATTACTACCAGGTTTCTTGGATCGAATCTCCGGCCCCGGCAGCGGAGCCTATTAAAGAGGATACGGTGATCGTATTTGGCTCAGAAGAGCACGATACCGACCAGATTGCCGAGAAGTTCTCGTTGAACGGTGCAGATGTGGTTCGAGTCAGCTTTGGTTCGCAGTTTGAGGCCGACGGTAACCGCATTGTCGTCACTGGAACACCGGATGATTTCGAAGCTCTCGTCAAGATGATGGAAACCCGCAAGCTTAGCCGGATCTTATATGGGGTTCCGCTCGGCGATCGGCAGGCGAACACGTTGGACGAGTTGCTGGAAAGTCAAAAGGTGGGCGTGTACAGCTTGGTCTATCTGATCCAAAGCATGGTGCGTCACGGCATGGATCAGCATATTGCCATCCAAATTGTCGGTCGCAATCTTTATGCGGTGAGCGGTCAGGAGAAAGAAATGAGGCCGGAGTTTGCGACACTCGCCGCCTTAGGAAAGACAGTCAGCTTGGAGCACCCCGGAATCCGAGTTAGAACCGTTGATTTCGACGATGTATTCTCGCTTGAGGACTTGTGGGTCGAGATGTATCGAAATGACCCTATGTATCAAGCTGCCTATCGTCAAGGCAAGCGATATGTGGAACGGTTTGAGGAAGTACAAGCGGAAACGCTGCAGGAAGAAACCGTGCAGATCGCAGAGAACGGCGTCTATCTCATCACGGGTGGAACAGGTGGCATGGGCCTGGAGCTAGCTCATTCTTTGTCGCTTCGAAATCGGGTCCGTCTCGTACTCATCAGCAGGTCCGGATTGCCTCCTAGAGAGGAATGGGAGGAATTGGTGAATGCCGGCAAGGATTCCTCCATGCGCTCCCGGCTTATGAAAGTGATGGAGATTGCGTCCAATGGCTCGGAGATACTGTCGATTGCGGCAGATGTATCGGACCCCGATCAAATGAGGGCGGCTATCGAGCTTGTTCGTGAACAATACGGAACCATCCATGGCATCGTGCATGCCGCAGGGGTTCCCGGCGAAGGATTCCTTCTGAACAAAAGTCGGCAGGCTTTCGATACTGTTTTCAATCCGAAGGTGTATGGAACTTGGCTGATTGATTCTCTTACAAGAGAGTTCCGGCCGGAATTTATGGTTCTCTGCTCGTCCGGTCTTTCCATTCTAAGCGAGCCGGGTCATGGCGATTACACGGCAGCGAACGCTTACTTGGATCTTTACGCGAAAGCCAGGGCTAGAACCGGACTAAAGACGCTTACGATCAACTGGACCACGTGGAAAGAAACCGGGATGGCAGTCGAATATGGCTTCAATTACGACACATTCTTCAAGGCGATGCCTACCTCGTTCGCGATCGAACGTTTCTATGAAGCGCTTGACCATAAGATAACGAACGTCTTGATCGGCGAGTTCAGCTATTTGCCGCAGTTTCTCGCTTTACTGGATCATTTGCCTTTTATGCTCTCGGACTCGGTACAGGATAAATGCCGTCGGGCTCTGGAAAACAGCGGCAAGAAACAGATTCAAGCAGGACCAAACATACAGACGGCCCGCAATGTCGATTTGATCGGCGGCTCGGATTTTACGGAAATCGAGAAGGAAGTTGCCCAAATCTATTACGAGGTTCTAGGTTCTGCAGAGATTAATATCGATGACGGCTTCTTCGAATTGGGCGGCGATTCGGTCATATTGAATCGAATGCACGCTTTAATAGAGAAGAAGTTTCCCGGAACGGTTAAGCTTATCGACCTGTTCAATTACACAACGGTTCGTAAATTATCCAAACATATCGCAGAGAAAACCGGAAAGAGCACGACAGCGAAGGCGGAATCTACCGAATTGGAATCTATCACGAGTATGCTCGAGCAGCTTCAAAGCGGTGATATGAACTTGGAAGAAGCGGTTAAGCATTTTATCGACTCCTAGGAGGTGATGGAACGAAGATGGAAAAGATCGTGCGGCTAGTGCTCGATCGGGCTTCCAACGGCATGATGGATAAGCAGACGGCTGCCCAAATCCTTAGTCTGTTAAAAACCGAGGAAATAAAGCCAAGACAAGAGATTGCCGTTATCGGCGTGGCTGCGCATTTGCCGCGAGTGGATAATCTGGACCAGTTCTGGGAAGCGGTCATGAATCAGGTCGATTTCATCGGGGATGTACCGGATCAGCGAAAGGCCGATTTGGACGACTATCTGGCTTATGCAGACCATATTTTTGGGGATCAAATGAAATACCTTTCGGGCGCTTATCTGGAAGACATCGATAAGTTCGATCCGCAATTGTTTCGTTTGTCGCCTAGGGAAGCAAGCTTGATGGATCCTCATCAACGTCTGTTCCTGCAGGTCGCGTGGCGGGTCATTGAGGATGCGGGCTACGCCGGCGGCAAAATCAGCGGGTCGAAAACGGGTGTTTATGTAGGCTTCGCGAGCAATGCCAAGGACAATTATCAGAAGATGATTTTCGACGTGGATTCGGGATTAATGTCGTCGGCAGGGGTTGGCAATGTGACAGCTATGCTGCCTAGCCGTATCTCCTATCTGCTGGATTTGAAAGGTCCAAGCATGGTTATCGATACGGCTTGCTCCTCTGCCTTAATTGCGGTTCATACGGCTTGCCAAGCCATTCGTAATGGAGATTGCGAGATGGCCATAGCAGGATCGGTAAGGATGAATCTGCTCCCGGTCGATCAAGATTTTCTGAAGTTTGGCTTGGAATCTTCCGACGGCAAAACACGCACATTCGATGATAAATCGGACGGGGCAGGAATGGGAGAAGGCGTCATTGCGGTGCTGCTTAAGCCGCTCGACAAAGCCGTTCGCGATAAAGACCATATCTATGCGGTGATCAAAGGCAATGCGGTCAATCAAGACGGAACATCGATTGGCTTGACTGCCCCTAACCCGGAAGCTCAGAAGGACGTGATCCTGAAGGCATGGGACCATGCGGGCATCCATCCGGAAACACTCTCATATATCGAATCCCATGGGACGGGAACGGTTCTCGGAGATCCGATCGAATTGGATGGGCTTGAAAGAGCCTTTCGTGAACATACCGACAAAAAACAGTTTTGCGCCATCGGTTCGCTCAAAACTAATTTGGGACATTTATTCGAAAGCGCTGGATTGGCCGGCTTTGTAAAATGCATGCTGATGTTCAAGCATCGAAAGATTCCACCCATGTTGTTTTTCGAGCGACCGAACGCAAGAGTAGACTTCTCGCAGCTTCCCGTCTATGTGAATAACAAACCGTCGGAATGGCGTGCGTCCGGGTCGGGTACCCCGCTGCGGTGCGGCATTAGCTCATTTGGATTCAGCGGGACGAATTGCCATATGGTGCTTGAGGAGCCGCCGACTCCGCAAGAGGAAGCAGCAGAAAATATCGGTCCATTCCTTTGTGTTCTGTCGGCCAAAACGCAAAGTGCGCTCATGCGGAGCGTGCACAACTTATTGGCACATCTTGAGCGTCATCATCCTGCGATTCAAGATGTTGGTTACACATTGGCGACCGGAAGAAATCACTTCAACTGCAGGCTTGCATTAATCGCAGTGGATACAGCAGAACTTGTAAGCCAATTACGAGGAATTGCTGTGAGCGGGTTCGCTTCTTCTCGGCTGGAAGGCGTTCAATGGGGCGAATACAAGGTGGTGCCTTCGAACAAGGCCAATCTTGCGGAGACGGAAATGTATGAGAAGGACCAACGCGTGCTGACGGAAAGCGCAACATTAGTCACGGATTCTGTCTCACCTGGTCTGAGACTACCGCTCGAACGCATCAGCGAGCTCTATGTAAGAGGCGCGGACATTCCTTGGGAGCTTGTTTATCGATTCAGCGGAGCCCGGAAGGTAAGTCTCCCTGGTTACGCATTTGAGCGGAACCGGTGCTGGCTGGATATCCCGAAAGGTGTGGGAAAAGCGGCAGCCAATCGGGTGGAAAGCGGCGGAGAAGACAGGTTCTACGCATTAAAGTGGGAGTCCTTGCCGTTTGTGACGGCGGACGAGCCGTCCCTGTCAGAAGGGGTTGCGCTCGTGCTGTCTGACGGCAATCCGATGAGCGGATTGCTCGCCAGCCGTTTCCGGGAGAGAGGAATGGATGTCCTGGAAGCGGAATTCGGAGATCGCTTTGAGCAAAAGACGGAGTGGCATTATGTGATCCGCGGTGATGAGGAAGAATTCATTCGTCTGCTAGAACCGCATGCTTCCAAACTTCGTCGGGTTGTACAGGCCATTGGCTTCGGCGCTTCTCCAGATTCGCTGGAAGAGCTGGAACGAATCCAGCATATCGGGACATACAGTCTGTTCCAACTGGCCAGAGCGGTGGCGAAGCTGGAAATAGCACAAGAGATGGACATCGTGCTTCTTACGGAAACGGCCGTGAAGGTAACAGGAGAAGAGGCGTGCATCCGGCCTGAACAAGCGACGCTTGCCGGCTTGGGCAAAGTGGTCCGGAAGGAGCATGCCAACCTGATTTGCCGAAACGTTGACATTGACCCGGATACGCCGGCGGTGCGAATCGCGGAAGAGATCGACTGCATGCAGCAGGAGATTTACCGCATTGCCTATCGTCTAGGGCAGCGGTATGCGGAGAAGCTGGAAGCGGTGGATATGGCGGCGGTACCTGAGAAGCCGGTGGAGCTGCGGGAGAACGGCGTATACGTCGTGACAGGCGGACTAGGGGGCATCGGGCTGGAGGTCGCGAAGTATTTGGCGGCCCGGCAGAAGGTGCGTCTCATGATGATCAACCGGACAC
>NZ_QGTQ01000002.1:0-296669 GCF_003182255.1 Paenibacillus cellulosilyticus | reverse complement strand
ATACGTCGTGACAGGCGGACTAGGGGGCATCGGGCTGGAGGTCGCGAAGTATTTGGCGGCCCGGCAGAAGGTGCGTCTCATGATGATCAACCGGACACCGATGCCGGATCGCCGGGAGTGGGCAGGCTTAATGGAAAGCGGCGAAGACGTGGAAGCGTGCCGCAAGATCGAGGCTATTCGGCAGATCGAAGAGTTGGGAGCGCAGGTGGACTGCTTCAGCGCGGATGTGGCGGATCTGCCGCGGATGCGCGAGGTGATAGGAGAGATCCAGGCAAGGCATGGAGCAATCCATGGCGTAATCCATGGAGCCGGTGTCGGCGGTGCGGAGCTGATCACCAATCGCAAGGCGGAGGATTTCCAAGCGGTGTTCTCGCCGAAGGTGCATGGCACATGGATACTGGGCGAATTGACACGGAACGAAAGGCTTGACTTCTTCGTGCTGTTCTCTTCGATCGCGACGGTTCTCAGCGCACCGGGCCAAGGCGATTACATCGCGGCGAACGCGTACTTGGATGCTTTCGCGCAAAGCCGCAGCAATCGCGGCGAGCGGACCTTGGCTATCAATTGGTCCACATGGCGCGAAACGGGAATGTCCGTGAAGCATAACTTTACGGTAGACACCTTGTTCAAATCGATGTCGACAAAGAACGCGATCGAAGGGTTTGATGATGCGTTCCATCGCGACATCTCCAACGTCCTGATCGGCGAGATTCAATATGAGAGCAAAATGATCACGCTGATCGAGAAGTTCCATTTTCAGCTGTCGGACAAAATCAAGGGACGCTTGGAACAGAAGAAATCGAAAATGAAAAAACCGACTGCCCTAAATTCGACGGTCGCCGGAGACATCGTTCTTACCGGTAGAAATTCGGGACAGTACTCGCCGGCAGAGAAACAACTCGGCGACATATGGGGCAGGCTGCTTGGCTTTGAGAACATCGATATTTACGATAATTTCTTCGAACTGGGCGGCGACTCCATTATTGGAGTTAAGATCGTCAATCTTATTTATCGTCAATTTGGTGTAGAGATCGGTGTGGCCGAGCTTTTCAACTATTTGACCATAAACGACTTGGCGGGCTATGTTTCCGACCGGACAAGTATTCCTGCCGCGGAGTCCGCTGAGCAAACCGAGGATAACCAATTGGCGTCGAGCGGCTATCCCGTATCGACTGCCCAAAGGCAGATGTTTACTTATCAAAGGGTGTATCCCGACAGTTTGGCCTACAATGTAACCCGTGCGATTTCCATTCATGGGCAGCTAGATCTGGAGAAGCTGAAGTTGGTCTTGCATGGATTGCTGCAGCTGCATGAAGCTTTGCGCACAACAATCAAAGTTGTGGACGGTGAGCTTCGCCAATTCATCTCGGATAGCGCAGACCTGCCGATCGAGCGATTGGCATGCACGGAGAGCGATATCGTACCAACGATTCTTCGCTGGCGCAGACCGTTCCGCCTTGATGAGCTTCCGCTGATACGCGTGGCAGTCATTCGAATAACGGATGATCGATGTGCGTTGGCGTTCGATATGCATCATGTGCTGACCGATGGCGTTTCGATGGACATCTTAGTGCGTGACTTTATGCAATTGTATGAAGGGATACAGGTACTGCCTCCATCTGCGAGCTACAAAATGTTTGCGTCATGGCAGCAGACCTATATGAAGTCCAACCAGTGTGAGGCGGACAAGCATTATTGGCTGGATATGTATCGGGACGGCGTGCCTGAACAGACAATGCCTGTTGATTTTGTTCGGCAGGGGCCTTTATCTGGAGCAGGCATGACTGTGACGGCTGTGCTTAACGATCAAAGCAGGCAAAAGCTGTTTCAGTATACGAAGAGCACTTCCACTACGCCGTTCATGCTCATGATGACCGCTTATCAGCTCGTATTGGCCCAATATTCTTATCGAGAAGACGTCGTAACGGGAACGCCCGTCGCCGGTCGACCCGGCACACCATTCGAAGAGATCGTTGGCATGTTCATCAACATGCTCCCTATTCGAACGCTGCCCAAACGTCATTTGACGCTAAAGGAATATTCGGAGCAGGTGAAAACGACCTTGCTTGAGGCGTTCAGGCATCAGAATTATCCATTCGACGAACTGGCGGCGAGTCTACAGGCCGGTACAGACAGAAAGCTGTTAAACAACGTGTTCATCTATCAGAACGTCGGCAAAAGCGAGATCGCGATGTCGGACATGATGGTAACGCCGATTGTATTGGACGATGCATCCGTCTCCTATGACATGACTCTGGAGGCGATAGACAAATCCGGTCAACTGCAATTGAATCTGAAATTCAGCACGGATCTTTACCGTCCGGAGACGATGCGGCAGCTATTGTCCGACTATGAAGATCTCCTGATGGCCGTTATCGATTATCCGAACAGGACGATAGGCGACGCCCTTTTTACAAGAGCGCATGAACAACAGACGACGGAGGGTATGAAAGAGCTGGACGTTGATTTTCTATTCTGAACGAAGGAACAGGAGGCGTGATGAAGAGTGAAGATAGGTATCGTGGGAGCAGGCGTTATGGGAACTGGCGTTGCACAAAACGTAGCGCAATCCGGCTATGATGCGATCGTGGTAGATATTTCTCAGGAAGCCTTGGCAAAGGCTAAGCAGGAGCTGCAGCAAACGATTCGTTTTCAAGGGTTATTCAATAAAACGAAGGTAAGCGAGCCGGTGGACACTGTTATGCAGCGTATCACGTTCACCACGAGCATGGACGAACTGGACGATGTGGAATTCGTGATTGAGAATGTGCCGGAGATTTGGGAGGCGAAGAAATCGGTTTATTTGGATTTGGATCGAATTTGCCGGCCGGATTGTATTTTTCTCGTCAATACGTCCTGCATTCCGATTACCCGGATTGCTTCGCTTACCCGTCGTCCTGCATTTATATTCGGCGTTCATTTTATGAATCCGGTTCCGTTGAAATCGACGGTGGAGGGGATAAGGGGCTTTCATACCGGGGAGGAAACGATTGCGAGAGCGAAGCAGTTTTTGGCCTCTTTAGGCAAGGAATGCATCGTGGTCAATGATTATCCGGGGTTCGTATCCAACCGAATCTCTCACTTGTTCATGAACGAAGCGGCTTATGTCGTGCAGGATCAGGTCGCTGACCCGGAAGAAGTGGATGCGATATTCAAGAAGTGTTTTGGACACAAGATGGGACCATTGGAAACCGCCGACCTTATCGGCTTGGATACAGTGGTGCAGTCGCTCGAGATTCTATACGAAAGTTACCAGGATCCTAAGTTCCGCTGCTGCCCTCTGCTCAAAAAAATGGTTTACGCCGGACACTTGGGCAAAAAGTCGGGTAAGGGCTTCTATGCCTACGAAACAGAAGAAGAATTAAGTTTCATATAACTACTTAACGAAGGGGTTGTTTAATGATGGAAGAAAACAAAGTGAAAATCAGAAAGTTTTTATCGCGGTTTTTCAAAAAACATGAGCTGGGTGACGACGAGGACATTTTTGCTCTTGGCTTCGTCAACTCGCTGTTTGCGATGCAGCTGATCATGTTTCTAGAGAAAGAATTTGAGCTTGCCGTTGATCCTCAAGATATGGACTTCGCAAACTTCAAAACCATTAACCTTCTCGCTTCCTTTGTAGAGAAAAAGACAGTAAAGGTCTAAAAAATAGACTCTAATATTGGAAAGGTCGGCTTAATGATGAAAATCGAGTTGAGTGATGCCCAGCAGGGCTACAAAGAAAGTTTCCGGCATTTTGCCGATAGCTATATCGTTCCTTATGCGCAAAGGCATGACGCGGAAGAACGAATCAGTGAGGAAGTACTGGACCGACTCATCTCGGCAGGCTACTTAGGTTCGATGCTGCCGACTTCATTCGGAGGCATGGGCTTGGATATGGTCACGGTCGGCCTCTTGAATGAGGAAATCGGCAGAGGCTGCTCGGCCGTACGCAGTTTGCTTACGGTGCACGGAATGGCTGCACTCGGCATATTACGCTTTGGAACAGCGGATATGAAAGCCCAATGGCTGCCCCGAATGGCGTCCGGTAAAGCGATAGGAGCGTTCGCATTATCCGAACCGGAAGCGGGCAGCAACGCAGCTGGCGTAAAGACGACCGCAACGCGCACGGCAGGAGGCTTCCTTCTTAACGGCTGCAAGAGATGGATCACGATGGGGCAAATCGCCGATCTATTTATTTTATTTGCGCAATTGGACGGCAAGCCAACCGCATTTCTGGTTGAAAAGGCGAATGCGGAAGGTTTGACAGTGAATAAGATGAACGGCTTTCTTGGGGCGAGGGGTTCCATGATCGCGGAGCTCCAGCTGAATGACGTGTTTGTTCCGGAAAGCCACCTGCTTGGCAAAGAGGGCATTGGCGTATCGCATGTTGCGCTCTCGTGCCTCGATTATGGCAGATACACCGTTGCTTGGGGCTGCATAGGAACAGCTCAAGCGAGCCTGGAGGCGAGTTTGCATTTTGCCAAAGAGCGGGAGCAATTTGGTCAACCGATTGGCAGCAACCAATTGATTCAAAAAATGATTACGGAAATGGTCGTAACGGTCAAGTCTGCTAGACTGCTCTGTCTGCAAGCCGGATACCTCAAAGACATCGGCGATCCTGATTCGATTATGGAAACATGGAATGCCAAATATTTTGCTTCGCTTGCTGCGAATCAGGTATCGGGCCATGCGGTTCAAATTCATGGGGCACGAGGCTGCCATCAGGATTTTCCGGTCGAACGGTATTTCAGGGATGCCAAAATCAATGAGATCATTGAAGGCTCCAGCCAGATGCATGAAGTAATGATTGCCAATCATGCGCTGCAAGCGCTATGACTGAACAAACAAAGGGGATATCGCAATGGAGACGAAGGTGAAACAGAAGAAGCTTAAACTCGTGATATGGGATTTGGACAACACGATCTGGAATGGCGTCATATTGGAAGACGATTCGGTCGTGTTACAGGAAGGCATTCTTGACATCATTCGTGAACTGGATAGCCGCGGCATCCTTCAGTCGATTTCCAGCAAGAACGATCACGCTGCTGCATTTGCGAAGCTGGAGGAGCTTGGAATAGCGGAATATTTTCTGTATCCGAGAATCAATTGGAACTCGAAGTCCTCTTCCGTCAAAGGTATCGTAGAGGACATTAATATCGGCATGGATACGGTTGCCTTTATTGACGATCAGCCGTTCGAGAGGGAGGAGGTTCAATCGGTTCTTCCCGAGGTGCTGTGCATCGATGCGGCAGACATTGCCGGTCTGCTTGATCGAGAAGAGTTCATGCCTTTGTTTATAACCGAAGATTCCAAAAATCGGCGGCACATGTACATGAGCGACGCGAAGCGGAAATCAGCAGAGGAGGAGTATGAGGGTCCTCAAGAAGAGTTCCTTGCTTCCTTAGATATGAAGCTGACGATCTCTCCTGTCACGGAAGACGATCTGCAGCGCGCTGAGGAATTGACGGTACGGACACACCAGCTGAACTCGACCGGTGTCACTTACTCTTATGAGGAGCTCAACGAGCTTAGACATTCGCCTGATCATACGCTGATTATCGCCGAGCTTGAGGATATCTACGGGAAATACGGCAAGATTGGGCTTGTTCTGCTAGAGTGCGGAGAAACAGAATGGAAGATTAAGCTGCTTCTTATGTCCTGTCGTGTCATGTCTCGCGGCGTGGGCTCGGTGCTCATTGCCTATATTATCAAGTTGGCTAAAGAGAAGGGCGTCTACCTGACTGCAGATTTCGTGCAAACGGATAGAAATCGAATGATGCATATTACGTATAAGTTTGCGGGGTTCAAGGAAATCGAGCACAATGGCAATCATATCGTATTTGGTCATGATCTATCGTTTAACCAGGCCTTTCCTACTTATATGAAGGTCGAAGTACAACAATAAGCTGGCGGGGTGTGAATATGGAGAAATTGGCATTTATTTTCACGGGACAAGGCGCCCAGTTTTCGGGTATGGGTAAGCAGTGGTACGACGGTTTCGCTGTCGCACGACAAACCTATGAGGAAGCGTCGGAGCTTTCGGGCGTTAATCTGGCGAAGTTATGTTTTGAAGGCTCGTTGAGCGAGTTATCAAAGCCGGAGCTCATCCAAATCGCACTCGTTACAACGAGTATTGCAGGTTACAGAGCCTACAGGGAAGAGATCGGCATAGCGCCCCACTTTGTGGCGGGACACAGCTTGGGCGAGTACAGTGCGCTTGTGTGCGCCGGTGCCCTCAGTTTCGGTGACGCGATCAAACTAGTTCAATTGCGCGGCTCTCTGACAAAACAAATTATGGATAGCGATATCGGAGGGATGACGATAGTCGATGGACTGCCGGCAGAGGTGGTGGAAGAGGAGATTCGAAATCTGCCGCCAGATGCGGGATTCGTGACAATCAATTGCTACAACTCGCCTAACCAGGTTGCCATCGCCGGACATCAGCATTCGGTGGAAGCTTTGGAAGAGCGGATCGTGGAACGAGATGGTCAGATTTCTCCCCTTCTGATGAGCGCCCCCTTCCATACGCCTCTCATGGAAACGGCGGCAGCGAGGCTAAAGGAGTTTCTTCAAACCTTAACCTTGCATACGTTCCGACATCCTGTAATCTCTAATGTAACCGCTCGTCCGTATGGGGAATCGGCCAACATTGTCGAATTGTTATCCCAGCAATCCATGCGTCCAGTGAGATGGCAGGAGACGATGGCCTACTTGAAACGATTTGGTGTCACGCATGCCGTAGAATTTGGTCCCAAAAACGTGCTCACTAATCTGGTAGCCGCCAATACGCCTGGAATTGAAGCTTTATGTTATGCCATACGCGAGGACCGGAAACAATTGAGCGAGCTGTTCCATGATAAGCATCACTTGCGCAAGCATATTCCTACCGTATTGACCAAATGTTTGGCCGTGGCGGTCTCAACGCCAAACGTCAATTGGGATTCGAAGCAGTTCGAAGAAGGTGTCGAGGTTCCTTATAAACGCCTGCAAGCGATGCATCAAGATCTGGAGGATGCGCAAATTCAACCTACGCTGGAACAGATGGAGCAGGCTTTGACGCTTCTTAAGCAAATCATGGATACGAAGCATCTTCCTGAACAGGAGAAGGTGGACTGTTTCCATCACATTTTGGAAGAGACCGGCACGCAGTACCTGCTCAAGGATACGGTAAATAAATTGAATCTGATGCTTGTGTAAGATACGAAATAGGAGCATTAACCAAGATGTCCTGTATCAATCAGGCGCCGGCATCTTGCTCTGTTAATTGGAGGGAAATCAATGAATAAAGAGGCGAAGTCTGCTGTGTTGCCGCCTCCGGTCGATCAGGACGCGCATTATTGGCATTTTCTTCTGAACAAAGGCGGGAAAATAAGCAAGTTTCCGCACGAGGGCAGCTTTCATCCATCTCGTGCAAATGCGGCCTCTGAAACGTTGGCGTATCCCGTTCCGGACAAGGTTTTTGAGCGATTAAAAGAGCTGTGCCGGCAGTCTGACTACGGTCTATACATGTTCGTTCTCGCAGCCGTACAATACGCCATGTTTCGATATACACGAGACGAATACATAACGATCGGTATGCCTCGCTTTTTGGAAAATCGCCAAGAAGAGAATAGGACACCGATTCTTCTCGTACAGACGCAGGCGATGCTGACTTCTGCGCCCAAAGATCTGATTTCCCTTACAAAAGCTGCGATTCAGGAAGCCGTGAAGCATGACCGTATATCGCTTCGCTCGTTGGGCGATATGGCGGGGATTGAATACGATGCATCGGGAAAGTCGGTGATCGACACCGTGGTATCACTTGATGCGATCCACGGTACGCGACATCGGGATTTCGTTTCCTCCATCAGTGAATTTGCATTCCATACTACGGGCGGGCATTTGGAGATCCACGCTTCATTTATGCCTGAAGCGTATGCGCAGGAGACGATAGCGCGAATTGTCGCGCATATCGTCAGGACGATTACTTATTTTACGGAGCAGCCTGCCGCTTCCCTAAGCGAATTCGAAATCGTGACGGAGGAAGAAAAAGCTTTCCTAATGGCCGCCGGAACTCCGAATCCGGGGAGCCGCCACACCTTGGTGGAACAATTCGAGCACATCGCAGAACAATATGCGGAACATACAGCTCTCCGTTTCCAGACGAATCAGTGGACGTATCGAGAGCTTGTGCAGCAATCGGACCGCATGGCCTCCCACCTTGCCGAGCAAGGCGTAAGGCCGGGGCAAATCGTAGGCATCTTGTTGAGCCGTTCTGAATCGCTGCTGTTCGCCATACTTGGCGTGCTTCGACTGGGGGCGGCCTACCTGCCGATCGACCCTGCGCTTCCCCGTGAACGTATCGCATATATGCTTGAAGACAGCAAAGCTTCATCTGTCATTACACAGACACGGCATCTTTCTGTGCTGGAGGGAATCGGCGCGATATCCGTTAATATCGACGGGTTAGATGAAGCAGTACCAAACTTCACGAGGCGCACGTCGCTTTCCGAGGCCGATCTGGCTTATCTGATTTACACGTCCGGCTCTACAGGCAACCCCAAAGGGGTAATGATTTCCCATGGCGCGCTCAGCAGTTTCATCGCAGGCATTTCCGCCAAATTGGCTTTGACGGCGGGACGCTCAATCGCGGCCCTAACGACCGTAAGCTTTGATATCTCCATACTTGAATTGCTGGTGCCCTTGGCAAAAGGGATGAACGTCGTTCTGGCTGACGAAGAGCAGCAAAGAGATGCTCGGAAGCTCAATCGCTTCCTGAGCGATAATGACGTGGACATCGTGCAAATGACGCCATCACGGCTCCATTTGTTATTGAACGGGGGAGCGGCAGAAGGGCTTCAATCCGTAAAGGAGCTGCTTGTAGGCGGAGAGGCTGTTACCAAAGAGCTGGTGGAGCGCATGAAACCGTATCCGCACATTCAGCTCTACAATATGTACGGTCCCACAGAAGCGACCATTTGGATTACAGCCAAACCGATCAAGCATGCGGGAGACTTGATGCTCGGCGATTTTTACGATGAAGTAATCGTTCAAGTCAGGGATTCCGATTTGCAGCTCGCGCCGGTGGGCGTGGTTGGCGAGCTATGTATTGGAGGGCCTACGCTTGCGCAGGGATATTTGGGAAAGGAAGAGCTTACCGGCTCCAAATTTGTCGCTGACCCGTTGCGGGAGGGCGAAATCATTTATCGGACAGGCGATTTGGCGAAAAAAAACGTAAACGGCGAAATTGAATTTTTGGGCAGAGCCGACTATCAAGTGAAGGTGAATGGTTACCGAATTGAACTCGGCGAAATCGAAGCTCGGATGCTGGAGCATCCGAATTTGACGAATGCTTGCGTCATTCATAAGCAAACGAAGGCGTCCTCCAGCCTTATTTGCTTTGCAGTAACAGACGGGCACGTAGATAAGTCGGAAATGGCTCTGTTTTTGTCCGAGCGGCTCCCGTCCTATATGATTCCGAGCGATTTTGTAGTTCTGTCGCATATTCCGCTGACGCCGAATGGCAAAGTAGACAGGCACGCATTGGATAAAATTCCTCTTGCGGAAGATGGGGTTTCGGTGCCGCCGCAAACCGATATTCAGAAAAAGCTGGTGGCGATCTGGAAGCAAGTGCTTGACGTGAATGAGGTGGGGATTAACCACAACTTCTTTCAATTGGGCGGTCATTCCGTAAACATGATTCAACTAGAAGTGGAAATGGAAAATCAACACTTATCCATTCCCATTCGTCTGGTGTACGAACGGAGAACCATTCAAGAGATTGCAGAGTGGATGGAAGACCATCCGGAAGGAGCCGCGGAGATTGCGGATGCCGACTATGATTGGGTGGATCATCGGGACCAAGCGAGCGAGGGCACATTGCTCTTTCATGAAGAGCAGGAAACGATTGCGGCTAATATATTGCCTTATAACGATTATTTTTATAAGAGCTGCTTCTATAATTCTTTGTTTCCCGTTATTAACCATCATCTGCAATCCGTTCTGCCTTTCCTGGTCAACGAAACGCAAGCTTTATTTCAGAAAAAATCCGATACTGTGCTTTGGCGTCCGGTTCAGTATCATTCGGCCATAGAGGAAGTGGAAATGCTCCGGCAGCTAGGCATTTCCGCGCAATCCGATGGCAAAGTTGATTTTGTCTGCGACAAAATTATGGATGACCTTCGTAACAAAAGATTGCCTATCATCTGGATCGATACCTTCTACTCTTCGATCAGACAAGACACTTACCAGAAGCTGCATTGGCCTCATTCCATCTTAATATTTGGCGCCAACGAAAAGAAGCGTCTATTTTACGTGATCGAGCACACCTATCGTGAATCCTTGTCCTATCGGCAAAGAGCGATGCCTTTCGAAGATGTGGAACAGGCATACAGAAGTTACGCTGCGTGTTATGCAGATGGAAATGACGATTACTTCTCCTACTCGCTTGATTTTACACCGGCAGCTCCCACTATCGCGCAAATGAGGCATACCTATTTAACGAATGTAAGGAATCATGCAGAAACGATAGAACGTGGAATTGTTCATATTGACTTATGCGCTGAAGCGGTCGGGCTCTATTTGCCTGAATCAGCACAGCATTCGGAGGAGTCACAATACCTCCTCGAAACCTTCAATGAGATATACAACGTCAAGCTGATTCAATCTTTTATTGCACAATCGTTGTTAAGCCCATTGGAGTATGAACAGTTGTCCATGCCCGTTCTTCTTGAGAAATGGATGGCAATCCGAAACCTTACGGCCAAATCGTTTTTCTCGAAACGGATCTCGGAGAAGAAATTAAAGCATTGCATCCAATTGCTGCAGGAGATCAAGGATGAAGAGAGCAGAATCCACGATATGATCGGCAAACTACAATTGAACTAAAGCCGGGGTGAAAAAATGATTCAGGTTTGCGCCCTTCGGATACCCGAGTCATTGGACAGCATGTTATTCACAAAGTTACTAATGCTGCTCTCCCCCGAAAAGCGATTGAAAACGACTGGGTATTTCAAGAAAGAGGATCAGCTTCGTTCCTTGTTTGCTGAGCTTCTCGCTCGTTTTATGATTCAACAGGAAACAGGCATCGAAGCGGCGAGCGTTAGATTCAGCTACAACCATTACGGTAAACCGCAGATAGCGAATCAGCGGGGGCTTTATGTGAATTGGACGCATGCCGGAGAGTGGGTGGCTTGCGCATTGGCCGATGTTGAGGTGGGAATCGATGTCGAGAAAATCCAGTGCGTGGAGCAAAGTCTTGTTAATCGGTGTTTGTCCAAGTCCGAGCTTGCCGAGTATGAGCGAAAAGTGGACAAGGAAAAAAATGAATATTTCATCAAGCAATGGACGTTGAAAGAGAGCTATGTCAAATGGGATAGCAGGGGGATCGTCATCCCCTTTCGCTCGATAACCTTTGAGGAGGATGACATCAATCATTTCAGTCTCACAATTAGAAACGGTGATGGTGAAACGCAATGCTTCCTGAGAAGCGAGTCGCTCAGTGATCATTACAAACTTGCCTTTTGTTCCACTATTGCTGATCCCCCCGCACAAATTCTCGTGCTTCAGCACGATGAGCTTATAAGCAAATTATAAAGTAAATCATGCGATGGGCTGACCAGCTGTCAGTCCTTTTTTTGTAAAAATTCAAACCGAATATTTGGGCTAAAAAAAGTTTGACATTCCATACCCTTACATATAACATGTGTAATATAACAGTCGTAATTTACGAATTTGGAGATGACAGAATGCCACCAAAAGCAGAAATCACGAAGGAGAAAGTTTTGGACGCTTCGTTTGAAATTGCGCGGGAACAAGGACTTGAGGTTCTGACGGCCAGGAGCATTGCGACAAAGCTGAAATGCTCGACCCAGCCTATTTACAGCGCATACGGAAGCATGGAAGAGCTCAAGGACGATGTATATAGCCGGGCGATTGATTTTGCCATTACGAGCATGAGGCAGTACGAGGATGACAAAAACTCTCCTGCCATGAAGCTGGTGCTCGGTTGCCTTCTATTCGCCCAAAATGAAAAGCAGCTTTTCAGAACCATATACCTCTCCGACTATAGAAAGTATTACTTGACCAGGTATGAGGACCGAATTAACGAGGAAATATACACCGCTTTTTTGCAGCTCGATGATCGGCTAAGTTTGATTTCCGAGAGTAAGGTAAAGACGATGTTTCTTAAATTAATGGCTTATTGGCTTGGAATCAGCACGATGATCAACACGAACATGTTATCGCTCGAAATCGAAGAGGCTACAGAGATGGTAGAAGAGATGTACCAGGCGTTATCGATAAGAGAAGGGCTTGAATAAGAAAGGGCGGCGGTGGATGATGGCGGCAAGTGCGAATCTATCTGATTTATCGACGAGAAGGCTTTTTTCGTTTCTTAAACCGTATCGTTTTTGGGTAGTGGTCAAAATTTTCAGTGCGGCATCAAATGCAGCCAATGACATATTTTTAGTATACGTGATGAATATTTTGGTTAACTCTTCCTTATCGGGCGATAAGGAAGAATTAATGAGATCGATTTATTTGATGATTGTATCTGTTTTTATCGGGATTATCGTAAACTTTTTGGAAACCTACTCATCCGGGCGCTTTAGCGCTTGTATGACCCGTGATATAAAAGACACGTTAAGCGCTCATATCGACAAGCTGCCCATCTCCTCACTGGAAGCTCATCATTCAGGGGACCTCAGCTCCCGGATGACGAATGGCACCACAGCGATCGAAAACTTCTTTAATGGCGATTTTGGGTACATCTTATTTAATGCAATCCGTGTAAGCACAACCATTATCGTGATGCTCTTCATGAATTGGCAGCTGCTGCTGCTATGCATGGTCATCCTTCCTCTTATGTCTATTTTGACAAACTCCCTTAGCCGTCCTCTTAGCGACTACTCCTCCAATCTTCAGAAGAGTTTGGCAAAAATGAACAGTTCGGTTCAAGACACCGTCAACGGCATTCACATCGTGAAATCTTACAATTTGGTTCAAGTGTTCTTTAATAAATTCAAAGCATTACTCGATCAAATGTTGGCGGACTCGCTTCTTATCGAAAAGAGAAAATCGATCATGGGATCGGTAAGCGTACTCGTGCAAACGGCGCCGTTCCTCATCTTTTTCCTTACTGGCGGTTATTTGGTCATAAAAGGTCACTTTACCGCGGGAGGACTTGTATCATTTGCGATGTTATTAAATTATCTCGTAAACGGGATGGGCGCTTTGCCCAACCAAATCAGCGATTACAAAGTAATGGTGGGAACTGCGCGGCATCTGTTCGAAATACTTGACGAGGAAACCGAGCGAAAGGGCGGGAAAATGCCGGCAATATCTCCGTTGGCACCTGCAATATCGTTCAACCAAGTGTCGTTCTCGTATGATGGGCATAAACGGGTTTTGAATGATGTCGGCTTTACGTTGCAACAAGGGAAAACGATAGCATTGGTTGGAGCGAGCGGCTCAGGAAAATCGACCGTCTTTAAGCTTATATCCGGATTTTATAAGGCGCAAGACGGAGACATCAACTTGTTCGGCGAACCTCTTTCAGACTGGGATCTTCCCTATGCGCGATCTATGATCTCGCTTGTATCGCAGGAGACGTTCCTATTCCCCGGCTCCTTGGCGGATAATATCACCTGCGGGAAAAGTGATTACAGCATGGAAGAGGTAGAACGGGCTGCACAGCTGGCGAACATCCACGAATATATCCAGACGCTGCCGAACGGTTATAACTCTCTTGTTGGTGAACGGGGAGTAAAGCTTTCGGGAGGACAAAGGCAGCGCATTTCGATCGCACGCGCCATTCTCAAAGATGCTCCGATTCTTCTATTGGATGAGGCCACCTCGGCACTGGATACGGAATCCGAAATGCTGGTCCAGGAAGCGATCACTCGTGTCATGAAGGAGAAAACCGTACTCGTTGTTGCGCACCGTCTTTCCACCATCATTGATGCGGATGAAGTCCTTGTATTGGATAACGGCTGCATGGTCGAACGCGGGACGCATGATGAGCTGCTTGCTAAAGACGGCACCTATAAGCGGCTCTACCATAAACAATTGATCAATCAGGAGAATGCTGTCTCACTTCTTGAAGGGAAAGGGGCATAACCGTTGACGAACAGTTATTATTCTGAAATCAGAAGACTGGCCAGATGGATCAAGCCAAGCGGAGCAGCTTACGTGCTTGGATTGTTGGGGTGTTGTCTGATCGATTCGAGTTTGCCGCTTGTATTGCCGCTGTTGGTCAAGTTCGTTCTTGATGCAGTAGCGAATAATAGTATGAGTACGATATGGACGATTTGTGAAATATTTACGGTCATCATCGTCATCCTGTGCGTTTTGGCGCAGCTATTTCAATATTGGTTCGGCAAAACGATCAAGACGTTCATGGCCGATCTTCGGCTGCGACTATATCATCACATGGAGAAGCTCCCCGTCTCCTATTACGAGAACACACACAGCGGAGATAGTATGTCCAGGATCACGAATGATCTTGGCGTAGTCGAAAATGCGTATACCGGAAACATTCGATCGCTTATCACCTCGATTATGACGGGGGGGTACTCTGCCGCATTAATGTTTTATCTCGACTGGAAATTCGCTTCGGCCATGATTGTGATGGGGTTTGCGTCCACCTACGTGAATACGCGATTCGCGAAGTCACTCCGAGGCATCAGTGCGGATATTCAAAAATATGCAGGCAGTCAATTCGAGAGATTAAACGATTTGATTGCAGGATCACAAGTAAGCCGAATCTTTCAAATGTCGGACAGAATGAACGCAAGATTCAAGGAAATCAATCATATGCTGGCACGATTAACGGTCTCCCGCGCAATCAGATACGCTTCTCTGAACAGCACGAATTATTTGCTCATGTGGTTGAAGAACAGCGGAGCTTTTATCGTCGGTACATTAATGCTGATTAACGGACAAATGACGCTGGGGACGTTACTCTCTCTTGTCCTGTTGCTGGAGCAAGTGACGAATCTATTTCGGCATTTGGGTAATGTGTGGGCACAACTGCAATCATCATTGGCCGGCGCCGCCAGGGTATTCGAAGTGTTAGATATGAGCGAAGAGCCAGCAAGATATTATTATGCAGCGAATAACGATGTCGACGAAGACGACTCCCATCGTATGATCGAATTTCGCAACAGTTCATTTTCCTATGATCAGGATAGGAGAATACTGGATGAAATCAATTTTACGGTAAAAAAAGGCCAGGTCGTCGCTCTTGTAGGCCCCAGCGGAGGCGGGAAAAGCACGATCCTCAAGCTTTTACTCGGCTTTTATCCGCTCGGTCAAGGTGAGATTCGTATCGAAGGCAAGCGCTTTACAGACTACACGTTATCAGAACTGAGAGATAAGATGGCTTATGTCTCGCAGGATGCCTATCTGTTTGAAGGAACGATTGAAGAAAACATCAGATATGGGCGACTGGACGCTACACGCGAAGAGATTGTTGCTGCTGCCCGGGCAGCGAATGCACATGATTTTATTACGGAACAAGCGGATGGTTATGACACGATGGTCGGAGAACGGGGAGCGAGACTCTCCGGCGGTCAGAAGCAGCGAATATCAATTGCCAGAGCATTCTTGAAAAATCCGCCGATCTTATTGCTCGACGAGGCTACATCTGCGCTGGATTCGGAGTCAGAGCAGGCTGTCCACCAAGGTCTCCTACGATTAATGGAAGGCAAAACGACGATTGCGATCGCTCATCGTCTCTCTACGATAAAGCAAGCAGATGCGATATACGTTATCGATAATGGCGAGATCGTGGAACAAGGAACACATGATGAATTGCTTGTGGCGGGAGGCATATACAATCGCTTGCATCATGTGCAAGAAAGAAATAACAAAATGAATCAATACGTTTCATAAAATGAGGACAATGAAGCTGGAACATGCACATCACGTTGAATGAAGTGCCACAAAAAAGGAATGAGCCGCTTGGCAGGTATCAACACGAATACAATACCAGTGGCTCGTTCCAACAGAAAACGGGACATAAGGAGAATAAGTGATGTCTAAGTTGTTACCTATTTATGAACCTATTGTTAAAAGCTATAAACATCACGCGCTAAAATTGGCCATGATGGATAAAGAGGTTAATTTCCCTTGGGTAATTAGTAACTTCATTCAACTATACACGCCTTATAATTTATTTGATGATCCCAACTGCGACTATCATTTTCTTGATTTCTATCTTTTAAGCAAAAACGATGAATCATCACCATGGCTCGAAATCAAAAATATACATAATCTTGTTTTTAAGCGGAACCAGAATGTCATCGACTTTATGCACAAAGCAATCGATGACGATTATTATCTTTATCTATATTATGATGCCTATTACCTCCCGCATTCTTATTCCTATAAGAAGGAACATAGCCCTACTAATATATTAATTCATGGATACAATGAAAAGGATAGATTGGTTTACGGCTATGATTATTCGTACAATGGCATTTATAAGTTAGAAGTGCAGCAAATCGATTATGATTCCTTTGAACAATCGATCATACATTTAGATTATAGTAACGATAGCTGGGCTGAATACTCCCAAATGTGTCGACCTCTAACGGTTAATCAAATGGTTGATATTAGCATGATTATTATGTTGTTGACGGATTACTTGGATGCTTATCCATCTTATAAAAGAGTAAAGGACGGCTCTTATTTCGGAAATTCTTATTTTGGCATTGAGGTTTATAAGTCCTTGAAACATTATCTGGAGTTGTTGAAATGCAATAAAACGACCGGTAATATCCTTCCGTTCTCTATACTATGGGAACACAAAAGATGTCTGGTGCACTTGTTCGAATATTTATATCGTAATGGCGTTGTTCATAGACAAGAGCTGTTAAATCCGTTCAGAATACTGGAAGAACAAGCGTTTAATCTTCGAAATATGATGTTGAAATTTATGCTTACGAAAAAAGAGAGTTTGATAGAGCGTATGATCCCAATTGTGGATGCAATCGAACAATGTGAGCGTTCATCACTTTCATTGTTAGTTCAATTACTTAATCAATCCGAGTTCCTATTACCCCGTAACAGCAGCGACCAATTATCTATCCCTTCATTTACTTAAACCATAAATAGAATTCATACAAATCGCCAATACAGTTCATACAACCACCAATGTCCCTTTATATACTGATGGTCTGAGCTATTCGAATCATTAGGAGTAGGGTGGTGGTTCACATACTTAAAAAACATGATTTGCATGAATGCCGCTCGCTGTATAACTTAATGGCGGATCCTGCAGTTTTTCCTTACGTCCGCCACAAATGCCAATCCTACGAGGAATATTTGTTCATCACCAAACAGTTGATCACCCTGGAATTGCAGAAGACATCGATTTCAAGAACAATTACGAATGAGCTTGGACAACCGATTGGAACGATTCAATTCTATGATATTGCGAATGGAACAGGCTTCTTGGCGACTTGGATAGGAGCTCCTTATTTTGGCCAGGGGTACAATGGGCGTGCGAAAGAAGCCTTCTTCATGGAACTGTTCCTAGAACATCAGATCGAGACGGTATATTTGAAGGTTCGCAAGCAAAATATCCGTTCGAAGAAGGCGGTAGCAAAGCTGCCGTATGTACAATTAGCGAATGATCTTAAACTAGAACTCTATGAATCAATTAACCGGGAGCAGGAAGTCTATGATCTGTATCAAGTGGAACGATCGAGCTTCTTGGAAAGCCGTAATCAAGTTATTGTATGTGGCATGATAAGAGGATGGTCTGATTGTAGGCTTCAGCGGCAGTATGCGGCTGGAGAGGGGTATTCGTCCTTATCAGCGCTGTTAAATTAATGTACTTCTGAACCAGGGCTGGTTTGCATCCGGTCCTGGTTTTTGTATGATTCACCCCATAAGTCTAAGGATAGGTTAAGACGGTAAGCCTACAGATGTTTTGTTGTTGACGAAGGTCTTTATGCAACACTATAATCTGTAGTGTAAGGAGCGTGCGCAACGTGAAAATGAACTCTTTCAAATTCCAGGGCAACGGTTTGGGCCGTTTCTTCGGTCCGTTGGAGGCCAAGGTGATGGAAGCGATATGGAGTCTGGAGAAGCCGTCGACGATTAAGGAAGTTAACACCGTCGTTAGCGAGGACAAGCCGATGAGCTTCAATACGATCATGACTGTCATGAACAGGCTCGTCGATAAAGGCGTGCTGCAGAAGAAGCTGCAGTCCAAGTCCTATGTTTATTGCGCCGTTCTCTCGAAGGAACGGTTTCTGGAGGAGCAGTCGAAGGAATTGTCCTACGATTTGGTGAAGGAATTCGGGTCCTTGGCTGTTACACACATGCTCGATGCTATGGAGCAGGTCGATCCGGATTTGTTGAAGCAGTTGGAACGTCAAATCGAACAATGGAAAAAGGATCGATAACCGATGAGCGAGAAGCGTTCCGGCTTACTGCTTGCTGTTGTCCTATTGTCCGCGGGCTTCGTTTATGCTCAGATGTCGCTCTTTTTAATCCAATTTATATTTCATGTGCGAATACCAATCAACTTGTTTAATCAATGTGCCGAGTTTCTCCGTTTCATCGGCTTTCCCGTGCGAATCAATCTGATGTTCTTCCTCGTCGGTTCGACGCTGCTCTGTTCGATCGCAGTCGCCATCCGCGAAAGCGTTGCCGCTTCACGATGGAACCGAACGGAACGAAGCCGTTTCGACGAGGCGTTGACTTGTGCCATCGGAGAAGAGCATGGACTAGCCCGCACCGAGATCACGATCCTCGATCATGAGGACTCCATAGCGATGACAATCGGGCTGTTCCGTCCCCGTATTGTACTGTCGACAGGACTGATCGCGGCTCTGAGCGAGACCGAGCTTCAAGCCGTGATCGCCCACGAGAAGTTCCACTTGAAACGACGGCATCCGCTGGCGGTTTTCCTCTTATCCCTTATCGGGATCGCTTTGTGGTACATACCAATCTACAACTGGTTCATCAAGAAGTATAAAGTTCTGATCGAGCTGATGGCCGATCGTTATGCCGTTCAAGCTACGGGCGGTGCGGCCGACCTCAGCAGCGCGCTTCTCGTTCTGTTGAAGCGCGGACAAGCGTCGACAGTCGTTCTCGGCAGCGCATCATTCGCTGACAACGCAATCAACCTGCGTCTTAAGCAGCTGATTGACCCTCATTTTAAGCCGTCGCTGACGCCACCCATTTTCCCGTGCGCCATATCCGCGCTTGTGTTTGCTTTCATCGCCTTCGGCGTATAATCCGGTATCAAGAGAACGTCTTGCCGTTCCGCGGACAATGGCGTTTTCCTTTGTACATAAGAACTACAACATGTAGTGTAACTACTAAGGAGGAAAAGCAATGAATTATTTGTGGGACAACAAGCACTTCATTATTACGCATTTTCCGATCGTGCTGCTGCTCGTGAGCTTCCTGTTCGACCTGGCGGCTCTGATCTGGAAGAAAAAAGATTGGCATACGGCAGCCCTGGCCTGCCTCGTTCTCGGAACGGTATGCACGATCGCGGCGGTACTGACGGGACCGAAAATGATGATGCAAAATTCGGCCGTCGAAACCCACGAGCTCTACGGAACGTTTACGATGTATCTCGCCATCGTGCTGAGCGTAGTTCGGGGCGGCATCATGCTCTGGAAGAAGAGAGACATTGGCCGCAACCCGATTTACTTGATCGTGGCGCTGGTCGCCGTTGTTCTCGTTATGTATACGGCGCATCTGGGCGGCAAGATGGTGCATCGCTCGTTCGAGCCTGGCCAGTTCCCGCAAGGAATGATGGGTGGAGGCCAAGGACAAGGCCAAGGACAAGGATTCCCGCAGCAAGGCGATGGCCAAGGCCAAATGCCGGCACAAGGGCAAGGCCAAGATCAAGGTCAAGATGGCGCAGCGCCGGCGGCTCCAAGTACGAACCAATAATGCAAATCTGATGATACTTCAATCGTGTGTAGATGGCGGCGCTGGGAACTCTCCCAAGCGCCGCTTGTTGTTTTAGCGCGACGGGACCGGACCGATCAGCGGCTCACTGATAGCGGTAAATCAATTGTCAAATTGTTGTTATCCATTCCGAGAATAATCGCTGCCCTGTAGATAGAAAATAATCAATGCTTATACCTTAATCGAAGAGGGGCATGAAAATGAAAAAGTGGTTAGCGATCTTCAGTTTGGCAGCATGCTTGACGATGTCTTCCGCTGTTCCTGCTTTTGCCAACACAACAACGACTTACAACACGCCAGGCAATGAGCTTCGAAACGGGGTTAATGAAGGAATTAACACAACAAACCGTGCATTGGGCACGGACCTGAATTACGTCGGCACCGGGAATAACGTCCGCACGAATAATTACCGTGCCACTGCCACTGACAATAGAGGTTTTGATTGGGGATGGCTTGGTCTTCTCGGCTTATTCGGTCTTGCCGGCATGAGAAGCCGCAGCCGCGACCGCGATCACGCATAACCCATTATTACAATAAATAGCACAGGAGCGCTTTTCACCAGAGGGGCGTTCCTGTGCTATTCCTATTTGCCTAACTTCTTTACAGCTCTTTGTATTCAAAATAATCAAAATCCGCATACTTCCGTTTGCGATACGAATCTTGGCAGCACACCCCAATGAATGCACCGGTGAAGTGGCCGTACTTGGCGTACTCGTCCGAGCATTTGCTCGCATCGAGCACAGGGCCGACCTGCGTCCATTCCTCGGCGTCAGGCGAACCGTAGAAGCGCAGTTCCTCGCCCTCGATGACGGCACGCAAGTAAACCCGATCCCAGCCAGCGATCGGCATACGACACTCTCGAAGCTCGACCTTAACGCCATTATCTGCATACAGAATGGTTAAGGCTTTGCTGCCCAGACTTTCGCTGTAGTAGATCTTTAAGTAATAGAACATGTTTTGGTCATAAAATAACGTCAGGCCAGCGGTCTCGTGGAAATTGTCCGGTTCGAACGCCACGCAGGTCTCGGCAACCGCATGAACGGATTGCAGGCGGCGGGCGATCAGGCTTTGCTCGTGAAGAGAGAACAGAGAGTCACGGCCGCGAAGGCGCATATAACCTGGCTTCGCTGAAAGGCTGACCCAATCTTCGCTTAGCGGCACGCGCAGCGAATTCAAATGCACGTTCCATTCGCCGCTGTCGAAGTGCTCGCGGGAAGGCTCCGTCTCCCAAGGCGCTGATGCAAGCAGAGGAGGCTGGACCGTCAGCTCAGCCCGCTGTCCGCCGGAAGCGAGGCGGAGCCAGCCGTCTTCGGTCCATTCGCAGCGTTGAATGGCGGTCTCGCGTCCGAGCATGCTGCGTTGATTAGAGGCGAGCGGCCTCGCCGTGAGATGGGCAATGTACGGCTCGCCTGCCGGCGTTTCGACGAGAGAGCCGTGGCCGCTTTTTTGCAGGATAGACTCGGGATTGTATTGATACGGCTTTAAGTAATCGTCGACGCCTCGCCGATTCAGGTTGATCTCCTTGGCAGAGGTGATGATCGGGTTGCAAGGGTCGGATTCGTACGGACCGAACAACGACTTAGAGCGGGCGATGGTTACGCCATGCCCGAAGCCCGTGCCTCCTTCCGCCGCCATCATGTAGTAATAGCCGTTCCGCTTGTAGATATGCGGTGCCTCCAGACAGCCCATATCGGTAGCCCCGCGGAAGATGCTTACGGGGGAGCCGATCAGCTCGCGGCTGTCCGCGTCGTATTCTTGAATGACGATAGAGCCGGGATGCTCATAGCCGGGGCGGTTGTCCCATTCCAGATTGAGCAGCCATTTGCGGCCGTCGTCGTCATGGAACAAGGAAGGGTCGAACCCGGAGCTGTTCAAGTACGTACGATCGGACCAAGGCCCGGTAATGTCGGTTGCGGTTACAACGTAATTGTCGAGATCGAAGTAGTTGCCGTTCGTACTGCGCATAATCGTATAGATGAGATAGAACAGCTTGGCCTCTTCGTCGTAGCTTAGACATGGCGCCCATACGCCGCCCGAAGCCTCGATGCCCTTGAGATCCAGCTGGGATTCACGGTCCAGCGCATAGCCGATGACGCGCCAGTTCACGAGATCCTTGGAATGATGAAGCTGTACGCCGGGATACCACTCGAACGTTGAAGTCGCAATGTAATAATCGTCCCCGACTCTCAAGATGGAAGGGTCGGGGTTAAAGCCTCTGAGGATAGGGTTCTGAATCATGCGTTGTTCTCCTTCTGCTTCGATTAGCCTTTGACAGCGCCAGCCGTAACGCCCTTCGTAATCTGCTCATTGAACACCGCATAGATGATGATGGCAGGGATCGAAGTGAGTACCATTACAGCGAATTGGGAGCCGTAATCGGAAGAATATTGGCCCGCGAAGTTCATGACCGAGAACGGCAGCGTCTTGAGTGCATCCTTGCTCAGGAACGTCGAAGCCATAATGAATTCATTCCAGCAGTTCAGGAACGTTGTCACGATAACGGTGACAAGCGCTGGCTTAAGCAGCGGCGCAATGATCTGGAACACGATGCGGTAGATGCTGCAGCCATCCATCAGAGCAGATTCCTCGAGCTCCTTCGGAATGCTGCGCAGGAAGCCGCTGAGCATGAACGTTCCAAGCGGAACGGACACAGCCGTATAAGGAAGAATAAGTCCGAAATAGGAGTCGGTAAGACCAAGCGCCTTGAAGATCGCGAAGTTCGGCAGCAATGTTGCATGAATCGGAATCATGATGCCGAGCAGCAGAATCGTGTAGAACAACGAACGAAGCTTCCACTGCATACGGATGAACGCGTAGGACAACGTGAGGGACAAAACGACCGTCAACGCAATGGTCACTACGGAAACAAGCAAGCTGTTACTGAGATATTTTAAAAATTTCCCATCCACCCAGGCATTCACGTAGTTGTGCCATTGAGGCGAGCTAGGCCATTTCAGAATGCTATTGGAATAAAAGTCTGCGCTTGAATTGAACGAGAAGTCCACAAGCCAGATCAGCGGAAATAATTGTCCTGCGGCGACGATCAGAAAGAAGATCCAGATTGCCGTTTTTTTGCGTGCTATCATGTTGTCGCCCTCCTAGAAATCCGTCGCATCACTGCGAGTGAGACGATTGCTCAAATATGTTGCAAGTAAACATACGATAACGAACAATACCGATATGGCATTGGCATAGCCGTATTGGCTGGCCGAGAACGCTTTGTTGTACAAATAAACCGCGAGGAATTGCGTAGAGTCGCCAGGTCCGCCGTTCGTGGTGAGGAAGACGGTCTCCATTTGTTTCAGTGCCGTAATGATGGCAAGCGTGAATTGAACGGCGATAACCGGTTTCAAGAGCGGTACCGTAATCTTCAGATGCATACGGAAGCCGGAAGCGCCGTCGAGCTGAGCTGCCTCGTACAGATCCTCGGAAATCCCTTTAACGCCTGCATAGTAGAACAGAAGTCCCCAGCCAAAGCCTGCCCAGATCAGAATGAACAGCATGGAGCCAAGCGCTGTGCTGCTCTCGCCGAGCCAAGCGTGCTTCAAGGAATCAAGTCCGACAAGGTCCAGCAGCTTGTTCAGCATGCCGAACGTTGGGTCGAGCAAGGAAAGCCACATTTTCGAAATTACGACAACCGAGATGACGCACGGAATAAAGAAGATCGTACGGAAAATCTTCTCCGCCTTGCCGCCAAGCCGGTCGAGCAGGATCGCGAAGAAAATACAAATCGGATGCTGAATGACGATAAAGCCGATGCCAAGCAGCAGGGCGTTGCGAAGCGCAAGCCAGAATCGCTCGTCATGGAAGAGCAGGTTCGTGTAGTTGTCGAAGCCAACCATTGTGACCTTCGTCCCTGGAGCAAGTGTATCTGTGAAGGAATAGTAGCCGCTGACGATAATCGGAACCAGGAAGGTTAGCGCGAACAGCAGCATACCGGGAGCTACGAATAGAAAAATGGCTGTTTTGTTTCTAAACACGCGATGCATGATAATCACTCCATCCTTTAGAAAGGGATAAAGACAGGCTCACCCTGTCCTTATCCGATTCCTTCTATGCCTTTATTGGGTGTCTACCGCTGTCTGGAGCGCGCTAAGCAATTCTTCAGGCGTCTGTTTGCTGGAGAAGAACTTGCCGAGCGCATTCTGGATGTCGTCCTTGAACTTCGGTGTGCCGTAGTCAATGGCAGAAGCGCCGGATGTTGACGATGCATTGACCAGAATGTCGGTCAGCGTCTTCTGGACTTCGCTTTCCGTGCCGGTCAATTCATATTTCTGCGCAGGTACGGCAGCGCCCGTATCCCATGCCGTCTTCGCCCATTGGTTAGCGCTCATCAGATAATCGAAGAACTTCTTCGCTTCCTCCGGTTGCTTCGAGCTGCTTACGAGCGCATAACCGCCGCCGTTCCAAGCAAGCAGATCATCAGCCGTTCCTTTGCCGCCATCGGCAACCGGAACTTTGATTACGCCAAGATTTTGACGGAATTCCTCGGGAAGAGCCTCGTTCGTCGCCATGCCTGCTTCCCACGAGCCCATGTACCACATCGCGGCTTTGCTTTGCGTGAACAGGTTCTGGGATGCGCCGTAGTCAGCCGTCATGAAGGAATCTTGGAACATCTTCGAATCGCGCACTTCGGCGAGATATTGTGCAGCCTTCAGGAAGTTCTCGTCATCCGCGAATTTGATCTTCTTATCGATCGCATCGAGAATCAGATTCTGATTGCCGCTATAACGCAGCACGAGGTTCTGGTACATCTCGCCGAAGCTCCATAGGTCCTTGCCGTTAATGGACATCGGAGCGATGTCTTTATCGCGGAACGCCTTCGCAGCGTCGAGCAGCTCAGTAAGCGTCGTTGGCACTTTCACGCCGTTGTCTGCGAACAGCTTCTTATTGTAGTAGATCACTTCATAGTCGCTGTTGCGCGGCAAGCCGTACAGCTTGTCGTTGAACGTGAACGATTTGTATACGCCTGGCAGGAAGTTATACTGTTCACCTTCATATTCCTTCGGATCCAGCTCTTTTACGTAACCAGCTTGTACGAGTGTATTAAGCTCGGCGCCGCCGTGAACCATGGTAATATCAATCGGCTCGTTGGAGGACATGTAAGCCTTCAGCTTGTTCTTAAAAGGCTCTTCCGCAAGCGTCTCGACTTCGATCTTGACGTTCGGATTTTCTTTGATGTAATTATCGATAACCGTTTGTTCAGCAAGTCCTTGTCCGGATTTGCGATCCGGCAGGTTGGAGAAGAAGCGGAGCGTTACTTTGCCTTCGCCGCTTGCGCCGCTGCTGCTGTCCGACGTGCTCGAGCTGTTATCGCTGCCGCATGCAGCCAACGTTCCTACGGATGCAATAGCAAGTGTTAGAATGGACGCACGCGCCAACTTGGAATATTTCTTCATCGTTATTCCCCCTGATGGTTGTTTAAGGAATCTGGCAATCTCATTTGCCTGCACTGATCATAACAAGTGGAATAATGGCCGGTCAGTAGAGAAAAAAAGACGAAGGTAGACGTTTGTCGAAACCTTCACTCGAGTCATTGTGATTGCTGCTGGAGAAGATTAGAATGACAAAAAAAGCTTATAATACGTGTTCAAAACGTTCGGTTGTCAGCGGACTTTGTGAACAACCTCATATAGTAAAGGCTTGTGATCGCTTATGCTGCGCGCTTATTTCAATTTAAGCCTGAAGTTCAAAATCATCATTTTGTTCACGCTGCTTATGACAGTGTTTTCCGTTGCGCTCGGGTATTATGCGATTGAAACGTCTAAAACCCAAGTTGTGAACAAGGTCAGCTCCACCAACCTTGGCGTCGTCCGAGTAGTTGACAATAATATGAAGTCGATGCAAAAGGCGATCTCCAATTGGGTGACGGTATTCGTGATGGACCCTTATATCCAATCCACGCTCAAGATGGATGTGATGCCGTCAGAAGGCTCACTTGATCCAACGCTGTACAACGGTTCAACGTCGACCTTGATGAATCAGATGCTGTTAACCGGCAACTTCGATTATGTCGCCTTATATGGCAAGGAGGGACCGCCTCTGTTCCAGGTGGCGACAGATGACAGCAGCGGTTCGGGCACGATTCAGCAGATCGAGGCTAACCCAATCTATAAGCTGACCGCCAACCTGCGCGGTGCGCCGCTCTGGTTTCCGATGTCTGCGGACAACGTGTTTATCCAGAATAACCGCAAGGAGAAGATCGGGATGACTCGGATCGTCCGGGACGTGAATAACGGGTATACGATCGGGTTTATATTCGTAGGCGTCAATCAGGAGACGATCAAGGCGCAATACTTGGCGAACCTGTACGACAAGGACCATGGGCTTGTTATTCTAGATGCCAGCGGCGAGCCGCTGCTGGAAGCGGGCAAACCATTTTACAAGGCAGGTCAGTCTGAGCTTGAAATGATTCGTTCGTCCGTCTCGGATTCGGGATCGAAGGTTGTGCGGTTGGATGGAGAGAGCCTGCTTCTCACGTATAGCAGAGGGGAGAACGGCTGGCAGTATCTGTACGCGGTTCCGCTCAGCGTCTTAACTAAGGAGCTCAATTCCATTAAGCAGTTCGTCGTATTGCTCGTTGTGGGATGGCTCGTTATGAGCATTCCAATCATGCTGCTGCTCACCTCGTTCCTGACCGCTCCGATCAAAAACTTATTGCTCTCGATGCGCCGCTTCCAGAATGGGCAGTTCGATGAGAAGGTAGAGGTCAAGTACGGGGATGAGATCGGTTATTTAAGTCAGGGGTATAACAATATGGTCGAAAATATTAAGTCGCTGGTCGACGATGCTTATGTGCTTCGGCTCAGGGAGCAGGAGGCAGAGCTTAAAGCGCTGCAGGCGCAGATTAATCCACATTTTCTGTACAACATGCTCGATACGATTTTCTGGGAAGCGGAGTCTGCTGGGCAGGACAAGATTAGCGAAATGATTATTAATCTGTCACGGCTGTTCCGTCTAAGTCTCAATCGGGGCAAAAGCTTCACAAGCGTGGCGAAGGAGCGGGAGCTGCTCGAGCTGTATCTCTCCTTGCAAAAAATGCGGTTCCGCGATGTGCTCGAATATGAGGTCGATATTCCGCCAGCGATGAGCGATTACATCATCTTGAAGCTGATTTTGCAGCCTTTCGTTGAGAATGCCATCGTGCATGGCATCGAACGGAAGCGGGGCGGAGGCTTCGTTCGTATAAGGGGGATGCAGGAGGAAGATCGTCTGACGTTCATCATTGAGGACAACGGTCTGGGTATGAGCGAAGAAGAGCTGGCCAAGTTGAACGAGATGCCGAAGGAGAACGATGTCAACGTAACGCAGGATACAAGCGGCTATGCCGTCCGCAATGTACATGAACGGCTGAAGCATTATTATAAGGACGAATTTGAATTGATATACGACAGCAAGCCTGGACGGGGCACGCGGGTACAGCTTGCGATACCTGCTGTTCTATCCATGAAGGAGGAGTGAGGAGCATGTATCGACTGCTTATCGTGGACGATGAGGAGAGAGCCCGGACGGGCATTCGAATGCTGATTGATTGGGCGGCTCACGGGATTGAGATCGTTGGAGAAGCGCGGGACGGAGCGGAAGCGCTGGAGATCATGAAGTGTACTGGCGTTGATATTCTGCTGACCGATATCCGAATGCCGGTGATGGACGGGCTGGAGCTGATTGAACATGTGTCCAAGTCATCCCCAGCCACCAAATGCATCATTATGAGCGGGTACGACGAGTTCTCGTATGCGCAGAAGGCGATGGCGGCCGGCGCCGTCGATTATTTGCTCAAGCCGAGCCGCCGGCAGGAGATTCTGGATTTGGTCGTTAAGATTACGAATGATATCGCGAAGCAACGGCAGGAGAATGAGAAGCTGGAAGGGCTGCGCAGCGGATTTCGAGAGAGCTTTCCTTTCCTGAAGGAGTACGCGCTTAACCGACTGGTGATGACCGAGAATCCCCCACTGGAGCGGCTGCTGAACAACTTAATGCTAAGCGATATTTCCTTCCCGCTGCCGTTCTTCGGGGTCCTTGTCGTCAAGATTGACAACCTGCATCTCGTGCAGCAGAAATTCGGCAGCGCTGATATCGAGCTGTTCAAATACGCGCTCAAAAATATTGCCGAGGAGACGTTCATTCCGATATGTCACTCCGCAGCGTTCGAGGATAACGACGATGTCGTGCTGCTCATGAATGCGGATGAATGGCTGGATACGAAGCAGATTGTTCCATACGCCGAAGCGATTCAACACAACGCCATGCGTTTCCTCCCCTTCACCGTCTCCATCGGAATTGGCAGCTTCGACCGGAGCATCCGACATTTCCGGGTGTCGTTCCTTGAGGCGCACAAGGCGTTGAATGCAAGATTTTATGAAGGCGATGCGAAGATCACGGATTATCTTGAGGCGGCGGAGGAAGAGGATTTTACCCAAACCTCCTATCCGCTCGAGAACGAGAGGGCCGTGCTTCAGGCGATCGGCAAAGGGGACGAAGCTGCGATTCGCTCCAGTCTGCAGGAATTTCTGGCCTCGCTAAAGCCGGAGAGCTCTTCGAAAGAGAGCGTCGTTAATTCCATCTATGCGCTTTACTTCGCGCTCTACCGGGATTGTATCGAGCGCAATGTCAATGTGAATGAGGTGTTCGGCAGCGGACTCGATGAAATCCCTCGCATGATGGCTCGTTCGGGGCTGGAGCACATCATGGCTACGCTGACGGAAACAGCACGGAAGATCGCGGATCAACTATCAGCGCGCAAGAACGGCAATAAGCTGTTCGAGTCCATACTGGCTTACGTGCATGAGCATTTCCGACTCGATATAAGCAGGGAATCCGTTGCTCGCGAGGTTTATGTAACCCCTGGTTATATCAGCTATTTGTTCAAGCAGCAGCTGCAGACCAGCTTTATCGAGTACCTGCACCGCATCCGGATCGAGTATGCTTCCCGTCTGCTGAGAGACCCGAGCCTTCGCATATCGGACATTGCGCATGATTCCGGTTATCAGGATGAGAAGTACTTTTTCCAAGTGTTCAAGAAGTATACCGGCATGACGCCAACGCAATACCGCAATAACCTATAGTCCGCTTTTGATCACGAAGCATCACAAGAAGCATATTCGGCATCGAATCTTGAATGCATCAGAGACTTCCGGTTCTCACGTAGCACTTCACTACGCTCCGATCCTCATTCCCTGCTGCATCCAACCTTCTTGGTGCTGAAAACCGAACTTTTTGAACACGAAGCGGACTTTTTGAACGACCTCTTAATAACAACATGGGAGAGATTACATTGAACAAACTATTATATGGCGTTGCCTATTACGATGAATATATGCCTTATGAGCGACTGAGCACCGATATTGAAATGATGAAGGCGGCGGGCATTAACCTTATCCGAATTGCAGAATCGACTTGGAGTACGCATGAGCCGCAGAACGGCGTATTCGATTTCTCCAGCGTGGACCGCGTGCTGGATGCGATGCATGAAGCGGGGATTCATGTCATTGTTGGCACGCCAACTTATGCAATTCCAACGTGGATGGTCAAGGAGCATCCGGATGTGCTGGCGGAGACGCCGGACGGACCGGGACGTTATGGCGCGCGGCAGATCATGGACATCACACATCCGTCGTATTTGTTCTACTCCGAGCGTATCATCCGCAAGCTGATCAGCCGGGTATGCGATCATCCTGCAGTCATCGGCTATCAGGTCGATAATGAAACGAAGCATTACCGGACGAGCGGTCCTAACGTACAGCTTCAGTTCGTCAAACATATGAGGGAGCAGTTCGGAACGGTAGAGCAGCTCAATGAGGCGTACGGCCTTGATTATTGGAGCAATCGGATCAACAGCTGGGAGGACTTCCCTTCGGTCGTTGGTACGATCAATGGCAGCCTGGGTGCCGCGTTCGCCAAGTTCCAGCGGAAGCTGGTGACCGATTTCCTTGCGTGGCAGACGGCGATTGTGAATGAATACAAACGTCCGGGTCAATTCGTCACGCATAACTTCGACTTCGAATGGCGGGGGTATTCCTTTGGCGTTCAGCCGGATGTCGATCATTACGAAGCGGCTAAGGCGCTGGACATCGCAGGCGTCGATATTTACCATCCTTCACAGGATGATCTAACGGGCAAGGAGATTTCGTTCGGCGGGGACTCGACGCGTTCGCTCAAAGGCTCGAACTATTTCGTGCTCGAAACCCAAGCGCAGGCGTTTCCGAATTGGACGCCTTACCCTGGTCAACTGAGGCTGCAGGCGTTCAGCCATCTGGCATCTGGCGCGAACATGGTCGAGTACTGGCATTGGCATTCCATTCATAATTCGTTCGAGACGTATTGGAAGGGCCTGCTCAGCCATGACATGGGGCCAAATCCGACGTATGACGAAGCGAAGACGATTGGCCGTGATTTCGCCCGTCTGTCGGACAAGCTGGTTAATTTGAAGAAAAAGAATCGCGCAGCCGTTCTCGTCAGCAACGAAGCACTGACGTCGCTGGACTGGTTCAAGCTGCCTGGCGGCGAGGTTCGTTATAACGATATCGTTCGTCTCGTTTACGATCGACTGTATGAGATGAACATCGGCTGCGACATTGTGTATCCGAGCTCTTCCGATCAGTTCGGCAGCTATGATCTGATCGTCGTACCGGCGTTGTATACGGCTTCCGATGAACTGCTGAATGCCTTGAACGAATATGTTGAGAACGGCGGACATGTCGTGTACACGTTCAAGAGCGGCTTTTCCAACGAGCATATCAAAGTTCGGCCAAGCGCGCAGCCGGGCTTGATCGAGAAAGCTTGCGGCATTACCTACTCGCAGTTCGTTGAGCCGGGCAAGGTATCGCTGAAGGGAAATCCATTTGACGTTAAGGCGTCGGACAACAACATCAGCGTCTGGATGGAGCTTCTTACGCCAACAACGGCGGAGGTGCTCGCTTGGTACGAGCATCCGCATTGGGGGCGATATGCAGCGATCACGGCCAATCGGTACGGCAAGGGGATGGCAACCTATATCGGCTGCCTGCCAAGCGAAGCGGTCGTCCGCAAAGTGCTGGAAGGCGCCATCCGCGAAGCGGGGATATGGGGAGTGGATCAAGAGCTTCAATTCCCGATTATCGTGAAATCCGGCGTGAACGAGCAAGGCAACAAAGTACGCTATTATTTCAACTATTCAGAAGAACCGCGGTCGTTCGTTTATCCTTATGGCAACGGCGTTGAGCTGCTCACAGACCGGGAAATCCCACTGGGAGAAACAATCGAGCTGGAGCGCTGGGGCGTTGTCATTGTGGAGGAGCAGTAGAAAGCAGCAGGGATAGGAACAATTAGCATAGATCAGGATACGAAGAGGGATGCCGAACATACGGCATCCCTCTCGCTTTATCAAGGCTTCCAACTTGTAAAGGTTGCGCTTTCATTAATCGAGGGACTATGATAGGTGTGGTTTACAACGAGAGATACGGGGGACGGCGATGATCCGGAAACTAATGCTTTTTATGACGATGATGATAATTGTAAGCGCTTGTAGCAGCGGATCGGGCACCCCTTATCGGATTGTTTATTCGATGGATACGCAGCAGACGACAAGCGAGGCTGTTCCCGATTCATCCTTGCAAGACCAACGATATTCGGTTGCGATCATCCCCAAGGGAACCGAAATTGATTATTTCACGGTTGCTGCAGAAGGAGCCCAAGAAGCGGCGAATGATCTGGACATCGACGTCATGTTCGAGGGACCCAAGACGGCAGACGTTAGCGGGCAGATTGAGGTTATCGACAGCATGATCCAGCGGCATGTGGATCTCATCGCCGTTTCTGCGAACGATCCTGAAGCGCTTATACCCGTTTTGGAGAAAGCAAGGCAAGCAGGCATTAAGGTCATTAGCTGGGATGCGGATGCCGACCCGCAGGTGCGCGATTTTTATGTGAATATGGTGGATCCCGAAACGCTCGGAAGACATCTAATGGATACGCTTGCGAATGCGATGGGAGAGAAGGGCAATTTCGCGATTCTGACGGGCGCAATCTCTGCCTCGAATTTAAGCGACTGGCTCAAATGGATTCAAGTGCAGCACAAAGCGTATTATCCTGAAATGAACTTAGTTAAAGTCGTTGCGACCGACGACAACTTAACGAAGGCCGGTGAAGTAGCGAAGCAGCTGCTAGCGGAGCATCCGGAGTTGAACGGGATTATCGGCAATTCGTCCGTTGGCTTTCTATCAGCCGCTAATGCTGTCAAGGATGCGGGCAAGGCTGGTGCAGTTAAAGTCGTCGGGTTATCCAACCCGAACTTCACACGCAGCTACTTGAATGAAGGAACCGTTCAAATGGCAACGTTATGGAGCCCTAAGAAATTGGGTTATCTGACCGTCGTACTTGCGAATAATCTATTGAACGGCGTTCGCCCAGCAGATGGGCAGGATATTCCGAAGGTCGGGAAAATACGTGTAGTAGGGGATATGGTCATTATGGGGGAGCCTTTGGATTTCTCCAAGGAGAACGTGAATCAATATGATTTTTAAGAGGCGAACCAGCTTTCAGTTCCGTCACTTTCGCCTAAGCTCCAAATTGATTATTACGTACCTGCTGCTGACGGTAGTGCCTTTGTCGCTGCTGGGCTACATCTCATACGCGCAATATGCAAGATCGGTCGAAGCGCAGATCGGTGAATATATGCCGAAGATCTTGCATCAGGCCAATGAAGATATCGATAAACAGATCGATGAGCTGATGCGGCTTCCCGACCTGCTGTTTAACTCCGAGCAGGCGTTGAGCATTCTTCGTAAAGAAACATATGCGAAGCGTTCGGAATTTAACAAAGATCAATATGATATGAATAGCTATCTATCCCGAACTTATATCCGAGGGAATAACGCCAATGTCATCGGTGTATTCATCCTTTCCAATCAACGAATGTTTTACAGCTCGAAGCAGCAATTCAAGCAGGCTGATTGGCAGAATACGCTCAGTGGGTACAGTGAGAAGCCGTATTCCATCGGGAAGGCACAATTTATTCTCCCAAGCGAAGTGGATCTTCAGTTCGACGCAGAGGTTCCGTATCTGTTCATTCAGAAGCAAATCTATGATGTCGATAACCGTAAAGTGCTCGGCGATATGTTAATCGCGGTTGATCTGTCCTTCATAGATAAAATCTTTCACAATTTCGAGTCGAGCAATCGAGCGAATTTGTGGCTAATGAGCGATGCAGGCGAAATTATTTATCATTCGGATCGCAGCCTCATCGGCACGATGGATACAGAGAAGGACAACTATCCGCTCCGAAGCGGCAGCTTCCGTGCCAACCATGCGGGCGGAGCTAAATTAATGAGCATCAACACCGCATCCATATCGGGCTGGACTCTTGTGCACAGCATTCCGTTAAGCGAATTAATGCAGCGTACGAATCTGGTGCGGAATGTTACGATTCTGCTGTTTATTGCGATCAGCGTCATCACCTCCTTGATAGCGGTATGGATATCGTGGTCGATGACCCGGCCTCTGAAACGGTTGAGCGGATTAATGAAAACGGTCGAGATGGGCAATTTCCAGGTGGACTTGAAGGTGCCGCACAGAGACGAAATCGGCATGCTTGCACGCAGCTTCAACTCCATGGTCAGTACGATTCGTGATTTGATTCAGAAAAATTATCAAGTCGAGCTGCGGCAGAAGGAAGCGGAGCTTTATGCGCTGCAGTCTCAAATCAACCCTCATTTTCTGTACAATACGCTGGAAACGATCGGCATGGCGGTCGAAGAAGGAGAAACCGAGGCTGTCGTCGATATGGTCACTTTGCTCGGTCGGATGTTCCGTTTCTCCGTGAGCAATCAGTCGAAGTGGGTGACGATCGCACAGGAGGTGCAGCATGCGGAGGACTATCTGACGATTCAAAAGTTTCGGTTCGAGGACAGGCTCGCATTTCGAATCGATAAGAAGATGACGGATAGTCACTTTTTGCAGCTATTTACGCCCAAATTTATTCTTCAGCCGGTCGTCGAGAATGCCATTAAGCATGGACTCGATGTTCGAAGGAAAATGGAGGTTTGCCTTTCTGTAAGCGAAGAGTTTGATGCTCGTACCGGCGAGCCATGTATCGTTTTTAGAGTTAGCGACAATGGCCCTGGCATTTCTTCTGAGAAGCTGTTCCAGTTGGAAGAAGCGTTAAAGAAGGACTCTTTTGCACCCAAAAGCGCTAACTTCGGCCTTTCGAATGTGAATGCAAGGATTGGCATGATGCTTGGGAACGATTATGGCATTCAGTTGCACAGCATCGAAGGGATTGGAACGGAAGTTCTAATTCGAATTCCTTTGAACGAACGATCGGATTAGAAGACAGGAATAGAGCGGGGGGCATAGCAGGTGGAGACGATTAGAGTCATGGTCGTTGATGATGAGGCTCGGATTCGAAAAGGGATTGCGAGACTGGTCGAGTCATGCGGCGAGGGATGGGAAGTCGTCGCCATGGCGCAGGATGGAATCGAGGCATTGGACTGTTTGGCTCAATTGGATGGCGATATTGATCTGCTAATCTCCGATGTGAGAATGCCGGAGATGGATGGGCTTACCCTTATTCATGAGGCGAAGAAGCGATATTCCTCGTTGTATCCTCTGTTGATTAGCGGATACGACGAATTCTCTTACGTCCAATCGGCTATACGAGAAGGTGCATTGGATTATTTGCTTAAGCCAGTCGATCGAGAGCAGTTTCGCCTTCGCATGATCGATATTCGGTCGATCATACTTGGTGGCAGGCTACAGCATCAGAAGCGCGGCGAGCTCGAGAAGCAAGCAGAGAAATTTAAGCACAGTAAGCAGACGCAGACGCTTAGCGACATAACGTCAGCCGGCATCGATGCCACTCGTCTCGGCTATTGGGTCGATGAATTTCCGAAGGGGAAGTATGTACTGCTCTGCATCCGAATGGACACGCTGCCCGTTAAAACTAGAACCTATACGTCCAAAGACTGGAAGGCCTATTATTACGCGATAGAAAATATTATCGGAGAGGTCGTCGGCAGCCAAGGGGGCGAAGTGGACCAACTAGGCTGGAGTTGGCGCGGCAGCGATTCGGATTTCTGGGTGCTGATTAGCAGCCCTTATCAGGAGGTTGATCTGGAGGGTGCTGCCGAGGAGCTATCGATGCAAATAAGGTCTTGCATTCAAACCTATACGCCCTTCTCTGTATCGATAGCTTATAGCAGCACGATAGAAGATTTGTATCTACTGCCTGATGCCAGAAGACAATGTCAATCGAATATTAATTATCGACTGCTGTACGGCGGCAATAAGGTGTTCGGGCCGGCCGTGCTCGAGACGATGAGCGATCGAAGCGAAGTGAAGCTCGAACGGGATCTGCTGCCCATCCTCCAGAAGCTGAAGCGAAGCATCGAGCAGGGGAATTCATCCGATGCAGCGGAATTATGCAATCAATATACGCTTCTCTTAGAGAAGCTGGAGTCACCGGAAAGCTTACAGACGGCGGTACAGAACGCGGTTATCCTCATTCAGTCTGTGCGGCTTGAGAATCAACGAGGGTTAGCGGCGGTGGCTGCGATTGAAGAGCAATTCCAGCATGCAAGGAAGGCCGCCAGCGTGTATGAGCTGAAGCAGTTCATCAAGGAATTGGCTGCTCAAGGCGTGGAGGAAATTCGCCAAGCTCGTGAGCAGGGCAGCATGAAGCCAATCGAGCAGGCGAAGAGCTGGATCAGGGAGCATTTGGGCCAAGAGATGACAATCAAGAAGATTGCCGATCACGTGCATATGAATCCGACCTACTTCAGTGAATACTTCAAGCTGCAGACCGGCGAGACGATTCTCGATTATTTAACGCGGCAGCGTATGGAGAAAGCGAAAGAGCTGTTGAATGATCCCGTCTTAAAAATTCAGGATATTTGCGGCATGATCGGCTATCAGGATGTCAAATATTTCAGCGGCCTATTCAAGCAATGGTCAGGTCAGACGCCATCCAAATATAGGGCTAATATGCAATCCTAATATAAAGTTCGAAGTTCGATTCATCAGGGTCTCAGCGCTAATCCTAGCGATGAGGCTTTTTTTATTTCTATGAGGACCCGAATATTCTCCCCCTAATCTGAGGAATGTCACCTACAGTCGATCTGTCAAACGGAGTATCTTGTGAATAGACAAAGGTTCTGCCCGCTAGAATAAGGAGGGACTAACAATGGCAGAGACGGATTATGTGTTGGAGCTGAAAGGGATTTCGAAAATTTTCCCAGGAATTAAAGCACTCGACAATGTGTACTTCAGATTGAAGCGTGGCGAGATACATGCGCTTATGGGCGAGAATGGTGCCGGTAAGTCAACCTTTATAAAGGTCATTACAGGTGTTTATACACCGGATGAAGGCGAAATCTATTTGAATGGCACGAAGGTGGATTTCCGCAATCCGACGGACGCCAAGAAAATGGGAATCGCTGCGATCTATCAGCATGTAACCTGCTACCCAGATCTCAGCGTGACCGAAAACATCTTCATGGGTCATGAAAAGGTAGAGAAAGGTACGCGCCGCATCCGATGGAAGGAGATGCACGAGGAGGCCGCTCGATTATTGAATGAGCTGGGAGCAACCTTCAGCCCGAAGACCTTGATGGGTGCGCTGAGCGTCGCCGAGCAGCAAATTGTTGAAATCGCGAAGGCGTTGTCCACGAATGCGAAGATTATCATTATGGACGAGCCGACCGCAGCGCTCTCGAAGACGGAAAGCGAAGAGCTGTACCGAATTGCTGAGCGTTTACGCGACAATGGAGCGTCTATTATTTTCATCTCTCACCGTTTCGAGGATATGTATCGGTTAGCTACGCAAGTGACGGTTTTCCGGGACTCCAAATACATCGGCACCTGGAACGTCAATGAGATTTCGAATCCAGACTTAATCGTTGCGATGGTCGGTCGTGAAATTTCTCAGCTCTTCCCGAAGAAAGAGACTACGGTCGGAGAAGAAGTGCTGCGTGTAGAAGGGATCGGCAAAACGGGTTATTTCGCGGATGTATCCTTCCAGCTTCGCAGAGGTGAGATTCTTGGTCTAACGGGTCTGGTAGGTGCGGGCCGAACGGAGGTTTGCGAGACGATCTTCGGCATTTCGCAGATTGATAAAGGAACCATCTTCTTCAAAGGTGCAAAAGCACAGTTTAAGAGCCCGAGAGAGGCGATGCGCCAAGGAATCGGCTACTTGCCCGAAGATCGGCAGAAGCAGGGGCTTGTTCTTCAATGGGGAATCGGAAGGAATATTACGCTGCCTGCGTTAGAGCAGTTTTCAAGTAAGGGTGCTCTTAACCACCGCAAGGAATTAGATCTGGCCAAACGCCTTGCCGAGAAGGTCAGCGTGAAGGCGAAAAGCGTATTCGATCTGGCAAGCTCGTTGTCAGGCGGCAACCAGCAGAAGGTTGTGTTCGCTAAGCTGCTTACGGGCGAATTGGATGTGCTGATCTTGGATGAGCCAACCAAAGGGGTGGATGTTGGCGCGAAATCGGCCATTTATGAGATTATTAGCGACCTGGCTTGCGCAGGGTACGGAATCATTCTTGTCTCCTCTGAAATGCCGGAAATTCTAGGTATGTGTGACCGTGTCGTTGTTATGCGGGAAGGAAGAGTTACAGCCCAATTGGACCGAGACGGTCTAACGCAGGAAGCCATCTTAGAGGCGGCTATGGATGACAGCGCTGCCAATACACCATTGGATAGGAGGGCGGGAGCATGAAGACGGTAACAACGCAGGCCGTCCCGAACAAGAGCTCAGTTGGCAGCGGCACAGCTGGAGGCTCCATCAGCGCCTCCTTCTCGAAATTCAGAGAGCTAGGGCTGCTTGCCTTCATTGTTATTTTATCGATTGGCGTGCAGATTCGTAATCATAGTTTTCTTACGCTGGAGAATTTGAATGACATCGCAACGAATACAGCGATTCTTAGCATTCTAGCGGTGGGCATGATGCTCGTTATTATTACGCGGGGCATCGATCTCTCGATCGGAGCGACACTTGCTTTATCGGGGATGAGCGCAGCGCAGATGGTTAGTCATTATCCAGGGCTTCATCCGCTGGCTGCCATTGCAATCGGTGTTGGAATCGGACTTGCCTGCGGGATGCTGCTTGGCGTCCTCGTCGCTTGGGTCAACATTCTGCCGATCATTGCAACGTTAGGCATGATGAATGTATTCAGAGGGATGACGTATCAGGTAAGCGGAGGCAAATGGGTGAGTGCGCATCAAATGCCCGAAAGCTTCAAGCAGATTGCGACGGGCTCGATGTTTGGCGTCAACAATTTGATCGTCATAGCGCTTCTTATTTATCTCGTGTCTTATTACTTTATTAATTACACCAAGACTGGCCGACGCATCTATGCGGTTGGCAGCAACCCGGATTCGGCCAAGATTAGCGGGATTCATAATGAGAAAATTCTCTGGCTTGTCTATACGATCATGGGCGGCTTATCAGGCTTGGCCGGCGTGCTGTGGGTATCCAAATATGCATCTGCACAAGGGGATACGGCGGTTGGTTACGAGCTTAGCGTTATCGCGGCCTGCGTGCTTGGCGGCGTTAGCATCGCTGGGGGTGTTGGCAAGATCTCCGGCATCATTCTTGGTTCGGTCTTATTAGGTATTCTGAACAATGCGTTGCCGATGATTAATGTCTCACCATTCTGGCAAACGTTCATTCAAGGCGCCATTATTGTAACCGCTGTCTTGATCAACGCGCTGGTGAAGCGGGGCATCGACCGCAACAACCTGATGAGGAGGAAAATTTGAGCTATGGAACCTAGAACAATCGCGAACGAGAAACCATTCTCGCTCAAAGGCTATTTTCTCCAATGGGAATGGCTGCTGGTCGTGCTGCTGCTAGCGATATTCGTGATGAACGCGAATCTATCGGAATACTTCCTGGATTACAACAATCTGCGAGATGCCACGATGGGGTTTCTCGATAAAGCATTCATAGTTCTGCCAATGGTCTTCATCATCATGATGGGCGAAATTGATATTTCTGTCGCATCCATTGTTGCATTGACCTCGGTCATCATGGCGGATCTGTATAGTCGCGGCATGCCGATGGAATTCGCCGTTGTGATCTGCTTAGTTGTTGGCGCTGTGTGCGGATGGATTAACGGCATGCTGATCGTGAAATTCAAAGAGCTGTCCTCCGTTATCGTAACGCTGTCGACCATGATCATTTATCGCGGCATCGCGTACATTCTGCTGGAGGATCAGGCGGTTGGCAAATTCCCATCATGGTTCAAGTTCATGGGGTGGGGATATGTCGGAACGATACCGTTCATTCTCGTTGCATTCGTTATATTCGCAGCTGGATTTGGCTTTCTTCTTCACAAAACAGCATTCGGCAGACGCGTGTATTCGATCGGCAATAATGCGACAGCGAGTCATTACTCCGGTGTCGATGTCGACCGGATTAAGGTATGGGTATTTACGCTTGCAGGTCTGATGTCCGCCGTAACCGCCTTGTTCCTTACATCTCGGATGGGGAGCACGCGTCCTAATATCGCCAATGGATACGAGCTAGAAGTAATCGCTATGGTGGTGCTGGGCGGTATCAGTACGTCAGGAGGCAAAGGAAGAATGATTGGTGCCATCCTCGCCATCTTCCTAATTGGCTTCCTTCGGTACGGTCTTGGCCTTGTCAATGTCACGGCTCAGACGCTGCTCATCATTCTTGGACTGTTATTGATTTTCTCGGTTGCCATTCCGCAGCTTAAGCGTCGCAAAGGCGCAGCTCGCAGGCTTTAGCTCTCGATACATTCGATCATTGATCGCTTGTATATATTACAGGGGACAACAAAGGGGAGGAAACAACAAATGAAGAAAGTGTTGATTACGGTTTTGTCGGTTGTCATGCTGATGGCGATGCTCGCGGCATGCGGAAGCAAAGGATCCGATGAAGGTTCAAGCTCATCCTCAACTGGCAAAGAAAGTACGGCATCAGATACAGGAGGCAAGAAAAAATTCGCAATCATTTTCAAAAATACAGGCAATCCGTACGGCGAGAAAATGATGGAAGGCTACAAGAAAGCGATTGAGGAGCTCGGCAACGAGGTTATTCTCAAAGCGCCTGACCAACCGACGGCTGAAGCCCAAATCGCAATGGTCGATGAGCTTATTTCGCAGAAGGTCAGTGCCATCGCCATCGCAGGCAATGACCCCGATGCGCTGCAGCCAGCATTGGAGAAAGCGATGTCAGCAGGTATTCAAGTGCTCTCGCTTGACTCTGCTGTTAATGCGCAGAGCCGTAAGGTTCACGTGAACCAAGCCGATCCAGAGCGCATTGGCCGTACGTTAGTGCAAGGTATGGTAGAGATGATTGGCGGATCGGGCGAAATTGCCATTCTGAGCGCAACCTCGCAAGCGACGAACCAGAATCTGTGGATCGAATGGATGAAGAAGGAGCTTGAAGATCCTAAATATAAGGATGTCAAATTGGTTAAGGTTGCTTATGGCGACGACCTTCGCGATAAGAGCGTATCCGAAACGGAAGCGCTGCTCAAATCTTATCCGAATCTGAAAGGCATCATTGCTCCGACAACGGTTGGTGTTGCTGCTGCCGGTAAAGTGCTTACGGATAAAGGTCTCAAAGGCAAGGTTCAACTGACGGGCCTTGGCTTGCCTAGTGAAATGGCCGAGTACATCGAAAGCGGCGTATGCCAATGGATGTACCTGTGGAACCCAATCGATGTGGGCTACCTCACAGGATATGCGGCGGATGCATTAGTGAAAGGAACCATTACGGGCAAGGTAGGCGACAAAGTGACGGCCGGTACGCTCGGCGAGAAAGAAATCGTTCAAGACGGTGACGGGACGCAAATTATGCTTGGAGATCCATTCAAATTCGATGCGACAAACATTGCGGAGTGGAAATCGGTTTATTAATAAGTGAGAAAACCCGCGAGAAGGGCACTTTACATGAGTGCTCTTCTCGCGGGTTTTATTGCGCTATCGTACAGTTAATCATAGGAGTCGCACACGACTTGGGCAGGAAATCAGCGGTGGCTACCGAATAAGTAGAGCAAAAAAAACGCGGTAAATCGAGGGATTTCGATGTATAAATTGATGATTGTCGACGACGAATTGCTAATGCGGATCGGGATTCGTTCTTTGCTGGAGTGGGAGGAGCACGGTTTCCAACTGGTTGGAGAAGCCGAGAACGGCAAAGAAGCGCTGGAGATCGCGCTTGAGACTTTCCCGGATTTGATCATTACCGATATCAAAATGCCTCTTATGGACGGACTAGCATTAATACGTGAAATATCGAAGCGGCTGCCGTCCTGTAAATATGTCATTCTGAGCAACTATGACGAGATCGACTATGTCAAGGAGGCGCTTAGATTAGGTGCCTTGGATTATTTGATCAAGAGCGAGATCTCGCCTGCGACGCTCACGGAGCTGCTCACCCGAATTCGCGGGAAGCTGCTCTCGGAAGTTAGCAGCCGGGACAATCTATTCTCGGCACCGCTTCATTATACGCAGAGCTTGACGCATCTGAAGGAGAACTTTTTCAAGGACTTAATCAGCGGTCTGCCGATCGGCGAGGAGGCTGCCGATAGGGCGGAGCAGCTTCAGGTTCGCTTGAAGCCGCAGCAGCTTGCGATTATCAAATGCAAAATCGACCAGTTCGAGCTAGTAAAGAAGAAATACAAGGAACAGGATGAAAAGCTGCTGCGATTCTCGATCTTGAACGTCATGGAAGAGGTAATTCCCTCCAGGCAGAGCATTGAGATCATCGTAGAGAGTTCATCCGAGTATTTGGTCATCCGAAACGTACGCTTGGCGGACGAAGAGTTGTGGCGCAAGGATATCGAGAAGTTGTGCGGGAAGATTTTAGGTTCCATGAAGGATTTTATGAATCTGTCCTTTTCGGTCGGCGTAAGCACGGTTGTTCCTGATCTGCTGGCTTTGAAGAGAGGTTATTGGGAAGCGGATGCCGCTTGGCGGCATCGTTTCTTCTTAGGAACAGGCCGCATTCATTTCTTCGATAACACCATGAAGGGCTGCGAACGAACGAGCAATCTCTATACGTTGAATCGAGATCGCGAGTACGAGTTTCGGCATGTTCTAGAGCGCAATAGCAGCGATCAGCTGAGCAAACTTTTGGATGCATTCCGCAAGGAATTAGAGGACGTCCGGGCTGACGAGAACGCGATCCGCAAAGCCTATCTTCTGGTGCTGGAGCTCGTCAACAGTCAATTTGCCCAAGCTTCCAGGGCGCTTCTTCTGTCCGAAGGGAAGACGCCTTATGATGCGGCATCAACCGCCGAAACATGGAATGACCTTCACGAACTCGTGCTGGATTATGCGCTGCAATGTCTGCAGACGAATGGTCTGTCGAAGGAGAAGCTTACGTATGCGGATATGGCCGTCGACATTATCCATCAGTATTACGCAGAGGACATCACGCTGCAAAGCGTAGCCAGCCAGATTAATGTGAATCCCTCCTATTTGAGCCGAGTGTTCAAGCAGGAGAAGAATGAGAATTTTGTGTCCTATCTAACTCGTATTCGAATCGAGCGGGCGAAGTCTTACTTAGAGAATCGCACGTTGCGCGTATATGAGGTTGCGGATAAGGTTGGTTATCACAATTACACGTACTTCAGCAAGATTTTCAAGAAGATCGTTGGTGTGAGTCCTGAAGAATATAGGGGTTAACAGCAGGGGGAAGGCTTCCGACGGTGAAGATAGGGGGACGGGATGAGAAGAAGGCTGCAGTTCATCAGCATTAAGACGAAGATTATAACCATTTGCCTCATCGTCATTATTGTCCCGATCTTTGTAATGACGGTTAATACCTATACATCCTCGCAAGGACTGTTGGAGCGTAAGTACACGGACTTGCTTACCGACCTTGCTAAGCAAAGCAATATACGAATTGAGGAGTACTTGAACGAGGTAGAGAAAATCTCGCTTGTCTCAAGCTACGGGCTGAACAGCAGTGTCTCCGTATCGAGTCAAGAAAGCTTTCCGATTCAGGAATATTTGCGGCAAGGAAGTGAATCAAGCGAGAATGCGGCTTACAGTTCCCTAATGAATTATATCGCGATGAAGGACGGCATGTTCTCCATTTATATTTATAATTTGCATAATGGCCATGATCTATTTGTCAGCTCTACGGACGTCGATTACAGTTTCAGTGCGAGGGGCCAAGAGTGGTTTCGACGCTTCGTTGCTTCGTCCAGCAAGGTCATTACACGGAACACCTATCCTGACGAACAGCTGAAAAGCAAGCCGCTTGCGATCACACATGCACGCAAAATCTTCGATATGGCGTCCGGAAAACTGATAGGCGTTATGGTGGTCAGTATCGATATCCAATTCATCGATGCTGTAAACAGCAGGTTGCAGGAGGCGATCCGTTCGAGGTTCACGATAGTGGACGGGGATAATAATGTGATCTATAACGCGGATTTGGAACGAATCGGTTCTAAAGCCGAACCGTCTATGCATCCTGATTCATCCCATAGTATCGTCGTGGAAATTCCTTTTGACGGAGAGAAATGGACTACTTATCTGTATATGCCCATGAGCGAATTATCCATTGAGGGTGAGCTGCTGCAAAGAAATAGCTTCCTTCTTGCTGGGGTGCTGATCCTGTTTACCGCAGTTGTCTCTATCCTGTTGTCCAACATTATTACGCGTCCAGCTAAGAAGCTGATGAGTAATATCGCGTTGGTTGAGAGGGGCCAGTTTGAGCAAGTGGAGGATATCGGATCGCGCGATGAGTTTGGTTTGCTATCTATTCGTTTCAACAAAATGGCTTATGAAGTTAAGATGCTCATAGAACGGGTGCAGCTGGAAGAGATGGAGAAGTCGGAAGCCGAAATGCGTGCCCTTCAGTCCCAAATCAATCCGCATTTCTTGTATAATACGCTGGGATCGGTTAAGTGGATCGCTTCTATGCAGCGAGCGGATAAGATTGTTGATATGACGGAAGCGCTGATCTCAATGCTGCGCTATACAGCGAGGGCCGAAGGATCAATGGTGAAAATTCGAGAAGAGTTAGAGAACTTGAACAATTACATCACTATTCAAAATGTTAGATATTATAATAGAATTCAAATGATCAGCGAAGTCGACGAGGAACTGTTTGAACTTCTCATGCCTAAGCTCATTCTTCAACCGATCGTTGAGAATGCAATTTTTCACGGATTAGCGGAGAAAGAAGAGGACGGCATCATTACGCTTCGGATGGATCGAGAAGGCCATCATGTTAGAATCGAAGTCCGGGATAACGGAGTCGGAATGGATGAAGAAACGGTTCGGAGCCTCAGGGCTAGCTGGACAGAGCGCCAAGATGGAAGCAAGGGAATCGGATTATATAATGTGAATCGCCGCCTGCAGCTTCATTTCGGACAGCAATATGGCATTGAAGTAGAGAGTGAGTCAAGCAAGGGAACCGTATTCCGATTTATTATGCCAGAAGTTACGATCAGCAAAGAGGAAGGTACACGCAGCGATAGATAGGGGGGACGCATGAATGACATGGAAAATTGCGGCTGGATGTCTGTTCATGATGCTGGCTGCAGGCTGTGGCGTTGCCGAACAGAGAGGAATCGATGTCCATTCAGCGGATGAGCAAGAACCTATCGTGCTGCGATATACAAGCTTTGCGCTTGGGTCCGCTCAAACAGAAGCGATTGCCGAATTCGAGAAGCAGAACCCGGACATCCGGATCGAGATGGATTATATCCAGAGAGTCATATACACGGCGGGCTTGAAGACGAGACTATTGGGGGGAGAACCGATAGATGTGTTCGACGTCTGGTCACCGAGTCTTTTTGAAGAAGTTCGAAGGCTTGATGATTCTGTGTATCTTGATTTAACCGGTTCGGAATTTCTAAGCGATTATCTTCCTTCCTCTTTGGAAGCGGTAACAATCAAAGGAAAGGTGTATGGCGTACCAGGTGTTATGCACACGGACGGGCTGCTCTACAATAAGACAATGTTTGAGGAACTGGGATTGCAGAAACCGCATACGTGGGCAGAATTTCTGCAGGTGTGCGAAAGCCTGAAACAACACGGAATCATTCCTATAGCGCTTAACTCCGAATGGTGGGTTCCACAGTTTCTGTTCGGATCGATTATGTCCAACAATGGGGCCGATGCTTCTTGGACCCGAAAATTGGAGAACGGTGAGCTGAAGGTGAACAATCCAATTCTTGTCGATGCCATGAAGAAGACCAAGGAGATTATTGACAGAGGTTATGTACCGGAGGATTGGACGACGTTGAAGTATGATCAGTCCATCGATATGGTTGGAAGAGGCAAGGCAGCGATGATCATTGACGGAACTTGGGACCTTAGCGATATGATCGCGCAAAATCCGGAACAGAGCATCGGCTTCATGATGGTGCCTGGCGATGGGCAGATGGTACCGAATCTCAATGTTGGTTCATATAAAGTGATTAGTGCCGCAACCAAACATCCAGAAGAAGCGAAACGCTTCCTGGCATTCATGAACGGAAGAGAAGTTCAGGAAGAAGTGGCGAGAGAGGCTTTAGCGGTTCCGTCGATTAAGGAAGCACAGGTAGACGATCCTGTCGTTCGTCAGCTAGCTGGTATTATTACTAGCAAAGATGCTGCATTGTATTGGCCGCACACTATATCGACTGAATCCCTTCAAGTTTCACTGCTTGAAATGATCAATCGTTATCTGAAAGGCGAAGCGCTGGATCAAGTACTGGACGAAATGCAGTCTGTGATTGACTCCGCAAAAAAATAACCTTTCGAATATGCATGATTCCATAACGCGAGAAGGGCTTATCGTATTTACACATACGATGAGCCCTTCTGTTGTTGCCTCATAAGAATTTATAAGAAAGACCTCGATAGAGGGTTGCTCACCCCTTCACGCTTCCGAGGACAAGACCGGTTGTGAAATATTTTTGGAGGAATGGATAAACGGCTAGAATCGGTAGCGCTCCAAGGAACAACTCGGCAGCTCGTCCAGTTCTCGCATTCATCTTGGATAACAACTCTGTATAATCGGTTCCTGACTTCATCATGATCTCGTCAAAGTTGAGCAACAGCGTCTGCAGATAGCTCTGTATCGGATACTTGGACATGTCGTTCATGTAGATGATGCCATCAAACCATGAATTCCAGTGACCTACTATACTGAATAGACCGACAGTAGCAAGTGCCGGCTTGAGAAGCGGCAACAAGATTCGGACTAGAACCTGCAGTGGGCCAGCGCCATCGATGACCGCCGATTCTTCGATTTCTTCCGGAAGCCCTCGAATGAAGTTCATTAGAATGATCATGCTGAATACGGGCAACGCCCCAGGAAGGATAAGCGCCCATATGGAGTTGATGAGACCCGTCTTCACCACTACTAGGTATGTCGGGATCAATCCGCCGTTAAACAGCATAGTGATCATAAAGAAGGCCATATACAGATTTCTTCCCATCACCTTGCTTTTCGTTTTGGACAAGGGGTAAGCGGTTAGTACCAATAAGATCAAATTCACAGCGGTTCCCAGAATGACTCGCTCCACCGAGACCCAGAGAGCCGTAATAAATCGATCCCCCGACAAGGCGAATTCGTAGGCTTTCGTCGTAAAATCGACTGGCCAGAATGCAACTTCTCCGGCTGATACGGCAGCGCTGCCACTGAAGGAAACGGCCAAGAGATTAACAAAAGGCAAAATGCATAGGACAGAGGTTAGAAGCAGAAAGATATAGTTGAAGACTAGAAATGCTCTTCTGCTTAAACTTCGATCTTGAACCATATTCGAGCACCTCCTTTAGAATATGCGATATCCGGCAACTTTGTTGGCAAGTACATAGGATAGGACAATCATGATACAAGATACGACAGATTTGAATAAGCCGACTGCCGCGCCAACCGAATATTGCGCTTGTTGAATACCGAGGCGGTAGACATAGGTATCGATAATGTCGCCAGATTGATAGACAATCGGCGAGTAAAGATTATAGATTTGATCAAATCCCGCATTCAGAACGTTGCCCAGCGATAAGACGGACATCAGGACGATCGTCGGCATAAGCAGCGGCAGGGTAATATGAAGGGTCTGCTTCCAACGCTTTGCACCATCGATCAGAGCCGCTTCGTACAGACCCGGATCTATACTCGTTAAAGCAGCCAGATAGACGACGGTCCCGAAGCCGAAGCCCTTCCAGATGTCGCTGACAATCATCGTCCAAGGGAATATGGAAGGACTGCCAAGAAACGATACGGGCTTTATACCAAAAACGCTAAGAAAGCTGTTGATGATCCCGTCTGAACCTAGAATATCGAGTAGAATACCCGCCATGATAACCCAGGAGAGGAAGTTCGGGATATAAACTAACGTCTGGAAGGTACGTTTCACAGCGCTGTGAGCGACTTCGTTCAGCAGAATTGCGAAAGTAACGGGGACGATAATGCCCCCAATGATTTTGAAGAAAGACATATATAAAGTGTTCCAGATTGTCCGCACGAAGTTGGGCTGGTTAAATACATGTTGGAAATTGTCCCACCCGACCCACGGGGAGTGGAAGCCGAGACCGGGGTTATATTTCTGGAAGGCGATGACCAGTCCATAAAAGGGGATGTAGCTGAAAATAAATACGAGAAGCACGCTTGGAATCAACATTAGATGATAGGCCTTCTGCTGTCTTAGTTTATGTAACATGTCGTAAACCCTCCATTTCTATAGGACAAGCGTCTAGAGGATGCAAAAGAGGAGAGCGAGGTTGCCCTCGCCCCCCTTTCATGCAAGCTGATTATCCTCCGTATGCCTCGTTAACGGCTTGGGTCGCTTCATCTCCGCCTGCAGCTTGCCATGCTTTGACCAGCTTATCGAAGTAGTCGACGCTTTCTTTGCCCATAATAATCTTGGTGAAACCTTCTTTCAGAAGATCGTTCAAGGTAGAACCATAGTTAATAAGCGCTTCCGGTGTCGCTCCCCATAGTGCGGTTTTAATGTATTGGTTATTGTCCAGAACCTGCTTGGCTAGTCCGTAAGCGGGTTTTGGAGAACCTTGTTGCAGATAGTCGCCCGTCGACGATGGTGTAGCGTTCTTCATGAAATCTACACTGTTGTTGTACTTCTGCCACATGCCGCTGGTCGTAAGACCGGACGTGTCATTGGACTTCAGCGCTTCGGTCACATGTTCAAATTGCTCATAATCGGAGTTCGGATTGAGCACGCGGAATGCCCCGACGACGTGAGCCATGTCTTTATCGAGTAAAGCGGACAGCTTCTCTTTACTTTCCTTGCCGTACCCTTCGTCAACGATGTAAGCATAGTAGTTGAGCAATTTAAGCACCGCTTCAGGGTTCTTGGATTTCTTGCTTACGACAGTGTAGCTGCCATTGGCGAAGAAGATCGATTGAGTTGCAGGCGTACCGTCAGCGGTTGGAATCAAATACGGATAGAAAACAGCGTCTTTGCCCTGATTCGTAACGGTATCAACACCTGGATTGTAGCCCCACCATTGGTAAAATGGCTGCATGCCGACCTTGCCGGCCACGACGTTTGCATTCATCTTAGCGAAGTCTTTAACCGCAAAATCAGGGTCGATGATGCCTTGCTTATACCAGTCGGCGTAAGCTGCAAGCGCGGTCTTCATTTCAGGTTGAACCGAGCCGTACACAATTTTGCCGTCAGATCCTTTCATCCATACACCTGGATGAGCATTCCATGCGATGGCAAGCAGGTTCAAATATTCGAGCGACTGGTCGACAGCGATACCGTAACCGCCATGTTTCTCCATGAACTTCAACGCGATGTTCTTGACGTCGTCAATCGTCTTCGGATCGGAAAGTTCAAGCTCTTCCTTCCAATCGTTTCGAATCCAGATATAGTCGGGTTGATCGATCAGACCCCAGTGCATTTGTGGGATGCCGTACAGTCGACCATCGCGCATACCTGATTTGTAGCTGTCTTCATCAGCTTGCATATAGCCCTTCAAGCGGTCTGATGCGTATTGGTCGAATACATCCGTAAGATCATAGATCATGTCGGCATCGATAAGTTGTTGCAGCTGAGCTGCGTTGACGTGGAAGACGTCTGGAAGCTGATTGGACGAAATCGCGAGATTGAGCTTCGTATCATATTCGTCACTGACCCAATCCGTAACGACGTTGATATTGAATTTTTCTTTATAATCTCTGATCCATTCATTCTTCGTAACATTGTCGCCTTCCGGATAACTTGCGGAAGCTGATTCGCTCGTTACGGTATGAATGGTAACCGTATCTTTGTAGGCGCCGAAAGCAGGGTCTACGTTATCATCGGCGATCTCGGATGTTGTATTTGGATCCTCCGACTGGGATGTATCCTTGTTTGATGAATCACTGCCGCAGGCAGCTAACGAGATAACCAGACTTGCCATTAAAACTAAACTTGTAAGTTTCTTGATCTTGACCATATGAACCCCCATTTACTTGTAATTGGCGATATCAACCATTCTTATTGTGTGGCTTGTCTAAACTTGCCTCGCCTATTTTCTTGAGTGATTAATCGCCGGTAGGGTCATTGTAGTGCAGGTGTCTGGTCGTTTAAAATCAACGTTCTTTACCGTCATGTTTGCTTTCTTTACTTCCAGATAAGGAGCAGGAGGCGAGCGGAGCCGCTCTTGCAATTCCTTTACTTATTGATTCACTTCTTTTACTTGTTTGGATAATGCGTATTCCGGCCTTCCAATATTTGATATAGAGAAAAACACGCATCGTATGTATAATGGAGAACGTTGACTATCGGACCCGACTTTTCTGAGAGTGGAAAGTCATGCGTACTTACTTTGTTGCATCCTATCTGAGCGGACAAATAAAGATTGAAGGAGTGGGAGTTTTTTTGCTGTACCAAAAACTGAAAAATGCTTGGCTTTTCAACGTAAGAAGGGACTTGCTGTCTGGGATAACCGTTGCGCTTGCACTGATCCCGGAGGCGATTGCGTTCTCCATTCTTGCTGGCGTAGACCCGATGATCGGTCTGTATGCTTCATTCTGTATTGCCGTTACGATTTCAATCGTCGGAGGTCGGATGGGGATGATTTCGGCGGCGACTGGCGCTATGGCTTCCTTAATGGGACCGCTAGTGGCTAAGCACGGAATCGAGTATCTATTCGCAGCGACGATTTTGACGGGTATCATTCAGTATTTGCTCGGAGTGGTGAAGTTCGGCAAGTTCATCACGTTCATTCCGCATTCGGTCATCACAGGCTTCGTGAATGCATTGGCCATTATTATCTTCATGGCGCAATTTCCGAGCTTCGAGGATGCGAACTGGGTCATGTATGTGATGGTTGCGGCGACGCTGGCGATTATTTATTTGCTGCCGCTAGTAACGAAAGCTGTCCCTTCTGCACTCGTAGCGATTATCGTTATGACCATCGTATCGATTTCGCTGCACCTTGATTTGCGCACGGTTGGCGATATGGGAGCAATTACGCAGAAGCTGCCGTTCTTCCATCTTCCTGACGTTGTTTTCTCCTTGGATATGCTGTGGACGATTCTGCCGATCTCGCTTGCCCTTGCGGTCGTAGGGATTACAGAGTCGCTCATGACGGCAACGATCGTGGATGAAATGACGGAAACGAAGAGTGATAAGAATAGAGAGGTCAAAGGACAAGGCATCGCGAACGTCGTCTCCGGCTTGTTCGGAGGGATGGCAGGCTGCGCGATGATCGGACAAACCGTCATTAACGTGAAGTCAGGTGGTCGTTCACGTCTGTCTACGCTCGTATCCGGCGTCTTCCTGCTGTTCTTGATCCTAGTATTAGGCAATGTAGTGAAGCAAATTCCGATGGGGGCACTCGTTGGCGTTATGTTCATGGTTTCGATCGGTACGTTCGATTGGAACTCTATAAGAACACTAACGAAGATCCCGCGCAGCGACGCTGTTATTATGGTTGTTACGGTAGCGGTTGTTGTTACGACCTCTGACCTGGCGATCGGTGTGATTACAGGTGTTATCCTGAGCGCGCTTAACTTCGGGTGGCGTCTGGCACACATAAAGGCGCACGCATCGATGAACAACGGGAAGAAAACTTATCGCATTACCGGTCAGCTCTTCTTCGGAACGATGACGCAGTTTGTAGATTTGTTCGATTTCCGCAACGATCCGGAATCCGTCGTCATTGATTTCAGCTCTTCGCATGTATGGGACCATTCGGCTGTTACGGCTATCGCGAAGACCATTGCGAAATATGAGCAGTTGAATAAGAAAGTCGAGGTCATCGGCTTGAATGAAGAAAGTAAGAAGTTAATCGAGCAGGTTGGCCTTGCAGTGCCAATGAATCATTAAATAGAACAAGCACGCCTCGGGTTTAGCGCCCAGCGTGCTTTTTTTTGTTCATCCAACGTGATGTGAAGTGACAGAGAGGAGGCTTGCCTCTCGGAGTTGCAATTTGTTCATTCCTGGAATGACGGGATTCTTCATAAAAGCAGTGATTGTTCACTTATCTAAGCGTTATGGCTTGCGTAAAAGTAGAGCTGAAAGTCAGATGAGAGGAGGGCTGCAGAAGCAAACGTAACAGCGTTCGTGTTAGATGAGTGAATCAATCGTGAGGAGGAAGAAGAATGATGATTAGAGCAAGATTGTACGTATCACTCGTACTAATCATGTGTCTGACGGTTACGCTTGGGCTGATACCGCCGGGAGGGACAGCGCAAGCGGCGGCGTTAAGCCTGCAGAACGCGATTCAATTCAAGGATACGTCGGGAGGGATTGTTCAGGCGCATGGCGGCGGGATGATCAAGGTCGGCAGCTATTATTATTGGGTCGGAGAGAACCGAGACGGGACGAATTACGTATCGTTGTATCGCTCAACCGATCTTGTGAACTGGGAGTTCCGTGCGAATATTTTGTCCAAATCATCTGCAGCTGAGCTCGCGACAGCCAATATCGAGCGGCCTAAAATCATCTATAATGCCGCAACGCAGAAGTACGTGTTGTGGGCGCATAAAGAGAACGGCGTTGATTATGGAGAGGCTCGTGTCGCCGTCGCCTCTTCCTCCAATATCGAAGGCCCATATACGTATCATGGCAGCTTCCAGCCGCTTGGCTATGACTCGCGTGACATGACGGTCTTTAACGATAACGGAACGGCGTATCTAATCTCGGCTACGCGTGTGAACGCTGATATTAACATTTACAAATTGTCATCTGACTTTCTAAGCGTGGATTCGCTTGTTCAGACGTTGTGGGTTGGCTCGTACCGTGAAGCGCCAGCTATGTTCAAGCGTGGCTCAACGTACTTCCTCATCACCTCCGGTGCAACGGGATGGGCTCCGAACCAAGCGAAATACGCGACGGCATCCAGCATTGCGGGAACGTGGAGCGGGCTATCGAATTTGGCGGATAGCACGACTTACGGGTCGCAATCGACTTACGTCATTCCGGTGGAGGGCTCGTCTACGACCTCGTACTTGTATATGGGGGATCGCTGGGCAGGCGCATGGAGCGGTCCAGTCAACACGTCTAGATATGTATGGCTGCCGTTAAGCTTCCCGACGTCAACGACGATGTCGATGACTTGGTATCCGAAGCTGACGATCGATGCGGCGGCAGGTACGGTGACCGGCGTACCATTCTCCATTAATACGAATGTGTATTATGAGCTGGTAAGCCGGAAGAGCGGCAAGCTGTTGAATGTAAGAGGAAGCTCGACAGAGTCAGGGGCGGACGCCGAGCAATGGAGCGACGGGGATCTTACAAGCCAGCAGTGGAAGTTCATTGATGCCGGAAGCGGTTATTACAAAATCCAGAATCGCAACAGCGGCCTCATTCTCGGACTAACAAGCGGTGGTACGGATGATGGTACCATCATCGAGCAATGGAGCGATGGCGGCTGGACCAGTCAGCATTGGCAGCTGGTTGATGCAGGCGGCGGGTTCTATAAGCTGAAGAACAGAGCTTCGGGCAAGCTGATTGACATATCATCGGGTTCGCTTGATGATGGGGCGAATGCAATTGCGTGGACCGACAACGGCGGGTCCAATCAGCAGTGGCAGATCGTTGAGGCGAACTAACGGTTATGTAGCGAATGTTTAATAGAAGCTCAAGAAGCTCACCATTGCGAATGCAAGGGTGAGCTTCTTCGTTCACTTCCAATAATCAATCGTGAACTGCTTGAGCGCAGCGGCTGCGGGAGACAAGTACCTGCCTGCTAGCAGCGCTAGCCCGATTATTCTTCTGCTGTTCGGATCGTTCACACGAACCTGGCTTGTTTTGTGCGGATCAAGTCCGGTTGCGGGGAGCAGGGAGACACCAAGTCCCGCTGCCACGAAGCCGGCAGCGGTGGAGGCTTCTTCGCCTTCGAACGTCACTCGCGGGTGGATGCCGCTCTGTTGGAACAGCCGGTCCACGGTGTCGCGCATCGCATACCCTTTTTTCAATAAAATAAAAGGCTCATTCTCCAGCTCCTTCAACGACAGACTGTCGGCGCCCGCTAACGGATGCGAGGTCGGCAGTACGGCGAAAATTTCTTCACTCCAAAGTGGAATCCATTCGAGGGGCAGCCTTGGGTCGGTCGGTTCCGCAATTACACAGAGATCCAGCTCTCCCGCATAGAGATGGCTGAGCAGCGAGTAACTGTGGTTCTGCTTCAGATCGAAGCGGATACCAGGGGAGCGGTCGCGGAAGGCACCGATGAAATCAGGAATAACGCTGGCGCTTAACGTATGTAGGAAGCCGAAAGCTACTTCGCCATGCTCCGGGTGAACGATATCTTGCAGTTCTTTCTTGGCGGTGTCGAGCTCGGAGAGGATTCGATCTGCTCGATTCAAGAATAGATGCCCGTACCGATTTAGCTTCAACGTTCTGCCCTGCCGATCGAACAGAGGCACGCCCAATTCTTCCTCCAAGCGAGCGATGGAGCGGCTCAGTGCAGGCTGGGAGAGAGATAAGCGTTCCGCTGCTCTTGTGACGTGTTCAAGACGGGCAAGCGTCTGGAAATATTGGATCTGCTGCCATTCCATATAGAGGATACCCCCTGAGGTTATCATTACAAAAATGCATTGAAATGATGAATATTATAAATTTTACATCATTATAAGGGAGGCGTACAGTTAGATTGTCAAGACGTTACATTACATTACGCTGTAAATCTTCACTCGGGAGATGTTCAATATGTCGTATCTTCAGTCGGGCCAGCCCGAATACACGCGCGCCTCGCTGGCATTGTTCGGAGGCGCCTTCGTCACTTTCGCAGAGCTATATGCTACCCAGCCCCTAATGCCGGAGCTGTCTGATCGCTTCCAGGTCAGCCCGGCTTTATCTAGTTTATCGCTGTCCGTTGCGACGATCGGCTTGGCCGCAGCGCTTCCTTTCGTTGCCGGCATCTCCGATCGATGGGGACGCAAACGGGTCATGAGCGTATCGCTCGTGGCGTCCGCGGCATTATCGGTTCTGATCGCCTGCTCGCCGAGCTTCGCATTATTGTTGGTTCTTCGGCTGATCCAAGGGATTCTGATCGCAGGATTTCCTTCCATCGCGATGGCTTACGTCAACGAGGAATTCCTTCCGGAGGAAAATGCCCGTGCGATGGGGTTGTACGTCAGCGGAACAACGGTAGGGGGGATGGCAGGACGGATTGCCATAAGTGCATTGGCGGATGGTTTCTCCTGGCGCATCGCATTACTCGTCGTTGGTCTGCTGAATCTAGCAATCGCCCTCTGGTTCTGGCGCGCCCTGCCGAAGCCCGGCCATTCCGAGCCTAAGCGCATCTCCCGTGCTGAACTTCGAACCAAGCTGCTCCTAGCATTGCATAACCGTTCGCTCATTGAACTTTACGCGCTTGGTTTTCTATTAATGGGTGGTTTCGTTGCGATGTACAACTATGCCGGCTATCTGCTGACGGGTGAGCCTTATCATTTGAGCCAGACGATCGTTGGCCTCGTGTTTGTCGTTTATTTGACGGGTACGTTCAGCTCTGCATGGATGGGTAAGCTTGCGGACCGCATTGGCCGATCTCGAACATTACGAATGGCAATCATCATTGCCTTCGCCGGCTGCCTGATGACCTTCCTGTCCCCGTTGTACGCTAAGATCGCCGGTCTTGCTTGCTTCACGTTTGGCTTCTTCGGCGCACATGCGGTCGTTAGCGGATGGGTTGGGCAGCTAGCGGCCGGCTGCCGCGCACAAGCCTCTTCGTTCTATCTGCTGTTCTACTACGCAGGGTCAAGCGTGGCAGGGTTCATGGGAGGCGTATTCTGGAACCACTTCGGATGGGGCGGCGTTGTTGGGATGGTCGCAACAATCTTAATGCTAGCTTGTCTAGTGGAGCGATTGGTGAGCCTGTCGGTTGCAGGAAAAAGGAAGAACATTGCAGGAATAGCAGCACAAGGGGGGCGTTAGGCTCCCTTTTGTCGTTTTTGTTCACATTCGTCAGAATTGTTCATAGGCTGCCCCTGCAATATGGACAGACATCACACAATCCTTCACTCCCCTTCGCCGTACCCCTCCCTCTATACTGATGCTTGTACGGGATGCCATCATACATACTTGGAAAGAGGGGATGAACTTATGAGAATGAAGTCCAAGCTTTTGATGCTGCCTCTGCTCTCGTCGCTCACCTTCACGCAGGCTTTGACAGGGATAGCGGCAGCGGCCGATTCGTCCGCAAGCGGGTACTCGGATGAACAACTTGCCGCTCATCATTACACCTATTATTACGCCGACGCCGCGGACGCGAGTCCAAGCGAGCCCGACGCGGGCGATGTCATGGGCTTGTACCAGAGCGTAACGGATCAGGCGTATGGTACCGATTCGGTAACCGGCAAGAAGTGGGGATACGGTTCGAGCACGGGGACAAGCACTTCGGGCGATAAGTATTCTTCTGTTCGTTATTATTCGGGCAGCACGCACAACGTTAACACAGCCGTCAATTACAGCTTTGAGCTGCCGGAGGCGGGCGATTATTATGTAACGGTCGGCGTCAAGAACCCGTGGAGTGCACGGAGCTTCAGCATTGTGCTGGAAGGAACGAACGTCTCCGGCGATCTGAGCATGCCGCAAACGACACTCGTCGAATATTCTTATAAAGTGCATGTCACCGACGGTGAACTGAACGTTGCGGTGAAAGCGCCTTCTACTACTCCTTATGATCAATATCATGATCCGATGGTGGGGCTGATTACCGTGCAGACTGCGATTCCATTGTCCTATCTGCAAGCTCAGATCGCGGACTTGCAGACGGAGATCGCGAGGACGAATGCAGACGGCACGAATTACTACACCTCCAGTACGATTGCATCCGCTAATGCTGCGCTGGCTGCAACGCAAGTTTGGGCAGACAGCGTGTCTAACGGAGTCGTTGCGATCGACTCGGACGCTGCCCAGATCGGTACCGGCGGGATCAGAGATCAGTTGAGCAAGCTTGCCGCTGCACGAACGGCGCTTTTCCATATGGAGCCTAACACATCATTCCTGCCGGATCAGATTATGCGGGATACCGATGGCAATGTGATCGATGCGCATGGACCTGGCTTTATGTACGATGAGCAGACGGGCAAATATTACTGGTACGGCGAGTACCATAATGGGGTGTGGCCTGGACAAGGTGTTCGCGTCTATTCGTCTACTGACCTATACAATTGGAAGGACGAAGGCATGGCGCTGACGTTAGTCAAGTCGATGGACGATTTCACGAATGACCCGCTCATCTCCCAGCTTTATGCGGGCAGAACCGATACGTATAACGTATGGGCGGACATTCGAGTAGGGCGGATCGTTGAGCGTCCGAAAGTCATCTACAATGAGAAGACGCACAAGTATGTGATGTGGGCCCACATCGACGGCGATAAGAGTGCGGATAACGATGCGCAGAACTATGGTAAAGCGCAGGCCGGTTATGCGATCAGCGACTCGCCTACGGGTCCGTTCGTCTATCAGCGAAGCTATCGGATGGATATGACTCCGGCAGATCAGACGGATTATTACCCATCGGATAAAGGGATGGCGCGCGATATGAACCTGTTCAAGGACGATGATGGCACCGCCTACCTGATCTACTCCAGCGAAGAGAACCGGACGCTATACATCTCCAAGCTGCTGGACGATTACTCGGACGTAGCTGGCTGGCATAAGGACGGCAATGTCGATGCTAGCGGCAATCCGGTTCGCGACACGTCCTATAAAGCGGTGTACGGTACGGATTATATCCGCGTCTTCCCGGGCGGTGTGCGCGAAGCTCCGGCAGTATTCAAGTATAACGGGAAGTATTATCTGCTAACATCAGGCGCTACGGGATGGACTCCGAACGTCAACATGTACAGTGTGGCGGACAGCATGCTGGGAACATGGTCTACCTTGTCTGATCCGTTCGTCCGAACGTTATCCTCCGATCCCGACCCGAAGAAGGCGTTCAACTCTCAGACGTCGTCGGTTATTCCGGTTGATGCTGCCAACGGCAAGTTCATCTATGTAGGTGACGATTGGAACGGCGGATCGTTCGCGAATGGCGCCGCGAAGTACGTATGGCTGCCGATTGAGTTCGGTCAAGATTCCGAGATGACGATCAAATGGTACAGCAGCTGGACGAAGGACTTGCTGGACAAAATGGTCGGCGTACAGGCGAATATCCAACTGCCTGAGGTCATCACAACGGGCTCTACGCTTGCGCTGCCGACCGAAATTCCGGTTACGCCAATTGGATCATCATCTTCTGTTGTAACACCGGTCACCTGGTCTGTTAATTCACAGCCGGTGACGGCAAGTACGTTTGCAATGCCAGGCACCTACACGCTGGATGCGAAGTTGACGGCATTCAACAACAAAGCACTTCGTTTCACGATCAGTGCGATCCCGGAGAAGACGGTTTATTTCGTCAACAGCGGGGGGCAGGCAACAAGCGATTACAACCTGATGACTTCGTATATGCAGCAGACACTGATCAATAAATCCGTTGCGGAGCAGGCTTATAACGCCAGCGATGCAGCGCCTTGGGGCTATACAGGGACACAGTCGAACCCGGCAGGCACTGCGGATGGTGACATATTCAGCACGCTCCGTTATTTGAATGGCGGCAATGTCTCAGGCTCCGCTGCAGGGACGGATTTGACCTACAAGTTTGCTGTACACAACGGCTCGTACACGGTCTATACAGGCTTCAACGATATTTGGAGCAATTCATCGCGTAAAGCCGATTTGTACATCAACGGTGAGAAAAAGACAGCCATTACGTTTATCTCTAACCAAGTGTACGCAAACACGGTTAACGTTACGGATGGCGTGATCGATGTAACGGTCAGAAATACGGCGGCACAGGACCCGTTGATTAACTGGATTATGATTGTCGATAACGATCTGACGATCGCAGCTGATCCGCTCCAAGGGCTCCAAGTTACCGCAACAACGTCGGATTCAGCATCCTTCGCTTGGGATAAAGCAGTTGGAGCAACCTCCTATACGCTGTACAGATCGGCAAGTGCCGAGGGGCCATATGCTCCGGTTTATACCGGAAATGCTCTGTCCTACACAGATAGTGGCATTAGCCCTGCGGTGAACTATTCCTACAAAGTCAGCAGCACCAGCTTGTCGGGTGAATCGGCGCTGTCGGATGCCGTATCCGTATTGCTCGACCAGACACAGCCAAGCTTCGAGCTGTTGGTGAATGGGCAGCAGCTTGGAGAGGGAGGTACGTTCGAGGACAGCGCGTTGTTAACGTTCCGGGCTGCGGACGATCTGTCCGGCGCAGCTTCAGCACAGATCGTGATCGATGGTACAGTCTATCCGGTTGATCTGACCAAGGGCAATGATGTCATAGTCGACTTGGCCGGCAAGCCAGGCAGCTATGACGCCGCGATTACGGTAGTGGATGCAGCGGGCAACAAGCTTCAGCAGAGCTTCCAACTGAACGTGACCACGAGCCTCGATTCTATGAATCAATTGCTCGCGCGTTACCAATCCAGCTTGAACAATTCGATGAGCCAGCAGTTGCACAATGCGCTGGATCAAGCGCAGCATAAGCTGGACATGAATCGGCCGGATCAAGCGGCGAAGCATATGCAGGATTTCGTGAAGCACCTGAATAATACGTCGGTGCAGGCCGTAGACAGCAAGGTGAAGGCTGTACTCCTCGCAGATGCGCAAGCGCTGATTGCGAAGTGGACCGAGGCGTAACAAGTCATTCTTATAAGCACCAGCATTAGAGCTGGCACGGGTCTTGGACCTGTGCCAGCTTTTTGCGTGAAGAATAAATATCATTAAATGCCACATATTAGTATGTGAGATTACTTATACAGGAGGGGATAACAATGCCGATTAACAGCTGGTTTACAAGCAATAACAATGGAACGAAAAATTCACCACAGCCGGCATCCCCCTCCTTGGAGAAGCTTCAAGATCAAACGATAAGTAACTCCCTGGAGGAGACGCTTCAAGTCATTCAAGGCGTCATGCAGAATGAAGATGATTTATTAGTCAGACGTTTCCATGTATTCGCGCAGCATCCGGCTGTCCTCATCTATTATTCCAGCATGATTAATCAAACGATGGTCAATCAGGATGTATTAAAGCCTTTGATGAAGGAAATGCCGTCTGAGAAAGTTGGGACCGAGCAGCTGCATGACGTCATTCTGAACGACACGCTGTATCACAGTCAGGTGAATACAGATGACCGATATACGGCGGTCATCGAAGAACTATTACGGGGGAACACGATAGTTCTTATTGATGGGCTGACTCGGGCCATTATTATCAATACAAGCAGCATTGAGAATCGATCGGTTGACCAGCCGGCGACCGAGCAAGTCATTCGGGGACCTCGCGAAGGCTTTATTGAAATGTTGGATAAAAATATTGCCTTGATTCGCTACCGGCTGCTAACCCCCGAGCTGCGAATCAAGACGATGGAGATTGGTCGCCGAAGCAAGTCGAGGGTAGCTGTCTGTTATCTAGAGGATATAGCTAACGCTGAACTAGTCAATGAAGTGTTTCGCCGATTGTCCGTCATCGATATCGATGCGGTGCTGGATTCGGGCTACCTGGAGCAGCTCATCGAAGATAATCATCATTCACCTTTCCCTCAAGTCCAGTACACCGAAAGGCCAGACAAGGTTGCGGCGAACTTATTGGAGGGGAGGGTGGCCATTCTCGTTAACGGCTCTCCATTAGCACTGATCGTACCTTCGGTGTTCAATCAGTTCTATCAGACGGTTGAAGATTATACCGAGCGTTATCTTCTCATGAGCGCAATCCGAATTGCACGGCTAATTGCGCTTGTATTCTCGCTCATATTCCCATCCTTGTATGTGGCGATTATTTCGTTCAACCCCGAGCTGATTCCAACCGAATTTGCGGTTGCCGTTGCGGGGGGCAGAGCCGGCGTTCCTTTTCCAGCCGTTGTTGAAGTGCTTATTATTGAGATTTCAATGGAAGTGCTGCGTGAAGCAACGATACGTCTTCCGCAGCAGGTAGGCGGCGCGCTCTCCATTGTCGGTGTGCTTGTCATCGGACAAGCTGCCGTTGCAGCTGGATTCTCAAGCCCAATTACAGTGGTCATTATCGCGCTTACGACAATCGGTTCCTTTGCGACACCTGCCTATAACGCGGCGCTCGCCCTACGGCTGCTGCGGTTTCCGTTGATCATTATATCGGGCATCTTTGGTCTCTACGGTGTGATGATCGGCTGCATCTTGATTGCGAATCATATGTTGGCGCTAAAGTCCTTTGGCATGCCGTATTTGACTCCGCTAGTACCTGGCAACTTTCAAGGGATGAAGGATTTGCTCATTCGTGCACCGCTAACCTGGATGCCGGAACGGCCAGCCTTCCTCCTTCCGAAGGATAAGAAAAGAATGAGCCAAGCGTCCATCGATGAAATCAAGAAAACGAAGCCCGATATAGTTGGTCCAAAGGCGAACAAGGAGGATCCGTGAGATGTCAAATATGCGTCAGATTACGACGATCCAATCAGCGGCGGTTCAAGTCAGTACGATTATCGGAGTCGGTGTACTCGCACTGCCGCTCATTGCTGTCCGGGCTGCAGATTCGGGCGCTCCTCTGGTGACTTTGCTTGGGTTAATGGTAGGCTATGTGGGTTTATTCGCCATTACGATTCTTGGGATGAGGTTCCCGGACCAGTCCATTATTCAATATAGCGAAGTGATTATCGGCAAATGGCTTGCTTGGATCGGAAATTTGTTTGCGATTGTTTTCTTTGCTGTATTGACCTCGCTTGCCGCTCGGGAATTTGGCGAAGTCGTTGTTACGTCAGTTTTGAAGAGCACGCCGGTAGAAGTCACCGTAATCGTGATGCTGCTGCTTGCATCGTTCTCCTGTCGCAATAACATTATCACCTTCACCTACCTCCACCATTTTTATTTTCCACTGATTTTGTTTCCGGGGTTGGGCATCGTGGTGCTGTCGATGAAGAACGCGGATCTCATTAATCTGCAGCCGATCATCGGCAATGATCCAAGTCATATGCTGACAGGTGTTCTGACGATCGGGGCTTTGTTTCAAGGCACGTTTATTATGACATTGGTGATTCCTGCTATGAGGAAACCGCAGAAAGCGCTGCTCGCTGGTTTTGTTGGATTGCTTATTGCTGGCGGTTTGTATGTAGCGATTGTGGTCGCGGCAGTCGGCGTTTTCGGTTCGGAAGAGATAAAAAATTTGCTGTGGCCGACACTCGAATTAGCCAAAGCCACGACGCTGCCCGCGAATGTATTGGAGCGGCTTGATGCTGCATTTCTTGCGGTCTGGGTTACAGCCGTATTTACAACGCTGCTTTCTAGTTATTTTCTCACCATTCGAATGGCTAGCGAAATGTTCCGACTGCAGGATCATAAAGCGATATCGACATTCTTATTGCCATTTGTATTCATACTGGCGATGCTCCCAACCAATATTATTCAGCTCTATGCCGTCATCGAGGATGTTGGTCGTGTTGGATTGTACATCACGATTGCATATCCGGGGTTGTTGTTGATCATCTCGCTAGTCCGCAAGAAACGAGGGAATCAGCCAAGTGACAACGTTATGGAGCCCCTTCACTAAGTTTTCGATGCTAGCTTTGCTTGTCCTTCCTTTATTGACGGGTTGCTGGGACAGATTGGAAATCGAAGATCGTGCGGTCGTTCTAGGGGTATCCATTGATACGGTGAAGTCCGATGGCGTTGAGGATGATGCCGTAACCCATATGAGCGGTGCGATCCCTTCCCCTAAATCAGGATACTACCATGTCGCTGTGCAAATCGCATTACCCGGAAGGATCCCGCTTGGTCCAGGCGAAGGCGGAGGCGGGACGACCGATTCGTCGCAAACCGTCTGGGTCCTGGATACGTTCGGTCATTCGCTCGATGATGCGTTCATGCGATTGCAGCAGCAAACTTCCAGCCGTCTTTTCTTTGGACATCTGCGGGTTATTATCGTATCCGAGGCAGTAGCGAAGAAAGGGATGGATAACATCAATGATTTCTTTCGGCGGAACTCCGAGGTTCGTCGAATGGCATGGATGATGATTGCCAAAGGGAATGCAATGAAGTTGATGAAGGCGGCTCCCAAGTTGGAGCGAATTCCTACCTTATATCTGATGACTACTTTGGATCAAGGCATCAAGATGGGGAAGTTTCCAAGAGACTACATCGGTACGTTCTGGAGCAATTCAACGAAGAAAGGTCAAGAGGGCTATCTCCCTTACGTGGAGCTGCAGAAGGAACAGAATATCGAAATCAAAGGTCTTGCTTACTTTAAAGGGGCCAAAATGGTAGGTAAAACGAAGCCCATTCAAATCGGAACATTCATGGCGGTTAAAGGCATCAATCCGGCAGGCTATCGTGTTTTTATAACACTCGACGGAACTTCGAAGCTGATTATGATCTCCACTACGAGCCGACATGTCAGTTGGAAGTCAAGCATCAAGGAGGGGCATCCTCATTTTGATATCGACATTGTGCTGGAAATAAATATCGAAGAGAAGATGGATCAGGACTTCGACATCAATAGGGAAGAGATTCTTCGTCAGATCGAGCTTAAACTATCTGAGGGCACCACGAAAGCCTGCAAATTGCTTCTCGCACAAACACAGGAAAATAGCAGCGACATTTTCGGATTCGGGGAATACATCCGAGCCAAGAAGTCACGCTATTGGAACGCCCATGTCAAGACGAAAGAGCAATGGCAGGAGCAATATAAGGACATAACGTTTGATATTAAGACAGATGTTAATGTTAGACGCGTAGGGATGAAGGCTAAGTAGCTTCGTCAAGAGGGGAGGGGATCGTTCTGAGCCTATTAGTTGGCTATACTGTTAATTTTATCGGCTACGTGATTCCTCTGCTGCTCTTCTCGGGGCTTATGATTCTTCGCGTAGATCGTGCGGAGCTCAAGCAGCAGAAGATGAGCAAAGAGCAAAAGTTCTCGACTTTCCTCGGCGTGACGAATATCGTGTTAGCCTTTTCTTTTTTTGTACTTAGGATGGTATTGTTCTGAAGCATGAGAGGCACTTATCTCTTGTACGAGAGATAAGTGCCTTTTGGCGTAAAAACCAGCAGTATGGATACCTAGGTTAGATAAAAGGCCGCCGATCCAGCACCTTCAGCAGCACACGGTCCGAATCTACCTGCTCCGGCATCGCAGACTGAACCAACGCGAGCGCACAGGTCGTACCGCACAGCTCATGAAGATCGTCGAAGACTTCGCCCTCCGATTCTGTGGAGAGCGATTCGATGTTCTTCAGAAGATGATGGCAGATGCCATCGATCATGGCGCGCAGCTCCTCCGATCGATAGTCGGTTTGTTCGCCTGCAGCGATTAAGGTATACAGCACATCCAGCTCGACGAACGACAACGCGTCTGCCTTTAACGGAATCTCGCCCGCTGCGTGCAGCTGCAAGCAGGTGTCAATCCAAGCATCCGGGAACCGCATCTTCCGATTGCGGTAATTGAGATTAAATAAGTAATGAAACGAGCTGGCCAAGTGGTGGAACAATGGCGCGCTGCCCGCCATATGCATCGCACCCTTCTGCCACAAACCGGTTATCGGGTCGGTCTCCGCGTAGAGCCAATTGAAATAAGCCTCTTCCCAAGAAGCGTCTACTTCGCCGGCGAGAACCATTGCCGCATAGAGGCCTGCTCCTTTATGCGATTCTGCCCAAGGCTGATTGACCCAGCTTAGGTTGTCTAGAAAATCATATAGAGCAGCCGGATCTTTAAGCTTCTGCAAGTCGGTCAGAGGATACAACGGTTTGCTGTCCAGAAGCTCCAGTGCTGAGATCGCGAAGGCCGTCCCGTGGAGCGGGTGATGTCCGATGCCGTTGAACAGGCCGGTGTGCGGATCTTGGAACTGTTGAAGCGCAGTGACGAAGTCACGATGCTCGTCCGTCCCTGTCATCGGTAATTCATTAAGCGTATATAGCAAAATGACCGCGTTTGCCGTCCCGTACAAATCCGCTGCGTGTACGGAATCGGAGAGCTTACGACGATGGCCGCCAGCTGCACCTGTTCGATGTGCAGCGATCGAACGCCGTATTGTGGCTAGAAAAGGCCTAATGTCAGTCATAAGTGAATGTCCTCATTTCTGAATGGATGTCTTTATTCTAGAGTAATTTGGTGTGACCAGCTATATGACAATGGACTGGAGTATATGTCATAATGACCGTTTTTCTAGTGAGGCGGCATTTTTCCAAATTGGTAAAATACGATTGTCCTTCGGGATTCGCGATGATAAGATAGCGACGATATGAAGTCCAGTTAAAGCGGGATTAACAGGGGGAGGGACAGGATGAGGAGTCTTTACGTAGTAGGTGACAGTATATCCATTCAGTATGGTCCGTACTTGAAAAGAATGATCGAGCATCGATTCCATTATGACCGCAAGCGTGGAGAAGAGGATGCGTTCATCAACCTAGATAACCCTATTGGGGCGAATGGCGGAGACAGCAGTATGGTTCTTGCATACCTGCAGGGTGAACAGCGTAAAGGGGTTCATTATGACTTGTTGTTAATTAACTGCGGATTGCACGATATCAAGACAGATCCGGCAACGGGTGACAAGCAGGTTCCTCTCCAGCAATATCGGGACAACCTCGAACAAATCGTCATTATTTCCCGAGAAATGTCAAACTTTTTGATCTGGGTTCGTACAACGGATGCCGTTGAGGAAGTCCACAATGCCCGTTCTGCGTCCTTCCATCGTTTTCATGAAGATGTGGTTGCCTACAATGAAGCGGCGGATGTCATCATGCGTGCGCATGATGTATCTATAGTTGATCTTTATACGTTTACTCGCATTTTCGGAACGAGCGCGTATTGTGATCATGTGCATTTCACGGAGGAAGTATGCTGCTCGCAGGCCGCTTTTATCGCTGGGTATTTGCAAGGATGCTTGGAAGGTTAGAGTTACGTTTAACTGCAAGCTTATCGCGAAACCGCGGCAAGCTTTTTTTATTGTGTGTATAAACGAGTATCCTTCTACTGATGCATCTGCCTGTACTGGCTTGGACTCAATTGCTCATGCTTCTTGAACACGGTACAGAAGTAGTTCACATCCTCGAATCCCGCGAGCGCCGCGATTTCCTTTACCTGCATGTGAGGATGCTGCAGCAGCAGCTCCTTGCTTCTCTTCATGCGAACGGAATTGATGTATTGGAAAATTCGAATGCCCGTCGATTTCTTGAACACCGTGCACAGATGCTGGGGCGTATAGTCCGTGATTGCAGCCATATTGTCCAGCGTGAGGGGCTCTGCAATGTTCTGCTCAATATATTGAAACAGCGGCTTCAGCCTGCTATTCAAATAGGTCGCGCTGTTGTTCGGCTGCTTGGACGTGTATTGCATCATGCTCGTCAAGAGCGTGTAGATGATGCTGGAGCTCTGAACGCCTCGCAGCGGAATATCAGAATGCTCAATATCGAGTAGGGACTGATTGATAGCTGTGAAAATATCAGGTTTCGATACGTATAACACACCAGATGCTGCGATCCCCGCTGCGTTCTTTAAGAACGATTCCACCTGATGGCCGTCGAAGACGATCCAGTCCACGATCCAAGTCGGGCTTATCGCGTAATATTCATGGGCAACGCCCTTGAACAGCAGCATGACCATCCCTTCTTTGACTCGATGCGTCTTGCCTTCCACCTGAAGCTCGCCTTCGCCTTCCACGCATTGAATCCATTGGTACAAGTAGCCGTTCGGACGAACGACATGCTCTTGGTTCCAAGCTTGTCCTGCTTGTACGAGATAGAAGGGCAGCTCCTTATCCGATTCCGTCATGATCGGTATGTATCTCTTTGTCATCAGATCACCTTAATATATTGATATGATTCTTAATATGATTAGATTGTTAGCGGTTTCGCGGGTACATACAATTAAAATATAACAAAGCTCAAGAAGGTACAAGGGATTCTTATCTAGGAAACGAAAGGATGTTAATCGTATGTGTCGTGTAGAAACTACCATCATGACCGGCTGGGAATTTACGCTCCGAGAGCCGGAGGATCATAACTTCGAACCTGTTAATCTGCCGCATGATTGGGTCATTAACGCTCCGATCAATCGGAAGATGAAGCAAGCTGAGGCGCAAGGTTTCCGGGATCGATGGGGCATTGGCTGGTACCGTAACAATCTGGTCATCCAAGAGAAGAAGGTTGGATACGTTTATCAGCTGCAATTCGATGGCGTCTATGAGAACAGTACGGTGTGGATCAACGGGCATGAGGCCGGCGGGCAGAAATACGGTTATTCCCGGTTTACGCTCGATATTACGAATTACATCCACGAAGGCGATAACCTCATCCTCGTCAAGGTCGACAATACGGCCTTCCCGGCCGACAGATGGTATTCGGGAGCTGGCATTTATCGTACGGTTAAGCTGCTTGAACTTAGAGAGAATCACCTCCATCCGGACAATATTGTGGTCAAATCAACAGTGAGTGGGGATACGGGACTTGTAACGATCGAGACTGGCACAACCTCACTGGTTCAGGCCCGTGTCACGAATGACCGCTTGACGGTCAGCGGCGAGTCGGATAACGGAACGCTCTCTCTCGAAATCCCGCAGGTGAAGCTGTGGAGCCCGGATCAGCCGAATCTATATGAGGTTGAATTGAAGCTGATGGAGAGCGGCGAAGTCGCTGACATCTACAAGCTGCGTATTGGCGTTCGAACGATCGACATGGTTGCGGGCAAGGGCATGTTCGTCAACGGACAATTGATCAAGATCAAGGGCTTCTGCATTCATCAGGATGCAGGCTGCGTCGGCATCGCCGCGACGCCTGAGATCTGGAAGGATCGGCTCATGCTGTTCAAATCGATCGGCTGCAATGCGGTCCGCATCGCTCACCATATCCCGGCATCCGAGCTGCTCGACTTATGCGACGAGCTGGGGCTGCTAGTGTATGAAGAGCCGTTCGATAAGTGGACGGGCGGCGCTTATCGGCGATATTTCGAGACGGAATGGAAGCGGGATCTAGCATGCATGGTTCGGAGAGATCGGAACCATCCGTCGATCTTCATATGTGGCGTCGGCAACGAAGTGGAGAACCAAGGACAGGCTTCGATGCTTGAGATTCTTCGGATGTTGAAGGACCATCTGCTTACGCTTGATGATACGAGACCGATTACGTATGCGATGAACCCGCATTTCAAATATGAGGATAATGTTGATCTTGCGAAGGTAGAAGACATTCAGCAGTTCGTCGATACGGTGAGCGATACGGAAATATACGATCAGGACGAAAGAGTGGAGCGCATTCGGAGAATTGGCGAGATTGTCGACGTGATCAGCTGCAACTATCAGGAACAGTGGTATCCCGCGATTCATAAGGCGATTCCAGACAAGCTGATTCTTGGAACGGAGACCTATCAGTTCTTCAGAGGCGCTCCGGATCAGATGCAAAATTTCAGCGACGATGTGCCATGGATCGATGTCGAGAAGCATGACTACGTGATCGGCGGCATGTTGTGGACGGGGATCGACTATTTGGGCGAATCGATGGGTTATCCGGCCAAGGGATGGGCTGGCTCCTTGATCTATACGAACAACGAGCGGAAGCCGCTGTCCTATCTCTACGAGAGCTACTGGTCGGACAAGCCGATGGTTTATCTCGCGGTGATGGATTATTCCTTGCAGGATGAAGGCGTGAAGGAGCACTGGGATGCGCCAAGATACGCAAGCCATTGGAGCTTCCCGCAGTTCAATAAGACCGTTATTCCGTACATGATCGCAACCAACTGCGAAGAAGTCACATTGGAGTTGAACGGCAAGCGGTTCTTCTTTAAACAGCCATCCGAATATCCGAATCGGATGATTACGGGCTATCTGCCGTATCTGCGAGGGACGATCACGGTGAGAGGCTTCATCGATAAGCAGGAGGTTTGCCAATATACGCTCCGAACGGCGGAAGCAGCAACGAGATTACGATTCGATGCAGAGTCGTTACGTCTCCAGGCGGCTGAAGGCTATCAGAAGCTGTTCACCGTGCGGGCATTCGATAAGGAAGGGACTGCTGCGTTCCGCGAAAGCGCGAAGGTGACGTTCCAGGTTACCGGACCGGCGGAGGTTATCGCTGTCGATAATGGCGATCTCTGCTCCAGCGAGCCTTACGATCAGCATTGGATGCATATGTACCATGGATGCGTAAGCACGGTCCTCCGGTTCAAGGGCGATCCGGGGCGGGTCGTGCTGTCCGCTTACGCGGAGGGGATGCATGCTGGGGAGCTTGTAATTGTTGTTGCGTAAAAGGTTAGGCCAGCCATTGCGTGTGCTGCATTGGCTGGCCTTTTTTCATTTCCGATACATTCACGGAGACAGCCCGGTCAGCTTCTTGAACATTTTCCCGAAGTGGGAGAAGTTATCGAATCCGCAATGCTCCGATATTTGCATGATGCTCCAGTTCGTGTCTCGCAGAAGACGCTCTGCCTCTCGAATGCGGGTAATGCTCACATACTCGCTATATCCGAAGCCGGTAATTTCTTTGAAGACGCGGCTCAGATAGCTTTTGCTTATATAAAAATGATTCGAGATCATGTCGAGCGGCAGCGGTTCACCGAAATGAGCGTTAATATAGCGCACGACTTCCGTTACCTTCGTCTCGATCGGAGAGCGCTCTTCACTTGGCAGAATCTGATGGTTCAGCATGCGGCGCGCCGTGAACAGCAGAAGCTCGATCGCTAGATTTCGTATGCGAAGCGAGTAACCAGTCGGCTGGTCTCTCATCTCGCTTATAACCGAGTTTAGCAGCGTCTCGATCTGCATCCGTTCCTGAAGATTTAGACGAAGCAATGGGCAAGACCGCGTAAAGGGCAGCATTAGCAGATTGGCTTCCTCCGATGTATAACTGTGGAAGAACGAAGCATCGAAGTGAAGGACGATACGCTCATGGTTGGGCTGGTTGCTCGGAGGTTCGGTGGACCGTATTGGATTCAATGATCACAAGATCACCGGGAGACACGTGGTGGACGGCATCCTTGATAAAATAGCATGAGGATTGCAGATGGTTCAGAGGAGCGATCAACATTGACCAGTACTACGGCCATGACGAGCTGGATCTGGACAAGTGCGAAGAGGTGAATGAGGGAACGCCTAAAATTAGCAATATTGTTCTGCGAAATATCGTGTTGGACACCTATGCCGGCAATGCTGTATTCATCGCAGGACTGCCGGAGAGTATGATTGAGAATGTGCGGCTGGAGAATGTGAGCGCCATAGGCAAATATGGACTCAAAGCGTACAACATTAAAAGCCTAGAGATGATCAATGTCTCGGTCACTTCCCGCGAGGATGAAGACTACCAATTCCATCGCGCGGATCTGACGCGTTAAGCTAATCTGCTGCAAGCGGCGAGGCAGATGAATTAGCAGTCCGGGTGAAAGAAAGCAAGAGGGCATCTTGGATTCGTCCAAGATGCCCTCTCTGTATAAGCTGCAACCCTCTATTTCCCTTGCATACGATACGCGCGCGGAGTTAGTCCCGTTATTTTCTTGAACGTTTCATAGAAGTGCCGCATCCCTTGGAAGCCGCACGTTAATGCAATCGTCTCGACATTATCATCGGTTGTCAGGAGCAGCTCCTTGGCGATGATAAGCCGCTTGGCGTTCACGTATTCGGTGACGTTCATACCCGTCAACTGCTTGAACGCTCTAGAGAAGTGACCTGGGCTAATGTTTGCCTTCTCGGATAGCTCGGCGAGTCCGCCGCAGCGCACAGGATCATGGTCGATGTCACGAAGCGCGTTATGAATCCACTGAGGTACAAATCCGGATACGGTCGATGCCGATTCCTTCGTAAAAGGATGTCGGCTCAAATCCAGCAGGAGCCGCTGCAGCTGCAGCTGCAGCGCGTGGCGGTATCCATATTCTTGGGTCTTCAATTCGTCTACCATCGCTTGAATGACCGTTTCGATCGTCTGCCGAAGAGAATCGGAGAGCTCGATCTTATACTGCTTTTTTCTTCGCGCCATATTGAAGCATCGGAGCGGATCATAACCGTCGTCCAGCGAATCGTTCTGGATGAGAGAAGGCGCGAAGAATATAGCGGTTGAGACAATCGGGTCATTCTCGGAAGGGTAAGCGCGATGCACCGTGTTGCCCGGAATAATGAACAGATCGTCTTTTCCTTTCTCATATAAGGAGCCATTGATGAAGAACATCCCGTTGCCCTCGTGGACGTAAACAATTTCGTACATGTCGTGAAGATGGTCCGGCAATTCTTTATCTGAATATCGAACGCCCTTGTAGACGAGCTCGAATGGGAAGTTTGGGTCAAAGTGAAAAGGTTTGCGAAAAGGCTGCACAGCATCTAACTCCTATCGGGAGAGTGTATGCCTATCATATCAGAATAAGATAAAAAATAATAGAAAACCGACATTTTCATTTCCTTTTTGATGCGTGAAAATGGAGGTATGAAGACGCTTACTTCACATTAGTTATAGGGGGACGAAATGGTGGAAGCGAAAGGATTAAAGCTTGAGCAGCTAAGTGTAGAACGACTGACAGAAGAGCAAAAGCGGCAGTATGAGGCCGTCCATGCAAGTCCGATTACGGTATTACAGGTCGGGGAAGGCAATTTCTTAAGAGGGTTCGCGGACTGGATGCTGCAGGCGAGCAGAGAGCGGGGGTTGTTCCAAGGCAGCGTTGCGGTTACCCAGCCGAGGCCTTCCGGTAAACATAATATCGAACAATTAGCGGCCCAGGATGGGCTTTATACATTAGTCGTTCGCGGGCTGGAAGACGGACAGCCAGTTGAGCGTCATAGCATCGTATCGGTATTCTCGAAGGTATTCGATCCCTATGAGAACTGGCGCGAGTTCATCGCATTAGCTAGCTGCGAGATGCTGCGTTTTGTCATTTCGAATACGACGGAAGCGGGAATCGCCTACAAGAAGGAGCCATTAACGTACGGTCCAATCGCTTCTTATCCAGGCAAAATGGCTTATTTGTTATATGAACGTTATATCAAGTTTCAAGGCGCAGCGGATAAAGGCATCATCTTCCTGCCATGTGAGCTGTTAGAGCGCAATGGCGATGCGCTGCGAGATCATATTGTGAGATACAGCCTTGATTGGGGCTTTCCGGATGACTTTAGAAGATGGATCGCTTCGAGCTGCCGATTCCTCAACTCGCTTGTCGACCGGATTGTGACGGGATACCCGGCCGAGGAGCAGGCTGCCGAATGGTTCGAACAATGGTCGTATTCGGATCGGCTGCTGACGACAGCGGAGCCTTACCACCTGTGGGCTATTGAAGGGGAAGAGGAGCTGGATGACCTGCTGCCGCTGAAGAAAGCGGGCTTGAATGTTCATTGGACAGACGATCTGCGGCCTTATCAGCAGCGGAAAGTGCGCATCCTCAATGCATCTCATACGTGGATGGCTCCGCTTGGGCTGCTGCATGGGGTTAGTCACGTACGGGAGTTGATCGAACACCCCGTACTTGGTCAGCGTGTTCGAGCGATGGTGCGTGCGGAGATTATTCCGTCTATCCCGTATTCGCCTGATGAGATGAACGTATACGCAGATACGGTGTTCGAGCGCTTCGCTAACCCATTCATCCGACATCGGTTAGAAGATATTGCAATGAACAGCTTATCGAAGTTCAAAGTTCGTTTATTGCCTACGCTGAGCTATTATGCGGAGCTCGGCCAAGCCATTCCGGAAGGGCTTGCGACAGGGGTAGCAGGATTGCTGAGGTACTATCGGATCTCGCACGTTAATGGTCAGTACGAAGGACGGAACTTGCAAGGTGAGCGGTATGTGGTCCGAGACAATGCCGAATTACTGCAGCAGATCGCGGCCATATGGGCGAATGCCGAGCAGAAGGAACAAGACCTGCGCACGACGGTGGAGCAGCTGCTCGCGCTGGAAACCTTATGGGAGCAAAATTTATCGAGCTGGCCGGGCTTGGCTGATGCCATCTGTCATTGGTGGACGAAGGCGGAAGGAGGAGAGGTCTAATGAAGCAGTGGGTACGATTGGCGCCTAACGATCAAGTCATTATTGCATTAAGCCCGTTGTCCAGAGGACAAGAGCTGACGCTGGAGAACGGAGAAGTGCTCACGCTTGCCGAGGATGTTACAAGCGGACATAAAATTGCGACGAGCAAGGTGGCCGCTGGCAAGGATGTCCTGAAGTTCGGCTACTCGATTGGCAAGGCTCGCGAAGAGATCACGCCGGGCTCATGGGTGCATACGCATAATCTTAGAACGGGACTGGACGGCATTATCGATTACCAATACGAGCCGCTGGAAGATTTGAAGGCTTCTATACCTCCGTCTTCGGTGGACGCGGGACGTACATTTATGGGATATGAGAGGCCTAACGGTGAAGTTGGTATTCGGAACGAGATTTGGATCATCAATACCGTGGGCTGCATTAATAAATCATGCGAACTGATGGCACGCGATGGCAACCGACTATATGCGGGTCAAGTAGACGGCATCTACCACTTCGCGCACCCATTCGGCTGCTCACAGCTTGGAGACGATTTGGTTTATACGCAAAAGCTGCTGGCATCGCTTGTCCATCATCCGAATGCTGCGGGTGTGTTGGTAGTGGGATTAGGCTGCGAGAATAACCAGATTGAATCGTTCAAGTCGGTCATCGGAGACTACGATCCTCAGCGGATCAAGTTTATGAAATCGCAAGAGGCCGAAGACGAACAAGAGGAAGGGCTGGCGCTCATTGGTGAACTGGTGGAATACGCACAAACCTTCACTGCCAAGCCGATACCTGTATCGAAGCTGAAGATCGGACTAAAGTGCGGCGGCTCTGACGGCTTCTCGGGCATCACGGCGAACCCGCTGGTTGGCCGACTGTCCGACCGCTTAATTGCGGCTGGCGGCACGTCCATTCTTACAGAAGTGCCTGAGATGTTTGGTGCGGAGACGATCTTAATGAATCGGGCGTGCGACGAAGCGGTTTATGACAAAATCGTCTCGCTCATTAACGACTTTAAACAGTATTATGTGCGGCACAACCAAGTGATCTATGAGAACCCTTCGCCGGGCAACAAGTCGGGCGGCATCAGCACGCTTGAGGAGAAGTCGCTTGGCTGTACGCAGAAGGGCGGCCATGCGGTCGTTACCGATGTGCTTCCTTACGGGGCAAGGACAACGAAGCATGGATTGAATCTGCTCGAAGCGCCAGGCAACGACCTAGTTTCTGTCACGGCACTAACGGCCGCAGGAGCGCATATCGTCTTCTTCACAACGGGAAGAGGAACGCCGTTTGGCGGGCCGGTCCCGACCGTTAAGATCTCAACGAATTCCGAACTGGCGCAGCGCAAACGGAATTGGATCGATTTTAATGCCGGCAAGCTCTTAGAGGGAACAACGATGGATGAGCTGGCTGACGAGCTATGGGAGCATACGATTGCGATTGCATCAGGAGAGAAAGTGACCCATAACGAGAAGAATGGCTACAAAGAAATTGCAATCTTTAAAGATGGCGTCATTTTGTAAGCCAAAAACCTATAAATGACTTGTATTAACCCTAACTCTGCCCGTTTAAGAGTTAGGGTTATTTCGCTATCTTTTGAGTAATCACACAACTTTCACATAATTGTACGATAAAATGACACGATAATTGCGCGGCATTAAATGGCAGTTCGCAAACCATAGTGTAAGGCCGAGCACGCCATATATAATGAATTATATTGTGCAATCATCACACGGCTTCGCCGGAGGTAGTGTTTATGTATACGATTCATCTCGTTGAAGACGAGGAAAACCTTAATAAGCTGCTAACGATCTACCTCGAGAAGGAAGGGTATACGGTTGTGTCCTTCGCGGATGGTCAATCGGCCATGCAGCGTATCGCTAATCCGCCCGATCTATGGATATTGGACGTTATGCTTCCTGATATTGATGGCTACCAGCTTATTAAGGCGATAAAAGAACATAACGATCAGACGCCCGTTATTTTCATGTCCGCTAGAAATCAGGAATTGGACCGTGTAGTCGGGCTGGAGCTGGGCAGCGACGATTATTTGTCCAAGCCTTTTCTACCGAGGGAGCTCATCATTCGAACCAATAAGCTATTGCAGCGGATTTACGGCAATAAAGAGGAATACGCTGCTGTGACACAATTGGAGAGTTACATCGTCGATCGCAAGCAGAGAGCTGTGTTTGATGGTGCTGAGCGGATTATTTTAACGAATAAGGAATTTGGCCTGCTGCTTTATTTTATCGAGAATCGGAATTCGGTTGTGTCGCGGGAGCAGATTCTTGAGAAGGTATGGGGCGACAATTACTTCGGGTCCGACCGTGTCGTCGACGACACGATTCGAAGGCTTAGGAAGAAGCTGAGCCGTGTTCACATTGAAACAATCTACGGATTTGGTTACAAGTTAGAGGTGCTCTGATGAGGATCAAATCGCTAACGATGCGAATATGGCTGACGGTGTCGCTATTTATTGTCAGCATCGTTCTTGTATTTCTACTGGTCTTTACCTTTGTCCTCGGTAATAACGAGGAGGAAGAAACGCGCGATGTCTTCGTGTTTGCTCACGCGGTAGTGCTGAATGATCTCCAAGAGGGGCCGTTGAACGATAGGGTGGTTGATTCGATGGAGAGTCTGCCAGCTGTTCATTTCGTGTATGACGACAAGGACGCACGAATTACGCATCTTACAGGTTCGGAGAGTCGAATAGATGATGCAATCGTGCAAAATGAGGAAGCGCTGCTCGATCGTAATAACGGCAAGGTCAGGATGCAAAGCATTGATCATACGTTCTATCTCATTCAAATTAGCCGTATGGCCGACCAAGCTTATTTGATCTCTTATCAGGCGCTCGATTGTAATGAAGATATGATACAAATTGTGATCGCCGGCATCTTAATCGTTCTATTCAGCCTGCCAATCGCCAAGCTCCTCGCGAACAACATTGGCAAGCCATTGAAAGCGTTAGAGAGCTATACGAAGAAGATTGCAAACAAAGATTGGGACAGCGAGCTCGTCATTAAGCGGCAGGACGAGATTGGACGACTAGCCAGCTCGATGAAGGAAATGAAGGAAGCGCTGCGCATTGCAGATGAAGAGGAACGCAAGTTTCTTCAGAGCATTTCGCATGATTTGAAAACACCTGTCATGATTATTTCCAGCTACGCGCAAGCCATTATTGATGGAATGTATGACAATGGTGCGGAGGAGCCTTCTGTGATCATTAAAGCAGAGGCCGTGCGTCTTGAGAAGAAGATTAAGCAGATCCTGTACTTGAATACACTCGATTACGTGATGGATAACGATAAGACGAGTGAAGACGTGCACTTGGACAAGCTGCTAACGTACCTTGTGGCAAACTTCCAAGCGGTCGATACGGAACTTCAATGGGAGCTGCAAATCGAGGCGAAGCCAGCTGTCATGTCTGGTAACGCCGATCGCCTTCGGGTCTCGATTGAGAATGTAATGGACAATCAGCTGCGTTTTGCAAGGAAGTCGATCCAAGTCTCGCTAAAAGATGCAGGTGCGTATTGGCACATCGAGATTCGGAACGACGGGCCGCTTCTATCGGATGAAGAGCAGAAGCAATTGTTCCGGTCATTTTATAAGGGGGTCAAAGGAAACTTTGGCCTAGGGCTCAGCATCACGAGGAAGATTGTAGACTTCTATGGCGGGGCGATCGATGTCGATAATCGCGATGGTTATGTTTGTTTCATCATTCAATATCCGAAGAGATCGAGCTAGACGAAGGGTAGATTCTTGGATTACTAGTGGAAAGCTGTCGCGCAGCAAGCGGCAGCTTTTTTTTGTGCGGGAATGCTAGTGCAGGTCAATGGGCTAATGTTCGAAATGGCGCAGCTTAGTTTTGATGGAAAATATATAATTTAACAATTAATAATTGTTTAAAATGGACTCAGATGGTTTTGGTTTCGTTGATTGCATGTTTTTCCATTAGTATACTAATAGAGGATTGAGAGATTATCTTAATCGTGCATATGGCAAATAGGCTAGCAGCATTAAACGTCGAAGCATCCATTCTGTATAAGGGAGAAATGACTCATGCAAATCGATCTAAATGCCAAGTACTGCTTCCCTACAATTCCCCGATTTAGTTTCCAGACCTGCACGGACGACATCATTGCCTCAATTGCTGGGCTTGTAGGAAGAGATCACAGATTGATGTTTACACAATCATGGGCTTTTGACTACGAATCCTCTGACAGCGAGAAGCCAATTACGGAGAAGTTTATTTTGTCGGACACTCAAAATGAGTGCTTATTCCAGTTTCTTGGGATAGAAGTAATTATGCATGAACAACTGCAGTTGCATGAATTGCTGGATTTGGCTGCGACTCAAATGGGTCAAGGCCTTCCGGTTTTAGCTTGGTTTGACTCCTATTATAACTCGTGGGACCCGTTATTCGGCAAAGAGCATAACAATCATATGTGCTTAATCACGGGAATGGATATTCAGAATCAGACATTTACGATATGTGACCCATATTTCGGTAAACAAAATGAAGTGGTTCCTTTTCAAGTTATCGATCAAGCATCAGGCAGACGTTATGCGGCTTTGAACATATTGCCGGTTGTTGAGCATCAGGCTTCGATTGAGCTTTTGTATGCGTCTGCTCAGAGATTTATGCAGGAAAACGGATTGCGCCATTTTGCATCGGACATAGAGAACAACTGGACGAATGATTTATCGTTTATTTGGAATCAGGAATCGGGCGGGTTGTTCTGGAATTCGAAATTTTATCGTTTGATCAAAAACGTTATTATATTAGACCGACATAAGTTCAAAGAATTAGTCCTGTACTATATCGATAAAGAGGGACACAATTCGTTTCTCCAAAGCATTATCGATCAAATACATATCATCATTACCCATTGGGAAGCGGCCTTGAACATGATGACGAAAGCAATCGTCACTTCGAGTATAACGGCAAAGTTGAAGACGAATTTCATTACGAAAGTGAATAACGTGGTTCAACTGGAGCACAGCCTTGCGCAAATGATCTATTCCTCGTCATTCGATTCGGGTAAGCTGCATCCAGTGAAAGATACAATGAATGCTGAGAAGCATACAGATGATTTACGCCACGTGCCGCTTGATCTTTCCCGTCATATGAACAATCGCGGTTTTTCCTACGAGCTCTCAGCGGCTTGTACGGCAGATATTACGGGGACTGGCGAATATGTGTATGTGAACAGCGGCCAAATGGAGTCCAGCACATTCAACATGCCGACGATAGGTTCAGATATGATGGATAATATCGCTTGTATGGGGCAAGTGCTTCCCGTCGACCCGCTGCGCTGTAAAGGAATTGCCATACTGGGGTGCTCCGAGTGGGGGGATAGCAGTGCGTTCCTGACCATTATCTATCAAGATGGAACGGAGAAGAACTATCCCGTTATTCTAACAGATTTCATTAACGAACCAAGATATAACGAATCCGTTGAGATGAAACTAAGCTTGGTTGATAAGAACGATAATCTAAAAGTAAGTGACGCTTATCTCTTCCGAGTTATGATTTACTTTGAGGAAAATGAAGTTATCGATTTCATTCAATTGCCTGTTTGCAGCAACATGCATATCATAGCGATGAATATGCTGAATGTACATGCTGAACAAGTGGCATTGGAACCGACACACGAACTCGTCACACGATAAGGGGGGAAATAACGAACGAATACGTTCGGCCTGGCTGACGAGCTGCAGAGGCGCTAATTGTTCGATCATGCACCTACTGAAGCGCTAACCGTTTGGCGAGGGCGGATGCCAAGAACAAGATGAATGATTGAATGCCAGGAACAAGATGAATGATTGAATACTAAGAACAAGATGAACGAATGAATGCTAACGGACCGAGACGACGCTATTGGGTTCAAAATGTACCTGTGTGAGCGCTAACGGACTCAGGTGGCGCTATTGAGCCGAAATCGGCTCTTTCGTGACGTCGAAGTGTCGAATAGCGTCCGCTCAGTCCGTTACACAACAACAGACTGGCCTAAACAGATCGATTTGCGTCGCTACAGTCCGTTAGCGAAAGCGCGCACTGCGGCTAGGTGTCCCGTATGCATTCCATACAGCACCTCATACATTAACCTCATAATCTCCACATTTGAAGTTCTCCCAACCGGGAGAGCTTTTTTATTAATTTGGATTTATTTGTATATGTGAATTAATTCGTATATACTAATACCTAGATATCCGATACATAGATAATCGATAGTAAGGAGGTAATCCATCATGAGAATTAACAAAGAGCTAATGAAGGGCAGCACCGTCATTCTGATTCTGAAACTTCTAGACTACAAAGACCTTTACGGCTATGAGATGACCAAGCTGATCGAGCAGAAATCCGAAGGTCTGTTTACGTTCAAAGAAGGCACGCTGTATCCCATTTTGCATACGCTTGAGGTTGAACAGCTTGTCGAGTCCTACTGGGATGAGGAAGGTGGCCGCAAACGCAAATATTACCGGATTACGGATAAAGGGCGCCGAGAGCTTGGCCTGAAGCGGCAGGAATGGTCGTTGTTCAGCTCCACCGTATCCCGTATTGTTGGGGAGGGCAGCGTATGAATCGTAATTTAAGTTCTCATCCACTCGTACAAGACTTTCTCGATCGCATCTGTGCTAAAGTTCGAGCTTCCGCAGTACATGACGATATTCGACGGGAGATGCTGCATCACCTAGAGGAATGCGTTATCGAGCAAATGGATGCAGGGATGACGGAGGAAGAAGCAATTGCCGTGGCAGTTGAACAAATGGGCGATCCGCAAGTAGTAGGGAAGCAGCTTAATGCTGCACATCGACCGAAGCTGGCATGGGATGTCCTCCTACTCTTAGTTGGTATGTTAATCGTTGGTGGTGTCACATTGCTTTCCCTGTACAGTGCCATGGATGAAGGAAGAATATCGATTATACGCAAAATAACGTTCGCGGCAGCTGGCGTTTCCGTTATGGGCGTGTTGTATTTCATTAATTATCGAAGATTGCTGCAATATTCGAGCCATATCTATGTAGGCACTTTGTTCATAATGGCTATACCCATTTGGCAGGATAGGGCTATAAATGGGGCTAAAATATATATCACGTTCGCACATTTCACATTTAATGTCTATACAGCCGTAACTTATCTTTTGATTGTCGCCGCGGCAGGTTTGCTTTATCAGGAGAAGACTTACGTATTAGTCGCAGATAACAAGCTGCAGCTGCGCCAATTTTGGAAGGAAGCCATGATCTATATCATTGTACCGTCCTGCCTCTTCATGGCGGCGCCTGCGATGGGCTCTCTTCTTATTTATCTCATCAGCATTTCGGTTCTTCTACTTATGAAAGGGAAATGGAAGTTGCTGTTCGTCGGAGTCTGTTCAATGGGGGTTCTGCTCCTTACTGTGCTGCCGATCGTCTTAGGGAGGAGCTTTATAAGCTTGAACTTTGCTATTGAAAGGCATCTTGCTTTCTTCCACCGTACGGAACAAAACTCTTTTTATTATTACCGTTCTATCGAGGCTATCCATGCAGGCGGCTGGTGGGGGCAGGGCTTTGGTGTCCCGAGTGAACGACTTCCTAGCATTGTAAGCGAGATGACCTTTTCGTATTTGGTCTACAGTCTTGGCTGGGTATTCGGTATAGCTGTCGCACTGCTCGTCCTATTGTTTCTCATTCGGATCGCGAGGATGGGCATGCAGTTGAGAGACGGTTATGCTAGGGCACTCATTATTGGATTAACCACAGTGTTCGCCGTTCAATATGTATGGACGATATTGATGTGCATCGGATTGCTGCCGATTCTGGCGATGCAGCTGCCGATCGTCAATTGGGCGAGTGGAACAGTGATCGAGCTAGGCGCGCTTGGCCTGATGCTGGGTGCCTACCGACGCAAAGATATGCTGGGGCAAATTCCTCAATGGCCAAAGAACGAACTCGTTAAGTAATAAACGCAAGATGCAGATGGCCAACATATCCCAGACACACTATTTGTTCAAAATCACACCTACCGAAGCGCTAACGAGCTCAGGTTGCGCTATTGAGCTGCGAATGACGATTGTGACACTCCCAAGTACTGAATAGCATTGGCTCAGTCCGTTACACGACAGACTAGCCTCGATAGATCGAATAGTGTTACTGGCGTTCGTTAGCGAAGTACAAGCCGAGTGATGCGCTAGGTTGCTAATAGGTTGATGAGCGAATCAGTAGATTGCTAACGGACTGAGACGACACTATTGGGTTCAAAAAGTACCTGAGTGAGCGCTAACGGACTCAGGTGGCGCTATTGAGCCGAAATCGGCTCTTTCGTGACGTCGAAGTGTCAAATAGCGTTCGCTCAGTCCGTTACACGAAATTCTCACTTTCTCAGACCGATTAGCGTCGCTACAGTCCGTTAGCCAGCGCACGCTCTCGCAGCAACGAGCAAGTCGACGGCTAACGAACATAGTGGAGGCTAAGCTAACGCACCGTGCCTACTACACACTCCACCTTTACTCTCAACCCATAACCCATACGCGCAACATCCAAAGCTCTCCCCACTAGGAGAGCTTTTCTTTATCCTCTTCCTTTCCTCCACCTCTCTTCAACAAGAAGTCAAATTTGTCGCATAAGAGATCAAAATACCGTCATCGGGGTCACCCGCTCGTTTCCTATAATGAAATCAACATCACAACCTACTCATTGAATTAGAGGTGTTCGTTATGGAAACTCCAACCCAGACCGCCGTGAAGGGCGGGCTTATGAAGAAGCGAAGGAAGGCGTGGTCGCTGTCGACCGGGGAGAACTTGGCCGGCTGGCTGTTCGTTAGTCCGATGCTGATCGGCGTGTGCGTGCTCGTGCTGATTCCGATCATCGCGACGATCGTGCTCAGCTTCGCGGACTGGAATTTCGTGCAGGGCTGGGACGGGATCAACTGGGTCGGCATCGGCAACTTCAAGAAGCTGCTGCATGATGACCAGTTCATTCGCTCGGTGCGCAACAACTTCCTATTCCTGTTCACCGTTCCGATCTACATGCTGATCTCGATGGTGCTGGCGGTCATTATCGACCGGCATGTTTACCTCAAGAGCTACTTCAAAGTCGCTTACTTCATGCCTTATATCTCGAGCATCGTAGCGGTCGCCGTCGTGTGGCAGGTACTGTTCCAGCCATCGTATGGCCCGATCAACGAAGTGCTGAAGGCGCTCGGCTTCAGCCATCCGCCCATGTGGATCGCCGATCCCAATTATGCGCTTATCTCGATCATGATGATCGTCGTCTGGACCTCGATTGGCTTCAATATGATCATCTACATCGCAGGCTTACAAGCGATTCCGAAGGATCTATACGAAGCGGCAGACATTGACGGTGCGGATGGCTGGACCAAATTCCGCCGTATCACGTTCCCGCTGCTGTCACCAACATCGTTCTTCCTGCTCGTAACGGGTGTCATCTCAACGTTCAAGGTGTTCGACATCATCGCCGTTATGACGCAAGGGGGGCCGATCGGATCGACCTCGCTCATGGTGTGGTACTTGTACGATACGGCGTTTGTCAACCTGAAGGTCGGTTACGCCTCCTCCATCGCCGCTGTTCTATTCCTGTTCGTTCTGCTCATCACATTCGGGCAATGGCTCGCACAGAAGCGGTGGGTCAACTACTAACTTTTGAAGAAAGGAGCGAAAGCGGCCGTATGCCTACAACACTATCTACAATCAGCTGGCGCAAGCTTATCTTGACCCTGCTCATGTTCGCCGTCAGTATCCTGTTCCTGCTTCCGTTCGTCTGGATGCTGGTCACTTCCTTCAAGGTGGAGAAGGACGTATTCGTCTACCCGATCCAGTGGATTCCGAAGGAATGGAACGCGATTACGAACTACAAGGAAGTATGGGACGGCGACTATCCGTTCTGGAAATATTATCTCAATTCCATCAAGGTCGGCGTGACGACGACCGTCATCTCCGCGATGGTGTCTGCGCTCGCCGCTTATGGCTTCTCGAAAATTCATTTTAAGGGCAGCAATTACTTATTCTTGATCGTTCTCGCGACGTACATGGTGCCAAGCCAAGCGATACTCATCCCGCAGTTCATCCTGTACCGTCAGATCGGCTTGTTCGACAGCCATCTTGGCCTTATTCTATTAGGAAGCTTCAGCGTGCTCGGTACGTTCATGCTGCGCCAGTTCTTCATGGGGGTGCATCAGGAATTTATCGAGTCTGCCAAAATGGACGGGGCCAATCACTTCCGCATTTTCTGGACCATCGGCCTGCCGCTTGTCAAACCAGCCGTTGCGACCTATGCCATTCTGCGTTTCATTTGGACGTGGAATGACTACCAGAATCCGCTTATCTTCATACGAAGCGATAAGCTGTTTACGATTCCGCTCGCGATGCAGAAGTTCACTTCCTTGAGCGGCGAATTCTATTCCCTGATCATGGCGGCAGCCGTATCGGCCATCCTGCCGTTGCTCATTGTTTTCATCATTGGGCAGAAAAGCGTCATCGAAGGGATCGCTTTGGGCGGCGTTAAAGGTTAATGTAAGATAGCGTTAAAAAGTCGAATTTTTTGCAAATAAGTAAAAATACTTGCATCACGCGATGCCGGATGCTCCCTATAATCAATCCCGTAAGCGATAAAAGCATAACCATTGCGAGCTGCAGGTTTTATGTTTACGAGCAGAATGAGCAAGAAGCGGCGCAAAAAACCAAGCGTATGCTTCCGATGCAAGTTTTTTGCTTACGAGCAGAATCCAAGGAAGCGGCGCAAAAAACTAAGCGTATGCTTCCGATGTAAGTTTTTTGCTTACGAGCAGAATACGCAGGAAGCGGCGCAAAAAACTAAGCGTATGCTTCCGATGTAAGTTTTTTGCTTACGAGCAGATTACGCAGGAAGCATCGCAAAAAACTTTAAGGGGGCAGCAAGATGAATAAGAAATGGACGGCTGGTCTAGCTGGGGTCATGTTAGTAGGGTTGCTCGCAGGATGCGGCAGCGACAAAACAGACGATACGAAAACGACGACAGACACGAATGCGAGCACCAACACGAGCACGGACACGAAGGAAGAAACGAAGAGCAGCGATCCCGTTAACATCAGACTGTATACGTACGGTACGGAGGAAGCCTACAACTGGAATAAGACGCTCACTGCTTATCAAGATTCTCATCCCGGCGTAACGGTCGAGCTGGTACAGCTCAGCGAGAAGGGCGACACGCAGGAAGCGACGAAAAAGCTTGATCTTGCTGCTGCCTCCTCCGAGCAGATCGACGTTCTTATGTTCAGTGACGCGGCTGCTTACGCACAACGTGTAGCGCTTGGCATGGCGGCTCCGCTGGATGAATATATCACGAAGGACGGCTACAAGGTCGAAGAGGATTACAAGGTGGATACGCACCTGAACGGCAAAGTGTATGCGCTGCCAGGCAAATTCAATCCATGGTACGTCCTCCTGAACAAAGATCATCTGGACGAAGCGGGACTTACTGTACCGACGGATTGGACATGGGATGAATACGCGGACTATGCCAAAAAGCTGACGAAGGGCGAAGGTGCGACGAAACGTTACGGCACTTACTTCCATGGCCCGCAGAATGGCGGCTGGATGGAATACTTGAAGCTGAAGATGGAGAATCAGCCGGAAGGCTCGGAGTTCCTGAAGGCAGACGGCTCCTCCAACCTGGACGATCCGAACTTCAAGGCAACGCTGGAGCTGCGCGTGAAGATGGAGAAGGAAGACAAGTCCTCCGTTCCTTACTCCGATATGATTTCGCAGAAGCTTGCCTACCGCAACCAGTTCTTCAACCAATCGGTTAGTATGCTGACGATCGGCTCATGGATGAACACGGAGATCGGCGGAACGGATAAAGTGCCGCTCACGTTCCATGTTGCAGTAGCGCCGTTCCCTAAGAACAACGCAAGCGACCCAACGGGGCTGACACCGGTAACGACGGACTACGTTGCGGTATCCGAGACGTCGAAGCATAAGGAAGAAGCGTACGAATTCGTTCGCTGGTACACGACGGAAGGTCAAGTCGTACAAGGCAAGAACATCCCGGCTTGGAACGGCGTGAAGTCCGACCAAGTAGCGAGCATCATCGATACCATTCTGAGCGGTACAAAAAATCCAGAGCTCGTCGACAAAGCTTCGCTCGTCGATACACTCGTCAAATCCAAAGCATCGCAAATCATCGCACCGGCTTCGTATCAAGCCGAAGTGTATAAGGCGATTAACGAGGAATACGAGAAGCTGATCCTCGAGAAGCAGGATATTGATACAACGGTTGCCAATGCGAAGAAACGCGTTGACGAAATCATTGCCGCAAACAAAAAATAATCGATATAATGAGTCAAAAGGGGACGGCTTGCTAGTCCCCCTTTTGTTTTCTATAAGACAAGGGGGATGAATCATGTACCGGCTGCTTCGTGGCTCAACCTTCAAGACGGTGCGTGCAAAGCTGTCAGTCGCTTCGATTATATGCATTCTGGTGCCGGCGCTCTTTACGATGCTGATCTATAACGCATTGACCAAGGACGCAGTCGAACAACAGGCGCGCTCGAATAGCGTAGACGCCATGCAGCTCGTCAGAGGATCGGTTAACAATCTGCTTCAAGGCATGCTCAACTTAACGAATTACATTCAAGTCAATACCGATATCAACGGCAGCTTGAAACGAATTGTAGACGGGTCGGAGTCGACAACCGATCCGTACAACCAATTTACGGACACGAGCCGAATTTTGCAGCAACTGGAAAGTCTTGCCTACATCGGAGAGAAAAGCTATATTACAATCATTTTAACGAACGGTACAACACTTACGAATTACTCGAAAGATGAATTCGATCCGCTGAAGTTCAAGCAGGAGCCATGGTTCCAGCAGTTGCAGAGCTTGGCGGGCTTGCGTTCGTATTGGGTGGGATCGACACCGACCGTATTTCCTTACGATCGAGTCGACAATCCGTATCAAATCTCGGTTGCGCGCACGCTGCGGCTGGAGAGCTCGAAAATTTACGGTTATGTCATCGTTACGATGATGGAGACCAAGATCAGCAAAATATTCAATGGACTGACGAGCGGACAGGACGTCATGCTGGTCGACGGGGAAGGAACGATCATTTCCTCCTCGCATGGGGAACGCATTAATTCGCCTTTTCAATACCGCGATCTGCTTAAGGAGGACGGCTTAACGCCAGCATCTCAGATCGTGCGGGACGGGAAGCAGCGGCTGCTCGTCACGACGTCGAAGCTCTCATTCAACGATTGGCATCTGGTAGCGGTACAGCCGTATCAGGATGCGATTCTGAACATCAGCTCGATTTTCAGCCGGGTATTTACGTTCCAGATCGTCTCGTTCTTCGTCTTTCTCATTCTGCTCATCGTACTTATGAGAGCGTTTACGAAGCCGTTAATTCGTCTGGGTCGGGTTGCATCGAGCGTGCAGCGGGGCAATCTGGAGGTTCGCTCCGGCGTCCGCGGGCAGGACGAGATCGGCAGACTTGGCTTCCTGTTCGACCAAATGCTCGACCGGATTAAAGATATGATTACCGAAGTATCTGTCACGCAGGCGCGAAAGCGCAAGGCGGAGCTGGCGATGCTGCAGGCGCAGATCAATCCGCATTTTCTGTTCAATGTGCTTAACTCCATTCGGATGAAAGTGATGCGCGGAGGCGACCCTGACAGCGCGAAGATGATCGCCTCGTTGTCCAAGCTGCTGCGGATGACGATCAGCCGGGACGAGGATGCGATTACGCTGCATGAAGAGATTGAGCTGCTGACGCATTACGTAGATTTGATGAATTTGCGGCAAAAGGAAGAGGTTCGGCTGCAGCTGGAGGTAGACGTCGCGGCGTTTCATATCGAGGTGCCTCGGTTCATTCTTCAGCCGCTCGTCGAGAACGCGCTTATCCACGGCTTGAATCAAAGTGCGGGTACCATAATCGTTCGCACCGTAATGAAGGAGAGATTCCTGGAACTGTCCGTCGAGGATGACGGCATCGGCATGGAGCCGGAGATGCTGGCGAAGCTGGCGGCACAGCTGGCGGCCGCTTCGTCCCTAATGGAGACGAAGGGGGATCGTTCCAAAGGCGGAATGTCGGGCATCGGTGTCGTGAATGTGGCCGAGCGCATGCGGATTATGTTCGGCGATGCTTTTGACATGACGGCACATAGCAGACCTCGTGAAGGAACACGGATCATTATGCAAATTCCGCTGCGGGAGGAGAGTCGACATCATGTATAAAGTCATGCTCGTAGACGACGATTATCCGGTACTGGAGCTGTTGTCCGAGGCGGTCAATTGGTCGTCGCTTGGTCTTACGCTCTGCAGTAAACATGAGAATGGACTCGCGGCTTGGGAGCAAGCGCAGTCGGAGCCGCCGGACATTCTCGTCACCGATATCGGGATGCCGAAGATGGACGGACTTACGTTGTCCGCCCGCATGAAGGAGCTGAACCCTTCGGTTCGCATTGCGATTTTGTCCTGTCACAGCGAGTTTCAATATGCGCAGCAGGCGATGCGGCTGAACGTTCAAGACTATCTGCTGAAGGATCTGCTGGAGCCTGAGGATCTGGAGAAGCTGCTGGCGAAGTTCAAGTCCGGCCTCGACGGCGAGCGGCAGATGCAGCAGGAGCAGGTGCAGATGAAGCATCTGGTGAACGAAACGCGGGAGCTGCGCAAGGAGAAAATGTTCCGCGACTTCATTCAGCAGCCGCTGCTGTCGACGACGGATTGGCAGAAGACGTTTGGCGCTTATGGCCTGTTCCAGGCAGGCGAGCAGGTGCTGCCCGTCATCGGCAGCCTCGACAACTACGCAACGATTAAGCATCGATTCGATTCGGATCAGACGCTGCATTTTGCACTAAGCAATGTAATGGAAGAAATGGTCGGCAGCCTGCCGCTGCGTGTGGTCCATATCGGCTATACGAGCCGTCAATCGCTGCTGCTGTTCGCGTTCAAGCCGGGCATTAAGACGAATGTGCATGATCAAGTGCAGATGAGCCTGCGCACGATTCAGCAGACGCTGGAGCAGGTGCTGAAGATCAAGATGTCGTTCTTGACCGGCAGCGGCTGCGAGCATCCCGAGAAGTTGAAGCCGATGTTGTGCGGATTGCTTGGGGCGGTCGAGCAGCGCTTTTATCTGTCTCCTAGCGAGATTGCTAGATGGCAGCCGATGCAGGTGTCAGGCGCGGGACTGTTTACGCTGTACGATCAGGCCAGCGCCGAAATTCGCGAGCCATTGATCGAGAAGAACGAGGCCAAGATGCTCGCGATCGCTGCGGCTTGGGAGAAGCGAATGCAGGAAGCGCGCTACCCGTCGGAGGAAGTGCGGGATTGGGTGCTGAAGCTGCTCATCGATCTGAGGCTGAAGCTGCACGCGCTGCTGTATCAGCCTTCGTCGTCATCCGCCGAGACGCTGCACAAGGAGATTGCGCAATTCGATTCGCTGCTGGAGCTGTTCCAATGGCTGAAGGGACAGCTGCGCTCCTTCCTGCATGCGCGGGAAGAGGGGACACCGGTGAGTCGACGCCGCGAAATAACGGAGGCGTACCAGTATGTCTCGCTCAATCTCGGCCAGCGTATTTCGCTGGAAGAGGTAGCGGCTCACTTGCACATGAACCCAAGCTACTTCAGCCGCTTCTTCAAGAAGGAAACCGGGTATACGTTTATTGAATACGTCACCTGCAAAAAAATTGAACGGGCGAAGGAGCTGCTCGACCAGACGAACCGCCCGGTCAACGAAATATGCGAAATGCTGGGCTACGACAACCAAAGTTATTTCATCAAAACCTTCAAGAATCAGGTCGGGGTTACGCCGACGGAATATCGTGGATAACACCGAATCATCCCGTAATAATTATACGGGATGATTCGGTAGGATTGCGCGGTACTGTGAGAATGTGACGGGATACCGTGATTCGTGCAGTACCCGGGATTAGAATGAAGCTGTATGATGGAATGGAGGTAGTTAACAAATGCGATTTCACTGGGAGAAGGAGCGGCTGCAGAGCTGGTTGAAGGACCGTTCGCTGCACGAGGAGCCGCTCTGCCGATCCGGCGGGCAACCCGTCGATTGGGCAGCTATCGCAGCTTCTCCGCTGTATGCGGATATGATCGCCGAGATCCGGGATGAAGGGGAGCGGCTGCTGCAGCGGCCAGAGCCGGAGCTGACGCAGGAGCTGTATGAACGGTTCGAGAAGACGGGCAATCGATTGGCGTATGAGGAGAAATATTTCGAGCGCCGAAGACGGCTTACCTCGTTTGCCCTGCTGAGTTTGCTCGATCCAGACAGGCAGGACTACCTGCAAGCGCTGATCGGAACGATCGAAGCGATGCTGGAGGAGCCGACGTGGTGCTTGCCTGCGCACATGCGCGGCCAGCAGCTCGATCGCAATATCGACCTGTTCTCGGCAGAGACCGGATTTGCGCTTGGCGAAATCATCGTCCTGTTGAGCAATCGTCTGTCAGAACAGCTTCGCGAGAGCATCCTAGGCCACATCGACCGCCGTTTGTTTGTTCCGTATTTATCTTACGGACCTTACGGCTGGGAGACGGCGGAACATAATTGGGCGGCGGTATGCGCAGGCTCAATCGGCGCGGCGGCGCTGCTCGTCGAAGAGAGTTCGGACCGTAAGGCAGCGATACTGGTCAAGGCCGTCGAGACGATGAATCATTACTTGGCTGGCTTCGGCGAGGACGGCGCTTGCCTAGAGGGGCCGGGCTATTGGAATTACGGCTTCGGCTACTTCGTCTATTTTGCCGATTTGCTAAGCCAAGCCACGGGCGGGAACGCTGACCTATTCGCTTCAGACAAAGTGAAAGCGATTGCTCTTTTTCAACAACGTTGTTACTTGGCAGGGGATCGACCGGCGAACTTCTCGGATGCACTGCCGCATGTCAGCGTTCATATCGGGCTGTCCGATTATCTGGCAGACCGATTCGATGAGGTCGAGCATCCGCCGCTGCAGCTGCGCGCCCGCTATACGGACGATCATTGCAGTCGGTTTGCCCCTGCGCTTCGCAACGTGCTCTGGTTCCAGTCGGAGGCGAAGCGGGATGCGAATTGGCAGCCGGGCAGCTGGTATTTGCCCGATGCGCAGTGGTTCATCTCGCGTTGCGTCAGCAGCGCCGGGAGCTTCGGCTTCGCGGCGAAGGGCGGCTCGAACGCCGAACCGCACAATCATATCGACGTCGGCCATTTCATCCTGCTGGCGGACGGCGACCCAGCTGTTGCTGCCGATCTGGGCAGCGGCGAGTATACGGCCGATTATTTCGGTGAAGGGCGCTATACATACGATTGCAACGGGGCGCATGGTCACTCGCTGCCGATCGTGAGCGGTCATCAGCAGCAGGTAGGCGAGGCGAGCAAGGCTGCGCTGCTTGATGCGACGACGAGCGAGTATGTGGATCACTTCGCGCTTGAGCTGGCAGCTTGTTATCCGGCAGAGAGCGGCCTTCAAGGCTTCAAACGAAGCTTCGTCCTGCTGAAGGGTGAGAAGCCAACGCTGACCGTTACCGATACGTTCGCTTTCGAAGCAGAAGGCGGTGGCCAGGTGACGGAGGTCATCGTTACTCGCTGCCAGCCGAGCATAGCGGAGGATGGGCGTATTGTGTTGGCCGGGGGGCTCCACCTTGCGGAGCTTACTTATGATGCGGGACGGTTTCGTCCGGCCATTATAGAGAGGCTGTTTTCGAACCATTTTGGACAAGAAGAAAGCTATTATCGCATTCATCTGATCGCCGAGCACAGTGCCGAGTGGTCGCAGCAATTCGCACTTCATTTCGAATTCAAGTAAAGGATGGGTCACGATGACAATGTGGACGCAGGAAGCTTGGGAGAAGACGGTTGCCAAAGTAAAGCGGACAAGCGAGCGGATCGGGGCGAATTTTCCGCATGCCAGCCAAGGGGGTACTTACGGATTGGAGGAGCCGGGCTGGTGGACAGCGGGCTTCTGGCCGGGGCTGCTCTGGCTGCTGCACGATGGCAGTGATGAAGAGAAATTCCGCAAAATTGCGGAGCAGTGCGAAGAACGGCTCGATGAGGTGCTGGATGGCTATTACCGTCTCGATCACGATATCGGCTTCATGTGGACGTTGACAAGCGTTGCGAACTATAAGCGCAATGGTGGGGATGAATCGCGCAGACGTGCGTTCAAAGCGGCGAATTATTTGGTCGGTCGCTTCAATCTGCAAGGGAATTACATTCGGGCTTGGAATCCATGGAGTGAAGGCGAGGATAACGCTGGCCTTGCGATCATCGACTGCGCGATGAACGTGCCGCTGCTGTACTGGGCATCGCGCGAGAGCGGCGACCCGCGTTACAAGCATATCGCGGAAGCTCATATGGGTACGGTGCTTCGCCATTTTATCCGTCCGGATGGCTCGGTTCGTCATATCGTTCGCTTCGATCCGCATACAGGCGAAGTTGTCGAATATATCGGCGGTCAAGGGTACGCGCCGGAGTCGGCATGGTCGCGCGGCGCATCGTGGGCGCTTCATGGACTCGCGCTGGCTGCTCATCATACGGGACGCCAGGATTACCTTGATGCTGCGAAGCGCGTAGCACATTTCTTCGTGTCGCAGCTGGAAGCGGATTCGGTTCCGGTATGGGATTTCCGTGCGCCGGAGGATACGAAGTGGCTGCGTGACTCATCGGCTGGCGCTTGCGCCGCTTGCGGCTTGCTAGCGATTGCTGACTTGGTATCGGAGCCGGAGGCGAAGAGCTACCGACAGGCTGGCGAACGCATTCTTGAATCGCTGTACCGGAATTATGGCGCGTTTGAGGACGAGAACGAAGAAGGATTGATTTTGCACGGCACGAGCCATTACCCAGAACGCAAAAACATGGACGTTCCGCTCATCTACGGCGATTATTATTTCGTTGAAGGGCTCGCTAGATTGAGAGGAGGTCACAGCATACCATGGGAATAATTGAGCATCCAATCGTTAGCAACCCGCTGAAGACGAAGGCGGATCTTGCGCTTGCTTTCCAGCAGCTGGTGAAGCCTCTTATCCCTCGCTATTCGGAGGGGAGAGCTCGGCTGCAACTGAATGGCTCCGGCGCTGGTTATTCAACCGATGTCGCGGAGATGGAAGGCTTCTCTCGTATTCTATGGGGGCTCGTTCCGTTCCTTGCTGGCGGCGGCGAGGACGAGTCGTTCTTGCAGCTTATTGTGCAGGGGATCGACAACGGTACGAATCCGGAGCATCCTGAGTATTGGGGCAAAGTAGGCGATTACGATCAACGGCTCGTCGAGATGGCGTCGATGGGCTTCTCGTTGGCGCTTGTGCCGGAGCAGATTTGGGGGCGGTTGTCTGAAGCGTCGCAGCAGCGATTCTACGAATGGCTCAGCCAAATTAATCGTCATCCAGCCTACGACTGCAACTGGCTGTTCTTCCAAGTGCTCGTCAACATTGGTTTCCGTAAGCTGGGCTTGCCGGTTGATGAGGCGCGGACGGAGGCGAATTTGCAGCGTATCGAGCAGTTTTACCTCGAGGAAGGCTGGTATGCGGACGGCGTAGGCGGGCACAGCGATTATTACGTGCCGTTCGCGATTCAATATTATGCGCTGCTGTATGCCAAACTGATGAAATCGGAAGACCCGGAGCGTGCGGAGCGGTTCCGGCAGCGGGCAGGCTTGTTCGCGGAGCAATTCATCCATTGGTTCGCTGCAGAAGGACAGGCAATCCCGTACGGTCGAAGCATGGCGTATCGTTATTCGCAGGGGGCGTTCTGGGGAGCGCTCGCTTATGCAGAAGACGAAACTTACTCCTACGGTGTGCTGAAGGGACTGTTCCTGCGTCATCTTCGCTGGTGGTTCCAGCAGCCGATCTTCGCCAGCGATGGCATTATGACCGTTGGTTATGCGTACCCGAACTTGATTATGGCCGAAAATTATAACGCGCCAGGCTCTGTCTACTGGGCGATGAAAGCCTTCCTGCCGTTAGCCTTGCCGGATGATCATCCGTTCTGGCTGGCGGAGGAAGAGGCTTTGCCGGCGCTGCCTGCGGTCTCGGTGCAGCGGGCACCGCATATGGTTGTTGCTCATTCTGCTGCGACCGGTCATACCGCTGCGTTCAACACCGGGCACCTTGGCTCGAATGAGCACACGCATACGTCGGCGAAGTATGAGAAGTTCGCCTACTCCGCTTCGTTTGGCTTTAGCGTACCGCGTGCGGAGTGGGGCCTGTCGCAAGGCGCATTCGATTCGATGCTAGCGCTTAGCGAAGGGGACAATATATACCGAGTGCGCCGGAAGAACGAGGATACTGCAATCCTAGATGGCGGTGTGCTGAGGTCGGTATGGCAACCTTGGCGTGACGTGAAGGTCACGACATGGATTGTGCCTGGACTTCCATGGCATCTGCGCGTCCATCGTGTGGAGACGGCGCGGGAGTTGGATGCGGCGGAAGGTGGCTTTGCCTTACCGATTGACGCAACGCTGACTGAGCTTCGCGGAGAGGCTGCTGTTGGCGGTCGATCCGGCTTTGGCGTCTGCGCCGTTGCAGGATTGGCCGGATATGACGATGCATCGCTTATTCACGCGCAGGCCAATACGAACCTGATGCATCCGCGAACCGCGATTCCGACGCTGAAGGCGAAGCTGACGGCAGGTGAGCATTGGCTCGTTTCCGCCGTTTATGGTGAGACGGGCTCGCCGGAAGCGTTCGAGCTGACGGGCTGGAACGAGCGCTTCCAGGTCGCCATTGAGCCTGGTGCGATACGGATCGTTGGGCCGTTCGGCCAGCATGTGACGATCGAACGGTAGCGCGTTGTAAGCTGGGGCTGACCCCAGAGTCATGCATGTTGACTCTGGGGTCAGCTTTTTTTGTTCCAATGTGTGCGGGTGGGGTGGCAACAACTAAACATAGTGAACAACTGCAGCACAGGCAATGAGTGTAGGAGCTGGATAGGAGATTAAAGGCGGTTTTTCGCTCGTAAACGTGTTGCCGATGCATGATCGTATGGATAGAGGTGGTTTTCCGCCCCAAAATGAGCTGGCGATGTTCGAGCGTACGGTTAGAGGCGGTTTTTCACTCCTAAAGGAGCTGCTGATGTTCGAGCGTACGGTTAGAGGCGGTTTTCCGCTCCTAAAGGTGTGGTCGATGATGGATCGCGCGTTTAGGGGTGATATTTCGCCCCTAAACGAGCTGTCGATGTTGGAGCGTACGAATAGAGGCGATTTTCCGCTCGTAAATGTGTTGCCGATGCATGATCGTACAATCGAAGCCTGCAGAATATGCATCCTTTGGGTCCTGATTCAGCTTGCTGAATGAAATACCTGCAGCAATTGCAGGATTGTCGCTTCCGATACCCGATGTGTTCAAAAAGCCTGTACGATATGCATCTTTCACCGCCATTAGATCAACAGAGTGCCACGCGTTACGCAATACAATACAAGCCGGATAGGTTTCCTTACCCTCTGCACTCCCCACGAACAATACTTTTCAACTAAGCACAGCGTCGTAAGCTTCCCGCCTCACGTGCAGTCAGAAAGGAACTCTTTAAAATGCAAATGTTTAGAAATTTATTTATAGGATGTACGTGACTCTATCAACTGGCTGCTGGCAGACGTGGGCGACGCAAACGTGCACGATTAACGGCGCCCCTACCGGAACGCATAACTTGTACCTGAAGTTCATAGGTCCAAGCGGCTGTTTGTTCAACATTAACTGGTTTAAGTTCAATCGTTAATAGAAAGAAGGCGTGCTGCTGATCGCGGCACGCCTTTTGATTTTGAACAAAAGGCAGCCGATCAAGCTGACCGACTGCCTTCCCAATAGCTTACGGCTAGGTGCACTAATAACTGTACTCTATTCCGTTTGCACTTTGTTGATCCCAATTCCACCAGTCAACAGCCCCAACGAATGGCGAATTCACATCTTTATTATTTTGTAGCTTTAGCAGTTCCTTTGTTGGTCCAGTAAGCACTGCGCCATATATGGTAATCCCGTTCTTCTGTAGGAATGCATATCTCTGTTCCAGCGTCACGTCTCGCACATGAGGATCTACTTGAATGGTGGATAGCAAAGTATTGGTCCATTTAGGATGTTCTAATAGGTATTCTATCTCGTTCATGAATGCTTGAGCTCTGCGCTCTCCTTCTCCATTAACTTGGATTGTGAAACTCCCGCTGCCGTTTTCTCCGTAATTCAAAGCATCTGGCGCGTAGCCGAAGACCAGACCATTTCCGAGGAGCTGGTTGTGGGTGGATAGTTCTTTCTCGATACCAGTATCGATTGCAAGCCAAACTGTTGCCACATCATAGTTCATTATTAAGTTGTAATATTCGTCATGGGTCATTGGACGAGATAGTGAAATCGCTAGCTGGGCGACGGTTCCTTCAGGCAGCTTCTGAAGCGTCGTCCAACCATTCGGATTTAGAGATTGTTCGGAGCCTTCTGGAAAAGTTTCCCCTGGATAGCGAAAATTAAACGGCGTACGATGCTGCCCATTATTCCAATTGAATTTTCCGGTAAGCTTTGAAAATTTGAAATTATCCTGGAATGTGCCTACTGTTTGCTCTTCACGCCCAATTCGTTCATTAAGCTTGAGCGTATACGTCCATGAAAGAAAACGATTGTTCCCTGAAAACCCTGTAGCAGTAATACCAGGCTTGTTGAACTGAATAACATCCGAAGTTATACGCATTGCTGCCTGAGGATTCGGTTCAAACCAACGGGAAACATAAAGTGAGTTCCAATACATGTAACAGCAAAGAATGAGTACAACCAACAAAAACGTTGATAGAGATGCGAGAATAACAAACAGTCTGCTCCTCCGTTTGCCTTTTTTCATGTTCTTCACTCCTAGAAGGTCGAAGTTTGTTTAACGGTAGACCATTGAATGAGTGGAACTTGCTCGTCGTTAACCGTAACGGTTCCTACACAGATATGATTCTGAACAGGGTTTTCCAAGTAGTGTTGAATGGTTGCTCGGATCGCTTTTGAAGTGTTGAGGTTTAATAGTTCGTTTATATGAATCCAGAACAATTCTCCTTCATCAGAAGGAATAAAGTTTCTATGTGTCGTCTCACCAAAATATACATATTGCTGCCTGATCTCATCGCCACTATCTTCTATAAGAATATATTTAAGTGTAAAGTTTTCTATTTCATGCTCTTTAAAGCCTGTTTCCTCTTCAATTTCCCTGTAGCTTGCTTTCATCGGGAAGTTCAGTTCCTCATACTCAAGATGGCCCCCAATGCCTCCCCAAAACTCAAAATTAAAAAGTTTGCTGCGAGCTTTTTTCATCATCAATACATGTTCTTGATTGATCAAAAACGCTGTTGCCATTTGTCTGACTTCCACTGAATTGCCCTCCAATAGGTTTGACCTAAAACACATTCAGTTTATCTTACCAGAAATTCCCTAAGTCCGGATAGGCTGGAAGCGATCTATAAGCTGGCTTCATTACCACGCTGCCGTTTGCAAAAGAGGAGTAAAACACGTATAATGACCACAGTCATTTATGACCACGGTCATTTTTTTTTAAAAATAGCAAAGGATGATGATTGATTGCTGAGAGAACCTCGGAAGAAGAAAACAAAGGAATTGATCGTACGTACAGCCATTCAACTGTTCAAGGAAAAAGGATACGAGAACGTAACCGTTGAGGAGATTACGCAATTATGCGGTATCGCAAAAGGGACATTTTTTAATTATTTTCCAAAAAAAGAGCATATGTTGCTGTACGTCGGCAGTTCCTATAACGATCTGTTGAATGAGATTGTTAGGAAACATCGTGAGGGGCCTCTGAAAGACCGACTAATGGAACTATTTCATGATTTCCTGCGCCTGTATTTGAAACATGCCGAACTACTGCGCCTTGTCTTGATTGAATCGATCCAGTCGACATCCGGTTCGACCGATGACACATCTAACTTAACGTTATTTCAACAATCCATTCGCCAGCTGCTTGAGGAAGCTAAAGATAACGGTTCTCTACGCAGTCGCCACGACGCAAGCGATTGCGCTATAGTACTAGTCTCGCTTTTTTACCAGACGCTGCTTAGCGCCTCTGCAGATGCCGATGAACATAAACTGACCGCTGATCTTCAGAAGAAGTTCGACGTGATATGGGATGGAATTGCCGATGCATAGACTGAAAAGAATTATTAAGAGCAAAGTCTTTTTGTTCTTCGTTGCTTTAGTTGCCTTTATTTATCTGAACAATAGCTCTTTGTTTGCGAAGCAGCGTGATGGAGATCCTGTCCTGTTAGCGCATCGAGGGCTTGCTCAGACCTTCTCGCTGGAAGGCGTTGAGAACGATACTTGCACCGCCGAACGAATCTACGAGCCGGAACATCCTTATCTCGAGAATACGATTCCGTCTATGGAAGCAGCTTTTCAAGCGGGAGCGGATATCGTCGAATTCGACGTGCATATTACGAAGGATAATCAATTTGCCGTGTTCCACGATTGGACGCTGGATTGCCGCACGAACGTAGAAGGAGTTACGAGGGACTACACGATGGCCGAATTGAAGAAGGTCGACATCGGATACGGATACACGGCTGATGGTGGCGCCACTTTCCCTTTTCGCGGTAAAGGGAGCGGTATGATGCCGTCATTGACGGAGGTGCTGGATCGGTTTCCGAACAAGTCGCTTCTAATCGATGTCAAAAGCAACGATCCCGAAGAGGGGAAATTGCTTGCTCAGTATTTATCCAAGCTTCCGAAGGAGCAACAGGACCTGCTCGCGGTATACGGAGGAGACGAGCCGATCGCCGCTGTCAAAGAAGCGATGCCCGATATGTGTGTCATGTCCAAATCGACCATGAAGGACTGTCTGATTCCGTATCTTGCCGCCGGATGGACGGGCTACACGCCAAAAGCTTGCGAGCATACCGAATTGCATATCCCGGAGAAAATTGCGAAGTGGCTATGGGGTTGGCCTAATAAATTTTTGAATCGGATGGATCAGGCGGATACCCGTGTCATCGTCGTCGGCGGTGACGGAAGCGAATTCTCGAGTGGATTCGATTCGCCGGCGGATATCGAAAGCTTGCCATCCAACTATTCGGGAGGCATCTGGACGAACCGAATCGATCGAATCGCACCGTTATATAATGATCATTCCGATGAACAATTCGTTATTGAATGATCACCAGGCTGAAGTCGGGGGTGCCCGATTATTAAAGGATAGGACCATCTGAGGGCATCCCGTGAAAGGATGCCTCTTCGTTTCGATGGTTGTCTACTTTTTCTCAACAAACTTTCCCTGTTGAAGATTATAAATCTTCATCGTGGTCTTGGAGTCTCCCACTTGCTTGTTGTCCTCTAAGGATGCAAGCATTTCGGTCTGCCAGTAGAAGAGCTCTCCATTATCATCGTTGAACTGGTAACTTCCTAGGAATTACGCACCACGGGTTGTCGCTAAACCCGAGCACCTTCTTCGTTATACTGTACCTTCTGCGGAACGGCTTCTCCATTGAAACGGTAATCCGGATGGTTTTCAATCAGTTCTTTGATGGAGACCCCGTTAATGACCAGGCCATCAATGGCGCAGTTCTCGAACGTTGCGTTAACGAGATGCGAGTTGGAGACCTTGGCGTCTTCTAACGTACCAGCCTCAAAATGCAGTCCATACACATCACACTGTTTCATGTGCATGCCCCACCACGCATTGCCTTCTACGTTCATATCCGATAAGTTACTTGCACGAACGGTAGTGCTCGTCAGGTCAACGTGGATGATTTGAGCGTTCTTCATGTTTGCATATTTAATGGTTGTTTCACTCAAGTTGGCGTTCTCGATTGTAGAGTTGGTCAGATCGCCTGTATAAAATTTACTATTTGTTTCACTCATCTCGCGTTCCTCCACAATATGGAATATTTTCCTGAAGAGTTCATTCGCTACGACTGATACATATTCCTGCAAATATTCTTTTTTTGGAGCGAGTACAGTCTTTCTAGCCAAAAATCATTTGAACCGCGGCTCAACTTCTGTACAATTAAGGAGGATGCAAGACGAAAGATTCAAGATAAGGAGCTTAATATCGATGTTGGACCAATTAGCAATGAATCAATTGAAAGCCGTGCTGCGTGCAGGCATTGAGAACAACGAAGTCGCAGGCGCGAACATGATGGTCATTCACAAGGGCGAAGAGATTTTTTATCACGAGGATGGCTTGGCAGACATCGCTGCGGGTACTTCGATCAAACGTGACTCGATCTTCCGTCTGTATTCGATGACGAAGCCCGTTACGGCAACAGCGGTCATGATGCTGCTCGAGCGTGGGGAGATCGACTTGTTCGATCCAGTAAGTAAATTCCTTCCGGGCTTCAAGGGACAGCTGGTTGTTGAAGGAGACAAGCTTGTTCCGGCAAAACGTGAGGTTAACCTGCAGGACCTGCTCAACATGACCTCCGGCTTGGTGTACCCTGGCCTAGGCAATCAAGCAGAACGTGAAACGGACGAGCTGTTCAAAGAACTCGACCGTCGACTGTTCAGCGATTCGCCAATGACGACCGTTGAGCTGGCGAACCGACTTGGCCAAGCTCCGCTTGCGTTCCAGCCGGGCTCCGCTTGGCAGTATGGCACGAACACCGACGTGCTTGGTGCAGTCGTTGAAGTCGTGAGCGGCATGAGCTTCGGACAATTTCTGCAGCAGCAAATTTTTGCACCGCTCGGTATGAACGATACAGCCTTCTGGGTGCCGGAAGAGAAGCGTTCGCGCCTCGCGAAGACGTATGGCGATGACGGTAAAGGCGGATTGGAGCTGTATCTGGGCAACAATCTGGGTATTAACCATCAGTTGGATCGCAGCCCTGGATTCGAATCGGGCGGCGCAGGACTGGCTTCCACGATTGATGACAGCGCGAAGTTCACGACGATGCTCATGAACGAAGGCAGCCTGAACGGCGTACAAATTTTGCGTCCTAGAACGGTGCGCTACTTGCGTTCCTCCACGCTAACGGACGAGCAGCAGCAGTACTTCAATGGCTGGCACACGCTGCGCGGCCACAGCTACGGCAACATGATGCGCGTTATTACGGATTTTGGCAAGGCTGGAGTTATCGGTAGCACAGGCGAATACGGCTGGGACGGCTGGCTCGGCGCCTTCTTCACCAACTGCCCTGCAGACGACCTGACGTTCCTCTACATGATCCAAAAGAAAGACGCCGGCACCATGCCGCTAACCCGCAAACTGCGCAACATTGTGGTTAGCTCATTCTAGTAGGTTGATTGACCGATCTCTACCTTAGGTAGGGGTCGTTTTTTTTATGTTGAGGTTGTCTTTTTGCGGTTCAAAAAGTATAACAAAAATAAAAGTGACCATTCGTTAGCCTAAGCGGTCTAACTACTATACAGACAATAAACACAGGAAGGAGGACGCTAAGTGGAATTGACCAAACTTATGGTGAAAGCCGCAGCTGGTGACGCTGATGCTTTTATCGAGCTGATTCGGCAATTAGAGAGCTCGCTGCATTTCATGGCTAAGTCCATCTTATCCAAAGACGAGGATGTCGCAGATGCGCTGCAGGAAACCATTCTGAAGGCTTACAAAGCGATTCCCTCTTTGCGGGAGCCTAAGTATTTCAAAACCTGGATATTCCGCATTCTGATCAATGAATGTCATAACCTGATTGCCAAATGCGCCGATTCCGTTGCCTATGCGGATGTCCCAACAATTCCCTCAAGCTCTGATGACTATGAGAAGGTTGATCTGAGAGAAGCTGTGGACCGATTGGATGAACCGCAGCGCATCGTCGTTATTTTGCATTACCTGGAAGACCTTCCGCTACGCCAGGTAGCTAAGGTGCTTGATATTTCGGAAAGTGCTGTAAAGATGCGTCTCTCTCGAGCACGCGATACGTTGTACCAAGCATTGACCAGCAGACAGGAAAGGAAGATGAACTATGGCAGCATTTGAACTTGAGAAGGAATTCGACAAGCTGGATACGAGCAATATGGAGATGTCACCCCTCGTCCGGTCACGTCTCGATGAAACCTATGCACTCCTGTCTGAGCAGGCACAACAGGCACCGCGCATCAACAGAAGGAAGTCGTCGAAGCTTCGCCGCCTGGCACTCACTACGGCAGCGGCTGGCATACTCGCAGCTGGCTTGTTCACCACGGCTGCTGTTTCTCCAGCAATGGCGAGTTCGCTGAAGAGCATCCCGGTTATCGGCAGCATTTTTAGCAAAATTCAAGGCGACATAGGACTTCGCATAGCCGGCGAGCTTGGTCTTACTACAACTGTTAACCGTACCGTATCTTACGAGGATGTGAGTCTTCAAGTAACTGAAACGCTGTATGACGGCAACAGGGCAGCGTTCGTATTGAATGTGACGGCGCCCAACCTGGATAACGGAACGTATAACAACGGAAACAAGAAGATGAGACTTGATCAGGCGATTAACAATATTTATGTGACGATCGACGGTAAGCAGCAGAATGGGAATATTTATTACGGAAGTGCCGGTGAAGATTATCCGAATACGCTCGTCTTTGAATTAGTTGCGGATCCAACAGCCGCACCTGATTCCTTCAATGCTGCAGCAACGATCACGCTAGAAGGGATTGACCATGAATTTACTGTGGATATCCCATTCAAGAAAACAACCGATACGACAGTCGAACTCAGTCCCGATACCCTTACATCTAGCAAAGACCTTAGCTTCTCTGTGTCCAAGGTGTCCGTAACGCCAATTACGACACGACTGACGACTTCCATTGCCCTCACGGATGCGATCACGTTGACGAATAAGGAAGAGCACCGATTAATTGCGATTGGGGTAGCTGTGTTTGATGATCAAGGTCGCCACCTGTCCGCCCTGAATGGAGAAGGCATTATGGAAGGCAACCGCCTTCTATTCGATCGCCGTTTTGCTTCGCAGCCAGGAACGAGTAAGTATCTCATTGTAAAACCTTTCATTATCCGAGACAGCTTCAATGAGGATGTTCAGGAGGATCAATTCATCCAACAACTGGAAACGATAATCGAACTTCCTGCTGCCAACTAATGTGAAAAGAGAGGTTTCGTTGTGAATATTCAATTTACGATTCCTTCCTGGTACGTGTTGATTCCACTGTTCCTTGTCCTATTCATGCACTATGGAATCAGGACTTTCGCTAGACGAATACACACCGTGCCGCAGTTTATGCTGATACTCTCGTTTATCGTATACAGCCTTGCTGTTCTTCATCTCGTATTTTTCCCGATTGACGTGAATATCGGGGAGTACGCGAATCGGACACCGTGGTATAAGACCATCAACTTCATCCCGATCTTGACGATCGACATCAAGACTTTTGTCCTCAACATTGTGATGATGATCCCGCTGGGCATTTACCTGCCGTTGTTGAAGTCCACATTCAACAGAGCGGCATCTGTCGTATGGTGTACCCTTTGCATAAGTCTTTTCTTCGAAGCTCTGCAGATGATTGTGCGGATTGCGCTGGGCAGCGGCAGAAGCACCGATATCAACGATCTTATCGCCAATACCCTTGGTGGAGCGGTTGGTTTTCTTGCCTGCAAGATACTCATCAAGGCGAAACCCATCCGTCAATTGTCTTTATGAGAAATGAATAAATAGTTCAGAATGAACCGCCAAATCGGCGGTTTTTTCTTTAAATCTAAAGTATAAACGGTCGAGCATAGCGCATGACCGTTCTCCCAAATCCCCACCCCCCACTGTTCAGGAGCGAAGCGGACGAATGATTCTGAAGAAGCGGCAGCGTTCGCCTTTGTAACAATCTGGACACAACAGCGATCGTAAGAACATTCGTCTGCGCAGTGCCCTCAAACAGTTCAACAGCGTTCGGAAGAACATTTGCTTGCGCAGCGCCCCTAGCGACAGCATTCAATCTCTTCTTCAGCGTAGTCGACTTAACAGTCTCCCACCTGAATATTTTAAACATTCCAGTTAAATATTTTGATTGTTATGTCTGGCGTTATCCTTCACAATAGATGCACGATAAACGAAGCAAGACCAAAGGAGCAAGATCCTATATGTTCAAACGAATTAGGATGAAAATCTTTCTTGCGCTCATGCTGACGACCGCGCTGCCGCTTGCGATTACGTCGGGCATTATTTTGTACCAAGTCTCGCAGGACATGAAGAAGGACACCGATTTCGCCAGAAGCCGCGTTGAGCTTGATCTCAAGCAGCGCATCAATGAATATTCGCTGGCCTTAAATGAAACCGCTTACCAAATCTATTCGAATTCGGATCTTATTGAGAGCATTGCCTTAAAGAAGGAATTTCTGAGCGACAGTCGGACTTACGATTCCGTTCGCGATATCCATGAATATTTCTTATCTGTTTACAACCAATCCCGGGTCAAAGACATCTTAGGCATGTATCTCATCCGTTCCGACGAAGAAGTGCTCGGCAACTTTTTCCCGAAGCTGTACCCCGACATGGATACAGCCTACTATCGCTCACTGCTGCTCCTATCCAAGCAGGCCGGGGATAAGCCGAAGACGTTGATTCGATACACGAGTCTTTATAATGAGCCGATCATTCAATACTTGTACCCGGTCCGCTATCGCGGCAAGCCATCCGGGCTGCTCGTCATCGATATGAAGGAACAGAGCTTCCGCAATCTCGTTGAGGCATACAACAACCTGTACAAAGGCGAATTCGTCGTTACCGACGCCTCTGGCTATGCTGTGTATCATACAGATCCCGAGAAGACTGGGGTCAAATACGATATTCAGACCGGTGTACGCAGCAACAAACAAGTTGCTACCGATCTCGGAGACTCCGATTGGAAGCTTTCCTACTCCTTCGAGCGGAATCCGCAGCAGATGCTGTATCGTAACGTCGCCATCCTGACCATCATTGGCACAGCCATTCTTGCCATAGCCATCTCATTGTGGCTCAGCTACAGCATGACGAAGCCGATCATTCATATGCATCGCAAAATGGTCCGTATCCAAATCGGCGACTATGACGCGCGGGTTGACGTGATGACCAGTGACGAAATCGGTTATCTCGGCCATCAATTCAACCGGATGGCCGAGAAGATTCAGCAGCTTATCGAACATGATCTGAAGCTGCAGCTGACGAATCAAGAGACGCAGATCAAAGCGCTGCAGGCGCAAATCTCGCCGCATTTTCTGTTCAATACGCTGCAGATGATGGCGGGCATTGCCGAGGTGAAGAACGTGCCGGACCTCAAGCTGATCTGTCGTTCGCTCAGCAATATGTACCGCTACAATATGAACATTCAGAACGAGTGGGTGCCGGTTCGCGACGAGATTATGCATATTCGCAACTATTTGGTCATTATCAACAAGCGATTCCAAGGCAATATCCATACACGTATCATCGTATCGCCGGAGATCGCCACGATCCCAATTCCGAAGCTGATTCTCCAGCCAATTGTTGAGAATGCCGTCGAGCACGGCCTCATTCCGTGCCATAACGAGCGTCAGTTGCTGAAGCTGTCGGCTCGGATTGATCGCGACGAAGGTGCGCTTTATATCTACGTGCTCGACAACGGCGTTGGCATGGGCGAGCTGGAGAAACGCGGCTTGTCCGACCTGCTTGGACCGCAATCACAACTGCAGCTGCAACAGCCCGCACAATCGGATCGCAAAGAAAGCTCGATCGGGCTCGTCAACGTCCATTCGCGTATTCGGCTTATTTGCGGCGAGGACTATGGCATCAGCATTCGCAGCAAGAAGGGCACGGGAACATGTGTCATATTCCGTTTGCCATGGAAGGAGGGCTAGAGGATGCGATTTCTTATCGTAGATGATGAACGGACGGTACATGAGCAGCTGACCGCATTGATTCCTTGGGAGCAGCTTGGGTGGCAAATCGTTGGCCATGCTTATGATGGAGAAGATGCAAGAAGACTGGCGGAGCAGCTTATGCCCAATATTATTGTGACTGACATTCGCATGCCGATGATGGATGGACTTGGGCTTCTGGAGTGGCTTCAAGAGTCGAACCATCCGGCCAAAGTGATCGTGTTGAGCGGCTATGGCGATTTCGACTATACGCGAACCGCCTTCAAGCGGGACGCCTATGATTATTTGCTTAAGCCGATTAAGGAGGCGGAGCTGCTGACGGTATTAGGCCGCGCTGTCGATGAGTTGCGTCAAGAGCATCAATCCCAATCGGACCGGATTAATGAGAAGGCGGTGCTGAATCAGGGGCTCGTGCTCATGCACGACGAGCTGTTCATGCAGGCGGCCGTTACCGGCCAGCTTGATGAGAACGAGCTGTATGTCCGGGCAGAGCAGCTCATGATTGCACTGCCGGATGGACGTTATACAACGATCGTTGTCAAAATATTAGAAGCAGACGAGCAGATTCAGCAGCGATACGGCGGGGACCGGAACACGTTCTTGTTCGCTGCGCGGAACATGATTCAGGAGACGGTCGGCAAGCAGACGCTTGTCTTCCGCAATCTTCAGAAGGCGGCGGAGTTCGTCATTCTGCTCTCTCATCAGGCACGGCCGATCGAATGGCTAGCGTCCGATCTAGATAAGCTGCGAAGCTCGGCGGAGCGGTATTTGCGCGTTCGGCTCAAGATCGGAGCAAGCGCGCCGAAGCAGCGCATCAGCAAGCTGGCTGCAGCCTACGCTGAAGCGGTGCAAGCGTTGGAATCGCTGCGGCTAGGCGGCGAGGAAACCGTCGCTATCTACGGTCAAGCCACGTCAGCAGCAGCTAACCATGTGAAGCCAATCGAGAGCTGGCAGGAAGTGAATATGCTGCTGGACATGTTCCTCGGAACAGGCGCGCTTCGCGAGGAAGGGCTTCTGCTCGATAAGCTCAACGAAGCATTCAGCAGCGCCATGCTGGCGAAGATGAGCGCGACGGAGTGGAAGAAGGCAGCTTCCGAGCTGCTGGCGAAGCTGGAGTTTGCCGGCGGTCATGATGAAACTGCGCTGCAGCAGTTGAACGAAGCGAGAACCTGCATTCAAGAAGTGCGCACCGAGCAAGCACGCCAGGCGATCCGTACATTGCTTCAAGATCGATTGATTAAAGCGTCGTCAGCAACGAGGATGAAGAATGGACGGCAGCTGATGGAGGTTGTGAAGCAGTATATCGACTTGAATTATCGCGATGTGACGCTTGATGATATTGCCCAGAAGTTCTATATGAACAAAAACTACTTCTGTTCCCTATTCAAAAGCACGATCGGAGAGAGCTTTGTCGAATATCTGACCGCAATGCGCATGGAGCATTCGAAGCGGCTGCTGGAGCAAAGCGAGCTGAAGACATACGAAATCGCCGACTATGTCGGCTATTCCGATCAGCGGTATTTCAGCCAAGTGTTCCGCAAGCATACGGGGATGAAGCCGACGGAATACCGGCAGTTCGCCCGACATCAAGCCGAATAAGGTATCAACTATGAGGTGGAGCCTGCGATCTGTATCGATCTGAACAGGCTCCGCCTTCTATGTTGTTGCCAACAGGGTAACCTGAATATTTTCGACATGAACGTGAATTTGACCGCATTCCGACGATCGCAGTCGGCTCCTATAATGAGACATGTAAGCACAATACGTAACACGGAGGGGTTCATATGAAAGCTACAAAGAGAATGAGTGCATTAACTGCTGCTGTACTGCTAACCACCGCGCTTTCAGCATGCGGCAGCAGCGACGATAGCACGAGCAAAGAGAGCACATCGACGGAAGGTTCAACGACGACGACCAAACAAGAAACCGTGAAGCTCGACTTCTGGGCAGCGCTTGATCCAAGCACCGATGAAGGTAAGAATATCCAAGCCAAGGTCAAAGAATTTGATGACGCTCACGCGGATATCGACGTGAATCTGCAAGTCATTTCATACGATGTTATGCACGACAAGCTGGTAGCTGCAATCAATGCAGGCGATACGCCAGACTTAAGCTGGGGCCTCTCCGAATGGTTCGGCGAGTTGAACAACATGGACGCGCTGGCTGACCTGACGCCTTATGTGGATAAATGGGCAGACAAAGGCAACATCTACCCGAACGTAATGGAAGCATTGACGATCGATGGCAAAGTGAAAGCACTGCCGAACTACTTAGGTATTCGCGCACTGCTCTACCATGAGGATATCCTGAAGGCAGCTGGACTGACGGAACCGCCGAAAACGTGGGATGAGCTGATTGCAGCCGGCGCAACGATCAAAGAGAAGACGGGTAAAGAAGCATTTGGCATCGCCGGCGCAGGTGTACGTTCGCCGCAGGAATTGATCATGTACCTGGCTCAGAACGGCCTTACCCTTGCGGACAAACAAGCGGACGGCAAATACAAGAATACGTGGCAGGACAATCCCGATCAACTAGCTAAAGCTGCTGAGGTGTTCAAGTTCTATCAAGATCTGTTGTCCTCGAAGACGATCAAAGCTGACGCGAAGACATGGGGTTGGGAAGAAGAAGACCAGAACTTCGTACTCGCGCAGTATGCGATGGTTGTGGACGGCATGTGGATCGAAGGACGCAGCTCCGAGAATCCAGATGGCATGAAGGACGTGAAGGTCGCAGCGCCTCCTTCCAAAGCGACGCCAGCTACGTTCATGGAGATCGCTCCGCTGTATGTGTACAAATCGGAGCATCCGGATCAAGCTTGGGAGCTTGCATCGTTCCTGCTTGGTGCTGATTATCAGCAAGTGGTCAACCCAGGCAAGAGCGCACGCAGCGACCAACAAGTCGACAGCGGCTGGGGCAAAGACTTCATGGCTCTTGCAGAGCAAGGCGTCGTATTCCCAGCGGTATCGCTCGGCGGCATCACGAAGGCGATGGAAGATTCGCTTGCACGTGCGATGTTGAAGAACGATTCACCTGAAGATGTTGCGAAATGGTTGTCGGGCGCTATCAATGACAGCTTGAAGAAAACAGGTGAGCTAAGCGCTAGCTAACTTCAAACGTTGAATGAACAAGCATGGGCGGAGGCGGCAGGCCTAAGCGCTTCGAGTCCCATGCTTGTTTTTTATACCTTTAAAGGTAGTTCGCTCATTATGTGTACCTTAAGGAAATGGAGTGAGAATGATAGATGAGACAACTAGAGCTGGAGCGTCCTACCAAGATCAAACGCAAGTTCGGCATGACGCTTAGAGAGAAGAGGATTAAGAGAGTCGCTTATCTATTCGTGCTCCCTGCCGTACTGTTCTTCCTTGCGATGAATGCTTATCCGTTAGTGACGGTGCTCTGGGACAGCTTCCAATATAAGAACCTGATGAACAAAGCGCTTAGCGGCTGGGCTGGTCTAGCGAACTATACGGAAGTCATTCACAACGAATATTTCCGCAAGGCATTGTGGAACACGGTCGTGTGGACGGTGCTCTCGGTAGCGGGCGAGTACGTGCTCGGATTGATCTCGGCTTTTGCATTGAATCAGAAAATTAAAGGCAGAACGGTCTTCCGCGCGATTATTATCGTACCTTGGGTCGTTCCAATCGTCGTCGCAGGTCTGACGTGGACGTGGATGCTGACGCCGGACTACGGCATTATCAACCTGTGGTTGGTGAAACTGCACATCCTCGATGAACCGGTCTACTGGCTAGGTGAGCTCGACACGGCATTGCTGACGGTCGTCTTCGTTAACATCTGGCGGAGCTTCCCGTTCTTCACGATTAGCCTGCTCGCAGGGCTGCAATCCGTATCCCGTGACATCGTAGAGGCGGCCGCAATCGACGGCGCAGGCGTACGCAAACGTTTCTTCTACATCGTACTGCCGCAGCTGAAGACGGTATCGCTTACGATGATTTTTATCCACGTGATCTGGACGGCCATCAACTTCGACTTCATCTGGGTTATGACAGAGGGCGGTCCGCTGTATTCGTCGGAGACGCTTCCGATTATGATTTATCGCTACGCGATGCAAGATTACAACTTCGGTAATGCATCCGCACTCGCATCGTTGATGCTGGGCTTCATGATGGCTTGCTTCGTAATTTACTACATGATGACGGTTAAGAAAAATAGGAGGTGATCCCATGCTGATCAGCCGCGGCAAACAACGTTTTCTCACGATACTGACCTACGTCGTCCTGCTTGGATTCTCGGTCTATTGCCTGTTCCCGTTCCTATGGATGGTCGTTACTTCGCTCAAACCGGATGCAGAGATCCGCACGGTCGATCCGTCCTTCTGGATTTCGACGCCGACGTTTAAGCATTTCGACAACGTGTTGAATAACTCGAAGTTCCTTACCTTTTTCAAAAATAGCTTAATGATCGCTTCCATCACGACGGTCGCATCGCTGCTCATCTCGATCTTCACCGGTTATGCGCTGAGCCGATACGGCCGCTTCCGGGGCGTTAAGCTGTTCAGCGTCGCGATGCTGCTGTCGCAGATGATTCCGGGCGTGCTGCTGCTTATTCCTTTGTACTTGGTTATGAAAAACCTGGGGCTTATCAACACGTATGCGTCCTTGATTCTGGCCTACACGACCTTCACGGTGCCGCTGTGCACGTTCATGATGAAGAGCTTCTTCGATTCCATTCCAATCGAGATGGAGGAATCGGCTGAGATCGACGGCTGCACGCGAGTGGGCATCATCTTCCGCATTCTGCTGCCGGTGTCGCTGCCGAGCCTTGTGGCGACGTCGCTGTTCGCTTTTCTTAACGCGTGGAATGAATTTATGTTCGGCTTCGTCTTCATTAACGATGAGGCGCATCGGACGCTTACGCCGGGCATCAGCTTGTTCAAGGGGCTGTATCAGACGGATTGGGGCAGCCTGATGGCATCCTCCGTACTGAGCGTTCTGCCGATTGTCATCTTGTTTGTATTCCTGCAAAAATTCCTGGTAGAAGGCATGACTGCCGGCGCTGTAAAGGGGTAACGTGCAATGAGCGAATGGATTCGTATCGAAGAGAACGGCCTGCATCTGTTATTCGAGATTACGGAAACCGGCGACGTCCGGTTTTTATATATGGGCCTCACTGAAGCTGGAGCCGAATATGAGCAGTGGCCGGACAAGAAGCGGGCCAAGTTCCGTCTGGTCGAAGTGCACGCGAGCGGCGAGAACCATAATGACCATCATGGCTCCAAGCATACGGGCACGACGCCAGGCAAACGGCTTCGGCTCGTGAAGCTGGAGGACCTCGCTTCTTCGGAGGTGGATGGAGAAGTCGGTCGGCGACTGGTGTGGCATCTGGTTGATGATGCAACGGGGCTCGAGGTTCGCAGCGTAATGCAGTTCTACAATGGCCTGTCGGTCATTCGGACAAGGACAGAGCTTGAGCATGGCGGCTCGGAGCCGATCGGCCTCGAGTATGTGTCTTCCTTCGCGCTTACGGGCATCGACATGGGCGGGCTTGGCACGCGGGAAGAGAAGATTCGGCTCAGCATTCCGCATAATACGTGGTATGGCGAGGCGCAGTGGCATACGTACCGGCTGTCGGAGCTTGGCTTCCATGAGGTGAACGAGTTCTCGATGAAACGTCTGTCGTACAGTTCGACGGGTACTTGGTCGTCGTCGCAGTATGCGCCGATGGGGTATGCGGCTAACGTCGAGACGGGCACTGGACTGGTATGGCAGATTGAGCATAATGGCTCGTGGCATTGGGAAATGAGCGATATGACGGGGCAGCTGTACGTCCAGCTGAGTGGACCAACCGATGCGGAGCATGGCTGGTGGAAGGAGCTTCAGCCGGGCGAGGTATTCGAGTCCGTGCCAGCTTGCGTTGGAGTCGCTGCGGGAGGCTTAGATGCCGCAGTGGTGCTGATGAATGAGTATCGCCGCCGCATTCGCCGCTTCCATGAAGATAATGTGAAGCTGCCGGTTATTTTCAACGACTATATGAACTGTCTGTTCGGCGATCCGACGACCGAGAAGCTGCTGCCGCTCATTGATGCCGCCGCTGCAGCGGGCTGCGAAATTTACTGTATCGATTGCGGCTGGTATTCGGACGGGGAGTGGTGGGATGGCGTCGGCGAGTGGCTGCCATCTAAGGCTCGGTTCCCAGGCGGAATCGAACAAGTGCTGAACTATATTCGCGCCAAGGACATGGTGCCGGGGCTATGGCTGGAGATCGAGGTCATGGGCATCAACTGCCCGCTCGCGGACAAGCTGCCGGACGATTGGTTCTTCATGCGGCACGGGAAGCGGGTCATCGACCACGGTCGGTATCAGCTCGACTTCCGCAATCCAGATGTACGCGCGTATGCCGATTCCGTCATTGACCGCGTTGTCGGTGAGTATGGTGCAGGCTACATCAAGATGGATTACAACATCAATGCGGGCATCGGCACGGAGGTTGGGGCAGACAGCTTCGGAGACGGGCTGTTGGAGCATAATCGCGCTTACTTGGATTGGCTCGATGCGGTGTTCGCTCGACATGCGGGGCTCATCATCGAGAACTGCGGCAGCGGCGGCATGCGTCTCGACTATGCGCTGCTCAGCCGTCACAGCATTCAATCGAGCAGCGATCAAACGAACTATGTGAAGAATGGCGTTATCGCGGCTGCGTCATCGTCGCTCGTAACGCCTGAACAGTGCGCGGTCTGGTCGTATCCGCTGCAGGCAGGAGACCGCGAAGAGGTTATTTTCAACATGGTCAACAGCATGCTGCTGCGTATCCACCAGAGCGGACACCTTGCAGAGATTGCGCAGAACAGCTTCGACCTGGTAGCGGAAGGCATAGCGGCGTACAAAACATACCGCGAGCGCATTCCATTCGCTCGCCCCGTGTGGCCGCTTGGCATGCCGCGCTTCAACAACGGCTGGATGTCGTTCGGCTTGACCGACGACGAAGGCCTGCTCCTCGCCGTCTGGCGGCTGGAGGGCGAATCGCCAACCTGCGTCCTGCCTCTGCCGGTAGAGTGGAAGCAGACCGATGCTGAGGTGGCACTTGTGTATCCATCCGAAGGTCCAGCCCAATGGGGCTGGAACCGCGAGGACGGATCGTTGTCCGTCCAGCTCCACGAGCGCAAGACGGCGAGGATTTTTGAGGTGAGGAAGAAGTGAGATTACGAACGATCAAGAGTAATGATAGATAACAAAACACAAAGAAAGTGGATCATAAAACCTATGATCCACTTTCTTTGTGTTTAGAATATAATACTGATTTCTGAGTTTCTATTTAAAGTACATGAGTCTGATTTTATAAATCTGAGATCTCGGGGCTCTCCAATACCAATCCATCCGGCGTTAATAAATAGATGGAATCACATTTTGCAGCTATGGCAGCATGATGGGTGCTTAGCAGTATGATTGCACCTTTGGATTTGAGATGGTTAAAGCATTCGAAGACCAATGCCGAAGTCTCATCATCCAATGAGGCTGTTGGTTCATCAGCAACAACTAAATTGGGATTATGGAGTAAAGCACGAATGATACCGACCCTCTGCTGCTCTCCGCCTGATAATTGTTCGATTTTGTTATCATATAAGTTTTTTATCTCTAACAAGGCAGCATATTCATCAATCCGCGCCATGATTTCTTTGTTGACTTCGGACTTCTTAATGAAATGCAAAGGGATTGTAATATTGTCGAGTACCGTTAGTTTCGGTATTAATGGCGTGTGCTGTGAGATGTAACCGATGTATTCTCTACGTACCCTGCTTAACTCATGTACGCTTTTTTCGGAAAAAGAAAGTTCGTTCAGTAGGATTTCGCCTGATGAAGGCTTCTCCAATCCTGCAATAATGTTTAGTAGGGTGCTTTTTCCGGTTCCGCTTTTTCCTTTCAACGCAATAATCTCACCAGGATTGGCTTTTAGCGATACATGATCGAATAAAAGCACATTGTTATACTGTTTCTTCACATTAATTAGAGTGAGAGACAAATCCAATCATCCTTTCAATTGCTGAACAATATTAAGTCGTGTGAACGTACGTTTAATAAATAGATGTATGGCTATAACAAAGCATGCACACAAAACCACATCGATCAGTAGGTAGTTTATTACAAAATAAAGCGGATTGCTTACAAGGATAAGAAGGGGGAATAATGGCAAGAAGCTGCTTATTCCCACCCATAATAAGAACTGATTTCGGGTACTAGCATATAATTGATCAAAGCTTGCACCGGAAATTAAGAACACTTTGTATACACTGCTATTGCTTCGGATTACAACAGAAATGATCCACAAGAAGAGAAGTAACACAACGATCATGGATATTGCAGCAGTTATTAATAGTAAGCTTCTATTCGCTTCTGTCATATTGATTAGCAGTTTGATGGCAATGCTATTAGCGCCGATAATATCAAAATCATTAAAATGGGTTTCGTTTGAGATCGTTGACATTACTTTATTTAATTCAATCGGACTTAAATCAGTAATAATGATTCCGTTTATTTTGCTTAATAATGATGCTTTGAAGAAGATTCTTCCTGCTTGTACATTTACATGGTTATCGAAAGACATGGACGGCAGAACGATATATCGATCTAGTAATCGTTCAGGATCATTGGCAGTAATAATTTTCTGAGAGGGGGATAAGATTCCAACCACATTACCCGTGTAAGGCCGCTGGTAATATAGAATATGTATTGTATCGCCAGGTTTATAAATGCCCGCATAATCCGAACCAAGTAAAACAGGGATACTGCTGCTATCATCGTTGCTAAATATAAAATCATTGTTGGAGAAGAGAGTTCCTTCTTCTGCTTCAATATGATTCAGCTCAAATACCTTTGCGTTGAGTTGAAGAGATTTAATGGCGCGATAAGTCTTGCCTTTCACTTCATAGGGCTGTTGATTGGAACCATTCTCGTAATAGGCATCGAAATGGACATCGCCTTTGAAGTCAGCTATTTCGATTGGTTGCCAGATTGAATTGTAATAGTTCAAGGAAGTGTTCTGTGCTAACTGATTCGAGAAATCTCTTAGAATCGTATAGCTGTTACTGTTAGAAAAATACGCGGTTTCTCTATCGTTATAGAGGTTGTCTGATAACTGATATAAATTTTTCCCCTTAAAGTTGTTCGTTGAATGAGTTTCGAGATTCGCTTGCTTAACATTGATTAATAACACAAGTACCATCGAAAAAAATAAGAGAGAGACTAAGAAGACTGCGAAGTACAGCATTCGAGATTGTTTAAAGAGTATTTCGGATAGCCTCAAAAACGATGACCCTCTTTTTTGACAGAATATTGGCAGCTTGTGCTTATCGATGCAATGATTATAGAAAGAGACTGAAAGCCAATAAAACAGAAGGAATAGAGCAGCCATGAAGTATCCCAGAGGCTGTATATATAGCGGTTTAATAGAACGCATGAGATCACTAAGAATATTGAAATCAACATAAAGGAAAAGAGTCGAAGTTTAATCATGATCCATATCAGTCGATAGGTAGAAAACCCGGAATAATAAAGCACGGTAATCAGTTTGCCGTCTTTTCTATGCCCATTAATAGTGTGTGCCAGCGCAATCAAAAGAAAAAATAGATACAGCGCCCATAAAATGTTCTGGAATAACGAATTTGACGCTAGCGAGTAGGTGCCATAGTTTTGCATGGATAAAACCTCATACGGATTCCCGTTCATTAATGCACTAAGCTTGTCCTCTGGACTTGATGATGGAGAAGTGAATATAAAATAATGGCCTTTGTCCAAATGGAGTTCTTCAATTCTACTTAATAGCCATATGTCGGAAGACAACCGGTACGAATGAGAGGTATCAAAAGTACCCGTAATTGTATATCCGTTTGGAATTGATTCAATTGATGCAGATGCGCCAACGATCGCTGCATGGCTATCTATATCCTTATCTATATTAAAGTTATTGTTTTTAATAATTGGGGGGAGTTTCACATCTCCGTTTATATAAACATATTTGGGACTTAATCGTTCGTTATCGTATTGCATTAAGATATAACCAGATAGATTGGGGTTGAAGGGTTTGTTCATTTCCTCCAGCCGAAACGAAATTGATTTCTTGTTTATATAACCGTTATTCACCATGTTGACGTAGTCGAAATAGGAGATAAGCCAGGAAGTTACAATCGATAAGAAACAAATGAGAATCAGAATGTAATTCGTTTGATAGAGTTTGGTTTTAATGTTGAGCTTCATATCGGTGCTCCTGCGCCACAAAGATTTGGTATATACATACTAATAACGATATACACTTGTAAAATGTTTCCTGTCGATCGAAAAGGAAAATTTATACTTATGAAAAGAGAAATGGATTGGACCCATTGCACAATTCCACACATACTTGCAGTTAGTAGCTTATGGTAGGTGGAGGAGGCTTGCGATGAATCAAACACAGCGAAACGTACAATCGTATTTACTTATGAAGCTTGCTTCGGCGGGGTTTACTGTTGTGTTCTTCTGGTTCTTTTGTTTGACCATGACAGGTGATTGGTATCAATCGTTTGGTTCAATGCAAGAATTGAAGATTTGGCCCATCATCTATTTATACGGAATTTCGTCCTCACTAGTCATTGACCTCATTCTCAAGTATGTTTCACGGAATAGAGAACCGATAAAGGCGGCCCTCTATATTTTCTTTGGTCTGGCCTACTTTTCGTATAGCTTGAAATACAATTCATTTGCAGCGTTTGTCTTCGTCGGGGCTTTTGGAGTTGTGTTCGCGTTGGTGTATTACTGGGGTACATTCATTTTCAAAAAGATGCAATGGCATAGTTATATATTCGCATTTGCTTTGCCTATTATTTTGTTCGTGTGGATGAATGTAAGCGCGATGGATCGACAAGTAAACTGGAAGGAAACGTATACGCAGAGTGCGCTCAATACGTATGAAGCGACATTTGATTATTTCAATGGATCGAAAGAGATACCCGTCCATGTACAGAAAGGTCAGATTCTAAGGTTCAAGATTGTTTGGGATACGCAAGGCGTTGGAAATGGGGGAGCAACGGGGCAGCATGTCACGAAGCCGAATGGAAAATATGCTCCAATGGAAAAGACCAGTGATCATCAAACATTGGTACGGATTGAGGAGAACGGCACGTATAAGATCGTTGCGGATGCTGCCATCAACAACTCCGCTTACGGTTGCCACAGCGCTTATCCGACCCCATAAGCCCCTTTCAGAACTGTAACGGTTACAGTGGGGCTTATTGGCTGGTTATCAAGCGTAACAGAGCGAATTTGACTCAATAGGTTCTATGGCAACCGTTACGCGAGGCCACCTTCCTTTTTCAGCAAAATAGCCCCTGTGGCGACCGTTAGACGTGTTCGAACAACCGCGGCGGCTCCTGACTGTCCACCCATAACGAACAAAGCCCTCACAGTGAGGGCTTTGTTGCATTCCATACCAACAAACTAGTTCAACGTAACACTATCCAGCTCCGCATACCCCGTCGTACCCTTCGCCAGGCGAATGATGTTATCGCCCGCGGTCAGGTTGACGTTCACGTTCACCGTGCTGAACTGGCCCCATCCTGCGGTGGCTGGATAGGTGACCGTCCCCCAGGGGCCGCCATTATACGCGATACCTTGCGTCGCGTTGGCACCGCCGCCGTTCGCGTAGCGGATCGTCATCGTGTACGTCTTCGTAGTTGCCACTTTCACGTAGAAGTCGACGTAGCTGTCGCTATAGTCCATCTGCGCAACATACTTGCCGCCGGATGCATTGGTACTCGAAGCGATATTCGAGTGGTTGACCGCTGCATACTCCGCCTCATATACGTTCGTTGCCTGACCATAAGGCGTAATGTAGATCCGGTAGCCGTCGTTGTTGTACAGGCCGCTCATCGAAACAGTGATCTGGTTGTTGGCGATCGTGTAGTCGCCCTCAAGCAGCGTATTTGTCGTGTTCACCGCGGTCGATCTGCTGACGAAAGGCGTCCAGTCGACGCGTACATGCACTTTGCTGCCGTTCGAGCCGAAGAACGACGGGAAGTTCTTGATGACCGCATTGACGGTACCATCGGTAATGCCGCCGAACAGTACGCTTGCATATTGCCGCGACGAGTCCACATTCGCGAAGCCGTCGAGACTTGTCACACTGTTTACGTCCGGAGGCGTGACGGAAACCATGTTGCCCGTCATATCACCGTACCACTTGTAGAACCACCAGCCGCCATTGCGTTGAGTGGAGCTGGAGAGGAGGCTGCCGAGCCGTCCGGGATTCGGCACATCCCAGTAGCTCTGCATCGCCGTATCGACCTTCAGACGCTCGAACTTCGCGATGAGCGGAGCAACAGCGCCCGGTCTGCCTTCATCATTCAACCATGCTGCTCCGCTGTACTCATTGATGGAGATCGGTCTTGCCGATATCCCTAGTGAGCTCTCGATAGCGCGATAATCATTGAAGTTGGCTGTAAAATTCTCGCCGCCGAGCTGATGCCAGCCGCTAATATCCGGAACGGTGTTTTGCGATTTCTGATAGGTCATGAAGTCGAGCATTGCATTATGGCTATAGCCAGCGAACTCAGGGCCAATCGCCTTTGCCGTCGAGTCGAGCTGCTTCAGCTTCGTGTACGTTTGGCTGAAGAACTCGCGGAACGTCAGGTTGCCGCTCGAATCCGAGGAGGCATAACCCGAACTGTAAACGGTTGCATGATTAACCGTTGCATTCTCCGCTTCATAGCGTACAGGGCTCGCGCCTGCGATATCGATATAGTCGATTTCGGCGTAGCCAGTTGAACCTTTGGTTAATCGGATCGTGTTGCTGCCTGCATTCAAATTAACAGTCACATTCAACGAAGCAGCGCTGCCCGTACCGAAGTAGCCGCCCGTGTTCGCATATGTAACGGTCGATGCGCTGCCGCCATTGACGCTTAAGCTGTGTGTTGAGCTTGCGCCCGAGCCGTTCGCATATCGGATCGTCATCGTATACGCTTTGGTCGAAGGCGCATTAACGGTAAATTGTACATAGCTGTCGCTGTAATCGAGTCCGCCGACATATTTGCCTTTCCACGTACCATCCGGCTCGTTCCACAGCTCATAGCCGTACACATTCGTAAGACCAGCCGATTTCACAGCGTTAACCGTTGTCGTCAGCTTGTTGAACCAGTCGGTTAGGTTCGAATAGTCGTACCAGCCTGTGAACCAATCGGCTAAGCGAATGGATACTTGGCTGCCCGTGCCAGCGAGCTTCTGTGCGACTGGAATGGCAGCGCCCCAAGGCTGCTGATAGCCGCTAACGGCTGGGTTGTTGAACGCTTTGGCATGCAGCGGGAGTATCAGGTTGTTATCCGGCTGACTCTCGATGACACCGTATAGCGAGCCAGCAGCGCTATGCGTGACGGGCCCAATAACGCTCGATAGATCGACGGTCATCGCCGTAGCAGCATAAGCGGGGGAGACACCGATCAAGCTGCCGCCAAGCGCGGTCAGCATACCGAATAACATCGCTTTTTTCATCGTTTTCTTAGCCACGAATGGACTCATTAGTAAACCTCCTATTAGTTCGTTTATTGCATCTGTATAGCAGTTGCTTGCTTCCTCTTGAAAGCGTGTTCAATCTCCTCCCTTCAGCCAATACGCTAATCCGAAACGGGGGAATGTTCCATTCTAATGATTTACGATAGGTGGAAATATTTATATTCGATGCTGCACGAAAGTCCAATAAATCCGAGGATTTCATATTCGCTGCAAATCCATCTAATAAATGTCCACTTTTCTATAATATTTCCACCATAAAAACGCTTTCACGATCCACGTCCTATCGTATGATTAATAGGCAAAGATGCAAAAGAAAGGGAAGAAGCGCATGGATAAGCCGTTCAAGAAAGGCATCAGCTTCCGCAATAAATTGCTCGTTACCTTCCTGCTAGTCAGTCTGCTGCCGATGCTCGCCGTGGAGATGATGTCATACTACACGTCGACGGTCGCTATGAAGACGAATATGAATGATTTGATCAACGTGAATCTGCTGCAAACGTCCAAGAATCTCGACACTTCGATGCAAGACTATGAGGATTTGCTATTCCAAGTGTTCACCGACGATAACGTCATGAGTCTAGTGAAAGAGATCAACGACCCAACGGCAGAGTCACCAGAGTTTAGCAGGAGGAAGCTCATTAACATTTTGTCGCGGTATTCGTATGCCAAAGAAGGGATTCGCAGCATTGCGATTTTTACTTCTAATAATACGCTTATTACCTACGACCGGCAGACGGGCTCTCCCTACGATAATATGTGGTCCAGCGTGAAAGACCTGATCCATCTTCCAATCTACCAGAAGGCTATTGATGGGAAAGGGCAGCCGGTCATTACACCGCCGCTCAAGATCGACACGATCAATAACAACGAGCAGTACGGCTTCCATCTTGCTAGACAACTAAGCGACCTCAATGTGGCTAGCTTAGAGCCAATAGGTGTGGCGGTCATTACGGTGTACGAGTCGGTGCTCGCACAGGCCATTAATCTGGAGGAACCAAGTACCGCCAATGATTCGCCACGGCTGAACAAGCGGAATTTTCTAACGGATAAGTCCGGCATCATCGTTTCCTCGCCCGATAAGTCTCAGATTGGCCTGAATGTGAACGACATCGTCACGGACTCTACCATTCTGAACACGTACTACAACATGTCGAGCAAACTATGGGTGAATAACCTCGTCGACCAGAATCAACTGTTCAAAGAAATGTACGCGATGCAGCATCTGACCCTCTATTTCGGCCTATCAGCGGCAGTCTTGACGGTTATTCTTATTACGATTTTCTCCGGGCGCTTAACCCGTTCAATCCGGCGCATTCTGAAAGCGATGCGGACCGCGCAGCACGGAACGCTTGATGTCCAGGTGGAAGGCACGGCGCACGACGACTTGTCCGTCATCGCCCTCAGCTTTAATAAGATGATGCTGAAGGTAAGCGAGCTGATGAATGAGTCGAAGTCTGCCATAGAGAAGCAGAAGGAAGCGGAGATCAGAGCGCTGGAGGCGCAGATCAATCCGCATTTTTTATACAATACGCTTGATTCAATCAACTGGATGGCCATCGAGAAGGAAGAGTATCAGATCAGCCAAATGCTGAAGGAACTGGCGCAAATTCTCCGGTACAGCGTGAAGGACAGCAATAAGCGCGTTACGCTGCGGGAGGAACTGAAGTGGATGAACTCGTACGTTTATCTTCAGCAGCATCGGTTCCGTTCATCCTTTAATTGCGAGGTGGAATGTCCAGAGCATCTGCACCATTGCCCCGTTCACAAGCTGACGTTCCAGCCGTTCATCGAGAATGCGATCATTCATGGCTTCTACGGTGTGAACAGCGGCGGGCTGCTTCGCATCGTCGTGAAGGAGCTGGATACGAAACAATTGATGATTCGAATTGAGGATAATGGCGTGGGGATGCCGGAGGACAAACGGAAGACGCTCTTATCGGAACATCAATCGGAGGACGAAGCAGCAGGCAGCGGGCTTGGGGTTCGGAATGTTGCGGATCGGATTCGCAGCTACTATGGCAATCGAGGGCATCTCGACATTCAGAGCGAGCTGGGACAAGGAACGGTCGTCACCATTACGCTGCCGATGGATACGGAAGGAGAGGAAGAAGATGCGAATCGTCGTCGTTGAAGATGAGCACAACTCCAGAGAAGGGCTGATTCGGTTGATCGGCAGATTGGACGCGGGAGATGAAGTGGTAGGTGAAGCGATGAACGGAACAGACGGGATGGCGGTCATTGAACAAATGAAGCCGGATCTCGTCATCACCGATATTAATATGCCTGGCATGTCGGGCCTTGAGATGCTCAGTCAACTGAGGAGCAAGGGTTTTCGGCACAAAATGATTATTCTCACCGGTTACTCCGAGTTCGAATATGCGCAGCGAGCGCTGAAAATGAGCGTGAGCGATTACTTAGAGAAGCCGATTACGGTGCCCGATCTGCGCGAGGCGCTGGATAACGTGCGGGCCGATCTGGAGGAGCAGAAGCAGCAGAGTCAGCAGCATGCGCAAGCGGCTGTCGAAGAAGAGCCAGGGACGCTTGATTCCATGTTCCTCCGATTGATGGACTTGCTTGGGGAAGAGGCGGAGCAGCAGGAGGCTCGTATTCGAGCGAAGCTTGGCTTCCGCGACGATCAGCCTTTTCATCTATCTGTTGTCTCCTATGGCAGCTATAAAGAGAAACAACTATCCACCTTGCGGGCGCTGCTGGAGTCGGAATGGAAGTTGGTTGGGACGAGTACCGTATTTGGTCTTGCCTCGCGCGGCATCTTGATCGGGATCGCACAGGCGGAGGACGCTGACTTCGACGCCGCTAAGCTTGTAGATGAGCGGCTTATTCCTGCAATCAGCAAAGCTGGATTAGAGGTGCAGTACAGCCTTGGTGAGGTGTTTCGCTTGTCCAATCTGAAGCGGGACATGGAGGAACTGCTCGAGTTGGCCAAATGGTCGATGGTGCTCGGCAGCAAGCGAGCGATTCGCCGAGAGAATGTAAACCGAGTAGCAACTCGGGAGATTCCGTATCCGGTGCTGCTGGAGGGCAAGTGCTCCCGCGCGATTGTGACCGCAAACAGCAAAGACATCGAGAAGCAGTTCCACAGCATGGTGAACGAGTTCAAGGATATGAAGTACGGGCCTGTCCTCACGATCGAATACAGCATTCGGTTCGTTTCCTACATGCTGAAGCTGGCGGGGGATGTGCATGGATTCATGCTGCCGGAGCCGCTTCAAAGTGAATGGCAGCGGTCGCTGCGGGATGTTCGCTCGCTTGGCCAATTCGAGCAGACGATGAATCGAATTGGCGAGGCTCTGCTGGACATTGACGCTCCTGCAGAGACGCCAGTATACAGCCTCCTGATTCAGAAGGCGGTCCGTATCGTGCAGGAGCAGTATGCCGAAGGGATTACGCTTGATGAGATCGCCGACAATCTTCGCGTGACGATGGCTTATCTAAGCGGCCAATTCAACAAGGAAGTCGGACGGCCATTTTCTGTGTACATAAGAGACTTGCGGCTGCGCAAAGCGAAGGAACTATTGCTTGGGAGCGAGCTGCGAACGTTCGAGATTGCACAGCAGGTCGGGTATCCGGATCCGAAATATTTTTCCCGCGTGTTCAAGGAAGCGACAGGGATGACGCCGGGCGAGTATCAGAAATTAAATGCTAGATAGAGGTAGTTCAAAAAGTCCGCTTTTGATCACGAAGTATCACAGGAAGAGCATTCGGCATCGAATCCTGAATGAAGCAGAGACTTCCGGTTCTCACGTAGCACATCACTACGCTCCGATCCTCATTCCCTGCTTTCATCCAGCCTTCTTGGTGCTGAAAACCGGATTTTTTGAACATGCACTAATAGAGGTAGTTCAAAAAGTCCGCTTTTGATCACGAAGTATCACAGGAAGAGCATTCGGCATCGAATCCTGAATGAAGCAGAGACTTCCGGTTCTCACGTAGCACATCACTACGCTCCGATCCTCATTCCCTGCTTTCATCCAGCCTTCTCGGTGCTGAAAACCGGATTTTTTGAACATGCACGAAATAGATATAAAGTCACATGAAATATATCCACCTTTCGGATGATTATGAAATTTTCTAAGCGCTTTCATTTCGGTACACTAAGTTTGCAAGTACAAACAACGATCCTTAGGGGGTTCAAGCATGAAAAAGATGGCAGCTGGCCTTGTTATGGCGGCGCTTGTGACTGGTCTTGTTGGCTGTGGTTCTTCGGACAAGAACGATAGCGATACGACTCAAACAACGACGAAGACGGAAACGGACTCGTCCGCGGCAACAACGACTGACACCACAGCGAAGACGGACACGGCAGAGAAAACAAAGCTTACACTGTGGTTCTACTTCGAGGGCAAAGAGCGCTTCGATAAGATCAAGGCGCTGACGGATGGCTATACGGCAAAAAATCCGAACGTGGAAATCGAACCTGTCTTCATTCCTTTCGCAGACTTTAAGAAGAAGCTGTCGGTTGGTCTTGCTGCTTCTGATCTGCCGGACATCGTCGTTATCGACAACCCGGATACAGCGGCTTACGCGGCAATGGGCTTGTTCGCAGACATTACGGAGAAGGTCAATGCTTGGGCGGACAAAGATCAATTCTTCCCAGGTCCTTGGTCCTCGACGATTCTGGACGGCAAGCAATACGCCATTCCACTGGGCAGCAACAACCTCGCGTTGTTCTACAACGAGAAGATGCTGTCGGATGCAGGCGTAACGCCTCCGACGACATGGGATGAGCTGCGTACCGCTGCGAAGGCGCTTACGAAGGATGGCACAACGGGCATCGGCATCGCGGCTCCAGGCAACGAAGAAGGCACGTTCCAATTCCTGCCGTGGCTGCTGTCGGCTGGCGCAACTTTCGATAATGTCGGCGGAGCAGAAGGCGCGAAGGCATACGGCTTCCTGGCTGATCTGGTCAATGACGGCTCGATGAGCAAAGACGTTATCAACTGGACGCAAGCAGACGTGATGAAGCAATTCGCTTCTGGCAAAATCGCGATGATGGTCAACGGTCCTTGGCAGCTGCCAGAGCTTGCAACGAACGCGCCAGATCTGAAATATGGTATTGCGCTTCTACCAAAGGACCAACAGTACGCCTCCGTACTAGGCGGCGAGAACCTCGGTATCGTTAACGGCAAGCATGTCGACCAAGCGGTTGATTTCGCTATGTACGTAGAATCGCCGGACGTGCTGAAAGATTTCGCACAAGGCTTTGGTTACTTCCCAGCGCGTAAAGACGTAGCGGCTGATCCTTACTGGGCAGATAACGATCAACTGAAAGTGTTCGCAGACAATATGAACTACGCACAACCGCGTGGTCCGCATCCAAAATGGCCTGAAATCTCGAATGCACTGTCGGAAGCGCTCGACAAGACGCTGCTTGGCAGCGGCACGGCAGAAGACAACGCGAAGGAAGCGCAAGCGAAGATCGATAAAATTCTTGGCAAGTAATGTTCAAAAGTCCGGTTTTCAGCACCAAGAAGGTTGGATCAAGCGGGGAATGAGGATCGGAGCGTAGTGGTTTGCTACGTGAGAACCGGAAGTCACAGCTTCATTCAAGATTCGATGCCGAATTCACTTCATGTGATGCTTCGTGATCAAAAGCGGACTAATAGATAGAGGTGCGATTGGAGTACGGTGCGGTGCCATCGCCCCGTACTTCAAATGCTTAAGTTAGGGTGGTGAGATGAAGTCCATGCTGAGTAGACAAAACAAAATAACGGGCTATGTGCTTGTACTGCCCGCTTTGTTTTATATGCTGTTCTTTGTTGGTTATCCGATTATCGATAATATTCGGCTCAGCCTGCTCGACGTCAACGTGATGAACGTCTCGCATGGCGAGCAGCCGTTCGTTGGGCTCGGTAATTACAAGGAATTGTTCGAGGAAGGCGTGCTCGTCACGTCGATCGTGAACACGTTAATTTACACGGTTGCTTGTATCGTATTGCAGTTCATTATTGGTCTAGCCTTCGCACTCTTGTTCTCGAAGACGTTCCGATTTGCACAGCGGCTTCGCGGACTTGTTATGATCAGCTGGCTGCTGCCTGCAACCATCACCGCAATGATGTACAAGTTCATGTTCAGCGGAGATGGCGTTGTGAACGATTCGATCACGCACCTGCATCTTGGCAGTCATATCGACTGGCTCGTAACTCCTGTCCCAGCGATGATTACGCTCATTATCGCGAATACGTGGATCGGTATTCCGTTCAACATGATCCTGCTGACGACGGGACTAACGACTATCCCTAAGGACATTTACGAGAGCGCGTCGATTGACGGGGCGAATGCGTTACAGAAGTTTTGGCGGTTGACGCTGCCGCTGCTGAAGCCCGCTATCTACTCGCTGCTCGTTCTAGGCTTCATATATACGTTCAAGGTGTTCGAGCTTGTCCTCATCGCCACGCACGGTGGACCGGTGAATGCGACACAGATGATGTCTACTTACGCCTATAAGCTGTCGTTCGAACTGTTTAAGTTCAGCCAAGGCGCCGCAGCTGCCAACGTCATGTTCGTCATCCTGTTCATTGTTGGCATTCTGTATCTATGGATGGTAAGGAGAGAAGAGGTGAGTAGTTCATGAAGAAACGTTATTCAGCATGGCTGCTCCCTATTCTCGGCATTGCGGTTATGATCGTGTTCCTGTTCCCCCTCTACTGGATGATTGTCACTTCGCTTAAGCCAGAAGGGGAGATTTTCCAAACGCCGGTTACATGGTATCCACACACCATTGATATCAAATCGTACACCGAGCAGCTGTCGGGCTCCTCGTACAACATCTGGAACGGCTTTAAGAACAGTGCGATTATCGCGCTTGGCTCGCTCGTCATTGCAACGGTGCTCGCGATCCCGGCTTCGTATGGACTCGGCCGCTATAAGTTCCCTGGCAGTCACATCTTCCTGCTCTTGTTCCTTGTGACACAGATGCTGCCAGCATCGCTCATCTTAACGCCGCTGTTCATCTTGTTCAAGCATCTCGGTCTCATCGGGCCGACGTATTGGAGCACGATTCTCGCGAATGCGACGATGGGCATCCCGTTCTCAGTCGTTACACTGCGCACGTACTTTGCCGGTCTGCCGAAGGAGCTCGAGGAGTCGGCGAAGATCGATGGCTGCGGAACGATTCGAACCTTTTTCCGAATCATGCTTCCGATCGCAATGCCTGGCGTCGTCGTCGTCATGGTCTTCTCGTTCCTGTTCGCGTGGGGCGATCTGATCTATGGCATGACATTCATTAGCAAAGAAAGCATGCGGCCGATTACGGCAGGCATCTACACCTTCCTCGGCTTCCAGAGCACGTCGTGGAACAATACGATGGCATTTGGTACGGTAAGTATCATTCCGGTTGTGCTGATCTTTATCTTTGTTCAGAAGTATATCGTCAGCGGTTTGACGAATGGCGCGGTGAAGGGGTAGGCAAGAGGAGGCGTTCCTATCGACGGATAGGGGCGCCTTTGTGCTATATCAATAATTCCTAGTGTGGTGGGAAGCAAGAACTATAATTTCTTAGGGCGTTTCATATAAAATGTCCGATTGCCTGCGGCTCTCTTAATCGGTACACTTGGTTATAATAGCGAATGACTATGTATCCGACTGGAGGCTAATTGCAATGTCCAACGCACCGAAACCGAATCAGCCGATTGTAACGCATATTTACACAGCTGACCCATCTGCCCACGTATTTGATGGCAAACTATATATTTACCCATCGCATGATCTCGACCACGATGGTCCAGACAACGATAATGGCGACCAGTATGCGATGGAGGATTATCATATCTTGTCGCTCGACAACTTCGAATCGCCGGTCGTCGATCATGGCGAAGCGCTGCATGTACGCGATGTGAAGTGGGCCTCCAAGCAGATGTGGGCACCGGATGCGGCTTATAAGAATAACACGTACTACTTGTTCTTCCCGGCGCGCGACCACGACGGCATTTTCCGTATCGGTGTAGCGACGAGCGAATCGCCTGCTGGACCATTCAAGCCGGAAGACAATTATATGGAAGGCAGCTACAGCATCGACCCGGCTGTGTTTGTCGACGAAGACAACGAAGCCTATATGTACTTTGGCGGCCTATGGGGCGGTCAATTGGAGAAGTGGCAGACAGGCTCCTTCAAGGCTGAGGTTGTCGATGGCCCGGCTGCGGACGCACCAGCCATTGGACCTCGTGTTGTGCGGTTGAGCGAAGATATGAAGTCGTTCGCATCGGAGATTCATGAGATCTCGATCATTGATGAAGACGGCAATCCAATTGTGGCAGGCGACGAGGACCGTCGTTATTTTGAAGGTCCGTGGCTGCATAAGTATAACGGCTTGTACTACCTGTCCTACTCGACGGGGACGACACATAAGCTTGTGTACGCTGTTGGTACGAACCCGCTCGGACCATTCACGTTCAAAGGCACGATTCTGACGCCAGTTATCGGCTGGACGACGCACCATTCCATCGTTGAATTCGAGGACAAATGGTACCTGTTCTACCACGACTGCTCGCTGTCCGAAGGCGTGAACCATAAGCGCAGCGTCAAATACACGGAGCTGCATTACAACGAGGACGGTACGATTCAGACGATCGACCCTTATAAAGAGTAATAGGTGTTTGATCGAAAAGCCCGATTCCATTACGGAATCGGGCTTTTATGTGCGATAGCTGGGTGGGGTAGAGGCGGAAAACCGCCCCTATCCCACGCCTGGCCCGGATAGCGCAGGATAGAGGCGATAAATTGCTCCTATCCAGAGGGATAGTCCCGAAGTTGCCGGATAGAGGCGGAAAACCGCCCCTATCCCACGCCTGGCCCGGATAGCGCAGGATAGAGGCGATAAATTACTCCTATCCAGAGGGATAGTCCCGAAGTTGCCGGATAGAGGCGGAAAATCGCCCCTATCCCACGCCTGGCCCGGATAGCGCAGGATAGGGGTAATAAATCGCTCCTACCCAGAGGGATAGTCCCGAAGTCGCCGGATAGAGGCGGAAAACCGCCCCTATCCCGCGGCCCGGCCCGGATAGCGCAGGATAGAGGCGATAAATCGCTCCTACCCAGAGGGATAGTCCCGAAGTTGCCGGATAGAGGCGGAAAACCGCCCCTATCCCGCGGCCTGACTCGGATAGCACTGGATAGGGGCGATAAATCGCTCCTACCCAGAGGGATAGTCCCGAAGTTGCCGGATAGAGGCGGAAAACCGCCCCTATCCCGCGGCCTGACTCGGATAGCACTGGATAGGGGCGATAAATCGCTCCTACCCAGAGGGATAGTCCCGAAGTTGCCGGATAGAGGCGGAAAACCGCCCCTATCCCGCGGCCTGACTCGGATAGCACTGGATAGGGGCGATAAATCGCTCCTACCCAGAGGGATAATCCCGAAGGTGCCGAATAGAGGCGGAAAATCGCCTCTAACTCGCGGCATGGCCCGGATAGCACTTGGTAGAGGCGATAAATCGCTCCTATCGCGCACCTGATCCCTATAGAGGCCAGCTACGAGTGAAAAATCGCCTCTATCCCGCGTCGCCATCCACCGCCGACCGCCCCCCATAAAGCCCACCGACAACAAATCAGACGAACTTTCCCCATAAAAAACGATCGTTTTACGAAAGTCCTATAGTTTTTTGGGTAGACAACCATACATCAATGGGTTGTTAGGTTGTTGCTTTCGGCATTACACTCTTTCTATAATGAACATTACGTGTGTTAATTTCAGCTCCCATACGACCATCTCATGAATTGCGCATAACAAACAACGAGCGCTCTCGGTTACGGCTGAGAGCGCTCGTTGTATCAGAATTTCATTAAGTGGAAAACTTTAGTAGATGCGATAATTGCCGCTCAGTGCCAGCAGGCTGAAGAAGTACAAGCAATTGTCGTAATAACGGCGCTGCCCTGTCCGAAGCGGCGTGTCCCAGAACAATCGAGCGAAGTGCTCAGCATCCGGGCCATCTGCAGCGAGCGATGCTGCGGCATTCGTGGCCAGTAGACCAATTGGATGAAGCGCTGCTTCTTCAAACGGTGTACCGTCGATCGTATATCTGCGGTAGTCGTCCACTTCGATCTCACGGAAGAAGTGCTGCAACCGGTTTGATTGCTCCACCTGCCACGGATCGCGACGGAACCATTCCCAATCGAGCGCGATATTCGCCGCTGTGCGGTAAGCATCGCTGAAGAAATGTCTGTAGTCGCCATGCCGTTGTACGTCCGCCGGCGTTCCGTCATAGTTCGCATACTCAGGCGACAATCCCGTCTCAGGATGACAAGCCGTATGCAGATAAGCACGGCTGGCCGCCGCGGCTTCCTTCCAGAACGGCCGATCCTGTTCATCGGCATAGAGCGCGAACAGCTCATAGAAGTGCGGCAGATGATACGAAGGATCGCTGAACGGCGACTCGGGAATGAACTTGATCAGCTTCGTTGCTGGATCCCACATCGGATCGCCTTCGCCCTGCTCGCCTTGGTGCAGGCAGGCGCGAAGAATGATTCTAGCTTGATTCGAATAATCGAACGGTGACGGACCATCGCCCCAACGGTTAGAGGCGAACAATAGCGCTAAGGCATAAAATTCTTCGCCATCCGGAGCTGGACCTTCGGAAAGGCGGGTACCGTCAGGCTTGCAGTGCCAAGCGAAATAATGTTTATATCGTCCTTCTGTATGCTGCATGAATGTTTTGGAAAACTTCCATAGACGGTCGAATTCGTCCTTCTTATTCATTTGAACCGCCATCATCATGCCATAGGACATGCCTTCGGTACGAACGTCCAAATTGCCGGTATCGAGCAAATAGCCCATATCGTCACCAAGCGGATAGTAGATGCGAGTATCCTCGTCGCCATCGAATAAGTCGGACCAAGCTTGTCTGAGCTTAGCATCGATCTGCTCATTTGTGTAACCGATTTCTTGGAATAGATTGCGGTATTGGCCTGTGTAAAAAGCACCGGAAGCGGTCATTTCCATTGGACAATCCTCCATGAGAGACAAATTTGCCTTCATCATAACACAGTCATTATTGAAGAAATTGTAGGTTATTCCCCTACAAACTATAGCATTCTGCAAGGCAAGCAGGCAGAATTATCCATTCAACGGAGGTGCATCGTATGTATACAGCCATTATTGTCGACGACGAATTGTTCGTTCGCAAAGGTCTAATGGAATTGATGGATTGGGAAGCAAGCGGTTTTCGAATTATCGGAGAGGCAGACAATGGAGAGGATGCGCTCGCGCTAATCAAAGAAATGAACCCGGATCTCGTCATTACCGATATTCGGATGCCCATATTGGATGGGATTGGCCTCATTCAGGCTGCCGCGAATGAACAGCTGAGCACATCGTTCATCATTATTAGCGGCTACCATGATTTCAGCTACGCGCAGCAGGCGATGCGTCATGGCGTGATGGACTACGTCGTAAAGCCGATTGATGAAGACGAGATGCAGGATGCTCTCACAAGGCTTCGCGACAAGCTTTCGATGAAGAGGGAGCAGGAGGATCGAGCGAACAAGCACCGTGAAGAGCGGCAGATGGAGCTGCTTATTCGTGGAGAGCTTGAGGAGACCGAACTGTCGCAGTGGAAGTCCATATGGCCGAACGCACGAAGCTTCACCTATGTGTTGTTTGAAATCAATGACGTGCTCCCATGGAACGACAGGGTCATGCCGATGAACGATGTGGTTCACAATGGGATCCGTACAGCGATTCGAGACGCAGCGCATTCTACCGTTGAACCGATTCTGTACAGCCATCGCCAAGCGTATGGCGCCATCATTCCGAATGTATACCTAACCGTGCATGGCGGCAGCCTACGCCGCCTGCTCGAATGTACGCTGCATCGCCTTCGTGAGAAGTTTCAACTGACGTATCGCCTTTTTGCAGGGAAGCCGGTTAACGATTTAATGGATCTGAAGCTGTCCTATATGACGGCGAAGGAAGCGATGCAGTTCAAGCTGCTGAAAGCAGAAGAAACGATCATTCTATACGCGGACGTTGAGGGATTAAGTCTTTATTATAGATATCCGGACGATGAGACCTATCGCAAGCTGACAGAAGCGGTGGAGGAAAATAACAGTGATCATCTGCAGCAGTCGATTGGACGATTGTTCGCCTCTTTCCAAGAACAGGCTTTCTCGCCGGAGGCGATTAAATCGGCCATCGTGCAATGTGTGCTGAACATTATGAAGTCGATTCGTACCATGGAAGGTGACGAGAAAGAGCTGAAGAGCCTGGAACCGATCATGAATTGGCATGATTACACCATTACGCTTCATGAGCTGCGGCGTTTGTTTGAAGCATTCGCATTCGAAGCGGCAGCGCTGTTCAGCAAGCTTTACTGCGCATCGGGCAAAGGCAGCATTCAGAAAATCAAAAGCTACGTCGATCGCAATTTCCATCAGAATTTGAGCTTGAAGAGCATATCGGCACAGTTCTATATGAACTCGGCTTATCTAGGACAGCTGTTTAAGAAAAGCTTTGGCGTTTATTTCAACGATTATTTGCATCAGCTGCGAATTGCAGAGGCAAAGAAGCTGCTCCGACAGAAAGAATTGCGTATTTACGAGATTGCGGAGCGTGTTGGCTTCAATAATGCGGATTACTTCGTTACTCAATTCGAGAAGCTGGAGCGGATGACGCCTTCCGAATATCGTAATCGAATGAACAACCAAGGTTAGGGGACCGCTCATGAATCGTCTGCTGAACAATATCCGGTTACGCAACAAAATGCTGCTCGTTTATTTCCTATGCGTATTTACCCCGATGATCGTGACGAATCTTTTGTTCTACGACATGATGACGGACAATGTGCGGGATCGGCGGATGAAAGATATCGACAGGGCCGTCGAGCAGATCAAGAACGATTTCCGCTCGCAGGTGGATGATGCGGTTGGTTTATCGTCATTTTTCTATTCGGATTATACGACGAATGAAATTCTCGACCGAGACTACACGGATGTCGCCGACTATATCGAGGCTTATGACAATTACTTGCGGCGTGTCATGAACAGCTATAGTCCCGTTACGCTGTCCATGCAGAGCATTATGATCTATGTTGCGAATCCGACGCTTCTTCATTCTGGCAATATCGGCTTATTGTCGGATAACATCAAGGAAGAGGAATGGTACACGCGAGGAGCCGCTATTGCAAGATCACAGCCGGTGTTTATGCGGACGAAGACAGCCGACGGCGGCTTCATTAGCTTCTCGCTCATTCGCCGCCTCGATTATTTCTCCGACCGGATGTCGAAGGAGAAGATGCTTAAGATTGATTTTAAAACCATTGATCTGAAGGAAATCTTCGCGAATCTGAATATGCAAGGGGAAATGTATCTCGTTAATCCATCCGGTCAGATTGAATACACGACCAAATCCGGTGTTCATTGGGATGCACCGGTACTACCGATCTATACGTCTTATCGCTCTAATCATTCGATCGAGTTCGTGAAGACCTTCACTAATGTCAGCTATCTGAAAGGATGGAAAATCATCGGGACGATCGACGAGGGCGAGGTCGTCAAGGAAGTGCGCAAGTCGCGTGACCTCATTTTATGGTCGGGCTGTATCATGATTGTCATTCCGACTGTCATCATTCTTATCATTACACGTTCGATCAACCTGCGTGTTGTGCAGATTTTGAAGCATATGAAGAAGGTGAAGACGCAGAACTTCGAATCGATCAATGAAGAGGAATCCCGTGATGAAATTGGACAGCTGACGCTGGAATTCAACCGGATGACGCTGCAGATTAAGACGTTAATTGATGATGTGTACGTCGCAGATATTCAGAAGAAGTCGCTTGAGCTAGACCGCCGGATGGCGCAGCTCAATGCGCTGCAGAGTCAAATCAATCCGCATTTTCTATTCAATGCACTGGAGACGATTCGGATGAGGAGCGTGCTTAAGCACGAGAGCGAAACGGCGAAGATCATTCATAACATGGCGAAGCTGTTCCGAAGCTCGCTCGCTTGGAACAAGGATAAGGTGACGGTGAAGGAGGAACTGGACTTCATCAACTGCTTCCTCGAAATTCAGAAGTACCGATTCGAAGACAAGCTCGTGTATGAGATTGATGTAGAACCAGAGGCTTATGCATGTAAGCTTCCCAAAATGATGTTCCTGCCGTTCGTTGAGAATGCGAGCATTCACGGGATTGAGCCGCTGAAGTACGGAGGGCGAATCCAAATTCGTATTGTCCGTTCGGGCGAGGACCTCGTATTCACAGTCCGTGATAACGGCATTGGTATGAACGAGGAGCAGGTCAATAAGCTGTACAGCTATATGGATATGAACGAGACGCTTGGTGATTCAATCGGCATTCAGAACGTCATCTATCGTGCTAGAATGATCTACGGCGACAGCTTTACGTTCGAAGTGGACAGCCATCGGGGTCAAGGAACATTTATAAGGCTGCGGATACCATCTATATAGCGTTCTACAACATATGAAAGGGGTTAAAGCTCAGTGCGAAAAAAGACGTTATTTCTTTCATGTCTCGCTGTTATTACGGTGCTGACTGGAGCAACGGCTTGCGGTAGCGGAATTGATGAGAACAAGTCTGCTTCTACCGAAAGCCCGAGTGCTGGCAGCGGTGCCAATGTGAAGAAGGACAAAGTTACGTTTACGATCTTCAATGGTGTAGCCGGCTCTAAGGACGGTAATACGAACGAGACAACGATCGGCAAAATGCTTGAGGATCAGACGGGCGTCAACTTCAAGCTGGAGTTTCTGGTTAGTGACTTGAATACGAAGATTGGCACGATGATTGCTTCGGGCGATTATCCGGATGTTCTTATTCCAGACTCGGTGATCGAAGAAGTAATGAATGCAGGAGCTTTCATTCCACTGGATGATCTCATTGATCAATATGGCCCGAACATTAAACGCGTATATGGTTCTGTGCTTGATCAAATCAGAGCAAAGGATGGCAATGTATACTATCTCCCGCTTTCCGCTCAAGTCGGTGACTTCATACCAGACCCTGAGCCAGACGCAGCCTTCTGGGTACAGCGTCGCGTGCTCGAAGAGGCAGGCTATCCGAAGATCAAGACGCTTGATCAATACATGAAGCTGATCAGCGATTATGCTGCGAAGCATAAGGACGAAGGCTTGACGGGTATGGTGTCGCTGACGAATGATTGGCGTTTCTTCGTAACGTCCAACCCGCCAATGCATCTGCTTGGTTATCCGAATGAAGGTAACGTAACCGTTGATATGAATACGCTCGAGGCGAAGACTTATGCAGGCTCCGATGCAACGAGGCGTTGGTTGAAGGCGCTGTCTGATCTAAATGCGAACGGTTTGTTCGACAAAGCGTCGTTCGTAGATAATTACGATCAATACATTGTCAAGCTGACGTCGCATAAAGTACTGGGCTTCTTTGATTACAAATGGCAGGTAGGCAACGCGCTTAACGTGCTGAAAGACGCGGCACGCAAAGATCCGTCGCAGGATGGCTACAATTACTTCCCGCTGCCAATTACGTTCGACGAGAATACGCCTGACGCTTACATCGATCCGCAGGGCGGCATCGTGACGAACCGCGGTATCGGCATTACGGTCAGTGCGGAAGATCCAGTACGCATCATCCAATACTTTGATAACATGCTGACCGAAGAGAACCAGACGATGATCGGTTGGGGCCTTAAAGGCGAGACGTATGAAGTGGATGACAATGGCCGTTTCTATCGCACGGCTGAGCAAATCGCGAAGATCGACGAAGCATTCAATGAGGAGTTCGGCTTTAAATATTACAACTGGAACTGGCCTAGTTACGATGCTCACTCGACGCTCGCAAACGGCAACGCGAAGGGTGTAGGCTATCAGCCCGAATTTTTTCAAATGAGCTTGACGGACAAGGACAAAGAGATTCTAAACCAATATGGCGTTCAAACATATACGCAGATGTTCGCAAAGCCTGTGTACCGCGCTTGGTATCCAGCATGGAGCTTCGTGAAGGAGCAAAATTCGCCAGAGCAAATTTGGGAGACGAAGAAGGACGAACTCGCGAAGAAGTACTTCCCGAGATTGGTTCTCTCCCCGCCTGATAAGTTCGATTCGGTCTGGGACGATTATGCGAAGGAATTCAGCAAGCTGGATACAGCTGGCTACGAGAAATGGACGACGGAACAGGTGAAGAAGATAGTCGATGCGGCCGCTTCCGAATAAGGAATCACATAGGAAGGCCGGACTTGGCTTTGCTTCAGGCCGGCTTTTCCTATGCCTTGACTTTCGCGATACGGCAAGCTTAGACGGCATACAGTCATGAAAAACGTAAACAGCGGGTAACGAAAGCAAGAAATGTTTATTGTGTCAGGTGGAAGACATCAGGATAATAGGAATGATAAACCTCTCAATACACTCTTCAGAAATGGGGTTGCCGCATTGCGGATGTCGAAGATAAGCAGGTTCGCCCTTATGGTTACCGCGATATTGCTTGTGCCCATGCTTGCGACTTGCGCAAGTGGAGACGATACAAGCGACGAACAGCCGCCTACGAAGAATAATGAAGAAATCATCTACAATGAACCGGGCTTGAGCAAATACGATTTGCCGATCACATTGACTTTCGTACGGCAGACGGGGGACAGCCTGGATGATTTGCTCAAACAGATGCCGGGCGATACGCTCGACAACAATATATGGACCCGTTTGTACGAGCAGGTGCTGGGCATTCGAATTAAATATGAATGGACAGCCAAGGGCGATCTCTATAATGAGAAGCTGGGCGTCGCGCTGGCGGCAGGCAATCTGCCGGATGTCGTCAGGGTCAATGCGCAGCAGCTTCGACAATTGAGCAATGCAGGACTCATTCAAGATCTGACGAACGTGTACAACAAATATGCAACGCCTTTCACGAAGGAAGTGTTAAGTCAAGAAGGCACCGCGCCTTTCGAGTCTGCCACCGTAGACGGCAAGCTGATGGGGATACCGGAGACAGGTTCTTCTATCGAAGGGGCGCAATTCATCTGGATTCGGACGGATTGGCTGGATCGGCTGGGGCTTGAACCGCCGCGCACGATGGATGACCTGCTGAAGATTTCGAAAGCGTTTACACACAATGACCCTGACGGCAATGGCTCGAATGACACCTTTGGTCTCGCGATAACCCAATATCTATGGGATCCAATTATGGGCATGACCGATTTCGTCGCCGGCTATGATGCTTTCCCGAATATATGGATAGAGGCGACTAACGGACAATTGACCTATGGTGCGATTCAGCCGGAAGCAAGGACGGCGCTGCAAGTGCTTCAGAACATGTATAAGGATGGCCAGCTCGATCCCGAATTCATGTTCAAGGACGGCAGCAAAGCAAATGAATGGATTACATCGGGCAAGGTCGGGATGTTCTACGGCGAACAGTGGGGGTCCTTCTCCGCGCAGTCGAGCTATTCAAAGAACGGTAACGCCCGCTGGCAGGCTTACCCGATCGTATCGGATACGGGCGGTCTGGCCAAGGTGCCGCTGCGGTTCGCAACCGACCAATTTCTCGCTGTACGGAAAGGCTATGAGCATCCGGAAGCGATCATGAAGCTGTTAAATCTTCATCTGGAGAAGAATTGGGGACAGACGGCTCAGTATGAAACCTACTATAGCAATCCGTATCCGGTGTGGCAGGTTTCGCCGGTGACGCCATATCCTGCTTTGAAAAACCTGAATGCGTATTATCAGCTTGAGGAGGCTCGCGTAACGGGCGATAAATCGGTACTCAAGGACGAAGCGAGAGCCATTCAGAAAAATATAGATCTCTATCTCTATAACAACAACATCACAGGCTGGGGTTGGGAGCATACGTACGGGCCGACCGGCGCGTTCTCTATTCTTGATCGATATAAGCAGAACAATCAGTTATTATACGAGAAATTCGTTGGTCCTCCGACCGAAACGATGCTTGAGAAGTGGTCGCTGCTCGAGGATATGAAGAACGATACGTTCGTGAACATTATTCTCGGCCGCCCGATTGCCGATTTCGATCGGTTCGTCGAGGAGTGGAAACGCCTGGGCGGAGCCAAGATCACGATGGAAGTGAACCAATGGTATGTGAATAAGCGCGAGCAATCGCGCCAATAAAGTCTTGCACAAGAAGTCTGCAGATTTCAGAGCATCGGAGGCGTTTCATTGTTTAAGATTCCTGTTAACTCATTGCGCCATACGATATTCGTTAGACTGGTCTTCATGTATCTCATCGTTATTCTCCCGATTATTCTGCTCGGCGTCTATCTCTACAATTGGAGCTACAAGAATGCTAGCGACGAGATATCGAGAAGTACGCTCGCCCAATTGTCTACTTATTTGGAAGACCTCAACCGCGAGATCGAATGGCTTGAAATACAGCAATATGATCTTCTGCAGGAGAGCGAGCTTAACCGGCTCGCTGTTACATGGGAGCTGATGGACAGCGTCGACAAGAAGAAGAGCATCGAGTATATGCTGCATCGGTTGACCTCGATCAAGAGCAATAGCGCCTACGTCAAAGATATTTATGTGCACATCCGGACGATTGGCAAAACGCTGTCGGTAGGCAGCGGCGTCATGCCTTTCGATCAACAGCGCTACGATGCGCTCCGGATGATGCTGGATGAGAACGATAGCCGATTGAAGAAACTTGACGATACGCTCGAGCTCAGTTCCTCCCGATTCGGAGGCAAGAAGGGGGCGGAACCGCTGTTTATCGTTCAGATCGAGCTGGACAGCGAGAAGCTGAGAGCGTCGCTGAAGAAGCTGAATGTGTACGAGGAGAGCGGTTCGATTCTAGTGGCTGAAGGTGCAGGCTTCACGCTGTACAGCGACACTAAGGCTTTCAGCCGTATGAACGAATATTGGGAGAATGCGAAGGCTTCTCATGAGCGTTCCATGCTGCTTGACATCGAAGGGGAACGCTATCATTTTGATCGTGCAGATTCGACTAAGCTGGGACTTTCCGTTGTTTCTTATCTGCCGGAAGAAACGGTCAAGCGTCCATTAAGCAAATTCAGCTATTGGGCATGGGGATTCGCATTAACGACAGGAATTGCGATCATTGTGTATGCCTTCTCGACATACCGATTCGTCCATCGGCCGCTGCTGCTGCTTATACAGGGCTTTCGACGAATGGAGAGCGGAGCGCTTGATCTTCGAATCGATCATGGCAAGAAAGACGAATTCGGCTACCTGTATAATCGATTCAACAATATGCTCGACAAGCTTCAGGCGCTGATCGACCAGGATTTTAAGCAGAAGATGATGATGCAGAGGGCGGAATTGAAGCAGCTTCAATCGCAGATCAATCCGCACTTCCTGTACAATAGCTTTTTCATTCTGAACTCGCTCGCCCAGACAGGGGATACGGAGCGCATTGAGTTGTTCACGAATATGCTGGGCGAATATTTCCGATTCATTACGCGCAATGGACAGGACAACGTGCCGCTCGCGGAGGAGATCAAGCATGCCCGCACGTATACCGAGATTCAGAAGCTGCGGTTCTCCAGACGGATCAAGGTTCAGTTCGATGAGCTTCCGCCGGAGATGGAGGGGATTAAGGTGCCCCGGCTCATTGTGCAGCCGATTATCGAGAATGCGTATGAGCACAGCCTGGAGAAGATGACGGAGGAGGGCTTCCTGCATGTAACATTCGAACAATGCAAGAATGAAGCTCGTATCATAATCGAAGATAATGGCGGCACCATGGATGAAGAGAAGCTTGGACTGTTGAATGCGCGTCTGGCGAACACGGACCAAACCGAGGAAATGACAGGCATGATCAATATTCATCGCCGAATCATGCTGACGTATGGGGAAGGAAGCGGCTTGCAGTTAGCCCGAACTAAGCAGAATGGCCTGCGCGTAACGATCTGCATGAAGTTCAAGGAGGAGATGGGACATGTATAGATTGCTGATCGTCGACGATGAAGAGATTATTACGAACGGCCTGTACGAGGTGTTCAATCGATTCATGCCGGAGAGACTGGACGTCTATAAAGCTTATTCGGCGAAAGAAGCGCTCGAATGGATGTCTCGGACAAGGATCGACATCGTCATGACGGACATTGCAATGCCGGGCATGAGCGGGCTTGAGCTATCGGAGGAAATCTTGAAGTATTGGCCGCGATGCCGCGTCATCTTCCTGACCGGACATAGCGAGTTTGAATATGCTTATCGCGCGATTCAGCTCGCGAATGTGCGGTACTTGCTGAAGACGGAAGGCTACGCCAAGGTGGCGGAGACCGTGAAGGAAGTACTGGATGAGCTGGTTCGGGGCAACCTGGAGAATCAATTGCTGGAGCAATCCCGCGAACAATTGCAGGCTTATCAGCTTATGGCGCAGGGCGATTACATGCGGCATCTCTTGCATGACAGCGACACGGCCTGCGAGCGGACAGGCATTATGGTGGACGAGTTTCGAAAGCTTGGCATTACGCTCGATTCGACGAAGGAGACCGTCATGGTGCTTGGTCGTCTGTCTTATCCAGAAGGCAAGACCTACCTTGAAAAGAATGAAATGATGAACGCAGCGCAGATGCTTGCGGAAACCTACCTGACGGAGAAGACGCGCAGTATCAGCATCGTCGATAAGCAAGGCGATCTCGTTTGGTTTATTCAGCCATTCCTATGTGCAGAGGATACGTTCGATGTTCATCTGCTTACGTATTTGGAAGGCATGCTGGAGCTCATTCAAGAGGCTTGCATAGCCTCGCTTCGTCTGACGATCGGGTTCACGTTTAGCGGAACAAGCTGTGTATGGCGCGAAGTGACCCAACAATATGAGCGCCTGCGTCAGCTGCAGCAGCTGCGAGTGGGCGATAGCGCTGCGATCATCGTGCGTGATCATCCCGAATCGAGCAGCGGCGTATCTGCGAAAGAAGGCTTCATCTCTGCAGCGAAAGCCGAGATGTTAGCCGCGCATTTGGAAGCGGGCAGGTCGGAGGCGTTTATGAGGGAGCTGGAGGACATATCAGGAGCTGCATTGCAGTGCTGCGGCAAATTCCAGTATATGATTGAAGCGTATTACACGATCGCACTTATGCTCTATGCTTCGATCGGACGGCTGGGCCTTCATGGGCGAATAGACGAGCATGGCAAGCTGATGCGTTTGGAAGAGCATGCTTCGATGAAAGAGGGATTTTGTTATTTGAAAGGGACGGCCGAAGCGGTATTTCAATTCAAGCAGTCCGATGAACGAGACCGGACATCGCTTATCACCGATCGCATCTGCCAGTATATCGAGGATCATCTAAGCGAAGATCTGTCGCTGGTTCGCCTTGCGGAAATCCATTATTTCAATCCATCGTATTTATCCAGATTCTTCAAGCAGGAAAGCGGAACCAATCTATCAGACTTCATTGACCGCTGCCGCGTGAAGAAGGCGAAGGAGCTGCTCCGCGATCCTAATATGAAGGTGCGGGACGTAGCGGTTGAGGTTGGCTATGAGGCGGCTCACTCCTTCACCCGTTTCTTCAAGAAGGTGACTGGCATGACGCCGCAGGAGTATCGGGATACGCTGACTGTGGCGTAACGGGAGCAAGCGAGTAACATAAGCTCTTGTGTTGTGAATCAACATCGCTTTCCCGAATCGGCAGTGAGGAATGACACGACTGCAGCCTATTTCTGCCTGCTAGTCTTTATTACGGGTTCATGCGAGGGTGTTCTTTTTGGGCACCTTTTTCAATTGGGTTCGAGTCAAGCGGGGCGGTTGACATAGTGTAATACGCTAACGGTCGCGTTAGCGGCTATTTGGCTTCATAAGAGACGTTTCCATTGCTTACGGTTGCCACAGAGCTTAAGCGTTCGATTTCAACTGGATTCGCTTACTCTTGTCGTAATAGCCACTAATTCAACCGTTAGCACGCTGAAATACGCATTTTACCTGCAATAAGCGCGACTGCAACCATTAGCTGGGTTAAAATGCATCCGGTGCATCATGTTGACCGACAGGAGTGCTAGAACTTGACGGGTAACAAGTGCGTGATCGACAGGTTGTTCCATAGGCTGACTGGCGGTAAGCTGTGTGAAGGAATGCCGAGAGGATGAAAGTGACGATGAAAGATGGGGGAAGAAGAAAGCGGGCTCTATTACTTGCATTATCCTTTGTATGCCTTGCGGCAGCCGCTTTGTTGGTCTACCGAGTAACGAACGGCTCAGACGGCGGATCTACCACAACCAGTGAGGCTGCAACCGCAACGATAGGAACCGTCGATTTGAAAGATGAGGTTGTTAAGGTTAGCAAGGATGTCGGCAAGGAATATGGGGTCCGACTCATCATGGATGAGCTGTCCCAAGGTGCGGATATTCGCGAGATTCGGGCGACTGTCCAAGTTCCGGCTTCGTTCGAGGTGGCATCCGTCATTCTCAATGGCAACAATGTGGCGCCATCCACGGCTGAGGTCGAATGCGACACAAGTGCAGATGGCACGAAGCTCCGTATCTATACGAGCGACGGTTCGGCGCTTACTTATGTGAATCGCGATGCCAGCAGCACGCTGGCGACGATCTCAATAAAACTAAAGCAGGAGTTGACGAAACCAATGAGTGAAGAAATAAAGGTACAGAGCGCAGAAGTTATCCATTCCGACAATACGACGCAATTGTATGACGCAAGCGGAGCTTCTGCGCAGATCGTCTATGTACCGCCGGCCGAAGCGGTTGGCAAGACTCCGCCTAACGGCAACCCGCTCGTTGCGCACAAATTCGGCGCTGACCCTTATGCGCTCGTATACAATGGCCGCGTATATATCTACGCGACGAATGACGTTCTGCAATATGATGATGCCGGCAAAGTAAAAGACAACACGTATAGCGACATTAATAAGATATCGGTTATTTCATCGGATGATTTGGTGAACTGGACCGATCATGGCGCAATCGTAGTGGCAAGACATGAAGGAGCCGCCAAATGGGCGACGCAATCATGGGCGCCGGCTGCCGCCCATAAAGTGATTGATGGCAAAGACAAGTTCTTCCTCTACTTCGCGAACAATGCAAGCGGCATCGGCGTTCTGACGAGCGACAGTCCGACAGGTCCTTGGGTTGACCCGATCGGAAAACCGCTTATTGCGAGATCGGATTCAGGTGCGCAAGGCGTCACATGGCTGTTCGATCCTGCTGTGCTTGTGGATGATGATGGCAAAGCCTATATTTACTATGGCGGAGGCATACAAGAAGGTCAGGAAGCCATGCCGAATACAGCGCGCGTGATGCAGCTCGGCGACGATATGACCAGCGTCGTCGGCGAAGCGCAGGTTATTCCGGCGCCATTCATGTTCGAGGACGCGGGCATTAACAAGGTAGGCGACACCTATTACTATTCGTATTGCTCGAACTTCTATAACGGCGAGCGTCCGGAAGGAAGTCCGCCAGCCGGCGAGATCGCCTATATGACCAGCAGCAGTCCGATGGGGCCTTGGACGTACCAAGGAACGATTCTGAAGAACCCGGGCTATTTCTTCGGCGTCGGCGGCAACAACCATCATGCGATGTTCCAATTTAACAACAGCTGGTATATCGCGTATCATGCGCAGACGCTGTCGAAGGCAATGGGCGTGGCGCAAGGCTATCGCTCGACGCATCTGAACAAGGTCACGTTCAACACAGACGGGTCGATTCAAGAGATCGCTGCAGATCTCAAGGGCGTAGATGCCGTGAAGACGTTGAATCCGTTCGACCGTACAGGCGCGGAAACGATTGCATGGAGCGCTGGCATTAACGTTGTGCCGGCCGCCGGGGCGGAAGGCGCGAACATGGCGGTTGGCGATATCGATAATGGCGATTGGACGGCGGTCGCGAATGTCGAATTCGGTCAAGGCGCCTCCGCGTTCACGGCCGCCGTATCCAGCACGACGGAAGGCGGCGCGATTGAGGTGCGACTGGATGGACCGGAGGGGGAGCTGGCCGGTACGATCGAAGTTCCTTCAACGGGTGCCGATAACCAATGGGTGGAAGTAACGACCCCTATTCAAGGCGCAGCAGGCATTCATTCCGTCTATTTCGTATTCCGAGGCAAGCCGGAGCAGAAGCTGTTCCAATTCGAAAGCTGGCAATTTGGCCGATAATATAGGAATCATTGCCGATCCAAGCGTCCCGCGAGGGACGTTTTTTTTGCGCTTAGAAGCCTTTTTTGAACAACCTCTATTATTTCTCGGGTAATTGAACCAGAACCGACAGGTACTGCTTGGAAATTGTAAGCGCTAAAATAACAGAAAGCGGCAGGCTCAAACAGGTTTGAAAAGGGGGTAACGGCGGTGCCCGTAAAGGAAGAGACGCTGAATACGGCATTACATCGGGGATCAACGATCTTGCAAGCGAAGGGCATTAAGCGGGTATTCGGTCGAGGCAATGCAGCCGTTATTGCGCTGGCTGATATTCATTTCGATATTCCGGCGGGATCGATCGTGGCGCTTAAGGGCCGATCGGGCTCTGGCAAGACCACGCTGCTTAATATATTGAGTGCATTGGATGAGCCGACGGATGGTCAGGTGTTCTTCCAAGGGCGAGAAATAACAAGCCTGTCTGTATCGGAGCGCAATTCGCTTAGGCGCAAGGAGATTGGTCTCGTATTTCAGTCCTTCGGATTAATCCCGCTTATGTCGGCCTACGAGAATGTAGAGTTCGGATTGCGCATCGCAGGGGCGAAGGTGAAGGGCAATCGCGAGGCGGCGGAGCGAGCGCTCACGCTTGTCGGCATGAAGGAGCGCATGAAGCATCGCCCGCCTGAGCTGTCCGGGGGAGAGCAGCAGCGTGTCGCAATCGCGCGTGCGATTGCACACGAGCCTGTCCTGCTGATCGCTGACGAACCGACCGCAGAGCTGGACAGCCGAATGGGGCTGCAGGTCATGCGCGTTTTCCGGGAGCTGGTGAACCGGACCGGCATGACGGTCGTTCTCACGACGCACGATCCTGACATTATGGAGCTTGTTGATCATGTTATTGCATTGGAGGATGGACGAATTGTATCTTTCACGACCAACGAATCACCGCTCGTCTAAACGCAAGCGTCATGCGAAGCAGGCTGCCGTTCTGCTGATGATGTCTCTGGCGCTTTCCGGCTGCGCGCTTCTCCCTGTCGAGCAGGAGGTGCTGCAGCCGCCGCTCGTGGAGCCGGCGCAGGAGCAGTTCGACGTAGTAAAAGCCGGCAAAGGCGATATTCAGACGGCGCTTCGCGGCACGGCGAATTTCGTGTCTGCAACGGCAGCGAATCTCTCGTTCAAGGAATCTGGCGGACGATTGAAGGCGATTCCTGTCACACAAGGGCAAGAGGTGAAGGCCGGCGATCTTGTCGCAGAGATCGAAACGGGAGATTTGGAATATCAGATCAGCCTGCAGCAGATCAATGTCGAGAAAGCGCAGCTGCTGCTTAGCCAGTCGATCAAATCCGGTGCCAGCGACACGGACTTGAAGCTGCGGGAGCTTGATCTGAAGCGGGAGAAGATGTCGCTTGACGATATGATGAACCGACTAGCGAAATCGCGTCTTTATTCGCCGATCTCGGGGGTCGTGACATTCGTCGAGAAGATGAATGCCGGGGATTATGTCAACGCCTATCAGAACATCGTTTCCATTGCCGACCCGTCCCAGCTGCAGCTTACCTATGCTGCCTCCGACAGCAAAGAGCTGACGCAAGTGAAGGCGGGGATGCCCGTTCAACTGAAATACCGGGGAGTCGAATATACGGGTAAGGTCGTGCAGGCGCCATCCAATGTGCCGATTGCGACGGACCCGAACAAAGCGCAGACCAATGCGGTGACGGTCTATATGAGCATTGACAATGCGCCGGCGGATGCGAAGGTCGGGGATAGCGCCGAGATGACGATCGACCTGCAGAAGCGTCAGAATGTCATCGTTCTGCCGCGATCGGCCATACGGTCTTATATGAACCGTTTCTACGTGCAGATCGCGGATGGCGATCGCCGCAAAGAGGTGGATATTGAAGTAGGCTTGATGACGGCGACGGACGTGGAAATTGTGAAAGGCGTCGAGGAAGGGCAGCAGGTCATCCTCAACAATTAATGGAAACAACATTGAAGGCCCGGTGCAGCCGGGCGCAAGGACGGGGTGTACGGTATGGCCTTATGGACGATGATCCTCCGCAAAATGGCGAAGAACAAATGGCTGCAGCTGAATCTATGGCTGGGGCTTACGGTGTGCGTCGCTTTGTTCAGTTCGATGCCGCTGTATTCCAAGGCCATTCTGGAGAGGACGTTGTTGAAAGAGCTTCAGTCGGTACAAGCGCAGCAGCAAGTGTATCCGGGGTATGTGCGGATCGAGTCGACGATTTCGGCGGAGACAATGACAGAGAAGACGACGGCCGCCATTCAGAAGGCTGATCGATATGTGAAGACGATCCCAGGCAAGCTGGGGTTGGATGGATTGTCGTTCTATCAACAACGTTTTACGCAGAAAATGAAGGTTTACGGCGCTGACGCTTCTGAACTGGAGATCAAGACGCTTAACACGATCGGCGGCTTCAAGACGCTGTCCGATCTGGAGAAGCGTGTCCATTTGATCGATGGCCGCATGCCGGTCGATCGTACGGATGGCGTAATCGAAGCGCTCGCGACGCAGAAGTTTCAGCTCGCAACCAAGCGGAAGGTTGGCGATGCGCTGATTGCGGAATCGATGGAGGGAGACGGAGCCAGATTCCGCGTCATCATCGTAGGGACGATGGACACGGATAAGACGGCTGATCCTTACCTGCCTTATTTGACGACCGATAATCCGGACGGTCTCTTGATCCCGCTCTCCGTATTTGATCGAGAGTTTACAGTCGGCCGCAAACTGCGCTTGTCCGAAGTGGAATGGCGGCTTGCGGTTAATTACGAGCAGCTCAAGGTCGGCAATATCGAGCAATTCGTGAAAGCCGATGCCGAGATAAGACGCTATTTTCGCGGCAGGCTCGGCTCCGAGGAAATCAATATTCCGGCGAGAGACACGATCTCCTCGTATGCGGGCAAAGAAGGTAAGCTCAATGTCATGATGATCTCGCTGTATTCGCCCGTTATGCTCATGCTCGCCTTCTATCTGTTCATGACGGCGAACCTGATCATTGAGCGCCAGAAGACGGAAATCTCGGTGCTCCGAAGCCGTGGCGCGAGCAGACTGCAAATTATGGCCGCCTATACGCTGGAGAGTCTGATTCTTGGACTAAGCGCGCTGGCCGCAGGACCTTATCTGGGCGTCAGCTTCACGAAGGTGCTCGGGGCATCGAACGGCTTCCTGGAATTCGTCCAGCGCTCTGCGCTTGATGTTACCTTGACCAGCGGGGCGTACCGAACGGCAGCCCTGGCTGTGGCAGGCGCCATCATTCTTATTCTTATTCCGGCGTATCGCGCAACGAGAGTGAGCATCGTCGATCATAAACGGCAGATGGCGCGGCTGACCAAGCTGTCGTTCTGGCATAAGGCGGGCATCGATATTGCGCTAGTCGCCATTGCGATCTATCTGCTGCGCAGCTTTAATAATCGGCAAGCGGATCTGGAGAGGCTTGCGCTTGATTCGGATTCGCTGCAGATCGACCCGTTGCTGTTCCTCATGCCGGCGATTTTCTCGCTTGGAGCGGGGCTGCTTGTGCTTCGCGTCTATCCGTGGTTCATTCGGCTCGTTTACTGGTTGGGGCGTAGGTGGTGGCCGCCAGCACTGTACAATACGCTGGTCGTGATCAGCCGTTCGTCCGGACAGTATCTGACGATCAAAGTATTCCTCATTATGACCGTCGCTACGGGACTGTTCAGCGCCAATGCGGCTCGAACGATCAATGACAACATGGAGAGCCGAATTCAATACGCCATCGGAGCGGACATTGCGCTGACGACGCGTTGGCAGAGCGATGCGCCGGTCTTCTCGGCGTCTCAGGCTCAGACGGGACAGCAGCAGACCGAAGCAGCGATATCGAATAAACGGGTGCAGTACACAGAGCCGCCATTCGTGCCATTCCAGCAGCTGAACGGCGTGGAATCCGCAGCGCGGGTGTTCAAGAAGGCGGGGGCTCGATACAGCATAAGCAGCAATGACAAGAATGGAGCAACGACGCTAATCGGCATCGACACCAAGGAATTCGGCAGCACGGCTTGGATGAAGGACGGACTGCTGGATTATCCGATCAACAGCTATCTGAATCTGATTGCGTCGAATCCGAAAGCCGTGCTGATCTCGCGTTCCATCGCGGAGCAGGCGAATCTGAAGCCTGGCGATCCGATCAATGTCTATTGGGACTCGCTGGATCGGGCGCAGTTCACGGTCTATGGCATTATTGATTATTGGCCGACTTGGAATCCGCTGCCGGGGCGCAGCGACGGCAAGTCGAAGGTCGAGCAGCCGAACTTAATCGTCGGTCATCTCGATACGATTCAGAACCGACTCGCCGTTGAGCCGTACGAAGTATGGCTGAAGCTGAAGCCGGGCGTATCCAGCGATCAAATCTACGATGAGCTGAAGGATAGGAAGGTGACGAGTCTTCGCGATGCATCGCAGCAGCTGGTGCTGTCCAAGAATGACCCGTTCCGGCTGGCGATTAACGGCGTCATGACGCTTGGCTTCGTCATCTCGATGCTGATCAGCTTCTTCGGCTTCCTGCTCTTCTGGGTGCTTACCTTGTCGGGCCGAACGCTTCAATATGGCGTATTGCGGGCGATGGGCATCCCGTTCCTGCAAATTATCGGCATGCTCGTAAGCGAGCAACTGCTCACCTCGGGTGCGGCAGTGATCATCGGCGTCCTGATCGGCGGCATGATCAGCGAGCTGTTCATTCCGCTGTTCTCGATGTCGTTCCAGACAGCCGATCAGGTGCCGCCGTTCACGATTACGTATCAGCTCAGCGATTATCTGCACTTGTACAGCATTATCGGCATTATGCTGACGATCGGGCTGCTCATCCTTAGCTTCCGGATGTCCCGTATCCGAATTTCGCAAGCGCTGAAGCTGGGAGAGGAGTAGCCTATGATTCATTGCGAAGGGCTTGTGAAGATCTACAAGACAGCCGATCTGGAGGTCGTTGCCCTGCAGGGGCTTGACTTGACGGTGGAGAAGGGAGAGCTGATGGCGATCATCGGCAATTCCGGCAGCGGCAAGTCGACGCTTCTTAATATGCTTGGCGGCCTTGACAAGCCGTCAGCCGGCAAGTTGTTCGTAGACGATAAAGATCTGTTGACGTTCCGAGAGCGGGATTTGGTGAAATATAAGCGGGAATCGGTCGGGTTCGTGTGGCAGAACAATGCGCGCAACCTCATTCCCTACTTGACCGCGCTCGAGAATGTCGAGCTCCCGATGCTGCTGCGCGGCAGACGCCGGCGCATTCGCGCGCTGGAGCTGCTCGACGCTGTCGGCCTTAGCCATCGGGTGAAGAATCGACTGAGCGAGCTGTCCGGCGGCGAGCAGCAGCGGGTCGCGATCGCCATCGCGCTAGCGAATGAGCCGCGTCTATTGCTGGCCGACGAGCCGACCGGCTCGCTCGATACGAAGACGTCCAACCAGGTGCTCGATCTGTTTCGGACGCTGAACCGTACGATCGGCATTACGATCGTGATCGTTACGCATGATCCGCAGCTGGCTCGAAAGGTAGATCGCGTCGTTCAGATTCGCGACGGCAAGACAAGCGCGGAAATGATTCGGCGAGTATCCTATGCCGACGAATTGTCGCAGCTGGATTCGGAGCAATCGGAGCAGGAGCCGGAGAGCCATATCGAATATGCGGTGCTGGACAAGGCGGGACGGCTGCAAATTCCGGCCGGCTATCTGGATATGGCCAGCTTCAAGGACAGCAACAAGGTACGCGTCGAAGTGGAGGATGGCCGCATTGTGCTGTATCCATCCGAGGAGACGAAGACCGGCTGACGGATGGACACATCCATTCATACGGTGCAACGCATCGTCAAGCTACTGGAATAAGCGCTGCTGCATCTCGCGCAGCTGCTGATATAACTGCTTCTCTCGAAACGAACTGGTTGGTGACGTTTGCGTTCGAGAGGGCAGTTTTCTTTATATGATCAACTTGGCTCACACAAACAAGCTGACGCCTAATCGACGTCAGCTTGCACTTATGTAATCTTATTTGTAAACCGAGATTATCAGAGATTATCAGAGATTATCCTCTTATTGCACCCATCTATAAATAATAATATCGACCCCGGATTCGGACGGGAACCCTTCGCCTACGAATAAATCGTTATTCCAAGAGGACAATGCCCGGCTGCTTTCTTCGCTATGTCGATATGCTCCGGCACGCTTCCGCCGATAAGCAGTCCCTCCGGAGAGTCGGCGGCGTCATGATCAAGAATATCGTTGTACTTCCCTAGCGTCAGCAGATCCGAAACGCCATAGTAGTCGACTACCGCGCTGACCTCGTCCGTTTGTTCGCTGTAAAGGCTCTGAGAACTCCGCATATATCGTTTGCGTTCCTTCGGGCATTTCGTTAGCTGCAATGTCCGCTGCCTGCTTATTCATTCTTGGGTACACCTCTTAGCGCGTAGTTTGTTCTATTATAAACGATTAGGCTGTAATCGAAATCATCTTCCTGAATTCGTTAGCGCTTACACCCGTATACGATTTGAACTTCTTGTAGAACCAATCCATTTCCGTATAGCCGACCTCGTTCGCGATTTCATAAATTTTCATATCGGTGTGCTCCAACAAGTGTTTGGCTTTCTCCATCCGCTGTCGAAGGAGATATTCATTGAACGTCATATTCTCATGGCTCTTAAACTTCTGACCGAGGTAGGAATAGTTGAAGTGGAAAATATTCGAGATTTCCTTGAGCGTAATGTTCTGATGGAGCGATTCTTCAACGAATTCCTTCACTTTATCAATGATATTCGAAGAAGAAGGGGCAGCAGCAGCAGTCAGCATATTGATCGATGACATTGTAAGCGCTTTACCTTCTGAGCCGATGAATTCCTCCAGCTCCCGTTCGACTCGGTGCAGGCTTGCTTGCAATTCGTCAGGCGCAATGGGATCCGGCAGGTAATCGCTGACTTGATAGCACATCGCTTTTCGAGCGAGTTGGAAGTCGTTCCCTCCGCCAAGCAGAATAATGGGCACGCGGCTCGTTTCTCTAATTTGCTCGCAGAGGCGAATTCCTTCTTCTTGCGAAATGTTCATATTGATAAGCACAAGTGCGTACGGCAGGTTGGCGAACATGAGCATCGCTTCCGTTCGCGTTGAAGCATGGTCATCCAAGGAAAACCCTAATTCTCTCCACGCTAGCAAATCGATCGTCGTGTCCTTGGATTGCCCGGCAGCATCGACTAGCAGCACCTTATACACGATGATTACCCCCCTCTTACGATGATCCCTTTTTTTTGTAACCGGTATCAGTCATTACTTTTTCATTATGTGAAATCGGGGGGCAGCCAAACAACGTGCTTTTCTTTGCATCGCTAGCAGATGTTTACCTCATCATCATTTTCGCGTAAAGGAATGGCTGCCCGATTCGGAACACCTATATTTAGGCAGGTGCAACAACTAAGTTACGACAGGTTGTTGCCTTCCGAATGTAAGCGCTACACTCTTGCTGTGCAAGTTCCATTTCTCATACGGGGGGACGAATATGCGTAAAAAATGGTTGATGCTAACGGCTGCAATGATGCTGGTTCTGTCGGCATGCGGCAGCAGCGGCTCCAAGGACGAAGGCAGCAAAGCAACAGATTCCGCTAACCAGAGCACGACCGACCAAGCAACGAACACGGACGCAACAGGCGAAGATGCGGCAACCGACGACGGCACAGATGCAACGGCGGACGATGCAGCTTACAAAACGCCAGACTTGGATTTCGATCTCGGCGGACGTGTCATCAAGGTTGTATCCTGGTGGGATATGACAATCGGCGAGGACAACCCGGACAATATTCAGAGAAAGAAGAACTTGGAGGAATTAGAGAAGAAGCACAATTTCAAAATGGAGTACATCGCTATTGACTATGGCGAGTATCAACAGAAGGTCACGGCGTCGCTTCTGTCGGGCCAACCGATCGGCGATATTGTACGTTTGGGCAAAACATACACGGTGCCTACGCTCGTGAAACAGGATTTGCTGACCCCGATCGATGAGTATACGAAGAACGCGAACGTCTTCAATCAAACCATGACGAATGAACTGTATACGTACAATGGACGCGGTTATGGGTTTACCGAAGATCAGGCGAATCTTGTTCAAGGCATTTTCTACAACCGCAAGTTGTTGAATGAGCTCGGCATGAAACCGCTTCAGGACTATGTCAATGAAAACAACTGGAACTGGGATACGTTCGTCCAAGTTGCAAAGGAAGCGAACAAGGATACGAACAATGACGGCAAGCTTGACACTTGGGGTCTGGCGAACAACGGTTTGGTTGAATTTGCGCTCATGTCCAATGAAACAGGCTTGACGAAGGATGACAAGCAAAACCTTGATGATCCGAAAACGTTGGAAGCGCTTAACTTCGAATCGAAACTGATGACCGAGAAAGTCCCTAGACCTACGGAAGGCGGAGATTGGACCGAGCCAGGTCAATTTTTCCGTCAAGGCAACACGCTTATGTATGCCGGCGCGATGTGGGAAATCGGCGGCATCAAGACGGATATGCCGGATGCGGATATCGGGTTCGTCCCGTTCCCTAAAGGGCCAAGCGCGTCCACGTATCACTCTTTCGAGGGTCTGCTCCAAGCGCTGACGATTCCGAAAGGCGTTAAAGATCCAGACAAGCTGATGTACATTTGGGAAAAAATAAACGACGTCGATTCGGTATACGATTACCCGGGTCAAGCTTCCTTCGAATCGAATTTCTCGAACGAAGACGATATCAATAACGCAAAAATGGTTCAGCCAAACCTGCTGGTGCTCGACCATAATACGTTCCCGAACCTCAAGTATTATGATTTCGTCGGCGAGCTGAACAGCGGCACGTCGGTATCGACGGTTATCGAGAAGTACAAACCGGTCTTCCAATCGGCGATCGATGAAATTTACAAAAAGTAAGTTCCAGCACGCTTAGAGTGTAGTCTTCATTTGGAAATTTATCAGACAGCCCTATATTTTGACGGGTACAACAACTAAGTTACGACAGGTTGTTGCATCTCAATTGTAAACGCTACACTTTGTCGTGTAAGTTCCATTTTTCTAAACAGGGGGACAAAAAATGCGTAAAAAAATGTTGATGCTGACGGCCGCAATGATGCTGGTTCTGTCAGCATGCGGCAGCGGCTCCAAGGACGAAGGCAGCAAAGGAACCGATTCCGCCAGCCAAAGCACGACCGATCAAGCAGCGAACACGGAAGCGGCAGGCGATGATGCTGCCGACGACGGTGCGGACGCAGCTGCGGACGATGCAGCGTACAAGACGCCGGACATGGACTTCGATCTCGGAGGCCGTACGATTAAAGTTGTATCTTGGTGGGATATGACGCCAGGCGAGGACAACCCTGACAATATTCAGAAGAAGAAGAACCTTGAAGAGTTAGAGAAGAAGCATAACTTCAAAATGGAGTTCGTTGCGATTGATTTCGGCGAATATCAACAGAAGGTAACGGCATCGCTGCTGTCGGGCCAGCCGCTTGGCGATATTGTGCGCCTAGGCAAAACGTACACGGTGCCTACGCTGACAAAACAAGATTTGCTGCTGCCGATCGATGAATACACGAAAAATACGAATGTGTTCAATCAGAAAATGACGAATGAGCTATACACCTATAATGGCCGCGGTTATGGCTTCACAGAAGACCAAGGCGCACTCATTCAAGGTATTTTCTACAACCGCAAGCTAATGAACGAGCTCGGCATGAAGCCGCTGCAGGACTATGTCACAGAAGGCAACTGGAACTGGGATACGTTCGTTCAAGCCGCGAAGGAAGCGAATAAGGATACGAACAATGACGGCAAGCTCGACACTTGGGGTCTAGCAAACAACAGCCTCCTCGATCAGGCACTGATGTCCAACGAAGCTAGCCTGACGAAGGAAGACAAGCAGAACCTTGACGATCCGAAGACGATCGAGGCGCTGACGTTTGCACAGAAAGTTATTGTCGACAAAGTCAACAGACCGACAGAAGGCGGCGACTGGACGGAGCCGGGCCAATTTTTCCGTCAAGGCAATACGCTCATGTATGCAGGCGCTATGTATGAGATCGGCGGCTTGAAGACGGATATGCCGGATGCGGATATCGGTTTCGTACCGTTCCCTAAAGGTCCAAGCGCATCCACGTTCCACTCGTACGAGCCGGCACTGCAAGCGCTGACGATTCCGAAAGGCGTTAAAGATCCCGACAAGCTGATGTACATCTGGGAGAAAATGAACGACATCGACTCGATGTACGACTACCCAAGCCAAGCGTCGCTCGAAACGAACTTCTCGAACGAGGACGATATCGAGAATGCCAAGCTTGTTCAGGCAAATCTGAGCGTGCTTGACCACAATACGTTCATGCCGGACCTGAAATACTATGATTTCGCTGGCGAGTTGAACGGCGGCACATCGGTATCGACAGTCATCGAGAAGTACAAATCGGTGTTCCAATCGGCGATCGACAAAATTTACAAAAAGTAAGTTTGATAGCACTAAAGAGCAGTCCCCATTTAGAAGGTTCTAATGGGGACTGTACATTTTATGTCTTTCGCTGCAGGAGGGAGAAGAGTGAACTTCAGAAAGAAGAGCTACGTCGTCGTCATACTGGTTCTCGCTGTGTTATTAATGTCGATTTGGGCGTTCTACCCTTCGAGTTCATCCGACAATGTACGCGTTCAAGCGATGGCTGATTTTACTGCTGTTACTGCGGCAACTAGCGACGACAGCTATGACATGTACTTGAAAAACCATGAAGCAGCAAGCCGTCCGGACAGCGTCATTCGTATAGAAGGCGAGAGTTATAAGGCTGCAGAGGGAGATGGCTTTCAGGTCGTCGACGTGCAGGATGCAAAGGCGGTCGTAACGCCGGAAGAAGGATCGATCAGTTGGGATATACCGATTGAACAGGCAGGGCTTTATAACATTCGAGTTCGCTATTTGCCTCTCGAGGGCAAGAGCTCCGCAATTGAACGTCAGATTGAGATCAATAATCAAGTCCCGTTCAGCGGTGCGGATATCGTAACCTTCGATCGCGTATGGGGCAATCAGTCCGATGAAATTAAGCGTGATGACAGAGACAACGACCTGCGTCCAAGACAAATCGAGACGCCGATATGGCAGACCGAATCCGTATCGGATCGTAATGGCTATTACGACGAACCTTATGCGTTTTATTTCGATAAGGGTACACAGAGCCTGAAGCTGACAGCACTGCGCGAGCCGATGGCTATCGATTATATCGAGTTGTATCGCAATTCTGACGTGAAGACGTATGCAGAACTGAAGAGCGAATATGAGGCTGAAGGGCTGAAGCCTGTCGACCATCAGTATGTTCTCATTCAGGCGGAGAATGCCGTCTACAAGTCCTCTCCGACCCTATATCCGTTGACCGACAGGTCGAGCCCGACAGTCATCCCATACGATGTATCCAAGCTAAGAATTAACACGATCGGCGGTTTGAACTGGAAGCTACCGGGCCAGTGGATCGAATGGGAGTTCGAAGCGCCAACGGATGGTTTGTATCAAATCGCATTGAAGGAGAAGCAGGATCAGCTGCGCGGCATATTCGCGACGCGGAGCCTTACGATCGATGGCGAATATCCGTTCAAGGAGATGAAGCGGCTGCGCTTCGACTTTGGAATGGATTGGAGCAATGACGTGCTCGGCAATGGGGAAGACGAGCCGTATTTGTTCCATTTGACCAAGGGGACGCATCGCATTCGGATGACGGTATCGCTCGGCGAAATCGCGCCGCTGCTCCAGACGATCGAGTCGAGCGTTCTCCAATTGAACGAGATGTATCGCAAAATCATTATGATTACATCGAATTCGCCGGATACGCTTCGCGACTATCAACTGGAGAAACGAATTCCGGACATGATTCAAGTGTTCCAAGAGCAATCCAAGACAATCGCAAGCGTAGCGGCTTATCTAGAGCAAATGACGGGCGAGCGAAGCGATAAAGTATCGGTGCTCTATACGCTCGTTAAGCAATTGGATGACATGGTGAAGAAGCCGGAGACGATTCCGGGACGGCTGTCCTCCTTTAAGGTCAACATCGGCGGTCTGGGCACTTGGATACTCACCGTGCGCGAACAACCGATTACGCTTGATTATTTGGCCATCTCTTCGCCTGGTTATAAGCTTCCGCATGCCCAAGCAACGTTCATGCAAGATGTGAAGCATGAGCTTGGCGGCCTAGTGGCTTCCTACACGGAGGACTATGACAGCATTGGCAATACAGGCAAGAAGAACCGATCGACGACGGTGTGGATTACGACTGGACGGGATCAGGCACAGGTGCTCAAGAACCTGATCGACGAGACGTTCACGCCGGAATCGAATATATCCGTCAGCTTGAAGCTCGTTCCGGCGAACATTCTCCTTCCGGCAACGCTTGCCGGCGAAGGGCCGGACGTTGCCATGCAGATCGGCGAGGATGTGCCGGTCAACTATGCGATGCGGGATGCGGCAGCCGATCTTAAGCAGTTCCCGGATTATGACCAGATCGCTTCCCGTTTCCGCGAGAGCGGCTTAACGCCATATCGCTACGGAGGCGGTACGTATGCTCTGCCGGAGCAGCAGTCGTTCCCGATGCTGTTCTATCGCAAAGACATTCTGAAGGAGCTTGGACTCGAAGTGCCCAAGACGTGGCAGGACATCTACAATATGATCTCCGTGCTGCAGAAGCACAACATGGAGTTCTGGCTGCCGATCGAACAAGGCAACGCCAACATCGTGCCGAATGCGACGTTCTCGGCGCTGCTCTATCAGAACGGCGGCGAATTCTATCGCGATAACGGCAAGAGCAGCGCGCTGGATTCGGATATCGCCATGAACGTATTCAAGAAATGGACGCAGTTCTATACGAACTACAAGTTCCCGTTGATCGCAGACTTCCCGAACCGTTTCCGTACGGGCGAGATGCCGATCGGCATTGCGGATTATACGACGTATAACATGCTCACCGTTCTTGCGCCGGAAATTAAGGGATTGTGGGATTTCACGATCGTACCAGGTACGGAACAGGCCGATGGAACGGTCGACCATGCGGTAGCAAGCCATACGACCGGCGTCATGATGCTGAAGAATGCGAAGGACAAGGATGCCGCTTGGGAATTTATGAAATGGTGGACCTCCAAGGAGACGCAAATCGCTTATGGCCGCGAGATGGAAGGTCTGATGGGCGAAGCGGCGCGCTATCCGACAGCGAATGTCGAGGCGCTCGAGGAGCTGCCTTGGCCTGTCAAGGACTATCGCAATCTCGAAGAGCAGTGGCAGTGGGTGAAAGGCATTCCGCAAGTTCCTGGCGGCTACTTCACAGGCCGTCACCTCGATAATGCATTCCGTAAAGTCGTCAATGCGAATGAGAATCCGCGCGAAGCGTTGTTGGATTACATTCTCTACATGAATGACGAGATTACGGTCAAACGGCAAGAATTCAATCTAGACCAATAGTTAGGGGGTGGAATGCGATGCAAGCCGAAACAATCAGTCCCGCTGTCTCAACTGACCTCGTCCATCCGAAGAAGCATTCGAAGCTGGCCAATCTGATGCGTGAGCTGAAGAAAAATAAGCATTATTACATTCTGATGAGTCCCTACATGCTAATTTTCTTTGCTTTCACCGTTATTCCAGTCGTTATTTCAATCACGCTCAGCTTCTTCTACTTCAATATGCTTGAGTTTCCTCGCTTCATCGGCTGGCAGAACTATTCACGGTTGCTGCTTAACGATGACGTGTTCATGATCGCAATGAGGAATACGTTTCTCTTCGCGGTCTTCAGCGGCCCAATCAGTTATATTGCCTGCTTCTTATTCGCGTGGATCATCAATGAGCTCTCGCCTAAGGTGAGAGCTATCATGACGCTCGTGTTCTATGCGCCATCGATTTCAGGCAACGTCTTCTTCATTTGGCTTATCGTCTTCTCCGGTGATCGCTATGGTTACTTGAATGGCTTCTTGATCAAATGGGGCTTCATCCTCGAGCCGATCCAGTGGCTGACGAACGAGAAGTACATCCTGCCGATCATCATGATCGTGCAGCTGTGGCTAAGCCTCGGCACGAGCTTCCTGGCCTTCATCGCGGGTTTGCAGACGATCGATAAATCGATAATCGAAGCAGGCGCGATCGACGGCATCCGCAACCGCTGGCAGGAGCTGTGGTTCATTACGTTGCCGTCGATGCGTCCGCAGCTTATGTTCGGTGCCGTCATGCAAATAACCGGCTCGTTCGCCGTAGCTGACATCTCGATTGCGTTAGCGGGCTTCCCGAGCGTCAACTATGCCGGTCATACGATTGTCACGCACTTGATGGACTACGGCACCATTCGCTTCGAAATGGGTTACGCGTCCGCCATTGCGACCGTTCTGTTCGTTATCATGCTCGGTACGAACATGCTGACGCAGAAACTGCTGAGAAGGGTAGGGGAGTGACCAGATGGCAGCCAAAACATTAGGCGCCTTGCGTGCGCCAAGGAAGCTGAATCGCTCTTTCACCGTCAGCTTCATCCTATTCTTGTTCTTAGCGGTTTTCGGCGCCTTTATGGTGCTGCCGCTCGTCTATGCGATCAACAATGCGTTCAAGCCGCTGGATGAACTATTCATTTTTCCGCCGCGTTTCTTCGTACGCAATCCGACGACGGATAACTTCTATGACTTGGTTGCTCTCATGGGCAACTCATGGGTGCCGCTGTCGCGTTATATCGTCAATACGCTGTTCATTACGATTGTTGGGACAGTCGGCCATATCATTCTGGCGTCGGCAGCTGCCTATCCACTGGCGAAATTCCGTTTCCCAGGCTCCAAAGTGCTGTTCTCCATCGTCGTTATGTCACTGATGTTCACGGGCCACGTCACCGCGATCCCGAACTACATGGTGATGTCGTGGCTAGGTTGGATTAATACGCATGCATCGATCATTATACCGTCGCTTGCGTTCCCGCTAGGCCTGTTTCTGATGAAACAGTTCATGGAGCAAATTCCGGATGCGCTGCTTGAAGCGGCGAAGATTGACGGTGCCAGCGAATATCGGATTTATGCGCAGATCGTCATGCCGAACGTGAAGCCGGCATGGCTGACGCTCATGATTCTTCAGTTCCCGGCGCTGTGGGGATCTGACGGCGGCAACTTCATCTACAGCGAGAACCTGAAGACGCTGCACTATGCGCTGGGACAGATTACGGCCGGAGGCATCGCGCGAGCCGGCGTCGGCGCCGCGGTCGCGCTCATCTTAATGATCGTTCCGATCACGCTCTTCATCATTTCGCAGAGCAACGTCATTCAGACGATGGCGACTTCCGGGATGAAAGAGTAGAGGAGGAGAATTGGACGATGCGTAAGAGCAAACACACATGGAGAGTTCTACTCTTGACTGCGCTGTGCTGTCTGATCGGCGCCAGCTTGGGTGGAACGCTTGCATACGCAGATACCGGCGCGTCTTCCTACAACTATTCATTCTGGGGAAGAACGGTTGCCGCACCTGCGGCCTACAAAGCTACAACCGTATTGGACGGCAAGGAGCTGGGCATCGGAGCGCTGAAGGATCCGAGCGATCTGCATGTAACGCCGGACAATCAAATCTATGTGCTTGATTCCGGCAACAATCGAGTCGTTGTGTTCGATAGTCAGTTCAAGTTAATTCGTATCATCGATTCCTTTATGCGTGACGGGAAGCAGGAGACGTTCAACAATCCGCAAGGCTTGTTCGTGACACCCCAGAAGCAGCTGATCGTAGCGGATACCGGCAATCAACGCGTTGTCGAGCTGGATGCGAACCTTAGCGTCATCAAGGTCATCGACCCGCCGCAGTCCGATTTGCTTAACGCGAACTTCAAGTTCCAGCCGGTGCGCGTCATCGCAGATCAGGCACATCGTATTTACGTCATGTCTGTCGGCGTATTCGACGGTTTCATGGAGTTCAATCAGAACGGCGATTTCACCTCGTTCATCGGTGCGAACAGAGTGAAGGTCGACCCTACGGAGCTGCTGTGGAAACGGCTGTCGACAAGGGCGCAGCGGAGTCAGATGGTCATGTTCACCCCGACGGAGTTCACGAATCTGGATATTAACGATGAAGGATTCATCTATGCGACGAACGGCGATGTGTGGGGCGATACGATCAAGAAGCTGAATGCGCAGGGCAACGACATTTTGCGCAGAACGGGCTACTTCAACCCGAAGGGCGATATTCGGTATACAACGGAGCAAGGGCCTGCCCGGCTGACGGACATCGATGTGACGCACAGCGAAATCTATTCCGTTCTCGACGGCTCTAGGGGCAGGGTGTTTACCTACAACGGCGACGGCCACTTCATGTACGTCTTCGGCGGAATCGGAAACCAACTCGGACAGTTCAAAACGCCTGTCGCCATTGAGCGCGTCGGCGATGACTTCCTCGTGCTGGACAAAGCGTTCGGCGAGATTACCGTATTCAAGTCGACCGAATACGGGCGCACCTTGAACGAAGCTACTCGCGCCTATTATCGCGGAGACGAAGAGAAGGCATTCGAGCTCTATAACAAAACGATCAATATGAATGCCAATCTCGAATTCGCCTATTCCGGCATCGGCAAGTCCCTTCTTCGCAAAGGAGAATACAAAGAAGCCTTGCACTATTTTGAAGAAAGCTATGATCGCGGCAACTATTCGAAGGCCTTCCTGCTCTATCGCAAGCAGGTGCTCAGAGAGCATTTCCCAACCATTATGACGGGAATCGTTGTTGTTATCATCGCGGCATTCATCGGAAGAGTGCTGTGGAAGAGGAAGAAGCTGCGCAGAATGAGGGGTGTTTCGATTGAATCGTGAGTTGATTAAATATCCGTTCTATATCATCATGCATCCCTTTAATGGCTTTTGGGATTTAAAGTACGATCGTACGCAGCGAAATAACGTCATTATTTCGTTCGTCATTTTGTTCCTGCTAATCATTACGAACATTCTAAGCTCTGAATACAGCGGTTTTATTGTCAATATTATGAATCCCGATGACATGAACTCGCTAATGGAGATCGCTTATGTGGTCGTTCCGGTTCTATTCTGGTGCGTGGCGAACTGGTCGCTGACAACGCTGATGAACGGCGAAGGGAGATTCGTCGACATTTTCACTTCGACCTGCTTCGCGCTCGTGCCGTTGATCGTCATAAACTTTCCATGGATTTGGCTTAGCAAGGTCATCTCTTTGCAGGAAACGGCTTTCTATTATTTCTTCAGCAGCTTCGCCGTGTTCTGGTCGTTGTTCCTTTTATTCGTAGGGAATATGACGATCCACCAATACTCGCCATCCAAGACGATCGGCATGATTCTGCTGACGGTTGTGGCAATGGGCTTCATTGCGTTCATCTGCCTGCTGTTCTTCAGCCTGACGCAGCAAATGGTATCGTTCGTTAACGTGGTCTATAAAGAGCTTGCACTGAGGAGATAGAGAGAGGAGGAGGGGAAATGAGCATGGCCCGCAATGCCTTGCTATGCCTAACGCTGCTGGTCGGCCTTGTCCTTGCAGGCTGTTCCGGCTCGCAGACAGCAGCGCAGAATGACGAGATGGAGCAATACGTCGCTGCCTTCAAATCGGGATCTCAGCTTAGCAATACGTTCAGCGACAATCGGGTCGCCGGGATGAAGGGGATCAGTCAGAACGATCGGTTGGCCTTATTCGTCGACGATCAGACAGGCACGATCGCCGTTATGAATAAGCAGTCGGGTGAGATTTGGTACAGCAATCCGGCAGAGAGAGACAAAGACTCGACTGCGCAAGGCGTAAATAAAGCGCTGCTGTCCGCGCAGTTGAACATCGAATACTACAACAACTTCGGGCAATCGAACACCATTAATACGTTCACGGACAGCGTTTCATACAAGCAGGTCAAGTATGAATCGATTGATAATGGGATCAAAGTAACCTATGAATTCGGTACGGCCAAGAAATCTGCCGCTGATCTGCCTCTCATGTTAAGCGAGGCACGCTTCAAGGAGCTGTCCGATAAGCTCGACAAGACGGGCAAACGCGCGCTGGGCATCGCGTACAAAGAGAATGCCGACAAAGGCACCTACGATCGCAATGATTCCGCGCTGAACGGTCTTCAGCTGGACCGTGCGTTCAAGGCGTTCGAGGATGCCGGCTATACCGAAGAAGATCTGGAGAAGGATATGCAAGAGCTTGGCTTCACGCAAGACAAGGTTGTGCCACGTATATTCTTCGCATCCATCGAGTACACGCTGGATGGCGACAGCCTAATCGTCAAAGTGCCGCAAGCGGATATTCATGCGCCTAGCGCCTATCCGATCGCGACGATCTCGCTGCTGAGCTTCTTCGGCGCAGGCGGGAAAGACGAACAGGGCTCGTTGTTCGTGCCTGATGGATCGGGCTCGCTCATTCATTTCAACAACGGAAAAACCCAATATCCGGCTTATCAGCAGCTGGTGTACGGCGACGATCTGACGACGAAGACGGTCGAGGACGCGAGCTACGAGCAGGCTGTAAGGCTGCCGGTATTCGGCATTATTAAGAATCATGGAGCGCTTCTCGGGATTATTGAAGAAGGAGCGGCCGTTGCAGCAGTCAATGCGGACATCAGCGGCAAGCTGAACGGCTACAACTATGTCTATCCGTCGTTCACGCTGACGAACAAAGGACTGGTTACGCTGACGGCGAACAGCCAGGAGCGGACGCTGCCGCATTTTCAAGAGGATCCTCTGAAGACGGACTTGACGGTGCGATATGCGTTCCTGAATGGCAGCGATGCAAGCTATTCAGGGATGGCGAAGTACTATCAGCAATATCTGGAGAAGCATGACGGGCTGCCGGCGAAGCAGACGGAAGCGAAGGAAACGAAGGAAACGAAGTCGGAGGCTGTTCCGTTCTACTTGCAGCTCGTAGGAAGCATTGCGAAGGATAAGCATTTCATCGGCATTCCTTATACTTCGTTGGAATCGCTCACGACGTTTAAGCAGGCGCAGGATATGATCAGCCAGGTTCAAGCACGCGATATTGCGAACATTAAGCTCAAATACGCGGGATGGTTCAACGGCGGTCTCGATCATAAGGTGCCGGATCATATTTCGGTTGACGATGCAGTAGGCGGAAGCAAGGGACTGAAGAGTCTTGTCGCTTATGCACAGGAGCATGGCGTTTCGTTGTTCCCGGATGTAGCAGTGCTAGAGGCGAGCACGGGATCGGATTTCGATGAGAAGTCCAATGCTTCCCGAACGCTGCGCGGCGTCGTTGCCGAGCTGTATCCGCTCGATATGGCGCTCAATCGCCGGGATCGCAATAAATCGCCTTCCTATGTCGTCTCGCCAAGTATCGTCGGCGACTATGTGAACGACATCGTGAATGGCATGAAGAGCTATCAAACAGGCGGCATTTCGCTCCGCGATCTCGGCAGCCAATTGAACAGCGACTATCGAAAGAGCAAGCAGGTGGACCGCGATGAATCGGAGAACATCTCGGCCTCTGCCTTGAATACGATTCGTCAGAACGGCATGAGCATTATGGCGCAGGGCGGCAATGCATACGCACTGCCATTCCTCTCCGATATTACGGATGCGCCAATGTCGAACAGCAGCTTCAAGCTGGAAGACGAGGAAATTCCGTTCTATCAAATGGTGATTCGCGGCTATATCAACTATACGGGCACGCCATATAATCTAACCTCCTACACCGATGAGCGGCAGTATATTCTGAAATCGTTGGAATACGGATCGGGCGTGTATTTCGAGTGGATTTACGAGCCGAACTATAAGGTCAAGGATACGGAGAACAATGGACTGTATGCGGTGAATTACGAGCTGTGGATGGATAAGGCGGCAGACATCTACCACGAGGTTAACGACGTGCTTAAGCATGTGGCTAATCAACCGATTGCGTCGCACGAGAAGCTGAGCGAAGGCGTGTACAAGACGGTATATGCGAACGGGGTTTACGTCATTGTGAACTATAACGGCTCGCAGGTTGAGGTAGACGGGAAACTGCTGGAAGCGGAGAGCTATATGACGGGTGGTGCGCAATCTTGAAATCCATAATGAAACTCGGCATGAAGCAGCGGACTTACGCGGAGCAGAAGGCGCTGTGGGGCTTCCTCTATGTGCTGCCTTGGCTGCTCGGATTCCTTCTCTTCTTCCTTGTGCCGCTAATTACATCGCTGCGGTACAGCCTCAGCTCCATTGAAGCGAAATCGGAAGGCATGAAGATTACGTTCATCGGCTTCGACAATTTCGTGAATGCGCTGACCGTAAACACCAGCTTCAACCGGACGTTAACGGATTCGATCGTTAATATGGTGGTCAATGTGCCGCTTATCGTTATATTCAGCCTTTTCTTGGCTGTGCTGCTGAACCAGAAGTTCATCGGTCGGGCGCTGGCAAGGTCGATCTTCTTCCTGCCGGTTATTCTGGCATCCGGCGTTATCGCCAATCTGGAGATGAACAGCCTCGTTCAAGAGCTTGTGCAGCAGAGCGCTTCCGGAGGATCATCCGGCGGCATCGGCACGTTCGAGATGGAACGATTCATGCTGCAGGCCGGCGTCAGCGAAAATATTGTGGCGTATTTGACAGGAGCGGTCGATCGGATTTATACGATCGTCAGTCAATCGGGCGTGCAGATTCTAATCTTCCTGGCAGGCATTCAGACGATCTCGCCTCAGCTCTACGAAGCGTCCAAGATGGAAGGAGCGACAGGGTACGAAGCCTTCTGGAAAATTACGTTTCCGATGGTCAGTCCGCTTATTCTCGTCAACGTCATCTATACGATCATCGACTCGTTCTCGAGCAGTCAGATGACAGAGCTGATCAAGACGACCGGCTTCAATAGCTTCGACTTCGGACTCAGCTCGGCGATGGCTTGGCTGTACTTTATCGCCATTATGATTATTCTCTCGATCAGTACGTATATCATCTCGAAGAGAGTCTTCTATCAAGATTAGGGAGCGTGAGAGTGTGATATTGGCCCGATTGATGTCGATTGAATCGTGGAAGCGAGGGCTCTGGTCGATCGTTCGACTCGTGCTCATTGCAGGGTTGTCCTTCGTCATCCTGTATCCGATTCTGCAGAAGATCTCGACTGCCATTAAAGATAAGAGCGATCTGTATTCGCCGATCGTCATCTATGTACCGGAGCATTACTCATGGGATAACTTCAAGAAAGCCATCTCGATCATGGATTACTGGCACACGCTGCTCAATACGTTCTCGCTGTCGACGATGACGACGCTGCTGACCGCGGCGTCCTGCGCACTCGCCGGCTACGCCTTCGCCCGGTTGAAATTCAAAGGGAGCGGATTGTTGTTCTTCGGCGTCGTATTGACGATTCTCGTTCCGCCGACGACGATACTCATTCCGATCTATATGAACCTGAAGGATTTCAACCTGCTAGGGCTTATTCCGCTGCTGACAGGAGGCAAGTCGATCAACCTGCTGGATTCATATTGGCCGTTCGTCTTGACGTCTCTGACGGCAAGCTCGCTTAAGGCAGGCCTGTACATCTTCATCTTCCGTCAATTCTTCCGCGGCATTCCGAAGGAAGTGGAGGAAGCGGCTTATATTGATGGCGCAGGCGTTGGCACTACGTTCTGGCGTATCATGCTGCCGAACGCGACTCCCGCGATCGTGACCGTACTGCTGTTCTCGTTCGTTTGGCAGTGGAACGACAGCTTCTTCACGACAACGTATCTGACGAGCAGCAACGTGATGTCGCTGCAGCTGTCCTCGCTGCCGCATAATCTATCGATTATGCTGGAAGGCGGCGTAGCGACGAACAAGGACCCGTTCTATATGAGCATGGTGCAGGATACGGGCATTCTGCTTGCGATTCTGCCGCTGGTCATCATTTACTTGTTCGTACAGCGGTACTTCGTTGAAAGCATTGAACGTACAGGCATTGTTGGATAAACTTGGTTAAGAGGAGCGCTTGCGGGAGAAGGCCATTAGGGTCCGCACCTGTCGGCGCTCCTCCTTATGTGACAGGGCAGATGAGGAGAGAGGATGGGTTCCATTGAACAATCCGGTTGCACGGATGGGAATCATTATTGCAACAATCGTTATTTGCGTGTTTCTAGTGCTTGTATTATTTCTTAATCAAATGGACAAAAACAGCAAGAATTCGAACGAGCCAGTATCTGCTGCGACAGAGCAAACGGAGGATGGTTCGAAGACCGATGCGGCAGCAGAAGCAGATGCTGCGAAGCCAGCCGAAGATGCAGCCGCTGCGGCACAGGAAGAGAAGGATGCGACTGTCGCGGCTGCAGAGCCTCCTCCGGCGCCGTCCGTCGAGATGGACATCCCATCGCTGAAGGATGTGTTCAAGGATTATTTCCCGATAGGCGCTGCGATTGAACCCGATGAGACGGCAGGTCTGCATGCGGATCTACTGAAGAAGCAGGTCAATTGGCTCGTAGCGGAGAACGTCATGAAGCCCGATGCGATTGAGCCATCGGAGGGTAACTTCAATTGGACCAATGCAGATAAGCTTGTCGCCTTCGCAAAAGAGAACGGCATGCAGCTTCGCTTCCATACGCTCGTCTGGCACAATCAGGTAGGCGGGTGGTTCTTCCAAGATGAGAACGGCAATTCCATGGTGGACGAGACGGACCCGAAAAAGCGGGAAGCGAACAAGAAGCTGCTGCTGAAACGTCTAGATAACCATGTGCGCACCATCGTGTCGCGTTATAAGGACGATATTAAGTCTTGGGATGTTGTGAATGAGGTTATCGAACCAGGCGATCCGGATGGCATGCGGGCAAGCAATTGGTACAAAATCGCAGGCGTCGACTTCATCGAGACGGCATTTCGCGCTGCACGCGAAGCAGGTGGCCCGGACATCAAGCTGTATATCAACGATTACAGCACGGACGATATTACGAAACGCGACCGTCTGTATGAACTCGTGAAGTCGATGCTGGACAAAGGGGTGCCGATCGATGGCGTCGGTCATCAGACGCATATTAGCGTTGCAGGGCCCTCCGTCTTCTCGATTATCGACTCTATGAAGAAGTTTGCCGAGCTTGGGCTCGATAACATCGTGACGGAGCTTGATATGAGTCTCTATGCTTGGAATGACCGCTCCGACTACGGCGATGACATTCCTGCGTACGTACTGAGGAGTCAGGCGGACAAGTATCGCGAGCTGTTCGACGCTTTCAAGGAGAACAAGGACATCCTCAGCGGAGTTATGTTCTGGGGCATTACGGACGAGCATTCATGGCTTAACACATTCCCGGTTACGCGGACAGACGCTCCTTTGTTGTTCGATCGACAGCTGCATGCGAAGCAAGCATTTTGGGCGATTGTTGACCCTTCCAAATTACCGCAATAGTCCCTATAATAGGAGGACAAGATAGATACAGACGGCATAGGAGCAGTGCGTGCAGTGAATTCACGCCTGCTCCTTTTGCTCGCTATAGGGAGTGATAGAGAATGGAAGAGAAACTGTTTAACCATTACTTGGAGCTGAAGGGACCTGAGGCAGGGGAGTGGAACTCGTCGCCCGACAATTTGTATGCGGAGTGCATGACGCGCGTGTATGCGAGAAAGGAATTCGCGGTTATCGATGGGATGCGAGTCTGCAATGTTGGAATCGGTACAGGTGACTGGGATGATTATCTTGGTTATTGGTTGAAGGGAAAAGGACGGCTGACGAGCATCGATATCGACAGCGGCATCTGCGAGTTGTTCGCGTATCGGCAGAAGAGAGAGGGACATCCGAATCCGTCAGAGGTTGTGAACCGGAGCATTTTCGATCCAGAGCTGCCTCAAGGCGCCTTTGATCTTGTCACTCTGATTGGGTCTGCCATTCAAGAAGCGGGTCAGTTCGAGCAGTGCCTGGATGCCTGTCTTCGTTTGTTGAAGCCAGGCGGCAGCCTAATGTTCATGGCGGGCCTGAAGCAATCGCCAGTCAGCAGGCTGGAGCATTATGCAGAGGACCGCGGTGCGATTATCGAACAATTGGAGCGGTATGAGACATTCAACCGCTATCCTTTCCATATTTCCACGTTAAGAAGAGGTAAGTGAAAATAGAAACCAATGGCAGTTCGAGCTTCAGCTAACAAGTTATCAGAATAAAAAAAATGGTTATGTTTATTCAGAACATCTAGGAGCAGCTTGCCATCGTGGCAACTGCTCTTTCTATTAAGCGATTGGGTGGGATAGCGTAACCTTACAGTTGAAATTCCGTCTTATATTTATATGTTATCAAGGAGGGAGACAAATTGAGAAAGTTAAGGTTTATTAGATGTAACTCTATAATAAAAGTTGTGTTTGTAACGCTATTGAGCTGTTTAATGTTGTGCGTTTGTTCCAGTCAGTCGCAGAAGGCTACTTCAGAAGTTGAGGCTAAAGAATATGTATATACTGTAGCTCTGAATGGATATGTTTATGGCTTTACAAATGAATTAGTTGAGGCAGAACAAATTGAAAATCATATTGGCGAAGGGCAAAGAGTTGTAAAGTCAAAAGTAGAGAAAAATGGTGATATAGGTTGTTCAGTATCTGAATGTAAAGCCCCGCTAGGTATTAATTTTTATTCAATTCAAAACATCTCGCAGAAAGATGCCATCGCCGTTAAAGTAAATGAAACAGAGTATATTAAATGCATCAAAATTCGCAAACTATGATGATGAGAACGCTACCTCAATAACGCAGCCTGCCGTAGTCGGCAGGCTGTTAAGCTAACGGGCAAATTAGTTGAATAAACTGGGTATTTATGGTACTGTAAGGGAACATATGTTCTTGATTATTTGTAATAGATACTTATTCATATAGGGGGTAATTATATGGGTGAAATTGTAAGGAGAGATATTAATGAGGATTGGGTACATTCTGGAATTGTTGAGGCTGGTGATTTTGCATTCATAAATTATTGTGTCGGAAATATTGGTCAACCTATTGAGAATCAAATTAATGGTGCATTTGACCATTTGGAAAAGCGACTGGAATCAATCGGTTTAACTTTAGAATCAGTCGTTAAGATTGATTGCATGTTTAGAGATATTTGGAACATACCTGTGTTGGAAAAGGTAGTCAAAGAAAGATTTAATGGCAAGTATCCTGCACGCAAATCAATACAAACAGAGTTTGCACATCGTGGCGGAGAGGATGGACTTCAATTCCAACTTGACGCTATAGCGTTTAAAGGATAATTTATGGAACAACTTGCACTTGCATGGTTTACTGAAACCCGAGCAAAGAGTTAACTTTTTGGTTGCACTAACGGGTGACGATAGCTCAATTATTGAAGTATATAAGATATTTAATATAGGAACCGGCAATCTATTTGACTGTAATTGCTCCAAAGATCCGTCTATATAAGTGAGGCGGCTTCACAGAGGTGAGACATGACCAACGAGGACAGTATACTGGTGAGACAATCAGCTCAAGGAAACACGGAAACATTTAGAGAATTGGTTGGCCGATATGCCAATGCCGTTTATTTAGCTGCTTATTCAAGGTTGGGCGATGCCCACGATGCAGAAGATGTCGCTCAGGAAGTTTTCGTGAAGGCCTGGTACAACCTAACCAAACTTCAAGACGCAAGTAAATTCGGAAGTTGGCTTCTGAGTATCGCACGCAATACGGCAACGGATTTTGCTCGCAAAATGAAGCCTTCTTTGGGGCTTGAAGACGCGGTGCTGGCCGGTAGTGCCGAGAACTTCACCGAAGAAACGTTTTTGCGTCGCGAACGACAACAGGCGGTATGGAAGGCACTTGGGGAACTGGATGAAAAGTATCGCATGGTTATTACGCAGTATTATTTAGGTGGCTATACTGCAACGGAAATTAGTAGGCTGTATGATATGAACCTCAGCTTAGTGGAAAGTCGTCTTCGCAGGGCCAAAACCATGTTAAAGAAGGAGTTGTTTGAATTGGCGGAGCAAACGATGAGAGAACAAAAATTAGGTTCGGCGTTTGTTACAAAGGTAATGAAAAGGATCACAGGGCTTGCATGTATTAATCTTCCGGTCCGAAATGTAGAGGTTTCAGCAAAATGGTACGTAGAAAATCTTGGTGTCATCTTGCTGCGGGAACCTACGCGCTTTGATCAAAACGCAAATGCGATCATTCAACTTGGAGAAAATGGTCCAAGCGTCCTCATGCATGAAGAGCAAGAACTAACCCCGTTACATTTTACACGAAACGGAAAGCCAGCGCCGATCTTTGAGTTGCGTACCGATGATGCAGAAGCATTTTATACGCAGTTGCTCGACAATGGGGTAACCGTATCAAATCGCTATGATAATCTACCTTGTGGAAAATATTTTCATGTCCATGATCCAGACGGCAATGTCATTACGATCGTAGAGTAGAAAGTGATGAACAGGTCGCTCAATATCAAGAAGGCTGCCGCGGGGCAGCTTTTTTCAATAAACGGGAAACGTTAAATTAAGGTTCATTGAATATAGATTCCACATCGGAGGAGAATGGAATATGAGAAAACTCGTTCTATTCCTGCACGCATCGCTTGACGGTTTTGTAGAAGGGCCGAATGGTGAAATGGACATTGGCTGGATTTCTTACAATGCTGAATTGGAGAAATACGCGAAAGAAATATCGTTTTTTCCACGACGCTGGAGAATGTCGAATGGAACAATTCCAGACTGGTGAAAGAAGATGTCGAGCAAGAGATCATGAATCTCAAACAGCAGCCAGGCCAGGATATGGTCATCCTCGGCAGTCCCAGGCTTGCACACTACCTTATGCAGCATGATTTGATAGATGAGTATAAAATTACGGTTTCTCCCGTCCTGATCGGTAAGGGATTGCCGTTATTCCAAGGTCTCAAGGAGAAGATCAATCTTAAACTAATCGAAAACAAAACCTTTGATTCTGGAGCCATAGGCCTCGCTTACCAGACGGTTAGATGATCTTGTCACTTAAGTATGCTAACAGGGGACAGACTGCCTTTGCAGCTGCCCCCTGTTTCTTTACCTTCTGCTAATTCCAAATCTAACGGCGGCTTATCGGCGTTCCTTGCGCTCCGTTCGAAACAGCTTCCCATGTCTCCCAAGTAGCTAAACGATCAGCATAGACTCCGCGCACCAAAGGCAAGACCCCTGCGCCGACCGCGAACCGCAGCGGTGGGTCCTCGGCGTCTATGATTTGAAGAATCGCTTCGGCCGTCGCATTCGGATCGCCTCGTTCTTCTGTCGATAAGCGAGCAGTCACCCGATTTCGAAGTTCAGTGTACACTTCCAATCCCTGTGATGTCTTCATGGACAGGGGGCTTCCAAAGTCGGTTGCAAAGGCGCCCGGCTCGAGCAACGTGACCTTAATGCCGAAGCTTTTAACCTCTTGAGCGAGGCTATCGTGCAGTGCTTCGACTGCCCATTTGGAAGCGCAATAGAAGCCGATGAGCGGTGCCGCAACAATGCCCATAGCGCTTGAGACGCCGAGAATGTGCCCGCTGCCTTGTTGTCGAAGCAGAGGCAGGGCAGCTTGGATGACCCGAAGCGTACCAAAGTAATTGGCGTCAAACAGAGCGCGGACGTCGGATTCGTCAGCCTCCTCAGCTGTACCAACCAGCGTGTAACCTGCATTGTTAAGAACCACATCCAGCCTGCCGAAATGCGCATGAGCCTGCCGAACGGCATGTTCGACCTGCTGGGAATCCGTTACATCGAGCGCTAGGGGGAGAACATTGTCTCCAAAACGTTCCTTAAGTTCGGCGATGCTTTCCGGTGTGCGAGCGGTCGCGGCAACCTTATCCCCGCGAGAGAGTGCGGCCTCCGCCCAAATGCGCCCTAATCCGCGAGAAGCTCCTGTTATGAACCAGACTTTGTTTTCCATCGTATTCTCCTCCAATACAGTTCCTGTGTGTAGTGTTTTAAAGCTTCTGTTTTCTCTTTCGTTCTTCTCTAATGTTACGGCTTAGCAGCTTGCTACGGAATTTCAAATAAGTTAGCATGGTATTAACTAATGGTTTATGCAAAAGGGGAGCAACCTGAATGATTGAGCAACTGAAGACGTTTGTTCAAGTGGCGGATTCCGGAAGCTTTTCTAAGGCAGCCGAAAAGCTTTTTATTTCTTCAACCGCTGTGATGAAGCAAATGAATTTGTTGGAAAAGCAAGCCGGAGTCCCGCTTTTTATCCGTACCAACCACGGTGTCAGCCTCACAAAGGCAGGAACAGCTTTTATCAAAGATGCGGAACATATGCTGCAGTATTTTCAAGAATCTCTTATCCGCATGCATCAGTCCGCACAGGCTAATCGGCATATTGTTCGGGTCGGTACTTCTATGCTTAATCCCTGTAAGGTTTTGATTGATTTGTGGAATGGAATTAGCGACCTATACCCTCAATTCGGAATAAACATCGTTCATTTCGAAGATGACGCACATACACTCCCAACGACTTACCGCATGATTGGCCAATCGCTCGATATCATTGCGGGGCCATTTCTTACAGATAACTTGAAGGATTACTACCGTGTGCTTGAGCTTGGGAGTTACCGCGTTTGCTTTGCCGTATCTCGGCAGCATAAGCTGGCTTCAAGAAAAACACTTTGTGTCGAAGATTTGTATGGTGAAAGATTGGCTGTAGTGAATGGAGGGAATAGTGCTGTCATTCATGACATACGAGATTTCCTGAAAATGAAACATCCTCAAATTCGAATTAAGGATGTTCCGCGTCTCTATGATCTTGATGTGTTTAATCGCTGCGAGGAAAGTAATACGGTTATGTTAACATTGGAGGCGTGGGCAGATATTCATCCTTCCTTGGTGACGATCCCTAGTGATTTAGATTTCACAGTTCCATACGGTTTGATATATCCATTACATCCATCCAAGGAAGTGGGTCAATTCTTAGAAATCATAAAAGAAATGCAAGGTAATGTTTTACCTAAGGTTGAGTGATGTCGAGTCGTAGATAGGGGAATGCAACTTGACCAATATTAATGATATCGCAAAGCGGGCAGGAGTCTCTGTATCGACCGTATCAAGAGTATTAAATAATAATTCGTATGTATCTGAATCCAAACGGGCGGCCGTACAGCGTGTAATTGATGAATTGGATTATACGCCTAACCGTCTTGCTGTCGATTTAATACGTAAAGAAACAAGAAACATCGGCGTAATCATGCCCCACAATAATAATCAAGCTTTTGATCAAATGCTTCATGGCAAATTAAATCAATCCGTCGAGCTTGGATACACCGTGATGGTTCTCCCTACGAAATATAACCCGGACATCGAACTTAGTTACTTGGATATGCTTAAAAGCAAGCAGCTGCTTTCGTTCTGGGAATCCCTGGATCATCATCTTTGCCCCAGCTGGGGATAGAGGATATTGATCTTGCGAATCAATATGGGAATGAGTACATGGCAGATTATCGACAGACTATTCATGTATACGATGGCATTCAGCAGGTGCTGACCACCCTAAAGGAACGTTCAATTACAACGGGAGTGGTAACTTCAAAGACGTATCATGAATATCAAAATGACTTTGTTCCGTTTGGTCTGGCTAACGATCTCAAATACATGGTATGTGCGGACGACACAAGGCTTCATAAACCTAATCCAGATCCACTGCTGCAATTCCTACAGATTTCAGAGGCAAGCGCCGAGTCATCCATCTATATTGGTGACACTATCTATGACTATGAATGTGCAAGAGACGAAGGTATGGATTTTGGACTAGCGCTTTGGGGATGTAAGCACCCCGACCGTATTCCAGCTAAGTATAAGTTTGAGCATCCGATGGATGTACTTTCTCTTCTAAATTCCCAGTAGTTCGTTAGTTCAATAAAACAGCGGCAGTCAAGGACCTCTTATATCGTCCAAGGCTGCCGCTGTTTCTATTATCAATGAGCTGAAGCCTTCTTGCGAAAATCCCTTGGCGTGCACCCTGCGATCTGACGGAACTGTCGGGTGAAATGCTCGACATTCTTGTATCCGCACTGTACAGCAATATCGGCAATACGCAGCGGGCCGTAGCTGAGCTTCTCCTTGGCCAGTCGAATTCGGCTCTGAATGACATCGTCCATGCAGGAGATGCCAAAGGTTGATTTGTACAAGGCCTGAAGATAACCTGCGCTCAGATGTACATGCTCGGCCATTGCAGCAACCGTCCACTCTGCGCCCGGATTGTGATACACCGATTTGCGCAGGTCAAGCAGCACTTGATAATGAGGGGTTCGTTCCTTCGTCTGATATGCTTCATGCAGCTTGTTGAATAAAATGCGCAGCAAATAATCGATCGACAGCTCCCGATAGTCGTAGTTGAAATAATTCTCAGCCGCCAGCAGATGGAACAGCTGATGGCAGTACGCGGGGTCCGTCAGCGGGATCGGAACGCCAAGCGGCAGCGTTGTCTCCGTCACATAAGACTCGGAGGAAGCAAACCGTATCCAATCGTTCACATACGTATCGGTGCAGGCACGGTAATAGATTTTCTGATGGGGAGGATATAAGACGGCTTGGTTCGCAGGATACTCTCGAAGCTCTCCCTCTACCCAGAATACAGCAGGGGTCTGCGTCGTAATGAGCAGCCAGAAATCATGGCCTTCAGGTATGTCGTACACAAAATCACCGGAGTGATCCGACTCATACCCGACGTAATAGATGGTAGTCATTAGAGATTCTCCAATCGTAGAATAGATCAAGTTTCTATCATCATAGATCATTGTGAGGCGAATGCTGCTGGTCTATAATTTCTATGTAAAATAAACAATAATCCGCGGACTCATCTTGTATTTGTATTAGAAAATATCAAAAAAAAGGTGATTTATCCTCTATGATAACAGAAATGAAAAACGATCGTAACGATGTTCTATGCTATACGCGTGAACCTCAAGAAGACATCATCTACGCGAACAAACTCGCGTACAGCATGCACCTTGCCTACAGTGGAGATGGCGAGCGTTATGAAGCGCTGAACCATAACAGCGGTGTCTTGTTTGCGAAGGCGACGGACAACGAGGATGGCACGATGAATCCGAAGAGCTTGAAGAACCCGTACCTGTTCCAACTGGCTGATGGCACGTTCGCCGTTGTTGCCGTACGCACCGAGCATGACGGACAGCCGGACGAGCAGAGCAAGGGATCGGTTCTATTGTTCACGTCATCGGATCTGCTGCAATATAACGAGATCGGTCTGATTGACCTGAAGGGCGATACCTACGTTCAGGACATCGCTTGCTCGTATGATGCGGCTGCTGACACTTATGTGATGCATTGGACAGACGAGAATGGCAGCAGCTACCGGAATGTCATGGTGGACCTGCTCCACCTCTCGGGTGCATCGGCGCCGGAACAAGCGGAAGCGCTTGCACTTCCGTCTGTGTCGGCAGACATTGAAGGCATCGTGCCTCGCAATGTCATCAGCGTCTCGCCCGAGATCGCTCACCGACTAGTGCGAAGACTGACGGTTCCGACGAATGTGGCAGTGCAGGTGCCGGAGCAAGTAACGGCGGCCTCGGTAGAGGAATTGAATGCCGTTCGTGCGACGGCTGTATACAGTGATGGCACAACGGCAGGCAAGTCTGTGGCATGGCAGGCGGCTGGGGTGAATTGGAGTGCACCAGGCACTTATCGCGTGTCGGGAACGGTACATCAGGATCGCTATGCGTTCCCGACGATGGAGCACCGCGCTGACCCTAACATTGCGAAGTGGAACGGGAGATACTATTTCATCGCTACGAATGACGCGGATCACAACAAAACGTTATACATCCGGGAATCGGATACGATCTCGGGTCTCGTGGACGCAGCGGAATCGCTCATTCTTGATACCGAGACGTACGATCACATCAAAGGTTTGCTGTGGGCGCCGGAGCTTCATAGTATCGAAGGCAATCTGTATATTTTCCATGCGGCGACGACAGGCGAGTTCTTCTATGAGGAATGCCATGTGATGAAGCTGCGCGAAGGCGGCAATCCGACCGTTGCGGCCGATTGGTCGGAGCCGATGCGCGTCGTGAAGAAGGATGGATCGTATTTGTGCGAAGCAGGCAAAGTCATCTCGCTCGACATGACCGTTATTCAGTTGAACGGCGAGTGCTATGCAGCTTGGTCGGAACGTCAATTCCTGCCTGTCGATATCGGGGCATGGATCTACATTGCGAAGATCGATCCGAAGGAACCATGGCGGCTTATCAGCGATCCGGTGCTGCTGTCGAAGCCGGACTATGGCTGGGCGAACAATCATACATTCGTTGACGAGGGACCATTCGTTATTATTCGGGATAAGAAGCTGTTCATGACGATCTCCAGCGCGCTTGTCGATGCAACCTATTGCGTCGGGCTGCTGACAATTGATACGAATGCAGACCTGCTGAACCCAGCCAGCTGGACGAAAACGAACTACCCGCTGCTCACGTCGCGGAGCGTCGAGGGCGAATACGGACCTGGTCACAACTCTTATGTAACGGATGAACATGGCGTCATCTGGAATGTATATCACGGCAGACCGGGTGTTAGTGCGCCTCGCTGCTCGGGACTGCGCCGTGTCCATTTTGATATCGACGGTTATCCGGTGCTTGATCTGACGGAAGACAAAGACTTGAATCCGGCGCTGACGGCGGTATCGATTGAAGTCGTTGTAAAGTAAATGGCGTGTGACAGCTGTTGAAGTTAAACATTTGATGAAGTCATGAAGGAGAGAAAGTGCTATGTATCCAAATCCGATTATTTGGGCCGACTATCCCGATCTTGATGTCATTCGGGTAGACGACACGTATTATATGGTCAGCACGACGATGCATATGATGCCGGGCGGCGTTATTTTGCGCTCGTATGACCTTATCCATTGGGAAGTTGCCACTTATATGTATGATGTGCTTGAGGATACGCCGGGCCAGCGGCTCGAGGATGGCAAGTCGATCTACAGCCAAGGCATGTGGGCAGCGTCGATTCGTTATCATAAGGGGCAATTCTACGTTATCTTCGTTGCGAACGATACGCATAAGACGTACCTGTACACGGCAACCGACATTGAAGGTCCATGGAAGAAGCAGTACATAGAAGGCTTCTACCACGACTGTTCGCTGTTGTTCGATGACGACGACCGCGTGTATCTCATCTATGGCAACGCGGATATCCATCTGACGGAGCTGCATGCAGATCTGTCGGGTCCGAAGCCGGATGGCTTGAATCGCATCATTGTACGGGAGAAGGACAAGTATTACCTCGGTTATGAAGGCGCGCATTTGTACAAAATCAACGGCAAATACTACGCCTTTTTCATCCATATTACACCGGCTACGAATGGCCGTCGTACGCAAGCTTGCTATGTTGCAGATTCGCTTGATGGCGAGTGGACAGGCGGCGAAGTGTTCAACGACGATATGGGCTACTTCAATGCAGGCGTCGCGCAAGGCGGCATCGTCGATACGCCTGACGGCAATTGGTACGCGATGTTGTTCCAGGATCACGGTGCAGTTGGCCGAATTCCGGTGCTTGTCCCGCTCCAGTTCGAGAACGGCTGGCCGGTGTTTGCGCAGGAAGCGCCTAAATCGATCGACATTCCGAGCACGCGTCCGGGCTACGAATATAAGCCACTTGTGGGCAGTGACGATTTCCGTTATGAGCCGGATGCGGAAGGCAAGGTGCGTCTGAAGGACTTCTGGCAGTGGAATCATATTCCGAATGATGCACTCTGGTCGGTGACCGACGGGGCATATCGAATTCAAACGGGTCAGCTTAGCCCGAACCTGACGTATGCGGTCAACACGCTGACGCAGCGGTCGATGGGTCCTGCATGTGAAGCGACAGTAACGCTTGACGGCAGCCAGTTGAAGGATGGCGACTACGCCGGCATCAGCTTCTTGATCAGCATGTACGGCTTGATCGCGCTGACGAAGGAAGCGGGTCAGACGTATCTGGTCATGCTGGCGAGAGACAGCGAGGACCGCACGATCTTCGGCAATCTCGTGGACAGCGTGCCAGGAACGGAGTATGCGCGCATTCCGGTGAGCGGAGACACGGTAACGTTGAAGGCGCACGGCGATTTTGTCGACAATAACGATATTTGCACGTTCTACTACAAGGACGGCGAGGAATGGAAACAGCTTGGCATCGGGCACAAAATGCTATACAAGCTCGACCATTTCATGGGCTGCCGCATCGGCTTGTTCCTGTTCTCGACGAAGGAGATCGGCGGAACGGCCGCGTTCTCGAATTTTGAGTATAAGGTGCTTGGGTAATGGGGTTCGGATAGTAGAGGGACGCTCCTGTCGAGGAGCGTCCTTTTTTCATTACTAGGAGTGATCAGAGGATGAGTCTGAAGCGTAAGGTCGATTCAAAACCTTCTGGGCAAGCGGCATGAAGGTATTCAGAATGATGCCCCCTAGACATACGGTGAGAATGGTTCCAATGCCGATTGGTCCTTGGACCAGAAGTGCGGCTATTAAGAAAACGAGATAAATCACTGTACGCGTCACCAGTAAACGGTATCCTGTTATTTTCTGCAGAACGAGAGTAAGTCGGTCAATCGGGATCGGCGCAAAATCGGTGTGCAAATAAACGGATGTCCCTAAGCCGATGATGATCATGCCTACGCCAAAGCAGGCAAGCTTACTGAACAGATGCTCGGGCTCGGTCAGACGATGCAACAGGTACAACCACACATCGATCCCAATGCCGGTTATAAAAGCTGTCGCCAAGCCCAGTATCTCCGTCCGTTGTTTAGAGAGACAAGCATTGCAACCGATTAATAAGAGTGCGATGAGTACCTCCCAGCTTCCGACGGTAAGACCGACGCTTGAGGACAATCCGACTAATAATGCATCAAATGGCGATACCCCAAGGTCGGCTTGTATCGTCAGCGCAATGCCAAAGGTTAAGATCAGAATGCCGCATATGAAGAGGAAGAGCGTTGATGCACGAGTCTTCTTCATGATTAGGCAATCGTAAGATCCTTCATCATCAAGATGTGAGGGATCCCATCTTCCATAAACTCTTCTGATGCAGCAAGATAGCCAAGCTTTGTATAAAATCCCTTCGCCTGCGTCTGCCCGTGCAATTTCACCTTCCGAAGGCCCTGCTCGACTGCGATTCCCTCTAATGCCGCGATGATCTTCTTCCCGATGCCGAACTTGCGATAAGGCTCTAGGATGCAAATTCGCTCTAATTTCCCGATTCCCTCCACGCTGCGAATTCTCCCAGTCCCGATGGGCTTCCCATCATAATAAGCGAGAATATGAACACATGGTCCCTCCAGCTTATCGTATTGATCGAATTCATCTGCGAGAGGCACGCCTTGCTCCTCAACGAAAACATTCTTTCGAATGGTAAACGCAGTTTCGAGCTCTTCGTGCAGCGTGATTCTTTGTGCATATCTCATACGTTCTCAATCCTTCCAAGCTTTATTTATTCGCGAAAACCGTCATAATGAATAACAGCAATAAAACAAGTATAAGATATAATGTTGCAAATGCAACAAAATAGACATCGCTGGCAGGTGGGAATATGAGGGAGATCCTTCGTGAGGTTGGCATGATCGCAAGAGCATTGGATTCCATTAGCAATATCGAGTTCAAGGAAATCGATCTGACGAAAGGCCAGTATTTATATTTGGTACGCATCCATGAGAACCCGGGCATCATTCAGGAGAAGCTGGCAGAGATGATCAAGGTGGACCGCACAACGGCGGCCCGTGCGATACAGAAGCTAGAACTGCAAGGGCTTGTTGAGAAGAAGGATGATGAAACGAACAAGAAGATCAAGAGGCTTTATACGACGGACAAAGGCGCGCAAGCTTATCCTTTTCTCAAGAGAGAGGGCGACTATTCGAACGCGGTGGCGTTGGCTGGATTCACGGAAGAAGAAGAGGAGACGCTCTTTCATCTGCTGCAGCGGGTTCGCAGGAACGTTGAGGTCGACTGGGAGCATGTGAAGAAGGGGAATAAGCGGGATTACTAATGAATGGACCAAAGAAGGGCATCTCAACTTTGTTGGGGTGCCCTTCTTTGCATCGCTCATGGCAAGCTAGTCTGCAATGATTCGATCGCCCTTGGTTGCTGGCTGAGAGATAACAAGAAACTGTACCGCTTCATCGGACTTATTGAACATTTGATGCGGAACGAGCGGCGGGATTTCGACGCCTTCCTGAGCGTTTAAGATGATCGCTTCGCCATTCACTTCGATCGTTGCCGTACCGGATAGGATAAAGAAGAATTGCTGAGCTTTCTCGTGGTAATGTCTGACTTCAGATGTATGCGGAGGCATTTGCTCATGGATAACGCTCAAATCCGGATTTTTCACCAAACGCCATCCATCGCAGCTATCGCCCCATATGTAGTGCTCGGCGCTGTGCTTGCTTACTTTCATCTTCGTGTCATTCCTTTCAAGGGTCTGGTCCAAGTATAACCTTTGGGAGGATGAAACAAAACCAAGGCTCTACCGATTCCCAATCCAATGGAAAAGCGATCGATAGCAAGAAGGTCTATAGCTGGAATAACGGTAAATTTATTTTTGATAGGTGTAGGTATGTTCAAGAAATAATAGATCCCTCTTATTTTCTTAGATGGAACGGCGGCGTTATTATTGTAATGTTCAGGATCTTTGAAATTATACTTCTACAAGAAGCAATGCACTCAAAGCCGGCAAGGAGTTGTAATAGACAACATGGAAAAGCAAGGGTTGAATCCTTATCTCCCTTCCTGGGAATATATCCCTGACGCGGAGCCGCATGTATTTAATGATAGAGTTTATGTTTACGGCTCTCATGACCGTTTTAACGGGCATGTCTTTTGCTTGAACGATTATGTATGCTGGTCGGCGCCAGTCGATGATTTGGCCGATTGGCAGTATGAAGGCGTCATCTACAATATAACGGACGATCCGCTCAATCCCGACGGCAGCATGTGTCTCTACGCGCCGGACGTGACAATGGGTCCGGATGGACGATATTATTTATACTATGTTCTCGACAAGGTATCCATTGTGTCGGTAGCTGTCTGCGATACGCCGGCCGGCAAATACGAGTTTTACGGCTATGTGCATGATTCGGATGGAACTCGCCTAGGAGAGAGAGAAGGCGACCAGCCTCAATTCGATCCGGGCGTTATGACCGAAGGGGAGAACACCTATCTCTACACCGGCTTCTGTGGATTCGGCGACAAATCAAGAAAAGGGGCCATGGCCACAGTCATCGGACCGGACATGCTTACGATCGTGGAGGAACCGGTTATTGTCGCGCCAAGCGAGCCTTACAGCAAGGGCAGCGGCTATGAAGGACATGAGTTTTTCGAGGCGCCCTCTATTCGAAAAAAAGGCGATACGTATTATTTCATCTACTCCTCGATCGTCATGCACGAACTGTGCTATGCCACCAGCAAGCATCCGACACGAGGGTTTGTTTATCAGGGAGTCATTGTAAGCAATAACGATCTCCATATCGACTCTTACAAACCGGCGAACAAGCCGATGTATTATGGCGGCAACAACCATGGCAGCATTGTAGAGATCGGAGGCAAATGGTACATTTTCTATCACAGACATACCAATGGAACGAGCTTCAGCCGGCAGGGCTGCATCGAACCCATTTCATTCCTAATCGACGGGACGATCCCTCAAGTCGAGATGACCTCATGCGGGGCTAATGGGGGTGCGCTTGTGGGGCGCGGCGAATATCCGGCGTATCTGGCATGCAATCTATTCAGCAATGACGAAGAAACGTACTCGGGCACATTCGGTGCATGGATGGACGGTCGATTCCCGATCATTACGCAGGACGGTAAAGACGGGGATATGGAAATCGGATACATCGCCAATATGCGGGATTCCGCTACGGCAGGATTCAAATATTTTCATTGCAACGACGTTCAGGAAGTTAAAATCAAGGTGCGCGGGTATTGCCGCGGCAGCTTTGAAGTAAAGACATCGTGGGATGGACCGGCCCTCGGTAAGATACAGGTCGATTTTACGAATGTTTGGAAAGAATATGCTGCCGATCTCGCCATTCCGAACGGCACGCATGCCTTATATTTTACATTTACGGGCATTGGCAATGCCAGCCTGGCCTCTTTTACATTGGAATAATCCCGGTACTCCTTTCCGACGAAACCTCTGCCATGAGAAACGGGAAGGGGTATTTTTCTTAAGCATACGATTGGCATATCACGTACAAGTTAACCGAAATCCTTATTTTTAGGAGAATGAATATGGCCGAATATTTTGATCCCGAAGGCGATCTCTGTGTCGAGCTGCGCGCAATGTCCAACCTCCATTTTTCTTTCCAGATCTACGGTATTCATTGGCGTAACGTTCGACAAGGCTGGTCTTATCCGGAACACGAGCATCCGTTATTGGAACTTAATTTGGTGCTGGAAGGCACGCAAGCGATGCGGGTAGGAGACAAGGAATATGTGCAGGGTCCGGGCGACCTGCTGCTTATCCCGCCAGGGTGGACGCATTCCAGCAGGGCTGATGGGGCCGAAGGCATGACTTTTTTCTGCCTTCATTTGAACATTGACGATCATCACATGATCGAGCCCTTTTATCATTTAACAGACATTTTACAGCCTAAGAACTCGGATTTGACTATGAGGCTCAGACCGCTGCTTGACTTATTCATAGAAGAAGCTTCTCGTCCGTCGGGGCACTCTTCGTCGTATCATCGGATCAAAATCCAAGCCAATTCCCTGAACCTGATCGCCGCTCTAAGCGAGGTTCTAATCAACGACGAGAGCGGATTCGTGAACAGAGAGTTCAATGACGCGGAGAGGAGAACGATGCTGGGCGCGGTCAAGATGAGAGAACAGACGATGATGGAAAAGCGTGTACAGGATCTGTTCTATGGAACGCTTGGGGCGGACGCGGCGAATACGTATGAAGCGCTGCTCCCGACCTATCGCTGGATCAGCGTCTGTTCGCTCTCCAGGCGTGACACTCTTTATTGGGATAACAAAGATCGGGCGTCCGCAAGGGCGTTGTTGGAGGAAGTATTATCCCCCCTGGGCTCGGTCGTCATTATCGATGATTTATTGATGACAGCCGTCGTATTCTCCAGTCAAGTATCGGTCCCGTCCGTTGAGCGGAAAATGCTGGAGGCGGAGAAGTTACTGCAGAAGAATGTGGACCCGAGTCTCTGCCTGGGACTCGGAGGCATGGCCTCGGACTTACGGGAAATCGGCTCCATGTACGAGCAGAGTCTGAGGGCGTTCTCGGCAGATTCATTGGATACGACTTCAGGAAGCAGAACGATGGAGTTCGTGAATCGGATTATTCGGCTTGCGATGAATCGGCTCGAGACGGAATACGCGAATGAGGATTTCTCTCTTGGCTTGCTGGCGGAGTCTCTCGAGATCACCCCCAACTACTTAAGCGCGTTATTCACATCGGAAACAGGCATAACCTTCACCCAGCATTTGACTCGTATACGGATGGAGCATGCGAAGCGGCTCTTAGGCGAAACGAAATTAAAGATTTATCAAATCTGCAAAGAAGTCGGTTATTCGGATCAAGCCTATTTCAGCCGCCTCTTCAAATCCTTGGAGGGAATCAGTCCTTTCGAGTATCGAGAGCATCTAAGAATTCGGGGGCAATAACAACTAAGCGTAGATAAGTTCAAGAAATGATAGATCCCCCGCATTCTCCCCCCTGGAACGGTGGTGATATAACTAAATTGTGCTATGGATTTCAAACTAGGAATGGGGGAACGAATGATGAAACATCTCCGAAAAACGGCAATCGCAGCAGCGGGAGCCGCCCTTCTGATCTCTATGTCTGCCTGCGGCTCTGACAATAACGGCTCTTCTGAAAGCGCTTCAAACGAAACGGTCAAGTTGACATACTGGACGAATAACGGTCCAGGACTGGACGGTCTCATCAAGCAGTATCAACAGGATCATCCGAACGTGAAAATCGACGTGCAGGTGGATGATGCCAATCTCAAGCAGAACCTGTTGACCGCCTTATCGGCTGGCAGTGGCGCACCCGATATATCCATCCTGACCGTCGACGATATTCCGCAGTTCAAGAACGAGGAGTACTTCTATAACCTGAAGGACTTCGGTGCGGATCAGCTGCAGGGCGACTATCTTGATTCCCGCTGGAAGCAGGGGACGAACGCCGACGGCAGCTTCATCTTCGGCATCCCGACCGATTCGGGACCGATGGCGATGATGTATCGGACCGATCTGTTCGAGAAGGCCGGATTGCCGACCGACAGGGATTCGGTATCGAAGCTCACCGCAACGTGGGACGATTTCTACAAGGTCGGGAAGACAATCAAAGACAAGACGGGCAAACCGCTCGTACCGGATTCGTACTTCGGCGCATTCCTGCCGAAGATTCAGCAAGCCGGCGAGTATACGATCTTCGACAAGGACGGCAATCTGACGATCGACACGAACCCTGCAGTGAAGGAAGCTTGGGACTATTCCGTGAAGCTAGCGCAAGAAGGTCTCAGCGCCAAGCAGCCGGACTTCTCGAACGATTGGAAGGTCGGTCTAGTGAACGGAGACTTCGCAACCATGTTCGCGCCGCCGTGGATGCTCGGCGTAGTCAAGCAGAACGCGCCGGATGCAGCGGGTAAGTGGGACATTGCGATGATGCCGGGCGGTTCGGCGAACTGGGGCGGCTCGTTCCTCGTCATTCCGAAGCAGAGCAAGCATGCCGAAGCTGCTTATGCGTTCATGAAGTGGATCTTGGCTCCGGAGCAGCAGCTGTCGGTATACAAGACGAACGGTAACTTCCCGTCGACGCCGAGTGTATATTCCGACGAGGCGTTCACAGGCAAGAAGGACGAATTCTTCAACAATGCGCCGGTCGGCGAAATTTATTCGAAGGCAGCCAATAAAGTTACGCTGATGGACGCTATCCATACTTGGAGCGATTTCACTACGACCGCTCAGCAAGTGCTGCCTAACGTAGAGAATGGGGCGGATCCGGAGCAGACATGGACGGATTTGGTCAAGCAAATCAAATCCACGCTGAACCGATAATCGGAGAGAACATAACGCAGACCTAAGCGTCTCGATAGGTTGATAGGATCAAGACAGGCAGGTCGCGAACCTTTCGGTTGCGGCCTGCCGCTTTGTTTAAAGGAGGAGTGAGCATGAGTCAAGAGAAGGCCATGGGAGCACGTTATCGGCGGAACAGAGGAGATACGATTACCGGTTACCTATTTACCTCGCCGTTTTTTATTTTGTTTGCCGTATTCGGCCTATACCCGCTGCTCTATACGATTTATATTTCGCTTTTCAAATGGAATATGCTTGGCAGCAAAGAGTACGTCGGCTTGCGCAATTACCGCTTGGTTCTTCTGGACGATCCGATGTTCTGGAAGGCGGTAGGCAATACTTTCATCATCTGGTTCGAATCGACTCCCCTTCAGATTTTCCTGGCCGTATTGCTCGCGGTAATGCTCAACCAGGCATTTCTGAAGGGCAAGGCAATCTTCCGATTCTTCATCTTCCTGCCCAATATTACCTCGTTAGTTGCGGTAAGCTTGATCTTTGCGAACGTGTTCGGCGTTAAGTACGGTCTCATTAATTACTTCTTGACCAAGCTTGGCGCGTCTCCGATCGACTGGGCAGCCACTTCTTGGGCTACACAGGTTGCCGTTGCGCTTCTTGTCATCTGGCGCTATCTGGGCTTCCATATGGTCATTCAACTTGCCGGTCTTCAGAGCATTCCGGCAGACCTGTACGAATCAGCTACAATCGATGGAGCCAGTCGCAGACAGCAGTTTTTCCGGATTACGGTTCCGCTGCTGACGCCGACGATTTTGTTCTCTACGATCATCGGCACGACAGGTGGCTTGCAGCTGTACACCGAGCCCTTCGCCTTCCTGAGCGACCTGTCGGGCGGTTTAGCTGCAGCGAGCGGCGGCTCGCATAACCAAGTGCTTACGATTGTCATGTATCTGTATAAATCCGCATTCACGGATCACTCGTTCGGTTATTCGTCCGCGATTGCCAATCTGCTGCTGCTCATCATTATTTTATTCGCCATGCTGAATTCCCTTCTCGTCAGAAGGCTTCGCGGGTAAAGGAGGCTTACGATGAGACAACCGATCGGACGGTGCTTCGTATACTTGATTCTGTTGATCTTCACGGTTTTCTCCCTGTTCCCGTTTTATTGGATGACCGTTATTTCCACTCGAACGGCAGGAGAGATTTCAGCAATACCGCCTGCGATTTTCTACGGCGACAAGCTCTCGATGAATTTGGACAAAATCTTCAATAACGAGAATGTCGAGTTTATCCGGACGGTTGGCAATACAGCCGTCATTACCCTGATCATCACGCTGTCTATGCTGCTATTTAGCTCCTTGGCGGGCTTTGCATTCGCTAAGCTGGAATTCCGCGGCAAGAGTCTGATGCTTCTGTGCGTTGTTGGTTCGCTGATGATTCCGATGCAGCTTGGGATTATCCCGCAGTACATCATCATGTCGAAGCTTCATTGGATCAACGACCTCAAGGCAGTTGTCGTTCCCGGAATGGTAAGTGCGTTTGGCGTGTTCTTCATGCGGCAGTACATCGATTCGGCTATTCCAGGAGAAATGCTGGAGGCCGGACGCATTGACGGTTGCAGCAACTGGCGGCTCTATTGGCGCATCGTTGTCCCTACCATCGCTCCGGCGTTTGCGACGCTTGGCATTTTGACGTTCATGGGCGCCTGGAACGACTATCTCTGGCCATCCATCGTGCTTAAATCCAGCGACTCGCTGACTGTGCAGCTAGCCTTGCTGCGCTTGGATACATCATCCTACTTCCAAGATAAGTCCATCGTGATGACCGGTTCGGTTCTATCTACCTTGCCGCTCTTCCTGATCTTCCTGGCTTTTAACCGTCAGTTTATCGCTGGAGTCACAGATGGAGCAGTGAAAGGCTGATTGTCGATATATGGATGTACTCACCATTCCGGCATGACCGTCGATCCTGAATTGTCGATTTCTAATAGGTGTAGAAGGGGTGAGCTCATGTATAAGGTCTTGGTTGTGGATGACGAACCGTTCATGCTGGAAGGCTGGGAAGCCATGGTGGACTGGGAAGCCTACGGATATGAATTGTGCGGCACGTCAACCAATGGAGAGGATGCGCTTGACTTGATTCGAGCCTGTGATCCGGATCTGGTTGTGACCGACATCCGAATGCCGGTTGTCGATGGACTACAGCTGATTCGCACGATGAAGGAAGAACTGGGGCACACCGCCATAACCGTTATCGTCAGCGGTTATTCTGAATTCGGTTACGCGCAGCAGGCGCTCCGATACCAGGTGGAACATTACTTGTTGAAGCCGCTCGTCACAGACGAAATTCATAATCTGCTGCGTGAGCTTGCAGGTCCTTTGGAAGAACGGCGGATAGCGGAGGCGTCAGCCATCAAGGATCAAGCTGCCGCCATCGCCGCCGCCATTGTCGACTTGATTCATGCTAGGGAACCTCATGCTGTCAATGCTGCTGCACGGCTGCTCGGCGCGAACGAACGAACGCGCTGCCGCTTAATGATGGTTGAGTCGATAGGGAACCTAGACGGAAATGGAGAAGCTGAGACAGGGGGCATCCCGCTTCAAGATCAGCTGCGCACATTCGCTGAATATTGCTTCGATGGCAGCGGGCAGGCTTGGCTCTTCGCGGAGACGCCGGGCCGAACCGGATTGCTTGTATGCGATGACGATTTAGACGATAAGAGGCTGGAAGCTCGGTTGAGAGAAACAGGCATTAGGCTTGGATGGCCGACTCCAAAGCTGGCGCTGTACTGCAGCGGAAGCACTTACGGACCTGCCGGTGTGCGTGACTTATATCGACAGACGATGGAGCTCCGCAGTCGTGCATCCATTACGAACCAGGCGGGCATATATGCGTACCGGGAACGCGAGACCGCCAGAGAGTGGCGCTTAGATGACCTACTGACCTACGTAGGGGCGCTCCTTCAGGCCATCGAATCGAACGATCGGGCATGCATTGTTCGCACGGTGAATGAATTGGTTCTTTGTTTCGATAGAATCGGGGCCGAGGAGCACTGGTTGAACACGACCATTCAACATATCCGTGGCGAACTGCTTCGTCGATACGCAGAGTCGGAAGACAGCTCGGGGGATGCAGCCGAATGGCTGCGTCAACTGCTGCGAAGCGATAGTGCTAATCACGTATGTACGGGTGATTCGCTTAAGCGTGTATGCGTACAGGCGGCCGACCGGTTATTGGTGAAGGAAGTACCGACTCAAACCTCCGGAACTCCGATATCGAAAGCGGTTGATTATCTGAAGCTCCACTTTCGCGAGAAAATTCGTCTCCAAGAGCTGGCGGACCGCTTTCATTTGAGCGCAGCCTATTTCGGTCAGCAGTTCAAGCGGGAGACCGGATACAGCTTTCACGATTATATCCTCCACCTTAGGATCGAAGAAGCCCGCAAACTGCTGCGTCGGACCGATATGCTTGTTTCCGATATCGCTGCGGCTCTTGGTTACCAAGATTCGGATTATTTCTCGGATAAATTTAAAGCGGTCACAGGTGAGCTGCCTTCCTCCTACAAAAACAAACGGCAAGGGGGAGCTTGATGCGAATCCGATCGGCGGTTCTTCATATCGTTAACGACATCCCCCTCAAATACAAGTTTCTTCTCATTTATTTGCTTTGCGTTCTTCTCCCGATCATGACAATCAATACCTTCTTCTATCAGCGGAATTCGGCGGATATTCAGATTCGGGAGCAGGATAATCTGCGTAAGTCCATTGATCGAGCTTCCGGCGAGCTGCTCGGCATGATCGACGAAGGCGTCGCGCTGAGTCGCTCCCTCGCAGGCGATGACTCGCTCTATGAAGCGCTTGATCGCACATACGATTCGCCAATCGACTACTATAGCGAATACAACGACTTATTGAGAGATCGATTGACGCGCTACGTATCCCCAAAAATTATGGAAGTCAGCATATTTACCAACAACGAATCGATACAGAACGGAACGAGCTATCACGTATTCTCCAAGACTTCCAATAATCTTCCATGGCTGGATCGGTTAATTCAATCGAACGGGAACATTCTGGTCATGGCTTATTACGAGTCAGGAGGACTTTACCCCGGCAAGCGCATTAGCATTGTCAGCAAAATGAACAACTACGCCCAATATTCGAGCTACGCCAAATATTTGCGAATCGACTTGAACATCGACAAGATGGACAACATCCTTAATCGCGAGCTTGACAGCTTGCAGCTTCGGCTTGTCGATGACCAGAATCAGGTCGTGGCCGCAAGCGCCGGCATCGCAGAGCCGGATGCGCCGATCACGCACAATCCCCCGCTCTCCTCCATAGACGTAAGGTCCGGATATGCGATGGAACGTGCAATCGGTGAATACAGCTACGTGAAAGGCTGGAAGCTGGTCGGAATAGCGGATACAAGGCGCATCGATCAATTATTGAATGATTCGCAGCGCTTCATCATATGGCTCGCGGTCATCAGTACGGTTGCTCCTTCTCTGCTCATATTTATCATTCTGCTCTCCTATCACTACCGAGTGAAGAAGCTGTCCAGGCACATGGAGAAGGTTCGGAACGAGCGGTTCGACTTGATCGACATCAAGGAGGGACGAGACGAAATCGGCGGTTTGATCCGTACGTTCAACGTCATGATCTCCAAAATCACCTCGCTCATCAACGATGTCTACAAATTGGAGATCAGGCAGAAAAGCCTGGAGCTGGAGCGGGTGCGCACCGAGCTCTCCATGCTGCAAAGTCAGGTGAATCCCCATTTTCTGTTTAATACGTTGAATGCGCTGCTGGTCGTCTGTACGAAGAAGGGGTATTCCGATGTAACGGAAATCATTAAGAACTTGTCGCTGCTCATGCGGCAGCTGCTTAGTCGGGTGGACGACCTCGTGCCGCTTCGGGAAGAACTGGAATTGACGTCCATGTACTTGCAGATTGAGAAATTCCGCTTCGGCCATTTGTTCAATTACACGTTTGATATTGATCCTCAAGCGCTTTCTCTGCGCATTCCGCGAATGAGCATTCAGCCGCTTGTCGAGAATGCATGCAAGCACGGGCTACAGGCCAGGAAGGACAATCGGACGATCTTGGTGACGGCGAGATTGAATGAGAGGGACCTGGCGGTGAACGTCGTCGATAACGGCGTCGGCATGGAGAAAGGCAGGCTTCAGCAGATCATGAACAATATGCGGTCCGATACGCGAACGGACGACCACATTGGCATTCGCAATGTTTATCGTCGGTTGGAGCTGTTCTACAAAGGGATTGTCAGGTTTCACATCAACAGCGATCCGGACAAAGGCACGGAAGCCGGCTTTCATATCCCGCTTTCTCAACTAAAGGCAGACGAATGGAAGAAGGAGGCATGAGCATGTATAAGGTGGTGTTGGCTGACGATGAGCCCCTCGCTCTTGAAGGAATGGAGCTGCTGGCCAATTGGGAGAAGCGGGGGTTTCAAGTTGATAGGATGTGTCTTAACGGCGAAGAAGCGATCGAGCATATTCGCCATCAGCCTCCTGATCTGGTTATTACCGACATTCGCATGCCGATATTGAATGGGTTTGAACTGATTGAGGAGACGCGGCGTTTAGGGAATCACACCACTTTGTTTGTTATCACTAGCGGATATGACGATTTTGATTATGCGAAACGAGCGATGCGTTTAGGTGTAAAAGAGTATTTGACCAAGCCCGTCGTCGGACCTGAGATCGATGAAATGCTGGAGCGGATGCACAAAGAACTGCGCGAACGGGAACGGCGCGTGTTCATTCGCGAAAGTGCAGATCGTTATACGATCAGGCAGGGGCTGTCGGCGCTGCTCTTCGGCGGAGAGGAGGACGAGAAGCAGGCGGCAGTACGGAGACTTGCACAATTAACCGTTCGTGATGCGTATTGGACCTATATCCATGTAGGCACGGATGCGGAGAGTGCAAGAGGTGCGCGCGAAGCAGCTCTAGGGCTGGCCGGAAGGACAAACCGTTGTTATCTGATCGATAGCTTTCGAGATTCATTCGGCATCGTAGTTGGCTTGAATAAGTCTGAGGATATTGTAACCCGGTCATTCGCAGAGCAGCTCCTTTCAGCTATGCAGAACGCAACCTCTGGACGAATTGAAATGGCGGTAGGGTGCATCGTCGACAGTCTGGACGATTTGTCCAAGTGCTACAGCTCTGCAGTCGAGGCTGAACGTTTTCTTTTCTTCGGAGATACTGCCATCGTTCATTATGAGGACATCAGAGGTAAAACGCTGTCCTTCGATCCTGGGGTGCTGAAGATGGCGGACGTCATTGTTGATGTAATGGAGAACGGCAGCGCGGATGATCTTACTGGCGCGATTCGGGAAGCATTCTGCAATTTTGAGGAGAGAATGACGCTGCCCGAGTTGGTTGGCATCTTTGTAACGCAGGTTGTTTTGCAATGTGTTTCGGTGTGCAGGACGCTGGGCGGCGATCATGATGAACTGCTCAAACAAACGGGCTTGCTGACGGCGGGAGAGCTTATCGGCAATCGACAGCAATTGACTACAGCCTTAACCTCGTTCTGCTTGAATTGCCAGTCCATTGTTTTCGATTTGCGGGCCAAACAGAACAGCGGAACGATTGCCAAAGTATCCGATTTCTTGCGTCATCATTTCAAGACAACCTTCACGATTAAAGAGCTCTCGGAACGTTTCTATATCAATCCTGTCTACTTAGGTCAGTCGTTCTCGCGCAAATACGGCAAAGGCATTCTCGAATTCATTCACGATCTTCGAATTGAAGAAGCGGCACGGCTGCTCAGAGAGACGGAAGGCGCCATGTGGACGATTGCCGAAGAGCTCGGCTATTGCGGTTATCAGCATTTTTTGAAGCAGTTCGAGAAACGACTTGGCATGAAGCCCTCTGATTACAGGCTTCAATTCCAGAAGTGAACGCTCGACATGGATGCCTATTGGTCGTAAACCCCATAAACGATGGGGGATAGAACTTAAATCTGATTATGTTGCAAGCGCATACATTGTCTCATAATGGAAACAGAAATGCGAAATGTATTCATGAGGAGGAGTAATACATGGGGGTTGTCACCAGAAAGAAACTGTGGGGTTCGTTGTCGCTCGGGCTTGCGCTTAGTCTCGCGCTCGCTGGCTGCAGCGGCGGCAGCAGCGATAACAATTCTTCCGACAGCAAGGAACCTGCGACGAATGAGGCATCTAGCTCTTCAAACAACAGCGATACGTCAACCGCACCCGCAACGGATGATTTGAAACCGATTACGATTTCGGCGTTCATCGGTTCGCCGAATCAGGCGCCGGCGGCAGATAACCGGATTTACAAGAAGATTAAGGACGAGCTTGGCGTGACGCTGAATATGGAATTCCTGGTCGGCGACCTGCAGCAGAAGCTGGGCGTTATGATCGCGGGCGGGGAATATCCGGACCTCATCACTGCCGATCCGAAGCTTGTAACGGCGAAAGCGGTCATTCCGCTGGAAGATCTGATCGAGAAGTACGCGCCGAACTTGAAAGAGCATTATGCGGCGTACTGGAACCGGATGAAGGATTCCAGCGACGGCCATATTTATTGGCTTCCGAACTATGGCGCCTACACCGGAGAGACGCATAGCAACGTTTATCAAGGCCCAGCCTTCTGGATTCAGAAGAAAGTACTCAAGGAAGCGGGCTTTCCGACGCCGAAGACGCTGGACGAATACTTCAAGCTTATCAGCGACTATGAGGCGAAGCATCCCACGACGGAAGATGGCCAGCCAACGATCGGCTTCACGACTCTCGCGTATGATTGGCGCACGTTCCCGCTGACCAACGCGCCGGAGCACCTGAGCGGTCACGCGAACGACGGCGGCGTCGTGGTGGATAACGGAGTCGCTACCGTATTCGCGACTGCGGACATGTCCAAGACTTATTATAAGAAGCTCAACGATATCTATAACCAAGGCTTGATGGACAAAGAAGCCTTCGTACAGAACTATGACCAATACTTGGCGAAGATCGCTACGGGCCGCGTACTCGGCATGTTCGACCAGCACTGGAACTTCCAGCAGGGCGAGAATGAGCTGGTCACTCAGAACAAGATCGCTGATACGTACGTAGCCTTCCCGCTGACATACGACGGCGTCACGGACCACTACTACGATCGCGGCGTCATCAACTTGAACAACGGCTTCGGCATCAGCAAAGACGCGAAGGATCCAGAGCGTATCATCAAGTTCCTCAACGACATCATGACCGAAGACTGGCAGAAGACGCTGCAATGGGGCGAAGAAGGCGTCGACTACCAGAAGGATGCCAGCGGCAAGTTCTCCCGCACGCCGGAACAGCGCAAGCAGCAGGAAGATACGACCTGGAAGCTTGCCAACAAAGCCGAGGCGCTCTTGGGTTACTTACCGAAGATGGAGGGCACGTACAGCGACGGCAATGCGACGGATGCGGGCAGCCAGCCGGAGGAGTTCTACGCTAATCTTAAGCCTGAAGATAGAGAGATTCTCGACGCTTACAAGCATAAGACTTGGACGGAATTCTTCACCCCGGCTCCGGAGAACCCGGTTTATTATCCGGCATGGCAGATCGACTTGGTCGACGGCTCCGATGCGTCGGTAGCTAACAAGCAAATGACGGACGCTACGCTGAAGTATTTGCCGAAGGCGATCATGTCCAGCTCGGACAAATTTGACTCCGTCTGGGATGAGTACGTCAATGCTTACAGCAAGATCAACGTGAAAGCGTACGAAGACCGGATTAATGAGCAAATTCAATGGCGGATCCAGAACTGGACCACCAAATAACGAAGGAAACGATAGGTTGCGGAAAGCATTGGCAAACCGCCGATGCTTTCCGTAACTGATGTTTTCTGTCCTTGCCGGAAAAGAGACAGGAGGAGAGAACGATGGCGAGCGCCCCGAAAGCCATAACATCCAAGACGGCTGCTGCGATGACTGCCGCACCAAAATCGTCCCTATTCAAGCGGATGCGCGGCCAGAAGCAGCTGATGCTGATGTCGCTGCCCATACTGTTATATGTATTATTGTTTGCTTACTACCCCATTTGGGGCTGGACGATGGCGTTTCAGAAATGGCGGCCTGGGACACCTTTCTCCCAGCAGGAATGGGTTGGCTTCAAACATTTCAAATTCCTATTCAAAGACGATACGTTTCTGTTGGTACTGCGCAACACGATCGGAATGAGCCTCATCAATATGGTGTCCGGCTTTGTCACGGCGATCGTATTTGCCATCCTGCTCAATGAAATCAAGAATAAGCTGTACAAACGTTCGATACAGACCATCTCTTACCTTCCGCACTTTCTGTCGTGGATTATCGTAACAGGCATCGTTGCGAACGCGCTGTCCGTAGACGGCGGCATCATTAACGTGGTGCTCATGAAGCTGGGGTTCATTCACGAACCGATCATGTGGCTCAGCAAACCGCACTACTTCTGGGGAATCGTAGGCGCATCCCACGTATGGAAGGAAGTGGGTTGGAATGCGATTATTTACTTAGCGGCTATCACGTCCATCGACCCATCGCTTTACGAAGCGGCGGAGATCGACGGGGCGAACCGATATAAGAAAATGCTTCACATCACCTTGCCGGGAATCCGGTCGATCGTCATTATTTTGCTGATCATGAACCTCGGTTGGATTATGGACGCTGGCTTTGAAGTGCAGTACCTGCTCGGCAACGGCGTCGTCGTTGACTGGTCGCAGACGATTGACATTTTCGTACTGAAATACGGCTTGCAGATCGGCAACTATTCGCTTGCAACCGCCGCCGGCATCTTTAAGACAGTTGTCAGCATTACGCTGATCTTCGCAGCCAACACGATAGCCAAACGCTTTGGCGAAGATCGATTGATTTGAGGGGGACAAACCGATGAGAACGAGAACGCTTCGGCTGGAACCGGTTGTCTTCAACACGTTCAACGCCGTCATCATGATCGCGCTTGCGGTCGTTACGCTTTATCCTTTTCTGAATACGCTGGCCGTATCGTTTAACGCCGGCAACGATACGGTCCGCGGAGGCATCTATCTATGGCCTCGCATATGGACGGATCAGAATTACAAGGCGGTATTCGCGGGCGGAACGCTCTATCACGCCTTCTGGGTATCGGTGGCTAGAACGGTTATCGCTACCGTGCTCAGTTTATTTCTGACTTCCATGCTGTCTTATGCGGTCAGCCGCAGGGAGTATGTATTCCGCAAGCCGGTTACGCTCCTCATCGTGTTGACGATGTATTTCAATGCGGGACTGATCCCAAGCTATTTCCTGATGAAGGATCTGCATCTTCTGAACAGCTTCTGGGTTTATGTCATTCCTGGGTTGATCAGCGCATTCAATATGATTGTCATTCGAACCTATATGCAGACGCTGCCGGAAGGGCTGATCGAATCGGCCAGAGTGGACGGGGCGGGAGATTTCCGGACATTCTTCTCGATTATTCTGCCGCTCTGTCAGCCGGTTCTCGCTACCGTGGCGCTGTTCGTCGCCGTCGGGCAGTGGAATTCTTGGTTCGATACGTTCATCTACGCGTCCTCCAAGCAAAGCTTGAGCACGCTGCAGTATGAGCTTATGAAGCTGCTGTCTTCTGCATCGCTCTCGAACAGCAACCCGTCCGTGGCAAATAGCAGCAATCCGGGCGCTGTTCACAACATGGTCACCCCGATGTCGATTCGAGCGGCTATTACGATCGTTGCATCCGTGCCGATCCTCATCGTGTATCCGTTCCTGCAGAAGTATTTCGTGCATGGCATGCAGCTCGGCAGCGTGAAGGAGTAGAGATCGTAGATAGGCATTAACGAAATGCCCAAGCAGGCAAGTTGGAGGCTTTAGACAGCCCCTTCTTGCTTTTTTTTTCTTAGGCTCCGATCACGGCGATGTAGAGAATCGTCTATTCATTACGAATGCCGATTCTACTAGATAACTACAACTTACAAGGTGGTTTTCTCCTTGTGTAACTCTTACAATTTGAGAGAAGCATATTTAGAACGTTTGCAACAAGTAGGTTTGACGTCGAAGACTATGATCGGCAGCTCTATCTGGGGACAATGAAATCTAGCGCGCTTACCTTACGAGATTGGAGATGTGAAGGGAATGGCTCATGCTTCCGTAGACAATAAACCAAGCAAGAAGCTCTGGTATAAGCAGCATGCAGCGAATTGGAATGAGGCGCTTCCGATTGGCAACGGGCGTCTAGGCGGCATGGTATTTGGTAGAATCGGACACGAGAAAATTCAGCTGAATGAAGATTCCGTTTGGTACGGGGGGCCACGGGATCGGAATAACCCGGATGCTTTGCCTAATCTTCCGAGAATTCGAGAATTACTAATGGGAGGAAGGTTAGCGGAGGCGCAGGAGCTGACGGCAATGGCCTTGCAAGGATTGCCGGAAGCACAGCGTCACTATTTGCCGCTCGGCGATTTGGATCTTTATTTCAGCGGCCACGATGCAGAGGTTCAGCAGTACAGACGTGAGCTGGACCTTCATCGCGGAGTCGTCACCGTAAGTTATGTTTGCAATGAGATTCGTTACACGCGCGAGTATTTCTCCAGCTATCCGGATCAGGTGCTAGTTGTTCGTCTATCCGCTGACCGGCCGGGCAGCCTTTCTTGCAAAGCGCGCTTCAATAGAGGGAATTATCGCTACGTGGAGCGTATTGAAGCTTGGGGACAGGATGGCCTGGTCATGCGCGGCGTCAGCGGAGGCGAAGGCGGCGGTCAATTCCGCGGCGTATTGAAAGCATCTGCAGAGGGCGGAAGCAGTAGGACGATCGGAGAGCAGCTGATCGTGGATAAGGCTGATCAGGTGACGCTATTGATTGCGGGAGGAACGACGTTCCGCTCTGACGATCCCGAAGCACTGTGCAAGCGGCAGTTGGATGCGGCTGCGCAGAGAAGCTATGCAGAGCTGCTGGAACGACACGTGGCGGATTACCGCTCTCTGTTCGATAGAGTGGAGCTGATTCTATCAAACGGTTCGCCGAGCATGGTGGACGAGCTGCCTGCGGATGAACGGCTGAAGCGTGTACAGCAGGGAGAAGATGACCCTGGCCTGGTGTCGCTTTACTTCCATTATGGCCGCTATCTGCTTATCGCTTGCAGCAGACCGGGCTCGCTGCCCGCGAACCTTCAAGGCATATGGAACGACAGCTTCCTTCCGCCATGGGATAGCAAATATACAATCAATATCAACGCCGAGATGAATTATTGGCTGGCTGAGAATTGTAATCTGGCCGAATGCCATCTCCCGTTGTTCGAACTTATTGAACGCATGCGAGAGCCAGGACGCGTTACGGCCCAGGTCATGTATGGCTGCCGGGGATTCACAGCCCATCACAACACCGATGTTTGGGCGGATACGGCTCCGCAGGATATCTATATGCCGGCTTCGTTCTGGCCGATGGGCGCTGCGTGGCTGTGTCTGCACTTGTGGGAGCATTATGCTTACAGCGGCGATAAAGGGTTTCTCGAGAAGGCCTATCCGACCATGCGAGACGCTGCCATCTTCCTGTTGGATTATTTGATTGAAGCGCCGAATGGACAGCTCGTGACATGTCCTTCGGTGTCGCCGGAGAACACGTATAGGCTTCCTAACGGAGAGTCCGGCGTATTGTGCGTAGGAGCCTCTATGGACTTTCAGATTATTCATGCTCTATTCTCGGCTTGCATCGAGAGTGCGGATTTATTGGGGACGGATTCGCAATTCCAGTCAGAGCTGAAGGGAGCATTGAATCGAATTCCGCAGCCGGCCATCGGCCGATATGGACAGATTCAAGAATGGATGGAGGATTATGAAGAGATCGAGCCCGGCCATCGGCATATCTCCCACCTATTCGGCTTATATCCTGGCGAACAGTTTAACGTGGAAGAAACGCCAGAGCTCGCCGCAGCCGCGAGAGTAACGTTGGAGCGCAGGCTTGCAAATGGAGGAGGGCATACCGGCTGGAGCCGAGCTTGGATCATCAATTTCTGGGCCCGTCTGCAGGATGGTGGCAAAGTTCATGAGAATGTGCTGGCCTTGCTGGCTCACTCGACCTTGCCTAACCTGTTCGATAATCATCCTCCATTCCAAATCGACGGTAACTTCGGCGGCACCGCTGGTATTGCGGAAGCGCTGCTTCAAAGTCATGGCGGAATCGTTCATCTGCTGCCGGCATTGCCTGCAGCTTGGCCTTCCGGACATGTTCGCGGCCTGCGAGCCCGCGGCGGATACACTGTTGATATGGCGTGGGAGGATGGCAGGATGAAGTCTGCCAGCATCAGAGCGGCACACGACGGAATCTGTCGAGTACGTGGTGTCGGTGCAGATATCCGGACGTTACAAGTGAAGGCCGGTCAGAGCTATTCGTTGAGCGAAACCGACTGACGCGCTGGTTAGATTTGTATTTCAAGCAGGGCAGGGAACAGCTCGTTCCCTGCTTTCTGTTATTTCAATAAAGGATAAACAGCCTGTGATTCTCATACCACTCTGCTTCTTCGGTTATTCGGCCCTTTGCAAATAATCGCAGATGATATCATTTCCCAGGGAATAAAGCTGTATTTTGGCGGGTGATGCAGGATAGAAGGATTCGATATACTTATGTGGAATTTTGTGGAGAAGATTAGGGCAGTGGCCAAGGAGGATTCGATATGGAATTGACGCATACACGTTTGCTGGTGGATTGTTTTAGAGATTGCTTCATTTTTTACCGCGATGTGATGGGGTTCGAGGCGATTTGGGGTACGGAAAATGATACGTATGCCACTTCAAGGCGGGCAGCACAACGCTGGCACTCTATGATCGGCAGGACATGGCGAAGTCAATCGGAAGCGCTTACTCGGAGGGAGATCCGTTCAACGATAGGGTTGTTCTCGTCTTTCGAGTCGCTGATGTGGATCAATCCTATGAGCGATTGCAGTCGAAGGTGAAGTTTCTGCTAACTCCTACTTCAACGCCTTACGGCATTCGCTGCGCGAACTTCCGCGATCCGGCCGGTACGCTGATAGAGCTTTATCATGAGATTCCAATAGAGAGTTGAGCAGGAATGAGCCTGCGGAGCAGAGGTTGATCTGCGATTGCTTGCAAAAAAGATGAAATGACATCGCTATTATTTAGAAAAATGACCAATCGCTGTGGCGGTTTGAATTCGCGTCGTCGTCAACCCTCCCATTCATCTATAAATCGTAGGGGATCAAACCATGATTCGTCGGGTTGTTGCGGGTCTTTAGCGGCGTTAGACTGTTAGCTAGACGATTTGCAGGTCATTCATGTTCAAGAACTCTAGGGAGGCATAACGATGAATACGAAGCTGCATGAGGCATTCCAGCAACACTTCTTAATCGGAGCGGCTGTCAATCCGCGGACCATCAAGCTGCAGCGCGAGCTGCTAGCCTATCACTTCAATAGCGTTACGGCGGAGAACGAGATGAAGTTCGAGCGTGTGCATCCATCTGAGCATGAGTATACGTTCGATGCTGCCGATCAATTGATGGCGTTCGCGAAGTCGAACGGTATGGGCGTCAGAGGTCATACGCTCGTATGGCACAATCAAACGTCGCCATGGATGTTCACGAATGAGGACGGAAGCACGGTGGACCGCGATACGCTGCTCGCCCGTCTGAAAGCTCACATCGAAACGGTTGTATCGCGATATAAAGGCGAGATCTACGCATGGGATGTCGTTAATGAAGCGGTATCCGACAGCGGTGAGGAGCTGCTCCGTCCGTCCAAGTGGCTCGATATCATTGGCGAGGATTTCATTGCGAAAGCGTTCGAGTATGCGCACGCGGCCGATCCGAACGCGCTGTTGTTCTATAACGATTACAATGAGTCGGACCCGTCGAAGCGGGAAAAGATCTATACGCTCGTGAAGTCGCTGCTCGATCAAGGCGTGCCGATTCATGGCATCGGTCTGCAGGCGCACTGGAGCTTGTACCATCCGAATATCGATGAGATCCGCGAGGCGATCGAGCGATATGCAAGTCTCGGCGTAAAGCTGCATATTACGGAGCTTGACGTCTCGGTCTTCCGACACGATGACCGCCGTACCGACGTAGTTGCGCCAACGGAAGAGATGCTGGCTCTGCAGGCTGAGCGCTACAAGCAATTTTTCCAAGTGTTCAAAGATTATAGCGAGCATATAGCGTCCGTTACGTTCTGGGGAGCGGCCGATGATTATACGTGGCTCGATGGATTCCCGGTCAGAGACCGCAAGAACTGGCCATTCCTGTTCGACACGGCTCATCAGCCGAAGCAATCGTATTGGAATGTGCTGGAGGTTGCGCGTTCTTAATCGATCGTATACGAATTAAGTAGAGGAAGTGTATACAGCATGACGCTGAAAGGTATATTGAATGCCGACATCGGCAGAGGAACGATTGATCGCAATATTTACGGCCATTTCTCCGAGCATCTCGGCAGATGCATTTACGAAGGCATTTGGGTAGGAGAAGATTCCGCGATTCCGAACACGAACGGTATCCGGAACGATGTCGTGAACGCACTGAGGCAGATCAAGATTCCGGTTCTTCGCTGGCCGGGCGGCTGCTTCGCCGACGAGTATCACTGGATGGACGGCATCGGCCCGCGCGAGTCGCGCAAACGGATGATCAACACGCACTGGGGCGGCGTGGTCGAGAACAACCATTTTGGCACGCATGAATTCATGGAGCTGTGCCGTCAACTGGAATGCGAGCCATATATCAATGGCAACGTGGGCAGCGGTACGGTTCAAGAAATGTCCGAGTGGGTCGAGTACCTGACGTTCCAAGGCGAATCGCCGATGTCGGCGCTTCGTACGGCGAACGGTCATGCTGAGGCATGGAAGGTGAAATACTTCGGCGTCGGCAACGAGAACTGGGGCTGCGGCGGCAATATGCGTCCGGAGTATTACGCGGATCTGTATCGCCAATACCAGACCTACGTACGGAACTATGACGGCAACCAGATCCACCGGATCGCTTGCGGTCCTAATGGGGACGATTACAACTGGATGGAAGTGCTCATGCGCGAGGCGCATCGCTTCATGGATTCCATTACGGTTCACTACTATACGGTGCCGGGCTTATGGGAGAACAAAGGAGCTGCGACCGGCTTCACCGAGGCGGAATGGTTCGAGACGCTGCGCAAAACGCTGTTCATGGACGAGCTCATCACGCGCCACAGCGCCATTATGGACCAATTTGACCCGTCCAAACGGATTGGTCTTATCGTCGACGAGTGGGGAACGTGGTACGATGTCGAGCCGGGCACGGTGCCGGGCTTCCTCTACCAGCAGAATACGCTGCGCGATGCGCTCGTGGCGGGCATTAATTTCAATATTTTCCACAAGCATAACGAACGGGTCCGAATGGCGAACATCGCACAGACGATCAACGTGCTGCAGGCGGTCATTCTGACCGAGGGTGACCAAATGATTCTGACGCCGACGTATCATGTGTTCGACATGTACAAGGTGCACCAAGATGCGGAGCGGATTGATCTGACGCTGGACGGCGGCGCCTACAGCTTCGAAGGCCAAGGCGAGATTCCGGCTGTCACGTCGACGGCGTCGAAGGACGGCGCGGGCAAGATCCATATCAGTCTGTGCCATCTGAACCACCTGGCATCCGCCGAAGTATCGATCGATCTTCGCGGTCTGGCGAGCGAATCGCTTTCGGTAACGGGCACGACGATTACAGCGGACAAGATTGATGCGCACAATACGTTTGCGAAGCCAGACAACGTGAAGCCTATAGCCTTCACGGAGTTCTCGATTAAGGACGGCGTGCTGACGGTCTCGCTTCCGGCAATGTCGGTCACGACGCTCGCGCTTGCGTAACGGGCCGCGATGAACCGAACGACGGGAGACGCAGGCTGCAAGGGCTGCCGCGAGGAGTACAAGGTGACCGATGCTCAAATTCAGCGGCTGTTGGCGAGTCCGATGTTCTCGTCGCCGGAGCTGGTCGTCTCGGATGAGATCTATGAGCAGCGGATCGCGGCATGCGCCGCTTGTCCGAAGCTGGTGAGCGGCGTCACCTGTCAAGCTTGCGGCTGTATCATCCCCGTGGTCGCCAAGCTGAAGCAGCGCGGCTGCCCGCTTCCGGGCGGAGGCTTGTGGCAGGCGGTTGTGTAGGCGGGAGCAAGACGGGCTGAGCGTTAGGAGATCGAGAAGAGAACAAGGCATACCGCCGATGGCGGTATGCCTTGTTTTGAATTCCAGGTACGAATAAGTGTGTTTACCTTGTCCTGTTCGATGCTTCGCATCAGCCGAAGCAGTCGTATTGAAGCCTTGGCAGGTTTTTGTAGGTTAAGCAGTCGCTTGCGCGAGATTGTCTGCTTTGCTCGCAGACAGCTTGTACCATACGGCCACCGTCATAGAAAGCAGACATACGACAAGCAATACACGATACACATGCTCATAAGCTAAACCGAGCGGAATGCTCTTCTGCGTCGTAAGGATCAACCCGCATACCGCAACCGAGATGGAGCCGCCGAAAAATTGAATGAGCTGCATCAATCCCATCCCCGAACCGATCAACTGCTTCGGCAGGATGTTGGATGTTTCATTGTTCAAGGAAGACAACGTCGCGGAGAATGACGGCGAGAACAACAAGTACCCGCACAAAATGACCATCGGCGATACCTCTACAGCAAACGAGAATACGGCCAATACGATGGCTAATATTACATGCCCCATAAGCAGGAAGCGAATATTGCCATATCGATCAATCCAGCGGCCGACGAAGCGGCCTAACAGTGCGGACAGGATAGCGCCAGGCGCAATCGTAAGCCCGATCGTTAAGGTAGACTCATGCGACAGATTGGCAAGCGCGAGCGGCATGAGGAACAGATTGCCCAGATTAAGTACCAGGATGCAGAAGCCGATCGCAGTCAGCTTGCGGTAATCTTTTTTGGCAAAAAGCTTCGGGTTGATGAACGTTTCCTTCTTCACCTTCTTCATGTACCAAGCATGGAGCACAATCGAAAGGATGCTGCCGACGAACCAGTACAAGGAACGCTGCATGACGGCGATCAGCAGGGAAGCGGCATTCACAATCGTCAAAGCAGCACCAATCACATCGAAATGACCCGGCTTTGGCTCTTCCTTCGGAAGCAGCTTCATCAGCACAGGAAGGACGAGCAGAATGAGACAAGTCACTGCGAACAATCCGTTATAGCCGATATATTCGCCAATCACGCCGCCAATGATCGGACCAAATCCGAATGCCATCGCGCTGCCTGTTGAGATCATCGCAATCGCTCTGCCCCGACGATTGTACGGGATGTAGCGGCTTGCCATGACGAGTCCGAGACCGGCCATCGTTCCCGCGCCTGCGGATTGCAGGATCCGCACCGTCAGCAGCATGCTGAAGTTGTGTGCGAAGACGCCGATGACCGAGGACAAGCCAAGAATGGTCAATCCGACCAGCAGCAGCTTCCGCAGCGGAATGCTGTCGGATAACCGGCTGTAGATGACCGTCGATAAGGCGTACCCGATCGAGTAGCTGGAGATAATCCACGACCCGAGGTCTGCGGTAATGTTAAGATCTTGAATGATGCTCGGAATCGATACGTTAAACATGGTGGTGTTCATAATGACGATAAACACACCAAACATCCAGATCGGCATGACAACTTTGTCGTTCATTGTAATTTCCCTCTCTACGACGCTCTAGCTGCGGGCATTCCATTGTCCGTATGAGAATTAAGCTAGTTGCTCTCTTTATTTTTCGCTATGTTCAAATATTGATGCGCATTCTGATGGATCTTCGCAAGAACCTGGGAGAATTGCGCAATTTCCTGTTCAGTCAGACCATCGACCGCGATCTGATGCACCTTCTCATCGGTAGGGGCCAGGCTTGCGGTAAGCTCTTTTCCTTCATTCGTAAAATAGATCAAAGTCGATCGTTTATCATCCGGATTGGCGCTCCGTTTGACGAGTCCCCGTTTCTCCAACACGTCGACAATTCTTGTCACGTTCGCTTGATCCTTCTCGACTGCTTGGGCAAGATCCTTGATGCTGCTGCCTTCCTGTTCGGTCAGTCGCTTGAGCAAGGACCATTGTTCGCTTGTGATGCCGTAGTGGCTGAACTCACTGTTAAACACACAATTCAATTGGCGAAGCGTCTTCGTCAGAAGAAAACCAATATGATTATCCAGCTTCATCGAAAGCCCCCTCTAATATATATGTTATAACATGTATGTTATAGCAAGTAAATGACGGTCGGTAGTTGGACGCTGTTTAGCGGCTACGAGCCCGAAGGAGACAATGAGGACTCTTCGAAATTCCAGTGCATTTCGCTTGGAGTGGCGCTGAACTTTGACAACTCCTTGTTGGCATTTATTGATGAACAACCGCTGTGTGCGTTTGAGCGTAATTTGGACACCGGCAAGTTTGAGAAATCGATGATTACGATTGGGAGGCGTACTTGAGGAATTGAAGTAGGTCAACGGTTGACTGGGATTGGCTCGAATCGCCTTCATAAGGCATTCGGGCTTTTTTGTTGTGTCCTAAAAATTGTCTTTACGTCTCTTGAGGCGGTCTGATAAACTAGTCGCAGCTATATGTTAACCAATATTACGAAATTTACGGTTAACATATAATTCAACCGAATTCATAGGAGATGATGATCATCCAAGCGATAAACAACATAATGGATTGGCAGTCGCTTGCGGACAAGGCGCTTCGCGGGGAGTGTCTATCATTAGAAGAAGGGCTGACCGTCCTTGATGCGCATCACGATCAGATGCTTCCGCTGCTGCAGGCGGCTTTTCAAGTGAGGAGGCATTATTACGGCACCAAAGTGAAGCTGAACATGATCATTAACGCGAAGAGCGGGCTCTGCCCGGAGGACTGCGGCTATTGCTCGCAATCGATCGTGTCGACTGCGCCCGTGCAGAAGTATTCGCTGCTGGATCGAGAGACACTGCTGGCCGGGGCGCGCGAAGCGATGGCTCGCAAGGCCGGGACGTATTGCATCGTCGCTTCGGGCCGAGGTCCAACACCAAGAGAGCTCGATCAGGTGGTGTCCGCCGTTGAGGAAATTCGTGCAACGATGCCGCTGAAGATTTGTGCATGCCTTGGCATTCTGAAGGGCGATCAGGCTAAGCGCCTCGCGGACGCGGGTGTTCATCGATACAATCATAATCTGAACACGAGCAAATCCAACTACTCGTCCATCACGACAACGCATACATACGATCAACGCGTGGATACGGTGGAGCAGGTCAAGCGGAGCGGCATGTCGCCTTGCTCAGGCGTCATTATTGGGATGGGCGAGACGAACGAAGAAATTGTCGAGATGGCCTTGGCGCTTCGAGCGCTTGATGCGGACTCGATTCCAATAAACTTTCTCAATGCGATTCCAGGTACGCCACTTGAGAACGCGGGACGCACGCCAGCCATGAAGGCGTTGAAGGTGCTGGCGTTGTTCCGGCTGATCTGCCCGTCCAAAGAAATTCGCGTAGCGGGAGGACGGGAAGTGAACCTTCGCACGCTGCAGCCGCTGGCGTTATACGCAGCCAACTCCATCTTCGTCGGCGACTACCTAACGACGGCGGGGCAGGAGATCACGACAGATCACCAGATGATTGAGGATTTAGGCTTCGAGATCGAGTTGAATGCCCTGTGACAAAATAACCCTGCCAAATCACTTGGCAGGGCTTCTACCTCATTATCGCCTAACCGGCGCTGAACTGATGACGCCGTACCGGTACAGCGTCTTGCGTCCGATCCATCCAACCAGTCGGTCGGTCAGGAAACCCATCAAGCCAAGGCTGATGAGGCCGACGAAGATCCAGTCGGTGCGGAAGAACAAGCGGGAATTCCAGATGAGGAAGCCGACGCCTTCGTTCGCGGCGATCATCTCGGCACCGATAATGGCCATGTAGGACGTACCCATCGCTAATCGGATACCGGTGAAAATATATGGTGTCGTCGCTGGAATGACAACATGGACGAGAATCTGCCATTCCGATGCGCCCATGCTGCGGGCGGAACGGATTTTGTCCTCTTCAACCGACAATACGCCAGTCAACGTGTTCATCATAACGATGAACAGCGTCGCGTACATGATGAGCGCGATCTTCGATTGCTCACCGATACCGAACCAGACGAGGAACAGCGTGATGAACGCAATCGGCGGAATGAAGCGAATGAAGTTCAGGAATGGCTCTGCGAACACGCGGATCGCAGTTACTCTGCCGATAATGAGACCGATCGGAATGGCGAGCAGACTGCCAAGCGCCCAGCCGAGGAATACGCGATAGAAGCTGACGCCGATATATTTGACGAGCGAGCCGTCTTCGAGCAGCTCCTGCGCCCCTTTCCATGTTGCAACCGGACCCGGGATAATCTCCGGACCGTAGATCCACGCGCCGATCTGCCACGCAACAATCGCGAATACCCAGAGGAGCGGGACGGTGAACCATTTGCGGTGTAGGATGCTTGTTGGTTTCATGGATACATCGTTCCTTCCAGCTCAGCGTCGAAGTGGGATTGGATCGTCCGGTGCAGCGCTTGGAACTCCGGCAGTGAAGCATCGCGAGGGTATCCCATCGGAACATCATAAATGTCGGAAATATGGGCGTTCGGCCCATGTGACATAACAGCAATTCGTCCGCCGAGCAGAAGCGCTTCCTGAATATCGTGCGTGACGAAAATAACCGTTTTGTTCGTCTCCTGCCAAATATGGCTGAGCTCCTTCTGCATCGTGCGGCGTGTCATTGCGTCGAGCGCGCCGAACGGCTCATCCATGAGCAGGATGGATGGATCGTTAGCGAGCACGCGAGCCAGCTGCACGCGCTGCTTCATCCCGCCGGACAGCTCGCGTGGGAACTTGTTCTCGTGGCCGAACAGGCCAACGAGACGAATGAACTTGTCGGAGATTGCACGCCGCTGCTCCTTCGGCATCTTTTTCATTTTGAGTCCGAATTCAACGTTCTGGCGTACGGTCAGCCAAGGGAATAGGGAGGAGTCCGCCTGCTGGAATACGACAGCGCGCTCCCGGCCTGGCTTACTGATCTCTTCGTCACCGACGCGGAGGTTGCCGCCGGATTTGGACACGAAGCCTGCGATGATGTTCAGCAACGTCGACTTGCCGCAGCCGCTTGGTCCGAGAAGGACGAAGAATTCGCCGCCTTTAATGACAAGGTCAATGTCTTTAATAATGTAGTGGATGCTGCCGGGCTTAAGGTCAGCATAGCTTTTGTTCAACCGCTCGATCGTGATCGTGTTGGAAGCTGTATGCGCATTAGCGCTGGCGTTAGCAGACATGAGATGTTCCTCCTAAAAGCAATTTGCTATCTTCTTCGAACTACTGCCTGTAAGTAAATTGCTTGCATCGAAAGCACACTTAGCAATTTGGCATACGCTTATTTACCGTAGGTCACGCGATCTGGCGCGGCTTGCTTGATTGGATCTAAGCTGATTTTGCTCGCAAGGTCGAAGTCGTCTTTAATAATGCCTGCTTCGATCATATATTTCTTCTGGCTGGACAAGCTGTCGAACGACTCCTGCTTGAAGCCGATTTCCCAATTGTTCGTTGGCAGGTCGCGGAGCGTCGATTCCTTCGGCTGCTTCACTTCTTCGAACAAAATGTCAGCTGTTTTCTCTGGATTGTCTGTGATGAATTTCGTAGCTTCGTCAATTGCACGGAGGAAGTTCGCTACCGCCGTCGGATGCTCCTTGACTAAGCTGTTTGGCGCGATAATGCCGCCGCCAATTCGAACACTCGTCTTCGACATATCCGTAAGCTCATGTACGCCTTCAATCGCAGTGAACTTCTCGACCATCGCTGAGCCGACGACCCAAGTCGCATCGATTTCACCTTTCTTCAACGCCACATATGCCTCGTCGTAGCCGCCTTGGCCGATCTGCTTCGTATCCGCAGCTGCAACGCCGTTTTCTTTCAAATATTCATCCCATAGATAAGGCAGGAACGTGCCTCGTAATGTGCTGAGCTTCTTGCCCTTCAGATCGGCAGCCGATTGGATGTCGGGACCGACGAATAGCTTCCATTGCGCTGCTGCGATATCCGTATTCGTACCGGTTGCTGCGATGACCGAGTAGTCGCCTTTGCTTACTGCGTTCAGAACAGGGAAGTCTGCGCCAAATGCGACATCGGCTTGCTTGATGAAGAGGGAGTTAATGCCCTCTGCGGGTGTTGCGAACGTGACGATTTGTGCGTCAATGCCATATTTGTCGAAGAAGCCTTGCGTCTTCGCGATGCGGAACACCGGATTGGAGATAATATCTGCGATTTTGATCGAGATCGGATCGGAATTCGCATCCGACGATTGAGCAGAAGTGTCATTGGAGTCGGCTGCGCTTGTCGATTTCGCCTCATCCTTGCCGCATGCGCTGAGCAGGGCAGCAATCATTACCGTAATAAGAAGCAGGCTGTATGTGGAACGTTTTCTCGTTAATTTCATCGTAGGGTCCCCCCTGTAAAATGTAGCGTAACCCCACCCGTCACGATGGACGGGCGGGAACGCGTATTTGCTTGAATCTATTATTCTTGCGAACCTTGGCTGGAGCCCGATGTTTCATCCGTGCTCGCTACGCAGAAGGCACCCTCATCGAAGGAACGCGTTCCATCGATTTCGACAACGGAAGCTGCGCCTCTTGGCGCGGAGCCAGGCACGCGATAATCAGCGACGTCGATCGGAACGATCGCCTGCTCCTGCGGCTTCTCGAGCTGCGGAACCCACTCGTAAGGCACGCGATAGGCGCGATAGACCATGTTGGCGGTGATTTTATTTTTATAAGGAGAGATATATTCCCACACGAGCTCATGCTCGCGAGTCACTTCGAAGATGCGGCCGTCTGCCCCTTCTGTAATAAGCGTGTTGCCGTTCGGCAGGCGTTGTGCCGAGCTGATATAAGGGCTGTAGAACCGGTACGAGTCAAGCGGCTGCATGAAGCCAGCTTCCGTCGGCGTATACTGCCATTCGATCTCCAGCGTTACTGGGTTGATCTCGAGAATACGGGAGTGGTCGCGCACTGCGTTCTTCTGACCGTATGGCGATGCAGGGTTTGGCAGGCCGTAGCCGCCCCAGCCGCCGTTATCGAATACGAGCAGATTGCCTTCGCCCGGCAGACCGCGTGGAATGATGTGTGCATGATGCTGGCCGATAATCCAGCCGAGATGCTTCACTTCAGGCTTGGAGTAGTCAGGGCCGAGCTGCCAGACGATTTTGCCTGTACGGCGGTCCGTGATGCCGATAATGTTCGATTCACGTGCATCCCAGATGATGTTGTCCGGATGGAAGCGCTCATCGCCAGCGTCATAGAATTTATTCGGGCCAACCCACGAGGCGGAGTTGATATGCATCCAGTCACCGCCGGTGTCGTTGCCGAAGTGGCGACCGTTCGGGTCACGGAACAACACGTTTTTCGCTGCTTCGTCGAAGCCCAGCTCCTCGAAGTGGTCGCTGACTGCCCATTCCCAGATGATATTGCCTTCCCAATCGACTTCGATGATGGTGTCATCGAGCAGCAGCTTATCGGAGATTTCCGGCTTGCGTACATTGCGATGCGCCAGAATGAGTGTCTTGCCGCCGTTCGTTTGCGGCTCTTGACCTGGTGCATAGTAGCCTACCGGATTGCCTTCGCGCTGATAGTCGTGGTGGGCACGCGCCATCCATTCCGGCTCATAGCCGGGGTCACTGATATGCTCGTAACGGTCGAATTTCCAGACGATATTGCCGTTGAAATCCACTTGGACAAGGTTCGCTTCGTCCTGGAAGCCGTATTTCGGATCGCGTTCCTTCGTGCTGCCGGTCACGTAGCCGCCTGGCAGGATTTTGTTCGGGAAGCCGCGGAGTCCTTTCCACAGATGAACCTCTTTGCCGTTCATGTCAATCAGCAGTGCGCCAACTTGTGCAGCCTGGAAAATCGTGTAGCCGCTCCAAGCTTTCTCTGGCAGGTAGACGGTAGCGCCCGTCGGATAAATAGTAGGGTGTCCCATAGTAATCGCTCCTAAAAGTTATTTGCGCTGCTTCCCGAGTAATCTGCCTGTAAGCAAATAACTCGCATCGGAAGCATTCGCTTTGAATGATAGATTAATAGCTTAAGAAATTGCTCTTCGTCGGTACTTCGCGTGCCGGCTTATTGCTGCTTGGCTGTTCTGCGTTTTGCTTTACGAGATTCATAATGTTGTCGGCGTAGCCCTCCAAATTGCTGGTGATCTGGGTGAAGGCTGCTTTCTGCGCATCCAGTTCTTGCTGCGAGAAACTGCCGAATAGAAGCGAAATGCTGTTCTGTCCGACATCGCGATTGCGAATGAGCATGCTGCGTCCTTCGCTTGTGATGTCGAGCATAACTGTCCGGCGATCAGTCTCCAGTCGACGCCGTAAGGCGAAGCCTTTCTTCTCCAGCTTGTCGCACAGCGCCGTAATTGCGCCGGATGTCAGATCAAGCTCCTCAGCGAGATCGCCCAGCTTTTGTTCCCCGTCTCGCATAACCTTTTGCAGGATGAGAATACCGGGGAGCGTAATGCCCTCGACTGTAACTTTGTCGCGTTCCTTGATGAATTTCCGGACCATCCGCCGGAATAACCAATCAATTTCCTCTAGCTGAAACCTCTCGATGCTCACTATGCGCTCCTTTCCTTGGTACCCAGTTTGTTCGGTCGTACCAAAAAAAAGGCCGCAACATAAACCCGTAGTCGTAGCACGGGAATCGTTGGGGCCTTTGGTTATCCAATCGGCGATATGAAATTGCTTCAACGCTAAATTAATGAGCATTGAAATATCTTGAGTTGATAATAATCCAATAATTCCTACCAGTCAAGTGGGTAAAATAAAAAAAGTCGTACCAATTTGTACGACAGGCCTAGAATCCAAGATTAACGCCTAACGGTTATCACAGCGGCTATTTCGTTATAAACCACGTATCTGACTAACCTAACGGTTGCCAGAGAGGCTAGTAGAGCCGATTGTATGGTTTCGATCATCAATTAGCTTTAGTAAGCGCTGCTGCAACCGTTAGAAAATAATAGGTTGTATTTGGGGCGGATTAAGCACTGCGGCGATCGTTAGAGCTGCAGGCAAATTGAACCAGAGTAAGCGGAAGTCCACGCTCGATAGCATGCCAACAGGCAACTGGTCATGTTTTTGTATTTTGCACAATAACTCGTTACCTATTCGGTGCGCAAAGCACAAAGTCCCCATTTCTCCAAACGGCTACTAGCATATAGGTACCGCTTGCGACACACGATAAAGGCGAAAGAAAAGCTGTTTCTTATTTCGAATATCGGAATGGAGGAGTACGATGCAGCAGAAGTTCAAGATAATTGCCGCCTCTATCGCGCTTGGTACCATGCTGGCGGGATGTGCGGCGAATCAAGGTGATCTGGGTAACCGTCATCCAATCCAGCAGCAAAGCGTCCGTTACGATATGATGGGGAACCCGATTATTAGCAAACAGTTCACGAACGATCAGATGAATGAGATCAACCGCGTCAATATCCAGCGTCAGCACAGCAACAACATTGTTGGCATCCATGATAACTACCGCTTGGAAATGAGCCAAAACATCGCAGACAGTCTCGCAGCGAAAAAAATCGTCAAGAGCGCCAAAGTGATGCTGACGAACCACAATGCATATGTTGCGGTAACTCTCCATGATGGCGTCAGCCCTGGCGGTTCGAGTACGCTGCAAAGTAAAAGCCTTGGCCTGAACAGCAATGGATATGGCAGCAAGCCGCTTCCTTCCACGCCTTCGCCAAGCGCTGCATTCGATGGCAAGATCATGAACAATACCGATATCGACCGTACAGGTCGTCTGGGTTATCGGGTAATGGGACTAAGCAACAAGAAGCACGCCTACAAAGGCGCGAGCGGCATGAACAGCGTACCCAATATGATGGGCAACGGTGGTACGACGGGTTCACCGAATTATGGAACGTACAGCACAAACAACTATCGCCCTTATTCGAATAACAATATGTACAATGACGGCGGTTTGTATCACGCACGCAGCGGTGGTGCTGCAGCCAGCGCGGATATGGAGCTTACGGATCAGGTGAAGAACAGCATTGCTGCTGAGGTCAAACGACTGTCACCTGGCGTCGAGCATGTGTACATTTCGGCTAACCCAGACTTCGTCGACCGGATGAATGGCTACTGGGACGATGTGAAGGCTGGCCATCCGATCCAAGGATTCGTCGCTGAATTCAATGCCATGGTTGACCGTATCTTCCCTGTGAAGGTCGACACTCACCGATAATCATCGGCCATCTTCTTTTATGCAAAAATATCCCCGCTGCATCGATCGCAGCGGGGATATTTTCAATACGTTCCGCGATTGTCAGCACTGGATGTCATTATCGACAGTGTGCCCAATCGCAGCAGCGTTCATTACATATTCACGCTGCTCTTCGAGGTGACAAGCTCATTGTACACCTCTTGCATCGTGGAGGATGGAATAGCAAAGCCAATACCTTGTGCGTCTGTTTCGCCAGCCGTGTTCATGCCGATAACTTCGCCGTTTGCGTTCAGGAGTGGACCACCCGAGTTACCAGGGTTGATCGAAGCGTCCGTTTGCAGCAGGTGCTCATAGTTGCGAACCGTGTCGCCGTCTTGAATTTGGATTGGACGTTCTTTCGCGCTGAGTACACCAACCGTCAGCGTTTGATCAAAGCCATATGGGTTGCCGATGGCAACTACCATATCGCCGATGTTTGCAGCATTCGAGTCACCGAACGAGACGGTAGGGAAGCTGCCGCCGTCCGTTTTCTCGATTTTCAGAATCGCGATATCGAGGTCCTCACGCGTTCCAACTACCGTTGCTGTATATGGCGTTTCTTCACCCTCCAGCGTTACTTGAATCTCGTCTGCGTCGGCAATAACATGCTGGTTCGTCATAATATAGCCCGATCCATCGACGATAAAGCCCGTTCCTGTACCAAGCGCTTCAAGGCTGCCGCTCTGCGTGTCTTGGCTGCTCTGTCCGTTTTGACTGCTTTGTCCGCTCTGCGAGCCATCAGGCGCATAGCCGCTGCCGCCGCGTGTGCCTGGCTCGAACCAAATACCGCCTCTCGTCGGCAGGCTCTGCTGCTGCTGCTCGACGAATGTTTCGACTTTAACAACGGCAGGGCTTGCTGCACTGTAGATCGACGAGATGTTACCCGTCTCAACAGCGTTCGATACCGATGCAGAAGCGGTTGTAATGCCTGCGCCTTGTCCAGCAGTCGAAGATGTCGATGCTGAAGTCTGAACGACAGCTACTGTCTTGCTCCCGAACCAGTTGCTTTGGTCAGCGGCGTACATGAAACCGCCAATTGTGACGACACCTGCTAGGAAAGCTGCGGCGAACGGGAGAATCGACCGTCTAGCTGGGCTTGTTCTAGTAGGAGTAGAAGCAGGTTGCGATGATCTTGATCTAGCACCTCTACCAAATGTTGCAATGTACGTACCGTCCTCGGATTGCTGCGTTTCGATCCATTCGTTATTGCTATTGTTATTATTATTATTATTGTTATCATTTATCATGATTAATTTCCTCCTCAGCCCGTCTATGTGGCAGTTGTTTTTTTGTTTATGTGCGGGATTTGTTTGTGTCTTAATCATGAAGGCCGAACCTTAATCGAGTCTTAAATAAACCTTTAAGCATCATAAAACGAACCTGAACGTTTCTTGAAAATGAAAAATCTGCCCCGATAATCCATAGATTACCGAGACAGATATAATGGTTTTAATGATTATTCAGCGAATTGCCTTGTTCATTATTATAGAAATCTATAATAAATTCTCGGAACCTCTGCGCGGCAATCGATAGATAATGTTTCTTGGACCATACCAAGCCCGTCGTCACGACAAAATTCGGATGATCGGTTATTCGGAGACGATGGGGCATAAACTCTGCCCGCTTGCGCCAAGCCGTCTCAGGGACGAATAGAATGCCGAGATGTCTGCGAAGAAGCAGAACAAGCGCATCGGATTCGTTGACCTCGATTTTCATATTGGGCACGAAGCCAGCCTGTCTGCACAAATTATCAATCATCGTACGGAACCAGAAGCCCTGCTGCAGCCCAATAAACACCTCGTCTTTGAGATCGTAGATCGATACGGACGATTTGCCTGCAAGTGGATGCTGATCATGGACGACGACGAAAATTTCCTCTGTTCGAAGCGGCAGGCATTCCATGTCTGGGCCCTCTATCGGTTCTGCTGTTATGCACAGGTCGATTTCGCCATCCTCCAGCATGCGCTTGATAACCGTCGATGGTTCTAGCACCTGGCGCAAATGCACATTAGGATACAGCGCTAAAAATTCTCCTATTAGATCAGGAAGCATGCTGACGATAGAGGCGGACAACGTAATACTTCCCCGGTTAAGTCCAGCCATGTCGCGTACTTCTCGAACGCCTTCGTCCAACTCGCGGAAAATCCGATCAACTCGTACAAGAAACGCTTTGCCGAATGGATTGAGCCGGATGTTGCGGCCCTGCCGGTCGAAGAGAGGGGCGCCGAGCTGACTCTCTAATCTTGTAATCGTTTTGCTCAGCGAAGGCTGCGCAATCTTGAGCTCCTCCGCTGCCTTCGTAATATGCTCCAACCTTGCGACGGTTTGGAAGTATTTTAGCTGAAGCAGCTCCATTACACTCATTTCTCCTTACTCATAGACTAGAGGCTATCATACCATAGTTTATTATGTATTATACATCAGTAATCCCCGTGCCTATAATTAAGGACGAAGTTCATAAAACATTCACACGGAGATGACTCTTATATGAAAGCTGCAGTATTGGAAGCGTTTAATGAACCGTTGGTTGTACGAGAGGTCGCAGATCCGACGCTTACACCAGACGGCGTTATTCTTAAATTAGAAGCAACAGGCGTATGCCGCAGCGACTGGCACGGTTGGACGGGCCATATGAAGAACGCAATGAAGGAGCTTCCGCATATTCTCGGCCACGAGATGAGCGGTATCGTACAAGAGGTTGGCTCGAACATTCGCAATTTCAAGAAAGGCGACCGCGTTATCGTGCCTTTCAGCCAAGGCGACGGCACATGCCCGCACTGCCAAGCTGGCCACCACAACGTATGCGATAACATGAAGATGGTTGGCTTTAGCTTCGAAGGCGGCTTCGCGCAGTACATTCACATTCCGAATGCTGACTTGAACCTGCTTCACCTGCCGGACAGCATCGACTTCCTGACGGCAAGCGCAATGGGCTGCCGATTCATGACGGCATTCCATGGCGTAGTATCCCGTGGTGCGGTTCGTCCAGGCGAATGGGTAGCCGTATACGGTTCCGGCGGCGTTGGCCTGTCCGCGATCCAGATCGCATCGGCTGCAGGCGCGAACGTCATCGCAGTGGATATCGCGGACGACAAGCTTGATTTTGCGAAAAAATTCGGTGCAGTCGCAACGATCAACAGCAAGAACGTGAACGCACCGCAAGCGATCAAAGAGCTGACGAAGGGCGGCGCGAACATCTCGATCGACGCACTTGGCATCCAAGATACGGTTATCAACTCGCTGCTCAGTCTGACGAAGCGCGGTCGTCACGTACAGCTCGGCATCAGCTCCAATCCGAACGGCGGCATGACGCCAGTGCCGGTTAACCTGATTACGATGAACGAGCTCCAACTGGTTGGTTCGGTATCGATGCCAATTCCAGAGTATCGCAACATGCTGAACATGGTGGAGCAAGGCAAGCTGAAGCCGGGCGAGCTCGTAACGAAGCAAATCGCACTGGAACAAATCAACGAAGCGTTCGACGATATGACGAACTATGCAGGCTTCGGCGTGACGGTTATTACGAAATTCTAATGATAAAGCGATAAGATCGGAGGCACTCCTTATGTCTGATAACTACAACAAGCAGTACATCAACGGCGTATGGCGCGACGGTTCGAGCGAGCAAGTATTTGATAACATCAACCCATTCGATAACGAAGTGATCTGCCAGATCAAGCTGGCGAACCGTGACGATATTGATGAAGCGTACAACGCAGCGAAGACCGCACAGAAGGAATGGGCGAAGTCTTCGGCTGATGAACGTAAGGCAGTACTCGGTCGTGCCGCACAAATTCTGATGAGCCGCAAAGACGAGATTGTTGCGCTCATGGTCAAAGAAACGGGCGCATCGTTCGTGAAGACGATGTCCGAGTTCATGGCTGCCGCAGGTTCGATCATGTCGGCAATCGAATATGTCGATCTGATGTTCCAGCCGCAAGTATTCCAAGCTCAACTGCCTGGCAAAGAAAATCATGTGTACCGCTATCCGCTAGGCGTTATCGGCGTAATCAACGCATTCAACTTCCCGCTGTACATGGCGATGCGTGTTGTTGCGCCTGCTGTCGCAGCCGGTGATGCAATCGTGATTAAGCCGGATACGCAAACGTTCATGTCGGGCGGTCCGATTGTCGCTGAGATTTTTGAGCAGGCAGGCTTGCCGAAGGGCATCGTAAACGTGGTTGGTTACGATATCGCAGAGGTGGGCGATTACATGATCGAGCATCCAGTGCCGCGCATCATCTCGTTTACAGGCTCGACAGGCGTCGGCCGCCATATCGGCGAGCTGTGCGGCAAGAACCTGAAGCGTACGTCGCTGGAGCTGGGCGGCAACAACCCGTTCGTTGTGCTGGAAGACGCTGATCTGGACCAAGCGGTTAACGCGGCTGTATTCAGCAAATATATGAATGCCGGCCAAGTGTGTATTTGTACAAATCGTTTCCTGGTACATCGCAAGCACTACGATGCCTTCGTAGAACGTTTCACGGAGCGTTCGAAGCAGGTGGCATTCGGCAACCCAGCTGATCCGAAGGTGGTTATCGGGCCGCTCATTAATGAACGCCAAGTCCAGAAGGTGCTCGGCATCGCCGAAGCAGCAAAGCTAGAGGGTGCGCGTCTTGTGCTTGAAGGCAAGCGCATCGGCAACGTTGTAACGCCGTTCATCTTCGCGGACGTTGATCCGAAGTCGAAGCTTGCGAGCACCGAGATTTTTGGACCCATTGCGACCATTATTCCGTTCGAGACGGAAGAAGAAGCGTTGGCAATTGCCAATGATACCGAGTATGGCTTGTCGAGCGCTGTGTTCTCAACAGATCTGGATCGCGCAATGTCGTTTGCTTCTGCGATCGAGAGCGGGATGACGCATGTGAACGATACGACGATTAATATGGATATGAATGCACCGTTCGGTGGAGAGAAAGCTTCTGGCATCGGACGCTACCACGGCGAGATCGGATTTGAGGAATTTACAACGTCGAAATGGATTTCGGTGCAAAAGGAAGAACGTAAATTCCCGTTCTAAAAACCCAACTGTTATGGGGATATATGGATGATGAAGAGCCTTAGCGCATGACGCGCTGAGGCTCTTTTTTGAGGCGTGCTTATTCCACATAGGATGACAAAGTACTACGTTTTTAGATTAATATATTTATTAATAAAAATGACTTGAATATTGCTTAATTAAGTAATAATATTGTTAATATCCTCAGTTTGTATGCGCCTTCATTTTTTCTTGCCTTCTTACCTTTTGAACGATTTAGAAACACCTTATTACAGGAAGTATCTCAGAATGTTCAGCTTGGCATAGTTTTGTAAGCGTTATTATTACCAGGAGGTGGTGCGTGCAGCACACTAGAATGGCGCATGCAGAATAACCGTAATGTCACACACTTCAAGAAGCCACCTAATAGGAGGTATTAACCAATCGTGAAACAATCGATGAAACGTAAGATTGCCATGCTGCTGATGGCGTCGATGATCGTACCGTCTGGCGCTTTTGCCAGCGATATCAGTGCAGTGAATGCAGCTGACAATACAAGTGCCGCAGGCAATAGCAGCGCTGTTCAAGGTTCAGATGTTGCAGGCCACTGGGCTGAAGGGGATTTCGCAACGTGGTTCAATAAGCATTTGCTGACCGGCTATGCCGATGGCACGTTTAAGCCTAACCAAGCGATTACGCGGGCAGAGTTCGTTGTATTGCTTGATCGTGTGTTTAATTTTGTAGATAAGGCTTCCTTATCGTTCTCGGATCTGAAATCAACGGATTATTCGTATGCGGCATTCCAGAAGGCGGTCGCTGCAGGCATTATCCAGGGATATAGCGATGGCTCCGTTCATCCGAATGCGCCAATCAGCCGCAAAGAAGCAGCCGTTATGCTGTACAGAGGCTTCGAGCTTGCTGCATCGAATGCAGCGACGTCACTGAGCGATGTTGCATCGCTGCCGGCGTGGAGCAAAGAAGCGGTAGAGACATTAGTCAATGACGGATATGTAAACGGTTACCCAGACGGTACGTTCGGCGGCGATAAGTCGATTACACGCGCAGAGGCTATTCGCATGATGAATAACCTGTCCGGCGAGATTGTGAATGCAGCCGGAACGTATTCGGATTTAACTACGCGTAATATGGTCATCAGCAAACCAGGTGTTGTGCTGGAAGATACGGTAATCGAAGGAGACCTGTTTCTGACGGCAGGCGTTGGCGAAGGGGACGTTGACCTTAACCGCGTTACCGTTAAAGGACAAGTACATATTAACGGCGGCGGCGTCAACAGCATCAAGCTGAACGACTCGACGATCAAGTCGATTATTATCGATAAGAAGAATGGTCAGATTCGCGTTGTGACCAAAGGCGATACGACGGTTGAGCAAACTTTCGTGATCTCCGGTGCGAAGCTGGTTGAGGAGAATGATGCGGACGGCAAAGGCTTCTCGTCGGTTATTCTCGACGAATCGATGTCTGCAGGAGCAACGGTTCAGCTCGAAGGCAACTTCGATAATGTAGACGTTCGTGCACTCACGACACCAGAGCTTCAATTGCTTGCAGGTATTATTAATAACTTGAATCTCCAGCAACAAGCCGTCCTGAACATCGATGAGAAGGGCGAAGTGAAAGAGGTTGTCATCAAGGTTGATGGCAGCATTCAAGTGAAGGGCAGCGGCAAGGTAAACGCATCTGATCCGAAGTCGGCTGCAAAGCTGGTGTTCCAGAACGGTACAGGCAGCACAGGTGAAACGGGTAATACAGGCAGCACGGGTGGGACTGGAAGTTCTGGATCTGGCTCGAGTGGTTCTGTAACGCTGCCAGTAGCGGTAACGCAGGTCGCGCTTGATCAGCGAGAAGATTTTGGCTTGCTGGTGGGTGATGTGAAGAGCCTTACCGCTACGGTGTCGCCTGCTAATGCCGCAGACAAGAGCCTTCAATGGTCATCGAGCAACAAAGAGGTAGCGACGGTTGATTCGCAGGGTAAAGTTACGGCAGTAGCTCCCGGTACTGCAGTCATTCAAGCACAATCGAAGTCGAATTCCACGCTATCGGATTCGGTTACGGTTACGGTAACGAAGCCTTCGTTCACGAACGTATCCGTACATGACCCATCGATCGCAGTCGATAAGGATACGGGCGAGTTCTACGTATTTGGCTCACACATTGAGGCGGCTAAATCGAGCGACCTGATGAACTGGACGCGCTTCACGAACGGCTACACGACACCGGAAAACGTCCTCTTCGGTAATTTGTCAGAGAACCTGCATGGCTCCTTCGCATGGGCAGGCGAGAACGATGCCGACAGCAAAGGCGGCTTCTCCGTTTGGGCGCCATATGTGTTCTACAATAAGGACTATGACAATGGAGATGGCACGACAGGTGCTTACGTCATGTACTACTGTACATCTGCGACGTATATCCGTTCGGCGATCGGTTACGCCGTATCGCAGAATATCGAGGGTCCTTATACGTACGTAGACACGATTATGTACTCCGGCTTCACGCAGAACGATGCGACAGATGCGAACAGCACGGTTAATAAGAACTGGCAGAACACGAACATCCAGAATCTGATTGACGGCGGTACGCTCCAAGGCGAGAATAACGGCTGGTTCAATACAGACGGCTCGTACAAGAACAGCCAGTATCCGAACGCGATTGATCCGGCGTTGTATTATGACACGGACGGCAAGCTGTGGATGGTATACGGCTCATGGTCCGGCGGTATCTTCGCACTGGAGATCGATAAGGCAACAGGCGAAGCGATCTATCCAGGTGCAGACGGCACGACGGAAGACGGCCGTATGATTGACCGTTATTTCGGTACGAAAGTTGCTGGCGGCTACGGTAAATCTGGTGAAGGTCCGTTCGTTGTGTATGACGAGAATACGGGCTACTACTTCCTGAATGTTACGTATGGCGGTTTGGCTTCGGATGGCGGCTACAACATGCGGATGTTCCGCTCGACTTCGCCGACGGGTCCTTTCCTTGATGCGAAAGGGCAAAGCGCAGTACTTCCGAATTCGAGTGCGAATAACGATGATTATGGTAACAAAATGATCGGTAACTACGAGTTCGAGCGTCTGCCAGGCGACCCTGGAACGGGCGATGGCATCGGCTACCTATCGCCGGGCCACAACTCCGTTTATATTGACGAGGAAACGGGACAATACTTCTTGATCTTCCACTCGCGCTTCCCGAACCAAGGTGAAGGTCACGAAGTTCGCGTCCATCAAATGTTCTTGAACGAGGACAACTGGCCGATCGTATCGCCTTATCGTTATTCGGGCGAGAAGCTGGATCAAGTAGTAGAGCAGGATATCGTTGGCGAATACAAGTTTATTAATCATGGCAAGACAACAACGAAGGACTTGACGACTTCGACATTCGTTCAATTGAATGCTAATCATACGGTCACTGGTGATGAGCAAGGTACGTGGAGCCTGTCTGGCGACAATGAAGCGACGATTACTGTCGGCGGTGCAACTTACAAAGGCGTATTCGTACGCGAGTGGGACGGCACATCGCAACGAGGCGTTATGACGTTCACGGCGATGTCCGGCGAAGGCATTACGATTTGGGGCAGCAAACTGCAGGACGAGACCGAGCAGCAGGTTGTTAGCGATGTCGTGAATGGCATCGATCTTGGCGATACGACCAATGTTGTATCCGACTTGAGCCTTCCGACTGAAGGTACACGTCATACGACGATTACATGGCAGACGTCCAATGCTAGCATCGTGTCGGAGACTGGTGCAGTAACGCGTCCGGAATGGGATGAGCCATCAGGTGCTGTTGAGTTGACTGCAACGGTAACGAAGGGTTCGACGACAGCAACCAAGACGTTCACAGTGACTGTACCACCGAAGATTAAAGCAACGATGACAGCTAACTATACGTTTGATGGCAATCTAGACGACAGCACGGGAACGTTCGCTGCGGGAACTGTTGCAGGCAACCTGATTGGTGCAGCAGGCGGCAACATTACATTCGCTGCAGGCTACAAAGGCAATGCTGCTGTATTTGACGGCGCTTCTGGTGTTATGCTGCCAAGCGGCCTCATTCACAGCAACAAATATTCGTTCTCGTTCTGGATGAAACCAGATGTATTGACACAGTATACGACGGCCTTCTTCGGTGCAACAGACGGGGACAGCTGGATCAGCATGCAGCCAAAAGGCTGGAACGGCGGAACGATGCTGTGGGCACGTGATCTTAGCGCGACGAACGATCAATGGTTCGACGGCATTACCGGCACGACGATTCCAACAGGCGAGTGGAGCCATATCGCCGTATCGGTGGAAGACGGAGCGGTCATTATTTACGTCAATGGCGTGAAGACATTTACAGCTTCTAACTTCCCGGATCTGTTCTCAAATGCGGATGGCACCTTCACGCTGGGCATTAACTGGTGGGATACGCCATTCAAAGGGATGATCGATGATCTGCGCATCTATGAAGGCGTATTGTCTCCGAACGAAGTAAGAGACATGGTGTACGATGATACGGTGAAGATCGACTCGATCACATTCGGGGTTACGGAGAAACGCATGTCCGTAGGCAGCACGTTTACGCCTACGATCAATTTCGAACCGAAATTTGTAGAGAATAAAGTATTGGACTGGAGCTCTTCCAATTCGGATGTTGCAATCGTTGACAGTACGGGTGCAGTTACTGCACTGCAAGTAGGTTCGACGACGATTACAGCTAAGACAACAGATGGCAGCGAGAAGACGGCGTCCTACACGGTCACGGTTACAGACGGTGCAATTGCGCAGTATAAGTTTGAAGGTAATTTGAATGATTCGTTCAGCAGCTCGACAGGCACGGTTACGGGTAATCGCATCGATAACACAGGTGGGAATATTACATTTGACACCGGTGTAACGAGCTCGAGTCAAGCAGCGGTATTTAACGGCACTTCCGGCATTCGTCTCCCTAATGGGTTGATTTCCGGAAACTCGTATTCGGTTTCGATGTCGCTCTACCTGACACAAGAATCGCAGTACACGACAGCGTTCTTTGGTGCACTATCTGGTACGGAGTGGATCAGCCTTATTCCAAGAGGTACTGGCGACGCACAGCCAACGCAGCTGTGGGCGAATAAGAATATCGCAAATTCTCCGTACTATAATGACGCCCAGATCGGTGAGCAAATCCCACTCAATCAATGGGTCACAATCACGTTCACGGTCAACAATGGCACAGTTGTTATATATGTGGATGGCGTAGCCAAAGTTACGGGTACGAACTTCCCTAACATATTCACGACGGATAATGGGTTATTCGCGCTTGGCGTTAACTACTGGGATGCACCGTTCAAAGGCAAGATCGATGAGCTTCAAGTGTACGATCGTGCATTGACGGCTGATGAAGTTCAAGCGCTGCAGCCAGTAGAGGAAGTACCAGTTCCATAAGGTCCAGCACAGTGATGCGCTTGGACGGCTAGAACGATTAATCCCCGCGCAGTGGGTCCGACAGGATTCGCTGTGCGGGGATTTCTTTTGTTCTAGTTTTCTATTTTCAAGAATATAGATTAATAGACTTTAAGTGCGTGTTCAAAAAGTTCGGATTTCAGCACCAAGAAGGTTGTATGAGAGCAAGGAATGAGGATCGGAGCGTAGTGATGTGCTACGTGAGAACCGGAAGTCTCTGCTCCATTCAAGATTCGATGCCGATTACGCTTCTTGTGCTGCTTCGTGATCAAAGATGGACTTTTGGAACAACCTCTTTAAGAAGAGGATGATAGACGATCAAGGAGGGCTAGTCATGAGTGGTATTCATCGAGGCATGGTTTCCCTATTAGAGGCTGCACAGGTTGCGGACCGACATGGTGTCCCTATCAAAAGCGAACAATTGGAGCGGATGGCAGGCGTTTATGAAGAAGGGATGCGGCTCGTCTTACGACAAATCGCCGCTACGCAGCTGAAATACGAGGTTGAACATTCGGGTATCGAATATGAATTATTTCATAACCAATCCGGTAAAGTAGATAAGCTCTTCGATTCGCTGCAGGACCATGTATCGGATGAAGTGAAAGCGAGATTGTTCAATTTGCGATCCGAGATTGGCTACCTGGAGCTCGAAGCATGTGACGCCGGTTATATGGCAGGGTTTCTGGCGGGGTATCGGTTTCTGAATGAAATAACAAGGGCGTCTCACTGAAAGATGGCCTCTTATCCATAAACAAGCGGCGCTTATTCGATAAGCATCGCTTGTTTTGTTTTGCTTGTGAACGACCATCGACGTTCAATTTCTGCATTACGTTGGAAATATGATTACGCACGGTTTTATCGCTGATAAACAGTTGCTGAGCAATATCTCATATCGTCTTATCCTGTACCAACAGTTCGAAATACCCCCACCAAAATCAAAAAAACCTCCACATTCATGTCTCCTAACCGGAAACACCAATATGAAGGCCGATTCCATAACGAATCTGGATCTATACGATCAACGCTGATTAGATCTGTAGCTCCCCAAGCTTGATCAGCTCGACAACTGCTTGTGAACGACCTTTGACGTTCAATTTCTGCATTACGTTGGAAATATGATTACGCACGGTTTTCTCGCTGATAAACAGTTGCTGAGCAATATCTCTTGTCGTCTTATCCTGTACCAACAGCTCGAATACCTCACGTTCACGATGTGTCAACAAAAATTTGCTCTTGTGGTCGCTGCCCTTCAAGTGTCACCCCTCCTTGCTCGGGTTTGTATGGTTTAACAAGGTTAAGGGATACAGTCAACTTATCTTATGAACTAGACGAACGGATGGTGCGATGTACCGGGCAAAATGGGCTCTTGTTTCTAACCTGAGATCAAGATAATAAGCAGCATTAAACAGCGAGGCAAACCCTTGCCGTCACTCGCCCTGCTGCGAATGTGAGCACATGATTATTGCAGTAATGCACAGCCGTGCCGCTATGATACAGGTGTCGGCAGGGGGGCCGACAGCACAGCGCTCAACTCGAGCCCACAGGAGGTGAGAACAACGCTTTAGATCACGCAAATAAGATCGATTCGTACGGTCGGCATTCAGGAGGCATGACATCCGTCATGACGAGAACGATATCTGCTTTATCCTATTCCAATCGTAAGCGGGTTGCGAGCGAACAAGCATTTTGTAAACCAATAGGAGGCGTAATAATGACGAAGCGCATGAATAAGCGAATAAGTGGAGGACTGCTGGCGGCAGTCATGGCGGTAGGCATGTGGTCGGGAGGATCGGTACAAGCGGCTGATTTGTTCACGGACAACTTCGATGACGGCAACGCGAATGGCTGGACCGCAACGACGGGAACGTGGTCGGTTGTACAAGACAGCGGCAACTATGTGTACTACCAATCGTCAAGCTCAGAAGGACGGACGTCCGGCGGCAGCGCATCATGGACGAACTACAGTGTTCAGTCGCGAATCAAGGTCGACAGCTTCAATGGCTCCAACCGGATTTATTTGGCGGGACGCTATACGGACGGCAACAACTATTATGCGGCATCGTTCGATAACAGCAACGGCGGAACACTTGAGCTGCGCAAAAAAGTAAGCGGATCCAGTACGACGCTGGCAACCAAGTCGTATGCGCTTTCCGCTGGTACGTGGTATACGATCAAGCTTGAGATGGATGGCAGCTCGCTCAAAATGTACGTCAACGGCGTCCTCCAACTATCGGCCACCGATTCGTCTCTGACGAGCGGTGCTGTCGGGCTTGTCGCCTTCAAGACGGCAACGAAGTACGACGACATCGTCGTCTCGGACTTGTCCAGCTCGTCTACGACAGATCCAGGTACAGGAACGGACACAGGCACAACGACGCCTGCAACGGGTGATCTGATCGTAGCGCCGGATGGCGTGGCAAGCAACCCAGGTACGCTCAGCCAACCAACGACGCTGGCATCGGCGTTGACGAAGATTGCCGCAGGCAAGACGATCTACCTTCGCGGGGGCACGTACAGCTACTCCTCGCCGCTCACGATTGAGCGCGATAACAGCGGTTCCTCGACTAGCTCCCGTAAACAAATTGCAGCCTACAACAGCGAGAAGCCGATACTTGATTTCTCCGGTGAATCCTTCGATTCTTCGCAGCGTGGTCTGCAAGTGTTCGGCCATTACTGGCTCGTGAAGGACGTTCGCGTGACAGGAGCGGGCGACAACGGCATCTACGTTGGCGGCAACTACAACCGGATCGAGAACGTCGAGACGGACCATAACCGCGATACGGGTCTGCAGCTTGGACGTTACGCCTCATCGGCCGCCTACGCAGACTGGCCGAAGTACAACGAAATCATCAACTCATACTCGCACGACAACTATGACCCAGATAACGGGGAAGATGCTGACGGCTTCGCAGCGAAGCTGACAGTTGGACCTGGCAATGTGTTTGATGGCTGCATCTCGGCATACAACGTCGACGACGGGTGGGATTTGTACACGAAGACGGAAACAGGTGCAATCGGTGCGGTTACGATTAAGAATAGCATTGCGCATCATAACGGACAGACGTCCGATGGCACGAGCACAACGGACAGCGACGGCAACGGGTTTAAGCTCGGAGGCGAGAGTATCGCCGTTAACCATATCGTCATCAACAGCATCGCGTTCAGCAATAAGAAGCATGGATTCACGTATAACAGCAATCCAGGCTCCATTACGATGACGAACAATACGTCGTACAGCAACGGCGGCAGCAACTTTGCATTTGATGCTGGCACGCATATATTCACGAACAACCTGAGCTTCCAAGGCGCCTCGAGCGACAAAACAAGCGGCACAGACGTGTCCAGCACGAACGTATGGTGGAAGAACAGCGCATCGACGAATGCCAAGGGACTCGTGGCCAGCTCCGCTGATTTCGTCAGCCTGACGGCAAGCATCTCGCGTGCGGCGAATGGCGCGCCGGTCGTAGGCAACTTCTTGAAGCTTGCGACGGGCAGTGATCTGATAGGCGCAGGTACGCCATCGGGTACCGATATTGGTGCGAAGTTCTAAGCGGTCAATACCAGTTTGCGGGTTTTAAAAATAAGGTGCTGGGCGTGCAGCGCGCGCTCGGCACTTTTTTATTTTTCAAGAAACGATGGGGTTCTCCATGTTTGTTGTCATTTTGTGAAGGGGGAAGGTCATCAAAGTGACAGCTAAGAAGTCATGATATTTGCTAGTCCGACTAGTATCGATGCTATAAATTGATAGTACCGCCAATAACGGCTGCGAACTCGTCGAAGAAAGGAGGAAGGTAAGCGACATCCAGATACTTGCAAATTGAAGCCAGCAAAGGAGAGGAAAACGTTAATGAGACGTACGCGGAAATGGGCTGGAAAGCTTCTTGCGTACACGCTAACGGCATGTCTATTGCTAGTTGGTTCACCGCTAGGTGGATCGATACAACATGCGAGCGCAGCAGGCAACTACAATTATGCCGAAGCGTTGCAGAAAGCGGTTTACTTCTATGAGGCGCAGCGATCGGGCAAGCTGCCCTCCAATAACCGAGTAGAGTGGCGGGGTGATTCCGGCCTAACGGACGGCGCCGACAATGGCGTAGACCTGACGGGCGGATGGTATGACGCTGGTGATCACGTGAAGTTCGGACTGCCAATGGCGTACTCGGCAGCCATGCTTGCATGGTCGGTATACGAGTACCGTGATGGCTACGCACAGTCGGGACAATTGAATGCGATTCTCGACAACCTGCGCTGGGTCGACGACTACTTCATCAAGGCACATACGGCGCCCAATGAGCTGTATGGCCAAGTCGGCACAGGCGGGGTTGACCACCAATGGTGGGGTCCGGCTGAAGTGATGCAGATGGAACGCAAGTCGTACAAAATTACCGCGGCATGCCCAGGCTCCGACCTGGCAGGTGAGACAGCGGCGGCGCTTGCGGCATCTTCCATCGTATTCGCCAGCACGGATTCAGCATATTCAGCTCAGCTGCTGACGCATGCGAAGCAGCTGTATAGCTTCGCTGACACGTATCGCGGCAAATATTCGGATTGCATCACGGATGCGCAGCAGTTCTACAACTCATGGAGCGGCTATTATGACGAGCTGACATGGGGCGGTATTTGGCTCTATCTGGCTACGAATGATCAGACGTATCTGGATAAAGCACTGCAAGCGACCAATGGCTGGGGAAGAGATCAAGCCGGTCAATTGGGCTACAAGTGGACGATGAGCTGGGACGACGTTTCATACGGCTCAACGGTACTGCTTGCACGTACATTATCTCAGCTGGGACGGTCAGAAGCTGCGACATATGTCACACAGGCTGAGAAAAATCTAGATTATTGGACGGTTGGCACAGGCGGTGAGCGGGTTACGTATACGCCAGGCGGTCTTGCGTGGCTGGATTCGTGGGGCTCGCTGCGTTACGCGTCTAACGCCGCATTCCTCGCATTCGTCTACTCAGACTTCGTAACGGATGCGGCGAAGAAGGCAAGGTATGTTGATTTTGCAACAAAACAAATTAATTACGCGCTTGGCGATAATCCTTCGAATCGCAGCTATGTAGTTGGCTATGGCACTAATGCGCCGGAGCATCCGCATCATCGGACGTCGCACAGTTCTTGGGCCGACAGCATGCTCGATCCGACCACTCATCGACATGTGCTGTATGGTGCACTGGTAGGCGGCCCGAATGCTTCGGATGCCTACACGGATTCGGTATCCGATTACGTCAGCAACGAAGTGGCGACCGACTACAACGCTGGTTTCACTGCATCGCTCGCGAAGATGAATTTGCTCTATGGTGCGGGTCAACAGCCGCTTGCGAATTTCCCGGTGGCAGAGACGAGAAGCGACGAGATGTTCGTCGAAGCGGCGATCAACCAAGCGGGAACGAATTTTACCGAGATCAAAGCATTGCTCAACAACCGTTCCGGCTGGCCGGCACGGATGGGCGATAAGCTCTCGTTCAAGTATTTTGTGAACCTGAGCGAGGTGTATAACGCGGGCTATACCGCAGCTGACCTAAGCGTCATCACGAACTATAACCAAGGCGCGACGGTATCCCAAGTGCTTCCTTATGACGCCGCGAATCACATTTATTATGTGGACGTGGATTTCTCAGGGACGAAGATTTATCCAGGCGGTCAGCCTTATTACAAAAAGGAAGTACAGTTCCGGATTACGGCGCCGCAGGGTGCTTGGGATCCGACGAACGATTATTCCTATGCCGGTCTTGTTACGCAGACGACGGCGAAGACGTCGCTCATGCCGGTCTATGACGCAGGCGTGAAGGTGTTTGGCCAAGAGCCGACGGCTGCACCGGTAACGGTTCCACCGGCGCCGACATCGCTCACTGCGACGGCGGGCAGCGCACAAGCGGTCCTTAGCTGGACAGCATCCGTTGGTGCGACGAGCTATAACGTGAAGCGGGCAGCAACAAGCGGCGGTCCGTACACGACGGCAGCGACGGGCGTCACAGGCACGTCCTATACGAACACGGGCCTGACGAATGGCACGACGTACTACTACGTTGTAAGCGCTGTTAACAGCGCTGGGGAGTCTGCGAACTCGGCGCAAGCGAGTGTGACACCAGCGGCAGCGCCAGTGACGATACCGGCAGCCCCTGCATCGCTTACGGCGACAGCAGGAGATGCGCAGGCGGTCCTAGGCTGGACGGCATCAAGTGGCGCGACGAGCTACAACGTGAAGCGGTCAGCGATTAGCGGCGGTGCGTTCACAACGATCGCGACAGGTGTCACGGGTACCTCCTATACGGACACGGCACTGACGAACGGCACGACGTACTACTACGTTGTAAGCGCTGTTAACAGTGCAGGCGAGTCGGCGAATTCGGCGACTGCAAGCGCGACACCGACAGGCGGCGGAACGACGCCAACGAGCAGCCTTGTTGTGCAATATAAGCTGAGCAACTCCAACGCGAATGACAACCAAATCTACGCAACGTTCAACATTAAAAATACAGGTACATCAGCAATAAGCCTGAGCAGCCTGAAGCTGCTGCGTTACTACCTGACGAAAGATACGACGAGCGCATCGCTGAACTACTGGGTCGATTACGCGCAAGTAGGCACAAGCGCAGTCAGCGGCGCGTTCGGTTCAGTCAGCCCAGCGAAGACGACGGCAGACACGTATCTGGAGCTGTCGTTTAGCAGCGCAGCAGGTTCTATCGCGCCAGGCGGTCAAACGGGTGACATTCAAATCCGTATCGCAAAGTCCGACTGGACGAATCTCGATGAGAGCAATGACTACTCGTTTGACGGTACGAAATCTTCGATCGCGGACTGGAACAAAGTCACGCTCTATCAAAGTGGATCGCTCGCTTGGGGCATTGAGCCATAAGCAAGAAGCTTGTTGGATTCATGCTTTTATCGTTCGCAGACGGGTTAGGCATCTTCAGAGAGGCGCTTAACCCGTGCGATATATTTATTCATTAGAAGGAGGAAATTAGCAATGTTAAGATCGGCCACCCGCAAGGGATTGGCAATCGTTCTTGGTGCGGCACTGTCGCTCTCGACAGGCGTCGGCACTTTGAACGTTGCACCGAAGAAAGCGGAAGCGGCGGCAACGACCGTTGAGGGACAACGATTCCTCCAGCTGTATAACCAGCTGACCAGCACGACGAATGGATATTTCTCCGCCGAGGGCATCCCTTATCATGCGATTGAGACGCTGCTCAGCGAAGCGCCAGACTATGGCCACATGAGTACGTCTGAGGCGTACAGCTACTGGCTGTGGCTGGAAACGCTGTATGGCTACTACACAGGTGACTGGACGCATCTGGAGAAGGCTTGGGATAACATGGAGAAATACATTATCCCGGTCAATGAGGGCGACGGCAAAGAAGAGCAGCCTACGATGAGCTACTACAGTCCGAGCAGCCCAGCAACCTACGCGCCAGAGAAACCTTTCCCAGATCAATACCCCGTTACGCTCGGCAATAGCAAAACGCCAGGCAAAGACCCTCTGGACGCCGAGCTCAAATCCACATATGGCAACAACCAAACCTACCTGATGCACTGGTTGATCGACGTTGATAACTGGTATGGATACGGCAACTTGTTGAACCCATCCCACACGTCAACGTACGTGAACACGTTCCAACGCGGCGAGCAGGAGTCGGTATTCGAAGCGGTCACGCACCCATCGCAAGATAACCAAGCGTTCGGTAAGACGGGCGAAGGCTTCATGTCCTTGTTTACGAAGGAAAGCGCAGCGCCATCGAAACAATGGCGCTACACGAACGCCTCCGACGCGGATGGCCGTGTTATTCAGGTTATGTACTGGGCGAAGCAGCTCGGCTACAGCAATCAGACGTACCTCGACAAGGCGAAGAAGATGGGCGACTATCTCCGCTATGACATGTATGACAAATATTTCGAGAAAATCGGCAGCTCCTCGACAGGCAGCCCGACTGCAGGGACGGGGAAAGATTCCAGCATGTACCTGATGGCATGGTATACGGCATGGGGCGGCGGCCTTGGCGACAACGGCAGCGGCAACTGGGCTTGGCGGATCGGCTCAAGCCATGCGCACCAAGCTTACCAGAACCCAGTAGCAGCATATGCATTGTCGACGACGGCAGGCGGCCTGATTCCGTCATCGCCTACGGCACAATCGGACTGGAACACTTCGCTTGCGCGTCAGCTCGAGTTCTATACTTGGCTGCAATCCAGTGAAGGTGCAATCGGCGGCGGCGCAACGAACAGCTGGAACGGCGACTACTCCTCTTATCCATCGGGCGTCAGCACATTCTACGGCATGGCGTACCAACAAGCGCCAGTGTATCATGACCCAGATTCGAACCAATGGTTCGGCTTCCAAGCATGGCCGATCGAACGTGTCGCTGAGATGTACTACATCCTCGCAGCGAGCGGTGACAAGACGAGCACGAACTACCAAATGGCGAAACGCATTATGGACAGATGGGTGGATTACGCCCTCGACTATACGTTCGTCAACCAGAAGCCAAATACGGATGCTAACGGCTACTACCTGAACGCGGCTGGTCAGCAAGTTCTCGGCGGCGCAAACCCTGCGATCGCAACGACTTCGGCACCGGGCGAATTCTACATCCCAGGTACGCTCGAATGGTCCGGTCAGCCTGACACGTGGAATGGTTATTCCACGTACACGGGCAACCCAACGTACAAAACGGTTACGAAAGATCCAAGCCAAGACGTAGGCGTACTCGGCAGCTACATCAAAGCACTGTCGTTCTACGCAGCGGCAACGAAGGCTGACACGGGCGCTTACACGACGCTCGGCGATCAAGCAAAAACGACGGCGAAAACGCTGCTTGACACGATCTGGAGCTACAACGATGGCAAAGGTATCGTGAAATCGGAGCAGCGCGGTGACTACTACCGCTACTTCACGAAAGAAACATACATTCCTTCGACGTGGTCAGGAACGAACGGTCAAGGCGCTTCGCTGCCAGGAACGAACGGTATTGCTTCCGATGCATCTAAAGGCGGCAATGGCGTCTACATCAGCTATGTCGACCAACGTCCGAAGATCACGCAGGATCCAATGTGGTCGTATCTCTCGAACTTGTACAACACTTCCTACAATACAACGACGAAGAAATGGGAAAGTGGCACGCCGACGTTCACGTACCACCGCTTCTGGGCGCAGGTTGACGTTGCGACAGCATACGCAGAATATGATCGCTTGATCAACAGCTCGACTGTAACGACGGCACCGGCAGCGCCAACGGCATTGGCTGCTGCAGCAGGCGATGCGCAAGTGACGCTGTCTTGGACGGCCTCGAGCGGCGCAACGAGCTATAACGTGAAACGTGCAACGACAAGCGGCGGCACGTACACGACGGTAGCAACGGGTGTGACGGGTACGACGTACACGAACACGGGCCTGACGAATGGCACGACGTACTACTACGTTGTCAGTGCAGTGAACAGTGTTGGCGAATCCGCGAACTCCACGCAAGCAAGTGCAACGCCGGCAGCAGCAGCGACTGCACCAGCAGCACCGACAGGCGTTGTGGCAACGGCAGGCAATGCACAGGCGGTATTGACGTGGACAGCGTCAACGGGCGCAACGAGCTATAACGTGAAGCGCGCGACGACAAGCGGCGGTCCATACACGACGATTGCAACTGGTGTTGCAGGCACGACGTACACGAACACGGGCCTGACGAACGGCACGACGTATTACTACGTTGTCAGTGCTGTGAACAGTGTTGGCGAGTCGGCGAACTCGACGCAAGCGAGCGCAACGCCAGTGGCACCAGTAACGGTACCAGCGGCACCAACGGGTCTGACGGCAACGGCGGGCAACGCCCAAGTGGCGCTGTCGTGGACGGCATCGACAGGCGCAACAAGCTACAACGTGAAACGTTCAACGACAAGCGGCGGCACATTCACTACGGTAGCGACGGGTGTAACGGGTACGACATACACAGATACAGGCCTGACGAACGGCACGACGTACTATTATGTCGTCAGCGCAGTGAACAGCGCAGGCGAATCGGCGAACTCGTCGGCAGTAAGCGCAACGCCAGCTGGCAGTACAACGACTAGCAGTCTCGTTGTTCAATACAAGCTGAGCAATGCCAATGCGACCGACAACCAAATCTACGCAACGTTTAACATTAAGAATACAGGTACAACAGCGGTGAGCCTGAGCAACCTGAAGCTGCGTTACTACCTGACGAAGGATACGACGAGCGCATCGCTTAACTACTGGGTGGACTACGCGCAAGTGGGCACGAGCGCAGTAAGCGGCGTGTTCGGCACGATCAGCCCGGCGAAAACGACGGCGGATACGTATCTGGAGCTGTCGTTCAGCTCGGCAGCAGGTTCGATCGCAGCAGGCGGTCAAACAGGCGACATCCAAGTTCGTATTGCGAAGTCCGACTGGACGAATTTCTCGGAAAGTGATGACTACTCGTTCGATGGAACGAAATCGTCGTTCGCGGACTGGAACAAAGTAACGCTGTACAACAGCGGTTCCCTCGTATGGGGGATTGAGCCGTAAAGAACGGCTTACAGGCATCTAGGAAGGAACCCGAACCATCGGGCTCCTTCCCCTAATCTAAATCATATCTAAGAAGGAGTGACACGACTTGTTCAAAGCAATTACGAAACGTACTGCAAAGATGCTTCTCATGTGTGCAGTCGTCTTCAACGTATTCGTAACTTTCGGCGCAGCAACAAACGCAGCTGAGGCGCACGTTGACAATCCTTATGTAGGGGCGACACAGTATATCAACCCAGATTATGCGGCTCTAATAGATACTTCGATTGCACAAGTAACAGACCCTGTACTGAAGGCTAAGATGGAGACGGTCAAAACGTATCCGACAGCAATCTGGCTCGACCGAATCGCGGCTATCCAGGGCGGTGACGCTAACGGCGGACGCCTCAGCCTCGAACAAACGATGGATAATGTGCTCGCGGCTAAACAAGGCAGCACGCCAATCGCTGTTGAATTCGTCATTTATGATTTGCCAGGCCGCGACTGCCACGCACTCGCATCCAACGGCGAGCTGCCGCTGACGGCAGATGGTCTTGCAACGTATAAAACGCAATACATCGATGCGATTTACAACGTCCTCTCCAAATCCAAATATGAAGGCATCCGCATCGTCACGATCATCGAGCCGGACTCGCTTCCGAACCTCGTTACGAACCTGAGCGATCCGAACTGCGCAGCAGCAAACTCCTCCGGCATTTATGTGGATGCTACGCGTTATGCACTGAATAAACTGCATTCCATTTCGAATGTATACACGTATATGGACATCGGCCACTCCGGCTGGCTCGGATGGGATTCGAACCGCGGTCCTGCGATCGACCTGTTCACGACGGTTGTAGACGGCACGACAGCTGGCAAAGCAAGCGTTGACGGCTTCATTACGAACACGGCGAATACGACGCCGCTTGAAGAGCCCAATCTGCCGAATCCAGATCTTCAAATCGGCGGCAGCCCGCTGAAATCGGCATCTTATTATGAATGGAATCCGTATTTCGATGAAGTAGATTTCACGGCAGCGCTTTATTCCGGATTCGTTGCCAAAGGCTGGCCAACTACGATTGGCTTCCTCGTCGATACGTCCCGTAACGGCTGGGGCGGAGCGAACCGTCCGACCGTTGCGTCTGGTTCGACGGTAAGCGATTATGCAGACTCCGGTCGTATCGATCGTCGCTACCACCGCGGCAACTGGTGTAACCAATCGGGCGCAGGTATGGGCGAAGCGCCTACTGTAGCACCAGCAGGTTATGCATCATCGCATATTGATGCACTCGTATGGGTGAAACCGCCAGGAGAATCTGACGGATCGAGCACGGCGATCGCGAACGATGAAGGCAAGGGCTTCGACAGAATGTGCGACCCGACGTACACAGGTGCAAGCGGCAAGCCAACGGGCGCGCTGGCTAACGCTCCAGTATCGGGCCATTGGTTCCATGCGCAATTCGTAGAGCTGGTAACGAATGCATACCCAGCTATTCCTACTTCGACGACGAGCACTGCGCCAGCAGCACCAGCCAGCCTGACGGCAACGGCAGGCAATGCACAAGTAACACTGTCGTGGTCGGCATCGAGCGGCGCAACGAGCTACAACGTGAAACGTGCAACAACGAGCGGCGGAACGTACACGACAGTAGCAACGGGCGTTACAGGCACGACTTACACGAACACGGGACTGACGAACGGTACGACGTACTACTACGTCGTAAGCGCTGTGAACAGCGTTGGAGAATCTTCGAACTCCTCGCAAGCAAGTGCGACGCCTGTCGCATCTGCAACCGTTCCAGCGGCACCAACGGGTCTGACGGCAACGGCTGGCAACGCACAAGTGGTGTTGGCATGGACGGCATCGACAGGCGCAACAAGCTATAACGTGAAACGTGCAACAACGAGCGGCGGAACGTACACGACAGTAGCAACGGGCGTTACAGGCACGACTTACACGAACACGGGACTGACGAACGGTACGACGTACTACTACGTCGTAAGCGCTGTGAACAGCGTTGGAGAATCTTCGAACTCCTCGCAAGCAAGTGCAACGCCAGTGGCACCGGTAACGGTACCAGCAGCACCAACGGGTCTGACGGCAACGGCTGGCAACGCACAAGTGGTGTTGGCATGGACGGCATCGACAGGCGCAACAAGCTACAACGTTAAACGTGCAACGACAAGCGGCGGCACATTCACTACGGTTGCGACGGGTGTAACGGGTACGACGTACACGGATACAGGCCTGACGAACGGCACGACGTACTATTATGTCGTCAGCGCAGTGAACAGCGCAGGTGAATCGGCGAACTCGTCGGCAGTAAGCGCAACGCCAGCTGGAAGCACGACGACTAGCAGCCTTGTTGTCCAATACAAGGTGAGCAATGCCAATGCGACCGACAACCAAATCTATGCAACGTTCAACATTAAGAATACAGGTGCAACAGCAGTGAGCTTGAGCAACCTGAAGCTGCGTTACTACTTCACGAAAGATACGACGAGCGCATCGGTGAACTACTGGGTCGATTATGCACAAGTGGGCACGAGCGCAGTAAGCGGCGTGTTCAGCACGATCAGCCCAGCGAAAACGACGGCTGACACGTATCTGGAACTGTCGTTCAGCTCGGCAGCAGGTTCAATCGCAGCAGGCGGTCAAACAGGTGATATCCAAGTTCGTATCGCGAAGTCCGACTGGACGAATTTCTCGGAAAGCGATGACTACTCGTACGATGGAACGAAGTCGTCGTTCGCGGACTGGAACAAAGTAACGCTGTATAACAGCGGTTCCCTTGTATGGGGTATTGAGCCGTAAGGTGTATAGGTAACAAGAAGGCAACACCGAACCGAGAGGTGCTGCGGCTAAGCGCCGCAGACCTCTCCTTATTTGTGAGAAGAGGGGTGAATGATTTGACAAATAAGAAGAAGGCGAAATGGATCGCTGCTGTTGCGAGTGCGGCGATGCTGTTTCCTTCTATTGTTCCTTCGTCGCAGACTGCTTCTGCAGCCACCACTAACGTAACCATTACCGTTGATCCAACAGCGGAAAGAACGAATATTAGCCCTTATATTTACGGTACGAACCAAGATTTCTCGAATACGGCTGATTATACGGCACGCCGCTTGGGCGGCAACCGGATGACCGGCTACAACTGGGAGAACAACGCATCGAACGCAGGAAGTGACTGGCTGCACTCCAGTGATGATTATATGTGCGCTTCGACCGTGAGTGGCTGCGACCAGCCGGGTGCTGCGGTCACCAAGTTCCATGACATCTCTGTTGCGAACAACAGCTATTCGCTCGTGACGCTTCAGATGGCAGGTTATGCAGCTGCAGATAAGAATGGTGCGGTATCGGAAAGCGAGGCAGCTCCGTCATCGCGTTGGCGTTCGGTCGTCAATACGAAGGGCAGCGCATTCTCGCTGACGCCAGACGTTAACGACAGTAATGTCTATATGGATGAAGAAGTGAACTTCCTCGTGAACAAGTATGGCTCTGCTGCTACATCTACCGGCATTAAGGGGTATTCGCTTGATAACGAGGCGGATTTGTGGTCTTCTACTCATCCGCGCATTCACGCTGCTGCAGTTGGGGCACAAGAGCTGGTAGACCGCTCGGTCGCACTCTCGAAAGCAGTCAAAGCCGTCGACCCTGCGGCTGAAATTTTCGGACCGGCATCCTACGGCTTCTATGGCTATTATGCGCTCCAGGACGCACCGGACTGGGCTTCGCTCAAAGGCAATTACAGCTGGTACCTCGACTATTATCTCGACAAAATGAATCAGGCAAGCACGACGGCAGGCAAGCGTCTGCTCGACGTACTCGACGTTCACTGGTATCCCGAAGCGACGGGCGGCGGCACACGCATTACGTTCAACGGAACGGGCTCCCTCGATACGCAGAAGGCGCGCGTTCAAGCGCCGCGCTCGCTCTGGGATTCGACGTACCATGAAACGAGCTGGATTAATGATTACTTCTCATCATATCTCCCGATCATTCCGAAGCTGCAATCTTCAATTAATACGTATTATCCGGGTACTAAATTAGGCATTACCGAGTACAGCTACGGCGGCGAGGGAGACATCTCCGGCGGTATCGCGCAGGCGGACGCACTTGGTATCTTCGGCAAGCTGGGCGTATACTTCGCAACGTTCTGGAAGCTGGAGACGAACGCCGACTACGTCAACTCCGCGTTCAAGCTGTATCGCAACTATGATGGCAATGGTTCGAAGTTCGGCAGCGTCCATGTCAAAGCCGACACGTCGGACGTTGCGAACAGCTCGGTTTATGCATCCGTTAAGGATGCAACCAATAACGAGCTGCACATGGTCGTGCTGAACAAAAGCTTCGATGATGCGCAGAACGCAACTATCCAAATCGCGGGTAGTCAGGCTTATACGTCTGCAACGATCTACGGCTTCGATGGCACTGGCACGACATTGAAGCAAATCGGCACAGTCTCGAATATTAGCGGCAACCAATTCACGTATTCGATTCCGGCGCTGTCTGCTTACCATATCGTGCTCACGCCGGGTACTACGACTGCAACGGCTCCATCTGCACCTACGGGACTGACGGCAGCAGCAGGCAATGCACAAGCGATGTTGTCATGGACGGCATCAACGGGTGCAACGAGCTACAACGTGAAACGTGCAACGACAAGCGGCGGCACCTACACGACAGTAGCAACAGGCGTGACGGGCACGACGCACACGAACACAGGCCTTACGAACGGTACGACGTACTACTACGTCGTTAGCGCTGTGAACAGTGTTGGTGAATCTGCGAATTCTTCGCAAGCAAGCGCAACGCCAGTTGCATCCGTTACCGTTCCGGCAGCACCAACGGGTTTGACGGCAACGGCAGGCAACGCCCAAGTGACGCTGTCATGGACGGCATCAAGCGGTGTAGCAAGCTACAATGTGAAGCGTTCGTCGACGAGCGGCGGCACGTACACGACGGCAGCAACAGGAGTAACGGGCACAACGTACACGGATACAGGCCTAACGAACGGCACGACATATTATTATGTTGTCAGCGCAGTGAACAGCGCAGGCGAGTCGTCGAATTCGACGCAAGCAAGCGCGGCGCCAGTAGGCAGTGCGACGACTAGCAGTCTCGTTGTTCAATACAAGCTGAGCAACGCCAATGCGACTGACAACCAAATCTACGCAACGTTTAACATTAAGAACACGGGTACAACAGCAGTAAGCTTGAGCAACCTGAAGCTGCGTTACTACCTGACCAAAGATACGACGAGCGCATCGCTCAACTACTGGGTCGACTACGCGCAAGTGGGCACGAGCGCAGTAAGCGGCGTGTTCACCGCGATCAGCCCAGCGAAGACGACGGCAGACACGTACCTGGAGCTGTCGTTCAGCTCGGCGGCTGGCTCCATTGCCGCAGGCGGTCAAACAGGCGATATCCAAGTCCGTATCGCGAAGTCTGATTGGACGAATTTCTCGGAAAGCAACGATTACTCGTTCGATGGAACGAAATCGTCGTTCGCGGACTGGAACAAAGTAACGCTGTACAACAGCGGCACGCTTGTGTGGGGGATTGAACCGTAAAGCTTGCAGCTTCACTGAGCAATCGTCTCAATAAGGAAGGATTAATCGGAGCGCTCTTCGGGGCGCTCCGAAATGATTCTATTCGCGAAGAAGAAGAGGAGAGATGCTGTAATGGCTACTGCCACGATGAGAAAATGGGGCCTTATGCTGCTGACCGCAGCGATGATCTGCTCCATGTTTGCGACGATTGGCGCACGCAAGACAGAAGCGGCTGCACTTGGTTATTACCACACTTCTGGCAGCCGGATTTTGGACGAAGCGGGTAATCCAGCGATTTTTAACGGGCTGAACTGGTTCGGTTTCGAGACGGCGAACTATTCGCCGCATGGACTGTGGTCTTATTCGCTCGATAGCTTCATGGATCAGATTAAAGCACACGGCTACAATCTGATCCGTCTGCCTTATTCAACCCAAATGTTCGACGCAGGCAGCATGCCTGTCAGCATTAACGCGACAACAAACCCTGACCTGATTGGTCTGACGCCGTTGCAGCTCATGGACCGTGTCGTCCAGGAGGCAGGCGAGCGCGGCATCCAAATCATTCTCGACCGCCATCGTCCAGACTCCGGCGGCCAATCCGAGCTGTGGTATACAGCGCAATATTCGGAAGCGCGCTGGATCAGCGACTGGGTCATGCTGGCAGAGCATTATGCGAATAACCCAACGGTTATCGGTGCCGACCTTCACAATGAGCCGCATGGTACGGCTTCATGGGGAACAGGCGATCTTGCAACAGACTGGCGCCTTGCAGCAGAGCGTGCGGGCAATGCGATTCTGGCTGCCAATCCAAACTGGCTTATTCTCGTAGAAGGCATCTCGTCCAATGTACAGGGGGATAGCGGCAGCTACTGGTGGGGCGGTAACTTGCGGGGTGTTCAGAACTACCCAGTGCGCCTGAATGTGGCGAACCGCGTGGTCTACTCGCCGCATGACTACGGTCCAGGTGTAGCCAGCCAGACTTGGTTCTCCGATCCGAGCTTCCCGAACAATATGCCTGCGCTGTGGGATTCGTATTGGGGTTACATTAGCAAGAACAACATTGCTCCGATTCTGATGGGTGAATTCGGCGGCCGTGGCGTCGATACGACGAGCGCGGAGGGGATCTGGCAAAATAAACTAGTCGATTACATTAAAGACAACGATCTGTACTGGACGTACTGGTGCCTTAATCCGAACAGCGGCGACACAGGCGGTTTGCTGCTCGATGACTGGCAGACGTGGAATGCGCCGAAGCAGGCGATGCTTGATCGCATTATCAAGCCGCTGAACACAGTATCCGTTCCTTCTGCACCAGCAAGCCTTAGTGCAACTGCAGGCAATGCTCAAGTGACGTTGACGTGGACGGCTTCTGCAGGGGCATCGAGCTACAATGTGAAGCGCGCTGCAACGAGCGGCGGTACGTACACGACTATAGCAACAGGTGTTACAGGCACGACCTATACGAATACAGGCTTAACCAACGGAACCTCCTACTATTATGTTGTAACAGCTGTTAATAGCGCAGGCGAATCAGCGAACTCCTCGCAAGTAAGTGCAACGCCGGCAGCGACAGTGACCGTACCGTCTGCGCCAACAGGTCTGACGGCAGCGGCAAGCAATGCGCAAGTGACGCTGTCTTGGACAGCATCAACAGGCGCGACGAGCTACAACGTGAAGCGTTCGACAGTGAGCGGCGGTACATTCACGACGATCGCTGCAGGCGTAACGGGAACGACATACACGAATACGGGGCTGACAAACGGCACGACGTACTACTATGTTGTCAGCGCAGTGAACAGCGCAGGCGAATCGGCGAACTCGTCGGCTGCAAGCGCAACGCCAGCTGGCAGCACGACAACGACTAACAGCCTCGTTGTTCAATACAAGCTGACCAACGCCAATGCGAGTGATAACCAAATCTACGCATCGTTTAACATTAAGAACACAGGTACAACGGCAGTGAGCCTGAGCAACCTGAAGCTGCGTTATTACCTAACGAAGGATTCATCGAGCGCATCGCTTAGCTACTGGGTGGACTATGCGCAAGTGGGTACGAGCGCAGTAAGCGGTGTGTTTGGCACGATCAGCCCAGCGAAGACGACGGCGGATACGTACTTTGAATTGTCGTTTAGCTCAGCAGCTGGATCGATCGCAGCAGGCGGTCAAACAGGTGATATCCAAGTTCGTATCGCGAAGTCCGACTGGACGAATTTTGATGAAAGCAATGACTATTCCTTCGATGGTACGAAGTCGGCCTATGCAGATTGGAACAAAGTAACACTCTATCAAAATGGAACGCTCGTATGGGGAATTGAGCCGTAATTCACACCGAGAATCGAGCCGGATGTCTGCTGCTCGTGTTTCGCAGCAGACATCCGGCCAATCAGGATGCGAGCGCTTCCAAAACTGGCCAGCTACTATATTGTAGGCATCATGTAAATTTGATAGACTGAGATTGTGCCTGCAATGTTAGATCTGACAGAAGTCTCCTTATTCGCATCCTTGATGGGAAGGGGGTATCGATGGTGTATCGGCTTCTGGTCGTCGATGATGAAGCGTTCGCACTGAAGAGTGTTGTGGATACCATTGATTGGCGTTCATTACAAATCACAGAAGTTTTTTCTGCGTCTGACGCAGAGGAGGCAAGAGAGCGGCTGGGAGAACACGCCGTAGACGTGATGATTTGCGACATCGAGATGCCAGGAGAGAACGGACTAGAGCTGTTAGATTGGATGAAGAAGCGGGGGATAACGACAGAGACGATTTTTCTAACCGGCCATGACAAATTCGATTATGCGCAGACGGCGCTGCAGATTGGCTGCTTCGACTACCTGCTGAAGCCAATTGCACATGATAGGCTGAAGGAAACGGTCATGAAGGCGCTGCGTAAGCTGGAGGATACGCGTAGGAAGCTGTCCCTCCATTCGAAGGCGGAACGGTACGAGAATTTGCTCAAATCCCAAAAGCATGTGCTGGTGGATCGATTCTGGACCGACCTGATTGAGCCGGCAGGCGAGACAGCGAATGTGTCCGTGTCAGAACTGCACACGAGCTACCTGTCGATGATACATCCAGAATTTTCAGCCAATGACGTCTTTATTCCGTTATTAGTTAGTGTGGACCGCTGGAAGCAGAGCTTCGGCAGCCGTGACGAGAACATTCTGGAGTATGCAATGATGAATTCGGCGCGGGAGACGGTGCTTCGCGATTGGATGGGCACGGTCGTCAAATGTCGCAGCGGCGCGATCTTCATCATTATTTATGCCGCCAAGCGAATCGCGAACGACATGAAGGAACTGGAGTGGCGATGCCGGCGTTTTATTGCGGATTGCAACCAGTACTTCTACTCGCATGTGTCCTGCTACATCGGCTCGCCAGGTCCGATAACGGGTATTGCGGCCAGCTGTGCGGAGCTGCTTGATATGGAGCGGCGGAACGTGTCGAGGTCCGATTCGATCTTCGTAGAAGGCGGCAATTATGAGGATCAAGCGAGCATGCTGACGGTGATTTGGCCGTCCGAGCTTGCGGTTTTGTTTGAATCAGGCAAAAAAGAGGAACTGCAGCGTCGACTCGACGAGCTATTCCGCTTATACGAAAATCAAAAATCGTTTTCGAAAGAAAACCTGAAAGCGTTTTACTACCATTTTGTTTCCATGATTTATCAGACTTTCCACAAGAACGGGATTTCGGTAGATCATGCCCTGGAGTCGTTGAATCGTCATGACGACATGCTGCAAGCTACGAAATCGTTATCGCAGCTTAGAGCATGGACGAAACGAATGATCGATGCTTCGATGAGCGCGCATGAGAAGCATCGCAACCGTGAGCCTTCCGTCGTTGAGTTGATCGAGCAGTATGTACAGTCCCATATGTCACAAGACCTGACTAGAGAAGACATTGCGGCATTCCTTCATTTTAATCCGGCCTATTTATCGAGATTGTTTAAGAAGGAGACAGGTCTGTCCTTGTCGGACTACATCATGGATCAACGGATGACGCAGGCGAAGCGGCTGCTCAGCGAATCGGACTTGAAAGTAAGCGACGTAGCGGAGATTACCGGTTATCGTAACTTCTCCTACTTCTCCAAGCTGTTCAAGAAGCAGGAAGGGTATACACCACAGGAATTCCGCAAGCGCAACAAACGGTAAATGTCACAATTGGGTATGTAACGCATCTAATCAGCACTTTGTCGAAAGTGTACCATTTGCTACAATAGCGTAACAAGGCAAAAAAAGGCTGGACGGCTTTGTGCCGCCCGGCTTTTTTTGTCGAATGAAATCATACCTCTCTCTGTGGAAGGATGCGTGTAAGCGTTGAGGATTGATGCTCATCAGCATTATTGGAATATTGAGCGTGGAAACTTAGGTTGGCTGGAGGAAGGGACAATTCTGTATCGAAGCTACCTGCCGAATGACTTGAAACTTAGTCTTAATAAGCATGGAATCGAGGCTTCTATCGTTGTACAAGCAGAGCCGAAGCATGAGGAGACGGATTTCCTGCTGTCATTGGCAGAGGCAAACCTGAGCATCGCTGGGGTTGTTGGATGGCTTGATTTGAAATCACCGAATTACAAAGACGTCTACGAACGGTTCAAGCGTAATCCTAAGTTTGTTGGCTTCCGAGTGATGATTCAAGAAATGGCGGATCCGAATGAAGTGCTGACTCCTTCGTATATCGAGGCGCTGACGTACTTCGCTGAGCAAAAGCAGCCGCTTGACCTTCTTATGCGCGCTTCTCAGTTGGACGCCGTTGTCCGACTGCTGGAGAAGGTGCCTCATCTGCATGCGGTAATCGATCATATCGGTAAACCGCAGATTGCAGCAGGTGAGCTGGAGCCTTGGAAGGAGCAGCTAAGAATCATTGCGAGCTACCCGAATGTTTATTGCAAGCTGTCTGGCATGGTGACGGAGGCGGATCACAGCCAGTGGGAGCAAAAGCAGTTTGCACCTTATGTTCAGCATGCGATCGAATGCTTTGGCTCGAAACGGATTATGTTCGGCAGTGATTGGCCGGTTTGTCTGCTCGCTGCAACGTACGATCAATGTATGGAAGTGCTGGAGTCAGCCTTGCCTGAAGCGTATGGAACAGATGAGCGAGAGGCGTTATTCGGGGGAAATGCGGCGAGGTTCTATCAGCTGTAGGGAAGTCGGGCATCGTCGAGAGGCATCGATAGTGGATTTTTCATCGCATTTAACGTTAATGATAATATTAAAAAGATAACCAAACCATAAATAACACGCCTATTAACCATTTGATGGTAGATAGGCGTGTTTTTGTGTCTTTCTACAATAATTTAGAAAATGCTCCAGTCACACTCGACCGACATGGTCTCGAGCAGTCTTACGCCTGCAATGCTGTTACCGCGTTGATCTAAGGCCGGGCCAACAACGCCAATGCCGTATTGGCCAGGGACAACAGCTAGTATACCGCCAGCTACGCCGCTCTTCGCCGGTATGCCTGCCTTAATCGCGAATTCGCCAGATGCATTGTACATCCCGCAGGTGAGCATGAACGTCTTGGCAATCTGTACATAGCGGCGCGGCAGCAATTGACGATTGGCGAGCGGGTCGAATCCGCCGTTGGCAAGTATAAGTCCCATCCTAGCGAGATGGCGGCAGTTGACCTCGATCGCACAATGATTGAAATAAACGCTGAGCACTTGCTCGACGTCCGTATGAGCCTCGAGTACATTGTTATCCTTTAAGAAGTAGGCGAGAGAGCGATTGCGGTAAGCGGTAGCTGCTTCAGAGCTGCTGACCGTCTCGTTATAGCCGATGCTGTCATCGCCCGCCATGAGGCGCATGAAAGCAAGGATACGCTCGGTCGTTTCTGCCGGACTGCTGCCACGAATGAGGGACGTGACTGCAATTGCGCCGGCATTAATAAGAGGATTGAATGGGATGCCAGGTTCAACGAGCTCCAGCTTCAACATGGAATTGAAGTCGTCGCCGGTCGGCTCCATGCCGACCTTGGCGAATACGGCTTCTTCGCCGTTGTCGATCAAGGCTAATAGTAGAGTGAATACTTTAGAAATACTTTGCATCGTAAACATAAAGCTGCTGTCGCCGCCATTGATCATACTGCCATCCGCGGCGAGGAGCGTAATGCCCAGCGCCTCTTTGGGCGCTTTGGCAAGCTCCGGGATGTAGGCTGCAGGTGAGCCATTATGGGCGTAGGGTCTGCAGTCTTCCAGCCACTGCGGCATGCTTGAAGCGATGAAACGCCATTGATCGTTCAACCAAATCTCACTCCTAACAGATGGGCATATTCCAAACCAGATATGGTTATTATAAACACGAATTCGCCCTATGAAAAATGAACAATTGGTGAGTAGTATTAATAATTTTGTTATTAACAAAAAAGTTTAGCCAAGGTATATTGACTTTGAAAACGCTTTGAATTATGATTGCTGTAACAAATTTATTAATGATTAATGGATTTGCTGATCGCTCGATCGTCGTAAGCACGGTCAGTCGATTGGGAACTTGTCCATCATTAATCGGGGGTGGCGTCAGGACTCTCAAGTAAGCGTCGCTGAGGGTAATTGCAAGGGGATCTAGAAATTGTTTTAGCAGAGAAATGAATGCGGTTTCAGATGTGTAGTAGCATTATAACATCATCAGGAGGGAATATCCTATGGCAAAGAATAAGTATCTTATTTCCATCTTGGCCCTGATCATCGTATTTGCTGGTGTCCTCGCGGGCTGCGGCAGCAGCAGCAAAGAAGAAACGAAATCCGACTCGGCAGACAGCGGCACGAACGCAAGCACGAGTTCCGGCGAAACGAAAAACCTGACGTTTATGTTCCGCGGCGGTCCAGACGAGCAAAAAGCTTATACGGCAGTCATTAAACAATTCGAAACTGACCATCCAGGTGTGAAGGTCAAAATCATAACGACGACGGCTGACCAATATGCGACGAAGCTGAAAGCAGCAATCGCTGGTCACTCCGTACCAGACGTATTCTACTATGATCCAGGCGATCTCCGCGCTTACGTTAACAGCGGCGTTCTGGCTAATATCACGCAATACGTTGAGAACTCCTCGATTGATATTAATAATATCTGGCCATACGGCGTTAACTTCTATCGTTATGACGGCAGTGTAACGGGTCAAGGCGACATCTACGGTCTTCCTAAAGACGTTGGTCCTTTCGCACTCGGCTACAATAAAACGATGTTCGAAAAAGAAGGCATCGCGCTTCCTGATAAAGACAAGCCTTACACATGGGACGAGTTCATCAAAGTTAACCAACAGCTGACGAAGGACACGGATGGCGACGGAAAAGTTGACCAATTCGGTACGGGCTTCAACGTTAACTGGATGCTGCAATCGTTCGTATGGAGTAACGGTGCTGACTGGCTCGACTCGACGAAAACGAAAGTTACGATCGACGATCCGAAATTCGCAGAAGCGCTTCAGTACTTTGCTGACATGCAGAACGTATACAAAATCACGCCTTCGGTTCAAGAAGCGCAAACGCTTGATACGTACCAACGCTGGATGAAAGGCGAAATGGCGTTCTTCCCAGTAGGTCCTTGGGATATGAGCACGTACGAAAGCCTTCCATTCGAATATGACCTGATTCCTATGCCAGCAGGTTCGACAGGCGAACCAGCTACGTGGCTTGGTTCCCTCGGTATCGGTGTATCCGCTGATTCCAAGAACCAATCCGAAGCAGCTGAGCTCGTTATGTACCTGACGGCTTCCAAAGAAGGCATGGAGCAGCTCGTAAGTGCAAAAGTTCAAATTCCGAACTTGATCGACATGGCTCAAACGTGGGCAGCAGACACTTCCACGAAGCCAGCTAACAAAGAAGAGTTCCTGCAAGTTGTTAACGAATACGGTCGTCCAATCCCAGGTACGCAAACGTACAACGCTGAATGGTACAACCTGTTCTTCACGGATATCCAACCCGTTCTTGACGGCAAAGTTACAGCTGCAGACTACGTGAAATCCGAACAACCTAAGATGCAAAAACTGCTTGATAAAGCAATCGAACAAGAGCAAAAATCGAAAAAGTAATAAGTAAGTCTGTCAACAGCAAAGATTAATGCCGGGAGAAATGATGCTAGCTGCTGTTACGATGCTGCAGTTAGCATCATTTTGATTCCGGATATCCAGGGGTGAGAGCCATGCCAACCAAATCGAAACTATATCGCAAAGAAATGATTTACGGTTACTTGTTTTTAGCGCCACCGGTTATCGGGATGTTGTTGTTTACCATGTATCCGATGCTGTACTCGATCTACGGCTCTTTTACAGACTGGGACGGACTCGGCCAAATGAATTTCATAGGCTTGGATAACTACAAGGACTTATTCACGGATGAATTGTTCCACAAAGCAATGTTCAATACGTTCTTCATGATGATTGGTATTCCGATTGGTCTTGTGCTGGCGCTTCTGCTGGCGATGGGTTTGAACAGAGGTATTCCAGGTACGACAGCATTCCGTGTCATTTATTATGTTCCAGTTATCTCTTCTTTGGCGGCCATTTCAATTCTGTGGCAGTGGGCCTACAACGGTGACTATGGTTTAGTAAACCAGTTCCTCGATCTGTTCGGCATTAAAGGTCCAAACTGGTTGGCTAATAAACATACAGTTAAGCCAGCTATTATGATTATGGCAATCTGGAAAGGCCTCGGCTATTCGATGCTTCTGTACTTGGCAGCGCTGCAAAGCGTCTCCCGCAGCTACTATGAAGCGGCTGAACTGGACGGTGCAAACGGTTTCCAAACGTTCCGCGCGATTACATGGCCAATGGTGAAACCAGTAACGTTCTTCATCGTTGTTACGAGCATTATCGGTGGTTCGCAGATCTTTACGGAGATCAACATTATGACGTCGACAGGCGGTCCAGAGTACTCATCCGCTTCCGCCGTATTCTACATGTGGCAGAAGGCGTTCGGTAACTTCCAATTGGGTTACTCGTCCGCAATGGCTGTATTGCTCGCGCTGTTTATCTTCATTGTAACGCTTGTACAATTTAAGTTTAATGAAAAGTCGTCGGGTGACCTCGACTAAGGAAGGAGTGGCGAAGAATGGTTTTGTCTTCTAAAAAATGGAGTACTGCAAATATAATCATATTCATTCTGCTCTGCATCGGCGCAGTGTTCATGATCGCCCCCTTGCTGTGGATGGTCACGACATCATTCAAGACGAAGATGGAAGTATTCGCACTTCCACCTGTATGGATTCCGGAAGAGTGGCTGACCGCTAAATATTCTGAAATTTGGACGGCTGGCCCGCTGCTTAGCGGTATTAAGAACAGCGTTATCGTAGCTGTTTCGGTTACGTTGATCGGTACGTTCACGTCGAGCTTGGCGGCATTCGCCTTGGCGAAGCTGCAAGTTCCGCATAAGAATAAAATTTTCTTGATGCTGCTCTCATCGATCATGATTCCTTACCCGGCAGTTATGATTCCGCAGTTTATTATGTTCTCGAATATCGGCTGGAACGACACGCTCCTTCCGCTGATTGTACCTGGTCTGTTCGGCAACGTATTCATGATCTTCTTCCTCCGTCAATACCTGACGAGTGTACCGAATGCGATTATCGAGGCAGCTAAGATCGATGGTTCCTCGTACTTCGGCATTTATGCCAAAATCGTATTCCCGCTCATCAAACCGGCTGTAGCAGCGCAATTGATCCTTTGGTTCATGGGCGTATGGAATGACTACCTTGCACCAACGATCTACTTGACATCGGAAGAGAATTACACGTTGCAGCTCGTAATCGGCAACTTCAATGCCATGTATGCGATTCAGACGGACTACCCGCTTATCATGGCGGCTTCCGTCATCTCGCTTCTGCCGATGCTGATTGTGTTCCTCGTATTCCAGAAGCAAATTATCGAATCGGTTGCGATTTCGGCAGTCAAAGGTTAATTGTAAGCAATCTGTCCATCCCTCCACCTGTATGCAGTGTGCGAGGGATGGCTTTTTGCATAGAGCATGCACATCTATCAATAGCGAGGAGTTGTAACTGACGATGACGGAACAGGCACATAAGAAAGACGTACCGACACCTGTATTCCCTGCAGCACCAGTGACGTATCCGATGTATGATGAGGCTGCCATCCACAATGAACAAGCGTGGCAGACGATGAACGTGCATGATCCCGGTATTTTCCGAGATGATGATGGCACTTATTATGTATATTCCACGGATGTGCAGACGAAGGCGAAGTTGACGCCGGGCGTTATGGTACGAAAGTCGAAGGATCTGATCGCCTGGGAATGGGTTGGACGGGCACTTCCTGGCATTCCAGAGCATGCGAAGGAAGAGACCGGTGCAACGAACTTATGGGCTCCTGACGTATTCAAGCACGGTGACACGTATCGGATGTATTACTCTGCTTCGAGCTTTGGTACGAATGGCTCGCTCATCGGTTTAATGACGGCTAAATCGCCTGAAGGACCATGGGAGGATCATGGTGTTGCGATCCGAACGAAGTCTGGTGAACCGGGTCCAAATGCGATTGATGCACAAATTACGGTTGATGCGATGGGCAGCCAGTGGCTGCTCTATGGTTCATTCTTTGATGGCATCCATATTACGCGGCTTCATGCAGAGACGGGTTTGCCGGCTGAGCCGGGGTTCGGCAAGCGAATTGCTGCACGTGATAAGGCAACGAGAGAAGGGGCAGTAGAAGGTCCGTACATCATGTATCACGAAGGGTTCCGCCAATATTATTTGTTCGTTTCTTATGACTCGTTGTTCCGCAACTATAACGTACGCGTTGGCCGTTCGGATTTCATCGACGGACCTTACGTTGATTTCAACGGCAGAAGACTGGACGACATTCATTATATGCCACAATCCGACGTTGGCACGAAGCTGATGGGCGGATACGAATTCAGCGAAGGCGAAGGCTGGGTCATGCCAGGTCATAACTCTGTGCTGCGTGAAGGTGAAGACTGGTACATGGTTCACCATGCGAGAGGGAAGTCGAATCCGCATTGGCCGTACTTGCATGTTCGCCGTATAACTTGGACGCCTGATGGCTGGCCAGTCGTATCGCCGGAGCGTTATGCGGGTGAGAAGGAACAGCCGATCCCTGCTGAGCTTATGGTTGGTGAGTGGGAAACGATCGTTCATCTGCCAGAGGCTGATACGGCAGTAGAGTCAGAGAAGATAAGCATACAACCGAACGGGACAATCAGCGGCTCTGCGTTTGACAATGGTCAATGGCAGCTGGACGAACAGTCAGCGACACTGTCGATTAATTGGCAGGATAAGAACGGTGAGTCACGCACGGCAGTCGCTCGTGTACTGACGGCCTGGGATTGGGAACGGTCGGTTCCAACCGTCGTGTTCACAGGACTTGATGATCGAGGGATTGCCATATGGGGCAAACGGACGAAGGAATAGGCGATAGCGATCGAGAAACAAGGCAAGGCAATGCCATCATTTGGATTTTTGATTACATTATAATGGAAGAAACTCGTCATAGCAGTGAATGATAGAGCGGCAGTCTTGGACGAAATCATGATGTCCTAGGCTGCCGTTTTTTAATCCTGATTCTTGCTAATGTCAAAAAGCCTCATCGTCTACGGCTGTAGACGACGAGGCTTTTCTGTTCGATAGGGGTGTAGAATTGCGATCGTTTCTTATTCCGCTGTCTGCGGCTCTTCCTGCTGCTGATAATACAGCTTGAAGACGAGATCCTGATTGTAGTTACCGAAGCCGGAGCCGAACAGCGTGACGCCACCGACATGCGGGGAGTCTTCTTTGACGCTGATACGGAAGTTCCACTGCTTCTCGCGAATGTTAAGCGACTTGATCGTAACGTTCGAGATCTGGTTGCCGTCGATGAACGTGCCTTGTTCGGTTACTTTAATCACCTTGAGCAGACCGTACTGGTTAACTTCATCCCACCACCAGTCAGGTGTATACTTCCCTCGTTTGCCGCCGAAATCGCCGGGGCTTGTCCAAGTGCCGACTTCTACGCCATTGAGGTGGAACGTAATATCGGAAGGCCAGTTCTGGTTCGTGAACGGCGCTTCGGACGAGATCTCCATCGAAATTTCGAGCTCCTCCGGCGTCTCGTTCTTCAGCAAATAGTTCGGTACCTTGTACTCGATGAATCCGCAGCCAAACCACAGAATCTTCGCATTGAAGCGCTCGGCATCGAGGAAGCAGCGAGGTTCGTCGAATTCGCCAATAACTTTCTCCGTCGTTGCAAGGCCGCAAGTCGGTTCGATCTGGAAGTCGGTGTAATGGCCGACCGATACGATCGTCTGATGGTAGGAGCGGCTTGGCGACCATTCGCCCTTGCGCGGGAAGTCGATCGTGATCGCTTCTGCAACAAGCGAGCATACTTTCTTAATGCCGCCTTTGCTCGGGATCATCGTCGCTTGGATGATGCCGGCTTTCTCCAGCTTCTTCACGTGCATCGTCATAATGGCACTGCTGAGACCGAGTGCTTGCGCAAGCTCTTTAATGTTCATATCCTGCTGTGCGAGCAGGTTAATGACTTGCAATCGAACATTGCTTGCAAGAGCTTCATATATCGGCAGCGAGTGCGGGGTTGTATCGATTTTCATGAGTAGGACTCTCCTATTTTGAATAAAATCGTCAATTAGGGGAAACGCTTTTGGATTACAATTGGAAGAACACTACAGTTACAATATAAACCAAATACTAGCAATGACACAATATGAAGCGCTCTCAATAATGGACCTAAATTGCGTGATGCGCGAGCGGCAAACGATAATTTCATCATAACATATTCATTAATAACTTCACATATATACGAAGCAAATTTCGTGGACGATTATCAGTTTTTTATACGTTTAGAAACGCTTATCCTGCGGTGTGCGACGAGCGATATTTCGCTGGCGACATCCCTACATATTTCTTGAAGCTCCTGTGGAAATAGGTTAAGCTGTCAAACCCGCATACGGTCGCGATCCAGCTGACTTTGTCATCGGTAGTGGCAAGCAGCTGCTTCGCTTTGATGATCCGTCTCGTGGTCAAATAATCCGTGACGTTCATCCCGGTCTTCTGGCGGAAAACGCGGCTGAAATGCGCGGCGCTCACATTCGCAATCTTCGCCAGCGTGGATAAGGACAGCTTATCGCCGCCATTCTTGCTTTGCTCGGCTTCTACATAAGCCAGTATCGTATCAAGCCAATCCGGCCCGCCCGATGATCGAAGTGCCTTGCTGCGGTTAATGGCTTGCGAGCGGCACGTATGGTGCAGCACCGACAGCAGCTTCAGCCAGATCGCAGTGCGGAATCCGTCTTGTTGGCGTTCAAGCTCCTGCTTCATGCTGCTAAGGGAATGCTCGAATTGTGCACGGTCATCTTCGGCAAGTTCGTACAGGTAGTTGTCCGATTGGAACAGCTGATCCGGCTGCCAATGCTCATCGAATGCTGGTGATTTGATGAAGGTCGAGCTGAAGAAGATGGCTGTCGAGGTGACGGGCTCTTCGCTGTCCGGCATGGCACGATGAATCGTGTTCGAAGGGATGACGAACAAGTCGCCGGCCTTCATTTCATAAACGGTATGCTGAATAAAAAAGGTTCCTCTGCCGCTGTGTACGTAGACAAGCTCATGCCAATCATGCACATGATCAGGCAGCTCGAATTGCGGTGTCTTCGTATCGCGGTAGTTGAGGGCGAACGGGAATAGGCCGGTCGCGTCGAACGATTTGCGCAACGGCTTCATAGGCTGGTCGCTCCTTCTAGTAGATTCAATGATCAAAATTGAGCATGTTTTCGCACCGAAACCATACTTTTACGTCTGATCATGATGATACAATAGAAATAACAAAAAAGAAATGAAGGGGAGACGGAATGTGCGTGAAACGTTGGACCGCTTGTCCCGCTTGACCGCAGATGACGCATCACAGCAGCGGCTTACGGCTGTAAAAGCCGAGCCTGTCCGCGTGCTGCAAATCGGGGAAGGCAACTTCTTGAGAGGGTTCGCAGATTGGATGATTCAGCAATGCCGGACGCAGGGCTTGTTCCAAGGTGGAGTTGCTGTAACGCAGCCAAGACCATCGGGTGCGAAGAAGCTGGCAGAGCTGAAGGAGCAGGATGGCTTATATACGCAGCTGATCCGGGGGCTGAAGAACGGAGAGCCGGTTGAAGAGACCGAAGTTATCGCCGTATTCAATGCGATTATCGATCCGTATGCACAATGGGATCGCTTTATGGCGCTCGCTGATGAACCGGAACTGCAGGTCGTTATATCGAACACAACTGAGGCGGGATTGCGTTATATCGAGGTGCCTTGGACGCCGCAGCAACCAGTCGAGTCATTCCCAGCGAAGCTGACGATGCTGCTGTACCGCCGATTCGAGACGTTTGGCGGAGAGGCTAGCCGCGGCCTGATTATGCTTCCTTGCGAATTGCTGGAACGCAATGGCGATACGCTGCTGGAATGTGTGCTGAAACATGCGCAAGATTGGGGCTTGTCCGATTCGTTCCAGCAATGGGTTACTGCGCATAACCGTTTTTTGAATTCGCTCGTGGACCGCATTGTAACAGGTTACCCGGCGGATGATGCGGAAGCGATATTCGAGAAGCTGCAATATCGCGATGCGATGCTGAATGCTGCTGAGCCTTACCACTTCTGGGCGATCGAAGCGGAGCCGGAGCTTGAGCGTGTGCTTCCATTCGTGCAGGCAGGACTTAACGTCGTCTGGACGGATGATCTGAAGCCATACCAGCTGCGCAAGGTGCGCATTCTGAATGGTGCACATACGTTGATGACGCCGATCGGCCTGTTGTCAGGCGCTGAGCATGTGCGTGGGTTGATGGAACATCCATCACTTGGCCAGTGGGTACGTTCAACGGTTGCGAGTGAAATCATTCCGTCGGTACCTATTGAAAAGGAATCACTGACCGCTTACGCCAATGACGTGTATGATCGGTACTTGAATCCGTTCATCCGCCATCGGCTGCTCGATATCGCCATGAACAGCGTGAGCAAGTTTAAGGCTCGTCTGCTTCCAACGTTGATCGCGTATATTGACAATAACGATGCACTCCCTGAGGGGCTCATTCGCGGCTTGGCGGCATTGATCCGGCTCTATCGTGTTGAACGGCAGGAGGACGGCAGTTATACGAGCACAGCATTTGATGGCCAGTCATTGACTGTACGTGATGATGCAGCGGTACTGGAAGCAATGGCTGCGGCATGGAACAGTGGAGCAAGCAGCGCAGCAGTTGAACAAGCGCTGTCACGTACGGATTGGTGGGGACAAGATATTCGCACGATTGCGGGTATGGATGTAGCATCCGCCGTAACAGCTATTTTGGAACAGTGGGAAGACGAGCAGCGATAAGTGACAGCATAGCGCTGAGTCCGAATGTAGACGGCGTTATTGTATAAATAGGAACGATGCAACTGATGCATGTAGCTGGAAAGGTGATTAGTGCGATGAAAACAATTGTATGCCAAGAGCCCAATCGGCTCATTCAGACAGAAACGACGAAACCGGTGCCGGGGGCCGGTGAAGTACTGCTGCGCGTTGCGCGGGTCGGGATTTGTGGGACGGATATGCACGCCTATCGCGGCAACCAGCCGTTCTTCGTCTATCCTCGTATTCTCGGACATGAACTGTCCGGTATTGTCGAGGCGCTGGGAGCAGGAGTTGACGGGATCGAGGTTGGTGATCAGGCGGCACTCATTCCTTATGTCGCTTGCGGGGAATGTGCAGCGTGCCGTAAAGGCAAGTCGAATTGCTGTACGTCGATCTCCGTGCTTGGCGTGCATGCGGATGGCGGCATGCGGGAGTGGTTCGTAGTTCCGGCGAAGCAGCTGCTCGTCGTCAACGACCTGTCGCTCGATCAAGCGGCGGCACTCGAACCGCTTGCGATTGGTGCGCATGCCGTACGTCGTTCTGGTCTCCAGCAGGGGGATACGGCGGTTGTCATTGGCGGGGGACCCATTGGCCTTGGCGTTATGGCGTTCGCGAAGTCTCGTGGTGCACGCGTCATTGCGATGGATATTCAAGACGAGAAGCTTGCGTTCTGCAGCAGCTGGGCCGGAGTAGATGAAACGATTAATGCGCTTAATGCGCCGCTAGAGAAGCTTGAGTCGTTAACGAATGGCGATCTGGCTGATGTCGTCTTCGATGCTACGGGCAGCGTACGCTCGATGGAGGGCGCGTTCCAGTATGCATCGCATGGCGGTTCCGTCGTATACGTAGGATTGGTGAAAGCAGACATTTCGTTCCACGATCCGGACTTCCACAAGAAGGAGTTAACGCTGCTTGGCAGCCGAAATGCGACGATGGAAGATTTTGCGGCTGTCGTTGATGCGGTTAGAAGTGGTGCAGTAGAGCCGACCGGATATATTACACATCGCTGCCGATTCGATGAATTAGTTGATCGTTTCGAATCGTGGCTGCCGCCGGAAGCTGGCGTCGTGAAAGCGATGGTGCAATTCGAATAGCCCTTATTGGAAGAGGAATCCTTCGACAGGATTCCTCTTATTTATTGTTTATCTCCCGTAAGCGTCTTCTCCTGTGGTATGATGAGAGAAAAAGCAGCAGTTAGAACTAATCGGGAGGCGTAACATGTTCGGGAAGTTTTTACTGTTCGGACTATTGTGGTCGATATTCGGTAATCCCTTCTTGGCGTTTATCGCGCTTGTCGTCATCCTGTACATTATCGATCGCCGTTTCATTGGCTTGTCACCCAGCCTGTTGAAGCCGCTGCGACGTATGGGACGAATTCGCAAGCTGCGCCATCAGCTTGACCTAAATCCGAACGACCTGTCCTCTAAGCTTGAGCTTGCGAAGCTGTTGATCGAGAAGAAGAGCTTTAGGCCGGCAAAAGAGCTATTGGAGCCGCTGCAGGACAGAGAGTCGGTCGAGCAATCGGCAGAATATTGGGACGGTCTGGGTACTTGTCTTCTCCGAACGGATGAACTTGAAGCAGGAGAGGCGGCCATCCGCCGAGCGCTCGCGATCAACCCGCGGGTCAAATACGGTCAACCGTACTTGCGTCTTGCTGCGATGAACAGCACGCGGGATACATCGAAAGCGCTTGAGGATATCGAGGCTTTCCAACAAATTCATACCTCTTCTTGTGAAGGATATTACCGTTTGGCAAAGCTGAACAACCTGATGGGCCGGAAAGCTGAAGCGAAGCGCGCTCTCGAGGAATCGACTAAGCTGTACCGGATGCTTCCGCGTTACAAAAGAAGAGAGGAGCGGCGTTGGGCGTTGCTCAGTTATTTGAGCCGCTTGATCGGCTAATTTCTTCATAAAGAGGGGCAACGGACGAATGATGCGGCGCAGGAAATGGTTACTTGCAATCCTTGGACTACTACTCCTAATTGGGGTTAACAACACGATCTACTATTTCACGGCGAAACGGTCGCTCGAGAACAGCATGAGGCATGAAATGCTTGCGGTTGCGAAGCAGATTCAGTTGTCGATTGAACAATCGCGGCTTGGCGGCGAAGTATTCCAAAATCAAATTGGACGCGAGCTGCGCGCGGTTTCGATTGCAGCTCAATATGCGCTCGATCCTGACATCGATAAAGTAACAAACGAGCAGCTGACGGAGCTTGCGACGAAGCTGGACGTCAACCACATCTCGCTATTCCGCCCCGATGAGGCAAGAGACGACATCGTCATTGATAAATCGTCGGATCCTAAGGAGCTAGGTGCCGGTTCGAAAACATGGGACCCATGGTACCAGGCTTTTCAGCAGCTGTTTGCCCTGAAGCCAGTATCGGTCAAATGGGGGCAGGTGCTCAACCACTTCTGGACTGGACCATACGAGAGTGCCACTACGGACGTGGACAAAATATATAAGTGGGGCTATTACTATGATGGCTCTACGAACTATATGCTTGACCCGTACATTAGCAACGAGATGATGAAGCAGTACGAGGATGCGACAGGCGTTAATCGGCTGATCAAACGAGCGATTGAGGACAATGCTTCGCTGCTTGAGATTACGGCCGTTAATCCGGATACTTTCTCGGTCGGTAAGCCGATTCTAACGAAGAACAGTGCCGGTGAGTGGGTTGAACACATCACGCAGGCGCCGATTATTTATGGTGAATACACGTATAAACTGAAGGACGATGTACGCAACATAGAGAAGGCTTACAAATCCAATCGGATTGTGACAGTGAACACGATTGCGAACGATACCCATGTGATCAAAACATACATTCCTGTCCAAATTCCGAAAGGCTCCAGCGTACTTGATTTGGAAGGGAATTCACTTGACCGCTATATTCTGACCATTGTATCGGACTACAAGTTCGTACAGGACTCGCTGGATTCGCAGTTTCTGAACATTGGTTTCATTATTACAATTATTACGGTTTTGAGTGCGCTTCTTGTACTGCTGGTGCGTCATTACTTCCGGCGTTCGCGCAATGAGGTTGTTAAGGAAACGCAGGTTACTTACGTCGAGGAAATCAACCAGCTGCTCGTGTCCGTGAAGGCGCAGCGGCATGATTTTCTTAACTACGTACAAACCATTCAGTCTCTTGTCGATCTGGGTAAGGTGACGGAGCTGAAAGATTTCATGAAAGAGCTGACGGGCGAAATTCAGCTCACCAATGAGATGATCAACATCGGCAATCCGGCGATTGCGGCACTCATTCGATCGAAGCTTGCACAAGCACAGGAGCGCAAGGTGCGCTTCGAGAACAATTTCCACGGACTCGACAAGCTTGACTTCGGCATGAAGTCGCTTGATCTGACGCGTGTCATCGGCAACCTGATCGATAACGCATTCGATGAAGTGATGAAGTATCCGGAGGAACGCCGTTTCATCCGATTGGAAGGCGTACTGGCCGACAACACATTGGAATTCGTCATCCGCAATACATGCGACAACGCCGCTCGCATAGTGGAGGAAGGAAAGCTGTTCGACCAAGGGTTCTCGACGAAGCAAGGTGCCCATCAGGGGCTGGGCTTACCGATCGTCAAAGAGATCGTAACCTCCTACAAAGGTACACTCCAGGTCAAATCAGACGAAGACGGATTTATCGTATTCGCCGTACGACTGCCGCATTATTAATAAGTAATCGAAACAGAAACAAGCGTTGCGCAGCAACGCTTGTTTCATTTCTGTCTCTATCCCTCACGCGCCACGCGCCACGCACCAAAGTAAGCTTGACCCAAAGGGTCACGCGAGTCCAAGCACATAGCAACACATTCACGCTTCTGTCCATCCCACGTCTATCCTTCCGGGGTCCAGGGGACGGGAGTCCCATGGGGTCCTCCCTAGCAGGGAGGATTTAGGTGGGTAGAGTCAGTGGTTTTAGGTGGGGGTAGAATTAGGGATTTTAGTTTTTAAAGAAGGGGGGCTCAGGGGGGTTCCCCCTCTGAATCCTCCCTTGAGGGAGGTTTAACCAGGTGGGCTGAATCCTTGACGCGAAACAAGCAGCAAATATGATATAATAAAACGAATGTGAGATGAACGGAGTGGGTGTATGGACTCCTTATTCCAAACCGAACAATTGCTGCTGCTCGCATTGGAGTCTGAGCTTGCAGAACAACTGCCCCCGGCCGTCGTAGAGCGAGGCTGGGATTATTATATAAAGGATCGTGTCCAGCATATTAAGCTGATGGATGGCGATACGCTGATTGGTGCCGTTCGCGGCTCGGATATGTATAGTGTCATGCTGGACGTGAGCGATTTTAGCTACAGCACCTGTACTTGTCCGAACACGGAGCACTGCAAGCATATGGCCGCTGTTTATTTTGCTGCGTGCGATAAGTCGGGTACGCGATCGCCCGAGGACGCAAGGCGCCGTCTGATGGGGCTGGCAGCTGCTCCCGAGAAGCAGGCGTCAACCGGCAGGACAGATCTGCCCGCGGAAGATTACCGCCGGATTACGGCTCAGATGGAAGATCAGTACGGCGAAGCGTGGAAGCAATGCCGTTACTCGCTTCATCCGCTGCAGTCGGTCTTGCAGGGGCTTAAAGGGATTGCGCGTGACTGGAACAAGTCGATTCAGCGTTATGAGTGGATGCTTGCCATTTTATTCACGCTTAAGCAAGCGGAGAAGGCGTTCTCGTTAGTTGATCCATTCAGCAAATATTATCAGCAGATGAGCTTCACGCGGATGGCGGAGCCATGGATTGAACAATTCGAATCGCTTGCTGCCGAACAGCAGCAGTGGCGGGAATGGACGCCGCGGCAGTTCGATTGGTTCGAAACGGTTGTTGATTTTGCGCGAAAGCAAGGCAGCGATACCGACAATGAGCTGTTCCGCTGGGACTTCCTGTATTTGAGCCTAACTTCGGGACGGCTTGACGATGACAATTGGCGGGCTGACGAGCGACTGCGACTGGAGGAGCAAGCTTCCGAAGCTGCTCCAGAGGATGGAACGAAGCGTGGAAGTCATTTTGTAGCGGTTGCACTAGCTGCATTGGATATGTTCGAGGGACGGGATGAAGAAGCAGTTGCCCGCTTGGCATCTGCTCCGATTGAACCGATCGAGCCGCTTGTGCAAATGTACGCACAGACACGTCTCGCGGAACGGAATTGGGACAGCTTCGACATCTGGATGACGTTCTTCTTCGATCGCCGATCGAAGGGGGCCAATTCCCGGGCGCTTGTGCCGTTCTTGTTCCTATGCCGCGAAGCAGACCTTGCGCAGCCAGGCAATCCGAAATGGTCGAATTGGATGATGGCATTGCTGCCATTCTCCTATAGCTCGCTGGCGGATCATTGGATGGAGCAAGGGCGATATGAGGAATGGGCGGATTTGCAGCTGCTGATGGGGATGTCTCCTGATGAGCTGGATGCGAAAGATTTGCGCGAGGCCGCGAAGTCTGCTCCGCAGTCGCTGCTGCCGATTTTTCACCAGGCAATCGATGATGCCATTCAGGGCCGCAACCGGCAGGGCTACAAGCAGGCAGTCAAGCTGATGAAGAAGCTGGAGAAGCTGTATAAGTCGCTGAAGCAGAACCAGCAATGGGCCCGTTATGTAGATTCACTTAACGATAAGTATCATCGGCTGCGTGCGTTACAGGAAGAAATGGCGAAAGGAAATATACGCCCATGAGAGGATTAGATACGACAGGACCGCTCGTGCTGGATGCTCGCTGGGCTTCTGGTGAGGGCGTATATGTCATGGAGGAGCGCCAAACGAACGGATATGGGGTTAGGCTGAAACGGCTCCTATTCGCTTGGCATGCGCCTTCCTGGTATGGCTCAGAGATCGAGAAGAAGGAAGCGTTCGGCCGCACGATGATCTTGCTGCCGCCGCTGCTTGCCGTTGAATATTTGTCGCTGCCGAAGCCGGTTCGCATGTTGAACTTGGGCTGGACGCCTGATGGTCAACGTTTGAAGGATACGGCTGACTGGCTGTGGGATGCGCTGCAAAATGGCTGGTTCGTGCCAGACGGTGTGCGTTGGACGCCTGAACGTCCAGCTTGGCGGCCGGATGCACCGGCTTCTGAACCGGAAGCGGCAGGGCGTCTGCATGAGCTGCAGAAGCGATGGGACGAAGCGGGTCAGCCTGGTGCAATGGACGATTGGCTGACGACTGCTGTCAACAGTGTCATTGAAACGGATTCGGCCGTTTCATCAGCTTGGCATTCGACGTTGTCCGGCATTGGGTCGGCAGTGCTGCTTGGTGGAGCGGCAGATGAAGAAGATTGGCTTGTTGCCGCAGGCATCCGCAAAGATCTGTTTCCGTTTCGGACGGCGCTGCAGTTGACCGAACCTGACGAGAATCACGGCTGGCGGCTGCGCCCGGCTATTCAACATCGAGACGGCGGCGTATGGATTCCGCTCAAGGATTTGGGAGCTGGCGGCTATATGCTGATCAGCGGCGAGGAACAGCTGCCGGAAGAGTGGCTGCCACTCTTGGAGGAACGGCTTGATCGCGAGCGCCGCAAGTGGCAGACGACAGCGCCGGAGCTGATCGATTCGGAGGATGGAAGTCTTCGTTCCGAGCTATCGGATAATGAAGCATACACCTTCTTGGAGTCGACAAGCTTGAAGCTGCTGCAAGCGGGCTGTCCGGTGCTTCTCCCATCGTGGTGGGAGACCGTGCGTTCCCGCAAGTTCCGCTTGAAGGCGAAGATGAAATCGTCTGTTGGTTCTGCGGAACAGCCGATGTTTGGCTTGAACGAGCTCGTTCAGTTCGATTGGAAGCTGGCCGTTGGCAATCTCGATTTGTCCGAAGCGGAGTTTCTGAAGCTGGCAGAGGACAATCGGCGGCTGATGCGCATCGGCGGCGAATGGGTGCATCTGGAGCCTGCCGACGTTGATCGGATTAAGAAATGGATGAAGCAGGTCGGCAAACGCAAAGGGCTGACGCTCCGCGATGTGCTGGAGATGCATCTACGTGGAACGTCGCCGCTCACAGACGGCGATGAGGATGACGGCATCTCGCTGGCAGCTGAAGTAGAGCTGAATAACCATCTGTCCAAGTGGCTGGAGCAGCTGCAGCAGACGAATGGTGTGCCGAATGTAGACATTCCGCAATCGTTCCATGGCGAGCTCCGTCCTTACCAGCATCAAGGCGTGTCATGGCTTGCTTTTTTACGGCGATTCGGGCTTGGCGCTATTCTCGCAGATGATATGGGACTCGGGAAGACGGTGCAATTCACCGCCTATCTGTTGTATGTGAAGCAGATGTTCGAGGCAGGCACGGGACGCGGAGGACCTTCGCTGCTTGTCTGTCCAACATCGGTTATCGGCAACTGGGAGAAGGAGCTTGAACGGTTCGCGCCGGATCTTAAGGTGATGCTGCATTACGGTCCGAAGCGAGATAAGGGAGCAGCCTTCGAGGCAGCGGCGAATGGAGCCGATTTGGTCATCACGTCGTATTCTCTCGTGCCGCTTGATGAAGAGGAATTGGGTCGGGTCGACTGGAACGTCCTCTGTCTGGATGAAGCGCAAAACATTAAGAACGTAAACACGAAGCAGTCCGCTTCGATCCGGCGCCTCGATGCCTATCATCGCATTGCGATGACGGGTACACCGATGGAGAATCGATTGACGGAGCTGTGGTCGATCTTCGATTTCATAAGTCCGGGCTACCTAGGCAGATTGGGTGAATTCCGCCAGCATGTTATTGCGCCAATCGAACGAACGCGTGATGCGGAAGCGATCGCCGGGTTGCAGCGCTGGACGCGGCCGTTCATGCTGCGGCGGGTGAAGAGCGACCCAATGATCGTTGATTCCCTGCCGGATAAGAATGAGGCCAAAATGTTCGTCTCGCTTACGGCGGAGCAAGGCGCGCTGTACGAGAACATCGTTTCGGATCTGCTCGACAATTTGGATAAGGAAGGTCCGATGCGTCGACGCGGCCGCATCCTCTCGGCATTGACGAAGCTGAAGCAGCTTTGCGATCACCCGCAGCTGTTCCTAAACGACGGTGTGACCGGCTCGGAGTGGGACTCTGAGCGTTCGAACAAGACAGCTCGTCTGCTGGAGATGGTCGAGGAGATAGCAGCAGAAGGCGAACGCTGCCTTATTTTCACCCAGTTCGTCGATATGGGGATGATGCTCAAGCGGCTGTTGGAGGAGCGTACCGGGCTGCCGGTACCGTACCTGCATGGCGGCGTGCCGAAGGCTCAGCGTGATGCGATGATCGAACGGTTCAAGGATCCATCGGAGCCGGGCTGCGCATTCGTGCTGTCGCTGAAGGCGGGCGGTACAGGACTTAACCTGACAGCCGCGAATCATGTGTTCCACTTCGACCGGTGGTGGAATCCGGCGGTTGAGAATCAGGCGACAGACCGCGCATTCCGGATCGGTCAGACGAAGAAGGTGCAGGTGCACAAGTTCGTGACGCTCGGTACGCTTGAAGAGCGAATCGATCAGATGATCGACCGCAAGCAGACACTGAATGATCAGATCGTTAGCCAGAGCGAGCAGTGGGTGACGGAGATGTCAACCGATGAGCTGCGAGAGCTGTTTGCGCTTCGGAAAGATCGGTTCGGACGGTAATTGTCAGTCGTGATACGGATACAAGCTCTGCAGGCAGGAGGCGAAACCTATCGAACGTTCAGAGGATAAGCAGCTGGAGCAAGAACAGGAACAGAAGTTAACGACGATTCAATCAGAAGAACCATCATCTGCGGATACAACATTCGAAGATGCGCCTGGGCCAGCAGATGCGCTGCCTGCATGGCGGCCGTTCTACGCGGCAGTCCGGGATTCGATGCGGAAGCTGCGTGAACCGGTGGAGCCGGACACCGAATAACCTCCCGCTTGATGCTGCGTTATAAATTATAGGGAACCAAGGCTGGGCAGACGAGAGATCGTCGGCTCAGCCTTTTTGTGCTGCGGCAGATAGGTTTTGTAAATTTTGCATAATAAGAGCGCTGCGGAACATTCTAAGATATGGAAACGACTGTGTCTTAAACCTACGTGGGAAGGGAGCGTGGAGCATGCGAACGCGTTACTACTCAAAGGTCTCTGCATCTCGCTCTCCGCGGACCCGCCGAGAAATGTCGGAACAAGAGAAGCAACCGCTGGATCTTGCGTTGACCGTCAACCTTGAGCGGCTTCAGACGGTCTATACCAGTTGTTCGGATTTCATTGTACGCAAGTTTGCGATCGGCGGCCAAATGGAGGCTGCGGTCATCTATATTGACGGTATGTCCGATACGAACGGGATCGACAAATATGTGATTGCCCCTCTCATGAACGCAGAGGATGCGGAAGGAGCTAATCTGTCCCAGTTGGCGGAGAAACGAATAGGTGTATCGGATAAAAGAATCGTAAGTACGCTGGGGGATTGTATAGGCGCGATTTCGAACGGGCTGCCCGTGCTTCTGCGCGATCAAGAAGCGATTGGATTAGCCTGCGGTCTGATCAAATGGGAGCAGCGCTCAATCGAGGAGCCGGCGGCAGAGTCGGCGATTCGTGGACCTAGAGAGGGGTTCACTGAAACGCTTCGCGTTAATACTTCTCTGCTTCGACGAATCATTAAAAGCCCGCTCATGAAATTAGAAACGATTACGCTGGGCGAGTATACGCAGACCAAGGTGACGATCGCTTATATCGAAGGACTCGCAAGCGCTTCTCTGCTGCAGGAGGTTCGGTCCAGACTGGGCCGAATTGAGATCGACGGCATTCTCGAGAGCGGCTACATTGAAGAAATGATCGAGGATACACCACGTTCGCCGTTTCCTCAACTGCTCAGTACGGAAAGGCCGGATGTCGTATGCGCCTCTCTGTTGGAAGGAAGGGCGGCGATTCTTACGGAGGGCAGCCCTTATGCTTTGATCGCTCCGATCTCCTTATTTACGCTTTTGCAATCGCCAGAAGATTATTATCAACGATTCTGGGTAAGCACGGTCATACGTTGGCTCCGTTACTTCTTTGCGATCATGTCGCTTCTCCTGCCATCCCTCTATGTAGCCGTGCTCACCTACCATCAAGAGATGGTGCCGGGATCATTGCTGAGCAGCATGGCAACTGCACGTGAGCCTGTTCCGTTCCCGGCGCTTATCGAGGCACTCATGATGGAAGTGACATTCGAGGCGCTGCGGGAAGCAGGCTTGAGACTGCCGAAGCAGGTTGGTGCCGCCGTCAGCATCGTTGGTGCGCTCGTCATTGGACAGGCTGCTGTCCAAGCTGGACTTGTATCGGCGCCGATGGTTATCGTCGTCGCAATCACAGGGATAGCTTCGTTCATGATTCCTCGCTATATTACGGGAATTGCCATACGGATGCTGCGGTTTCCTCTTATTATTCTTGCAGGTACGTTCGGGCTGCTAGGCATCATGATGGGAATTATCGCCATAGTTCTGCACCTGTGCGCGCTTAAATCGTTTGGCATGCCGTTTCTCCATACGATTGCAACGCCTAAGTTCAGGGAGATGAAGGATATACTCATCCGAGCGCCTTGGTGGGCCCTTGATACTCGGCCTCAATTATACGATGATCAGCCCGTCTCACATCGGCAGCCCGTGAAACAAGCAACGGGCTCCGGGCAGGAAGGCGAAAGCTGATCATTCATGAACAGCGGGGGATATTTGTGCAGGACAAAGATACGATTTTACCGATACAGCTATCCTTCATGCTTTATCCTACTGTGATGGCAACCGGATTCTTAGTGCTTCCGGCGCTGGGATCCTTATATGCCCCTTATGACTTCTGGATGTCGAGCATCCTTACGATGATTCCAGGCGCAATCACCATCGTCCTTGCGACAAGCCTCCACGCGCGATTCCCGGGCTTGACGATTATCGAGAGTGGTCAACGGATCGTCGGCAAAGTATTCGGGAAGCTGGTCGGATTGCTGTACTTTTTTTATTTTCTTCATTTTACGGGCGTTATTTCAAGGGAGTATGCCGAATTCGTCAAGAGCAGCTTTCTATTTGATACGCCTATGCTGTTTGTCAGCTGCTCGCTGCTCGTACTGGCGGCTTGTGCCGTACGGGGCGGTGTCAACGTTTTGTCGAAGAGTGCTGTCATTTTCGCGATCCTCTCCAGTTTGCCGCTTCTGTTCCTGCTGCTGCTGATACCGGATCTGAATTGGACGTATATGCTGCCGATGCTCAGTCAAGGAGTGGTGCCTGTCTTGAAGGCCGCGGCCGTTCCTCAAGGCTGGGTCAGCGAATTATTTCTTATGACTTTTTTTCTTCCCTATGTGAAGGATCAGAAGAAAGCCAAACAATCGAGTTATGCTGCGTTAGGCGTGATTGGGATCAGCATGATGCTCATTAACCTCGTGGTTTTAATGCTGCTGGGACCCGACACGAGTAATAAAATGTACCCCGTTCTGGTTGCATTTCGCTACATGAGCGTTGGCGGTTTTTTTGAAAATCTGGAGGCTCTGCTGCTTGCGATGTGGGTTTTGGGCAATCTTGTGAAGCAAAGCGTCTGTTTGTATGCGACTGTCATTACCTTCAGCCAATGTTTTGGCGTATCCGATTTTCGTTCTTTTGCATTCCCAATCGCCATTCTGGCAGCCGTATTCGGATTATGGGATTTGCCTAACATCGCAGCTCTCCATACCTTGATCCAGAAGGTCAGTGTTTTTGAAACCCCCTTATTTACGATTGTTATTCCATTGCTGCTGCTCCTTATTGCATGGATGACCGGCCGAAGGGGCACGAACCAAGGAGGCGTTAACGGTTGATGGTCAGACGTCTCATTCGGGCTTCCTTGCTTGTTCCATTGATTGTCATGTTGACGGGTTGCTGGGATCGAAACGAATTGAACGACTTGGCGCTGGTGACGGCTTTGGCACTCGATGTAGGCGAAGATAACCAGATCGATACAACAATCCAGTTTCTGCTGCCGCGCAGTCAGAGCGGTGTTGGCGGAACTGGTGGGGGAGGCGGCGGGAGCGGCACGAGTCGTGATACTGCTGTACGGCATGCGCAAGGCTCTAATATCGCAGATGCGCTGTCCAAGCTGCAGAGAAGGCTGCCTAGGAAGCTATTCTGGGGCCAGTGCAAAATCTTCATATTCGGCCAAGGGGTTGCAAAGAAAGGAGTGCAAGAATCTGTCGACTTCCTTACACGCCATCCGCAGCCGCGTGAACGGTCTTATGTTTTCGTAAGCGATGGCAGGGCAGCGGATACGCTCGAGTTGTTTCCGCCGCTTGAACGATCCTCCGCTGAGGTGCTTCGCGAGTTATCGGATATGAATATCGGCTTCAAGCTAACGCTCGAACAGCTGAGCATCAAGCTCATTAGCGATTCTAAAGCTTTTGCGATCCCGTATATTCACATTTTGCAGAAGAGCAAATCGGCAGAACCGCAGCAGACCATTCCTTATATATACGGTACTGCGATTATGAAGGGCGATCGCATGATCGGAGCAATGTCGGAGAAGGTCATGCGCGGAATGATGTGGATTAACAATGAAGTTGGAGAATATACGGTATCCTTCGGAATGAAGGGTAGTTCGGACGGGCTTATCTCCCTTAAGCCGATTACGGCCAAAATAAAGCTGGTGCCCTCGATTAGCGGCGATAAGTGGAAGATGAAGGTAAAGGCTCATGTTGAAGGCGATATGGTGCAAAATGAGACAGCCTATAACCCTGCTCAGCCAACCGTTCTAGTCGAAATGGATAAAGCTTTCGAAGAGGCTGTAAGAAAAAGGATCGAGTTATGTCTGAATCAAGCGCAGCATCAATTCAACGCTGATATTTTTGATTTCGCTGGCGTCTATCATCGCAAATTTCCGAAGCTGTGGGAGCGCGAGAAGCAGAATTGGGATCAGCGATTCCCGCAAGTGGAAGTGGAGACAGAGATAACGGCACACATCGCTCGTTCCGGTCTGATTCTTGCGCCTGGCGGAATGCCCAAGGAGGAGGTAATGGAGTAATGAGATACGGATTCTGGATCGGCGTTACAATTGCGGTTATCGCGATATGGCTCATGGAATGGCCGAAGATGCGGAGAAAGCCACCTCAAGATCGGGCAGCTTTCATCTGTCTCCTGCTGCTTGGATGGGGAATGTCCGCTCTAAACCTAAAGCATACGCCCGGTCCAACGCAGCTGCTGCTGGCGGTGTTTAAACCACTGGCATGGCTGGTGGAGCCTTGAACGTTGAAGGTCTTTGTAACTTAATATTTTGAAAAAAGGACGCTATCCGTCATCTCGACTTAGCTCGTCCAGCGTTCGGCCAAGCCCTGGCGCCAGTCGGTCAAGGAACCAATCGACCTCCGGCATCGCAAGCTGGGCGAGCTTCTGCTCGATTTCCGTCTTAGCGACGGCGAACTCCCGGTTGCCTGATGCGACCTCGGATACACATTTGAGATAAGCATCCAGCAGGTCGGCTGCTTTGAGCATCGCACGCAGCTCTTGCTCGGCTTCAGACGGCGGGCTGCCCGCATCATGAATGCCTAGCAGGGAGGCATAAGCGCCGCGCAGCGGCTGCGGCACCATGCTGTGAAGCCGCTCCGCAGCCATCGCCTCGATCTCTCGGAAGCTTGCGAGCATCTTCGGATTATGATGTTTGACCGGTGTCGGAATGTCGCCAGTGAACACTTCTGTTGCATCGTGGAAGAGCGCCATAGCTGCTGCACGGTCGGCGTTCAGCGACCTGCCGAAGATGGCGTTGCCGATCTCGCATAGCATATGGGCAAGCAGACCAACATGGAACGAATGCTCTGCTACACTTTCCTTCGTCGTGTTGCGCATCAGGCTCCAGCGCTCAATATATTTCAATCGGTACATATACGCAAAAAAATCGCTCTCCATGCTGGCTCAGTCCCTTCATTTCTTCAATTTTCTCGCTGATCCGCTCGTACCCGTCGTTGTCCATCTATGCTATTATAAAGCTTAGTGGTTTAAGCGACTAGAGAGGAGCAATCATACGATTATGCAGCATTTTGAAGATAGTGTGTACAAACTAATTGTCGAGACGTCTACGAATCTACCAGCCGACGTTCGCGTCGCGATCAAAGCAGCGCAGGAGGCAGAGGACCGCGCAACGCGCGCCGGCTTGTCCTTATCGACGATTGCGACCAATATCGAAATGGCGGAATGTAACGTATCCCCGATCTGCCAAGATACAGGCATGCCGACGTTTGTTGTGCATACGCCAGTAGGTGCGAACCAGATCGTCATGAAAGCGGCGATCCGCAATGCGATTGCTCGCGCAACGAAAGACGGCAAGCTTCGTACAAACTCCGTTGATTCGCTCACGGGCTCGAATACGGGCGATAACCTTGGACCAGGTACGCCGGTCATCCATTTTGAACAATGGGAAAAAGAAGACGTTGATGTTCGCCTCATTCTGAAGGGCGGCGGCTGCGAGAACAAGAACATTCAGTACAGCCTCCCGATGGAGATTGAAGGACTCGGCAAAGCGGGCCGCGATCTCGACGGAATCCGTAAGTGCATCATGCATGCGATCTATCAAGCGCAAGGTCAAGGCTGCAGCGCTGGCTTCATCGGCGTTGGCATCGGCGGCGACCGGACGACTGGCTATGAGTTGGCGAAGCAGCAGCTGTTCCGTCGTGTCGATGACACGAACACGAACGAAGATCTGCGCAAACTCGAAGAATACGTGATGGATAACGCAAACAAGCTGGGTATCGGTACGATGGGCTTCGGCGGCGCGGTTACGCTGCTTGGCTGTAAAGTTGGCGTAGCGAACCGTCTGCCGGCAAGCTTCTTCGTCTCCGTTGCGTACAACTGCTGGGCATTCCGCCGTCAAGGCGTATTGCTCGATGCGGCAACTGGCGAGCTGAAGGAATGGATCTACCCGCAAGGCTCTGAGCTGCCGATGAATGCAGGCTCGGAAGCGGGCGAGGTAGAAGAGGTTGCAGCAACTGATGCAAGCGAGCGCAGAGAATTCCGTATGACGATGCCGCTGACAGAGGAGCAAGTTCGTGAGCTGCGCGTAGGCGATATTGTTATCCTCGATGGCGAGATGCATACCGGACGCGACGCCCTGCACAGCTACTTGATCGACAATGATTCGCCGATTGATCTGAACGGCGGCGTTATTTACCACTGCGGACCGGTTATGCTGAAGGACGACAACGGCTGGCATGTGAAGGCAGCTGGACCAACGACAAGTATTCGTGAGGAGCCTTATCAAGGCGACGTTATGAAGAAGTTCGGTATTCGCGCAGTGATCGGTAAAGGCGGCATGGGTGCAAAAACGCTCAAAGCGCTCCAAGAGCACGGCGGCGTATACTTGAACGCAATCGGCGGCGCAGCGCAGTACTATGCAGAATGCTTCAAGAAGGTCAACGACGTTCACTTCCTCAAGGAGTTCGGCATTCCAGAGGCGATGTGGCATCTGCAAACGGAAGGCTTCGCAGCCATCGTAACGATGGACTCGCACGGCAACAGCCTGCACGCAGAGGTTGAGCAAAGCTCGCGTGAGAAGCTGGAGCAATTCAAGGCGCCGGTGTTTAAGTAAGCAATTATATGGACTTTTTTAAAATGCAGCAGGGCAGAAGAAACTTCTTCTGCCCTGCTTTTTGTGCGCTTGGCAGCGCAATCGACTAAATCGCTCGACTTGAGGCGATCTAGTGTGCTGCCTCTGTCATACAGATAACAGCGACTGCTGGCCAGAACGCTTACGGATGCGAAAGGGCTTAATGGCTTTAATAATCGAGTTTCCGAATTGTAACGGTTGTCGTTGAGCTTACTTGTTTGGTATTCAAATATAAGAAGGCAGATATGCCGAATTAGCCTCTGTGGGAACCATAAAATATTTAAATTCGCTCTATATAGCATAATAGACTCTGTAGCATCCGTTAGGTTCATTCATTCCCACATTTTATCGCAGTAGGTCATAGTGGGAATTGCTGCGAAAATACATGATTAATTTATCGAGATGAAGTTGCAACGCCTTTACCTGCAAAGATACAGGTTTTAAGTCTTGAAGAGCTGCTGTCGAGTTATTTTCGTCTGAATGCCTGCACTTTTGTAGGCTTATTCCAATATGTGCGCGTGTGCAGTGCGATTCCTGCATTATTGCAGGTCTGCATACGTTGTATGCATATAGGCATCAATAGCGCGCCTGAGGCACCGCTGATTTTACTTTGAGTATTTACTTTCATGGTGTTGCAATAGAGTTCTTAAATCCCGAAGGGATGACCCGGCAAGCGAGCTTAACGTAAAGCGTGTCCCGCAGGGACGAGAGCGAGCGCTAGCACGCAGCAGCTCGGGTGCATCGAACAGTAGGCATACGTGCGGACGTATCTAGACGAGTTCAGAATAACATCCCCACTCCAGTCGTATCTAGACCAGTCCTTCAGGGAGTCCAGAGGGCAGATGCCCTCTGGGGCCCTCCCCTTTGAAGGGGAGGGTTTGGGTGGGGTTGTAGCCGCTCGTCCCGCAGGGACATTACCTATAGAGGGGATCGACAAGGGGGTTACCCCTTTCTCCGCTGAAAGTCAACCATAAATTCCACAAGCGCTTGGCACGCTGTGCGCGGAACAGCGTTGTACGCCGATGCGCGGATGCCGCCGACGCTGCGGTGGCCGGCCAGTCCTTCGAAGCCTTGCTGCTCCGATTCCTGCACGAACAGCTGCTCGAGTTCCTTGCTCGCCAACCGCCACGTGATGTTCATGTCCGAACGGTCGGTTGTTGCGATAATGCCTTCGTAGAATCCGCCGCTTCGGTCGATCGCTTCATAGATGAGCGCCGCCTTATCGCGGTTGATCGCCTCTAGCTGCTGAACGCCGCCTTGCCGCTTGGTCCACTGAAGGACAAGATTCGTCAGGTACAAAGCATGCACCGGAGGTGTATTGTACAGCGAGTCGTTGCTTGCATAAGTGGCGTACCGCCAGATGAGCGGGATTTGCTTGGAGCAGCGATCGAGCATCTCGTTGCGAATGATAACAGCGGTGATGCCGGCAGGGCCGATATTTTTCTGCGCTCCAGCATAGATCATCGAGAACTGGTTGTAATCGATATCCCGGCTGAGCAGGTCGCTCGTCATATCTACGATAAGTGGAGTTTCACCTGTCTCAGGGAATGCATTGAATCGCGAGCCTTCGATTGTATTGTTCGTCGTCATATGCACATAGGCAGTATTCGCTTGAACCTTCAAGCCTCTCACATCAGGCGTGCGCTGCCAGTGCTCTGCCTTAGAGCTTGCAGCAATTCGTGTTTCACCGATATACTGCGCTTCCTGCAGTGCTTTCTCCGAGAAGCTGCCGGATAAAATATAGTCGGCAACAGCGCCTTCCGACAGAAAATTCGATGGCAGCATGGCGAATTGCGTACTCGCTCCGCCGCCCATGAACAGCACGCGATAATCCTTTTGCTGCAGCCCAGTAAGCTCTAGAAGCAATTGCTCCGATGCCGCAGCTAACTGTTCGACCGGCTTGCTCCGATGCGACATTTCCATGATGGAGATGCCTCTCCCGCCATACTGAACCGTTGATTCCTTCGCTTCCTCGAGAACCTCTAGCGGCAGTGCTGCTGGCCCCGGATTAAAATTGTACAGTCTTGTCGTCATTTGCGCATTCCTCCCATTATTTGGAAAATAAAAAAGCGCTCCTTATCCCATGATTGGGACGAGGAGCGCTTGCTCGCGGTGCCACCCAAATTCGGAGAACGGCAATCGTTCTCCATCTTTGATCCGCGATAACGGGCGGGCCCGGTTAGCTTAGGACAGAATGCGCAGTCAGCGCAGCCTTCTTGACGAAAACGCCTCGGAGTTGGATGCTCGTCATCGGCATAATGCGATATGGAAGATAGATGCAATTATATTCCTGTCGCTGGGAATGTGTCAACAGCTGCGTTACCCCAATTTTGGCAAATAACGTTCCCGAATAATATTGCAGTGGTGCTTCTCGTGCCCGGCGACGACGGCAGCGGCGGCGCGGGTCGTGAGCGGGTGGTCGTACAGCGTACCGGCGCGATCCCAGGCTTCTGCAGGCAGTCCTTTGAGCAAATAGATAGCCGATTTGCGCAAGGAGACGAACTCGTCCAATAAGTCGCTCAGTGGAATTTCATCGAAGCGGGCATGCTGAATGAATTGATTCTCATTGTAGCTTGGGAAGGACATTTGGTCGCCACGCGCGATGCGCAGGAGACGATAGGTCCAGACGCGCTCGTTGTCGATGACGTGACCGAGGACCTCGCGAATGCTCCATTTGCCCTCATCATAGCGGAAATGGGACTGTTCTTCGCTAACGCCACTCAGCAGCTGGACAAGCTGCTCTGATTGTTCGGCTAGAATCGACACGAGGTCGCCCGCTGGTACCAAATCGATGTATTTGGCGAAGGGTGCTGCGTATTCATTCGTTTGCGGCTTATTGCTCATATCCATACTGCTCCTCTCACAGATCTTATATTTAATTTCTACGTTACCGAAACATCGGCGGATTTACAAGTGAATATGGAAGTATATGGGGGTTGGGATAATGGTAACGTATTCAAAAAGCCGATCTAGTTTAAAAGATTCAATATTCAGAAAATTAAGAATACATTCGTTCTCAAACGAAAAATTCGATGATACAATACGGCTTAACAAGATAACCCAATTTACATAACGGACCCAAAAATAAGACGGCGAGGGGACGTCGTCCAATCGGAAGGATGGATGATACGGTGAAAAAGTGGTGGATGTTATCGTTGTCCGTGTTGCTGATTGCAGTGATGGTAGCTGGCTGCAGCAAGTCGAATTCAACCGATAAGGAAGGCGAGAAGACGGATACGCCAACCCAGACGGAGCCTGTAGGCGACAAATCTACAGATCCAGGGACGGCCGTTGCAGAAGATACGCCAACCGACGGCGGTACTCTTACAATCAGTTCATTCTCGGACATCGTCTCTGCGAATCCTTTATTTATTCAGGATACGTCTTCAGGTGATGCGGCTTTTTTCATGTTCGCCAACTTGTATGACTTAGATCGGGAGGGCAATGTAGCGGCAGAGCCGTGGTCGCTTGCGTCCGAGAAGCCGGAAATTTCGGAGGACGGCAAGACCTATACGATCAAGCTGAAAACAACGGCAAAGTGGAGCGACGGACAGCCGGTAACAGCTGACGATGTCGTTTTCACATTCGATGCTATTCGGGACCCGAAGGTCGCATCGCCGGGCATCAGCCAGTTCGACAAAGTAGACAAAATCGAGAAGGTCGATGATTACACGGTTCGCGTAACGCTGAAGCAGGTGTATGCACCGTTTCAATATGTGATCGCAAGCGCGATTGTCCCTGCGCATGTACTGAAGGATGTGAAGCCAGAGGAGCTGCTCAAGCATGCGTATGGCACGGATCCGACGAAGACGGTCACAAACGGACCATGGAAGTGGACAGAATGGAAGCAGAATCAGAACCTCACATTCGAAGCGGATCCGAGTTATTGGGGACCGAAGCCGCATATCCAGAAGGTGATTTTCAAAATCTACGCCGATCAGAACACCGAAGTACAGGCTCTCTTGAAGGGCGATGTCGATCTGACACAGGCGATTCCAGTAACGCAAGTGGAGGCGGTTAAGCAGAAGAGTGAAATCAATGTCGTGCTGGAGCCGGGGCCATTGTATGAATACGTTGGCTTTAACTTCAATGCAGATAACTTCAAGGATAAGTTCATTCCATTCTCGACACCGAAGTCGAGGCAGGCGATCGCCTACGCGCTCAATCGCCAAGGGATGGTCGACAACGTACTGAAGGGAACCGGCAAGCTGATGAATGCGCCTTTCCTGCCGGGCTCATGGGCGGATCCGGGCGATGCAGTTGTCAACTACGGCTACGATGCTGAACAGGCGAAGAAGCTGCTTGCAGAAGACGGTTGGGTCGCAGGCAGCGACGGCATTCTCGTGAAGGATGGTCACCGGTTTGCATTCGAGCTGCAATACAACGCCGGCAACAGCAGACGCGAGCAGGTAGCGGCCGTCATGCAACAGAACCTGAAGGATGTTGGGATTGAAATGACGCCGAAGGCCATTGATTTCTCCGCATGGGTGGAGCAGAATCTGACGCCTGGCAAATATGAAGCCGTCCTGCTGTCATGGTCGCTTAACAACCCCGATCCGGATGGCGAATCGATCTTCTCATCCAAATATTTTCCGCCGAACGGCCAGAACTCGGGCTGGTATAAGAATGAGAAGCTAGACCAGCTGTGGGTAGATGGGTACTCGACGGTTGATCAGAATGAGCGCAAGCAGATTTATGCCGAAGTCGGCAAAGAGATTTCAACCGATCTGCCTTATGTGTTCATGTATCAATATGGCCTGCCGGAAGGGATCGGGCCGAAGGTCAAATACGAGGAGGGCGATCGTCCGGAGCCGACGCTTCCGTACGGATATTTCTTCCATATTAACAACTGGTGGATTGACTCGAAGTAAAGAGATCGTGAGTCGGCTTTATCAAACAGCTGGGAGGGCGGCGATATGACCGAGTATTTGATTAGGCGCTTCATTCAATCCCTGTTCGTCATGTTCCTCATCTCGATCGTAACTTTCGCACTTATTCATGCGGCACCGGGAGGACCGACCAAGATCTTCTTATCCCCCGGCTTGTCGCAGGAAGCAGCGAAGGTGCAGGCGCATAATCTCGGCTTGGATCGCCCTCTCCCTGAGCAGTATGTAAAGTGGCTCGGCAATTTGATTCAGGGCGACCTTGGCTATACGTTCAAAAATCATTTGCCTGTCGCCGACATTTTATGGCCAACGGTCGGACATACGATAGTGCTAATGGGGACGGCTTGGTTTTTGTCGATGCTGATTGCGATTCCGTGGGGCATCTATAACAGTACGAAGGAGTACGGCTGGTCTGACCAGTCGGCCTCCTTCATTTCTTACATCGGATTCGCGATGCCGACGTTCTGGTTCGGCATTCTGCTGCAGGAGCTGTTCGCATTGAAGCTGGATTGGCTGCCGCTGTCGGATATGTGGACCATCGAGAAGGAGGGGCAAATTGGCGATCTGCTGCTCCATCTCGTGCTGCCGGTTTCCGTATTGACGCTCGGCTTTCTGGCGGGGTATGTCAAATATGCGCGTACAAGCATGCTGGAGGTATTGGAGCAGGATTATATTCGTACCGCTCGTGCAAAAGGCGTTCGCGAGAGTCGTGTCATTTATCGTCATGCATTGCGTAATGCGCTTATTCCGATCATTACAATTATCGGACTGGATCTGCCCATCTTGGTGAGCGGTGCGGCTCTTACGGAAAATGTGTTCAACTGGCCGGGCATGGGCCGACTGTTCGTCGAGATGGCGCTGGCTCGCGAGTACTCCGTGCTTATGGCGATTACGATTGTGACCGCCGTCCTTGTCATCATCGGCAACTTTATCGCCGATTTGCTCTATGCGCTCGTCGATCCTCGCGTGCAGTTAGGACGCAAAGGAGGGACGGCCGCATGAGTGAAGCAACAAGGCATGAGAGCCAGACCGCTGCAGCAGCGGAGCCTGGCTGGAGCAGACACGGCACGGGAACAGCCTCATCGCCGAACGCGGGTGCGAAGCCCGCCGGCAATCGTATGAAGCGTCCACCTGGATTATGGCGGACGGGGATGAACAAGTTCCGACGCAATCCGTATGCGATGACCGGTCTTGTCGTGCTGCTCATCTTCATCGGTTTAGCCGTATTCGCGAGGGCAATTGCACCTTATGATCCGGCGAGAATTGATTTGCTGAATGCGGATGCACCGCCGGGAACTGGCAACCATCTGCTCGGTACAGATGAGTTGGGCCGCGATATATGGTCAAGGCTGCTCGTCAGCGGTCAGGTGTCGTTAACGGTCGGATTTGCTGTTGCTTTCGTTTCTGTTCTGATCGGTACACTTGTAGGGGCTGTATCCGGCTATTTCGGCGGCTGGATCGATGCATGCCTTATGCGTCTTGTCGATGTGATGAACGCGGTGCCGCTGCTGTTTCTTAACATTCTTATCCTTGCAATCTTTGGCTCAAAGTTTAGCTATATGATTCTTATTCTTGCTTTTACAAGCTGGATGGGGGTTGCTCGGCTAGTTCGCGGCACGTTTCTTCAGCTTCGAGAGATGCAGTATGTGGAAGCGGCAAGGGCAATCGGCGTGTCGAATACGGGCATTATCGTTCGCCACTTATTGCGCAATGCGACGGTGCCGATCATCGTAACGGCTACCTTAATGGTTGGCGGTGCGATTCTAAGTGAGTCTGCTCTATCCTATCTCGGTCTTGGCATTCAATCGCCGGATACGAGTTGGGGACTTATGCTCAGCAATGCGCAGGAGTTCATGCTCCTTGATCCGCTGCAGGCCCTCTATCCAGGCATGTGTATTCTAATCGTTGTGCTTGCCGTTAATTTCGTTGGGGATGGCATTCGCGATGCGCTTGATCCTAGGAAGCAGGCAGCCGGTGCACGAAGGAGGTGGAGAGCATGGAGCCGCTACTCCAAATAAAAGAGCTTACCGCCGGCTTCGCAGCGGATCACGGTATTGTGAAGGCAATCGATCGAATATCGCTAGCGATTAGCAAAGGGCAGACGCTTTGCCTCGTTGGAGAATCGGGCAGCGGTAAGAGCGTAACCTCGCTTGCGATAATGCGGCTGCTTGAATTTGCAGGCGGGCGTATTCTCGAAGGAAGCGTTCGATTATCTGGCGATGAATTAACGAATCAATCTCAGCGGCAGATGATTCGCATTCGTGGCAATCGGATGGCGATGATCTTCCAAGAGCCGATGTCGGCGCTTAATCCGGTGTTTACCGTTGGTGAGCAGATCGCAGAGAGTATTCGGCTGCACCAGCGGAAGCGCAAGTCGGAAGCGAAGCAGATGGCGGTTGAAATGCTCAGGCTTGTAGGCATTCCGGATCCCGAGACGCGGGCAGAGCAGTATCCGCATGAGCTGTCTGGCGGCATGTGCCAGCGTGTTGTCATAGCGATCGCGCTGGCGTGCAAGCCAGAGCTGCTCATTGCGGACGAGCCGACGACGGCGCTCGATGTTACGGTGCAAGCGCAGCTGCTCGATCTGCTGCAGCAGCTTCAGCGAGAGCTTGGCATGACGATGCTGCTCATTACGCATGATATGGGCGTTGCAGCCAGGATGGCGGATCAGATCGCTGTCATGTATGCCGGAGCTGTTGTGGAGATCGGAACAGCTGAAGCATTGTTCGATCATCCTGCACATCCTTACACGGTGGGGCTCATGCAATCTGTTCCAAGCATGGAGGGGGAGCGGCTGAGCGAGCTTCGAACCATTCGAGGACATGTGCCATCGCTGCATGCCCTTCCTGCGGGCTGCCGATTCCACCCTCGCTGTCCCCTTGCGATGCCGAGATGCAGCGCGGAGGCACCGTCAATGTTAGCCGTTGGACCGCAGCAGCAAGCGGCGTGCTGGTTGTATGACGAAGACGCGCACAGCAGTAATCGTCCCGACCAGGAGAGCAGGGCGTACGCCATGCAAGATAACAGCCGTGTGCTTGATTCGGGCAATGGGGAAGGTGGGATTCGATGAGCAGCGGAACAGCAGGTGCAGCAAGCCCATTGATCGAAGCAAGAGGCGTGACGAAGCATTTTCCGATAAAACAAGGTCTGCTCAGTCGGGTGGTCGGCTCCGTACGTGCTGTAGATCGGGTGTCGCTGGCCATTGCGCGCGGCGAGACGTTCGGATTGGTCGGCGAGTCTGGCTGCGGCAAGTCAACGCTTGGCCGAGTGATGTTGCAGCTGCAAGCAGCGACAGCAGGAGAGGTGTGGTTCGAAGGAAGCAGCCTCACCGAGCGTCGTCCGCGCGAGCTTCGTGAGCTGCGGGGACGGATGCAGCTTATTTTCCAAGACCCATTCGGATCGCTCAATCCAAGGTTTCTCGTCCGTGACATTATCGGGGAGCCATTCCGTGTTCATACGAAGTTATCATCTCGCGACATCGATGCGCGAGTCGTTAACTTAATGGAGAAGGTGGGGCTCGATCCTTCCTTAAGAGGTCGGTATCCGCATGAGTTCTCGGGCGGACAGCGGCAGCGGATCGGTATAGCAAGGGCGATTGCGCTGGGACCGTCGTTCGTCGTAGCAGACGAAGCGGTATCTGCACTAGATGTATCGGTGCAGTCCCAAATCGTTAATTTGCTTATGGAATTGCAGCGAGAGCTGGGATTGACGTATCTGTTCATCGCACATGGCCTCCATGTGGTCCGCCATATTTCGGATCGGGTAGGCGTTATGTATTTAGGCAGGTTAGTGGAGGTATCACCTGCTGACGAGCTGTTCAAGCAGCCGCTGCATCCGTATACGGCTGCGCTGTTATCCGCAGTGCCGAAGCCGGATCCACGGGATAAGCGCGAGCGGATCGTGCTGCAGGGCGATGTGCCTTCGCCTGCTCATCCGCCGTCAGGCTGCCGATTCCACACGCGCTGCCCGATTGCCCAGCCGCGCTGCAAGCAGGAGGAGCCGGAGCTGCGGACTGCCGATGGAGGAAGGGAGGTTGCCTGCCATTACCCCTTAATGTGAGCCTATCCAGCAAGCTCCGTTGCATGCCTGACAAGGCTGTACGGGGCTTTTTCCATCCTACCAATCGTAGTATACTGAAACGTAATTGCTGCGAGAGGGATGAAATGGGTTGGCTTTTAGTCGTTGGTTTGAGAAATGGATGTTCCTGCTGATTCCCGGATCGCTTGTTATCGGGTTTCTATGCTCCTCGGTGCTGCGTCCGATGGTTGATGCGGTGCCTTACTTATTCGCGTATGTCACACTTACGATGGCAATCGGCTGCGGCTTAGGCCAGCTTCGTCAAGTGCTGCGCCGTCCCGGCATTATCGGATGGACGTTCGTATTAACGCATATCGCTGCGCCACTTATCGCATATGGGATCGGTGCTGCTCTGTTTGGTGCACATTCACCCTATGTCGTTGGATTTGTCTTATTCGCGATTATTCCGTTAGGCGTTTCTTCTGTGCTGTGGGTCGGCATGTCAGGCGGAAGCGTCGCACTTATGCTCGCGCTCGTCGTTATTGATTCAGCGATCAGCCCGATCGTCGTACCTTCCGGCATTAAGCTGATGTTTGGTGCAGTCGTTGATATTGATACGGGCGGTATGATTCGTGATCTGGTGCTCATTATCGTGGCGCCCACGGTTATCGGTGTTACGCTGTACGAGCTGTCGAAGGGCCGCATTCAGAGCAAGGTGCAGCATATTGCTTCTCCAATCTCGAAGCTGTGTTTCGTTGCGGTAGTCGCGCTCAATGCAGCGGCGATCGAGCCTTATGTAGAGCAGTTGAAGGATGACATGATCCGGCTTGTGCCTGTCAGCATTCTGCTTGTCGCAATCTGCTACGCGCTGGGCTACTTCGGCGCGCTGCCATTCCGCAATCGTGAAACGCTTGTTACGGTGTCGTATGCTTCCGGCATGCGTAACATCTCGCTAGGAATCGTGCTGGCGATGGGGTATTTCGACCCGTTGTCTGCTGTTCCGGTCGTCCTGTCGATTCTCATCCAACAGCCGATGGCGACGCTGCATCACTACGTTTTACAGAAACTTAACAAACCTGATGCTGGCGAACGGTCGCCCATCCATGTACGATAGAATTCGTATGCTGCCTTGAGGCGACAGGAGTTGACAATGATGAACAGCTTTCGTTCACGATTAACACTTATTATGATTGGGGTTATCGGGCTATCCGTTCTTGCTTCAGGACTGTTAATGGCTCAGATGTTCAAGCGCAATCATATACAAGCTTTAGAAGACAGCATGGTGCGGGAGATTCGCATTATTGCAGCAGGGATGGAGTGGGATACAGCGGACGTGGAGTTGTCCCCCAAATTCAAGTACTATACGCAAATCGCAACGGATATGAAGAAAAACGCTGATTCACGCGTCACCTTCATTCAAACAGATGGCGTCGTGCTTGGCGATTCGGACCATGATCCGCATACGATGGACAATCATAAGTCACGCAAGGAAGTAGCGGAAGCGCTGAATGGCGAGATTGGCAGCAGCATTCGGATGAGCGACACGACCAATCAGAATATGCTGTATGTCGCGTTGGAAGTGCAGGCTGATGAGGGACCGTACATTATTCGTCTATCCATGAGCTTGGAGGATGTCGAACAGAGTATCCGCAATCTTTGGACAGCGCTTATTGTCTGGCTGCTGGTACTTTTCCTTGCCGCGGCCTTAATTAGCTATCGCGTGGCGAGCGGTATGACGCGGCCGTTAGAGCAAATTACGAAGGTTGCGAAGCGCATTCAGCGTCTCGATTATAAAGCTCGCGTCCCCGTTAAGAAGCAGGACGAGATCGGCGAATTGGGCTATGCGATTAATGCGATGGCCGAGAGCCTTCAGGTTCAAATGGAGCGCATCCGTCAGAATGAAAGCCAGCTGGAAAGTGTACTCGACAACATGATCAACGGAATCGTGATGATCGACGTGACGGGGCATATCGTATTGCTCAGCCGCCGTGCGGAAGATATCCTCGGCTTCACCTCGCGCGAGCTTGTCGGACGCCACTATTCGGACGCTAGGCAGCAGCACGAGCTGACTTCACTCATTCGAGAGGCGTTCGAGAAACAATCGTACATTCACGAGGAGATGACATTCTACTACCCGGAAGAAAGACTTCTGGAGCTGAATCTCGTGCCGGTTATGCAGGATAACGAATTCGTCGGTATACTGCTCGTGCTTCAGGACGTCTCGGCAATCCGTCGTCTTGAGCGGATGCGCAGCGAGTTCGTCGCGAACGTATCCCATGAGCTGAAGACGCCAGTAGCAGCGGTGAAGGGCTTTGCAGAGACACTGCTTGGTGGTGCGGTTAAGGATGAAGAAACAACGCGTTCGTTCCTTCAAATTATCTATGATGAGAGTGAGAGGCTGAATCGTCTCATTGGTGATATACTAGAACTATCCAAAATCGAATCGCGGCGTGTGCCGCTCATGTTCTCGCCGGTGGAGCTGCAATCGTTCGCAGCGAAGACCGTTCAGCTGCTGGAAGCAGAAGCTGCCCGCAAGTCGATCCGTCTGGAGCTCATTGCAGAAGGCGACATCTATGTGGAAGCGGACGAGGATCGTCTACGCCAGATTGTTATGAACCTGTTGTCCAATGGGATCAACTATACGCCGGAGGGCGGGAAGGTTACCGTCATCGTTGAGCCAGTATGGCCAGCATCGGTTACGCCGTATGCACTGACAGATGAAACGCGCGATGATTATGAACGTATACGCATTACTATTAAAGATACAGGCATCGGCATTCCGAAGAAGGATCTTCCGCGCATATTCGAACGATTCTATCGGGTGGACAAGGCTCGCTCGCGCAGCTCAGGGGGAACGGGACTTGGGTTGTCGATAGTGAAGCATCTCGTCGAATTGCATAATGGGACAATCGCGGTAGACAGTGAAGTCGGAGTCGGAACGAAGTTTATGATCGAAATTCCTGTCATTCATCCGTAAGGATGGGAAGAAAAGTATTGACCATTATTGACGAAACCATGATAAAATAGTTGTAAAATTGTAACTTTCGCGTAAAGTCATTGTCGATAATACGCGAGTTGGAGGATTCCATGTCTCATAAGGTGCTGGTCATAGAAGATGAACCGACGTTGGCGCGTTTGTTGTCGTATAACTTGACGCAGGAAGGCTATGAGACAACGGTCATCGATCATGGTGGCGAAGGGCTGCAGGCTGCACTGCAGCGCAGCTTTGATCTCATTATTCTTGATATTATGCTTCCGGGAATGAATGGCTTCGAGATTCTGACGCGTCTGAGGCAGCATGGCATTCGGACGCCGATTATTATTCTGACGGCGCGTAATGCCGAGGAAGAAGTCGTGCAGGGACTGAAGCATGGAGCGGACGACTACATTACGAAGCCGTTTGGCGTCGCCGAGTTGCTTGCACGTGTATCTGCTGTTCTGCGGCGGACACAGCAGGATGAGGGCAAGGCAACGGTGGAAACGAATGAGAAGGTCATTACAGCTGGCGACCTGTCGATTTACCCAGAGAAGTACGAGGTTGTGCTCAATGGAGAGACGGTGCCGCTGCGTCCGAAGGAGTTCGAAGTGCTGCTCTATCTCGTTCAACGCCCAGGCATGGTCATCACGCGTGATGACCTGATGAATATCGTATGGGGCTTCGATTATATCGGCGGCCAGCGTACGGTCGATGTGCACGTCAGCTCGCTTCGCAAGAAGCTGGAGCTTGGTCAGCAATCCGTTCAAATTGAATCCATCCGTGGTGTCGGCTATAAGCTGGTGCTGCCCAAAAAACTCGGTACCTTCAAGTGAGAAGGGGACCGAGTTTTTTGTTTGTTGCGGCGGACGCTCCACCTTGTACCAATTGTTTTAAGCATTTGTGAGGAAACAAAATGATCAGTTAATACTTTTTGTGATTTTTAATTAATAGTATTGCCTTACATTTAAAGTCGACAAATTGTGTAGGGGAAGATATAAGGTGAAGGATTATGATCAACTCGATGAGCAGTACCAGCTGACGAGCCGGGAAATCGAGGTCGTCTCCTTAATTGTTTTTCATGGGTACTCGAACCGGGAGCTGGCCGACATATTGTTTATAAGCGAGAAAACGGTCAAAAACCACGTCGCGAATATTTTAAAAAAGATGAATATCTCGAGCGTCCGCAAGCTGATGTCGGTCTGTATGAGCAGTATGCTGACCGAAGGTGGCTATTGCTGTGATTGCGCGGAGATGAAGCGGGAACAACTGGCGACGGTGCTTGGCAAGAAAGCGAAACGATTTTCGTAGCGGACTTTAGAGGAGCGAAGAAACGATGAGTGCGCAGCAGCAATACATAGAGGTTGGAATCGCAGATGAGCGGTATGCGATTCCGATTCAAGACGTACAGGAAATCATTCGGATGCAGCCATGCCTGCCGATTCCGAATGCGAGACGAAGCATCCTGGGTGTCATTAATTTGCGTGGAAGCATCGTACCTGTCGTAACTCCGGGCAGCCGCTTCCGAGCGGAAGACTCGGAGCTGTCGCGGATGGTGATCGTCCAGCTGGACAGCGATGTTGTCGCATTCGTCGTGGACCGTGTCCACCGCGTGACGACCTACAATCAGATTCATCACTATGAAGAAGCGAAGCGTACGGATGAGTTTATTACGGGCATCGGATTGAATGAGGCAGATAATGAATGGGTTAATATGCTCAATGTCGTAACGCTGCTGCAGGAGGATGCTTATGCTGCACAATGATCAGCTGTTATCGACGTATCTGAACGTGTACCTCGATGAGCTGGACGAGCAAGTACAAATCATGGACGAGCAGCTGCTGGAGATGGAGCAGCATGGCAGTCAGCAAGTCACGCTCCAAACGATCTTCCGAGCTGCCCATACGCTGAAGGGTTCTTCAGCCGTTATGGGCTTCAATCAGATAAAGAACATGACGCATAAGGTCGAGACGGTATTCGACGGCCTTCGGTCCAATCGGTTGCACACGAATACACGATTGATGAATACATTGTTCCGCTGCGTCGATTATTTGAAGCGTCAACGCGAGCGTTTCTTGCAAGGGGTGCACGAGGAGGAACCGATCGGAGATTTGGTTGTGCTGCTGGATGCGTTTGTATGCGGGGATGTTGTTGATGACGATGCGCCCGACAGCCGTCCAAGCAGTCTCGAAGCAGAGATGCCGAACAGCGTCAACGCCGTCCCAGCGCTAGCGAACGAGGACAGCAAGACGATTGCGCATACATTATTAGCTGGCACAACATTGCAGCCAACAGCCTTTCAAGACGAACAGCTCGAAGATGTCCGTTCGGAGCTGGCAAGCGGAGCTAAAGTGCATCTGGTCGAGATTAAGCTGAAGGACGATACGGAGCTGCCTTTTGCGCGGGCGCTGCTTACGATTGGGCAATTACGAGAAGCGGCGAAGGTGCTGGCTGTATCGCCGGATGAGGCGAGTCTTCCTTCAATCGAGCAGGGCACACTTCTCATCGGATGCATGGTATCCGAATGCGATTCGATTGATGCGCTTGCGCAATTCGCACGACAGTTGGCGGACGTAGAGGCTGTTCAAGCCAGCGAGTTGACGTTGAATTGGCTGCTCGACAAGTCATCGCTGCCTGTATTCGAAGAAACGTCGCAGCAGCCTGCAGAGCGGCCTCGCGGAGACAACGGCAAGTTCCAAGCCACACAGACGGTACGAGTTGATGTGAATCGTCTAGAGCATCTGCTGAACCTTGTCGGGGAGCTTGTCATTGGCCAAACGCGACTGATTGATGTGAACAGCCGATTCCGTGCATTGGAACAGCAGGATAACGGAGAGCTTGCGCTGCTTGAGGATGTGACCGGGCATATTAGCCGGGTTGTCGCTGAACTGCAGGACGGTGTGATGAAGACGCGTATGCTGCCGATCGAGCAGCTATTCAACCGGTTTCCGCGTCTCGTACGGGATTTAGCGCAGCAGGTTGGCAAGGAAGTTGATCTTGTCATCGAAGGCAAGGAAACGGAACTCGATCGTACGCTGATCGAGGAAATTAGCGACCCGCTTATCCATATTCTTCGCAACGCAGTTGATCACGGCTTGGAGCTTCCTGAGGACCGAATCGCAAGCGGCAAGCCGCGCAAAGGGCGTGTCGTTATTCGGGCAAGCCATGAAGAAAACACAATAACGATTCGGGTAAGCGATAATGGCCGCGGCATTCATGCGAATGCGATTCGCAGCAACGCGGTTCAGAAACGGTTCGTCACGGAAGACGAAGCGGAGCGAATGACGGATAAGGAAGCGATCGGTCTGATTTTCCACTCCGGCATGTCGACAGCTGAGCAGGTAACCGATGTGTCCGGCAGAGGTGTCGGAATGGACATCGTGAAGACGAGAATTGAGAAGTTGAACGGAATTATTGATATAGATACGACAGAAGGCGTTGGTACGACGTTTACGGTCAAGCTTCCGCTTACGCTGGCAATCATCCGCTCGTTGCTCGTTGGACTTGGCGATTTCGTGTTCGCGCTGCCGATCGTGAATGTCATTGAAATTTCTCATATGAGCGAGCACGACATCAAGACGATTCATTCACGCGAAATGTGTATGGTGCGAGGAGAGCTTCTGCCATTCGTTCGAATGGATCGGCTGCTGGGTGTTTCGTCGACAGCATCTGGAAGCGGGAAGCGGTTGTTCGTCGTGACGGTCGGTATTGGCGAGCAGCGTGTCTGCCTGCTGTTCGACCGATCCATTGCGAATCAGGAGATCGTCGTAAAATCACTGGGCTCATACATCGGGCAAGTACCATGTCTATCGGGTTCGACGATCATGGGCGACGGCAGCATTGCGCTTATCCTGGATATTGCCGCTATCGTCCGCCAGGCGGCTCAATCGCATCACGCTTCGTCCCATCGATCGCGGAGTACAGAGGCTCGCGTCATTAACGAAGTGAAGCGTATCACATTCCTGCTCAGCGGAATTCATTATGGCATCGATATACAATCCATTCATGAAATTGTACGTGTGCCAGACATTAAGCGGTCAGCGCAATCCGACCGTTATATGCTTGGGCTTATCCAACTGCGTGATCAACTAATGCCGTTGTATCAATTGAGTGCCTATCTAACCGGTGGCGGCGTTTCTACCGCAGGTGCAGCCGATGAACAAGCACGAGTACTCGTTGTCGATCTAGGAGATCGTCTTGCAGGACTACTGGTCGATGAGGTCTTAGAGGTTGTATCTGTAACGGAGCAGCGCATAGAGCAGGCGCCGGAAGAAATTCGCCGGAAGCAGCGTGCAATTAACGGAGTTTATCGAATGGATGAGCATCTTGTCTACCAGCTGAGTATGGACGTTATGAAGCAGATGGTGAATGAAAGACAATAGAGGGGTGCTCGCACCCCTCTATTTTTTCATGAACTTATATCCGACGCCCCAGACGGTTTTAATATATTGCGGTTCCTTCGGGTTACTCTCAATCTTCTTGCGAAGGTTCGTAATATGAACATCGATGGCACGTTCGTTAATGTAGGAATCGATTCCGCGGATCGCGTTAATTAGCTCTTCGCGACTGAACACTTTGCTCGGATTGTTGTAAAGAAGCTTCATAATTTCGAATTCGGAGTAAGTCGTCTCAATCTCGGTACCGTTGCAAATGAGCAGTCTCCGCGCCAAATCGAGCGTAAGCACGCGATCATCTGCGGCTGGAGATGCAGGGGTTGGTGAAACGATCTGAGACTGGATTGCCGTTGTGCGTCGCAGGACGGCTTCAATACGAGCTTTCAGTTCTTGCATGCTGAATGGCTTGACCATGTAGTCATCCGCACCCTCACTGAGGGACTGAATACGCTCGGACACTTTCGTCTCGGCAGAGATAACGATAATTGGAATAGTCGTAAACTCTCTTAGCAAAGCGCAGGCGTTAATCCCTTCGGTGTCTGGCAGCATAAGGTCTAGTAGAATGACATGAGGTGTATAGTCCTTCAATGTCCGCAAGCCTTCTCCCGCACTTGCTACACGTACGACATCATACTGTTCCTCTGTCAAATATAGGCTTAACATGTCACCGAAGATATTATCATCTTCAATTATAAGTACTTTCGTCATGGTTGTTGCTCCCGCCTTAGTGAAACGAATGTTAAGGGTGCTAATACTTTGCTAATAATTTAATATGTAATTCATTATATAATGTCGAAATATGCCCGTCTATCGCCAATTTCGTATAAAGTTTATACTAAGGTACAGGTTTCTGTTGTAAGTATCAGGAAGGGTGATCAGCCATGTATGAGCATTTTCTGTTGAATCTGTCTTTGCTAGCGATATTCACATTCGTTGGTATTCAGCTCCTTATTCATCCTTATGTTAAAAATATATCGTCAAAAGCAAGCGCGATTTTAATTGGTTTGTACATGGGAATATCTGGGATTATTCTATATAAGCTCGGAATAACGACAAGTGAGGGTTCTATCCTGAGCCTGCGATCCATCGCGATACTCGTCGCCATTCATTTTGGCGGGGCGTCGGCGGGGGTTATTTCGTTGATTACGATGTCCATTCCTGATATGTGGAGTTTAAGTACGTGGCTGCGAGCTGTATTGGTGCTAGGTACAATAGGGGCGTCCGGTTACATCATCACACGCAAGTATAGCTGCTTCAAACGGCGTTGGCTGTGGATGTCGGGATCAACGCTTGCCATCTTTATTCTTTCTGGGGGGCTTGATCGAACAGATGAGATGGTCAATTTCAACACTTCGATTCCTTACCTGATTACAGCGTGGCTTGGTGTCCTGTTCATCGGTTTCTTGATTCGTTACTTGCATCGCGCAACAGAAGTGCAGGAGCAGCTCAAGGAGACGAGGGACGAGCTGACGAATACGATGCGGCTGCACAACGGCATTACATTTAAAATCATAAAGCAGGACACGCATTACGTGTACAAAATGATCAGCGGGAAGCTGCTGTCGCGGCTTGTTGAAACATTAGGCGGCGGAGAAATTTCTGACTATGAACCGGGATTGAAGGTATTCTCGCTTCTTCCAAGCGCATCGGGCGCTAAATTTAGAGGTCATATTGATTCCGTCTGGAATGGCGGGATGTCCACCGGCTATGAAACACGAGTTGGAAAATTCGATTTATGGGTCACGCTTCAACCGATATTAGAGGATGAAGCTGTCACATCCATTATCGGCACCATTATTGATATCTCAGAGCAGAAGGCAGCCGAGCGGCGAATTCATGAGAGCGAAGAACGCTATTTGTCGCTGGCGGAGAATCCGCAGGATTTTATTCTGGAGCTTGATCGCAGCGGCAGTATCTTATTCGCGAACAGCTATTTTTGCAACATGGCTCGTAAGGATCAGCGAGAAGTCGTTGGCCGTCCATTGTTCGAACTGGGCATGAAGATGAACGAATCGCAGTGGCGCAAGAACTGGATAGAAATTGCTGCAACGGGACGTAAGACAGGCTTCGAGACGACCATCATCATGGCAGACGGGGTAACGCGGGAATACTATGTCATTCTCTCGGATATTCAAGGGACCTCCGAAGTCGAAGGCTATATGATATGCAGCATGCACGAGATTACTGACCTGAAGCAGGCCGACCAAGAGAGTCGGGCGAAGAGCCGCTTCCTCGCAAGGGTAAGCCACGAGATTCGTACGCCGCTTAACGGTATTATTGGCTTGGCCCAGCTTATGAAGCATACGGAGCTATCCGATATTCAGCAGGATTATATGCACAAAATCACGTCATCCTCGCATCTGCTGCTTGGTATTATCAATGATATTCTCGATTTGTCCAAAATCGAGGCCGGCAAGCTGAACATGGAGCAGGTTGAATTTGACATAGACGAGCTTGTCTACGATTTGACGAACACTCTTTCTGTGCTGAAAGGCTTTAAGCAGGTAGAGGTTGTTGTTGAGACGGATACGCACCTTCCCGCTCGGTTATTGGGTGATCCATTGCGATTGAAGCAAATTCTTATGAATCTATGCAGCAACGCGATCAAGTTTACCGAACAAGGCTATGTGCATCTGTATGTCCAGCAGCTTCAGCAGACACGGCAGATGATCAGCATCCGTTTTACGGTGGAAGATACCGGCATAGGGATGACAGGCGAACAGCTCCGCATGCTGTATGAACCGTTCTGGCAAGCAGAGTATGATAGTGGAGGCAAACAGTCTGGCACTGGGTTAGGTCTGCCTATTGTGAAGGAGCTTGTTTCGCTGCTGGGTGGAGAGCTGCGGGCAAGCAGCCAGATTGGTATCGGAAGCCGATTCCAGTTCGAGATCGATATGCCTATACCGGAGTCCGAGGATCGTACGTGGGAGCTGGAAGCTCCTGATGGCCGCTTTCGCGTTCACATCGTAGAGGATGATCGATTGCATCGGGATGTTATCGCACGGACGTTGGAGTCATTCGGCTGTCGGGTGACAACTTCGCAGACGTGGGATCATCTATACCAATTTGTAGACCGTGCTTCTCGCGTGTCTGAATATATGGACTGCATCGTTGTAGACATGGAAATGGATGATATGTATGGCGAACATACATGGACCCGTTTAATGGAGTTGTGCAACCGCAAAGGGATCGCCGTCATCGCGCTTGCTTCCGCTTATGCACGTGAAGAAATTATGCAGATGATGGGCGGTCAACTGCCAAATGCGCTGCTAAGCAAACCGACTAGCCGTTTAGAGCTTTATCAGACGCTGAAGCGCATTGTTGTTCACAACGGACACGCATCTACGATTGCCTTGCAAAGTAGTAGCAGAGAAGCTGCTGTTTCGACTGAGCAGGATCATGCTGCATCACAGCCGAGCATCCTGTTGGTCGAGGATAATGAAATCAATCAGCAGGTTGCGGTGGAGCTGCTCCGATTGTTTGGCTATGAGGTAACGGTTGCGAACCATGGTCTTGAGGCGCTCGAACGATTGAATGAGCAGCGCTTCGATCTCATTCTGATGGATATGTACATGCCGATTCTGAATGGCTATGAGACAACGAAACGAATTAGAGCAAGTGCAGAGCATTCAGATATCCCGATCATTGCTCTTACGGCCAATGCGATGCAGAGTGATCATAAGTCTTATTACGAAATTGGCATTAACGATATTATGCTGAAACCGCTCGATGCGGAAATGTTAAGAAAATGTGTGAATCACTGGATGCCCTCTCCGCATATTCGTCATGTGAGCCGCCGTCCAGAAGAGCGGGCATTGTATGAGGCGATCCGTGAGACAATCGTTGGCGTCGATCTCGACCAAATGCTGAAGCGGCTTGAAGGCAAAGTGTCGATTGCGCTGCACATTCTTCATCTGTTCAAGAAAGAGTACACCGACTTCGCCGAGCGGCTAACACATCTGCTCGGTAACGGCGAGTATCGGGATGCAGCAAGGGAAGTGCATACGTTGATTGGAGTGGCTAAGAATATGTCCGCCCATCGGCTAGCCGTTGCTGCGATCCAGCTTGAAGCTGTTGTCATTGATAATCCGACCGCCTATTTCGGTGCGCTGGAGACAGCCTCTGCCGAAATTGCTGTGATTATCCAATCCTTACCGGATCCATCCTTATTAGAGATGAATCGTAAATAGCCGTTCCGCTGCCGCAATCGATGTGGCAGCAGACGGCTTTTTGTTGTTTAAATATCTAAACCGGAATATGACGCCATATGACACATTAATAAAGATCAAATACATTCATAAGAACTTTTCTAACAATTTCCTCTTATACTTCAATTCATGCGTACGGAGGTGAGGGGCGTGCAGTTACTTCCCTATTACAGAAGCGAATTCATCGCTTCCTGTTTAAATAATGAAACAAGTTGGACGGAAGTGCTCTTAAATAACAACGTTAGTTTATGGCAGCGGGAGAAGGAAAAATTTCTCGAGTTGTTTCGAATTATGGACGAAGATCAGCAGTTATGTCTCGAATATTCGGTTATTATTCCGCTTGCGTATGTTCGAACAGGGCGTATCATCGAGCAGGGACCAGGCGTCGGTATCGCTGCTGGTGGCGTGACCTGCCAATATGATGATGAACAAATGCTGATGACCTATTCGGTGGCTCATCATCAGATGAACAGCTCGGTAGGAAGATTTCTATTCAAAGCACGGAGTGAGATTTCTCAGTTGATCGATTTCTCAGGAACGGAATCCAGAATGAAGGAAATTGTCGGTTGAGGTGAACATGCTGCGATGTCATATCGTGTATTGATTGTGGACGATTCCAGCTTAATGAGGCGAATGGTCGTTAATCTTTTCCAAGAAAGTCCGTACTTTGAAGTAGTAGGGACGGCGAACAACGGGCGTGAGGGTGTGGAACGCGCCCTAGAGCTTCGCCCGGATCTTGTCATCCTGGATGTGGAAATGCCTCAGATGGATGGGATTACGGCGCTGCGTCACTTGATGGACTGCTGCCCTGTACCGGTCATGATGCTGAGCAGCTACGCGACGGAAGGCTCGGCATTAACCTTCCAAGCATTGAAATGGGGAGCTGCCGATTATTTTCATAAAGATCTGCTGTTCTCGAATACAGCGGATACTAGGGTCATTAACGATTTCATGCAGCGATGCAAGCTTATTGTTATGAATCGACCGCAAGAACCGTCTATGCGTGTACTGTTGGAAGCCATGCTGACCTGCATGAAGATGGAGAAGGATCTGAAGGCTGCACAGCATACGCTCAAGAAGACGCTCGTCCGATATAACGGACTGGTGTTGAAGTTCAAGCAAGAACAGAATGGTTTCGTACATACAAGCTGCGTCGGCGAGCTGTTCGGCATTAAGGCAGAACAGGTAGTTGGTCGTGAGCTTGTTGATTTCATGCCCGCACATGTGGCGCGTCGCCATGAAGATCGGTATAGACGAGCGTGGGCTGGCGAGGAAATTGATTGGTTCGATACGAGCTGGAATGGACGTGTGTATCGGACGACGATTCAGCCGCTCTGGGAGGATGACGATGTCGTTGAGGCGGTAGCGCTTAGCGTAGATATTACGAATCAGCGTCGAGCGGAAGAGCGAATTAATCGTCTTATTCATTATGATGGTCTGACTGGACTGCCCAATCGTGAGTATGCTCAGGAATATATCCAGCAGGCACTTGAGATTGCCGGCAGCAATGGCAGAACGGCAGCGATGCTGTTCATAGGCCTTAATCATTTCAAGCTGGTCAATGAGTCGCTTGGTGACGATATTGGCGACCAGCTGTTGATGAATATTGCAAGACGGCTGCAGAAGCTGGGAGCGGAACATGGTCATGCCGTTCGAATGGGCGGCGACACCTTCGTCTATTTGTTCTCGTATCGGGAGCATTCCGAAATGAAGGAGACGATCGACCATCTGCACGCACAGTTTCATCGGCCGTTTCAATTCGATGCGCAAGACATCTATATCGGCTGCAGCGTTGGTGTCAGCTTATACCCGAGTCATTCGGATCGTGCAGAGCATTTGCTGCAAGCATCGGAAATGGCTATGTTCGAGGCGAAGCAGCAAGGCCGTCAGACGCAGATCTATAACCCAACCTTGAACGAGCAGCTGCATCGACGAATGGAGATTGAACTTCATCTGCGCAAAGCAGTGGAATTTGGACAGCTGAAGCTTTATTATCAGCCGATTGTTGTAACTGAGAATGCACGTCTGGTCGGAATGGAGAGTCTGATCCGATGGTTCCATCCGGTGCTTGGCACCGTATCGCCTGGCGAGTTTATCCCAATAGCCGAAGAGACAGGCTTGATTGTTCCAATTGGCAGATGGGTGCTGGAGGAAGCTTGCCGACAAAACAAACAGTGGCAGGACAGTGGATTCACGCCAATCGTGATCAGCGTGAATATTTCGTCGCGTCAATTTTATGACCCCTTGTTCACCGAATCGCTCGTCAGTCTGCTGCACCGAACAGGACTTGCGCCGCAATGGCTGGAACTGGAAATAACCGAGGGCGTCATGATGGATATACATACTGCGCTTCCGATTCTGATGGATTTGCAATCACTTGGCGTCAATCTGTCGATTGACGATTTTGGCACGGGCTACAGCTCGCTCAAGTATCTGAAGGAGCTGCCTGTCGGCAAGCTCAAGATTGACCAATCGTTCATTAAACATATCGATACGAATGCTGTACATACCGCAATCGTACAGTCCGTGCTTGCTATGTCCAAGCAGATCGGGCTGGATGTTGTCGCAGAGGGTGTAGAGCGGTTGGAAGAGCTGGCTGCGCTGCGACAGAGCGGTTGTCCGTTTGCACAGGGGTATCTATTCAGCCATCCGGTCGCTGCTGATGAGGCAGAACGGCTGCTGAGCGAAACACGCTGCAAGTTGGATGAGCAATTAAATGAAATTCTAGATATTGATTAACGGGGGCTAACATAATGCGTGTGACAGTCGGCAAAAAAATGATGGCTGGATTTTTAATGCTGCTGGCGTTGATGGTCGTGATTAGTGCACTGTCTGCCGTGCAATTAAAGTCGCTTAAGAACAAGGTTGACAATGTAAATGACATCTGGCTGCCAGGTGTCCAAACGATTCAGCACATTAATTATTTGACGGAGCACGTGCTAAGTTTGACCGCTATGTATGCACTGGAGGACGAGGCTCCGGCTAAACAGCAGTACAAGCAGCAAATTGCCGAGGCTGAAGCCGAGCTGCAAAATGATTTTCATAGATACAGCGAAACAATCGTATCCGATGAAGAACAGGAAGCATTTAACTCGTTGACAACTCATTGGCAGCAGTTTCTGTCCGCCAATGAGAAGGTGCTGGCGCTTAGCGATTTTCACAATGCTGCGGGAGCAGGCGATTTGCTTCAGCTCTCAGATGCCTCCTATGACAAAATGCAAGAAAACCTCGACTTCCTGCTGGATTTGAATAATAACAGTGCAGATGAGGTAGCCGTGCAATCAAACGATACGTATCATTCAGCCTTCCTGTGGATAGCAGGGCTCTCGATTGTTAGCCTGGTAGCTGGCATCGCTGTCGCCTTTTCGCTCGTTCTGATGATCAGCAGGCCGCTTACTGCGGTAACGCGGGCTATTGAACGAGTATCGCACGGCGATCTGACCGTTGAACCGCTCATCGTCAAAGGTAACGATGAAACTGCAGAGCTCGCTGTTGCTACGAATACAATGCTGGTGAATTTGAATGCTCTAATCGAGTCCGCCTTGCATTCCTCGCATAGTGTTGCGGCGGCAGCGCAGCAAATTTCGGCGTCAACTGAAGAGGTATCGAGTACAAGTGATGCGCAGGCACAGACCGCGCAGCATATTACCGAGTTGTTCAGAGAGCTGAATATCGCTGTTCAGTCCGTGGCCAGCAGTGCGGAAGGCGCTGCCGAAATGTCCACGCAGTCCGCGAAGATTGCTAGAAGCGGAGGACAGATTGTGAATGCGTCCATTCAAGGCATCTCCGCTGTAACCGATCAGATGAAGAAGCTGGAGGATGACTCGAAGCAGATTGGCGCCATTACGGAAGTGATCGATGAGATCGCGGATCAGACGAATCTCATCGCGCTGAATGCTGCCATCGAAGCTGCAAGAGCTGGTGAGCAAGGACGTGGTTTCGCAGTTGTCGCGGATGAGGTGCGCAAGCTTGCAGAGCGGAGTGGGGAAGCAACGAAACGGATTACGTCGATTATTAAAGGTATGCAGAGCAACACTGCTGCGAGCGTCGAGTCGGTGACACGCGCTGTGGCACAGACGAAGCGGGTCGGTGAAACATTCGAGCAAATCGTCGAGATGGTCGGCGACACGGCCGATCGTGTCGGTGAGATTGCGGCTTCCAGCGAGGAGCAGGCAGCACAGACCGATGAAGTGTTCCGTGCGATTGAATCGATTGCTGCGGCAAGTGAAGAAACAGCCGCTTCAACAGAAGAGACGGCATCCACCTCACAGACGCTGGCGAAGCTTGCACAGCATCTAAGTGATTCCGTAGCTCAATTTAAAGTGAAAGGCAGCGTGTACCGTGAATAATTCAAATAAATGGAAAGCTCGCTGGTCCCGGTTGATCCATATTCGTAAACTGTCGACACGGCTGATGCTCAGCACGTTCGTCATCGCTATCGCAATTGTGGTAGCGATGTCGTTATCCTTGTTTATTCCGAACTCTAAAAACTTTGAGAAAGAGATCGAGAAGGAACTAGGCATGCAGACATCACTCATTGTTGAGCAGGTTGATGAAGAGATGCAGTCCAAATTTTCGAAGCTTGAAGCCATAGCGAATGTTGGACAATCCTATGGCATGGATGCTGAGAAACATCAAGCGCTGATTTCGGCCTTTGCGAAGAGTAATCCAGAATTTGAAACGAGCGGTTATTCCCTCGATCTTACTGGCAAGTTTAGCCGCGGCAGTGATGGCCAAACGATTGATTTATCGAATCGTCCGTTTTTGGCTGCCATTGCTGATGGCCAGTCGTATATCTCTGATCCAAAACCGGCTGTCAATGACGCATCGAAGCTTGTAGTTTCATTTGTTATTCCGTTGATACAGGATGGCAAGCCGTATGGCTTCTATGCAACGAGCTACACGATTTCGAGAGCTGCCAAGAGTGTCATCGACGCGAAGATTGGCGATACGGGTTATGCGGTACTGGTCGATAACCAAGGTATCGTTCAAGTTCATCCGAACCAAGAGCTTGTTGGCAAACATATTGAGGAGCTAGGCGTACCAGCCGTGTATGATGCATTCAAAGCTATCCAGCAAGGGAAGAAGGACATCGGCTACAGCTATACGTTTGGCGGTATTGAGAAGATCGGTCATTCCCGTGCAACAAAAAACGGATACGTTATTCAGATGGCCGTACCGAAGAATGAACTGACCGTGCCGATCCGGAACATGATGTGGACGACGTTGCTTGCGGCGGTAGTCGTTACACTTGCTGCGATTGGGATTACTTATTTGATCACAACGCGTCTGGCGAAGCCGATCGTTTATATCACGGACGTTGTGCAGCAGCTATCGAAGGGTGACTTCCGTCCGCGTCTGCATGTCAAATCGAAGGACGAGCTTGGCGTACTCGCATCGCATATGAACGAGATGCTTGATTCACTGTCTCGTACGATTGGTCAAGTTAATTCTGCAGCAATCAGTGTGGCGGCTTCGGCAGAGCAGATTACCGCGAGCACGGATGAAGTAGCCAGAGGGAGCGTTGATCAGGCGGATCAAGCGCGGACGATGGCTGATCTGTTCGAGGAGCTGGAGCAAGCAATCAAACGTGTGGCTTTCAATGCGAATCAAGCCCGCGATTATTCCAACGAAGCTGTTCTTATCGCGGAGCAAGGTACGAGCAAGATTACCGATTCGATCGAAACGATGCAGCAGGTCAATCAGCAGATGGAGAACCTCGAGAAGGATTCGAACCAGATTGGCGATATTATTCAAGTCATCAATGAAATTGCCGAGCAGACGAATCTGCTTGCACTAAACGCAGCAATCGAGGCAGCGAGAGCCGGTGAGCAAGGACGCGGCTTCGCTGTCGTAGCGGACGAGGTTCGCAAGCTGGCTGAGCGTAGCAGCAGCGCTACGAAGCAGATTGCTTCGATCATTCATGGCATGCAGAGCAATACGACGGAATGTGTGAAGGCGGTCAGCGATGGTGTGCTTCAGTTCGCGGAAACGCGTCAATCGTTCGACGGAATCGTCGAGAAGGTGAATGAGATGTCTGATAAAGTGAATGCGATCGCCGAATCGAGCGTAGTACAGGCTTCCAAAGCATCGGATGTGCTGATGACGATTGAATCGGTAGCTTCCGTAAGCGAAGAAGCGGCAGCGGCAGCCGAAGAGACGGCAGCAGCATCACAAGAATTGTCACAGCTGGCAGAGCGTCTGAACGAATCGATCGAAATGTTTAAATATAAGTAACATAAGGACGAGAAAGCCTCTGTTTCGCGAATTTGCGTACAGAGGTTTTTATTTTGCAACGGAGGAGGAATAGTGTGAATGTTGTCGAAACATGTTGTTAAAAACATAAAATGTCGCATTGTAGGGGTTGGTGAGCATGAATACGGATCTGTTATTTTTTTTCGGTCAATACAGTATGCTTCTTATCGTCATGATCGTTGTGACCAGATGGATTTATCCGTATTTATCGAACGCCGTAATGGCTTGGAAGAATATTAGCTTCGGGCTGCTGTTTAGTATTATGGGACTGCTCATTATGCAAATGCCGCTAGAGATCAAAGATGGCTTGCATATGGATGTCCGGCTCGTTAGTGTTGTCATGTCCGGCATATTCGGAGGGCCATGGGCGATCGCAATTACGACGGCTGTTATTGGCATCTATCGAATGACGCTTGGCGGAGCGATCATGTTCGCGACTGGAGCGCTTCTAGTAACCACTTTATTAGGTATTATCGCCCATCGGGTGAGGGAGCGGATTAGCCATGGGCATACGTGGTTTGCATGGGGACTTGGCTTCGCCATCGGCATCCAGACGGTGCTGTGGGCGATCTTCACAGCGCCAGCGGCTACGAAGAGCTTGTTCCTAGGCGAATACGCGGTAACCTTCGTTATTTTCCACACGATTGCCGTTCCGTTGTTTTACTCGATCATGGCCTATGAAATTAGACGTTATGAGACGGAGCAGACGCTTATGCATTACAAGGAGCATCTGGAGCAGCTTGTTGAGGAACGGACGCAAGAGCTGGAGGCGAACAATGCGCTGCTTGAGGAAGCGAAGCACTCCGCGGAAGCGGCCAATCTGGCGAAGAGTGAGTTTCTTGCGAATATGAGCCATGAGATAAGGACGCCGATGAATGCGATCATCGGTCTCGGACATCTGCTCAGACAGACGGAACTAACCGAGCGGCAGCAGGATTATTCGAACAAAATGATGCTGTCTGCGAACAATCTCATTATGATCATTAACGATATTTTGGACTATTCCAAGATTGAGGCGAACAAAATCGTGCTGGAGCAAACCGACTTTGATTTGTTCGAGGTGCTGCATAACGTATCGAGCGTCGTCAATGTGAAGGCGTTCGAGAAGGGGCTTAATATCCATTTCGATATTCATCATGAGGTGCCGCAGATGCTAGTCGGCGACCCGCATCGTCTGGGTCAAGTGCTTATCAATCTATTGAACAATGCCGTCAAATTTACAGAGAAGGGCGAAGTTTCTATCGAGATTGAGCGGCTTGCGGATGCGGATCATCATTCGGAGGTAACACTCCGCTGCTTAATTCGCGATACCGGCATCGGGATGACGAAGGAGCAGCAGTCGAAGCTGTTCCGTCATTTCTCGCAGGCGGACATGTCGACGACTCGCAAGTACGGTGGTACGGGGCTTGGGCTCGTCATTAGCAAGGAGCTGGTGCAGCTTATGGGCGGCAGGATGCAAGTCGAGAGCGAGCCAGGCGTCGGCAGCTGCTTCTCGTTCACGATGAAGCTTAAGCGATCGTCTCGTTTGATCGTCAATCTGCCCAGCGATAATTCGTTCCGGTTCAAAAATGTGCTGCTCGTCTGCGATGAGCCGGAGATGAAGCGGGTGCTGCGCAGCCAGCTGGAGCAGTTCCGGTTTCAAGTGACGACGGTTGAGACGGAACAAGAGGTTATAGAGAAGCTGTTCTACGGGGGAAGTTTCGATCTCGTCATTGTAGATTGGAAGCTGCAGCATGATGACTCGATTCGTCTAGCGGAACGAATTAATCAGTACAGCTCCGCACCGATGCAAATCATTGTCCTTATTACGGCTTATCATGATCCGCAAATATCTAATCGTATTCGATATACACCGATCGAGAAGGTACTGTATTATCCGATGAGTCAGTCGCAGCTGTACAATGAAATGTTGGGTCTCTTCCACAAGCATGTGCTGGACAAGCAGCCAAGCTCAAGTGGGCAACAGATGCAGGATAAGTTTTCATCGCTGCAGGGCGCACGTATTCTGCTCGTTGAAGACAATGATATTAACCAGCAGATCGGTCAAGAGATGCTGAGCAGTCTAGGTGCAATTGTCGATATTGCCTACAATGGTGTAGAGGCGCTGGAGATGGTTGATCGTAGTCAATACGATATTATACTGATGGACTTGCAAATGCCTGTCATGGATGGCTTCGAGGCAACGCGCTTGATGCGCGAGCGCAGCGAGTTGGCTAATGTGCCTATAGTCGCGATAACAGCGGATGCGATGAAAGGCGTGAAGGAGAAAGTATTGGAGCAGGGGATGAATGCGTACATCACCAAGCCGTTCGAACCCGCGAAGCTTTACGCCGTGCTCCAACGATTCATAAAGGAAGACAATCGCCGAGCAGCGACTGAGGTGGCGGCAGCTGCTGCTGAGATTGTGTCGCTGCCAGACCAACTGCCAGGCCTGCATGTTGCAGATGCGATTAAGCGGCTGCGCGACAACCGGGCATTCTATCGCGGCATCCTGCTGCGATTCTCCGAAGGCCACGCGAATACGGTAAAAGAGATTCGAGAATCAATCGCTGCTGCGGATTACAAGCAGGCAGAATTGCTCGTGCACACACTCAAAGGCGTAGCGTCCAACATCGGTGCCGTAGATCTTGCTGCATTGGCCGAACAGATGCAAGAAAGCCTGCTATCGGAAGATCGGGAACAACTAAACCGACAGCTCGTTGAACTGGACGACCGATCCGCCATCGTGCTGAGCTCGATTCAGATCGCGGTGCCTCTACTGGGAGACTCCAAATAGAACATCGAGACAAGATCAGCGCTTATGTGAGGAATAAGGGTGGTAAATCTATACTTATTCCTTATAATCTTGTCTTCGTTAACCAATAAGTAATGCAAAACCACACCTAATTCTAAATCTAGTACGAAAATCAATAGTCATAATGCAATTAAGAGGGAATTTACTACACTTAATCGTTCTGAAAATAAACTCAAACAGAAATAAGCGCTGCTCAGCATTGCTCAGCAGCGCTTATTTCTGTTTGAGTCCCCAACACACTAACCAGCACGAACAGAAGCTATGCCCCAAAGGGGCACGCGGCCCCACAGCACGGAGCATCTCACCAGCGCCTCAGTCTGGCCACCATCCCCTTCCGGGGTCCAGGGGACGGGAGTCCCATGGGGTCCTCCCTAGCAGGGAGGATTTAGTTATCATGAACGAAAGAAGCCCTCCGTTTGCAAC
>NZ_QGTQ01000001.1:331633-654458 GCF_003182255.1 Paenibacillus cellulosilyticus | reverse complement strand
CCATCCACAGGTGACAGATTGCTCCGTCTTTCCCGATCTCCCCATGCGAGGAAATCGATTATCCGGTATTAGCATTCGTTTCCGAATGTTATCCCAGTCCTGCAGGCAGGTTGCCTACGTGTTACTCACCCGTCCGCCGCTAAGCATCAGAGGTGCAAGCACCTCATCAACTCCGCTCGACTTGCATGTATTAGGCACGCCGCCAGCGTTCGTCCTGAGCCAGGATCAAACTCTCCATAAAAGAAGTGCTTGTTTAGCTCATTTAAAACATTTAAACTGACAGTTTCGCTCGTTGTTCAGTTTTCAAAGAACAATATCGTTTTCGACAACTTTTACATCTTATCAGATGTTAATCAGTGTGTCAAGCTTTTTTCTTGTTTATCGCTGCCGTTCAGCGGCGACTTAGATAATATATCATAAACGAAAGACTCATTGCAACCCCCTTTTTCAATTTAATTGCGATATTCTTTTCAAAAACAATAAAACAAGCGTAATTTCACTACTGTGCACTTGTAGATTCATAGCTATCTCATACATGGACTTTACTGATACAGGTATTTGCTGCGCCCTGCATTGTTGCTTTATGTTTCTTATTCAATAAGAAAACCGCCTATCCTGCACAGAATAGGCGGTTCCCCTTTATAACGGCTTAATTTGATATAACCTCTTTAATATGGAGATGACGCTCCGTCGTCAGGTTAATTATCGTTCCAGCTATAGAGACCCACGGTCTAGTTGGCTGATTCCGATCAGAGAATACAATCTCCCCTGTGCGACCATCATTGAGCTTCACGACCGTTCCATTATGGAACTGGGTCACTCTCTCTATAAACACGCGGACATAGGCCGGCTCAAGCTTGCCAAAAGCATTCTGCTGGATTTCCTCCAGAACGACGTACGGCGAACTCGCCTTTTGATATACCTTGTTAAGCGTCATCGCGTGGAACGTATCAGCGATTGCGACGATTTTGGCATACGGGTGGATCTTATCCGCTCCGATCCCTAACGGGTAGCCGCTGCCATCCTCACGCTCGTGATGCTGAAGCGACGCGAGTTTGACACCTTCATTTAAAGCCGCAATAGGTTTCAAGAGCTGATAGCCATTCACCGTATGACGACGAACCTCTTCACGCTCTTCAATTGTCAATGTAGTAGGTTTAAACAGAAGAGCACGATCGACTTTCGTGTTGCCGATGTCATGCAGTAAACCTGCTAACGCGATTTGAACCCAATCTTTCGATGTGAAGCCATTCCACCTTGCGAGCAGATAGGAAGTAAGCCCCGTCAGAAGACCATTATGATACCAATAGTCATCTTCCTTGAGTCCAGGGGGCACAAATGTAAGGATGTTATACTCCCCGGACAGCCCAATAAGCTTCTCCATCTGCTGACGGATCTCGAGAATCGGCAGCGCTTGTCCCGACAACGCATTGTTGAAAGCACGCTTAATGAGTTGAAAAGTAATCTCATATTCCGACTGGAAGGCCGGCACTACCGTTTTCTCTTCCTCGGTCTCGCTGGTTTGCTTCTCTTTCTTGACGGAAGAAGTATTCTTATCTGTTATTACCGTCTCAACTTCAACCGACTTAACTTGAAAGGCATGCAAAATGTCGAGCTCTCGTGTGGTAACGACGACACCTTTATGGAACAGGGTGTTGCCCAGTGGAGTCTGCACGTCTTGAAGCAGCCTATCACCTGGCTTCAGTCTTGATAACAATACATGTGCCATTGCCTTATGCTCCTGTTCCTTAGGTTTGTCGTTATCTATTCTGTTTCTTGCTCTTCGCCTTCTTCTTCTTGCTCATCCTCGTTCCGTGCTACGCGCGTAACCGTCGCAACAGAATCGTCGTCACGTGTATGGATCAATCTAACGCCTTGTGTATTACGGCCCATGGAAGAGATGCCATCCATGCTCATACGGATCATCGTACCCGACTCCGTCATAATCATCAGGTCTTCATCATTCTCGACGACTTTCAAGCCGACAATCGGTCCGTTCTTGTCCGTAACGTTAAGTGTCTTAATCCCTTTACCACCACGACTCTGGATCCGGTATTCACTCATCGGTGTGCGCTTACCATAACCTTTGGACGTTACGATCAGAACCTCATTATCGTTCTGTACAATGTCCATATCGATTACTTTGTCGCCCTCATCGAGCTGAATGCCTTTAACGCCCGTTGCGGAGCGTCCCATTGAACGAACGTCCTGCTCTGGGAATCGAATCGACATGCCTTGGCCTGTGCCCATGATGATCTCTTGATTGCCGTCCGTCAGCTTCACGCCGATCAGTTCGTCATCCTCGCGAAGCGAGATTGCAATCAGGCCGACCTTGCGGATGTTCGAATAATCATCAAGAGGCGTTTTCTTCACGACACCTTGCCGTGTTGCAAAGAACAGGTAGCTGTCATTATCGAACGACTCAACCGGAATAACGGCATTGACGACTTCTCCCTGTTCGATCTGGAGCAGGTTGATGATCGGCGTACCGCGTGCAGTACGGCTGAGATCTGGAATTTCGTATGCTTTCAACCGGTAGACCTTACCCTTGTCTGTAAAGAAGAGCAGGTAGTGGTGCGTATTCGATACGAATAGGTGTTCAACGAAATCGTCATCCTTCGTATCCATACCGATAACGCCTTTGCCGCCCCGCTTCTGGCTGCGGTATGTCGTAACCGGTAGACGCTTCACATAGCCCGAGTGTGTGATCGAAATAATGACGTCCTCACGCGGAATGAGATCCTCGTCGAGAATTTCATCTTCACCGATCGTGATCTCCGTCCGACGCTCATCGCCGAACTTCTCTTTAATCTCATTGAGCTCAGTGCTAATAATATCGAGTACAAGCTGCTCGTCAGCGAGAATCGCTTTGTATTCAGCAATCTTCGCCAGAAGCTCGTTATATTCAGCCTCGATCTTATCGCGCTCCAAACCAGTGAGACGCTGCAGGCGCATGTCGAGAATCGCTTGCGCTTGCTCCAGGCTTAGCCCAAAGCGCGCAATCAAGCCTTCACGTGCCTCATCGGTTGTTTGCGATCCACGGATAAGCGCGATAACCTCATCCAGATTATCGAGCGCAATGCGCAAACCTTCGAGAATGTGTGCGCGCGCTTCCGCTTTCTTCAGGTCAAATTCCGTACGACGACGGATAATCTCGATCTGGTGTTGCAGGTAGTAGTACAAAATGTCTTTAATATTAAGCACTTTTGGCTCACCGTTAACGAGCGCGAGCATGTTAATGCCAAATGTCGATTGCAGCTGAGTCTGCTTGTACAGATTGTTTAATACGACCGATGGCGTTACATCACGACGAAGCTCGATGACGATACGCATGCCGTTGCGGTCCGACTCGTCACGCAGGTCGGTGATGCCTTCAACCTTTTTCTCGCGAACGAGTTCGGCAATCTTCTCAACCAAACGCGCCTTGTTAACTTGGTATGGCAGCTCGTGAACGATAATGCGAGCCTTGCCGCCATTCTCTTCGATCGTTGCTTTGGCGCGCATCGTAACCGATCCGCGTCCCGTCGTATAAGCCTGACGGATACCTGATTGTCCCATTACATAACCGTACGTTGGGAAGTCAGGACCTTTAATATAGTTCATGAGCTCAATCGATGTGATCTCCGGATTGACGATCAACGCTTGGATGCCATCGATAACTTCACTCAGATTGTGCGGTGGAATATTCGTCGCCATACCTACCGCGATACCTGTTACGCCATTGACGAGCAAGTTCGGGAAACGGGATGGCAGAACGGCAGGTTCATGTTCCTCACCATCGTAGTTAGGTACGAAATCGACTGTCTCTTTATTCAGGTCACGAAGCAGCTCCATCGCTATCTTCGAAAGTCTGGCTTCTGTATAACGCATCGCTGCCGCCATATCGCCGTCAACCGAACCAAAGTTACCATGGCCGTCGACAAGCATATATCGCATCGAGAAATCTTGTGCCATACGAACCATAGTGTCGTATACAGCCGAGTCACCGTGCGGGTGATACTTACCGATAACTTCACCGACGATCCTAGCCGACTTCTTGTACGGCTTATCTGGCGACATACCAAGTTCGGACATTGCGAAAAGAATTCGTCGATGTACAGGCTTCAGTCCGTCTCTTACATCCGGGAGCGCACGGCTTACGATAATACTCATCGCATATTCCATGAACGAGTCGCGCATCTCGGTGCCGATATCACGATCCCTTATTTGTGAGCGTTGTTCTTCCGACATTGTTACCCTCCTGACATCTTTTGCAAAACGGATGCTTGTACCACTGCTGTACCAGCATTCGTCATGTAAGAATCAGCTCTTAGAGTCTGATAAATCCGCATACTCTTGTTAATCTATTTGTTTCACAAAGCCGTTCAGCTTAAACCTGACGAATACGAACATTCCTTTAGCTTCAAAACAGGCTTCTTGAATAGCCAAAAACAGATAGCCGCCCTTCGCTTTCGGCTCTCATTCACCATATGCTAATAGGGAATGCACACTCATTTTCATCTATAGGCACACCTCTCTATTATAACATCGATTTCCACCTCTGTCTTGTTTCGTTGTCGAATGGTCGGGATAGTTTTTATGACGAAAGGCGGTATAGACGATTGGCTATTCAGCGCGTACACAGCAAATGGGCCAAAACAGCGGCATTGCTTGTTTCCGAGCTGCTGCGTCAATATATCCCCGAAACATCGCCATTTCGGCGGGAAACCGTACGCTCCATGCTCGATCAATATGGCATGATTTATGTGAAGCCAGATCGTGGCACGTTCGGTAATGGCGTCATTCGTGTCGAGAAGTTACCCTCATCCTCGCTCCCATATCAGTTCCAGTTGGATAAGAAGATTCGACAGTTTACGACGTTTGATGCGATGTATAAACGGCTGCTGTCGGTGCAGCGGACGAGGCCTTATCTTGCTCAGAAAGGGATAAAGCTGTTGCAGTATCGTAACCGACGTTTCGACTTCCGAGTGATGGTTCAGCACAACCTAAGCAACGAGTGGGAAACAACAGGTATTATAGGCAGGCTTGGACTTCCATCCAAAATTGTAACGAATTATCACAGCGGCGCCACTCCGCTCCCGTTCTCGACATTGATGTCCCCTCATATGTCTGAACATCGGCAAACGGAGTATTTGAACTTCCTGTCCCACCTAGGCGTCGAAACGGCAAAGCAGCTGCAGCTCATTTATCCCGGAATCAAAGAGATTGGTGTCGACTTTGCCATTGATACGAACCTGCATCCATGGATTCTCGAAGTGAATACACTGCCCGATCCATTCCTGTTCCGCAAGTTGAACGACCGAAGAGTGTTTAAACGAATTTATCAGTATGCTGTTGGCTATGGGCGCTTTAAGGCAAGGAAAAGGAAAAAGCCGGCATGAGAACCCTTGATTTGTGCCTATCGCGAAATCTTATAACTTCTCACGTAGAAAAAAACAAGCCGCAGACCAAATTGATCTGACGGCTTGTTGTATGTCTAGCTCCACTAGCATAGAGCTGTGATCTAAATATCCAAATTCCTAACATGCTTCGCGTACTGCTGAATGAAGTCACGGCGCGGCTCGACATTATCGCCCATAAGCGTGTCAAACATGACGTCTGCTTCAATCGCGTCTTCGATCGTGACCTGAAGCATCGTACGGCTCTCAGGATCCATCGTCGTCTCCCACAACTGGCCGGCGTTCATTTCGCCCAAACCTTTGTAGCGCTGGACATTGATCTTCGTGCCCTCACCGAATTCGGCGATAATCGAATCGCGTTCCTTCTCCGACTGCGCATAACGAACGATTTTGTTACGCTCGATCTTAAAGAGAGGCGGCTGTGCAATGTAGATAAAGCCTGCTTCGATAATCTTCCGCATGTAGCGGTAGAAGAACGTAAGCATGAGCGTACGGATATGTGCACCGTCAACGTCGGCATCGGTCATAATAATAATCTTATGGTACCGCGCTTTGCCTAGGTCAAAGTCGTCGCCAATGCCGGTTCCGAGCGCCGTAATGATCGCTCTGATCTCAGCGTTGCCTAGAATACGATCAAGTCTAGCCTTCTCGACGTTCAGAATTTTACCACGCAGCGGCAAAATCGCTTGGAAGTGGCGATCGCGGCCTTGCTTCGCCGATCCGCCCGCGGAGTCACCTTCGACGATGTACAGCTCACTGATGGATGCGTCCTTGGAGGAGCAGTCCGCCAGCTTACCTGGCAGCGAGCTTACTTCGAGTGCGCTCTTACGGCGTGTGAGCTCGCGCGCCTTACGCGCTGCTTCACGAGCACGGGAAGCCATGAGACCTTTCTCTACGATTCGCTTCGATACGGCTGGGTTCTCATCCAAGAACTCCTGCAGCTTCTCTGCAAACAGCGACTCGACGATACCTCTGACTTCGCTGTTACCGAGCTTCGTCTTCGTTTGGCCCTCGAACTGCGGCTCTGGGATTTTGACAGAAATAATCGCTGTCAGACCTTCACGAACATCATCACCGGACAGGTTAGCGTCATTCTCCTTGATGGAGTTCGTACGACGAGCATAGTCGTTGATGATACGGGTAAGCGCACTCTTGAAGCCCGATTCGTGCGTACCGCCCTCATGCGTATTGATATTGTTAGCGAACGAGTAGATGTTCTCGCTATAGCTGTCGTTATACTGCAGCGCAACCTCAACGCTAATGTGGTCCTTAACGCCCTCCACATAGATCGGCATCTCGTGAAGCGCCTCGCGTGTACGGTTCAAGTATTGGACGAACTCGATAATACCACCGTCATACTTGTACGTATTCGTCTGGCCTGTGCGCTCGTCAAGCAGCGTAATGGAGATGCCCTTGTTCAAAAAGGCAAGCTCGCGAATACGCGATTGAAGGGTGTCGTACTCGTACACAGTCGTTTCCGTGAAAATCTCAGCATCCGGTTTGAAGCGTACCGTTGTACCCGTTTCATCCGAATCACCAACGACCTTGATGTCATACTGAGGCGCACCACGACGATATTCTTGCTGATAAACATGACCGTCACGTTTAACCGTAACGGTAACGTGTTCGGACAATGCGTTTACGACCGATACACCTACACCGTGCAAGCCGCCGGACACTTTATAGCCTTCGCCGCCAAATTTGCCGCCCGCATGAAGCACGGTCATAACAACCTCTAGCGTCGATTTCTTAAGCTTCGTATTCTCACCAACCGGAATCCCCCGGCCGTTATCAATTACGGTAATACTGTTATCTTCATGAACGATGACGTCGATATGCGTGCAAAATCCAGCCAACGCCTCGTCAATTGAGTTATCAACGACTTCCCAGACGAGATGATGAAGACCTTTGCCGCTTGTGGAGCCAATATACATACCCGGGCGCTTCCGTACCGCCTCCAGGCCTTCAAGCACCTGTATCTGACTCTCGTCATACGTATTCTGGTTCGATGACATGCCTATTCACTGCTCCTCTCGACTGCTCTTCGTGATTGCGATAAAAGCCCGCCGATTAGTAAGCCGCAAAATGATGGGCCCGCTTCTTCAACGTAGAGGATGAAATCGGCGAATAATAAATTTTATGTTTAGTTAGGACGATCGACTTCGGTTCCTCTTCCCCAATGGTCTCAACGTCTTTACGTTTTCGTGCGCCTGCCACGAATTGCTTGGAAAGCTTGGACGATTGCTCGATCGAAACGTCGAAAATAGCGACCAGCTCCGCTGCCCGAATAATTTTTTCTCCGCCCAAATGAATATACATTCGCAGTCCTTCCTTTCGCTAAAACGCTATAATTCTTTAATGCGTTAACGCGTGACACGACCGTCTAAGACATGATAAATGCCAGCATCTTGTAGCTTGCCGAGATCGACGCTCTCAAGGCCGGTCGTCGTAATGAAAGTCTGCACTTTCGATTGGAATGTCTCGATTAGCTGCGTCTGCCGGTTCCGGTCCAGTTCTGAAAGCACATCATCAAGCAGAAGCAGCGGATATTCGCCAATCTCTTCTCGAATAAGCTCGATTTCTGCCAGTTTTAGCGACAATGCTGTCGTACGCTGCTGTCCCTGGGAGCCGAACGTTTGTGCTTCTTTCCCGTTAATAAAGAACGCCAAATCATCCCGATGAGGTCCGACAAGCGTCGTTCCTCTGCGAATTTCCTGATCTTTTACCTGTGATAACTTTAACATAAAATGATCAAATAAAACAGTTTCATCTTCAAAGTCGAACGAAGGCTTATACGTAACCGTTAATTGTTCGGTTCCAGCTGTAATGCCCGCATGAATCTGCTGCGCCCATTGTTGCAGCTTTTGTATAAAGTATTTCCGTTTTTTAATAATTTTAACACCAAAATCTGCCAGCTGTACATTCCATACCTCTAGCAGACCCTGTTTGTCGCCGCTACTTGCCCATAACGTCTTCAAGTAATTGTTGCGTTGTACGAGCACTTTGGAATATTGCTGCAGCGTATGCAAATAGCCGGGCTGCACCTGTCCGATTTCCATATCGAGAAACCGGCGGCGCACACCCGGCGTTCCTTTCACAATTTCCAAATCCTCGGGCGCGAACATGACGACGTTGAGTGACCCAACAAAATCACTTAGGCGACGCTGCTCCAATCCGTTTATCTTCGCTTTCTTCCCTTGAGCCGAGAACATCAGATCAAGCTTAACCGCTCCGTACTGCTTATCCACAAGTCCATGGATGTGGGCTTCCGAACCTTCCCAGCCGATCAGTTCTTTATCCTTCGACGTTCGATGCGACTTTGTCAGGGCGAGCGCGAAAATCGATTCGAGCAGATTTGTCTTCCCTTGTGCATTCGGGCCAACGAACAGATTGACACCGCTGCTTGTATCGAGCTCCAGCTCGTCATAGTTGCGGTAATTGCGCAGGGCAATTCGATTCAAAAACAAAATGCTCAGCCCCTGTCCTTGCGGTCATCGCTTGATGGAATCCGCGTGAAAACAGCCGTCAGCGTTAACCACGCCGAACGACTGTAAAAGTTCCGAAACCTTCAACCTTCACAACATCTCCGGCATACAGCTTTCTGCCGCGGCGATTATCAGCCTCACCGTTGATCAGGATTTCATTCTCTTGCAAAAAGAACTTCGCTTGCCCGCCGGAGTCAATGCAGTCCGACAGCTTCAAAAACTGGCCAAGCGCAATATATTCGGTTCCGATCGCTACTTCTTTCATCGGTAACTCTCCATTCTTTCGTAAGCTTAACGCGCAGCTTAGCCGGTTGTACGGTAAGGCAGAATCACGTACGTGCTGTGCGGATGATCAACCGGACGAATAATGATTGGGCTCATCGCACCGTTGAACTGGATGTTCAGCTGCTCGCTGTCGATAACTTTGAGCACGTCGAGCATATATTTGGAGTTAAAAGCGATGCGAAGCGGATCGCCTTCCATCTTGAATGCTTCAAGCTGCTCTGTAACACGGCCAAGCTCGGAGGAGCTGGACGAAACTTCAATGCCGCCGTTGTCAAGCGTAACGAGGCGAACAATATTTGTTTTCTCTTCACGGCTCATCAGATATGCACGGTCGACAGCATCCGTAACTTTTTTAGTATCCACAATGAGTTCTGTTTTGAACGATTGCGGAATAATCTTGGAAGTGTCCGGGTAGATCCCGTCCAATAGTCGCGAGTAGAACAGCACGTTGCCGATTTTGAACAGCGCCTGGTTATCAGCCACAACCATATCGACGAGTGCCGATGCGTCTGGAATGAGGCGGGAAAGTTCGTTTAGCGTCTTCGCAGACAAAACGATATTCGAGAATCGCAGGTCATCACTCGAGTCGACCTTCGCTGTTCGATACGCAAGACGGTGACGGTCAGTTGCAACAAAACGAAGCTGCTGATCCTGCAAGTTCACAAGTGCACCTGTCAGAATTGGCGTTTGTTCACTTGTGGATGCAGCGAAAATCGTCTGGCGAATAATCGATTTCAATAGGTCACCCTGAATTTGCAGCACGTCGCCTTGCTCGATAGAAGGCAGCACTGGGAATTCCTCTGGATCCAGACCGACCATTTGAATATCGGTGGAACCGGAACGGATCATCGTAATGAAATGATCGCTCACTTCGATTTCGACATTGTCGGAAGGAAGCTTCTTAACGATCTCGACAAAAAACTTCGCTGGCAGTACGACGCTGCCCGGCTTCTCAACCCTTGCAATAACAGTGTCGCTTGATTCGGCAGGAATAAAGCTTTGGATCGAAATGTCCGTATCGCTTGCTGTTAAAGTTACACCTTGATGAGTTACCTCGAATTTGATACCGCCAAGAATCGGAATAGCCGGACGAGACGATGTCGCTTTTGCGACTTGTTGGATGGCATCGTTTAATTCGTTTTTCGATATTGTTAATTTCATGCTTTCACTCCTATGTCGCTAGTTGGCGCGTCGAATTTATGCTTGTCGACGAATGATGTTCGATGTCGTTTTATAGACGATGTTTATTTAAAAATACTAGAAGTAATAGTAATAGGCGCGGTGAATATGTGGATAAGCGCTTTGAACGCTGATAGAGCAAGCCTATCCACATGTGCATAGCTTGTGCATAGGCTTGCTCGTTTGTTCATAGTTATTCACGTATGATTTTTTATTTTCTCGCTCAAGTTCTGAATGATCTTGAACAGATCCTGGTCAGCCTTTAGCTGCGTCGTAATTTTCTCATGGGCATGGATGACTGTCGTATGGTCACGGCCGCCGAACGCTTCGCCGATCTTCGGCAGCGAGTAATCGGTTAGCTCACGAGATAAATACATCGCAATTTGGCGCGGGAAGGCAACGGCCTTCGTCCGCTTCCTCGCTTTGAACTCCTCAAGCCGCAATCCGTAAAATTCGCCGACCTTCTGTTGAATATCATTGATCGTAATCATCTTCGGACGGCTGGTCGGAATAATATCTTTAAGTGCTTCAGCTGCCAGATGGGACGAGATGTCCTCATTAATGAGTGACGAATAGGCTACGACCCGAATTAGCGCACCTTCAAGCTCCCGAATGTTTGTATCGACCTGGTTGGCGATGTAAACCATCGCTTCATTCGGGATTTCAAGGTTTTCCGCTCGCGCTTTCTTCCGCAGAATCGCAATCCTCGTCTCTAAGTCAGGCGCTTGTATATCCGTCATCAATCCCCATTCGAACCGTGAACGTAGCCGTTCTTCCAGCGTCGGAATCTCCTTCGGCGGGCGGTCACTGGAGATGATGATCTGTTTACGCTCTTCATGAAGCGCATTGAATGTATGGAAAAATTCCTCTTGCGTTCCGTCCTTGCCGGCAAGAAATTGAATATCGTCAATGAGAAGTACGTCGATGTTGCGATACTTATTGCGGAAGCTCTCTGGGCTGTTGTCGCGGATCGCATTAATGAACTCGTTCGTGAACTTCTCAGAAGAGATATACATAACCTTCATGCTCGGATTGTGATCCAGTATATAGTTGCCAATAGCGTGCATAAGGTGCGTTTTGCCAAGTCCAACACCGCCGTATAGGAACAGCGGATTGTATGTTTTGGCCGGCGCCTCAGCTACAGCAAGTGAAGCTGCATGGGCGAAACGGTTATTGGCACCGATGACGAACGTTTCAAACGTATATTTGGGATTTAGCAGGTGGTTGAAAGGTTCATCGGTCGATACGGCGGCTGGCACCGCGATTGGCGGCGGCTGCACCGGTTCCGGTGGTCGGTTTTCCTCAATAACGAATTTCACATCGACCGTACGTCCCAGAAATTCGAACATTGTTGTTCGGACCAGCTTCGTGTATCGGCTTTCCAGCCATTCAGCGGCGAATGTCGTTGGTGCGGTTACGACAAGAACATCGCCCTTCAAGTCGGCCCTGGTCGCTTTAAACCATGTGTCGAAGCTTGGTTTGCTGAGCTTCGTCTGGATCACCGACAGCACTTGCTGCCACATATCCGGGGTATGGCTGTCCACAGCTTGTCACTCCTTCATCTGATTGGCCGATCTGTTGTTATTATGCGGTTTCCGGAGTACGCTTAGCAGCTACTACGATAGAAATCCACAGTATAAACGAAAGAAATCCCGCTATCTATCAAGAGGGGATGGATTTGTTCACAATGTTATCCACAGGGTGTTAATAACAAATATGATTATAGGCCGGTATCCACATCGAAAACATATCTATCATAGCAAAAGAAGCCTTATATTACAACGAATCTGCCCTGATTATCCACAAATCCTACAGGTTGTGTATAAATGTTACTGACAGCACAAGATATTGTTAATATCCTGTTAAACTTTCGACACCTTTCGCAGCAATCGGCCAAAAATTATGCACATGTTATTAATTTTCGTCAGATTTCACAATCGGCTTGTACATATCCACAAAAATAAACTCCGCCGATTGAATTGTGCACAACTGCGCGGATTCCACCTCGTTCGCAGCTTCAGCCAGAGTTGACTTTTGCCTAGCCGCGTGGTTAAATATAAAAAGGTCTTTTTTCAGGGCTGTCGGGACAGTCAGAGATATACCCGATCAAGTCCGGCAGCTGGTGAATGCCTTCTTTATTAGAATGTGCACGTAACCCGCAGAACCTTATTCTCTTCGGAGAAGGACATATGATGATCTTTTCAAGGAGGTGCAACAATAATGGGTCCTACATTTAAGCCGAATGTTAGCAAGCGTAAGAAGAACCATGGCTTCCGTAAACGGATGGCATCGAAGAACGGCCGCAAGGTACTGGCTGCTCGTCGTCAAAAAGGAAGAAAAGTACTGAGCGCGTAAGTTTGAGACCACTGTGCGGTGGTCTTTTTTTTATGTTTTTTGCCCAACCTTATATCATAGGAAGCGGAGGTGGGTCTATGCATCGCAAGCTGAGACTTCGGAATCGTGCGGATTTCAGCCGGATCTACCGTGGCGGCAAGTCGTTCGCCAATGGTCAATTCGTTGTGTATTGGTCCAAGCAGCCTGCAGCGGAGCCGTTTCGACTTGGCGTATCCGCCAGCAAAAAAATCGGAAACGCTGTCGTACGCAATCGGATGCGCCGCGTAGTGAAAGAAATTGTTCGGCTTAACTCGGAGCGAATTGCGCCGCATGTTGATCTAATCCTCATCGTCCGCAAGCCGGCGGTAGAGATGAAGACGAAAGAGCTGGAGAAGAGCGTTATTCACGTGCTGAAGAGGGCCGGATTGCTCAAGGCTCGGCCGTAATCTGCCTGAAATATAAGATGCTTAGTTCTATGCTGGTACATAAGCCTATATTTCTCCGGAATGGAACGTACTGAGCCATCTAGAAGAAGGCATCACCCCGTTTCACCTTGCTGTACGAGTTGTTTCATTGAAACCAAGAATATGGTATAGTTTAGGTTGGAAAAGCATTTGCTCTGTTCAGAGAGGAGTTTGTGATATTGTCCCGCATTTTTAAACGCAAATGGCTGCTTGTCGCGGGCCTGATCGTGATGATGGCGGTCCTTGCCGGCTGTTCGTCAACGCGTCAACACATGACAACCGAGGATATGCTGCAGGGTGGTTTCTGGCAGCGTAACGTCGTTTATTGGTTCTCATTAGTGCTCGACAAGTTTGCTACGCTATTTAATGGAGAATATGGACTAGCGATTCTGCTTCTGACGATTGTAGTGCGGACATTAATTCTTCCGCTGACGCTCAAGCAATACCGCAGCTCCAAGGCGATGCAGGCTATTCAGCCAGAGATTGAGAAGATTCGTAAGAAGCACAAGGATAACCCGCAGATGGTGCAGCAAGAAACAATGAAGCTGTTCCAACAGAATGGCGTTAATCCGATGGCAGGCTGCTTCCCGATGATTGTTCAGATGCCTGTATTTATCGCGTTGTACAACTCCATTTCGACAAACAGTGCGATTTACGGTCATAAATTTTTGGGATTGCAATTGGGCTTGAATGTTAAAGAGCAAGGCATGATGTTGGCTTACGCATTGCCAATCATCGCAGCGATCACGACATTCACGCAGACGAAGATGATGCAGTCGCAGCAGAAGACGGCGATGCCGGGTATGCAGGTTATGCTGCTTATTTTCCCAGTCATGATCTTCGTTATGGCGCTTCAATTCCCAGTTGCTCTGCCACTGTACTGGATTTACAGCAACCTCTATACAATTGTTCAGAACTATTTCCTGTACGTACGCCCATCCAAGCGTAAGGAGAGTGTTCCAGCGAAATGAGGAAAATTGTCGCATCGGGAAAAACGATAGAAGAGGCGGTCCGTAACGGACTACATCAATTGCAAACAACGGAAGACCGCGTGCGCACGGTTGTGCTGGAGCAGCCCTCAAGAGGTTTGTTCGGCTTGATTGGTGTGAAAGAGGCGAAAGTGGAGCTCGAAGAGCTTCCGACTCCTTATGATCATGCGGAGCAGTTCGTAATCGAAGTCGCCAGCTGTATGGGACTGAAAGTGAACGTATCCGGCTCGGATTCGAAGGATGGCTTCCTTATTGAAGTTGAAGGGGAAGACGATCTCGGTCAGATGATTGGCCGCCGGGGCCAGACGCTCGATGCTTTGCAATACTTGACCACAATTGTGGCCAACCGTTACAGTGACAAGCCCGTTCGAATCGTGCTCGATGCGGAAGGTTTCCGGGAACGCAGACGGAAAACGCTGGAGGAATTATCGGATCGGCTTGCCGACCGCGTCGTGAAGACGAGGAAGGAAGTCACACTCGAGCCGATGTCTCCGCAGGAACGTAAAATTATTCATTCGCAGCTGCAGCAGCATCCGCTCGTTCGCACGTTCAGTCAAGGCGAGGAGCCGAATCGGCGCGTCGTCATCGCACTCCTGGAGAGGAATGCGAAAGAGAGAATCAGCGAATAATGAGCAGTAACGGTTAAGCAGCGTACTATTTGCAGCAATGGCTCTTGCGGTCATTGCTGTTTTTTATGAGGAGCGTTTTTAAATGGTAATGTCTCACGATACGATAGCAGCGATCGCGACGGCAGTCGGGGAAGGCAGTATTGCCATTATCCGAATTAGCGGACCAGATGCCATTGCGCGGACGACTGCTATTTTTCAAACAAAAGATAATTTCGAGGCAGCAAATACGCATACGGTTCATTATGGCCATATTGTAGATCCTGCGACGAACGAACGAGTGGAGGAAGTGCTCGTAACGATCATGCGCGGACCGCGTTCTTTCACAGGTGAGGATGTTGTCGAAATCGGCACGCATGGCGGTGTTATTGCAGCGCAAAATGTACTGCAGCTTGTGCTTCGTCAAGGTGACGTGCGGTTGGCTGAACCGGGTGAGTTTACGAAGCGGGCATTCCTGAATGGTCGAATTGACCTTACGCAGGCGGAAGCCGTTATAGATTTGATTCGGTCGAAGTCCGACCGTGCGTTCCAGGTGGCGAGGAAGCAGTCGGAGGGGGCACTGACGAAGCAAATTAAGCCGCTGCGACAGCAGATCCTCGAAGTAATTGCGCATGTAGAAGTGAATATCGATTACCCCGAGCATGATGTCGAAGAGCTGACGAGCGCATTCATCCGTACCCAGTGCGGTATGGCGCTGGAAGGCGTTAACCGGTTGCTTAAAACCGCTTCAGAAGGGAAAATATTGCGTGAGGGCATTGTGACGGCGATTGTCGGACGACCGAATGTCGGCAAATCTTCGCTGCTCAATGCGCTGTCGCGCTCAAATAAAGCGATTGTAACTGATATTCCAGGTACAACACGTGATGTTATTGAAGAGTATGTCACCATTAACGGGATTCCACTCCGACTGCTGGATACGGCAGGCATCCGTGAAACATCCGATGTGGTGGAGAGGATCGGTGTCGAGCGTTCGCGCTCTGCGCTGGAGGACGCTGATCTTATTCTGTTCGTACTGAATCAGAATGAGCCGCTGCATGACGATGATCGGGAATTGATGAATAAGCTCGCTGACCGACAGGTTGTCGTTATTTTGAACAAAATCGATCTGCCGAAGCAGCTGGATACAAGCGAGCTTGAGCGTCTGTTCCCGTCTGAGCGTATCGTGCAGATGTCGGTGCAGGAGGAGCAAGGGATTGATCGACTTGAACAAGTCGTGAGTGATATGTTCTTCACAGGCGGTATTGAAACGAACGATCTGACCTATGTCACGAATGTACGTCATATTTCGCTGCTGGAGCGGGCTAAGCAGTCGCTTACAGATGCAATTGATGCGACAAATGCAGGAGTGCCGATTGATATTACGCAGATCGACATTACGCAGGCGTGGGAGCTGCTTGGTGAAGTGATAGGCGACGCAGCAGGCGAATCGCTGCTGGATCAAATATTTTCGCAGTTTTGCTTGGGCAAATAAGAATCAGAAAGTCGGGAGGGAAATACAATGGGATACTTCGGAGGAAGTTATGACGTTATTGTCGTCGGCGCCGGTCATGCCGGCTCTGAAGCGGCACTTGCTGCGGCGCGTATGGGCTGCGAAACGCTGCTGCTGACGATCAACCTTGATATGGTCGCTTTCATGCCGTGCAATCCGTCGATCGGCGGACCGGCAAAAGGTCATGTGGTTCGTGAAATTGATGCTCTAGGCGGTGAAATGGGCCGCAACATCGACCGTACGTTTATTCAAATGCGGATGCTGAACACAGGCAAAGGGCCTGCGGTTCATGCACTTCGTGCACAGGCCGATAAGTTCGATTATCAGCATGTAATGAAGCGGACGATTGAGGAAACCGAGCATCTGACGCTCCGTCAGGGAATGGTTGAAGAGCTGATCGTCGAGGAAGGCAAGTGTGTGGGTGTTATTACGAAGACGGGTGCGGAATACCGTTCGAAGACGGTCGTTATTACGACAGGCACCTATATGCGTGGCAAAATCATTATGGGCGAGCTCATGTATGAAAGTGGTCCGAACAACCAGCAGCCTTCGGTTAAGCTGTCGCAATGTTTGAAGGAGCTCGGCTTCCAACTGGCACGCTTCAAAACGGGTACACCGCCGCGCGTTCATGGCGACACCATTGATTTCAGCAAAACGGAAATTCAACCTGGCGATGACAAGCCGCAATTTTTCTCGTATGAGACAGAGAGTTCGAATAATGAGCAGCTGCCATGCTGGCTGACATACACGTCGGAGACGACGCATCAGATCATTAGTGATAACCTGCATCGTGCACCGATGTTCTCAGGTATGATTGAAGGAACAGGTCCGAAATATTGCCCTTCAATCGAGGACAAAATCGTTCGTTTCGCCGACCGGCCGAAGCATCAGATTTTCCTTGAGCCAGAAGGCAAGAACACGTCTGAGTACTATGTGCAAGGCTTGTCGACGAGTATGCCAGAGGATGTGCAGCTGAACATGCTGCGTTCGATTCCTGGTTTGGAAAAAGTGGAGATGATGCGGACGGGCTACGCGATCGAGTATGATGCAGTCGTGCCGACGCAGCTGTGGCCAACGCTCGAGACGAAACTGGTGGAAGGTCTCTTCACAGCAGGGCAAATCAATGGTACTTCGGGTTACGAGGAAGCGGGCGGTCAAGGGATTGTCGCAGGTATTAATGCGGCGCGCAAAGCGCAGGGCAAATCACCTGTTATTATCGAGCGTTCCCAAGGCTATATCGGCGTAATGATCGACGATCTCGTAACGAAGGGGACGACGGAGCCTTACCGTCTGCTCACTTCAAGAGCTGAATACCGTTTGCTGCTTCGCCATGATAATGCGGATCTACGTCTCACGCCGATTGGCTATGATATCGGTCTGATCAAGCAAGACCGTTACGATCGCTTCTTGAACAAAAAGGCGCTGGTTGAGCAGGAGATCGAGCGTTTGAAGTCGGCTAAAATTCGTGCGGAAGAGCCCGTTCAGTCGATGCTCGAAGAGATCGGTTCGGCTCCGCTGACAGGCGGCTGCTCCGCGTTGTCGCTGCTGCTCCGTCCTGAGGTTACGTATGCGCATGTTGAACGGCTGGCGCCGGCTCCATACGAGTTGACGGAAGAGATGAAGGAGCAAGTCGAGATTCAAGTGAAGTACAGCGGTTATATCGAGAAGCAGCTGCAGCAGGTTGAGCGGATGAACAAGATGGAGAAGAAGCGAATTCCAGATGACATCGACTATTTCGACGTTCATGGCCTTGCAAACGAGGCGAAGACGAATCTGTCTAACATTCGACCGATCTCCATTGGTCAGGCATCCCGCACGGCGGGTGTTACACCTGCTGACATCTCAATTCTGCTCGTTTACCTGGAACACTACAATCGGGTAACAGCATCGCGGCATGCGGCACGGGGGTAACGAAACTAGATGGATCAAACATGGACGTGGTTCAGCAGCAAACTTGCGGAGCACGGAATTATGCTGACTGAAGAGCAACTGAACCAATTCGAACAATATTATAAGCTGCTGGTCGAATGGAACGAGCGAATGAATTTGACCGGCATTACGGAGCGGGAAGCGGTATATGAGAAGCATTTTTACGATTCCGTATCGCTCTCATTCTACGTCGATATAAATGGGGCAAGCAGTATTGCCGATATCGGATCAGGCGCAGGATTCCCGAGCCTGCCGATTAAGATCTGCTTCCCGCATCTGAAGGTAACAATCGTAGATTCGTTGAACAAGCGGATTGCGTTCCTGCAGCATGTTGTTTCGGAGCTTGGACTTCAGAACGTCACGTGTCTGCATGGCAGAGCCGAAGATATCGCAAGATTACCAGAGCACCGTGATCAATATGATCTAGTGACGGCTCGGGCGGTGGCGAAGCTCAATGTATTGAATGAGTTCTGCCTTCCATTCGCACGGAAGGGCGGTACATTCGCTGCAATGAAGGGTGGAGACCCTTCGGAGGAGCTGCATGAGGCAGCAACAAGCATGCGTGAGCTTCGGGCGAAGCGAATTGGCGTTGAAGCGATGCAGCTTCCTTGGGAGCAATCGGAGCGGCATATCGTACTGCTGCAGAAGACGGATCAGACGCCAAAGAAATATCCACGCAAGGCGGGAACGCCTTTAAAGCAGCCAATCGTATAATTGATCCATGCAACCTTTGCCGTGAATGTTTCACGTGAAACATTCACGGCAAACTTATTTGTGCCGATATAGATGTCAAGCAGGAAATGAGAATTCTTATATCGAATAGATAATAGGCAAGAATGTACTCGGAGAATGTAGTACAGGCATTGATCGGTCGTACGGACAATGGCATATTAAAATCGGGTGGTAGTTGACACTATGAAAGAACAGTTCTCACGGTTGTTCGGGATAGCCGATCAACGAAACAATCCGGAATCGGATGAAGTGAAGCAAATTCCGATTGGCGACATCGATACGAGCCCTTACCAGCCTCGGACGATCTTCGATGATGATCGTATTGATGAGTTATGCCAAACGATTAAGACTCATGGCGTTATTCAGCCAATTGTCGTTCGTTTGCGTAATGGTCGCTATGAGATTATTGCTGGTGAGCGTCGTTGGCGTGCAGTCACCAAGCTTGGACTAGAAAAAATACCGGCCATCGTACGTGAATTCAACGATTCACAGGCTGCATCTATCGCGTTAATCGAGAATTTGCAGCGTGAAGGTCTTACAGCGCTTGAGGAAGCGATTGCTTATCAGAAGCTGATCGATCTTCATCAGTTGACGCAAGAGAGCCTGGCGCAGCGTCTTGGCAAAAGCCAATCGACGATAGCGAACAAGATTCGTCTGCTCGGATTAAGTGACCCGGTAAAAATTGCGCTGATGGAACGGAAAATTACGGAACGTCATGCTAGAGCGCTTCTTTCCCTCGACACAGAAGAGCTGCAGGTGAAGGTTCTAGGTGATATCATCTCAAAAGAATTGAACGTTAAGCAGACAGAAGCTCGAGTTGCTTTCTATAAGGAAGCTTCAAAAGCGAAGAAGGCTAGACGCATTTCGTTCACGAAAGATGTTCGGCTTGCGCTCAACACGATTCGTCAATCGATTGAGATGGTGACGACTTCCGGATTGAAGATTGATACGAAAGAAAATGATCGTGATGATCATTACGAAATTATAATACACATTCCGAAACGTTAATTTGTTGCTCGATAGCTGGTTCGACGTTGCCTGGCGAAGCGGTCGTTAAGGCCGCCTTTTCTGCCCACATAGGGAGAATATATTACTTACGAAGGTATTGAAGTGGGGTAGAATTTTCTGATGGCGATAAAACTTACCTCTAAACGCGGTCGCTCACTTGGAGAGGCCTCGCTAGAGGTTTTCTCATTTTCAGACGAATCGATTGCACACACACAAGAGGTGAACGGATTGGCTAAAACAATTGCGATTACGAACCAGAAGGGCGGTGTCGGGAAAACGACAACGTCCGTGAATCTGGGAGCGTGCCTAGCCTCGCTGGGTAAACGCGTGCTATTGGTTGATATAGATCCGCAGGGGAATACGACAAGTGGAATCGGGATCAACAAGGCGGACGTTGAAAACTGCATTTATGATATTCTTATCGATGATGTGCATCCGAAGGATGCTATTTGTTCGACCAATGTACCGGGTCTGAATATTATTCCGGCTACGATTCAACTTGCAGGTGCCGAGATCGAGATGGTCTCGACGATATCGCGTGAGGTTCGCTTGAAGAAGGCTCTTCAGCTGGTGAGCAAGGATTACGATTATATTCTGATCGACTGTCCTCCTTCGCTTGGTCTCTTGACGATTAATTCGCTTACTGCGGCTGATTCCGTTCTAATTCCGATTCAATGCGAGTATTACGCATTGGAAGGGTTGAGCCAACTGCTCAATACCGTTCGTCTTGTTCAGAAGCATTTGAATACGAGTCTTCAAATCGAAGGTGTATTGCTGACGATGTTCGATGCGAGAACGAACCTAGGTATTCAAGTCATCGAAGAAGTGAAGAAGTATTTCCAACAGAAAGTGTACCAGACCATTATCCCGCGTAATGTCCGGCTGAGCGAGGCGCCTTCGCACGGACAGGCAATTATCACATACGATCCACGCTCCAAGGGCGCAGAGGTGTATCTCGAGCTGGCGAAGGAAGTGATCATGTATGAGCAAGCGGCTAGGTAAAGGACTTGATGCGCTCATTCCGTCGCTATCGGTTAAGGATGACGATAAGGTAATTGAAGTTTCATTAACGCAGTTGAGACCGAACCCTTATCAGCCTCGGAAGACATTCGATGAGGAATCGATCAAAGAATTAGCGGAGTCGATCAAACAGCATGGTGTCATTCAGCCGATTATCGTTCGGACGGTGCTTAGAGGCTATGAAATCATTGCTGGTGAGCGGCGTTTCCGTGCTTCACAGTTGTGCGGCAACACAACGATACCAGCGGTCGTAAGAAAGTTTACGGATCAGCAGGTTATGGAGATCGCGCTGATCGAGAACTTGCAGCGTGAAGATCTGAATGCTATTGAGACAGCTATTGCGTATCAAGCGCTGATGGATAAGTTCGAACTGACGCAGGAAGAGCTGTCGATGAAGGTGGGTAAGTCTCGCTCGCACATTGCGAACTTCCTCCGTCTGCTGACGCTTCCGCCGAGTATCAAGGAAGATGTTTCACGTGGAACATTATCGATGGGGCATGCGCGTGCACTCGTCGGCTTGAAGGACACGAATCAACAGCTAGAGTTGGCACGGTTGACGATCGAGCAAGAGTGGAGTGTACGGGAGCTAGAGGCGGCCACTCAGACGCAGCCAGAGAAACAGCCGGACAAAGATAAGACGGCAAAGGCGAAGAAACGTGATCCTTATCTGGAAAGCATGGAAGAGACGCTCCGCGACCAATTCAAGACGACGGTTCGGATTAAACAGCAGAAGGATAAAGGACGCATCGAACTGATGTATTATAACAAACAGGATCTCGAACGACTGCTTGAATTGCTGCAGCAGCATCTTGCATAGCATTGTACGATGAACGTTATCATTCTACCAATTAACAATTTATGAACTGACGAGTAGATGAAAAGGCCGTTCCTGTTGGCGAGGTGAATCGGGTTGTTGCCGACCCTTGAAGGGAGCAACGCGATTTATTCCGAGTCTCCGAAGGACCTCGATAAAGGTTTTCTCATAGGAAGTACAAGAGCGATAGCATACCTCAGTGGTCATAGTTCCTGTTGTTTAGGGACGTATACACGGTGGTATGCTATTTGTTGCCATATAGGAAAGTTTGTATTAGTCAAAGGATCGTCGGTGGTCGAGGTGGTGAGGCATTCATGTTAAAGAACGATTTCCTCGGTTTTAATCTTTAACGCTTGCAAGGGTGGAAGGAGAACGAGTGAATGGATCAACAGAAAGTGATTTATTTGGACCATGCAGCAACCTCATGGCCGAAGCCGCCTGAAGTCATTGATGCAGTGCGTGATGCAATGCTGTATGATACGGCAAACCCTGGACGAGGAAGTCACGCAATGGCAGTGCGTTCGAGTCGACATTTATTTAATGCGCGCAAGCAACTGGCGAAGTTGTTCCGGATTGGCAATCCGAACGATATTGCATTCGCATCAAACACGACGGCTGCACTGAACTTAGCGATTAAGGGATTCTTGAGACCGGGTGATCATGTAGTGTCGACGGCTGTTGAACACAACTCGGTAAGACGGCCGCTCGAATATTTGAAGCATGCGCTTGGTATTAACGTAACTTATGTAGAGGCAGATCCGTATGGAAGTATAGAACCGAAGCGTGTGGAGGAAGCGATTGTGCCTTCAACGACGCTTGTCATCGTTAACCATAGTTCGAATCTGCTTGGAGCGATAGCGCCTGTAGCAGACATCGGTGAGATCTGCCGAAAGCACGGTGTGAAACTGCTGGTCGACGGCGCACAAAGTGCGGGCATTCTACCGATCGATGTAAACGCGATGGGGATCGATATGCTGGCTTTTCCGGGGCATAAGGGACTGCTTGGGCCTCAGGGGACTGGCGGGCTTTATATCCATCCTGAGATTGATCTGACGCCATTGCTGCATGGCGGGACCGGCAGCCAGTCGGAAGCACCAGAGCAGCCTAATGTCAGGCCTGACCGATACGAGGCAGGGACGCCGAATACGCCGGGCTTCGCGGGATTGGCCGCAGGTGTGCGTTACATATTGAATGAGTCAGTTGAAACGATCCATACTAAGGAATGGCGGCTAACACAGCTGATGATGGAGCAACTGTCAGCGATTCCGGGCATACAGCTGCTTGGTCCGTCCGTAGGACAACCACGAACAGGTATCGTAGCTTTTAACCTAGAGGGAGCAGAGGCATCGGAGTTGTCATTCATTCTAGACCAGCATTATGGAATCGCTGTACGGGCAGGATACCATTGTTCGCCGCTTGCCCATGCATCGGCAGGTACGCTCGAAAAAGGTGCTGTACGAGCAAGTGTGGGCTGTTACACGACTGAGGAAGAGGCGCAGGCGCTTGTAGAGGCGATGAAGGAAATAAGCGCTCATTATCCAGCCGGATAACGAAGACAAGTAATATTAGACAGGTATAATGCTTGGTTATTGGATCATATAATGGTCGAGTCAGCAGCAAATATTGTATTTGGGACTAACGGGATTTATAGCAGCGGGGGAGCGAGTTTGGATGAATGAAGCATTGTCGCCTATGCAGGTAGCAGTAGTAGCATTATCTGTCGTAATTGTATTGTTGATTATCTGGATGTCAGTCATTGGTCGCCGGTTAAAAAAACTAAGAAAACAGTATGTTGCATCGATGGATGGAATGGGCGTTACGAACCTAGAGGAAATGCTTATTGAGATTAGACAGCAGCTGGATGATCAGCAGATCAAGATGGCTGAACAAGACAAGGCGTATGAGAAGTTGGAGAAAGCGTTGAGTGAATCGAGAGGCAAGGTAGCCGTACATCGCTACAATGCATTCGCAGAGAATGGGAGCGATCTGAGCTTCTCGCTGGCTATTATTAATGACTCGCAGGACGGAATCGTACTGAGCGGCCTTCATAGTCGGGAAGATACGTATGTGTATGCAAAGCCGCTCGAGAAAGGGAGCTCGCCATATACGCTTACGCCAGAGGAGAAGAAGGCCGTTACTCTTGCATCGCAGCAGGCCTAGAACTACGGCAGTTCATGATGGCTGAGAAGAGGCTATGGGCAATCACGTCGGCCATGCGCATAACGAGATGAAGCCGCGTATTCTGAAGGACGAAGTATTCCATGAAGCCGCCAACATTAACGATTCCCGTAATGTGCATGTCACCGACAGGTGGAAGCTGCTTGTTCACACCGGCGCCGGGCCGTACAGGTCCGATGCCGACTTGAATATTGCCGACACTCGTAACTTGTCCTAGACAAGCGTCAATTCCGATGACGAAGGAATGCGGATGCTGGCGATGAATTTGATTAAGTGTTTCCTCCAAATTCATCGCATGGACAGGCTCCTCCAATGTGCCATACAGCTCAAAGTGCGAACTGCGGTAGTTGCCGAGTGTCGTCCCAATCAGCGGACCGAGTGAATCGCCAGTGGAGCGGTCGGTGCCAACGCATACGACAACAATGCGCTGATTGCCGGATAAGCCGTTCAGCAGAACGGTTAAACGGTTGGTCAGTATGCCGGACGCATTTGGTTCTTGATAAGGCACCTTCAAAGGCGATTCATATAACGATGACAGTTTCATAGTTTCCCCTCCGCCTCTCGTAATGTAATACTAGTATATGGTTGGGACAACCAATTTATACTTGTGTGAGAAAATATACACCGCAGCGAAAAGCGGGTAGAGACCTGCCTGTATTATGTTTCCGACCATAGTGATCGGATTGCAGCAAAGAGTTGCAGCAGAGTCTCGGGCAGCCTTATTTTAGGAGAGTGCATATGCTTATCGCCTTCGATTCAACGCAGCAAGCCCTTCGTATGGAGATGCTGCTAGAATATATTGATATTGAGATTGATTTGTGTCCGACCCCAAAGGGTATAACAGCAGGGTGTGCGTTATCGATCCGATTCCCCGATGAAGATGAGACTGCCGTGTGGGACGTCATTGAAACGGAGAAGGTTGAAATTCGTGGCATGTTTCGGGAGCTGGCTGGCGGAGAGCATTTCGAGCAGATTGTACGAGATTAAACAGCAGGACGATAATTAGACATCAGGTGCAATTGCAAGGAAGGGCAGGCTGAGGAAAGATGGGCATCACGCAGGCTTGGAATGAGGTCGTCGATTGGTTATCAAGTCATGAGAGATGGGCGGACATTGGGCTATCGATTGTTCGGGTCGCAGCGATTCTCGTAATTGGCAGGGTTGTAGAGCTTGTTATACATAAGTCCATTAACCGAATGATGATCGAGCGGGAGATGAAGCAGGCCAGCTACACACGCCGTGTGCTGACTGTCGGGAAGCTGCTGAAGAATGTATCGACTTATTTGATTTATTTCGTCGGGGCGCTTCTGATTCTGGCGGAATTCAATGTTAATCTGGCTCCATTGCTTGCGGGTGCAGGTGTTATCAGCTTAGCGATCGGTTTCGGTGCGCAAAGTTTGGTGAAGGACATTATTACGGGGTTTTTCATTATTCTAGAGGATCAATTCGCGGTAGGCGACGTTATACAGGTCGGACAGTTCAAAGGAACGGTTGAATTGATTGGTCTGCGAACAACAAGAGTGAAGAGCTGGACGGGTGAGATGCACATCATTCCGAATGGCATGATTAACGAAGTAACGAACTTCTCGATGAACAACTCGGTTGCATTCGTTGATATCGCCATTGCCTATGAGGAAGACGTAGATCGCGCAATTGAAATAATGAAGAAGACGCTTGAGTCTGATACACTGGTGCTAGAGCATACTACTGGCAAGCCGCAGGTGCTTGGCGTGCAGACGCTTGGACCGGAGCAGGTTACTCTGCGCGTGATTGTGGAATGTTTGCCTACGATGCAGGTGGTCGTATCACGTGCACTAAACGCCATCATTAAGCGGGCATTCGATGAGCATCATATTGATCTGCCTTATCCAAGAATGGTGACGTACCAGCGGACGGAGAGAGGAGAGATTCGAAATGGAACGTAAAGAGTTTCAGTTGGGCGACGTTGTCCAGATGAAGAAGCAGCATCCTTGCGGAACTAACGAGATGGAGATTATACGGATGGGCATGGATATTCGCATCAAGTGTGTAGGGTGTCAGCATAGCGTTCTTATTCCTCGGGCTAAGTTTGAGAAAAACATGAAGAAAGTGCTTCGATCCAAAGAGGATGGACAGCAGCAGAATGCAGCAAGTGGGTCAGAGTAGCAGTCGAACGAAGTAGATGAAATAGAACTATTCCGACAATTTGAAAAGACTTGCAATGACATTTACGGTGTGTTATTATAAGTCTTGTCTTCACCACGGAGAGGTACCCAAGAGGCCCAAGGGGGCTGACTCGAAATCAGCTAGGCGTGTCAAAGCGTGCGTGGGTTCGAATCCCACCTTCTCCGCCATACATAGCGACTAACGGTTCTCGATTTAATCGAGGGCCGTTTTTTTATTTGTCATCCTGGATCCTTTTGAAGGATCTCCTACCCACCCAAACCCTCCCTGCAAGGGAGGGCTCCAAAGGGCTTGTGCCCTCTGGACTCCCTACAAGGACGCAACTTTGATGATGCGGGTCGTGCGCTCGCTCTTGCCGCTGAAGCGGCAAAGCTTTTGTTCAAAGTACCTAGGTACGGTCTATCGCCCGCATCCTTATTTCGTGCGTGTCCACCAGTCACCGCCCATTGATGAGACTGCGATAAGCTGCTCCAGTTGGTGCAAGAGAGGGATAAGGAGATATCAATGAGTAATGTAAATTTCAAGAGCGTCTCCCAAAGCCCTATGACAGGGCTTTTTTGTTTATCCCTACGGCTCATTGATCTTTATTGGTTCTGGTTCACAGAGTGTCGCAGCGGGCCGAAGGTTCATTAATGGGCGGTGACTGTTGAACATGAGCGAACACAGTGTGCGGACCGCGGACCATATCTAGATACTTAGAACAAAAGCTTTGCCGCGAATGCGGCAAGGGCGTGCGGACGATCCACATGAACACGAGCGGTACTTGTGAGGAGTCCAGAGGTCACAGGACCTCTGGGGCCCTCCCTTGCAGGGAGGGTTTGGGTGGGTAGAAAAAGGGTAGAAAAAAGAGCCCTTGCGGGCTCTCTTTGACGGCTTGTGAAGGATATGAAACTGATCACTTCTGACGTAAGAAACTTCGGATCATCGTCACGAATTCGCGGCAGAATTCGTCGTGTTCATCCGATACCCTAGTTGGGCGATCTTTGAAACTTTACGATGGTGTTACAGACGTTGTCTTTAGCACAACCCCTCGCTTCTTTCATAAGTGTCAAATTTCTACGGATTCCATCTAACAATCGTGTTCAACGGAATTGCACCTCTCATTTCGCCGTCGATAGTATAATGCGCTGAGGGGAGCTTGTTTATGCATCGGATTTTTAACGAATTGTTAACGATTCGAAATTATTGCTTCGGCATCCGTTTCCATTTGCGCTCATGGTTGCTCGTCTCCGGGAAACGCTGCCCTTTGTGAAGCTTAACGATCTGCGGGTTGTTGATGCCCATATGGAACGAGTTTACGCCATCTTCAATATAAGTGCCGTCGTTAGGTGCCTTGTCGCCAGGCGAGAATAATGTCCATTCACCCATCGATCTCGATCCCTCCATTATGTGTAGGTACTTACGAAGCGCAGATATATGCTGCGTCTCCGTTGTAGTGTGCGCCTGGCCGCTCCATTGCAAACAGGTAGAATTCGGTGATGCTTCCGTGCTTGCCACCAGTAGGCCAATTTGGTATAGTAATATGGTATGCGAGTTAGCGCTCGCTCCTTGCTCCCGTTTACGGGGGCCGCAAAGTCCATGAGGAGGTGAATCAAATGCGCAAATATGAAGTAATGTACATCCTTCGTTCTGATGTGGAACAAGAATCTGTTCAAGCTATCGTTGACAAATTCAATGGCGTCATCACGAACGGCGGCGGTGAAGTTGCTAAAACTGACCTCATCGGTAAACGTCGTCTTGCGTATGAGATCAACAAGCAACGTGACGGAATCTATGTTCTCGTACACTTCTCCGCTCCGGTAGAAGTTATCGCAGAACTCGATCGTGTCATGAAGATTGCGGACGAAGTTGTTCGTGTTCTTATCGTTAAAGATGTTGCTTAATGATGTACGCAGGGATCGATCGATTGGGAGGTTATCGCGATGTTGAACCGTGTGATTCTGATTGGCAGATTAACGCGCGATCCTGAATTGCGCTATACGCCTGCAGGTGTCGCAGTAACGCAGTTTACGCTGGCGGTCGACCGGCCATTTACAAGTGGCGGGGGCGAACGTGAAGCTGATTTCATACCAGTCGTAACGTGGAGGCAGCTTGCTGAAACGTGTGCGAACTATCTTCGCAAGGGGCGTCTTGCAGCGGTCGAAGGCCGTATTCAAGTGCGCAACTACGAGAACAACGAAGGCAAACGCGTCTATGTAACGGAAGTGATTGCTGACAACGTTCGTTTCTTGGAATCCGGCAACCGTGATAACGGTGGCGGTGGACGTGAAGAAAGCGGCGGCGGTTATGGCGGAGGCAATAGCGGTGGCGGCGGCTACGGCGGTGGAGGTAATAGCGGATTTGGCGGCGGTGGCAACACTGGCGGCGGATCGTATGGCGGAGGCCGTTCCGGCGGCGGAAACCAACGGAATGACAAGGATCCATTCTCCGATGACGGAAGACCGATCGATATTTCGGAAGATGATTTGCCATTTTAATTGAAAGGATGGGTTCGAACATGAGCTTCAAGCCACGCGAAGAAGGACAAGATCGTCCAGAACGTAAATTCGGCGGTCGTAAAGGCCGTAACAAGCGCCGTAAAGTGTGCTATTTCACGGTTAACAAAATCAAGAATATTGATTACAAAGACACCGATCTGCTCCGTAAATTCATCAGCGAGCGCGGCAAAATTTTGCCACGCCGTGTGACGGGTACGAGTGCGAAGTATCAGCGTCTTCTGACGGTTGCGATCAAACGCGCTCGTCAAATCGCTCTTCTGCCGTACACGACGGAATAGTTCGATTACAAGAGGCAGCCGGCATTTAGCCGGCTGCTTTTTTTGTCCCTATGCATATAGTCAGTACTTGTACGCTTGCTGCTCTGCAAAGTCCCCGATGATCGGGAGCTTAAACCACTTGCCTTGAAGCGCAAGCAGCATAAGGGCAAGCCATAGGATAAACGATAATGGTACGAGCAGTGCAGCAGCGAACCACCCGATTAACGGAATCATACCTAGAATGAGATGGATGACAATCAGTGTGGCAGAGACGATAATCGATTGCATGGCATGGAATTTGACGAACCGGCTCTGCTTCTCGAGGACGAGGAACAAGAAGCCGGATACAAAGCTGCCGAAATAACAGAGCATCGCGGCCACTTTGGCATCCATGCCTGTAGAAGATTGATCAGGGCCAAGTGATGGAGGCTGCATCATTCATCCCCATCCTTTCTTTGGGAAACAAGGTTATGATTTATATATGATTGCTGGACCTTTATTATGTTTATATAGTAGGTGAAGCAGCATCCATCTGAAACGGAGGGTATATCAGGCATGAACATTGCGTTCTTTCTGCTGCCGAAGCAGCAGGTCATGCATATCCCGCAAAGTGCGACGTTAAGACAGACGCTTGAACGAATGGAGCATCATCGTTATACAGCAGTTCCTATTCTCGACCAGGACGGGATGTATGTTGGGACAGTGACGGAAGGCGATCTGCTGTGGCATATGAAAAATAACGATTTGTCATTCGATCAGACGAACAAAATTAAACTGTCAGACGTACCACTGCGCATGAGCAATCATCCGGTTCACGTCGATGCCGATATTCGTGATCTTATATCGCTCGTAAAAGTACAGAACTTCGTTCCAGTCATCGATGACTTGAAGCGGTTTATTGGTATTGTAAGAAGAAGTGACGTGATCGATTATTGTGAAAAAAATATGTGGGCCGGCGTGCCCCAAACTCTTCTGTAATGAATTTGCCGGAAGGTGACAACAATAATACGGTAGTGTAAGAATTTGGCATAACACTATCTTGTTGCACTGGAGGCAAATGACGATGGAAGAGCATGAACACCGCCGTCGAAATCGCAAGCGAATCATTGGAATTGCGAATTTGGCGGTGGTTTTTATTTTGATTGGCGGCCTCATTATATGGGGCAGCATGCATAACGAGATCGGACAGACTGTTGAGGATGCGTCATTAGATGGAAATAACACGCAGGCTGCCGGTAAAGAAGGCGGACGCAAAGGGCAGAAGGCGGGAGGCAGACGCTCTGCAGCTATACCAACGGGTGAGCAGCTAGCGGAGGCTGCTGTTACGAAAAACGATTTGATGCAAACGTATGATACCGTCATTAAAGGCGGACGTGTCATTAATCCGGAGACCAAGCTGGACGCAATGATGAACGTTGGCATCATCGGTGACAAGATTGGAGTCGTAACGGCTAAGCCGCTAACGGGCAAGCTTACCATTGATGCATCCGGATTAATCGTCGCGCCGGGGTTCATCGACAATTTGTCCTATGACCCGAACCCACTTGGCGTATGGAACAAGATTGCCGATGGCGTGACAAGTAATATTGCTATGCATGGCGGGACGTCAACTCCGGACAAATGGTATGACTATTATGGCCGCAATGAGACGCCTGTGCATTACGGCGCCAGCTTCTTCTACTCGCAGGCACGCAATCAATTCCAATTGGGGCGGTACGACCGTGCGTCGGCGGACCAGATTGCTAAGTTGAAGGAACAGGCCGAGAAGGCACTTAATGATGGGGCACTTGGAATTTCATTCAGCCTTGAGTATGTACCCGGCATTCAAGCGGCAGAGATTATACCGCTCATGGAGCTGGCGCATGAATACAATGTGCCGGTCTATTTTCACGCGCGGTATTCGGATATGGAAGAGCCAGGAACGAATATTGATGGACTTAATGAGCTGATCGGTTATGCTCGTCAGACGGAAGCGGCTGTACATATTGATCACATTAACAGCACGGGCGGGACGTTCTCGATGACGCAGTCACTTGCACTTGTGGAGAAGGCACGTGCAGAAGGATTGGACATTACAGCATGCATTTACCCTTATGATTACTGGGGTACCTATCTAAACTCGGCAAGGTTTGACGAAGGGTGGCAAAGTCGCTTCCATATCACGTACAATGATCTGCAGCTGGCAGGTTCAACGGAACGGCTGACGAAGGAAACATTCATGCAGTATCAGAGAGAAGGCAAGCTTGCGGTCGCCTATGCGATACCACCTGAAGATATTGAGGAGTCGATCAAGCCGAGCTATGTGATGATTGGCAGCGATGCAATTCTGGAGCCAGGGCTGAATAATCATCCGCGGGCTTCGGGAACTTTTGCCCGAACGATCGGACTGTATGCACGTGAACGTGGTGTCATAACACTGATGGAGGCAATCGAGAAGACAAGTTTGTTACCTGCTCAGCGTCTCGAAAGGGAAGCTCCGCTGCTCAAGAAGAAGGGCCGCGTGGCGAAAGGGATGGATGCCGATCTCGTCGTGTTCGACTATAAGACGATTATCGACGAGTCAACGGTGGAGCATCCGGAGCTGTATTCATCAGGCATCAAATATGTATGGGTTGGCGGTCAAACGGCGCTCTCTAATGGTAAACTGAACCACAGCATACATGTAGGGCAGCCTATTAAGAGTCAATTCCAACGAGTCGATGGTACGATGGGTGGTCAGCTGGATTGGAACGGCAAGCAGTATCCGCTCTTGTCTTACAATGGACTGCAGTATGTAGATTTATACGCGGCTAGTGATCAGGGTTATGAAATGCAATGGGATAAGGTAAACCATCAATTTACGATTGTTCGAAATCAAAAACGGTCAGACGGCTCATCAACCTATAATGAAGCAATGGCGAAGTCAGCTAGTGAGCCTCCTGTAACTGGAACCTTAATGCTGGAACGCGGCTACGAGGCAACGATGAATGGAGCCAAGGTGGAATTACTGTCCGTTGGCGATCGGGCATATGCCCCCATCGACTCATTCATGAAACTGATTGGCACGAATGTCACAAACAATGGGATAACTTGGACGGTAAGTTAGCTCACAAACCTATAATAGATAGGCCAATAAAGGACCGATAATCGTACGGCAGGAAACATGTACCTGCTTACGATTATCGGTTTTTTTGGCTGAACAAGGCTCTTCCGACACATCCTATAGCCATCGAGGAAGCAGAACGTACAAATGGATTGAAATGTAAATATTTATACATTGATTTGTGATATTTTATAATTGTATAGTGAGAAATGCAGGCTAAATTTGAGGAGTGTAGGTGAATTAATTAGTAATAATTTACTGTAAATATTGTACAAACAAATAAATAAATATTTATCGGAATTATTGTTTATTTATTCAGCCGATGTTTTTTAGTCTCCTTGAAGCACTTGCATTTACGCAACTCCGTAACATCATGCATTACATTACAGAATTGGAGGATGTGCGACAATGAAGTTCAAGTTAGGGCTATCATCACTTGCTGCAGTTATGGCGATTGTCTTGCTCGTCAGCGGCTGCACACCAAAGGATGAAAACAAAGGAACGGAGACTGGGGAGTCTGGTTCTGGCGCTGCAACAAGCAAAGTATTCCGTATGAATATCTCGACGGAGCCACCTACGCTTGACCCAGCGCAATCGCAAGACCAAGTGTCGTTCACGGTACTGAATGGTCTGTATGAAGGTCTGACACGTAAAGATGAGAACGGTCAGAACATTCCCGGTATCGCAGAGAAATGGGACATTAGTGAAGACGGTAAAACGTATACGTTCCACCTGCGTGAGGATGCAAAATGGAGCAACGGCGATCCTGTAACGGCAGGCGATTTCGAATTCGCATGGAAACGTGCGCTCGATCCGGAGCTGAAGCCTGAGCCATCGGCTTATGCTTACCAGTTGTATTACATCGTAAACGCTGAGTCCTATAACACGGGTAAAGGCGCAACGGCGGATCAAGTCGGCGTTAAAGCGACAGACGATCATACGCTCGTTGTTAATCTGAACTCGCCAACACCTTACTTCCTAAGCCTGATGTCGTTCCAAACGTTCTTCCCGGTTCACCAATCGGTAAAAGACAACGAGGCTTGGGCAGCAAACGCATCGACGATCATCTCCAACGGTCCGTTCAAAATGGGCGAATGGCAGAAGAATACGTCGATCAAAATCGTACCGAACGAGAACTACTATGCGAAGGACGATGTGAAGCTTGCTGGCGTAGAGTTCTACGAGGTTGCAGACTCTGCAACGGAGCTGAGCATGTACCAAACCGATCAGCTCGACTGGGCGGGTAAGCCGACCGGCGAAATTCCAGCGGACCAACTGGAGTCGCTGAAATCGAGTTTGGCAGACGAGTTCAACCAAAAAGGTATCGCAAGTCTGTACTACTACCTGTTCAACACGACGGAAAAGCCATTCAACAACGAGAAGATTCGTAAGGCGTTCTCGATGGCGATCTCGCGCAAAGATATTACGGAGAAAGTAACCCGTGCAGGCGAGCTTCCAGCTTACGGCGTGGTGCCTCCGGGCATTGCCGGCGAGAAGGAAGAATACCGCACAGAAGTACCGGATACATTCTTCGAAGAGAACTACGATGAAGCGAAGAAGCTGCTTGCTGAAGGTATGGCGGAAGAGGGTGTTACGAAGCTGCCAGCAATCAAGCTGACGTTCAACACGAACGATAACCACAAAAAGATTGCAGAAGCAATTGCTGAAATGTGGCGTACAAATCTCGGCGTAGAAGTTTCGATCGAGAACCAAGAATGGGGCGTGTTCCTCGAGAACCGCAACAAGCTGAACTATCAAGTTGCTCGCGGCGGTTGGGGAGCGGACTACAATGACCCAATGACGTACATCGACTTGTTCACGTCGAAGAGCGGCAACAACAACACGGGCTTCGCAAGCAAAGAGTATGACGATCTTGTTGCGAAAGCTTATGCATCCACTGACGCAAAAGAACGCATGAGCCTCATGTCGCAAGCGGAAAAACTGCTGATCGACACGCGTGCAATCATGCCGATCTACTACTACAGCGACGTGTTCCTAGAGAAGAAAGGTTTCAAAGGGATCTTTATCGACTATAAAGGCGATATCGACTACACGCGTGGATACTACGAAGGTTAAGAGGGCTGATCGAACCGATCGGACCTGATGATTAGGTATGGTTCAATCAGAGCGGGATATGTGCGAGTACTAGGGCATATATCCCGTGGCTGTTTGAACGACCATTTTGGGGAGGCATTACCCACATGATACGTTTCTTGCTGAAGAAGCTGTTTTATATGGTCGTATCTTTATTCGTCCTTGCTTCGGCAACTTTTTTCTTAATGAAAATCATTCCTGGTAATCCATTCATGTCGGAGAAAGAAATTCCGAAAGCGATTCGAGCGATGCTCGAAGCGAAGTATGGCTTGGATAAGCCGCTCTGGTCGCAATATCTCACTTATCTCAACAATCTCATCCATCTTGATCTTGGGATGTCGATGAAGCAGCAGTACACTACTGTCTCTAGCATTATTGGAACCGGTTTCTTGTATTCCCTGCAGCTTGGTATATTCGCCATCATTCTGTCGGTTACAGCCGGCATTGTGCTTGGTATTATTGCAGCATTGAACCATCGCAAATTTCTCGACACGTTTACTATCTTCATTGCCGTATTAGGGGTGTCGATTCCGAACTTCGTTGTCGCATCCGGTCTACAGTATTTCTTAGGAGTCAAACTGCGTTGGTTCGACGTCGCTGGACTGAACGACCCGACCGACTATGTAATGCCGACTATCGCGCTCGCCGTGCTTCCGGCTGCTTTCATTGCGCGTCTGACGCGTTCGAGCATGCTGGAAGTGCTAACAGCTGACTATATCAAGACCGCTCGGGCAAAAGGGATGTCTGGACGCATCATTTTGTACCGGCATGCACTTCGCAATGCCATTCTGCCTGTTGTCACTTATATCGGACCAATGACGGCCAACATCATTACAGGCTCCGTAATCGTAGAGCAAATCTTCGGCATCGGCGGCTTGGGTAAGTTCTTCGTAAACAGCATCACGAACCGCGACTATACGCTTATTATGGGTCTGACGCTGTTCTACGCGGTTATTCTGATGCTAGCTCGTTTCTTAACGGATATTGCTTATGCATTCATTGATCCGCGCATCAAGCTGAGCAGCAGGAAGGAGGGGTAAGCGATGGCGACGATAGAAACAAAGCATGGACAAGCCGTTGATCCGCAAGGATTAACGAAAGCTGATTTTCAGAAGCTGGACCAGTCAGAGAAAAAAGGCGAAGTCGTTGTTCGAGAAAGTATTTCGGCATGGAAAGATGCATGGCTGCGTCTACGTTCCAATAAGTATGCGATGGCGAGCCTCATCATCCTGCTGCTCATCGTCTTCATGGCGATTATCGGACAGTCGATCAGCGGCCATGATTATCGGACGAACGATCTGATGGCAACGAACGAGAAGCCGTCCTCGAACCACTGGTTCGGAACCGACGACCTCGGTCGTGATATGTTCGCAAGAACATGGATGGGTGCGGGCATTTCGCTTCAGGTCGGCTTATATGCGGCACTCGTAGACCTTTTTATTGGCGTTATTATTGGCGGCATTATGGGTTACTTCGGCGGTAAAGTCGACGAAATTCTGAACCGTATTTGCGATATTCTCTATTCCATTCCGAGCATGCTCATCGTCATTCTGCTCATTGTTGTGCTGGAGCCGAGTATGTTCACCATCGTTATTGCGCTTAGTATTACGGGCTGGATTAGTATGGCCTGGATTGTTCGGGGTCAGATTATGCAGCTGAAAAACCAGGAGTATGTACTCGCTTCCCGCTCGCTTGGTGCAGGTCCGGGACGTATTCTGTTCCGTCACTTGATTCCGAATGCGATTGGTCCAATTATCGTTACGTTGACGATGACAGTGCCCAATGCGATATTCTCCGAGGCCTTCCTGAGCTTCCTGGGTCTTGGCGTTCAATCGCCAGCTGCATCGCTTGGTACGATGATCAACGACGCTTTGAAAGCAATGACAATCTACCCATGGCGGATGCTGTTCCCAGCTGTTCTGATCAGCTTGACGATGCTCTGCTTCAATATCTTTGGCGACGGTCTGCGTGACGCGCTCGATCCGAAGTTGAAGAAATAAATCAATGCATGAATGCATTTCAAATATAACTTTTAGGAGGTGGCAGCCATGGAACGAATATTAGAGGTAAAAGATCTGCGCGTGAACTTCAAAGTTCGCGGCGGTATCGTACAAGCGGTGCGCGGCGTAAACTTCCACGTGAATAAAGGGGAAACCGTTGCAATTGTCGGTGAGTCCGGCTGTGGCAAGAGCGTAACGGCCCAATCGCTTATGCGTCTAGTTCCTTCCCCTCCGGCTGTAACAACAGGCTCGATCCTATTCAAGGGCGAGGAGGTTCTGACGAAGTCGCTACGGCAGATGGAGAATGTCCGTGGTAAAGAGATGGGCATGATCTTTCAGGACCCGATGACTTCGCTTAACCCGACGCTTACGATTGGCAAACAGATTACAGAAGGTCTGGTCAAGCATCAAGGCATGAGCGCAGCTGCTGCGAAGCAGCGTGCGATTGAAATGCTGAAGCTTGTCGGTATTCCAAACCCTGAGTCGCGGGTCAATCAATACCCTCATGAGTTCTCCGGTGGTATGCGTCAACGGGGGATGATCGCGATCGCACTCGCGTGCAACCCGTCACTGTTGATCGCGGATGAGCCAACAACGGCATTGGACGTAACCGTGCAGGCACAGATCATGAATGTCATGAAGGATCTGCAGGTGAAGTTCGGCACATCGATTATTCTCATTACGCATGACCTTGGCGTCGTCGCTGACGTAGCGGACCGCGTTATCGTTATGTATGCAGGCAAAGTCGTTGAATCGGGCAAGACCCGTGATATATTCAAAAATCCAAAGCATCCGTACACACGCGGATTGCTCGAATCGGTACCTCGGCTTGACCAGAAGAAGGACGAGCCGCTTATTCCGATCTACGGCACACCGCCGGATCTGATTAAGCCGCCAGCAGGCTGCGCATTCGCGGCACGCTGCAAAGAGGCAATGCGAGTATGCTTGCCGAACGATCCGGCACTCGTATCGGTGGAGGGCGAGGATCATCGAGCCGCTTGTTGGCTCAATCATGAGCTAGCCCATCCAATCTCCAGCGAAGGAGGGGAAAGCGCATGAGCAAGGGGAATGCCAGCGCTGCAGCACCACTCGTGAAAGCCTCGAACGGCGATGCGCTAATCGAGATTCACGATCTGAACAAACACTTCAATCTGGGCGGCGGTCAAATTCTGAAAGCCGTCAGCGATGTTAACTTGAAAATCGGCCGTGGCGAGACGCTTGGCGTCGTTGGCGAATCCGGCTGTGGTAAGTCGACGATGGGACGGACGGTCATGCGTCTGTACGAGCCGACATCGGGCAATGTGATGTTCGACGGCAAGTCGTTGTATGATTTGAAGGGCTCGCAGATGAAAGCGGTCCGTCGCGATATGCAGATGATTTTCCAAGATCCGTATGCCTCGCTTAACCCACGGATGACGATTACGGACGTCATCGGGGAAGCGCTCGATATTCATAAGCTTGCTGGCAGTCGTGCCGAACGCAAGAAGAAGGTAGAGTCGCTGCTTGACGTGGTCGGTCTGAACCCAGACCATGCAACGCGTTATCCGCATGAATTCTCCGGCGGCCAGCGCCAGCGTATCGGTATCGCGCGTGCGCTTGCCGTGCAGCCAAAGTTCATCATTGCCGATGAGCCGATATCGGCACTCGACGTATCGATTCAAGCACAGGTCGTTAACCTGATGCAGGATCTGCAGCGGCAAATGGGACTGACGTACTTGTTCATCGCGCATGACCTGTCGATGGTGAAGCACATCAGTGACCGCGTAGCCGTTATGTATCTCGGTCGCGTCGTTGAGCTGGCGGAGAGCAGCGAGCTGTACGCTAACCCGGCGCATCCCTATACACAAGCGCTGTTGTCCGCGATTCCGATCCCGGATCCGGATATTGAGGCAGAGCGGGAGCGTATCGAGCTGAAGGGCGAGCTGCCTAGCCCGATTAACCCGCCAAGCGGCTGCCCGTTCCGTACGCGCTGCCCGCTCGCAACCGAGAAGTGCGCCAAGGATACGCCAGCGCTCGCGGAAGTGAAGAAGGGCCATTTTGCAGCCTGTCATTATGCCTCGGTTTAACAGCTTCGGCCCAATAAGCCTAGCCAGTGCTACGGCATAATAAAAACACCTTTAAGGGTTACTCATCCATGTCTGATGAAATGGAGATGACCTTGAAGGTGTTTTTATTTTGGACCAGTTAGAAAGGATAGGTTTACTGTTTACTGCCATCGGACGGCGCTACTGCCGCCAGCACTGCAGCTTACCTCTCCGTAATGAGGAGAGTTCGGAGATAGATCGTATGAACAGAATTGTTGTTCTACTTGATAGTACTGTTTGTTTCTCTTGATGTGGTACACGACGTTTGGCAGTGGAGGGACATCTATGTAGTCGAGATTGAGCGTTACTTTAATATCTGCAAGGTCCGAGTCATCGATATCGATGATTTTAAAATCTGCTAGGGCAGACTCTTCACGGTCTCCCGAATCCTTAATGGACGTAAAATAACGATTTATCATTTGTTTTGACATTTCCGCCGGGTTTATTAGCATCTCCTCAGCGTTTTGCTCCTCGGCTGTTACTGATGAGCTGCTCAGATCAGACTGAGCGTGGGCGACACTGACACAGGTCAAAGCAACTAGTGAAGCGAGCGACATCAGGACTGCTTTATTTCGGATCATATCATACACCTCTCACGATTTCTCTGTACCATTCTTAAGGAAGGACTTCAATATTGACGGTATTCTGGTAAAAAAAGTTTCATCTAATCCGAGTTATTATATCCATGTCTAAGGCTGCCGAATATGTGTGAATGCTTGTGCTCATAGGCATCTAAGCATGTTTATTATCGTCGAATGATCGGGGGAATAGCTGTTACTGGCCGAAGCGCCTACCGATGCGCCCCATGTGTACGATTTCGGATTTATGCTATAATGAGCTGTAAAGCTTTAGTGAATGCTCACCCCTGAAGTCTGACGCTTTGTTCTGAAGTGAAGGAGGATCGGTATGCGGGGTACGGAACGCGAAATGGATGTGGCGAAGCGCGCACAGACAATCGACTGGTTGAAGACGGAGATCGTGGATCAGATGGCTCGATTGTTCAGAGCGTTGTGGGAAGGAAGCACGGCTAGGCTGACAGACAGTCTGGCGAGTCTGATTTCCAGCAGCTATGTTCTTGGCCGGCGCTTAGGTCTCTCCTACAAGGAGCTCGATGACGCGGTACTCGCTAAGCTTCGCAAGCTTTCACAAGAAGGTCATACGTTGGAAGACGATTATGGCGATTTATCGCGACTGGAAGATCATATTCGCAAGAGGTGAACGGGTTGAACACCGGCAAACATTCGCTACTCTGGAGTGCAGTTCTTGTACTACTGATGCTCTCGATGGCTGTGCCATTCCTTAACGTTATTTCCATTATGCTCATGATGGTTCCTTATGTGGTGCTGTATGCATCGCTGTCACGTCGGGCTTTCGCGGCTCATGTCGCGGTTGTATGGGCTCTATCGTCCCTGCTGCTCGGATGGCTTGCCCCGCTGCTGGGACTATTTTTCATCGTGCCGGCTATTATTATGGGGCATTTGATTGTGAAGCAGTCACCGCCAGGACGCGTGCTCGTATCCGGCATTCTGTCGCTGCTTGGTATCATGCTGCTTGAGCTGCTGTTATTCAATCTTATCTTCGATCTGTCGTTAATCGGCGAGATGGGCGACCAGATGCGAGAAATGACTAATTCCTTGCAAAAGGAAGGGCTGCTGCCAGCAGAATGGACCGCAGATTTAACCGATTCCCTCGTGAAAATGGTTACGCAATCGGTACCTGTTGTTATCATGACGATTTCGTTCGTGTACGCAGCGGTAACGCAATATATTAGCCGCGCTGTTCTTAACCGCCTAGATATGCGCATTCCATCGATGCCTAAGGCGCATGATTGGAAGCTGCCGCGTGTTATGGTGTTTTACTATTTGGTCGCTCTGGTGCTCAGCATGATTATTGTGTCCGACGATTCGTTCTTGTCGGTAGCGCTGCTGAACCTTGTGCCGCTTCTGCGGCTGGCATTCACGATTCAGACGATTGGCTTCTTCTACTACATTGCGCAGCAGCGAGGATGGTCGAAGATCGTACCGCTCATTATTGGGGTAATCGTGCTGATGCTTCCGCCGCTCAGTCTTATTGGTCTGCTGGACACAGCCTTCCCGATTCGGAAGGCGTTCGAGAAACGATGACACGGGAGCGGAGAAGAAATGCCTAAGTTTCTAGTTAAGCGATGGCACGGAATGCACCAGCTATGGGCATTCGTGCTGCTGCTGCTCCTGTCGACCGCACTCACCTTCTTCAATTGGGTGATCGGGCTGGCGGGACTGATCTTAACGATTTCAGTAGGTGTTTATGCCATCTACGCGGAGCGGGCTTTCCGCCGCGATCTGAAATCGTACCTTGGGACGCTGTCCTATCGGGTGAAAAAAGCGGGCAGCGAGGTTATTAGCGAGCTGCCGTTCGGTATTATCATTTATGATGATGAGCGTATTGTGGAGTGGAACAACGCTTATGCGGCGCGTATTTTCGACAACGATTCGGTTGTTGGCATGCCGCTTGGTGAGCTGTTCCCATCCATGAAAGAGAGCAAGAACAACGAAGGCATCTATGAAGTAACGCTTGGCAGCCGCGTGTTCGAGCTTAATTTCAAGAGCAAGGAACGGATGGTCTACATCCACGATATTACGCTCATGTGGCAATTGGCCCGCAGGCATGAGGATGAGAAGCTCGCGCTTGGCGTTGTGTTGATGGATAATCTCGATGAAGTGACGCAAGGCATGGACGATCAACAGCGGACGACGCTGTTGTCAAAGGTTACAACCGAGATTACCGATTGGGCGCAAAAGTACCATACGTACTTAAAGCGGCTCAGCTCGGATCGCTTCCTGATCATTACCGATCTGAAGACGCTCAAGCAGTTGGAGCAGAGCCGTTTCGAGCTGCTGGATGAGGTTCGTGAGATTACGGTTGAGAACAAAATTCCGGTGACGCTCAGTATCGGCTTCGCAGCCGGTGCTGACTCGATAACGGAAATCGGCCAGTGGATGCAGACAAGTCTCGATATTGCGCTTGGACGCGGCGGTGACCAAGCAGCTGTGAAGGTAGGCGAGCGCCAATCGTTCTACGGCGGCAAGTCCAATGCGGTCGAGAAGCGGACGCGGGTACGCGCACGCGTCGTCGCTCACGCACTGCGGGACATGATTCGTGAGAGTACGAATGTCGTCATTATGGGTCATCGGATGCCGGATATGGATGCGATCGGCGCAGCGATCGGCGTACTGAAGGCGGCTCAGCTGTTCAATAAAGAAGCGTACATCGTGCTTGAGGGAATTAACCCTGCGATTCAGCGGATGATGGAGATGCTCAAAGAGGACGAGCGGATCATTAAGCGATTCGTCTCGCCGGAGCAGGCGCTTCATCTCGTGGAGTCGAAGACGCTGGCGGTTGTCGTCGATACGCATAAAGCTTCGATGGTGAAGGAACCTAGACTGCTGCAGCAGACCGATCGGATCGTGGTCGTGGACCACCATCGTCGGAGCGAGGAGTTTATCTCGAAGTCGACACTCGTCTACATGGAGCCATATGCTTCATCGACATGCGAGCTCGTGACCGAGCTTCTGCAATACATTCATGAGCGTGTATCGATTGATGTACGCGAAGCAACGGCGCTTCTCGCAGGCATTACGGTTGATACGAAGAGCTTCTCGCTTCGAACAGGTGCTCGTACGTTCGAGGCGGCATCGTTCCTTCGTCGCAACGGCGCCGATTCGATGCTCATTCAGCGAATGCTGAAGGAAGACCTGGAAGAGTATATTCTGAAGGCTGACATCATTAAGCATGCAGAAATACTGTATGACCATATCGCGATCGCGGTGACGGAGCCGGGTCGCAAATATTCGCAGCTGCATATTGCGCAGTCGGCGGACACGCTGCTCAATATGACAGGGATCTACGCATCGTTCGTCATTAGTGAACGGCCGGATGGCCTCATCGGCGTCAGCGCCCGTTCGCTTGGCGCGATGAACGTACAAGTCGTGATGGAGCGACTTGGCGGCGGCGGCCACTTGACGAATGCGGCTGCGCAGCTGGAGTGCGGCGTGCGAGAAGCATCAGCGCGGCTGCGCAAAATTTTGGAAGAGATCGAGAAGGAAGAGGGGCTATTCGAATGAAGGTTATTTTTCTGCAAGACGTAAAGGGACAAGGCAAGAAGGGCGAAGTTAAAGAAATCTCGGAAGGCTACGCACGCAACTTCCTGCTGCCGAAAGGCCTCGTGAAGGAAGCATCGGCGGGTAACATTAACACGTTGAAGGCGCAACAGAACTCCGAGGTAAAGCGCAAAGAGAAGGAAAAGGAAGACGCGCAGGCACTTGGCGTTCGTCTGGCGGAGCTGACGGTGGTCATTAAAGCGAAGGCTGGCGAAGGAGGCCGACTGTTCGGTGCAATTACAAGTAAGCAAATTGCGGAAGCGCTCGAAGCACAGACGGGTGTAAGAGTCGATAAACGGAAAATCGAGCTCGCTGATCCGATTCGTACACTTGGCGTGACGCAAATCCCGGTGAAGCTTCATCCAGAAGTGAAGACGACGCTGAAAGTACAAGCGGCAGAAGAGTAATCAAGCAAGCCTTTTGAAGGCAGGCTGTAATAGAAGGGCAGTCCGCTCGCGGAGTTAGGCGCATGGGTTATCAGCGCCGGCCGCGGGCGGCTGTTCGTTAGAGGGACAAGTGTTGCACCATAGATAAAAGCAGGGTGACTTTGAGCTTGATGTAAGGAGGATATTCCATGGGCATGAACCCGGATGAATTAGCGTTTGACCGTATACCGCCGCAGAACCTGGAGGCCGAGCAGGCGATTCTCGGCGCCGTCCTGCTGCAAGGTGAAGCGCTAATTACGGCGATGGAGCGGGTGAAGAGCGACGATTTCTACAGCGCAGCGCATCAGCGTATCTTCGAAGCGATGGTCGAGCTTGGCGAAGGCGGACAGCCAATCGACCTTGTTACGCTGACTGCCTACCTGCAGGATCGCCAGATGCTCGAAGAAGCGGGCGGCATTACGTATCTAGCTAAGCTAGCGAATGCGGTCCCGACTGCGGCGAACGTGGAGTACTATGCACAGATCGTCGAAGAGAAATCGATGCTCCGCCGGCTCATCCGCACCGCAACGAATATCGTATCGAGCGGCTATGCGGCAGAGGATGATGTCGGTGCGCTGCTTGGTGAAGCTGAGCAGAAAATTCTTGAGATTTCGAACCGCCGTTCAAGCAGCGGCTTCATCTCGATCCGAGACGTGCTCATGGAAGTATTCGAACGGGTTGAGATGCTCTACTCGAATAAAGGTGGATCATCCGGTATTCCATCGGGCTTCTCGGATCTCGATAAGATGACGTCGGGCTTCCAACGCAGCGACTTGATCATCGTAGCCGCCCGTCCTTCCGTAGGTAAGACGGCATTCGCACTGAACATCGCACAGAACGTAGGTGTGCGGGCGAAGGAGACGGTCGCGATCTTCAGTCTCGAGATGAGCGCGGCGCAGCTCTGCCAACGTATGATTTGTGCCGAGTCGAACGTAGATGCAGGTAGGATGCGTACCGGTTTTCTTGAAGGCGACGACTGGGAGAAACTGACGATGGCGATCGGCTCGTTGTCAGAGGCAGAGATCTACATCGACGATACGCCGGGTATTACGGTAGCGGATATCCGTGCGAAGTGCCGGCGGCTGAAGAAAGAGCGCGGGCTTGGCATGATTCTAATTGACTACTTGCAGCTCATTCAAGGCCGCGGCAAAGCGGGCGAGAATCGGCAGCAGGAAGTATCCGAAATCTCGCGTACGCTGAAGCAGATTGCCCGTGAGCTGGAAGTCCCGGTTATTGCACTGTCTCAGCTGTCGCGGGGCGTAGAGCAGCGGCAGGACAAGCGCCCGATGATGTCTGACCTTCGTGAATCGGGCTCGATCGAGCAGGATGCCGACATCGTTGCGTTCTTGTACCGCGACGATTACTACGATAAAGAATCCGAGAAGAAGAACATTATCGAGATCATTATCGCCAAGCAGCGGAATGGTCCCGTAGGTACAGTAGAGCTGGCGTTCTTGAAGCAGTTCAACAAGTTCGTTGGTCTCGACCGGACACATCAAGAGCCGGCTTCGTAACGGTAAGATAGCAGTGGATTGGAAGGCCCGATGCAGCATAAGCGTCGGGCTTTTTGTTTGCATATTTTCATTGCTCATAAAATCATCTTCGCTCGCAAATAATAATCCAGAATAGAATGAGATGGACGGAGAGTTGTATCATTTCCGAACATTCACATAGAGCACTGTATAATCGTTCGCGTTTTAATTGACTTTGAGCGGTGCGGCTGATACACTAGTCATGCTGCCTTCAGTTCGATTGCGGCCTTGGTTCTGCCTGTCTACATGACCCTAACATAATGGTCGAGGACGAAGGACGAGCTGGCGGTTGATCGGAGTTGGCAATCATTTTCGGTGCAAGTCAGCATCGGGCGGGGGTATGATCATGTCTACGGTTGTTGTTGTCGGAACGCAGTGGGGAGACGAAGGGAAAGGCAAGATTACCGATTATTTGGCGGAAGGTGCCGACGTCGTCGCTCGTTACCAAGGCGGTAATAATGCGGGTCATACGATTCTGATCGGTAACAAGAAATATAAGCTTACGATGGTTCCTTCGGGCATCTTCAATGAGAATAAAACGTGTGTCATCGGCAACGGTATGGTAATCAATCCATCAGCTCTTATCGATGAAATTAACTATATTCATGATAATGGTTTCAAAACGGATAACCTGAAAATCAGCGATCGCGCGCACGTCATCATGCCTTATCACCTCGTGCTCGACGGTCTGGAAGAAGAGCGCAAGGGCGATAACAAGATCGGTACGACGCGTAAAGGTATCGGCCCAGCGTATATGGATAAAGCAGCACGTAACGGCATTCGTATTGCCGATCTGATGGACGCTGAAGAGTTCACGCAGAAGGCAACGCGCCTGGTCGCGGAGAAAAACCAAGTGATCCAGCAAGTGTATGGCGGCGAGCCGCTTGACGCTGCTTCGATCATCGCTGAATATCTTGGTTTTGCGGAGAAGCTGCGTCAGTATGTAACGGATACGTCCGTTGTTCTGAATGACGCTATTGATTCGAACCAAAAAGTACTGTTCGAAGGCGCACAAGGCGTTATGCTCGATATCGACCAAGGTACGTACCCATACGTAACATCGTCGAACCCATCGGCTGGCGGCGTGTGCATCGGCTCCGGCGTAGGTCCTTCGAAGATTCAACAAGTAATTGGCGTTGCAAAAGCGTACACGACGCGCGTTGGCGACGGTCCATTCCCTACGGAACAGGACAACGAGACGGGCGCATGGATCCGTGACCGCGGCCATGAGTACGGTACAGTTACAGGCCGTCCACGCCGTGTAGGCTGGTTCGATACGGTTGTTGTTCGCCACGCTCGCCGCGTCAGCGGTATTACGGGCCTGTCGCTCAACTCGCTGGACGTATTGTCCGGTCTTGAAACGGTGAAAATCTGCGTCGCTTACAAATGCCGCGGCGAGATCATTCACCACTACCCAGCTTCCCTGAAGCTGATCTCGGAATGCGAAGCTGTGTACGAAGAGCTTCCAGGCTGGAGCGAAGATATCTCGGACGCGAAGACGCTTGAGGATCTGCCAGAAAACACGCGCCGTTACGTAGAGCGCGTATCCGAGCTGACGGGTATCCCAATCGCTATCTTCTCGGTTGGCCGCAACCGTGAGCAAACGAACATCGTACGTCCAATTTACTAATATTTCGTAGCTAAATAGCTTGAATGATTGAACAACAGGCAACCGAAGCCGCGCTTCGGTTGCCTGTTTTTGTTTGCCCTTGATCTCCCGGGGGCCCAGTGAGAATAAGTGTGGTAAACCCACACCTAATCCTTGTATTCGCTTCTTTATCGACCGTTAAGCGCACCAAAACCACACTTAACTCGATCCCTGGCACGTAAATTAGCATCTAGCGTGTAATTAAGAGATGTTTAGCTATACTTAATCTCCCAACTATATAACCTAATCAGGAATAAGTATGATTTAGCATTACTTATTTGATAATGAGCTCGAAAGAAAGCTATGCCCCGTGGGGCACGCGTCCCCAAGCACGCAGTAACCTACACGCACCTCAGTCCTGCCACCGCCCATCTCCGGGGTCCAGGGGTCGGAGACCCTGGGGCCCTCCCTAGCAGGGAGGGTTTGGGTGGGTAGAAATCTGTTAAGTAGGCAGTAAATAAAATGGGGTTCAAGGGGCGGAGTCCCTTGAATCCTCCCTTGAGGGAGGATTTTCAGAGAGGTGGTTATACCTTCCCTTCTAGCTGACCATACTGGTTGTAGACGTAGACGAGTACGCCAGAGATAGAGAGTGTTCAATAGTCCGTAGGAGCGGTCATAAGAGGATACGGAGGGAATAAGCATGTGGAAAATGTTCGGCTGGGTCGGCCGCGCGATAGCCGTTGGCCTGATCGCCAGCTTTTTGTCTATATGGACAACGGGTTATATCGTCAATAGTTACGTAGAGTCGCTGCTGAAGCAGTATAATATGCCGCTGGACGTGCAGCCATTCGCCTTATCGGGTGTATGGGGCAAGCTGTGGGGAGCGGATCCGGTTTCGAAGGATAATACCGGGATTGCCGATGCGGACAGCTCGGCCCACGATGACGATCAGAATTCAAGCGATACTAGCAGCGAAAATAGCTCGAACAGCGCGAATGGCGTCGGAGACGACAAAGGCAGTTCGACAACGGATGAAAGCGGCGCGACAACCGGGACTGGAGATGCATCGAGTAAGGACGCAAGCGGCACATCAACGGATGACGCTAGTACCTCGGGAAGCAGTTCAGCTAGCGGAACGGATGAAGATCCTGTTGCAATAGACGCGTTTGGTCAAGAAGAAGAGGGCGCGATAACAGGAGTCGGCGGCGGTACGGGACCTAAGGCGGAAGCGGGCGCAACAGCGGTGACGACGGAGGAATTGACAGAGGCCAAGAATCAGCTTAGTGACGCGGATAGAGACCAATTATTCGAGATGTTGGCGACGAAGCTGCCGCAGGAAGCATGGCAGACAATTTCGACTTATACAGAGGATGGGCTGACCGAAGGGGAATTGACGAATATCCAACAAATTGTCGCACAGTATCTAACGGAGGAACAATATAAGCAGTTTATGGACATTCTGAAAAAATATTAATCCTTTTGTCGAGGCGAATTATTTGCTTCCAACTTTTTTACTATGGTACAGTAAAGAGCGTGAACATTCGGAGTGAATGTTGCGCTTTTTTTGTTGAAAACTCTAAATATATCCAATCCATGCCAACGAGACTATAAGAAGTAGATAAGAGAAGGAGATTGTCATGACCGTTAACAAGGATTCCAAGCCGGGCAATGCCGGATGGCAAACCGTATTGCGGTTGTACCGGTATGTTCGGAAAGCAGCAGTATCAGCAGTAAAAGCCCCAGAGGGAGCATCCGGTAACCGATATCGTAGAGTCGCATTGACTGCGGCCCTTGTCGGTGTTGTTGGCGTGCTTGCAGTGGCAGGCGGCAAACAATACGTAGAAGCAAATACGGTAGCTTACTATAATGTGCTGATGAATGACCAGGTGGTCGGTTCGGTAGACAAGCCTGAATCGGTAGAAGCCATGCTGCTCAGCAAGGCAGAAGAAGTAAAGAAGGCCCATCCTGATGTGAATATGGTCCTAGATACAGATAAGGTGTCCTATGAGCCAGCAAGCGGCTATAAGGCGGAGCCAGAGACGGAAGCGACGATTACGAAGCTGGAGGGCATGCTCACTTCTTACGCAACCGGCGTTGAGGTGAAAGTCAACGGCGAGGTCATCGGAGTCGTGAAGGACCGCGAGACGGCTGACCGCATTATGGAGAAGGTTAAGGATAAGTTCACGCCACAGACAAGCAAGGATGGCGAGGTTACGGCGCTGGCATACAGCGACGATTCGGATACAAGCTCAGAGCGCAAGTTGAAAAAGGTTGAGATCATCGATGAAGTCGATCAGACAGCTGTAAACACTGATCCGGAGAACATATTAGACGAGACGACGATGTATCAGAAGCTCGTTGTTGGCAATTTGACAAGCACCCAATATACGGTGCAAGAAGGCGATTGCGTCGGATGTATTGCGCAGAAGATGGACATTCCGAAGCAGGTCATTTATGATAACAACCCTTGGATCGAGGATGATCTGATTAAGGTTGGTGACGTCCTGGATCTGACGGTGAAGAAGCCGGCAGTGACGGTTCGTACAGTCGAGAGTGTAGCGGAAACGATTGCAACTGATCCTCAAGTCGTATATCGGACGAGCGCGAACATGAAAGTCGGCGAGACGAAGGTGCTTCAGCAAGGCAGCGGCGGCAAGAAGCGTCTTACCTACCGACTGACGAAGGACAATGGTTATTTGGTGAGCGAAGAGCTGATCGGATACGAGATACTGAAGAAGGGTACTCCAAAGATCGTTGTGAAGGGTACGAAGGTTGTACAGGGCGAAGGTTCAGGCGTATTTGCTTGGCCGATCAGCAGCCACACGCTGTCGAGCAGCTTCGGCAAACGCTGGGGCAAGATGCATGAAGGCATCGATCTCGTTGGCAGCAGTACGATTATGGCAGCGGATGATGGCGTCGTTGAATTCGCAGGAGAGAAGAGTGGTTACGGCAATTGTGTCATTATAAATCATAAGAATGGTTATAAAACGTTGTACGGACACATGAAATCGATCTCCGTGAAAGAGGGAGAGATCGTGGAGAAGGGCGATAAGATCGGTGTGATGGGCAACACAGGCCATTCGACGGGCACGCATCTTCACTTCGAGATTCAGAAGAACGGCGTTGTACAGAACCCGCTCAAATATTTGTAAGAGAAGAAAGCATCGCGTATCGGCTAACCGCCGGAATGCGGTGCTTTTTGTTTTTAACATCAGATGGGTAAGTATAGAACGGGGATTATGTACGGCTGGTTGAGACGAGGCGGGAGGAGAACGTGCGTTTAGGGTCGTGATAGTGGCGGCAGGTAAGATTGCGATTGATCGAAGTGAGCATTGTCTGAAAAGGACGTACGGCTTAAGCGAGGACTAGCTGGGATGTGACGGGAACATGGAAGCGGGGGATGGAATTACACGGCGCTGCGTTCGATTCTCATTGCATGCTGAGGGATGAGTACGGGCTTCGGCTGCATGTCGTGTGGATCGCGGTCGACCGATTTTTCCGACAGAAGGCTGCTGTTCTGGCTGAGTGCGGCTGCAAGTACAATAGCTGCTGCAGCCGTCTGGACGAGGCGGTTCATTCGGCGGCGGTTCGTTTTGTTCATGATAGGTAGACACTCTCACTTTCATTATGCAGGTTGATCGGTTTGAATGACTTCATTGTAGAGCACAATGTTCAACAGAGTATGAAAGGAATGTTAAATCTAGATTAGAATCGGAAGCGAATTGTTTCTTCGTACATGAAAGAGTTTTCATTGGGACTGCAGGGACGGGTATGGTAAAATGGAACTGTTAGACGTATGAGAAACTATTACGGGCGGGCGGTGAAGCCATGCACGGCAAAATATTAGTAGTAGACGATGAACAGCCGATTGCTGACATCTTGAAATTCAACCTCGAGAAAGAAGGCTACGAGGTTATCTGTGCCTTCGATGGCGGCGAGGCGGTACGTCTCGCATATGAGGAACGTCCAGATTTAATGCTGCTCGATCTGATGCTGCCAGTAAAGGATGGCATGGACGTATGCCGTGAAGTACGGGCAGCGAGTCTCCAGCTGCCGATCATTATGCTGACGGCGAAGGATACGGAGCTCGACAAGGTACTTGGCCTAGAGCTTGGCGCCGACGATTATGTGACGAAGCCATTCAGCACGCGAGAGCTGCTGGCAAGAGTGAAGGCGCATCTGCGCAGGCAGAAGAAGGCGAGCGAAGCGGTTGCGGAAGCGCAGACGGCTGCTGCTGATGCTGCGGTAGCGAATGGTGCTGTTGAAGCGGAGCAGAGCAAGAACGGGCTGACGATTTTCAACCTGTTTATTGATACAGATATGTATGTCATTTATAAAGATAACGAACCGCTCGACCTGACGCATAGGGAGTATGAGCTGGTCTATTATTTGGCCCGCAATAGCGGGAAAGTCATGACGCGCGAACATCTGCTTCAGGCGGTATGGGGCTTCGAATATTTCGGTGACGTACGGACGGTCGACGTGACGGTGCGGCGTATTCGGGAGAAAATCGAGGACGATCCAAGCCGGCCGGAGTACATTCTGACTCGACGTGGTCTCGGTTACATGATGCGTAATCCGAAATCAGGCGGCTTCGGGTTTGCATGAACGGGATTCGGTTGTTCCGCACGGTTCAGGTTAAGCTGATTATTATCTATGTGCTGCTCATCCTCATTGCGATGCAGCTCATTGGTGTCTATTTCATTAGTACGGTCAAGAATTCACTGACCGAGAGCTTTACGAGCAACCTGAAGGATCAAGCGAATCTGCTGTCGGAGATGGCGGTGCCTACGCTGTCTGGCAAGGTGGCGAGTCGAGATGACAAGCCTTCGGATTCAGCAGAGCTGAGCAACCTGGTGCGCAACCTGTTCTCCATTAGCGAAGCGGAGATTCAGGTGCTTGACAGCAGCGGTAAAGTATTGGCAACGTCCGACGCTTCCCACCAGTCTTATGTTGGCAAGAAGAACACATCGTTGGCGGTTACGCGGGCGCTGCAGTCGATTCGTGATAACGAAGAAGAGATTATTGACGAAGACAATGTTCGGAAGAAAATCATTGCCCAGCCGGTCATTTATGAGGGCGGCCGGGTCATAGGTGCCGTATATATCGTTGCTTCGATGAACGATTTGTACAGCACAATGGATCGCGTTAATCGAATCTTCGTAACAGGCACGCTGCTCGCGCTTGGCTTGACGGGTGTACTCGGCGTTCTGCTGGCACATACGATTACAAGCCCGATTAAGACGCTGACTCGGTCTGCTGCAGCTATTGCTGAAGGTCGATTCGATCAGCAGGTAAAGGTGCTCGGTGATGACGAGATCGGCCGATTGAGCGAAGCGTTCAACGATATGACGAACCGCCTGCGCGAGGCGCTGTCGGTCAACGAAGAAGAGCGGGACAAGCTCGCTTCTGTACTTGCGAACATGAGTGACGGTGTCGTTGCAGCGGATCAGAGCGGGCATGTTATCGTATCGAACCGCCGCGCGCTGGAGCTGCTGGATGTAACCGAGTGCGAAGGCGAGCCGCTGACACAGCTCCTTGGCTTATCGCAGGAGGATATGACAGAGCTGCAGAAGACAAGCGGCTCCCGTCTGCTTTATCAAGAAAGCGAGGACGGCAGCGAATGGCTGCTGCGTGTGACCTTCACGCCGGTGCATCGTCGTGACAAAGGTACGACGAGCACGATCGTTATCCTTGAGGATGTTACCGAGCAGGAGAAGCTGGAGCAGTCGCGCCGGGAGTTCGTTGCGAATGTATCCCATGAGCTGCGGACACCGCTAACGACAATTAAGAGCTATGCAGAGGCACTGGATGAAGGTGCTCTCGATGAACGTCAGCTGGCCGATCGGTTCGTGAACGTTATTCGTAATGAAACCGAACGTATGATTCGTCTTGTTACGGACCTGCTGCACCTGTCGCGATTCGATTCGAATCAAGCGCCGCTGCGGCGGAGCTCGACGAATCTGCCTGAGCTGCTGGAGGAAGCGGCTGACCGGTTCGCGTTCCAGATGAATCAGAAAGAGATTCAGTCGGAAGTACGCATTGAGGATGGCGTTGGCTCCGTCTGGCTGGATCGCGATGGCATTGATCAAGTACTCGATAATTTGCTATCCAATGCAATCAAATATACACAAGGCGGCGGCAGCATTGTGCTGACGGCTCGCAGGCCAGATGCACATTCGGTCTCCATCAGCGTTAAAGATGCCGGCATAGGCATTCCGAAGAAGGACATGGGGCGCATATTCGACCGGTTCTATCGGGTCGATAAGGCCCGTTCCCGCAACATGGGCGGCACAGGTCTAGGTCTATCAATTGCCCGGGAAATAGTACGAGCCCACGGCGGGACAATCTCGCTCGACTCCGAGCTCAATGTAGGTACGACGGTAACGTTCACGCTGCCGACGCCTGACTTGAAGGAAGGGGGCGAGTCCGCATGATCGAGAAGATGAAGACGGTCATTCTGAGCGTGCTCATCGTCCTGAGTTTGCTGCAAAGCTACTGGCTTGCTTACAGCATGCCAGGTCTTGCTGCGAGAGTCCGCACGGGTATCGACTACGTAAATACGGAGCAGATGGGGGCGGCCGAGCAGATCGAGAACGTTATTTTTCCCGAATCGATCGTTCTTCATATGGGGCAGTCGGAGCATACGGTGCTGTATCCACCGACGAACTTTTATGATCTCGTGTTCCGCAAGATTCAGGCGGTTGGGTTCAAGAGCTTTACCCGCTACGCAAAGTCGAGCTATGACTGGAACCAAATCCGCGACAAGAAGAAAGGCGTCGAGCTTCGGTTCGATGGTGTGCCAGTGGCGCTGCTCGGCAAACTGATGAAGCTGGAGGGCGATCTGGTGTTTATGGCAGACCGGATCGATCGGATCTGGATCTACATGGACGAGGATACCGAACTGGTGCATGCCTTCTTATTCAGCTCCGATGGGCGTACGGTGTATGAGGCATCACGAACAGATGTAACAGCGCGGGATGTCGAGGAGTATATCGGCTTCGGCCAATACGGCACATCGTACAAGCCGGATGGCGATATTTATTTGCCAGAGATTTCGATCGAAGCGGTAGAAGCGGTGGTCGGCTACAAAACGTACCCACCGGAGCAAATGCAGCGCAGCTTGTTCTCCGATCCGGGTACGACGCGGACACTGGAGAACTTGAACGGCGCATTGATTTTCACCGATGGCAAGCGCGGTTTGCAGATTGAGCAGAACGGCAAATGGGCGATTTACACGAATCCGGCTGCTCCGCAAACGACGCAAAACGATATAACAGAAAACGTACTCGCTTCGCTGCAATTCGTTAACGAGCATGGCGGTTGGGATGGTCTGCATCGTTATGTGCCAGTTAGTTCAACAACAAGCGCAGGTACGACGACCGAAGATGGACGCACGGTGCTATTCCAGCAATACTACGGTGCGTATCCGATCCTATCGGACGATCTGTACAAATTCGGCTACATGCGGCTGTTGCTGCAGCAGGGTGTCGTAACCGAGTATGAACGTTCATTAATGACACTAGACAGCGTTGCTCAATTGAAGACAACACGCTGGCTGCCAGGCGGCGAGATCCTGCAGTCCACACTGCGGGCAATGGATAACCGAAGCGAGATCCGGTCGGTATATCCGGCTGTACGCGTAAACCCGTCCTCGGACGGACAGAGCCTGTCGCTTGAACCGGTCTGGGCGGCTCGTTATGCCGACGGTACGCAGCGTATTGTTATGAGCGCACAACCTGCAGGTTATGATGGCGTTGCAGAACGTCATCAATGGCAGCTCGAGCAGCAGCAGAAGAACAAGACGGCAAGCAACGTCAAAAGCACTAGCGGAGTCGGGATTACAGGCGGCAGTGGTCGTTCGAACACATCGGTCGGCGAGTTATCGACGCTGGAGCAAGAGACAGCGGCCGTTGACCAAGAGGAAGCTCTCGAACAAGAGCAGGACCAAGCACAAGAACCGAATCAGAGTCCGATGCAGCCGTAATGGTTATAAAGCGGACGTTCTGAAGAGCTCGAGTAATTACATTAAGACAAGCAACGGCAGGCGGATGATGAAGGTCCAGCTTTACGAACAGTGGAGCATGAGCCTACATGGTCCGCCTCGTTCGCGGCACAGGGCTGATCACCAGTATTGCGCGCCTAAGTCGGAGGTGAATGCGCATGGATTGGAGCCGCGCCAAGAGCGTGCTCATACTCGCTTTTCTCGCGCTGAATGTCGTACTTGGCTATCAGCTGTGGGAGAACGTCAGTGAACGGTTGAATACAGGCCAGAAGCTCGGCGATCTGGACGCGGACACGCAGCGGATGATGAAGGAGCGGGGTATCGGACTCGCCACCTCAGCAAGCATTCCATCGGAGACGCCAGAGCTGCGTGACCTGACTTATCGGTTTATAACGACGGGCACGGCGGAAGAGGTTGAACTGGAGAAGCCGGTGGACAGCCGGATTATTTTCGACGAGAAGGAGCTGCTCGCTCAGCTGGGCGATGTCATTCCCGATCTAGCAGAGTACCAGTATGACCAGCTTGCCAGTACGGACGGTGTCTTCGTGTTGTACCGGATGGCAGGCGGGCGGCCAATGTTCGATGTGAAGCTGGAGCTGCTCTACAGCAATCAAAATCAGAAAATAACAGCGTACCGACAAACACAAGTCGAGCTGGTTGATTCCGAGGCGTCGGAAGCGCATGAGGTGCTGCCGGCATCGAAGGCAATCGTACCGCTCGTGGACAAGTATTTGGAGGAAGGCTCGGTTATAAAAGAAATTTCGCTTGGCTATCACGGTCAGCTGTTCAACTCCGAAACGCAATATGCAGCGCCTTCATGGCGCGTACTGCTGGAGAATGGCAAGCCATTCTACGTGCATGCGATAAGCGCTGAAGTTGTACAGGAGAAGGTTGAGGACGAAACGGCAGAACACTAGCATTGGGGAATGCTAGTTGGCTATAGCAGGCAGGAAGCAATTGGGCGTGGTCATCAAAGCTCAGTGCTAGTAAGGTTAGGTTGTTAGGGAATGTGGGAGAAGGGACGTAAGGGACGTTATGGGATTTCGATTTACGGTGTTATCCAGCGGGTCGACTGGCAACGCGACGGTTGTCCAGAACGATGAGCATACGGTGCTCGTTGATGCAGGACTGAGCGCGAAGCGAATCGACCAGCTGCTGGCGGATCGCGGGGTGTCAGGACATAGCATTGACGCCCTGTTCGTGACGCACGAGCATTCCGATCATATTAAAGGGCTTGGTGCGGTAGCGCGCAAATACAATCTTCCGATCTTCGCTAATGCAGCGACGTGGGAAGCGATGGAGAAGCATGTCGGCAATATCGCGCCGGAGAAGCGGACAATTATGGAGTCAGGAGAGACGGTATCGTTCGGCAATATGCGAGTGACGTCGTACCCGATCTCGCATGATGCGGCCGAGCCGGTCGGGTATTGTATGACCGAGGACGGCTATAAGCTGAGTCTAGCAACGGACCTTGGCTACGTTAGCGACAAAGTAAAGCAAGCAATCATTGACTCCGACGTGCTGGTGCTTGAATCGAATCATGATACCGAGATGCTCCGAATGGGGCGATATCCATGGAACATTAAGCGGCGTATTCTTAGCGATGTCGGACACTTGTCCAACGTAGCAGCAGGTGAGGCGCTGTGCGAGCTGATGACGGATCGGACGAAGCGCGTCTATCTGGCCCACTTAAGTCTCGATCATAATGTGATGGATTTGGCGAAGCTTACGATCAATGGTATTTTCGAGAATAACGGCATATTCTTTAAAAGAGATGAGGACCCATTGCGCGATACCTATTATGATCGTGCTACCCCATGGGACGAAGTGAAGCGTCGATAAGCGTCTCCAGCTCGTCATCGAGCATGGACGTACGGTTTTCCAGCTCTTCACGGGTAATTAGTCCGCGTTCGACTAGTACATCTAGCAGGACGCCAACGGTTAATAGGATGCGATATTGGTCGCGTCTGAGGTCGGCGACAGCGCCGGCGAGCTGTACAAAGTCCCATGCGGGAGATGATTTCTTAGACATATGAGATTTCACTCCTTCATCTCTATCATTTCGTCTTGTAATCTATTATTATTGTAGTCGTAATTACCGAAAATATTCCTATAAGTGCATGTTTAAAAAATTCGGTTTTCAGCACCGAGAAGGTTGGATGAAGTGGAGAATGAGGATCGGAGCGTAGTGAAGTGCTACGTGAGAACCGGAAGTCTCTCAGCTGCATGCAAGATTCGATGCCGAATACACTATCATGCGATGCTTCGTGATCAAAAGCGGATTCCTTATTAATGAAATTTGTCTTAATGCGCTGCAGGGCAGGCATTGAGAGGAGAGATAGATATGAGCTTGTTCGACGACGATTTCTATTCAAGCCGGGTATCCCGGCGGAAAAGCCGCTGGCTTCAAGAGGATGCGAGGCAGTCGAAGGTACTGCGAAGCAAATCCAATTGGTCGACTATGCGGGTAGCTGTGCTATCGTCAACGATTAGTGCAGCGGCGGCGGCGCTCATATTCGGCACGCTGTTCTATCACGGAGGCGGCAGCTCAGATAAAGCGGTACCGACAGCATCAGCTGTAACGGCGACGCAGACGGCAGATCCTTACGAGAAGACGATTACCGCGGCGGCGAAAGTTCGTCCGATGGTTGTTAGTGTCATAAATGAGCAGTACGGTGTAAGTGGATTTGATGGATCGCTGGACAGCGACTCTGGTGCAATGGAAGATCAGCTCCAGCAGGCGGGCATTGGTTCGGGCGTTATTTTCGAGAAAGAGGATGGCAAGGCGCTTGTTGTAACGAACTACCACGTAATCGCAGGAGCAGAGCGGGTACAGGTTGCGATGATTGACGGCACGTCCCGTGTTGCAACGATAGTTGGCAGCGATCAAATTACGGACCTTGCTGTTCTACAAATCGATGACGACGGCATCGGCGAGGTAGCGGAGTTCGGTGATTCGAGCAAGCTGCGCAATGGTGAATGGGTCATGGCGATCGGCAGTCCGCTTGGTCTCGACGACTCGCTCACGATGGGTATTATAAGCAAGACGACACGGGTTATTCCGGTGTCACTGAACCAGGATGGCAACTATGACTGGGAGCAGGAAGTGATTCAGATCGATGCATCGATCAACCAAGGCAACAGCGGTGGTCCACTGATCGATCTGGACGGTCATGTAGTCGGCATCAACAGTATGAAAATTGCCGATCTCGGCGTTGAAGGCGTAGGCTTCGCTATTCCGATCGACAACGCAAAGCCGGTTATCGACAGCCTGATCAAGTATGGCGTAGTGAAGCGTCCTTACCTGGGTGTGTACACGCTGGATCTGGATCAGTATCTTGCACAGCAGGCGTTGACGAAGCCGAAGGACAGTCTAGATAGTCCACAGACAGGCGTTGACGGCAGTATTGTAGTGCCCGATTCAAGTAATGGCGGGGATGCGGAGACGAGTGATGCGGTTATCGATGACAGCGGCATCATTATTCCCGATGATGTGAAGGACGGCGTTATTGTGCTTGAGGCGGTTGGCCCTGCACAGGAAGCGGGACTTCAGTTCAACGATCTGATCGTGAAGCTTGATAAGACGCCAATTGGCAGTACGATGGAGCTTCGCAAATATCTATATGATCATAAGAAGATTGGCGATTCGATCGAAATTACGTACTATCGTGATGGCGAGAAGCAGACGGCGAAGCTGAAGCTGTCGGAAAAGAGTAAGGACGACGATTAAGTCGATAAGGAGCGGGCGCCTTGATGGCGTCCGCTTTTGTTATAGCTGTGGTGAGAAAAAGCCGAGGGAGATGGACGTCTCCTTCGGCTTTTTGCGGTAGCGTGCTGAGCGGGTTAGATATGTTATTGCAGCTTAAAGCGGGACAGTGTCTCACGCAGATCGTCGGCGGTGCGAGCGAGCGCCTCCGAGCTGGACGAAATTTCTTCCATCGTCGCAAGCTGCTCCTCAGTAGAAGCAGAGTTGTGCTGGCAAGCTGCAGCTACTTCGTGGCTGGCGTTCGATACGGCTTCGGTAATCTGAACGAGCTGGCGGCTCGCTGCAGCCAGTTCCTCCGTAATTGCAGCAGCCTGCTGGGCCTGCTGACCGACGTCGGCAACATTGTTCTCGATCGCGTGGAACAGCTCGTTCATTTGCTCCGTCTTCGCAAGCCCGTGTTCCGTCTGCTCGGATACGGTCTGCATCGAATCGACGGCATTGCCGGTCTGTTTAACGACCTCATGAATGAGTTCGCCGATCTGGTTGGCGGATTCACCGGATTGTTCAGCGAGCTTACGAATCTCTTGGGCGACGACAGCGAAGCCGCGGCCTTGCTCGCCCGCGCGGGACGCCTCGATGGATGCGTTAAGCGCGAGCAGATTCGTTCTTTTGGCCACATCGGTAATGATGTCGGTAATGCTGTTAATCTGCTGCGAACGGCTGCCGAGCGTTTGGATAACAGAGGACGTATGCTGTACGTTCGTCCGCATCTCAGCCATCGATTGTACCATGTCTTGTACGGCAGACGAACCTAAAGTAGAGGCTTCCAATGCCGATTGAGCACTGGTACGCATACGGTCATTCATATGGGATACTTCGCCGATGCCATCCGCGATACTGCTGATTGCGTGTGCTGCTTCAGCCATCTGCTGCTGTTCGTTCTCGGCGCTGGCCGCGATTTCTTGCGTCGTCGAGACAATGAGCTCGGTAGCGCGTGTTGTCTGTTCGGCGCTTGCGCTCAATTGGTTCGACGATGAAGCGACGTGAAGCGCGGTATCCATCGCTTGCGAGAGGATCGAGCGAAGCTTCTCTGTCATTCGGTTGAACGAGCTGGCTAGTTCACCAACCTCATCACGTGAGCGCACGTCGAGGTTATGACTGAGATCCCCGTTGCCATCAGCGATTTCGGCGAGCTGTCGGTTGATCGTGCGAATTGGACGGGTGATGAATATATTAAGCAGAATGGTGATAAGCACGACGATGATAAGAGAGGTGAAGGGGATTGCACCCATCACGATTTCTTGTTGGTTGGCAGATTTTACGCGTTTACGTTGGTCCGATGCAAGCTCAGCTTCTATCTTCGTGACAGCTTCAGCTACGACCACATCAAGTTCCTTGCGGGATGTACGTTCTTCGTTGAAATGCAGGGAATAGGCACCATCGTGGTCGCCGTTGTCAAGATGAGCGAAGACCTGGTCGCTTGATTCGGTGTAGACTTTAAAGCTGTTTTTTATCTGCTCTAGCTTGGCGCGATCCTCAGCGTCAAGTGTCGGGTTAGCATCCAAGTTTTCGAGGAGAGCTGTTACCTCTTTGCTTTTGGCAGCAATCTCTTCGTGGTACTGTTTGTCCCCTTGCAGCAGGTAGGCACGTTCATCATTGGACATGCCGGTCAGGCGGTACTGCAGCAGACGCAGATTTTTATTGTAATCAGCATCTTGCAGCATTTCGTCATAAGCGCGTTCGGAACGCTGCATATGCAGGTAGCTTGTTGTTGCCATCGTGAGCATTAAGGCGATAATGATCGAGAATGCGGCGATGAGCTTGTACGAGATTTTCATGCGGGCCTCCAGTTGACTTAAAATATTAATGGCACTTGCGAGCTATAAGGCTAGAACATTTGATGCAACGTTTATATATGTCGGCAGGAAGTGATGAGAAGATTAGCGCAGTGGTGCGGATATGAGGGTATTTCATAAAGAAATTGTAAACGAAGGGGTGGTCGCATCAATTGTTGTGGAAGATAGAGGATGGGTAGTAAAAGTGAGGATGATGTGTCGTAAAATTCGGGTTTCATTCTAGTGTAAACCTGGTGTAGACGGTGAAACTGACGGAGCTGTCGACGGAGACGGTGACGTGGATTCAGTACGGCCAGCAATTGGACTGAAGGCAGTGTGGCTGTCGCGATTGGACAGCTTCGTGTGGACGCGGAGTGAAAATCCGGTAAGAGGATGGTTGCTGAGGTGCAGGTTACGGTATAATAGGAGATGGACTTTACAGCAGAGATCGGAGTAATGAACCTATGTACTGTGTTTGCAAAGAGCATGTAGAACTCGCACTCGATAAATTTGTTGATGAATATGAAGACGCGCCAGATATGGTCAATCTGAAGGACACGGAGTTCTCGAACTGGGATCCGCCGCGCCAATGCGATATGTGCCAGCAACCGGCTGTATTTCTGGTGGTGTAGCCGATGTTGATTCAGATTGCGACGATTGGGAAGCTGAAGGAGAAGTATCTCGTCCAAGGCATTGCCGAGTACGCGAAGCGTCTCGGGCCGTATGTGAAGCTGCAGCTGACAGAGGTGCCGGACGAGAAAGCGCCGGAGACGATGAGCCCGGCGGAAGAAGCGCAGGTGCGCGACCGCGAAGGCGAGCGCCTGCTCGCGCAGATTAAGCCAGATGCACATGTCATCGCACTGGCGCTCGACGGTGAGCTCTGGTCCAGCGAGGACCTCGCTGTGCAGCTCGATAAATTAGCCACGTATGGCAAGAGCCACGTGGCTTTTGTCATAGGCGGCAGCACAGGATTGTCCCCGGCTGTGCTGCGACGCGCCCAGCAGAAGCTGAGCTTCGGGCGCATGACGCTACCGCACCAGCTGATGCGACTGGTGCTGATCGAGCAGGTGTACCGCGCGGTGAAGATTAACCGCGGTGAACCGTACCATAAGTAAGCACAAACTCATCGTTAAGGGAAGCGTCAAAGAACAATACAATGTCCTTGACGCTTCTTTTTGCTGGATGGTTGCCAGTATTCACAGTTATTTTACTGATGATCGAATGTAGTAAGTCTTTCTGTTTCTCTGGTTCAATTTTCGTTATGATCTTTGAGAAGCCATTCAGAACATAATATACTCGCTCGAAAGACACCTCTTTTATAGTCGGTATGTTTAGTTCTTGCTCAATCTCTGACCTACGAGTGAGTAACTGTTTCTTTTCTGCTTCTAGCGACGAAATTCTTTCCATCATAGATGCAGGAGGGGATTCAGACTTCTCAATCATTGAAATGAACTTAGCAATGTTCTTTTGTTTCTCCACAATTTGACCGTTGATGTAATTAAGCTGTTCCTGCAGTGGGCGTTTAACGTCACGCACCTTAGAGTTGACTCTGTCCAATATGTCACTTAACAGATCGGGTTGAGCAGCTATTTGTTCCAATCTCTTATAAACGTATTCCTCTGCTTGGTCTGCATAGACAAGGTTACTTTTACATACAGACGAGCCTTTGGAGTGGAGAGTTGAACACTGATAATAGCGAATATCCTTTGATCTATGTCCGATCATGCTACAGCCACACATAGGACAGCGTAATAGCCCAGTTAAAGGGAAGTGACCCGTAAAGGTCTTTGCTGGTTTATGTGACTTATCTTATTCATGGAGACTGCTGCGTCCCAAACCGAAGGCGGGATAATAGCATCATGCTCTCCTTTTACAAGGATGTAATCTTTATTTACGCCTTTGCGCCTTTTATCAGTCCAGTCTAGGTGCTGATTGAAACGAATGAATCCTGCATAAAGCGGGTTGGTAATGATTGTTCGTACCGTAGCAATCGCAAAGTCATTCTTCTGCTTTGTCTTGTAGCCGTCTCTATTTAGCTGATTTGCAATTGCTTTATACCCCTTTCCATTGACATATAGGTCAAAGACACGTCTAACGATATTAGCTTCATCATCAATGATGACAAGTTTCTTGTTTTCGGACTTGTAGCCTAACACAGAGCCACCGTTCCACTTGCCCTGTTCAGCCCGTTCATTCATCCCCATTTTCACGTTCTCAATAATTTGATTCCGTTCAAACTCCGCAAACGTCCCCATGATGTGAAACATAGCTTTCCCAATTGGTGTGGATGCGTCAATATTTTCATCGCTAAGACTGAAAAACTTGATGTTGTTCTTCTCAAACGTTTCAAGGATTTGTAAGGTGTGTAGATGCACTCTGGCAAGTCGTGTCACTTTCCAAACAGCAACAGTATCGAATAATCCTTTGTTACTATCTTCAAGCAGCTTGACCATTGCAGGTCTACCTTTAATATCCTTGCCACTGTATCCTTCATCTTTGTAAACCTCATATATCTCATAACCTGCATTTGTGAAATGCTGGGTCAGTAGCTTCGTTTGAGCGTCAATGGAATATCCATCCTTGGCTTGCTCTTGGGTAGAAACCCTTACGTAAATGGCAACTTTCATCGTATTACATCCTCCCAGTTATTCCTGATCGTTATTAAACATCTTATCCCATGCTTCGCTGTTCTTCTTTCGCATGAAATCAGCAATTATTTGGCGTAGTTCTTTCTTGCCCTTTGTATCCAAAGAGGCAAAGTTGTGATCGAAAATTGTACAAAGAAACTCAAAGTCTTCCTCGTCCTTAGTTAGCTTGTAGATGTTACCAATAACAGTTTCGGCTCTGCTTAAATCAAAACGAACGAGTTCGTTCAGTGACTTATCAATAAGGCTCTGCCGTTTTTGAACCGCATCGTAACGCTTTTCATACCAACCACTGTTCCACTTTTCTTCTTCTTCCTCCATAAGGCGTAGCCCCATTTCGAGGTTGTGTTGTTCCATTTCAGGCGAAATAATACCGTAGTAGTCAAGAAGTGGTTCAATTTTTGTACTCTCAACGCCAAGTATTTCTAGTAGTTGGAAACAGGTCATGTAGTCGGGGCTTTTGATTTTTCCATTTTCAAGTTGCGATACATAGGTGATCGCTTTCCCTACAAGCCGTCAGAATGGATTCTAGTTGGTCTGACGAGGTTTAAGGAGTGGGGGCGTGGTTTACACCTTTTCCATGTTAGACGTTATCACATACGCCGTAAGCACTTCCATCGACCGATTGTGGTTAAAAATTGAAGCGATACGTGAATCAAGTAACCGTATACAGATTGATATTCCTGATGTACACTAACTTTGTGGATTAAATTTCCAATAGGTGGTGTGATGTGATATGGGTGACCAAGTAATCAATAAACATGAGAACTTGCTACCAAGCGTGAAAGAAGAAGCGACAGTAAAATCAGTTATTTGTATTGAAGTTCCAGTTAAAAACATGCAACGTGCAGTCGACTTCTATGTGTTTCAATTGGGATTCTATATGAACACCACTAAAAATCGTCTTCCTATTGAAGCAGACAACACAGAGGTATTTATCTATCCTGCATCAGGCGTACATATCATGCTTGTACAAACTGATGGGGAAGAACGACTAGCTTTCAATCATAATGGAAGACCTAATCATGTTCTCATATTGGAAATTAGCGAGGATATTGAAAAATGCCACAGCAGATTAGTTGAAGCTGGTATAAGGACTAGCACAATCAAAGATAGTGGCGGATGCGGAAAATCTTTTGATGTATTTGACCCTGATGGAAATTTTATTAAGTTGTGGTTTGGTTATTCAAGCTAATTACGTAAATGAGAGTATATAGCTTTCAATTACAAAGAAGCCACTCCATTGTCAGGAGTGGCTTTTGTCTTTATATACTGATGTATATTTTTTGGTCAAACTGTACTTTGTGCTTAGATACATTACGGTGAACCGTATCACAAGTAACGGCGAAAAATTTGTGAAACGAGCAACTTCAAATATATGGCTCATCAAGAACGGCAATATTTTCTAAATGAGTGATGTAATGTTGATATATTGTACAAGTATTTGAATTGTAGGAGGGGAGGTTCGTGCGAGCGCCTGATTTGTCTGTAGAGTGTCCAGTTTAACGGAACTCTTGAACAATAGCTCGCCAAGACTCGGCGGAACAACGCTTCCTTGTTGCCAAATGCCGAGTAGAGCGCGGGTCGTTCGACACCCGTGACCTGCGTCAGGTCGGTGAACGACACGCCTGGTGGAAAACATTAAAATCCCCATAAATACAGCTAACCCGGCCTATTAAAGGTCCGGGTTAGGAATAAGATTGTTTCATTAATTGAACTCCTTAGAGCTTGTACTCTGTTCACAGAGACTCTGTTGGTTCTAGATTTAGAATCCTGTATCTGGTTGAGGAGCAGTATATTTGGATAAATATTCAACAAACTTTTCATTTCGCCATTTGTTGGCTTCCTTTGCGATTTTGGTCCAAAAAGCGATCCCTTCAAAACCATGCCATGCTCCTATAAACTCGCGAAATTCCACTGGGATGCCAGCCCTTCTTAAATTATCCACGTATGTCACGGTCTCATCATGGAATGGATCAATACTTCCTGCCATACTAATTGTAGGGGGAAGCCCGGTGAAATCATCAGCGCGGGCAGGTGCTGCTGTTGCAGGAATATGATCAGTTCCGTAAAGATCACCCAAATAGATTTTCCAATTGGACTGGTTGGTTATTCCATCATAGATAGGCGCATTGTTATCAATGGAGGATGGAGTAGGGCGATCGTCAATCATAGGATATAGTGGCATTTGAAATGCAATATTGACTTCGCCTTTTTCCCTGGCCATTAATGTAGTCGCAGCTGTAAGTCCGCCACCGGCACTACCACCTATGACAATAAGCTGATCGCTGCGAATGCCCAATTGAACTGTGTGATCCTTCATCCATTTTAGCGCTGTATAACAATCGTTAACCGCTGCTGGGTAAGGCGCTTCTACACTTCTGCGATAATCAGGTGTGATAAATACTCCGTCTACAAGCCCCAGAATTACTTTAGCTTGAATGATATCTTGGAGTGGGTCACCGCCAGAATACCCACCGCCATGAATGGAAAGAATTCCAGGGCGTTTGTTACTATTGGAGTTCTTTCTAGTGACAATATATAGTTTCATTTGGGAATCATCCGGCCGGGAAATATATTTTTCTTCAACTTTTATTCCTGCAGGTTTCAGATATTTCATAATACGTAGGACACTAGATGCTTTTTGATTACGTATCATTTCTTCCGTTCTGTTTGGAGTGGAGAGCAAGTGTATCAGCTTTTTAGGCAATCGAAGTTCTGGATGAATCATATCTTTTGTCACCCGCATGGAATCATCTCCTTCCTAATGATTTTGGGCTGCGAATAATTTCAATTATCTTTTTAAATGAATCTTTGGCTTCTGGAGTGATGAAAAAACCCGTAAAACCATGTACCATTTTTGCATAAGAATTTAAGGTAAAATCGATTTTTTCTCGCTCAGCTATTTGGGCAAATTTCTCTACATCTATATTTAGGGCATCATATGTGCCTGAAAATAACGTTATCGGAGGGAGATTTGAAATATCTCCATATATGGGACTTACTAAAGGATCTTTAGGGTCTAAGTTCCCTGCATAAACCTTTCCTCCGAAAGTTAGATTATCTACATTATCAAATGGATCGTATACTTCTTTGATACCTGCAGTTGAATTCGTAACATCTAACCAAGGGGATAATAGAACAACTTGTCTAGGCAAAGGTAAACTCTGATCTCTCAGAACTTGCACAAAGGAGAGCGCAAGACCTGCTCCTGCAGAATCTCCCATAAAAATAATATTATTACTGTTCTTTCTTTTTTCGTTTATCAGATATAAGTAACGATCCATCACCATTGTATGAACATCCAGCGCAGTGTAAGAAGGTGCTAAGGGGTACATGGGCAATATAATTTCTGCACGCAGTTCTTTCGCAATTTTATTGAAAAACATATAGTGCAAAGAAACCGGCTGTACCCAATAACCACCACCATGTAAATAGAATATGACTAATTCATTCGAGCCATCCGTGCGGTCAATTACAAACGTATCTTTAAAATCCTCATATTCTTTGACGTCATATTTGCTTCGAACATTTTCGGGAAGTTTATAAGGCAGGCTGCTTTCTAACATTGCTTGTTTATAGTACTCTTCACTTTTTCGATCCTTTATAGGCATGAATCTGAGCAGTCTATCCAGAACAAGGCTCGAAGTGCTTTGTTTTTCAATCAGAGCCCAAACATTCACAATGGCTATCAATATTGCAATTAAAGCTAATATTAGTCCGATAACTTTCTGCCAGGCTGACAGCGATCCGATATTTATAAAAACGACCCAAGCAATTGCTGCACCTAAAATTACATAGAGTATCTTCTGTAATGTTCTAGGGCTGTATATGCGCTTAATCATAAAAAGTTCCTCCTTCATTCCTGCTGCTTAAAAAAATGAGGATAAAACTTATGAACAAGTTCTATCCCCATTGCTCCGATAACAGCTTCGTTTTTGACTTGATCTTTACTGTGAACTTTGAGCTATATTGGCTTCTTCTTTAACCTTTTTGATAAAGAAGGAAAGTAACAACGTGATAACGCCAATTCCAATAATTATTAAGAAGGCATCATTAATGCCCTGAATAGATGCATCAGTCATCAGCTTTTGTTCGCTGATCCCTTGAGCTATTCCATTGGCAGCTGTATCCTGAAAATGCGTTTTCGTACGATCAGACATAACCGTTACAAACAGAGATGTTCCTATTGCACCTGCAACCCTTTGCACCGTATTACTGATGGCTGTGCCATGTGCATTCAAACTTGTTGGCAATTGATTAAAACCAGCTGTTTGTATCGGCATGAGCAGCAACCCCATCCCCATTCGGCGAATTGTTGCCATAATAAGCAAATAGGTATAACTTGTGGTGTCGGTTAAGTTGATGAAGGATAAAGTGGATCCAATAATAAGCACCATCCCAATAACGGATAACCATTTCGCTCCAAAGCGATCGAAAAGCTTGCCGGCTACTGGCATTAATAAACCCATGAGTAGTGCTCCGGGAAGCAGGAATAGTCCAGACTCAAGAGCTGAGTAGCCACGGATATTCTGAAGGTAAAGCGGCAGTAGGATCATATCAGCATACATGACCATCGTAACGAGTATCGAGATGACTGTTGTTAAAGAGAACATATTGTACTTAAATGCCCGCAAATCAAGCAAGGGATTTTGGGACTTCAATTGCTTCCATGCAAAAGCAGCTAAAGCGATAATTCCGACCGTAATCGTACTCAACACCTCAAAGCTTGACCAGCCAAGACTTCCTGCCCGGCTAAATCCATACAACATCCCTCCAAATCCAAGGGTAGAGAGTGCAACGCTTAGTATATCGAGTTTTATCTTGATTCGTTCTGCGATATTTTGAAGGAAAATAAAGCCTAGTACAATGACCAATACAGCGACTGGAATCATACCGTAAAACATGGTTTGCCAGTTGAATTTATCTAAAATAAAACCGGCAAGTGTAGGTCCAATCGCGGGAGCAACAACCAGAGCAAGCCCGACGATCCCCATGATTCCTCCCCGTTTTTCTGGAGGAAAAAGCGTTAAGGCAACTTGCATAATCAAAGGCATAATCATTCCGGCACCTGCTGCTTGAATTAAACGGCCACTTAATAAAACAGGGAATCCGGTTGCTAATGCAGCAACAATTGTACCAACTAAAAAAATGATCATGGACGCCTGGAATAACTGCCGAAGAGTAAATCTCACCATCAAATAGGCGGTAACAGGTACCAAAATCCCGTTGACAAGCATGTACCCTGTCGTTAACCACTGAGCTGTTGCAGCTGAAATATTAAAATCAGTCATTAATTCCGGGGTGGCAACGCTCATAACGGTTTGGTTTAGCGTTGTAATGAACGCTCCCAAAATTAAAATGAGCATGATCGGAACTGTTTTTATAGGCTTAGTCTCAGGTTTGTGGTTTTTATTCATCATTTTCTATCCTTCTCATTTTTATATGATCAGCAAATTTCGAATTTTCCTCAACGAAGTTATTCTAGGCCTAATGTAAACCGCATTCTTGCTTCCGCTACATCTCTTAGAGGCAAGTTCAAAGCTAATTCGGAAGCCAATTCCCCAGCGGCACTTAAGTCTTTTTCCATATACCGCTGAATTTGTTGCTGAATAATTTCTTTTGGTGTACCGGCGATCTTTATTTTTAACAAGGTTAGCAATGTTTCACCTTGCGGATCTGCGCCTTCAATGATATCGACTAACTTCTTGAGATTAATACCGGCTGCCGTTGCAATGGCTTCTGCTTCAGCTACTATGCTCCATGTTCCAAAAGTAATAAGATTTCTAGCAATTTTTGCTGCCATTCCAGCTCCTATTGGTCCACAATGGACAACTTCCTTGGCCCAATCATTTAAGACAGGCATAGCTGAATTAACTGTATCCTGATCACCACCGAGTATTGCCACAAGTCCCTGTTCAGCTGCTTTATCCCCACGCGTTACGCCACAATCTAAAAATCCAATGCCACGTTTGGCACATCTCTGAGCCAGATCAAGAACATCCCCATGTGAGATCGTCGATAATAATACAATGGTTAATGGATGATCGGCACCGTCAAACAGTCCATTCTCCCCATAAATTACTTGACGAGCTTGTTCAGCATTAACGACAGCGACCATAACAACATCGCTAACTTTGGCAACTTCTGCTGGTGAAGCTAAGGGTTTAGGTACTCCTTTAAGCTTGTCAGCTGCTTCAGGAAAAACATCATAAACGTTTGGAATGCGGTTATTTTTGGAAAGGCTAACTGCAACACCCCCACCAATCATACCTAATCCAATAACACCGGCTCTTAATTCATCATGTCTACTTTTTGGAGTTTCAATGTGTTTCACCATTTCAATCTTCTCCTCTAAAGTGCAAATTTTTTTTAATCCATTCCACGAAATTTCACAGTTTCCCAACACTAGTTTATTTTGTGCCTGAATGTTATTATAATGACACTGTGTCGTTATTTCATTAATCAATCATCTGCTATATGTCACGAACATGACACTATTCTTCGAAATGTCTATTTAAAAGGTGGTTTTTATGAACGAAAGTAGGAAAGTGAAGTATACTCGCAGAGTTATCAAGGAGAGTTTTCTGCAACTGCTTCTGGAAAAATCCATTGGAAAAATTACAATCGCGGAAATTTGTCAACTCGCGGATATCCATAGAGGTACGTTTTATCAACATTATCATGATGTTTATCAGCTTCTAGAATCTATTGAAAATGAATTGTTCGAGAAATTTAAAGAAATGCAGCTGATGCAAGAAAACTCCATAAGTTCTGACGCATCTGCTGCTATTACATTGATTAATAATGAAAGGGATACCTGTAGAGCTATACTCGGTAAATTTGGCGATACAAAATTCTTAAAGCGCATTTTGGATTTATACCGGCAAAGCAGCTATAACAAATACGGTAAGAACGGTGTAAAAGAGGAGGATTTTCATTTTATATACACATACTTCACCTCAGGATGTATAGGTGTTATAAGCTCATGGGTAGAATCCGGATACCAAGAGCAGCCAGAAAAAATAATGAGATATATTGAACGACTATCTCAATTAGGAGTTTCCGGTTTCATCAACAAACAAATCTAATCCAAAAACTTCTCTAATTAACGGAAGCAAACTGCGGTTAATACCTAAATTATCGTAATCAATATTCTTAGTCCTTCCACAAGTCTTTTCGCTGTCAAAAATGCGCAAGACTGATAGAATTAATTCCTTGCTGAAGCTGTTGTTGCGCTTGAAATTAAATAGCGAGTATTGTGTTCTTAATGAATGGATCAACATAGGGAAGGGCTTATGGGGAGTGCTTCTAATGCTCTGTGGAGCAAATGTCGGATGCATGGATGGCCAACGGGAGACTATCTATACCTCAACAAGAAAAGTACAGTAGCCGGTCGATAATGATCGGTTGCTGCACTTTGCTCTTTCATAATGGGGAGACCGGCAGCAATGCCGTGCAGAACCCCGCGAATATTGACGTCGATCATTCGGTTCCATTCGTCGATTTTCAAGGCTTCCAAAGGAGAGAGAGGCATCACACCGGCGTTGTTCACTACCACATCGACACGGCCAAACCGGCTCTGCGCCAAGTGGATGATCGCCTGCATCTGATCTATATTCGTAACGTCCAGCTTTTGATAAGCGACGGAACCTCCTTCGGCTTCAATGAGGGATGCCAGAACTTCCAGTCTTTCCAAGCGTCTGGCCCCAATGACGACATAGGCCCCCCGGCTGGCGAGAAACGTTTATTCACTCCAATTTATCTCATTAAATTAACGCCATGATGAGATTACTATTTTCAGCTATTTAACACGGTAGAGAACCATGCCGGCATGATAGAGCACCGAATCACGGAAATCACCGTCCGCTGTAAAACCTGTATCATCCACATATTCGATATGGTCGCCTAAGATGGTATATCGGCCCTGATAAGCGCTCTTCCGGTTTCCACGCGCTTCGTCATATCGGTTGTTCGGTAGCAGTTCATGCCGGATGTAACCGTCTTTTGTCACCCACATTCCTACATAGGGATGGGGGTTTACGTTTGGAGTACTCATTTAGGATCTTCTCCTTCCATTTACGAGTCGAGGATTATGTCTAACTAGTCATTGGTTTCACAGTTGCGAACTTTGTACTATGCAACGCATTTGTTACATTTCCATTATCGTATCAGCGGAAAGCTAGGAGGTAGCAGGATCACACGAGAAGATTGCCTAATCCTCCAATTGAGATAAAATTAAGTTGTTCGTACGGATAAGAGGGGACTAAGAGTATGGATGAATGGTTCGAGAAACAAAGGAGAGAGCTGTTGCGGATCATCGATAAATTCACCCCGGAAGACGGGACGCATGACACGCAAGTTCCCGGTTTACGATTGATCCGTGCTTCTCGGTTATCCGAGCCGGTTTACTCTGTCTATGAACCCTCCCTTTGCATCGTGGCGCAGGGTTCCAAGGTGGTTATGTTAGGGCATGAGGTGTACCAGTATGATCCAAGCAGCTATTTAACCGCTTCGGTTCATTTGCCGATTACTGGACAAGTGATGGAAGCTTCAAGAGAAACGCCATATTTAAGCCTCCAAATCCTATTCGATATGAACCAGATTCTTGATGTCATTCAGGTACTTGGAGAGGCTAAACGATCAAAAGGTGAGGCCAGCCGGGGGGTGAAGGTGAGCAGGATGAACGATACGCTCCTGGATGCGGTGCTTCGGCTTGTAAAACTGGTCGAAACGCCGCAGGATATCCCGGTACTTGCGCCTTATGTCATTCGGGAGATCATTTACCGGGTGCTTCAGAACGAAAACAACGCGTCTTTGAAGCAATTTGCTATCATCGGAAGCCATGCGCAGCGAATCGCGGGGGTCATCAAGAAGCTTAGTCGCGACTTTGCCCAGCCCCTGCGCGTAGACGAATTGGCAGCAGAGGCCCATATGAGCACCTCGTCTTTGTACGATTACTTTAAGGAAGTCACGGGGATGAGTCCGATCCAGTTTCAAAAGCATATCCGATTACAAGAGGCGCGTCGCCTGCTTTTCTCCGAATCGATTGATGCGGCGGAAGCCGCGTTTCAGGTCGGATACGAGAGCCCATCCTATTTTAACCGGGAATATGCGCGGATGTTTGGGCTGCCGCCAGTCCGGGACGTTCGCCGTTTACGCAGCTCACTTGTTGGCGAAATGACGATTTCCGAGGAGATTAATGAAGGGTAGCCGGATCATCATGTTAACATAAAAAGAGGTAGCGAAGGCACCCAATGGGGTGCCTTTAGCTTTCGCTCTATAGATGATCCGGGGAACTATATCACAAGTAACGGAAAGTTCTTTTTAATCTTTCAATCCACGCAACAAAACGAGTTCTCATACAGCTCATAAACGGCGAGCAGCTGCTCCGCAAGGCCTTTCTCAGCGCTTTTAATCCATTTAATAAATGCCATGTGAAAAATTTCAACCGCAAATCGCGCGGCAAGCTCCGACAAATCGCTATCATATTTGGCAGATAACGAGTTTGTGACAGACGCAATGAGCGCCTGCCCCTTCAACAGCTCCCGTTCCTGCAGATCAGGGTTACTTTGAATGATTTGATTCCGCGCAAGCACCCTCTCCCGCGAGCCCTCGAAAAACTCGGAAATCGACACAAAGCCTTCAACCGCAAGCTTCAGCGGTTTTTTCTCGACGTCAAAATTGTCTGTAATAAAAGCCGCGACCCCCTGCCCCAGCTCATTGTTCGTGTCAAAAAGCACGTCCGACTTGTCCTTGAACTGCCGGAAAAAGGTTCGCTCCGTCACACCTGCAAGACTTGCAATCTCCTGCACAGTCGTGTTTTCATAGCCTTTTTCCATAAATAATTTGGCGGCCGCCGCCTGTAATTTTTCTTTGCTTTTCATTTTTATCATTCCTATTTATGTTATTAATGGAATAAAAATAAAGTAGTCAGTTTGTGACATTTTTTCTTGACAATAAAAAAACCGCAGGTATACAATAAACTCAAATGTCAGTTTGTGACACTATTTTATCAAAGAGAAGGAGAATACACAATGAAAATCACAGTACTCGGCACACTTGGCAATAATATTCGTTACCCAGTTTCGACTAATATCGCGCACGGTGGGGTCAGCCCCATTGATATTGCGGACGTCGCTTATGCCTAATTTATCACACCACAGCGGGCAAAAGCGCGAAATATTGGCGATGGGTCTAATCGCTGGCCGGCTGTTCACCGTCTTGATGCCGCCCACCTTTACCGCCTAGCATTGGAAAAGGCACCTGCTGGATCACGGTTAGATGGGGTAGGGGATGAAGGGGTGCCATTTCGCGGCATCGCGGGTGACATTGGCAAGTATTTGAATGTTCCAGTAGAGAGTATTTCAAGCGAAGAGGCGAGTGACAAAAAAGCTATCAACTTTATGGAAGAAATCAAGGAGGAAATAAGATGAAAATAATAGTAACTGGTTCTTTAGGAAATATCGGTAAACCGCTCACTCAAAAGCTAGTTCAGAATGGTCATTCGGTTACCGTCATAAGCAGTAAAGCAGAGAGGCAGAAGGAAATTGAAGCACTAGGAGCTAAGGCTGCCATTGGGTCAGTTTTGGACTATGCATTTCTTCTAAGAACATTCACCGGAGCAGACATCGTTTATCTGATGGAACCACCCGCTGCCAATAGCTACGGTGCCGTGAGTGAAATAGTAGCTACTTATAAAAAAGCAGTTGAGCAATCAGGTGTAAAAAAAATAGTGCACTTGAGCAGTATCGGAGCCCACACCGACAAGGGTGTTGGTATATTAAGTTTCCATAACCTTGCTGAGAATATTTTGAAAAAATTGCCCAATTATGTGGATATCAAATTTATGCGGCCTACTGGTTTTTATAGCAATTTATTGTCCAATATTGATGTAATAAAATCAACAAGCAAAGGGTTTCTAGGTGGATTATTGTCTTTGCAATATTATGGTATCCGAGGTTTATTGACTGGCAAAAGAGGCGTGATTCTGGCCAACTATGGCGGTGAAGTCATAAACCTAATGGTCTCTGCTGATGATATTGCTACTGTCATTTTTGAAGAAATGGAAAAACCTTTTGAAGGCAGAACCGTTCGATATATAGCCAGTGAGGAACTTACCTGCAATGAGATCGCCAAAATATTAGGTGAAGCAATTGGTAAACCATATTTAAAACATGGAAAAATCTCGGATAAAATGCTCGCAAATGCCATGCTAAAAACAGGTATGAATGAGCAAATGGTAAATGGTATTGTGGAAATGGGTGTGGCGGGTCGTACAGGTAAACTGTATGAAGATTATTACAAAAACCGCCCAACTTTAGGTAAAACAAAATTGAAACAATATGCAACAGAGTTTGCTACAAAATATAATCAGAAATAAAGTGTTCAATATTCTCCACTGACGAGCGATAAAGGTGAGGAGAGACAATGAACGAAACACCCACGGATATTAAAAACAGAATATTTTTAATTTCAGGAGGATCGTCCGGAGTTGGTAAAGCAATCGCAAAGGGACTAGCCAATCTCGGCGCCAAGGTCGTGATCATTAGCAGAAGTGAGGAAAGTGGAAAAGCTGCATTAAAGGATATTTCGGAAGCTACAGGCAACAGCAGGGGAGATTGGGTCGCGGCGGACCTTTCCCTACAGTCATCGATCCGGGAAGTCAGCGACGTGATCAAACGGAAATACGATCAATTGCATGTGCTTGTTAATGCTTGCGGTGCAATCTATTTTAAGAAGGAATTGACGGCAGAGGGGATTGATCGTATGTTCGCGGTCAATGTGCTTAGTCATTATCTGCTGACTAACCGGCTGCTCGACATCCTCCAAGAAAGCGGAACTGCACGCGTTATCACAGTGTCGGGTAACCCTAGATTTTTGAAGAATCCCGTCATTAACTTCGATGATATTCAAATGGAGCACCAGTATAGCGGGATGCGTGCAGCCAACCAGTCGCTGATCGCCAAGACGTTATTTGCATTCGAATTGGCAAAACGTTTGGAAGGAACAGGTGTGACCTCCAACGCTTTTTATCCGGGGTTCGTGAAATCCAATCTCTCGAGGAACGCGCCTTGGTATTTGAGGGCCGCTGCACCTCTCATGAATATAAGTGTCAAAGCAGAATGCGGGATCGGGGTTCATCTGGCGTCCGCGAAAGAAATAGAGCGCGCAAATGGCGTGTTCTTCGATAATAAGAAGCAGATCGTACCGATTCAAACCAAGTTTGAGGATGGAGCGGGAAAAAAACTGTGGACCTTGTGCGAAGGGCTGACAAGTTACTAACTGAGCCGCTCGTCCAGCGATTGAGAATGCTTTGTCAAGAGTTAGGGATAGAACCGAAAGAGTCTGTAAAGCAATTGATGCATATCTAAATAAGTAGGGCGAATCTTCTAAAACGCATGTTGGACGAGGAACGTTGCTTCCGGAGTCGTCACCGTTGGATTCGAATCAGGGCAAAGCGAAGGCACTCCAAACTAGAGTGCCTTTTTCGCCGTTATGACCGTTACGCTGAACCGTATCATAAGTAGGGCGAAATTTATAGTTGAAACCCAACACATTGAAATTAGGCATAATCTTTTCTCACTGCATGTCCGCAAATTCACTCCTACACTTGATAGTGAGAAGAGCAATAAATGGTCATGGCAAGAGCGATACTATCGGTTACGACTAAACAATGATCAAATCCACAAATGAATAGATTAAACCAGCCGGATCATCTAATCCTTTTTCAGGTTCTAGATGTCCAGCAGAATTGAGATCAACAAGACCAGCAATAAAGGCAGAAACCATGGCCGTTAATTGTTTGGGTGGTTTACTGATCGTCCGTTTTTGTTCATGAGCTGTTTCCAAACAGCTATAGATGATTCTAAATGTTTCAATGGCTGCAAGGTGAAGGTTATGATATTGCTCCTTGTCCCATTGTTTGCGGAACATCAGTTGGCAATGTTCTTGATTCTTTACCCCAAAGTCATAAAACGTATATAGCAATTCGTAAATAAGTTTTCTTGGATCGCTTGTTTCTTTAATTAACTTGTTCATGCGACTGTTCAGCGTATCAAAATTCTCAGTAGTAAGAGCCGCGAGTAGATCGTCTTTATTTTTAAAATATACATAGACGGCACCTCGAGATAAATTCATTTCCTTTCCAAGGTCCCGCATGCTAACGGAATCAACGCCATGGGTATCAATCATTTGTCTTGTGACATCGATCAGCTTTTGTTTGGTATCGTTGCTATTCTTCATAGTACCCTCTTAAATAAATAATTATAAAATCATCATACGCCTACATGTTGACACCGTCAATGTGCAGGCGTATGATGTGTTTTAGTTGACGGTGTCAACCTGGAACAAACTAAACTAACTTTTGAAAAGGGAGTGTATGGTATGTTAACAAAAGGGGACCCACGTAAACGAACTTTTATTATAACTGGCGGAAACTCGGGGTTAGGTTATGCAAGTGCGAAACACATTGCTAAAGCCGATCATAATCATCATATCGTACTGGCTTGTCGTAATGCGGCTAAGGCAAATGAAGCTGTCCATTCATTGATTAGGGAAACAGACAATCCCAACATCACGTCTATGGAGCTTGATCTTGCGTCCTTAGCATCTGTCAGAAATTTTGTCACCCAATTTATTGCTGCAGATTATCCGCCTTTATATTCACTCATCTGCAACGCGGGGTTAATCTTGGTTGATAAAACGTACTATACCAAAGATGGCTTTGAGAGTACTTTTGGAATTAATCATCTTGGACACTTTTTGCTGGTCAATAGGTTACTTGATAATATGGATGATTCTGGTAGAATATTGTTTGTTAGCAGTGGCACTCATGACCCCGCACAAAAAACAATTGTCGCTGTGCCTGTTTATAATAATGCTAGATTACTGGCCTATCCAAAGAAACTGAACGAAGATGAGAAGATGCTTACCGTAGGCCAACGTCGCTACTCGACTTCGAAATTATGCAATATATACTGCGCTTACGAGTTGGCCGAAAGAATCAAGCAGCAAACGAATAAAAATATTACTGTAAATGCGTTTAATCCTGGACAGATGCCCGGCACAGGGTTCTCTCGAACATTTCCTCTCTTTATGAAAATTATTCTAAAGAATATCCTCCCCGTACTTGCCTTACTTCGTCCAAGTATGATTACGGCTGATAAATCAGGAAAAGCATTGGCATCGCTGGTGCTTAATTCAGAGTTCGGGGGGATGACTGGTAAGTATTTTGATGGTACAAGAGAAGTGAAATCTTCTGAACTCTCCTATAGCCGTGAAAATAGGGAAGAATTATGGAGGACCAGTGTTGAGTTGACAAAAATGGATAAATCAGAAACCATATTAAACGTAGACTAAATAAAATACAGGCTGACATGTTGTACCTATAAGAGCAAGAACTTAGACGGTGCACATCATACACCATACATGTGGTCGCTAATCATTGCATACAAGGCGCCTATTCGGGTGGCTTCAATGTCGCCCTATTGATGTTACGCCGAACCGTATCACAAGTAGGGCGAAAATTCGCCCTTGTACTTGTGGGATCGGAAATCTTTCGGGAGCTAGATGCAGAAAACGTCTTATCCCTAAGCATAGGAGGCTATGCTTAACAAGGTTTTTTAGTCTCCCGCCAATCACCGTTCCTGCAGTGTAAGACCCTGCTGCACCGCAAGCGCGTCGGCAGTGTCGAGCTCACCTTCAATGCAACTTTCTTTGGAGAAGTGGTTTGTGTGTATTTCGACCAAGATCCTATTCCTTCGTCCGGAGATGTTCGACCACCCAGTAGCCGTAGTAGATCGTTGTCTGTAGAGTCTCGTTTTCCCAACCCGGTGCGTGCCGGTACGTTAGAGGTCGAAGTCCTAATGTCTCAATCGCGGCTGCCGTTTCGGAAAACGACCAGAAGAACATTCGGATATCAACTTGTCCACCACCTGCATCAATCCAGCGTGCATCGTGAAAGGGCAATTCCGCACGGCGCTCGTTTATGGTGAAGAAGAAGCGACCGCCGTAAGCAAGGGCTACCGACACATTATCGATGACTTGTACTAGATTCTCGCAGAAATCGAAACAACCGTTTGCCACTATCGCGTCGAATTTTCCGAGTTCTGCAGGTAGTGGCTGGTGGAAGTCATGCACGAGATAGGTGCCGGTTGGACGTTTTCGTCGCGCCGCGTCGACCATGGCGGTCGAAATATCGAGCCCGACAACCTCCACGTCAAGTGGCAGTGGACTCGTCAAGTGTCCAGGACCACAACCGAGATCGAGTACGCGTTGTCCAGCATGCACGTTCTCCAAGAGAAACTCCCGCACGGCAGCTTGAAAGTAAGTCAGTGGCGTCGTACGTTCTTCGTAGCTCTCGGCGATATTGTCGTATATTTGCGCCACTTTGAGCTTATCGTTTTGCGAATAATGCACTTCATACCTCACCTCTGCAATATCGCCAGGTCGCATCATTTAGTGACCCGCATGTTTTTATTGTATATGAAAACGTAGCCTTAGCAATTAGAATTGCATAACTACAATTAAATATAGACGGAATATTCTACGGCGTAGCGTTCGGCGCCATTTTCCCTGCGATTCAGGCTTGGGTATTAAATGTAGTCGAACCAAAGGATAGAGAAAATGCAATGCGTACGTTTTATAATTGCTTTGACATTGGAATCGGAGCAGGAGCAATGCTTTTAGGCGTAATTGTCCAAGCAACGTCATATAAAACCACGTTACTTTTATCGAAATACAGTAAAGTTTGTGCTAGCCAAAAAAGCTAATGAGATCGTTTGTAAAGCAGTAGGTGTTTAAGTCTATCTGAACATCCTAAGGGGTTTTCAGTAAATATAGTCCAAATTTATCTCATGCTTGTACAGACATATTCCTGTGCCGTAGTTTACAGAGAAAATGTGCTATTGTATTATTTATTCATAATGGTCAAATATTCCAGTTTAGGATGGGATGAAATGAGCGAGCAAGCAGTAGTAGCAAATATATCGGGTTCATCGATTGTTTTACTAGTTGCAGATGCACAAGTTTCCTCTGATTTTTACAAGAGTCTTGGGTTTTCCTATGAAGAAGTTGGTGGACATGTACACGTATCAAGAGGCAGCATTACATTTATTTTGCATCCCGCAATGAATAAAGAGGACGTAAGACCTTCTTCTTCTGTTAAAGGTGGGCTGTACTTTGACGCTTTTGCCTATACAGATGCAGTCGACTTGTTGGTTGATGAATGTCGTGCCAAAGGTGTAGAAATAGTTAATGGTCCCAATTACTCTGAACATTGGAGTGAATTTACACTGAAAGATGCTGATGGTTATTGCATCGCTTTTGGCGGTGGAGTGAGTAAAAAGTTAGATTAGGATCGCTAAGGCAATCTCAATAAAAAAGTGAAGTTCTGTCCAAAGAAGCCATTCCTTTGTTAGGAGTGGCTTCTTCTTTATATAGTAGTTGACCGATATTTTCTTCTTTTCACGTCTATATAGTGAAAGACATATGAGGTGATGATGTGTCACTGCAAGACGAGAGACTTGTTATTCGAGTCTGCGAAGGGGATATGAATGCGTTCGCCGAGTTGACAACCAAATATTCAAACGCGGTGTATGCCGCTGCGTTCAGTGTCGTCGGTGATTTTCATATTGCCCAGGATATCGCGCAGGAGTCCTTCGTAAAGGCTTGGTACAAAATTCACACTTTAGAGCAGAAGGAGGGTTTCGGCAGCTGGCTGTACACGATAACCAAACGTATGAGCATGGATTGGATTAGGAAGAGGGAGATTCCTCCGGGAGGTCACTTGATGAATGACCTTATCGATCCGATCTCATTGGAAGAGAGGATAGACAATCTAGAGCGGAAAAGGGCGGTTTGGAGTGCTCTAAACACACTAGATGAGAAGTACCGTACCGTCATTGCAATGTATTTCATTAGCGGATTTAGCGTATAAGAAATTAGCCGTTTTCTCAATATTAGTGTGAGCGCCGCGGAGAGCCGACTTAGACGTGCAAAAGACAAACTTAAAAAGGAGCTGAGTCATTTGGTAGAGGAAACATTGAGACAGAACCAACTGGACGAACATTTCGGACGCAGAGTTCTTGAAAGGCTTCAAGGGGTAGTCGTCGTTTATATTCCTGCTTTGAATCTTAATGAATCTGCTGACTGGTACGAGAAATATATGGGGTATAAAGTGACGCATAGAGGGGATATTTGGTCATTGGAGAAACCTGGGTACCTCAAGATCATATTGTCTGAGGTCGGCTGCGACACACATCCTGTACAATTTGAACAAGCAAATAACAAAAGTGCGGTCATGATGATAGGAACACCTGATATTGAAGATTACCATGAATTTTTAAAACTAAAAGGCGTTGAGGTTACTGAAATTTGAGATCGCGGAATCTGCGGGAAAAGCTTCCGAATGAAGGACCCAGCAGGAAATCATATCATGGTCGATGCTTTGTAGATCAAGAACAAAGGTGATCCCCTCACGGAGATCACCTTATTTATGTTAGGAGTGATTATTCATCGTTCGGTTATTCCTCATTAGGTAAGCTTTACAGACGATCGATAAGCCAAATGCCGCCCAACATAAACGCAATGGAAGAGCCGGCGATGACGACTCGTCTGGAGAATTTCCAGGAGTGCAGCCAATATAGCAGCGGCAGCGCAGCAGCGACTAAAGTGAGCTGGACGGTCTCGATGCCGAGATTAAAGCTGATCAGGTCGGCTGCCAGCTCGGTCCGCGGAATGTCCATCTCTTGCAAAATGTCGGCGAAGCCCATGCCGTGAACAAGACCGAAGAGGAACGTCAGAATCCAGCGTCCGCTGACTTGCTTACGGATCATATTATCAATCGCAACGAAGCAGATGCTAAGGGCGATTAGTGGTTCGACAATATGGGAGGGCACGGAGATGACTCCCAATACAGTCAGCGTCAATGTAATGCTGTGTGCGATGGTGAAGGCAGTAATCATTGCGGCGTACTGCTTGAATTTCTGTCTGGCGATCAGAAGTGAGAACAAGAACAATAGATGATCGTAGCCCGAGAGAATATGGTTGATACCGAGGACAAAGAACGAATACCAGCCCGAACCGGACGCCTTCGACGAGTCAGTCTCCTGTGAATCCGCATTAGATGAGGAGTCTGCAAGGCTGCTGTAATCCTTGTCCGACATCTGCATCGACCACTCGCGGTATTTGCCGGACAAGGCCGAGTTGGCCTTGTGGCTGCCATACTCAATCGTCACCAGGTCGACGTAATTGGTCGACTTGTCGCTCGAACCTGAGTAGAGCTGATCTGTCAGCGAGACAACTTGGGAAGCCGCGACGGGAGCGTACTGAACCTTTAGCTCCACCTTCTGTGGGCTGCTGTTCGGCAGCAGTTCCAGGCTCTCCACGTGAGTCCAGGATTGGGGCTTATCGTTGACGTTCAGTACAATCTGATTGCGTATCAGCTCCAGGAACGAGTCTTTCATGATATTGAATTGTTCGGGCTCAAGGGTGAGGTCGTTGCTCGTATCTCCGCCCAATAGCTCAATGACGGACAAGCCATCCAGCGTATAAGTCATGTCGACGCTCGACTTGGTGAACTGAATCGTCGTATAAGCTGCACTATAAGCATGAGCGTCCGCAACTTGTTGATTGGGCAGCAGGAGCAGCGCGAGAAGTGCGGCAAGAAAGATAGGATAACGAAAGGCATTTCGAGTGCGGGACAAAGATGTTCCCCCTTTCACATAGACAAACAAGGATGCCATTGCCAAGAATGACATCCCTGTTATTGGCTAGATTACTAATTAGATTAGTTGTTCAAAAGATTATAGATGATCTGTGCAGCTTCCGAACGGCTGGCGATGCCATGCGGGTTGAATGCGCCCGAATTGGTTCCCTGAATCAGCTTCAGTTCAGCCGCTTTATTGATGAATGTCAACGCCCAAGCCGAGATGGCAGCGGAATCCGTATAGGAATTGTTGCCGCTGACAGACTGTTGTCCATGCAGATATTCGTATGCGCGAACAATCATCGTCGCCATTTCTTCTCTCGAGATGAGGGCCGATGGACCAAACGTTGAATCGCTTTTCCCTTGCACGATGCCAGCTTGTACGGCTGCGGATACTGCGTCGGCGTACCAAGCGCTTGCATTCACGTCATTAAACGAGGCGCTGCCTTGATCCGTAAGCTGCAGTGCTCGTACAATCATTGCCGTGAACTCGGCGCGGGTTACCGAACGCTTCGGTTCGAAGGTCGTGTCGCTCGTGCCATTCAGAATATCTCTTGCGGACAGGTAATTAATCGCTTCTTCAGCCCAGTAGCCGGATGGGATATCGGAGAAGGACTTTGCCGTACCTGTGCCGCTTCCGCTGTTGCTGCTGTTGGAGTTGCCCGACTGCGAAACGTCCGTATTACCGGAGTTGCCTGTCGTATCTGGATTTGTTGTCGTGTCCGTATTTGTTGCTGTATCCGTGTTCGTTGTCGTGTCTGTATTCGTCGTCGTACCCGTAGAGCCGGACGATGTGCCCGTCGTGCTGGTCGTTTGCGTTACCGTAATGTCGCTAGTCGTAAGTACGCCGCCATTAACAGCCGTCGCCGTAATGGTTGCCGTTCCTCTTGCAACTGCCGTCACGAGACCGGTCGAATCAACCGTCGCGATAGCTGGATTGCTAGAAGTCCATACCACCGTCTTGTTCGTTGCATTGTCCGGCAATACCGTTGCAGTCAATTGGCTTGTTTTGTTAATTCTAAGGCTGAGCGACGAGTGATCCAGCGTAACTTTCGTAACAGGTACGCCAACCGTCTTGTCGGCACTGACCACGGTAATCATCGAATCAATGGCTTTGTGCTTGTTCAGCGTCGTCAGTGCGGAACCTGTAAGTCCAACACTTGCTGTAGTCGCGTTAGCCTTGTCGATAAGCTCGAAGGTCAGCTTGACTACGTCCGTGTAGTCTCCGTTGTATAATTCGGAACGAATCGGCGAAGCCAAATCGGCGTTAACCGTCACGATACCATTATCCGAGTCATTCGTGACAGGATCGGAGTTCGTAGAGGTTGTATTAACAAGCTCTGCGCTCTTGAAGACTAGCTTCGAAGTGTCATAGCTGAAAGTAGTATTCAGCTTCGATACCGCATTGGCGTTGTTGATAGCATAGTAGAAGTCGATGTCGGCATTAGTATCCGTTTGCTGGCTGTCTTTCGTATAAATTTTAGCGTTCTCCGCTTCTTTGACCAATCCGTAAGAATCGACTACTGCCATGTTGTCTGAACGGTACGTAGTAACCGTAAGGCTGGTCGGTGTGAAGCTGATCATCGTGAAGTTGGGCGTATTCTCCTGGTTTCTTACCGTAGGCACAACGTCCAATTTTGTCGTATCCGCCAAGGCGTAATATTTACTGCCGCTGGCCGAGTTGGCCGTCACGTACGTCGTTCCCGTCGGATTGACGTCCTGCAGCGAATCATTTTGGAGCTGCGCTCCTTGAGAGATATCGTTGTTCATGACATCTGTGCGAGCGTACGAGTGGTCATGTCCCATGAAGATCATGTCGATGTCCAATTCGTCGAACGTCGGGAACAGAGCCTTCCTCAAATTCTTGATTCCCGTTTCCGTCGCGTGCGAACCAGCGCCATAAATGTCTTGGTGCAGGGTGACGATTCTCCACTGTGTATCCGGAGCAGCCGCAACCGCCTCTTTCATGAATTGGGCATGCTTCGTGCCATCCGTATTATTGCTGTTCAATACCATAAACAAGGTATCGCCATAAACGTAGTAGTAGTCCCCGCCTGCGGTAGTTGTTCCTAATGTGGAAGACTCGTTAGGCACGTTGAAATGATATTTGTAGTTCGCGCCGGATGTTTCGTGGTTGCCAATCGTTGTGGCAACAGGAATGTTGCGGAACAAGTCCGGGCTTATGAATGCGTCAAACTCCGCTTCAGTGGTCGCATGCTCGATCTGGTCACCGGCGGACATGATGAAGCTCATGTTCGGGAAAGACCCATATGCCGTATTAAGCGTTGAGATGAAACCTGCTGTATCGTTGGCTACGTTGCCCGAGGATCCGATCTGCGGATCCCCGATGAACATAACCTGATAGTTATAGAGATCCTTGGTCGTATAATCGTAAACCGCGCTCCAATTGCCTTCGCTGCCGTCACCCACGCGATAAACGTACTGCGTATTAGGCGCAAGTCCCGTCGCCGTTACTTTATTGGAGTAATACCCCGTAACAGCTGCGGAGGATGTTCCGGTGAACGTCGTTATTACCGCCTCATCAACCGGAAAATCGCTCCCCGTCATGTCGCTCTTCTTCGCGATCTGAACGATGCTTGTCGTCTGGATCGGCGAGTACCAAGCGAAATTCAACTGGCTCGCAGCAGCTCCCGGAGTTAACGCGATATCCGTCGCCGCGTAAATTGCCTCTGCATGTGCCGTTGCTGCCTTGCTGATATCGATGCTTTGACCCCCTAGTTTAATAGGCAGGCCGGAGAATACCAGCGTGGCAGCCAATGCAGCGACTCCGATTCGAGAAACCTTCTTCTGCGAGAAATTAACATTTCTCCTCATTCATACTTCACCTCTTAATAATATGTACATGCTAAACAAACATAACTATGACAATGTAACTTGGAAGTATTAACAAAGATCACTATTAAAATTAACCCAGTGTAAACATTAATTTCGTAAATTAATTAACGTACTGCATGAGAGAAGAAGATTGCGAGGACAAGTTTACGATGAGAAGATGGATTCTGCTTCTGCTATTCCCAATCGCATTGCTTGGTTTGCTGCCATCTGCCGTGGAGGCCCACACCAATAGCAGCCTAGCTTATTCGGACATTACGTATGAGCATGGAATGATCCGCTATTCCTTGAAGATAGACCTCTATGACTTGCGCACGACGGCAACGCCGGAAGACCCGGACATCAGTTCCGAAACACCTGAAGTATTGGATCGATTCTATTCAAACTCGAAGAAGGAAGTCGAAGCCCTCCTGCTTTCCAAGATTAAGCTGTATGCCGACGGTCTCCCACTCCAAGGAAGATTGACGCAGCTTCACGGCACCGAGGTGGAAGGCGAGACTCAGAAGTTCGCTGAAGCGATTCTGGAGTATCCGATTGGGCATGCTCCTCTGCAATTCAAGCTTGACTACGAGCTTGTCTATGACGGGGATCAATGGCATGTCAACTATGTGGACCTGTCTCTAGGGGATTTGCAGAAGACGGGGGTCATCGTAAGCGATCTCCGAACGTTGGAAGCGGGACAGATGAGTCCGTCTTACGCGATGGCAACGTATTTGAAGCTCGGCTTGAAACATGTGGGAACAACGCCCGGAGCAGCTCTGCTCGTCATAGCGCTTATTATTGGAAGCCGTACTCTCAAGCGGGCTTTACTGATCGTGGGAACGTTCGCTGCGGCTCTGGTGCCGACTTTGCTCCTAAGCGTGCTTAAGATTGTAATGCTGCCCGATTCTTTCGTTGACGTGACGGCTGCGCTGGGCATTCTCTATACGGCCCTGCACATTCTCTTATCCCGCAACGAGAAGCCTCTCCTCTGGCTGTCTGCGGCATTCGGACTCCTCTTCGGCTTCCAATTCGGTCAAGTGCTGTCCGGATCGAATCTGAGCGGAAGCTTGATCGCGGACGCGACTGTTTCCTTCCTAGTGGGAATCGAAGCCGGACTTGTGCTCGCTGCACTAATTGCCTATCCAGCAAGCCGATTTGCTCAACGCTTCAAGCGGGCTGTTCCAGCGGCCTTGAGCGCAATAGCCTTGGGCGGACTGGTTCTCTTGCTTACAGATGCCTACTTGTAAGATTATTTCTGATTATTTTGGATAAAATGCTCGATTATGCGCGCCTGAATGTGTGCAGCGGTCGAGCATTTTCTTTTTACATAAAGGAAAATCCAGGGCTCAGAACGATCGTCGTATCTTCCCAATCATGCTTGGATAACCATAATTGGACAAAAATTTTGTAATTGTTGACATAATCCGAGTAAGCCTATATGATATAAAAATAATTGACTGACCAGTCAATCTGGAAGGGGATTATGGTCGAATGAATGATAAGCAGCCTACATTGCGGGATACGAGAAAGCTTCAATTAATGGAGATTGCGGTAGAGAGATTTGCCAAGTATGGCTACCAGAACACCAAAATCTCTGAAATCGTTAATGAAGCTGGAGTAGCGCAGGGAACGTTCTATTGGTATTTCAAGAGCAAGGAAGCGATAGCGCTGGAGATTATTGAACAAGGCAGGCAGCAGCTGCTTGAAGTCATAGGCAAAGGCTATCGCACTGGAGAAGGAACTGTTCAGGAGATGGTTCAAGGCTCACAGCGTCTACTGGCCGATATCTTTAGGTTTGCTCAGGAGAATCGGTACTTTATGGAATTGCTGATTACGGGCAATGGAGAAGAAGAAGCCATTCGTAATGCATTTCGGGAAACGCGCATCGAGATGGAAGAGGCGTTCAAACGTAATATCGAGCGTGCGGTGGAACTAGGCATGCTGCCCGCATCTATAGATTTCCATATGCGTGCAGCGTTACTGATGAGCCTAATCGAGGGAACGGTAGCAAGGTGGTTGTTTGGTCCTGTCCTTCCCAATTCCAAATTGGCAGAGCGAACGGTGGAAGAACTAGCCGCGGAAACCGTTCATTTTGAATTTTTCGGATTGTTGGGAGTATGACAACAGACAACTGTACGTATAAGGAGGATGATGTGAGTGCCGCGATACGTGCTGAAACGTATAGCAATGATGATTCCTAGCGTCGCCGGAATTATCATTATCACGTTCATCTTAACAAGGGTTTTGCCAGGTGATCCCGCATTGATGATTACGGGAGAACAAGCGCTTCCGGAGTTCGTGGATAAGGTTCGCGAGGAGTACGGTTTCAATGAACCGTTGTTCATTCAGCTATGGGACTATATGAAGCAATTGTTTAGGGGAGATTTGGGGTTTGCTTGGCACACGGGGCATTCGGTTGCTTCAGATTTCGCCTCACGTTTCCCTGCCACATTAGAGCTTACATTAGCGAGCATGGCTATAGCATTAATCGTTGCAGTGCCGCTTGGGATTGTTGCGGCATCCAAGCAAAATTCTATCGTTGACCATATTTCCCGCGTGCTCTCCATTATTGGAACATCGGTTCCGATTTTCTGGCTTGGTCTGCTGCTTATTACGCTGTTCTATTCCAAGCTCGGTTGGCTGCCTGCCCCGATAGGACGGATTAGCGGCAATATTAATCCACCAACCCATATAACAGGCTTATACATAGCGGACAGCTTATTGAGCGGGGACCTCGTTGCATTGAAAAGTTCTCTGCATCATCTATTACTGCCTGCAATCTGTCTGAGCATGAGTACAATGGCAATCGTGACGAAAATGATTCGAGCGAGCATGCTTGAAGTTATCCGGCAAGATTTTATGAGAACGGCGAAGGCCAAAGGATTATCGGAACGGGCTGTTATTTATAAGCATGGTCTTATTAATTCCTTAATACCTACCCTAACGGTAATCGGCCTTCAATTCGGTGCGCTGCTTGGCGGGGCTGTCATTATTGAGACGATCTTCGTATGGCCGGGAATAGGTAGTTACGTCACGGAATCGATTCTTTCTGCAGACTATGCACCTATTCAAGCGATGACGCTCATTAGTGCGGTATTGTATGGACTTATCAATCTTGTCGTAGAACTGCTATATGGGGTACTGGATCCTCGGGTGAGATATGAATAGATCACTATGGAGAACATTGTTGCAACGGCGGCTATTATTAGTTGGATTAGTATTCATCCTCCTATGGGTTGTGCTGGCTTTGCTTGCCCCTTGGATCGCGCCTTACGATCCGAATGGAATACGAACGGAAGATAAACTGCAATCACCGAATATGGCGCATTGGTTTGGCACCGATAATTTTGGCAGAGACATTTTCAGCCGCATTCTCTATGGCGCCCGAGTCACCTTATGGACGGGGGTCTTAGCGATAGGCATCGCTTGCGTCGCTGGAATTCCGCTCGGAGCTATTGCGGGCTACTTCGGAGGAAAAGTCGGAAATATCATCATGCGTATGATGGATACTTTATTGGCCTTTCCGTCGCTGATTCTGGCGATGGCGCTTGCCGCATCCATAGGCCCGGGGCTTCTCGGCGCACTGCTTGCGGTAGGCATTGTAGCGATGCCGGAATTCGCAAGATTGATGTATGGGCAAACCGTGGTGATCAAGGAAAAGGAATTTATTGAAGCCAGCAGAGCGTTGGGCGTTCGGCATACCGCTATTATTTTTCAACACATCTTACCTAATGCGCTTGCCCCTTTAATTGTCCAAATTACGCTTGGCCTTGGTTCTGCCGTGTTAATCACGTCCAGTCTAAGCTTTCTCGGGTTAGGCGTTAGGCCTCCTACCGCTGAATGGGGAGCGATGATCTCATACGGACGCGATTATATTATGTCAGGTGAATGGTGGATGACGTTCTTCCCTGGCATCGCAATCGCTACAACGATATTCGGCTTTATTTTACTCGGAGACGGACTGAGGGATGCGCTTGATCCACATGGGCGCTCGCCAAGACACAAATAAATAACGATTGGGAGTGGAAGTTGTGACACAGAAAAAGTTTAACGTCCTTATTGCAGCATTACTCGTTGTACTGCTTCTAGCGGGCTGCGCCAAAAACTCAAATTCCAACGATACTGCCAGCACGGATGGACAATCGACGACAGCATCTACGGAATCCGCAGCAGGGAAAACAATTACGCTTGCCTATTCGCAAGGTGCAGGACAAACGATGGACCCGCATGATGCTGGTGATTTGACCTCTGCTTCCTACGCGTTCGCTCTATATGATCAGTTGGTTACGAGCGGAACGGAAGAAGTCGACGGCAAAACGATGGGGCGTACCGATCAAATCGTGCCTTCTCTAGCTGAGTCTTGGACAATTTCCGATGATTTAACGACCTATACATTCACGCTGCGGGATGGTGTGAAATTCCAAAGCGGCGAACCTGTGAATGCCGATGCAGTCGTGTATTCGTTCGAACGCGTACAGACGAAAGGTGAAGGCGGCAGTGCCTACACGCTTGCTAACATTAAGTCGGTTACCAAAATTGACGATAAAACCGTAGCGTTTAAGCTCGGTGCGCCTAATCACTTGTTCCTGAAATACTTGGCGACCTTCTCGTTCTCTATCGTTGATCCGTCCATTGCCAAGAACAACGCTGATGATTATTTGACGACGCACTCCGCAGGCTCCGGTGCTTATAAGCTGGAGAAATGGGATCCGGCAACAGAAGCGGTATTCGTAGCGAACAAGGATTACTGGAATGGTGCGCCAAAGGTTGAGAAGATCGTTATTAAATTTGTAGCGGAAGCTTCCAACCGTGAATTGTTCCTTCAAAAAGGGGAAGTTGATGTCGCTTTCGATATTCCGGCTAAGGACGTAGAAAGTCTGTCTAAGAACGATAACGTGACGATTAACTCGGAGTCCTCGAACCGAATTGTTTACCTTGGCATGAACGCTAATTTCAAGCCGTTCGACCAGCTGAAAGTACGACAAGCCATTAACTATGTAATTGATCAAAACAAGCTCATCCAAGATGTTGCATACGGTCAAGCGGCTCCGCTGCTAAGCTCGATTTCGAGCAAATCGCCGGATTACACCGCTGAAGGCTACGAGTACAAATACGATTTGGAGAAAGCAAAAGCGCTGCTTAAGGAAGCAGGCTATGAGAATGGCTTTACCTTTGACCTGACGGTTAACTCTTCCACGCAAGATTACGAGGACATCGCGGTTCTGCTCAAAGCGGAGCTTGAGAAAATTGGCGTTACATTAAACATTAATAAGGTCGCGCCTGCGCAATACCGCGAGCTGATCAACAATAAGAAAGCAGCAGCATACCTGGGCAAGTATACTTCCTTGGTCAATGATCCTTCCTATCACTACGGATTCCTGCTAGAAAGCAATGGCGCTTCTAACTACACCGGCTACTCGAGCAAGACGGTCGATGACCTGTTAGCGCAGGCCAATGTAGAACCGGATGATGCGAAGCGTGCAGAGCTCTACAAACAAGTTCAGAAACAGGTTACGGCTGATTCACCGTGGGCGTACCTGTATGAGAGCAATCTTATTGTCGGAATTAGCAAGGATGTAAAGGGCTATATCTTCTACCCAGACGAGATCGCTCGTTTCAGCTCACTGTACAAATAAGGAGAAGACCCCCGAGCCTAAGGGGGTCTTGTCTACTTTTACATGCTTAAGGGAGGCACGGGTATGACGAAGCTTTTGGAAATAGATCAATTGTCTATCGAATTCGCCAATGCTTCGGGTCCGATTCGGGTGGTAAGCGGCATTAGTCTGGCGCTTGAATCGGGACAAACGCTTGGAATTGTTGGGGAGTCGGGAAGCGGGAAGAGTGTAACGTCCTTATCCGTTATGCGATTATTGCCCAGCGGGCTGGCTCGTGTAGTAGAAGGGGATATACGTCTACGCGGCCAGAGTCTGTTAGATATGTCTGAATCCCAGATGCAAAAAGTTCGCGGCAATCAAATTGCTACGATCTTTCAGGAGCCGATGACGGCCCTGAATCCGGTCTTTAAGATTGGCCGCCAAATTCGGGAATCGATACGTCAGCATTCGAAGAAGGGCAAGAAAGAAGCGCACCAGCAATCGATTGAATTGCTAAGCGAAGTCGGTATATCTTCACCGGAACAGATTATGGAGGTTTATCCTCATCAATTATCCGGCGGTATGCGCCAGCGGGTGATGATTGCAATGGCCATGGCATCCAACCCGGAGATTCTGATCGCAGATGAACCGACAACGGCACTAGACGTTACGATACAGGCCCAAATTCTTGATCTCATGAGGAAGCTCCAGAAGGTACGGGGAACAGCGATCATTCTCATTACCCACGATCTTGGGGTAGTGGCCGAAACTTGTGATCGGGTATGCGTCATGTATGCAGGACAAATCGTCGAGCAAGGGGATGTCCAATCGCTGTTTAAGAACCCTAAGCATCCTTATACAGTCGGTCTATTGAATTCCATGCCTCAATTCTCAGGAGAGATGGAGCGCCTGCAAGCGATAGCTGGACAAGTTCCTCATCCATCAGAATTTGCCGCCGGATGCCGATTTGCTTCAAGGTGTCCTTCTAAGATGGACGTGTGTGAGCATATCGACCCTGCCTTTTATGACATGAATGACGGTCATAGCTGCAAGTGCCATCTCTATAGGGAGGTTACGAATGTTGCCTATTCTTGAGATAAAAGATTTAAAAAAACATTACGCTGCGAAGACAGGCTTGTTCGGCCGCATGAGCAACACGGTTAAAGCCTTAGATGGGATATCTCTTGCCATCGAGAAGGGGAAAACGTTCGCGATCGTAGGAGAATCGGGCTCCGGCAAAACAACGCTCGGAAAAACGATGCTGCGATTGATTGAGCCTACGTCCGGAAGCATCATTTTTAATGGACAAGACATTATGGCACTCGGCACAGAATCCATGAGGAAGCTTAAGACGGATATGCAGATTGTGTTCCAGGATCCGTTTGGTTCCTTGGACCCCAGATGGACCGTCCGCCGCACGCTGGAGGAGCCGCTTCGCACCCATTACAGCTATTCCGCTGAGACGATAACGAAGAAGGTAGATGAAATACTGGAGGTTGTTGGTCTAACGCCACAACATGCCCTTCGGTATCCTTATGAATTGTCGGGAGGACAGCGCCAACGGGTCGGCATTGCCCGGGCGCTTATTCTTGAGCCCCAATTCGTCGTGTTCGATGAGCCGGTATCGGCGCTGGATGTATCGATTCAGGCGCAGGTGCTGACGCTGCTGCAGGATTTGCAAAGTCGTCTATCGCTCACGTATCTGTTTATTTCGCATGATTTATCGGTTGTTCGTTACATTAGCGATCATGTCGGGGTCATGTACTTAGGGAAGATGATGGAGACCGGACCTTCGGAACAATTATTCTCCAATCCGCTTCATCCTTATACGGAGGCGCTTATCTCTGCTATTCCTCAGCCGGATCCGGACAAACGAAGAGAGAGAATTGTACTCTCCGGGGAAGTTCCGAGTCCGCGTAACGCACCGTCAGGCTGCGTGTTTCATACTCGTTGTCCGAAAGCTATGCCACAGTGCAGCAGCATTCAACCGGAGTGGCTTCAGGTTTCCGAGAATCGTTATATCGCATGTCATCTATACAACAACTAATGAGAAGAAAGTGGGCTTTACATTATGCAAGTATCGACGATTTGGCAAGGTAAACGATTTTTTCAAGCGACGGGTCCTTCGGGCCACACTATTAACATGGATGCAACGCCCGCATGGGGCGGACAGGATAAAGGTGCTTCACCTGTAGAGGTGCTGTTGGCGAGTCTGGCTGGCTGCATTGGAATCGATGTGACGATGATTCTGGAACAATTCCTGCCGTCGATCAAGAGTATTGAAATTATAACGGATGGCGTTCGTAAAGAAGAAGCTCCTAAAGGGTTTGCTGCCATTGAACTTACTTTCAAGGTGGATGGAGATATTCCGGATTATCGTATTTGGAAAGCGATCCAAATGGGAACAGAGAAGTATTGCTCGGTATCGGACTCTTTGAATGCCGTTATTACGCATAGACTTGTTCTGAATGGCGTGGAAGTGCACAAGGAATAATCATTTTATAACCATTAAGTTTCAATAACCGAACCTAAGCCAATCCCGGCCCCTTTGCCTCGAAACATGAGCGAGCAGGAGGGGTCTTTTGCTTGTGGAAAGCAAAAAAGGTTAAGGGTATCCATTGGATGCCCTTAACCTTCCGTAACAAGCGGAAGCGTCAGCAGGAACGAGGTTCCTTCTTCCGAGCTCTTGTTCAATACGAGGTTACCTTGCTGCGCTTGCGCGAGAAGTCTGCTGAACGCCAGGCCAAGACCAAGTCCGCGTACACGCTGTTTCTTGTTCTCCCCGCGGAAGAAGCGCTCGAACACAAGGTTTTGTTCGGACGGAGGAATGCCGGAGCCGTTGTCGACAACAAGGATGTCGACGTACCCGTCGTTCCGTTCGCGCAAGGTGATATTTATTCGGAGCGGGCGGTCCGGATGCTTGGACTGGGCACTGTTATTGAGCAGATTCACGATAATTTGCTGAATGCGAAGCGGGTCGCCCTCCACCTCGACCCGATGATCAGGCAGAGATAGCTCGGGCTCGCGGATGCCCTCGTCCTGATGCAGCGTCCACTGATAGGTAATTTCGGACAGCAGCTCAGCAACATCCAGATGCTTGCTGCTTGACTGAATAAGTCCGGCGGCTAATGCATTGTAATCGAGCAGGTCGGCGATCATCCGTTCCAGCCTGCCAGTCTCTTGCAAGGCGATCTGAAGAAATTCGTCCGCTTCTTCGTCCTGAACCACTTTTTCTTTGACCGCATGGATGAGGCCTTTCGCCGAAGTAACGGGTGTTTTCAACTCATGCGTCAAGCCGGCCAGCATAAAGGCACGGGAATGCTCCAGCTGCTTCAGCTTGCCGGCCATCTCCTTGAACGATACGATCAGCTCGCCTAGTTCACGCTCCTTGGCATTCGCGTTGAGCTCAATGTCGTAGTGCCCCTGACTGATCTCGCGGGCGGCTGACGCCACGTTGCGAATCGGTCGTGCAAGCTTCCTGGACAACAAATAAATCATCAGCCAGCCGAGTGCGGTCAAACTGACGAACATCAGGACGAGCGCCAATTGGACCTCGGGCTGCTGGAACAAGGATTCGGATGGATACAGCAGGGTGACTTGTCCGATTGTATCCCCACCATAGATAATCGGCGCCGGAACCGCATGCAGTCCGGGCGAACGTGATTGATCGAGGCTGTCATTCAGCCATTTGGGCAGATCCTCTTGCGTGATCGGTTCGTTAGAATAAAGAAGCTTACCCTCCTGATCGGTAACGATGACGCATAATCTAGCCCCGCCCTTGAAAAACTGCGATCGCTTCTCAATGATAGTGTTCATGTTAGGAGGAATAACGATAATTCCATTCGTAGAGTCAAGATATTCTGTAATTTCCTGTGCAAGCAGCTCTGCGGCCTGCTGGCGGCTGTCCATCGTTTCGCGATTGGTCCACCATAGGACGGCGGCGGCAAGGGCAAGCAGCACAATAATGAGAATAGCGAAGTATCGCAGGGTCCAATACGATAATATCGAGGTTTGCTTCAGTTTTCGATCCAAAATTGATACCCCGTTCCCCTTAAAGTCCGAATTTCCCCTTCCTCCGCCGGCCAGTGGGACAGTAACTGTCTTATCCGCTTAATCGACAAATCGACCGCACGGTCGCTTCCTTCATAGTCCGTTCCCCACACATTCTCTATGAGTTGTTCCCGGGTAAACGTCCGGTTCGGGTGTTCTGCCAAGTAGAGCAGCACCGCCATATCGCGGGGCATTAAGGTGACTTCGGCACCGCTGAGCGTAACTCGCTGGCCAAGGAAATCGATACTCAAGCGGCCGAAACGGCTCTGTCTGCCCGCATCCGTCCATTGCAATGGTCGACGCAGTATCGCATGGACCCTGGCAACGACCTCCTCGGGTATGAACGGTTTAGACATGTAGTCGTCGGCTCCCCCGTTCAGACCGGACAACCTGTCGTCGATCCCGTCGCGAGCGGTCAGCATGATGATGGGACAGCTGCTTGTTTCGCGTATTTGGCGAAGTACTTCCCAGCCATCCATATGCGGAAGCATTACGTCAAGCAGAATGAGCGAGGGAGGTTTCTGTGCGAATAGCTCCAGCGCCTTCCGCCCATCGGACGCAAGCGTAACGTCGAAGCCCGCTTTACGTAGATAGGCAGCTAATACGCGAGCGATAGCGGGTTCATCTTCGACAACCATAATCGTCTTCAAGCAGGCAGCTCCTCTCCGATCTAAGTGCCACCATTATAGCAACCGCAAGGAAACCGCACAATGAAGTAGGGCATCGTGGTCCCGGTCGTGGTAATAAAGTCCACATTTTACATCTCGACATCTGCTCGACTTATTGGGCTGTTACAATGACAGCGGATGAGAGATCGCTAAATAGAGATAGGAGTGACAATGATGAAGAAGAAGGTTATTTGGTTGGCAGCAGTAATTGTGGTGGTGGCAGCCGGGATTGTGGCATATACAAGTTTCAACCGTTTCGTTGGCAACAATGTAGAGATCGAGTCGGTCATGGCACAAGGAAATGAAGACGCGACGACGGAGGGTGCTGGACAAGACACGGCGGCGGCAACGGGAGCTGCGGTATCATCGGACGAGCTGAATGGCGCATGGAGCGTAGCGAGTGGTTCCAAAGTATACTGGTCGGTTACGACATCACAGGAAACGGTCAATTTTGTTGATGAAGCGGTGACGGGCTCATGGAACGTCGATCTGAACGATGCCGCGTCCATGACGGGCGAAGGGGTTGTTGATCTGACGGCTCTCGATTCGGGCAACAGCATGCGCGACAGCCATGTGAAGGAGCGCGAAGATTTGCTTACGGTTACGAAGTACCCGGAAGCGACGTTTAAGACGAAATCCATCTCATCGGTACCGACGGAGTGGAATGAAGGAACGGCGGTGCCGGTTACGATTACGGGTACACTAACGATCAAAGGGATAGACAAGGAAGTGACGTTCGACTCGAACGCGATGTACAAAGGCGGACAACTGCTTCTTTCCGGCAAGACTAACGTGACATTCGCCGATTTCGGCATGACCAATCCGCATTCGGTTGCTCTGGAGACCCAGAATGAGTTTTCTGTACAGCTGGAGCTTGTGTTGGATAAGGCATAAGAATTTGTAAGGGCACCCTGTGACGGGTGCCCTGTTTGTTATCTGCAGGAAACCGAGAGAAGGCCTCCGTTTTTTAAGACAATGAGACGGATAGGATCCAGTCTTCAATTGCATCTATTGTCATTCTCAGCCGCTCGTCGGCAGAAATATCCGCCGGTACATCTCCTTTTTGAAAGCCGTAGCTGCCGAATTGACTATGATTACCTCCATCGATGGTTATAATTTATTTTAATTGTAGTTGATGCAGGCAAGAGGGTCTTCGCAGATTCCCAAGCCTCCTTACACCACCCTGCAGTGATGTTGTACCGGAGCAGGCGATTAGGAAAGCAAATAATTCAGAAGATGTCATATTAAGTACATATTTCAGAGCTAGTCTTATATTAACGCGAAGTGTTTTGAAGTATGGGAAAAGGGCGGGGTATTATGGCAAATTTACTCGTTGTGGACGATGATCCGAATATAAGAGAACTGATTGAGGTTTGCTTAAAGGACGAAGGATTTCAAGTTGTTGGTGCTTCGAACGGACGAATGGCCATGCATTTGCTGCGCAAGCAACGAATCGATCTGGCCGTTATCGACATTATGATGCCAGTGGTCGACGGCTGGGAGCTGTGCACGCTGATCAAGGAGTCCTATCCCGATTTGCCGGTTATGATGGTGTCGGCCAAGAACGAAACGATGCACAAAATCAAGGGTCTTCAGCTCGGAGCAGACGACTACGTGGTTAAACCTTTTGATCCACTCGAGATCGTAGCTAGGGTTCGGACCTTGCTCCGGCGATACAAGATTCAGGCTTCAATGATCATTGAAGCGGGAGAACTCCAACTAGATAAGAACCGTTATGAGATCGTCTGGAAGGATAGAAGGGACTCTCTACCTCTAAAAGAATTTGATCTCCTGTTCAAACTGGTTAGCAATCCGGGCAAGATCTTCACACGGTATCAACTAATCGAGCAGATTTGGGGGATCGATTTCGATGGCGATGAACGGACGGTCGACGTTCATGTCATGCGAATACGCGAGAGGCTCGCTGCGCTGGACAATTGCAAGGTAACGATCGTAACAAAAAGAGGACTGGGATATAAGATGGAGGTTGCCGAATGATTCGGACGCTATACATACGTATCGTTGTCTTTTTTATTCTCTCTGTTATTGTCGGGTTGGTCTGTGCTTTCTTCAGTACGATTTTGATCTACAAAGATCGATTGGATAATTGGAGCAAGACGGATATTCGGGAGCAGGCTGAGCTCAATATCGATCTCATTCGAATGGTCGGAATGGAAGAGGTTGAGAACTATCCGTCGGTTCTCACTCGTAAGGGACAATTTCGATTCGTGGTTTTCGACGCGGACGGGAAGCTTATCAAATCAATTTCGAACGCAACGCGACGCGAGATCGAGAAAGATCGGGAGTCGATTGTTCCGTTGCTTCACGGTCAACAATACGGAGACTTGCATCATGGGGGGGCAACCGGGGTATCGTTCGACTTGGAGGGACAAAGGTATGTTATGTTCCTTCATCGTGCTAATGAAGTAGATAGTTCTTTTATCAATTACATCGTGCTTACGGCCTTGGTTATTGCTTTGGTAGTCGGGAGCTTATGTGCTGTTGTCTGGGCGCATTATTTGGTAAAGCCTCTTAAGGAGATGAAGCGTGCGGTCGATCGGATATCCCGAGGACAATTCAATATCGAATTCAATTGGAAGAAAGGGAGGAAGGATGAGCTCGGGGATCTTGCTCAGAGCTTCGCTACGATGGCGGGAGAGCTTCGGGAAATAGAGGAGATGCGCCAGAACTTCGTCTCCAACGTTTCGCATGAGATCCAGTCTCCTCTTACCTCGATCTCAGGGTTTTCCAATGTACTGCTTAAGAAGAATCTTTCGGAGAACGAGCGGTCGCGCTACTTGGGCATCATTAAGGAAGAAAGCGAGCGGTTGTCCAGGTTGAGCGACAATCTTCTGAAACTGGCTTCCCTAGATTCTGAGCATCACCCGTTCAATCCCCGATTCTTCGATCTGGACGAGCAGATACGCCGCATCGTGCTCGCTTGCGAGCCTCTATGGAGCGAGAAAAGCTTGGAGATCGATCTGGATCTGCCATCGGTGAAGATCTGGGCGGATGAGGATTTGTTAAGTATGGTGTGGATCAACGTTATCGGCAACGCAATCAAATTCACCCCTGAAGGGGGATGGATCACGATTTCAGCTCGCAAAGAGCTGCATAGTATCGAAGTTACGATTACCGATAACGGAACCGGAATCCCCGAAGAAGCGCGACAACGGGTGTTCGAAAGATTCTACAAGGTAGACGCGGCCCGAGAGAAGAAGCTGGCTGGCAATGGTCTTGGTCTTGCCATCGTTCATAAGATTGTCACCGTCCACAGAGGGCATATCAGTATAGGGGGCGGTCCTGGCGGGGGGACCGTCGTGTCTATATCTTTTCCTGCTACGAAATACTAGCTTCACATTTCCTGATTATGATAGATGTGATCAGAAATTTTGGAAGTACATACAGGAGGGTATCGGATTGAAAGGAATCATCGGCTTTTCCATGAATAAGGTAGCCGCGATGCTGATCTTGATCGTCATCCTTATAGGTGGCGGCCTCTATTCGGCCAACTCGCTCAAAATGGAGAATATACCGGACGTCTCCATGCCGTACGTCATTATATCCACGACTTATTCCGCTTCCCCACAAGACGTGATGACGGAGGTCACCAAGCCGATCGAGGACAAAGTCTCCAATATCGAAGGATTGGATACGATGTCTTCGACGTCTAGTGACACCGGCTCGACCGTTATGATCCAATTCTCAACGGATGTTGACGTCGACAAAAAGAAGTCTGATCTCGAAAGCTTGATTCAGACGGTCTCGTTGCCCACAGATGCATCCAGGCCAGTCGTTTCGACCTTCGGCTTCGCTTCCATCCCGGCCTATTATCTGGCCGTATATGCGGATGAGGGGATGACGCAGACCGATCTCGACAATCTGTTCCAGGAAGAATTGAAGCCCGGCTTTGAATCGATCGACGGCGTCGACCATATCGATTCGATCGGCGCCCGCGAGACTTCGCTCGACATCAAGCTTAATGCGAACACGCTTAATGCGTTTGGAATGACTCCGTCCGATGTGACGAATGCCATCAGATCGGCATTGACCAGCGGGTCAGCCGGCATGATCAAAGTCGATGGCAACGATCAAGTCGTGCGGATCACAGGCGAGTTGAACAGCGTGTATAGCCTGAATCATTTGGAGCTTACCACCTCCGACGGCCAGACCCTGCTGCTGCAGGAAGTGGCCGAGGTTCAAGCCATTAACGATTCCGAATTTATTTCCCGAGTCGACGGCAAGCCGGCGATTGGGATTAATCTGTACAAGACAACAGAGACGAACGCAGTCGATTTCTCGAATGATACGAATGCTTTGATCGAGAAATGGGAGAAGTCCAATCCGAGTCTGACATTCAAAGTCATCTACGACAGCTCGGATACGGTGCGTGAATCCATTAGCGGTTTGTTAAGAGAAGGTCTGATCGGGGTCGCGCTTGCTGCACTAATCATTCTACTCTTCCTGCGGAATATCCGGATGACCGCAATCGTGCTTGTTTCGATTCCGCTGTCGATTCTAATTACGCTAATCGCGATGAACTACTTAGACATTACGTTGAACATTATGTCGCTTGGCGGCATGTTTATCGCGGTTGGTCGTATCGTCGACGACAGCATTGTTGTCATCGAGAATATATTCACCAATTTGCAGAATGCGCAGAAACGAGGTCAATCGGTTATCCTCATGGCGGCCCAACAGGTGGCGATGGCGATAAGCTCTTCCACATTTGTTACGGTTGGCGTCTTCTTGCCGATTGCGTTCGTCAGCGGCATTGTCGGCGATCTGTTCCGGCCGTTCGCGGTAACCGTCGCCGTCGCTTTGCTGTCGTCGCTGCTCGTGGCGCTTACTGTCATCCCACTGATGGCGAAGATGATGGTGCTGCGCAGCTTCAAGTCGGGCGGCCACGACGAGAACGCAACTGGCAAGATTACTTCCTTCTATGGACGCATCCTGGGCTGGTGCCTGAATCATAAATTCAGGACGCTGTTGCTTTCGGCTGTGTTGTTTATCGTCACGTTGGTTGGGACGATACCGAACCTGTCAATCAACTTTATCTCGGAGGATGACAGCGAGACGCAGATGAGCTTTACGGTTAAGCTGCCATACGAAACAACGCTCGAGAGCACGGACGAAGAGACTAAACGGATTGAAGAGATGTTTAACGAGGCGAAGGATGAATCCGGCAAGCCGATCTTTACATTCGTCGAATCGCTTATCGGTTATTCGGGCAGCGACGAGCAGGCCCCTTATGCGGTGACGATCAATACAGAAGTGACAGATAAGGTCGACCCTGCAGCGATTAAGGAAGAGTATACTAATAAAATTCTGGCCGATATTCCTAAGGGCTCGGAAGTGACGCCGGGCTCTTTGTCAGGCGGCGGCGGCGGCCTCAGTACGACGGACTTCTCCTATTCGCTTAACGGAGATGATCAGGATTTGCTGGAGCAGGCAACGGAGCTTGTGAAGGATAAGCTGAAGGAATTCCCGGAACTTAAAGATGTCGAGGACTCGCTTGGCGATGCCAAGATGCAGATCGACGTTTCGGTATCGCAGCCTAAGGCTAAGCAGTTTGGTTTAAGCGTCGATTCCATTTTGAACACAGTTCGCGGATGGATCAACGATACGGACCTCGGAGATATTCGCATCGACGGCGAATTGTATTCGACGACTGTGAAGCTGTCGGAAGAGGATAAGAATTCGATCGAGAAGCTGGCACAGCTTCCGCTCAGATCTGCAACTGGGGATATCGTTTATCTGAACGAAGTGGCAAGCATCAAGAAGGTTGAAGCCCCGGTATCACTGGCACGGACGGACCAGAAGCAGATTGTTACCATCACCGCTTCGATCGAGTCATCAAACAAATCAGCAGTCAGCAACAAAATATCGATGGCGCTAAGTCAGCTTCAACTGCCAGAAGGTGTTTCAACCAGTGTTGGCGGCGTCAACGCCGACATAGGCGATAGCTTCTCGCAGCTGTTCGTGGCTATGGCGGCTGCAATCGCTGTTGTGTATCTGATTATGGTATTGTGCTTCGGCAATGCCAGCTCGCCTTTCGCGATTTTGTTCTCCTTGCCGCTCGCCGTTATCGGCGGCCTTCTCGGCCTGCTTGTTTCGGGCGAAGCATTGAATGTAACTTCGCTCATTGGCTTTATGATGCTGATTGGTATCGTCGTGACGAATGCCATCGTTCTTCTGGATCGAGCTCAGCAGTTGATGAAGGATGGCTATACAACAAGGGATGCTTTGCTTGAAGCTGGTCGAGTCCGTCTTCGTCCGATCATCATGACAGCTTCAGCGACGATTGTTGCCATGATTCCGCTTGCTCTGGGCTCCTCAGGCGGGACATTGATATCCAAGGGACTCGCCGTCGTCGTAATTGGTGGGTTGACCACGTCTACGTTGCTGACGCTGGTTGTCGTTCCAATTATTTATGAAATGATCGATAACATGAGAAATCGCTTGTCGCGGTCGTCTCATCGCAAGGGCAACGGTATCGAAACAGATAGTCTGGAGATGTAGAGGGGAGATCGGTTAAATGGTTTATTCGACAGGGAAAAAGAAAACGGTTGGTTGGATTCGAACAAGCACGCTGCTGCTGCTTGGGGCCGTCATGCTCGCAGGGTGCAGCATGCCTACGCCTCCGGGAGCGGAGCCGACTGCCACGCTGGGCACAGGGGAAGTCAAAGTTGAGAAAGTCGCCAAGCATAGCATGGGAGCACCTCGTGAGCAGATTGCCGACGTGAGTTCGTCAATCGAGATCAGCGTTCAGGCGCAGGCGTCAGGTACAATTACCGGCGTTCTTAAGGCGAATGGCGCGTCCGTCAAGAAAGGTGACGTAATCGCGGTTATGGATTCGGAGATAGCGGCTAAGTCGGTCAGCTCGGCCGAAGCTTCGGTTCGGAGCGCTGAGAAATCACTGAGCTCTGCCAAGTCCAGCGTCGCGTCAAGCCGTCAGCAGTTGAAAGCGACGATCGGCAGCCTTGAGACGCAGCTTAAAGATGCCATTCGCGATGACAGCGATACGCAGGATACCCTTAAAGCAAACCTGGAATCGTACAAGCAGCAATTGGCCGATCTGGATTCGGGCACTTCGGTCGCCGGATCCCAAGCCCAATACGAATCAGCGCTATTGCAATTGGAGCAAGCCAAAAGCACGCTGGAGGGCTACTCGATAACGGCTCCGACGGACGGTGTGCTGACGGGCGTCGATCTGACTAAAGGAAGTGCAGTGACGCAAGGCAGCCAGGTAGGTGTCGTTCAGAACAACGGTCAAGTGACGATTAAGGCGAAGCTGAGTGAAGAATATGCGGGATTGGCTCGCAACAAGAAGGAGCTTACCGTTTATTACGCGAGCGATGCTTCCGCTACCCGTCAAGCGTCCATCCTTTATCTAGCGGACCAGCCGAACACGACAAACCGGTTGTACGATCTAGAGCTTTCGGTTGACAATTCGGATGGCTTCTTTACACCAGGTACTCGGGTTCAGGTTCAGTTGACGACCGTGGAAGAAGAGAATGTCGTCGCTGTTCCTACGCTCAGTATCGTCCGCGATGGCAGCGATACGTTTGTATTCGTATCGAACGGTAGCGTGGCAGAGAAGCGTCAGGTGAAGCTTGGTCGGCTCAATGGAGCTTATCAAGAGATCCTGGAAGGATTAAAGACCGACGAGTCGTTGATCACGTCTGGACAGCATTTGCTGAAGGATGGAGACACAGTGACAGTCGTTTCATAATTAGAGGGGCATCTGCGGCAGAACGCAGATGCCTTTTTCATGAAGAGGTGCAATCTACGGATTGAGCCTCTTTTTTATGCCAGAAACAATGTTCAGTCTCAAAATCGCCTGGGCTTACTTTCCACGGATCTATTTAAGTTCCATTAAAGGTCCACAACCCAAGATAGACGTAGAGGTGATGAGAATGATGTTTAGAAAATCTAAACTCGCCATATTATTAACGTTAACTATAGCAGCAACTTCCGCACTGACGGGTTGTGGGACGGCTGCAACGTCTGCCACCCAGTCTGAGGATACTGCGCAGAGCGGAGGAAGCCAGGTTACGACGCTTGCCTATACGGAAGAGATGGACAAAAACGAAGTCATGACATTCCAGATTTCGGTCGATCAAACCAAATGGCAGGAAATGCTGGACAACGCGTCAGCAGAAGAATATATTTCGGCAGACATTACGATTAATGGTACGACGATTACCAATGTCGGCATTCGCCCGAAGGGCAACTCCAGTCTCAGTTCCATTGTGCGTGATGACACGACGGATCGATACAGCTTCAAGATTAAGTTTGATGAGTATGTGGATGGGCAGACTTGGGAGGGCCTAGACACGATCGTGCTTAACAACAATTTCTCCGATGCAACAAGCATGAAAGAATACCTGTCCTATGACATTATGTCCTACATTGGGGTAGATTCGCCGCTGTACTCGTATGCGGACATTTCGGTCAACGGCGAGACATGGGGCTTCTATCTGGCAGTCGAGGATCTTGATGATAGCTATATGGAACGTACGCATAACGATGAAGGGGAGCTGTATAAGCCTGAATCAGATATGGGCGGAGGTGGCATGCCTGACGGCGCCAAGGGAGGACAAGACGGTACAGCTCCTGATGCGAATGACAGTGCATCCGAAGAGGTGACTTCGACCAATTCTGATTCAAATCAGACGGAATCAGCGGAGAAAACGACTGAGCAGATGCCTGACCGTCAGAACGGAGGCGGCGGGATGATGGGTGGCAAGGCCGATAACGGCACCTCCCTTCAATATACCGACGATGAGATCAGCAGCTATTCGGCTATCTTCGACAATGCGGAGACCAAAACAGATGAAACCGATCAGCAGCGCCTTATTGCAGCTTTGAAGAACTTGAGCGAAGGCACGAATCTTGCGTCCACTGTTGATGTCGAAGCAGTACTTAAGTATTTCGCAGCTCATACGGTGGTCGTTAATCTAGATAGCTATGTGTCTAATATGGCGCACAACTACTACCTGTATGAGAACGACGGGCAGATCAGCATCCTTCCTTGGGATTACAATCTTGCGTTCGGCGGCTTCCAGTCGGGCAGCGCGTCAGATGTCGTGAACTTCCCAATTGACACGCCTGTTTCAGGCGTGAGCATGGAAGACCGTCCGCTGCTCGACAAGCTGCTTGAGAATCCCGATTATCTCGAACAGTATCATGAGTATCTGCAGCAGATCGTCGACGGTTATTTTGCAGACGGCAAATTCGAGCAGACGGTTGATAAGCTAAGCACGATGATCTCGGAATATGTCAAAAACGATCCATCGGCGTTCTACACCTACGATGAGTTTGAAGCGGGAGTCGCTGAGCTAAAGGAACTGGGAGCACTTCGTGCAGAGAGCATTCAAGGCCAGCTCGACGGGACGATTCCATCGACGACAGAAGGGCAGGAAGCGGACTCAAGCGCACTCATTGACGCATCGTCTGTAGACATGCAAGCGCTCGGCTCTCAGGGCGGCGGCGGCATGGGAGGCGAAGGCGGCAAAGGTGGTTTCCCTGACATGGGCGGCATTGATAGTGATATCATGCAGCAGGCTATGCAGCTTATCCAAGATGCCGGAGGAGAGATCACGGACGAAATCAAATCCAAGCTTCTTGAGCTCGGTCTGACTGAGGAGCAAATTACAATGTTCTCTCAAATGCGTAATGGCGGCGGGCAGCGTCCGGATGGCAACGCCACCCAGGAGAAGTCTTGACATAGCAATAATTATCAAATAATGTAAAAGTAATTTAAAGGCTATGCAACCGAAAGGTTCAACCTCGCTAGTAGTTGAGGTTGGACCTTTTTTTGTTAGCCGGATGGAGGAGATTGGGGATGGCGACGAAGGAGCGGCTGCTTGGAAGGCTCAATGAAATCGGAGGCTCACTGGAGCGGAGAGGCGAGACGCTATTTCTGTTGGGAGTCGGGTCGGTCGGGGTGGAGACAGATCGAATCGATGAGTATTCGGATTTGGACTTTTTTGTAATCGTGAAGCAGGGGTACAAACAAAGGTATATCGAGCGGTTGGATTGGTTGGAGGATGTATGTCCATTGGCGTATTCCTTCCGAAATACGGTGGACGGATACAAAATCATGTTCGAGGACGGGATATATGGCGAGTATGCCGTGTTCGAGGAGGAAGAGCTGGAGCATATCGCTTACACGGGGGCGAGGATTGTTTGGATGGATCCAAGTTATGCGAAGCCGGACATCGCCAAGAGCGGAGGGAGAACGGAGACGCGGCGAAGAGAAGGACTGGATTTCCCGTTGAATGAAGCTTTGACCAACTTGTATGTGGGGCTATGCCGATATGCCCGGGGAGAGAAGCTGTCCGCAGCGCGTTTCGTTCAAAGCTATGCCGTGGACAGCATCTTGTCCGTTCTGCATTTGTTGGAGAAGGAGGAGGCGTACTTTCCGGACGTGTTTGGAGAGGAGCGGAGGCTGGAGAAGAGATTTCCTTCTTTTGCAGAACGGGTAGGGGACATGATTCTTGGCTACGAGCGGACCCCGGAGTCGGCGCTGCATATTCTTCGTTACCTGGAGGATGTGTATCCCGTTAACCGTAGAATGAGTGCGGAGATTAGGCGGTTAGCGTCCAAACAAGGTAATTAAGGATGGGAACGGCTCATGCAGGCGCTTGAAAGTAAATGGCCGCTTCTGTATGCATTACAGCTCGACATGGGCAAAATGAAAGCATAACCTTTCCCGCAGTACCATGATTACGGAACAACCTTACCGTGCCAATATAAGGTCCCGTATAGACACTCCTTTCCGTATCGTTTATAATGAACGCAAGTTAATAGATGTGGCGGAGACAAGGAGAACACGCGAATTAGGCCCTGGTGGGTCAAGTTCGTCGTTCTCCTTTTTTGTCATATAAGCGAGCCAATCGAAAGAGCGGAAGGGGAGGACCACTTGAGCTTTCATAACCAGAGCATATTGCCCGCTGCTCGCAAAGTGAAGGATCTGGAGAAGCTTATTAAGCTGTCATATGAGTATATCGTCATCTTGGACACCCACATCAGCCAAATCCGGCCGGTCGTCGATCTGGCGAAGTCACACGGGAAGAAGCCGATCCTGCACGCTGATTTAATTGAAGGTCTGAAAAATGATGAATACGCGGCAGAGTACTTGTGCCAGGTTGTTAAACCGGCTGGCATCGTGTCCACTCGGGCAGGCGTTATCGCGAAGACAAAGCAGAACGGGCTGCTGGCGATTCAAAGGCTGTTTCTGCTCGATACGAATGCTTTAGAGAAGAGCTACTCGATGTTTGAGAGGACGAAGCCAGACTTCATCGAGGTCCTTCCCGGTGTCATTCCGCATATTATCACAGAGGTGGCGGAACGGACGGGTATTCCGATTTTCGCAGGCGGCTTGATTCGTACGGTGCAGGACGTCGAGCAGGCGCTTCAAGCTGGAGCGTCGGCAGTAACGACATCGAAGAATGAGCTGTGGAAGCATTTTGAGCCCGCGGGGCGGAAAGGGGAACGCTAAGTGTCGAACAAATACATTATGGCGATCGATCAGGGAACGACGAGCTCTCGGGCCATCATCTTTGATCGCCAGGGCCACATTGTCAGCACAGCTCAGCAGGAGATCCAGCAGTATTTTCCGCAGCCTGGCTGGGTGGAGCATGACGCGAACGAAATTTGGGTATCGGTGCTTGGTGTAATTGCTGCATCGCTGTCCAAGGCGGAGATTCGCCCCGAGCAGATCGAGGCCATCGGCATTACGAACCAGCGGGAGACAGCGGTCGTCTGGGATCGTCATACGAGTCGGCCGATCCATCATGCCGTCGTCTGGCAATCCAGGCAGACGCAGGACATTTGCGAGGAACTGAAGCGTCAAGGGCATGAACAGCTGTTTCATGAGAAGACGGGGCTGCTGATTGATCCATACTTCTCGGGAACTAAGATCAAATGGCTGCTCGATCACGTTGAAGGAGCTCGGGAGAAAGCCGAGAATGGCGATTTGCTATTCGGCACCATTGATTCTTGGCTGCTCTGGAAGCTGAGCGGGGGCAAGGTTCACGTTACCGATTATTCCAACGCGTCAAGAACGCTGCTCTACAATATTCACGAGCTCACGTGGGATAACGAGCTGCTCGGCATTCTGGATATTCCAGCGTCTATGCTCCCAGAGGTTCGTCCTTCGTCGGAGGTCTATGGCCGAACGATCAAGCATCACTTCTTCGGCTTCGAGATACCGATCGCGGGCATCGCTGGCGATCAACAGGCAGCATTGTTCGGTCAAGCTTGCTTCGAGAAGGGGATGGCTAAGAATACGTACGGAACGGGCTGCTTCATGCTCATGAACACCGGCGAAGAAGCTGTCCGCTCCGAGCATGGGCTGCTAACGACGATCGCCTGGGGAATTGACGGCAAGGTCGAATACGCACTGGAGGGCAGCGTATTCGTAGCCGGATCAGCTATCCAGTGGCTGCGTGACGGTCTTCGGATGCTGAAACAAACATCGGATAGTGAGATGTATGCATCGCGGGTAACGTCCTCGGACGGCGTATATGTTGTACCGGCCTTTGTTGGCATGGGAACGCCTTATTGGGACAGCGACGTACGGGGTGCCGTCTTCGGACTTACACGAGGAACAACGAAGGAGCATTTCATTCGGGCGACGCTTGAATCGCTCGCTTATCAGAGCAAAGAAGTGTTGGACGTAATGGCCCTCGATTCAGGATTAACTCTCCGGGGGCTGCGGGTAGATGGCGGCGCGGTACGTAATGACTTTCTCATGCAGTTCCAGAGTGACCTGCTCGGGGCGGAGGTTGAGCGCCCGGTCGTCAATGAGACGACAGCGCTGGGAGCGGCTTATCTGGCCGGACTGGCGGTAGGCTATTGGGCCGATAAGCAGGAAATTGCTGAAGGCTGGAAGCTGGAGCGGACGTTTGCGCCAACGATGCCGGAGAATGAGCGCGATCGTTTATATGAAGGCTGGAAGAAGGCGGTCAAAGCCGCTATGGCGTATAGGATGTAATCGGCGGGAAGCCATTTGTATCAATTCGTTTAATCGTAATGCAATCATCACATTCACAAGTTAATAATCGGTAGGAGATCGGGAGAGCCACGAAGGTTCCCGCCGCGCATTGCGCGGCGGGTTGAGTGTGGTTCTCTTTTTTCATATACGCATAGGATATTAACAAGAAAATGAGGGATAACAGATGAATAACAACATCGTATCAGATCGTCGTAGCCGGCTGTCCAATTTGGAGAATGAAGTGTTCGACGTCCTTATCGTTGGCGGCGGAATTACAGGCGCAGGCATAGCGCTGGATACCCGGAAGCGGGGAATGTCGACAGTACTGATAGAGATGCAGGATTTCGCGGCTGGAACATCAAGTCGTTCGACGAAGCTTGTCCACGGGGGACTGCGGTATTTGAAACAATTCGAGGTGAAGATGGTCGCCGAGGTTGGCAAAGAGCGCGCGGTCGTATACGAGAATGGCCCGCACGTAACGACACCGGAATGGATGCTGCTGCCGTTTTATCAAGGAGGAACGTTCGGCGCGTTCTCTACGTCGATCGGGCTGCGCGTATATGACTTTCTGGCTGGGGTTAAGCGCGAAGAACGGCGCAAAATGCTAAGCAAGGAAGAAACGTTGGCAAAGGAACCACTGCTTCGGCGTGACGGCCTGAAGGGCGGCGGCTACTATGTGGAGTACCGGACGGATGACGCTCGTTTGACGATTGAAGTCATGAAGAAGGCCGTCGAAGCAGGGGCACAAGTTGCGAACTATGTGAAAGCAGAAGAGCTTCTGTATGAGGAAGGCAAGCTTGTTGGGGTTGTCGTTCGTGATGTTATTGGAGGAGGGACGTACCGAATCAAGGCGCGCCAGATCGTCAATGCAACGGGTCCTTGGGTAGATACGCTTCGCGAGCTGGACCGCTCCAAGCAAGGGAAGACATTGCGTCTAACGAAGGGCGTCCATCTTGTGTTCGACGGAGGCTGCTTCCCGCTTCGACAGGCTATTTATTTCGATACGCCGGACGGACGTATGGTGTTCGCTATTCCTCGTGACGGCAAAACGTACGTCGGCACGACAGATACGGATTATAAAGGCGACACGGTACATCCTCGCATGAGCGAAGAGGATCGAGATTATATACTCGCTGCTGCCAACGGCATGTTCCCAGAGCTGAAGCTGACTGCAGATGACGTCGAGTCCAGCTGGGCGGGGCTGCGTCCACTGATCTACGAAGAGGGCAAATCGCCCTCGGAAGTGTCTCGAAGAGACGAGATTTTTGTATCTCCTTCGGGGCTGATCACAATTGCGGGCGGTAAGCTGACGGGCTATCGCAAAATGGCTGAGACGGTAACCGATCTTCTGGCGACCAAACTAGGGGAAGCGGGCCGTGGGACGTTCAAGCCGTGCAGCACGAAGACGCTGCCGATATCAGGAGGCGACGTAGGCGGGTCCCGCCAGTTCCCCTTGTACGTCAACAAGATGACAGATGCCGGTATGAAGCTCGGCTTGTCGAAGGAATCGTCCGAGAAACTTGTCCGCCGTTATGGCTCGAATGTGACAGTCATTCATGAACTGATTCGGAACGGTAAGGGCAGCCTCCAAGCGCCACATCTTCCGAATGAGCTGCGGGCTGAGCTGCTCTACGCGATCGAGGAGGAGATGGTCGTCAAGCCTGTAGACTTCCTTATGCGGAGAACGGGCGCTATTCTGTTCGACATGGATTGGGCAAGACGCTGGAAGGAAGCCGTCATCGATTTCATGGCGGACTGGCTGGCCTATTCCGATGACCAGAAGCGCGAGTACACGCAAGAAGTGGAGCTTGAAATGGCTGCAGCTTCGAAGGCAAGCGAGCATTAAGCTGGCAGGCTTCCTCAAGTTTATTCGTACACAAGAGACCCATAGCTGCTGCTGTGGGTCTCTTGTTTCATTTGGCGGGGAAGAAGCTCTTCACTCATGCTTCTTAATGAGAAAGGTTCAGTGACTACACTTCAAAATGATATTCCATATCGCCAGCCATTGCGGCCGGTGTATCGCCCGTTTTCCTATAATCATGAGCGTGAAGCAATTCGAAGTGGCCGAAATCGACTTGCTTATAAAATTCGAAGCAAGGGAAGCCGTCATGACTGCCCTTCATTTGAACGCTGCCGTTCCGATGGGCAACAACCTGTAGGAGGTAGTCAACAGTCGGAGAATCCGCAATCAGGGGGTTGCTTGCGCTTGCTCGCATTGTAAGGGCCACTGTATCCTCTGCCCACATTTCATCCTCAACTCGAATGCCCTCGATCGATGCTTTGCCATACTTATATTCGACGCTTCCATCAGAAGCCGTTAATCGCAGAATGGTGACGCCTGTATTAGCGAAAGTCGTCACTCTCCGCTTCACGAAGTCAATTACGACCTCTTGCTCGACGCGGCAGCGTCCCGTGTTTACCGCGTAAGGGGTAAATTCCCGCGCGTCCCCTTGAAATTCATAAATCGTGCCTGTGGACGGGTCTTGAGTGGGCGGTAAATAAAGGATTCCGCCGATAAATACACTGCCTCTAATCTTGATAATGTCTGCCATATACGAACCCCTCGCTATATTAGGCTTTGAATCTATTGATCTTCAACGTATTCTATCATAACGGCCCTGACCTGAATGCCGGATCCATGTCAGAGCAGGAAGCAAATAGAGCCAGCAACCGATGCAGGATCGGCAGCTGGCTCTTCATGTGACTGGCGGTTTGTATCATGAATGTCGTTACGATCGTTTCTCCGTTAAATAATAAACCAGAGCAAGCGTAGGCAGGATAATGCCGATCCACAGCGCTGCGTTCCAGCCGCCTGCCGCATACGCCCATCCGCCAAGTGCTGAGCCAATGGCACCGCCGGCGAAGAAGATCGCCATGAACAAGCCGTTAAGTCGGCTGCGTATCTCATCCCCGAGCGAGAAAATCGTGCGTTGGCTTAACACGAGGTTCGCCGATACGCCCATATCGAGCACGATGGCAGCGACAAGGAGTAGGATTAACGCGAACGTTGAGCCGCTCTGATCGATAAGGGGCAGTGCCATCGAAGCGAGAACGAGCACCAGTGCAATTCCGGTCCCGGGACGAATCCATCCCCGGTCCGCCAGTCGGCCAGCGAAAGGTGCGGCCAGTGCGCCGGATACTCCGACCAGTGCGAAGAGAGCAACTTCCTGCTGAGAGAAGTGGAACGCTGGGCCGGTTAGGTACAGCGGGACCGTCGTCCAGAACAAGCTGAACGTACCGAATACGCATGCATGGTACAGCGCTCTCCGCTGTAAGATGGGCGTCGATTTCAACAAATGAAGCATGGAGCCCATCAGTTCAGAATACCGAGTTGAGGTCGATGGCTTTCTTACCGGGAGCGCACGGAGCAGTACCAGTGCCAATAACAGAATCGCAGCTGCAGACAAATAATATACCGCTCTCCAGCCCATGTACTCTGCTACAAGACTCGATACCGGTCGAGCGAGCATAATGCCAAGCAGCAATCCGCTCATGACGTTGCCGACGTTCCGACCCCGCGTCGCTTCCGGGGACAGGTGCGCCGCATACGGTACCAGCACTTGGGCAGCTACTGAGCTCATGCCGATCAGCATGGAAGCCAGCAGAAACAGCGAGGCGTTATGGATACCGCCCCCGAGCGCAAGTGCAATGGCTGCGAGGACTAGCAGAATGACGACAAGCTTCCGATTTTCCACGATATCCCCTAGCGGAACAAGGAACAACAGCCCAAGGCCATAACCGATTTGGGCAAGGGTGACGATCAAGCCGGCCGCCCCAGAAGACAGCCCAAGGTCCTCGCTGATAGGTCCGATTAGCGGCTGTGCATAATACAGGTTCGCCACAATTAATCCGCAGGCGGCGGCGAGAATAAGAATAATGGCCGGCGAGAACGACTTCTCGACTGATTGATGATTTTCAACTGTACGCATTGCAATTCTCCTTTACTCCAAACGGGGTGCTCGTTCGTAATGATGCAGCTGATTTACTGGAACAATCGTTCCGAAATTGGTGCGAAAAATGCCGCTCCCTCTTACAGCATGTTGAGAACGGCCTCAATCATGTCGTCATAAAGCTTCCGGTCCGGCTTCATCTTGGTGACGACATTGATTCCGTGATTCAGGTTCAACAGTAGAGTTGCCATTGTCTGCACATCTTTGTCCGGAGCGATTTCCCCGGCTTGCTGCCCTCGCCTCAACACATCGATATAACATTGCTCCAGTCCATCGAAGCTGTCCCGAATAGCGGCCCGCACCTGTTCGTCAGGCGATTCCATGCCAACGGTTGCGTTCGTGATAAGACAGCCATGAGGGGAAGCTTCATCCAGCGCATTAGACACTTGGCGATCGAAGTATCGACGAATGCCTTCCTTCGCGGATGGTGCGCTTTGCAAGAGGGCTCTCTTGCTCTGACTGATGGACTTGTATCGCTCGATGGCTTCCAGGTATAGCGTTTCTTTGTCCGTGAACGTCTCATATAAGCTGGAGCGGCTTAGGTCCATGGCTTGCAGCAGATCGGGCATGCTGGTTGCTTCATATCCCTTCGCCCAGAACACCAGCATCGCCTTGTGGAGCACTTGCTCCCGGTCGAATTCCTTGTTGCGTCCGATGGTGGGTTCCCCCTTTCGTAAACGTAGTATACATTTTCAGGAACGAATGGTCCAGTATTTTTTTGACAGCTTGTACCGTACTAATTCACATCAGAGTGGGGAGAAAATTCGCATCCAACACTCGAAAATGGTATCATTCTACAACGGGTGGGCCATCCTTTAGCTTATATTGGCAACGGGCGCGTGAGCAAACCAAATATGCTTTACAACGAAATGAGGTTAAGACATGAAGACGGGACAGATGGGACTTGGAGGACAGGTGGGGCGCAAACAACCTGCCGTATTAAGAAAGATTGTACGCGGGCTTATGGTGGTCATTGGAGCGTTCGTAACGGCCTACGGACTGGAAGCTGTATTAATTCCGAACAACGTATCCGATGGCGGCGTGACGGGTCTTAGTATCGTGGGATCAGAGCTGATTGGATTGCCGCTGGGACTTTTAATCGCGGTACTTAATATTCCATTTATTTTTCTAGGGTACAAGCAGATTGGTAAAAGCTTCGCGATCTATTCCGTGCTCGGTATTGCATCGCTAGCTGTCGGCACCGCCGTCATGCATGAACTAACCCCAATCATCGAAGGCGATACGCTGCTGATTACGGTCGTAGGCGGTATCATCATCGGTTTCGGAATGGGTCTGGCTCTGCGTAATGGCGGCGCACTGGACGGCATTGATATGCTGGCCGTGCTGCTCTCTCGGAAGCTGCCTTTTGGTACAAGCGATCTGATCTTATTCCTGAATACATTCGTGTTTATCGTTGTTTCGAGCATTTTCGGCCTGCAAGGGGCGATTTTGTCCGGTATTGCTTATTTCATTGCCTCGAAGGTTATCCATATCGTTGAAGAGGGCTTGAGCGGAGCCAAAACGTTCAAAATCATTACCAGACATCCAGAAGAAATGGTCGAGACGATTCGTGACCGCCTAGGCCGTGGTGCTACCTATAACCTCGTGGAGGGTGGATACTCCAACGAGCAATTTCGGGAGATCACCTGCGTCATTAACCGCTTGGAAGAAAGCAAAATGAAAGAGATCATCCACGAGCTCGACCCAGGCGCTTTTGTTATGGTGTATGACGTAGCAGAAGTAAAGGGCGGAAACTTCAAGAAGAAGGATATCCACTAAGCCGACAATACAATACTGAAACGACAACAAGGGCGCCCGATGGGCGCCCTATTTCATTTCGACTTCTACTGCCTTCTTGTGCCTTCTTTTGTTTAACCGGTACAACCAGACAATAGCTAACACCACAATGACCGTTGCAATAATGTAGACTCGGTTATGAGCGGATGCGGATATTAAACCAAAGGACAACGAGGATAGGACGAGACCATACACCATGTTGCCGATTGTTGTTGCGGTTACGAAATGCAGCGTGCGGATGGAGCTTAATCCGGATGTAATGTTAATTAAGTTCGTTGGCATCAGCGGCAAAATCCGTCCGAATAGCACGTAGGTGAAGCCGTTCTTCTCGATTTTTTCTTGGAACTGCTGCATTTTCGGCGAGCCTGCGAATACGTCATGGAACAGATACCGGATCGACAGGAAGACGATTGTACTGCCGATAACGCTGCATAAACAGCCGTATAGATAGCCCTTTACGAAACCGAATAACGTAATATTCGCCGTAATGACTAGGATAAGCGGGATGAATGTAAAAATATTTTGCAGCGTCATAATGACGAGCATAATCAGCATGATGAGGATGATGTCATCGTGAGCGATCTCCCGTATCGTATCCGGTGTTAAGTCCGCAACCGTATAGCCGCTGCTTCTTATTAAGTAGAACAAGCATAGCAGGAAGGCTATATAGCCAACCACGCGAACGATCAATTTACGTTTATTCATAATGAACCACAAACTCCTTTAGGTTACCTAACTAAATATATTATAACGAAAATCACCTCTTGGATGTAAGCAGTAATAATCAACAATTTGATTCGGCGAGACGATTCGGCGGATGTTGTAGTAGAATGGAGGCTGCATAGAGATAACAAGGATAGGAGTACAGCATCATGGAACTTACACAACATGCCAGTCGTCGTCCGGAGGCAGCTAAGGGAGGATTTCCGATCTCACTGCTCTCGTTAACGGTAGGCGCATTCGCGATCGGCATGACCGAATTCGTCATTATGGGGATTTTGCCAAACGTGGCAGAGGACCTGAACGTATCTATTTCCGCAGCCGGGCAGCTCATCACGTTATATGCACTAGGCGTAGCCGTGGGAGCCCCTATTCTGACGATGCTGACGCAGCAAATCCCGCAGAAGAAGCTGTTGATCTTCCTCATGTTCTTATTCATAGCAGGCAATGGTGTATCGGTTATCGCACCGAACTATGCGGTTCTGATGGGTGCACGGGTGCTGACAGCCTTAACACACGGTACGTTTTTTGGGGTTGGGGCGGTTATTGCGGCCAATCTTGTTCGTCCTGACAAAAGAGCTGGAGCCGTATCCGTGATGATGGCGGGACTGACCATTGCCAACATTCTTGGTGTACCGCTTGGCACTTACATCGGCCAGCATATGGGCTGGCGTGCTTCCTTTGGCGCTATCGCGCTGATGGGCGTCATTGCTCTAATCGGTATCGTCATCTTAATTCCGCGCCTGCCGCAGGAGAAGGCGATTAGTATCAAACAGCAGATTGCAGCATTGATCAGCCCGAAGCTGATGGTGTTCCTGCTCATCTGCGCGCTCGGCAACTCAGGATTGTTCGCTGTCTTTACGTACATTACGCCGCTGCTTGTTGATATTACGGGCTTTGCCGAGCACAGCGTAACCTGGATTCTTGTCCTATTCGGTATTGGTGTTACGATCGGTAATATCGTCGGCGGCAAGCTGGCGGACTGGAAGCTGATGCCCTCCATTATTGGCATCTACTGCGTTATCGTTATTGCGCTGACGGCGTTGACGTTCACGATTCACAATGAAATCGCTGCTGTCGCGACAATCTTCGTCTGGGGAGCGGGATCTTTCGCCGTCATGCCGGGTCTGCAGGTTCGCATTATGAGTATCGCCCAGGGCGCACCTGCATTAGCGTCCACATCGAGCCACTCTGCAGGCAATCTCGGCAATGCGGTTGGCGCCTTCGTTGGCGGTTGGGTCATTACGCATATGTCACTGTCGTCGCTTCCTTGGGTCGGGGCCATCCTCGTAGGCCTTGCGCTGGCGGTTGGAGTGGGCAGCATAGTGTCGGAGCGCCGAGTCAGGTGATGTCTAACCGTATCAAAATCCATCCGGGATTTTGGACAGGATTACGTCAATTGGGCATTCCCGCCTCTGAAGTAGCTCGCCAAGCACAATTACCGCTAGACATTGTTACGGATTCGACTGTATCCGCCGCCGATTACTTTGCGATCTGGCATTCTTACGCTGAGCTCGTTGGTGATACGGCTGACGCCATCATTAAGCTTGCGACCAACTTCGAGACTGCTCATTATCCACCTGCAGCCTTAGCGACTTTTCATGCCCGGGACTATCGAGACGCGCTTATGCGAATGGCTCGATACAAACAGCTGTGCCCGCCTGAAAGCTTGGTGATATCCGAGCATGACGAGACCTGTACGATTCAGCTGGATTGGTGGGATGCCGAACAGGCGGGACCAACGGTGCTCGTTGGCATCACACTTGCGTATCTTCTCGAGCTTGGCCGACGGGGCACGGGTCAATCGCTCAAGGCGTTGTTGGTTGAATTCACAAACCCCATGGGTGATATAGCCGTTCTTGAAAATTACTTTGGCTGCGCTGTCCGGATTGGGGCGGGATGCAACCGTCTAACGTTAAATCGGAGCGATCTGGATCGTCCTTTTGTCTCGTATAACGAGGAGCTGCTTGAGATCTTGACTCCTGTTCTTGATCAAACCTTGAATGAACAACAGCGCAGCAGCTCCGTGACAGAGACGGTCAAATGGATCATGAAGCGCAGCTTTGCAAGCGGGCATATTAACATTCAGCAGATTGCAGGCGAGCTTAAGATGAGCAGCCGAACCTTACAGCGCAGACTGACGGACGAGGGCGTAAGCTTCAAGCAGCTTCTGATGCAAGCCCGGCATGAGCTGGCGCTCATCCACCTGGCAGATCCCTCGTTGGAAATCAAGGAAGTGGCCTTCTTAACGGGCTATGAGGATCAGAACTCGTTCTATCGTGCTTTTCGAATATGGGAAGGGGATACGCCATCGAATTGGCGCGCTAGGCATGCACGTTGGCGTGAAGGGCTAGTTACGGATTAACCCAAACGAGCTACGATTATCAACGAGAACGTTGATGATAAGGAGAATGCACCGTGGATATGGGACTAATCAACAAAACAGCACTCGTTACAGGATCGACCAAAGGAATCGGTAAGGCCATCGCTATCGAGCTTGCCAGGGAAGGCGTCAACGTATTGATTAACGGACGCAGCGCAGATGAAGTCGAGCGGGTTGTAAATGAGATCAAGGCAGAGTTTCCGGCTACCACTCCCCGCAATGCTGCGGCGGATATCGTCGACAGCCAGCAGAGAGAGGCCTTATTCAATAAGTTCCCTGATATTGATATACTCGTGAATAACATGGGGATCTATGAGATCATGCAGTATGAGGACGTAACCGATGAAGTGTGGGAGACGTATTTCCGTACGAATGTGTTGGCCGCCAATGGACTGTGTAAGCTTTATTTGCCAGAGATGCTGAAGCGTGAGTTCGGTCGAATTATTTTTATTGCGAGTGAAGAAGCTGTCATGCCGTCGGGGTTGATGCCGCAATACGGCGTGACCAAGTCCATGCTGCTGTCTTTGGCGAAGAGCCTGTCCAAGCTAACCACCGGAACAGAAGTCACCGTCAATACGCTCTTGCCGGGTCCAACTCTATCTGAGAATGTCCAACATATTATTGATGGTATATACGCGAATGAAGAGATGACCTGGGCGGAGAAGGAAAGAAGTTTCATGAAGACCAACCTGCCTCAATCCGAGATTCAACGCTTCATCCGGCCAAGCGAGATCGGCAGGTTAGCCGCGTTCGTGTGCAGTCCCTTTGCATCGGCGTTCAAAGGCTCTCCCATCCGGATGGACGGAGGCATGGTGCCGACGATCTTCTAAGCTTATCCATATGAAAAAAGCAGGCATCGGTCATGAAACCGATGCCTGCTTTATTTTACGCTAGACGCGTCTTGAAATCTTCATAACCGAACTCGCGCACGACACGGCAATCGCCGTCTTTGCCCATAACAGCAATCGCCGGAAGCGGCATGCCGTTAAACGTGTTCGTCTTCACCATGGAGTAGATCGCCATGTCCTCGAACACGATGCGGTCGCCTTCTTGGAGGGGTTGATCGAACGAATAGTCGCCGATGACGTCGCCCGTCAGGCAAGTTTGACCTGCCAGTCGATACGTATGCGACTTCTCGCCAGGCATACCGGACTGTTGAACCGGCGGACGATATGGCATTTCCAATACGTCTGGCATATGGCATGTCGCAGAAGTATCGAGAATGGCAATATCCATGCCGTTCTTATGGAAGTCCAGTACCGAAGCAACCATGTAGCCTGCGTTCAGCGCAACCGCTTCGCCTGGCTCCAGATATACCTCTAGACCGTAGTCGTTCTGCATGCGCTTGATGCAAGCTTCGAGGCGTGGGATATCATAATCGTCTCTCGTAATATGATGCCCACCACCGAAGTTGATCCATTCCATCTTCGGCAGCCATTCGCCGAACTTCTCCACGACTGCATTGAGCGTCGTCTCGAGGTCGTCGGAATTTTGCTGACAGAGCGTATGGAAGTGCAGACCCGTTACGCCTTCAAGCAGTTCTGGACGGAATTGATCCAGAAGGGCACCGAAACGCGAACCCGTGGAGCATGGATCGTAGATCTCATGACCAACCTGCGTCGAGCATTGCGGATTAATGCGCAGGCCAACCTTGCGGCCAGCCTTGAGCGCCTTATCCTTGAACTTCTCCAGCTGGGAGAAGGAGTTGAAGATGATATGATCGCAGATGGACAGAATCTCATCCATCTCTTCAGCACGGTATGCAGGGGCAAAGACATGCGTTTCTTTGCCCATTTCTTCGTAGCCGAGTCGAGCTTCATATAAGCCGCTTGCGGTTGTGCCGCTCAAGTATTCGCCAATGAGGGGATACATCGCTGTCATGGAGAATGCTTTCTGCGCCAACACAATCTTCGCTCCCGTACGCTGCATGACGCCGCTGAGGATCTTCAGATTTTTCTCGATGAGCGCCTCGTCAACGACAAAGCAAGGAGTAGGTAGCTCTTCGAACCGCATCTTAGCGAACCATTACCGGTTGTTTTGCAGCTGCAGGCGCATCCTGACCGTCATCAACCAATACCGGATTAAAGTCTTCTACCCATGGAAGTCCCCATTTGTTCAACTCTTCCATGAATGGATCTGGATCGAACTCTTCAACATTGTATACGCCTGGTTTGTTCCATTTGCCCGTCAGAACCATGGCAGCGCCGATCATTGCAGGTACGCCAGTCGTGTAGGAGATCGCTTGCGATCCCACTTCCTTGTAGCACTCTTGGTGGTCGCATACGTTATATACATAGTACGTTTTTGCAACGCCGTCTTTTTTGCCTTGGAAAATGCAGCCGATGTTCGTTTTGCCAACCGTACGCGGTCCGAGGGACGCTGGGTCTGGCAATACAGCTTTCAGGAACTGCAGCGGGATGATTTGTTTGCCTTCGAACTCGATTGGCTCGATCGACGTCATGCCCACGTTCTCCAGTGCGCGAAGATGCGTCAGGTAGCTTTGGCCGAACGTCATGAAGAAGCGAATGCGTTTCAGACCTGGCATGTTCTGTGCAAGGGACTCCAGCTCTTCATGGTACAGCAGGTACATATCTTTAGGGCCAACTTCAGCGAAGTTGTACTCCCGTTTGATTTCCATTGGCTTCGTTTCGATCCATTCGCCGTTCTCCCAGTAGCGGCCGTTAGCCGAAACTTCGCGAATGTTGATCTCTGGGTTGAAGTTCGTTGCGAACGGATAGCCATGGTCGCCGCCGTTGCAGTCGAGAATGTCGATGTACTCGATCTCGTCGAAGTAGTGCTTCAGTGCATAAGCAGAGAACACGCCCGTTACGCCTGGATCGAAGCCGCTGCCCAGAAGTGCCGTAATGCCGGCTTTCTCGAAGCGCTCGCGGTATTCCCACTGCCATTTGTATTCGAATTTCGCCGTATCATGCGGCTCGTAGTTAGCTGTATCCATGTAGTGTGTTTTCGTTGCCAGGCATGCATCCATGATCGTGAGATCTTGGTAAGGCAGCGCCAGGTTCATAACGATGTCTGGTTTCACTTCGTTGATCAGCGCGATCAGCTCGTCAACGTTGTCTGCATCAACTTGAGCAGTCGTGATTTTCGTTTTGCCGCCATCGAGCTTTGCTTTCAGATCGTCGCATTTCGATTTCGTACGGCTTGCGATACAGATTTCTTCGAAAACCTCACTGTTTTGAACACATTTGTGGATGGCCACCGATGCCACACCGCCACAACCAATTACTAACGCTTTGCCCATTTCTCAATCCCCTTACCTCATGAATTTTTTGGTTAAAACATGCAATTTCCCGGCAAACGATCGATTTTTACGCACAAAAAAAACAAGTCGTAAAAACGCATCGTCGCGAATCACACTTGTTTGATATAAATTACGAATATTAAATGTCACCATCACATGGGACATGGCTTTTTAAGGAAGCACATTAATATTCAAAATATATCGATAACGGATCAGAGTCTATATAGCAAATAATCGCCTTTAATACTCTTATTGATCGTTTCACAAGTTGATGCGCTCTTAACGCACTGGTCGTAAAGAAACCAAAACTTATAAAATTTGAGCTCTTCGCTCAATCAATAAGGCAACTAAAGTTGCCAATTCGGCATTTGACCCGGCTGTCCGTATGGCCTTAACGTCCTAAGTGGATGTGGTCAAAAATTATCTGCTTTTGGAAAGATCCTCGTATATTTTGAATAACAACTTTCCAACAACACAACTCATAATATCATAAACTTCACAGATAGCAATAAGAAAATAATTAAAAAGTTTTTAGCATTTTTCGTCAGTGTCTTTTTGATGAACGAGGCAACGTGCCCTGGCGGGGCATTTTACAAATAGTGCGAATTCAAAAAGCTCGGTTTTCAGCACCAAGAAGGTTGGATGAAGCAGGGAATGAGGATCGGAGCGTAGTGATGTGCTACGTGAGAACCGGAAGTCTCTGATTCATCCAAGATTCGATGTCGAATCAACTTCGTGTGATGCTTCGTGATCAAAAGCGGACTTTTTGAACATCCTCTAATAAATGTCTAGAATAGTCGCTTGCTTGGGAAGGCAATCGTCTTCTGAAGTAGGATTTGCTTAGTTGCCCTGAACCATACGGTTTGTACTCAATTCAAGTGAAGCAGCGTCACAAGTGCATAGCCTAGGCCTGAGAGCAGCACCGATCCGATCAGACCGGCTGCGAATGATTTCATGCCGAGACGGCGGAACGACAGAAGATCGACATGAAGACCAAGTCCGGCCATCGCCATCGCAATAAGCAAGTATGCAGCAAGAACGAGCTGGTTCGCCAGCGCGGCAGGTATGATCCCCAATGTATTCACGGCACTCGTTAGAAGAAACCCGACAATAAACCATGGAATCGGAATCGATCGCCAGCTTGCTTTCTTCCCATCACCATTGCCCTTACGTTCCGTTCGGCTCACCCAGATACCGATAATGATGGCAACCGGGACAAGCAATGCGACCCGTGTCAGCTTCACAATGACAGCGAGATCAACCGCATCTTGACCGGCCGGTGCGGCTGCAGCGATTACGTGTGCGACCTCATGCAAGGTTGCGCCTGAGAAAATGCCGTAGCCAGCAGCCGTCAGGCTTAGAATTGGATACATTACTGTATACAGCAGGGTGAAAATGGTGCCTAATATCGCTACTGTTGCTGCGCCTATAGCAGTCTCATTGTCGTTGGCCTTAATCTGCGGCGAGATCGCAACAACCGCTGCAGCTCCGCAGATCGCTGTGCCGCAGGCAGTCAGGAGAGCCAGCCGCTTCTCGACCTTCATAAGCTTGGCGATACCGTAAACGGCGAATATCGTAAAGGCGATATTGATGACGGCGATGGCGAGCACCTTCGGTCCTGCGTGAACGATATCGGCCAAGTTGAGCCGCATGCCGAGCAGGATGATGCCGTACCGAAGCAGTTTTTTACTAGAGAAGGAGACTCCCGACATCATCGATTCTGGTATTCCGAATGCTGCTCTCCAAGCGATGCCAAGAATAATGGCGATGACAAGCTGCCCCATAATGCTTAGAAACGGGAACCCCGCCGCATACTTGGCAATCACAGCAAGTAGCAGCGTTAATGCGATCCCTTGTGCACAATCAGCCCTTCTCCTCTTGCTTAGCGCGAGTGCATTAGTCTGAGCCATCGTCCTCATTCCCCTTTATCGTTAACGAATCACGTTCGTGTTGTGTATGACTTCACTATAAGGAGCAGTCGATCGGAAGTGAAATACCGATCTGCTATCTCAATGATTAGTAATACTTATGATTGAGTTGTTGCCCGATGGAGATAGGGGTACAATAGTAAGAAATAAGGGGGGCTGTCTATGATCGTGGAAACCCTGCGTGTATTCGTGACGACAGCCGAACAGCGCAATTTCTCCCGAGCGGCTGAGCTGCTTAATTTGTCGCAGCCAGGTGTGAGTCTGCACATCCGCAACCTGGAGAACGAATTCGGAACGAAGCTGATGATCCGTTCCCCGAAGCTTGTGAAGCTGACAGAGGCGGGAGAGATCCTGTACAAGCGGGCCAAAGAAATATTAGCGTTGTACGAAGCGGCGAAGCAGGATATTTACCGGCTTCACGATAGGGTGACGGGCTCTCTTCATATCGGGGGGAGCTTCACAATCGGCGAATATATACTGCCGCGCCTGCTCGCGTCGTTTGCGGAGCAGTATCCCCAGGTGGAGATGGACCTGACGATCGGGAATACAGAGGCCATTATCCAGAGCATTCGAGAGAGCAAGCTTGATCTTGGTCTAGTTGAGGGAGAGGTCACTGCGACGGATCTCATCGTTACACCGTATATGAGGGATGAAATGATTCTGGTGGCTGCAGCCGGACATCCTCTCTCATCATTGAAACTGATAAAGCAGGACGCCCTTCATCACCAGGTGTGGGTGCTTCGCGAAGGCGGCTCGGGCACGCGGGCGTTCGTTGACCAGTTTATGGAGCAGGCTGCGCTCGATGTGAAACGATCGTATGTGTTCAACAGCAGCCAAGGCGTGAAGGAAGCCGTATCAGCTGGACTAGGCATTGCCATCGTATCTCGCCTCATTGTGCAGCGCGAGCTGGAGGCAGGCGAGATTGTCGAAATTCCTATCGAAGGTGTTCGATTGGAGAGGAGCTTCTCGCTCATACGGACGAAGGAGCAGGTCCCTACGATGTCCGTTCAGATGTTCCTGGAGAAGCTGCTTACCAAGGGATAAACGTCGTATAAATGATCCTAATCATTATTTTTAATTATGGTAATGGGACACTCGGGTCGAGGTTTATCTATGGTGGTAACCGAATAGAAGGGAGGTTCATTGTCGATGACATTGCAGCAATTGAGATACATATTAACGATCGTAAGCTGCGGCTCCATTAGCGAGGCAGCGAAGAAATTGTTCATTTCACAGCCCAGCTTGTCCAGCGCGGTGAAGGAGATTGAGCAGGAGTTCGGAATCGAGATCTTCCTGCGTTCGCCGAAGGGGATTGTGTTGTCGAATGACGGCGCAGAGTTTCTATCCTACGCTCGGCAGGTAGTGGAGCAGGCTGAGCTTCTTGAGCAGCGCTACACGAACCAGCAGCCTTCCAAGAAGCTCTTCTCCATCTCGACGCAGCATTACGCATTCGCCGTTCAGGCCTTCGTCAGTCTGCTGAAAGAGATGAACATGGCCGAATACGAGTGTACGCTGCGTGAGACGCGGACGTACGAGATTATCGAGGATGTGCGCAATCTGCGGAGTGAGGTTGGCATTCTGTATCTGAGCGATTTCAACCGGAAAGTCATTCAGAAGCTGCTCAGCGAGAATCATCTACGATTCCATCCGCTGTTCCAAGCGGATGCGCATGTATTCATCAGCTCCGAGCATCCGCTTGCCGGCCGCGATGAGGTGGACATTGAGGAACTCGACGACTATCCTTGCCTGGCGTTCGAGCAGGGCGATTACAACTCCTTCTACTTCTCGGAAGAAATGCTTAGCACAAGAACATACAAGAAGAAGATACTGGTGAGCGACCGCGCGACATTGTTTAATACGCTCATCGGGCTGAACGGGTATACAATCAGCTCAGGAGTACTCAACAAGGACCTCAACGGGGAGCAGATTAAGTCCGTACGTCTGCGCACCGAAGAGAAGATGCAGGTCGGCTACATTACGAATCAGAAGGCGAGCTTAAGCCAGCTGGCATCTGCTTATGTGCAGAAGCTCCGAAGCGTCATTAAGGATTTTGGACATGCTGTCATCAACGAAGAGGATGGGCTCAAGTGAGCTTGTCCTCTTTTTTTATGATTACGAACGAGAATGATATAATGAAATGAACAAGTCTAAGGTCAATAATGAGGTGGAAATGATGGAGATTTGTGCGGATGTTTTAATCGTCATCGATTTACAAAACGGTGTATGCTGCAGCGAAGAGCATTTATTCGGATTAGAACAATTACTTTCCACAGTAAATGAAAGAATCTCCTCGTACAGAAAATTGAATAAACCAATTATTTTCGTACAACACTGTGATGAAGATTTCGTGCATGGAGAGGAGCCTTGGGCTATTCATGCGGGGCTTGATGTTCAAGCGCAAGATTTGTTGATAGAGAAAATACATGCAAATTCTTTTTACCGAACGAACTTGAAAGAAGTTTTAGATCAATTAAATGTAAACAGCATAGAGTTTTGCGGAGCCCAAACGGAATACTGTATGGATGCTACTATAAAGTTTGCTCATGGGCTTGGTTATAAGAACTATATGGTGCCAAACGCAACCTCTACATTAAACAATACCTTTATGTCTGCAGAAGAAACTGTTCATTTCTATGAAAAAATGTGGAAGCATAGATACTTAACGTTCATCGAGTAACGGAGTACGATGGTTAAACAATAAAAGGGTTCCGCATCTTAGTCGTAGTGACTTAGACGCGGAACCCTTTGCTTATCTTTCTATATTAAAGCGTTGCACGAACCTCTTGAGCCGCTTCGATCAGATGCTTCAGACTAGCCCATGTCTCAGCTTCGCCGCGCGTCTTCAGTCCGCAGTCCGGGTTCACCCACAGCTTAGCGGGATCGATCTTGTCCAGCATGCGGCCGAGACCTTGCTTCAGCTCATCAACGCTAGGCACACGCGGGGAGTGGATATCGTATACGCCTGGACCAACTTCCGTTTTGAAGCCGCACGCATTGATGGAGTCGATGATCGACAGGTCCGAACGCGAAGCCTCGAACGTGATAACGTCGGCATCCATCGCGTCGATATCGCGAATGATATCGCTGAATTGGCTGTAGCACATATGCGTATGGATTTGCGTATCCGATTGAACGCCGGAGTGCGTCAAACGGAACGCAGGGATTGCCCAGCTCAGGTATTCGCTCTGCCAATCCGATTGGCGAAGCGGCAGCTTCTCACGCAGTGCAGCCTCGTCGATTTGAATGATGTCGATTTGGTTCGCTTCAAGATCCAGTACTTCGTCGCGGATCGCGAGTGCGATTTGCAGAGCGCTGTCCTTCAGGCTGATGTCTTCGCGAGTGAACGACCAGTTCAGAATCGTTACAGGACCTGTCAGCATGCCTTTAACCGGCTTGTTCGTCAGGCTCTTTGCATAAGCGGAATATTCGACCGTCATCGGCTTCGAGCGGCGGATATCGCCCCAGATGATTGGAGGCTTAACGCAGCGCGTGCCGTACGATTGTACCCAAGCGTTCTGCGTGAAGGCGAAGCCGTCGAGGCTTTCGCCGAAGTATTCCACCATGTCGTTACGCTCATATTCGCCGTGAACGAGTACATCAAGACCGATTTCTTCTTGCTGCGCGATGCATTGTGCGATTTTGTCAAAGTTGAATTGCTTGTACTGCTCTTCGCTGATCGCGCCCTTCTTGAACGAAGCGCGGTTCGCACGCACGTCAGCCGTTTGTGGGAAAGAGCCGATCGTCGTCGTTGGCAGCAGCGGCAGATTGAATTTGTTCTTCTGGATTTGCTCGCGCTCGGCGAAAGCAGGCAGTCTTGTAAAATCAGCGTCTGTCAGTGCAGCCGCTCTCGCTTGTACCGATGCGTCGCCTGCAAAGCGCGATCCGCTGAACAGCTTGTCGTTCTCTATATACAGTGGTGAGGACTTTGAATATTCAAGCGAAGCGATCGTTTTGAGTTCTGCAAGCTCTTGAAGCTTCTCTTCTGCGAATGCAAAATATTTGGTCGTCGACTCCGGCAGCTTCGTCTCGTTCTTCAGCGTGTAAGGAACGTGAAGCAGCGAGCAGGACGTGCCGAGCACGACTTGTGCAGCATGCTGGCTAATGGCTTGGATAAGCGACAGCGTCTTCTTGTATTGGTTCTTCCAAATGTTCTTGCCGTTAACAACGCCAGCGAACAATACTTTTCCCTGTGCAAATCCATGCTGCTTCACGAGTGCCAGCGTTTGTGTTCCTTCTACAAAATCAAGGCCAATGCCGTCGAAAGGCAGGGATTGCAGCGTTTGGTAGCAGTCGCGAACATCGCCGAAGTACGTTTGAACAAGTACTTTAACGCCGCCTTTAGCTGCAAGAATTTGCGTGTGAAGCTCAGTGAACAGTGCAATTTCTTCTGGCGACAGGTCCGTGACGAGTGCAGGCTCGTCTACTTGAACCCATTCTGCGCCCAGCGTGTTCAGCTGTGCCAGTACGGCTTTATAACCTTCAACAATTGCGCCAACGAAGTCGGTTGCTTGTTTGGAGCCTGTGAATTTCGCAAGCTTCAGCAGCGTGAATGGACCAACGAGTACGGGCTTCGTCGTGATGCCGAGCTGCTTCGCTTCGTTGAATTCGTCGAACAGCTTCGTTCCTGCCAGACGAATAGCAGCGGAATCTTCGATCTCAGGCGTCATGTAGTGATAGTTCGTGTTGAACCATTTTTTCATCGCCAATGCTTTAACGTCGCCATGCTCGCCTTGATAGCCGCGCGCCATTGCGAAATAAGTCTCCAGCGGACTCAGGCCAAGCTCGCGGTAACGCTCAGGAATGATGTTGAACAGGCATGCCGTATCGAGCAGTCCGTCATAGAACGAGAAGTCGTTCGAAGGAATGTAATCAATGCCTTGTGCCTGCTGCAGCTTCCAGTGGGACGCTCGAAGCTCAACCGCCGTTTGGTTCAACTGCTCAAGCGTGCCCGTGCCTTTAAAATAGTTCTCGGATGCGAATTTAAGCTCTCTAAGCGCTCCGACGCGTGGATATCCGATGATCGATGTTTTCATTGTCAATCGCTCCCCGTAATGTGGTGGCTTCAGTATAGGGGCGAAATGGAGCCATAGAGAAACACTTAAAAACTATTCAGGGTCATAGATTTTTCCTATATGCTCGAAGTGCGGCGATAGGTATAGGCATAACTTATAGCTCCCCATCGTTTATACGTATGAGGGTATAGCCGGCCACCTGTGCTATATTTCTTATTACTTTATTAAATGAGTGTTCAAAAAGATCGGTTTTCAGCACCGAGAAGGCTGAAGGAAGCGGGGAATGAGGATCGGAGCGTAGTGATGTGCTACGTGAGAACCGGAAGTCTCTGATTCATTCAGGATTCGATGCCGAATACACTTCCCGTGATGCTTCGTGATCAAAAGCGGTCTTTTTGAACTACCTTTGAGACGAGGAGAATGAACATGAGCATACAGACTGAAGCAAGCAAACGCACCGTTACTCCTTTTCGATATGATATTGTGGGCAGCTTCCTGCGCCCAAGCGCGTTGAAAGAGGCGAGATCCCAATTCCAGAACGGCGCAATTACGGCTGAGCAGCTTACGGAAGTGGAGAACGCCGAGATCGTGAAGCTGATACAGAAGCAGAAGGAAGTTGGCCTGAAGGCGGTAACGGACGGCGAGTTCCGCCGCTCGTGGTGGCACCTCGACTTCTTCTGGGGCTTCGACGGCGTGCAGCGGACGATCATCGACCAAGGCTACCAGTTCAACGGCGCACAATCGAGACCGGAAACATCGCGTCTGACGGGCAAAATCAAATTCAGCAGCCATCCTTTCGTCGCGCACTATACGTTCCTGAAAGCTGCAGCTGGCGATGACGTTGTTGCCCGCCAAGCGATTCCTGCGGCTGCGCAGTTCCTGTTCGAGCTGGATCGCGCTGAGAACCAAGAAAGCACGAAGACGGTTTACCCGAACCGCGAAGAGCTCGTTACGGACATTGTGCAGGCGTACCGTGGAGCGATTCTTGCACTGTACGAAGCGGGCTGCCGCAGCATCCAAATCGATGACTGCACGTGGGGCGCGCTGTGCGACGAGCAGTTCTCGGCATTCATGGCACAGATCGGCGTCAATATTGCGGATTATGCGAATGAGTTCGCGAAGCTGAATGCAGCGGTCATTGCGGACCTACCAGCAGATCTCGTCGTTACAACGCACGTATGCCGCGGCAACTATGTATCGACATATGCAGGCGTAGGCGGCGGCTACGAGCCAATTGCACAGACGCTGCTTGGCATCGACAACTATGCCGGCTTCTACTTGGAGTATGACACGGATCGTGCGGGCGACTTCAAGCCGCTGCGCTTCCTGAAGGAAGATCAGCAAGTCGTGCTTGGTCTGTTCTCCTCGAAATTCGGCGAGCTGGAGAGCAAAGAAGATATTCTGAAACGCATTGAAGAAGCTTCGAAGTACGTGGATTTGAACCGGATCTGCCTAAGCCCGCAATGCGGCTTTGCTTCAACGGAGGAAGGGAATCACCTGACGGAGGAGCAGCAGTGGCGCAAGCTTGCTTTTATCAAGGAGATTGCAGAAGAGATCTGGAAGTAATTCATTCATATAGATGAAGAGAGGGACTTCTGCCGCCGCTGGCAGAGGCCCCTCTTTTCTTTGTCGTGATATAAGAACGAAAGCCCCGGCATCGCTATTCATTAGCGAGATCGGGGCTTTGCGTCGTAAGCTAGCCGTTATCCTTCGGCACAAGCTTGAAGATTTCTTGCGACTCGAGCGTTTCAATAAGACGAATTAACCATTGATAATAGCGGATTGCCTCATCAATTTTGGCAAGATCAATCTGTACCTGCTGTTCCAGCTCCTCGTCACCGGCATATTGCTCGGCAAGCGACAGCAGCTCGAATCTTGACTTGCGAAGAGCATGTAGATTAATTTCCGAAGCCTTGCGCCATTTAATCGAGAAGAAATCAGCGAAGGTCTGGTACCAGTCATGCTCAACCTCGTACAGATCTTTGCGGGAACCTTTCTCCCACACCTTGTTCACCATTTTGAGGTCGACCAGCGTCCGTACGCCGGTACTCATGCTGGTCTTGCTCATCTCCATCGCCTGTCTCATTTCGTCGAGCGTCATCGGTTTATTTTGAAAAAATAAAAGTCCGTACAGATGCCCCGTGGAGGGCGTAATGCCATACAGATCCATATTGTTCCCAATCGCCTCGATAACTTTCTTCCGCGTCTTGAGCAAAGCCAGCTCCTGTTCGGGGCTGAGACCGCCACTGCGCTCCATCTTCATTCACCTGACCTTTTGTATATCCGTTATTGTAAAGAACAATGTTCGCCTTGTAAAGAAACCAGTTGAATGGAAAAAGAGAGGAAACGGGAGCATTCGGGAGGATACTTTGTACAGAAATAACTGTATGTACTGTTACAACAGTTGGGATTGTTGACATTGTACGACGAAACTTTTTACACTTATAGGGAAGAAAGTGCGATCATGCAAAGGAAGGGGTGAGCTGGATGGCTATCATTGAGGTGAATCAAGTCACCAAAGTGTTTGGTACCGATCCAGAATCAATTCTCCGCCTAATGGATGACGGGTGGAATAAAGAGAAGATATACCGCGAGAGAAAGCATACCGTTGGCGTGAACAACGTCAGTTTCTCCGTAAATGAGGGCGAGATCTTCGTTATTATGGGTCTCTCCGGCAGTGGCAAATCGACGCTCGTGAGGATGCTGAACCGGCTGATCGAGCCGACTCGCGGGAGCATCGCCATACATGGCAAAGACATTGTGAAGATGAATAAAGAAGGCCTGATCAAGGTGCGCCAGAAGCAGATCAGTATGGTGTTTCAAAAGTTCGCACTGTTCCCGCACCGTACGGTGGTCGAGAACGTCGAATACGGCCTTGAGGTTCAGGGAGTAGATAAGGCAGTTCGCAGGAAGAAGGCCATCGAGTCGCTTACGCTCGTCGGGCTTGGCGATTGGGCAAACAGCCTGCCTTCTCAGCTTAGCGGCGGCATGCAGCAGCGGGTCGGGCTCGCTCGGGCGCTGGCGAACGATCCTGACATTCTGCTTATGGACGAAGCGTTCAGCGCGCTTGATCCGTTGATCCGCAAGGAGATGCAGGATGAGCTGCTGGAGCTGCAAGAGAAGATGAAGAAAACGATTATCTTCATTACGCATGATCTGGATGAGGCGCTGCGCATCGGCGACCGGATCCTGCTCATGAAGGACGGCGGTGTCGTACAGGTTGGCACACCGGAAGAAGTCATGACGAATCCGGCTAACGAATATGTCGAGCGGTTCGTCGAGGATGTTGATTTGTCTAAAGTGCTGACGGCATCCTCTGTTATGCGTCGGCCAGAGACGATCGGGCTAGACCGCGGTCCGCGTGTTGCCCTTCAGCTGATGCGCGAGAGCGGCATCTCGAACCTGTTCGTTGTCGATCGGGGGCGCAGGCTGATTGGTGTCATTACAGCGGAGGACGCCTCTGTGGCGGTCCGCGAAGGCAGGACGCTCGAGGATATTGTTATCCGTGACGTTGCGGTAGTGGACAAAGACAAGCTGCTGTATCAGTTGTTCGACATATGCAGCACGTCCAAGCATCCGGTTGCCGTCGTGAACAGTAATAATCGGCTTATGGGAGTGATTGTGCGGGGCGCGGTGCTTGGTGCGCTCGCAGGCAATCCGGATCAGCGGACCGAACAGCCTGCTGAGGTAAAACCAGCCTCGACGGAAGGAGTGAGTGCTAATGTCTAAGCTTCCGCTCGATAAATGGGTAGAGAGCATTGTTGACGCGCTGGAGACGGGCTTAAAGCCGCTGTTCCATGTCATCTCGGTAATTATTGAAGGCATTGTGAATGGCATCGCTAATACGTTCCACTGGCTGCCGGCGCTTGTGTTCATCGTATTGGCAACGGCGCTTGGCTATTATCTCGGCAAGTGGAAGTTCGCAGCCTTCACAGCGATTGGTCTGCTGTTAATCGATAATCTCGGCTTGTGGGATCACACCGTCGATACGCTTGCGCTTGTGCTGACGTCGGCGATCCTGTCGATCGTCATCGGCGTGCCGCTCGGCATTGGCAGTGCGCAGAGCGATCGGGTGAGGGGCATCGTAACACCGCTGCTTGACTTCATGCAGACCATGCCCGCATTCGTGTACTTGATTCCGGCTGTTACGTTCTTCGGTCTTGGCGTCGTGCCAGGCGTCATTGCGTCGGTCATCTTCGCAGTGCCACCGACGATTCGTCTAACGAACCTCGGTATCCGCCAAGTGCCAGAGGATCTTGTGGAGGCGGCGGAAGCCTTCGGATCAACTAGCAGGCAGAAGCTGTTCAAGCTGCAGATTCCACTGGCGATGCCATCCATCATGACAGGGATCAACCAAACGATCATGCTGTCGCTGTCGATGGTCGTTATCGCATCGATGATCGGCGCGCAGGGTATCGGAGCCGACGTATATGGCGCGGTGACACAGATTAAGACAGGCGAGGGATTTGAAGCGGGACTTGCAATCGTCGTGTTGGCGATTGTGCTGGACCGTATGACACAACATATCGTGAGAAAGAATAGGAGAGGGTCTAATGTTTAAACATGCTTCGAAACTGTTGTTGGTCGCAGGCTTATCGGGTGCTATCGCACTTACGGGGTGCTCGAACTCGAACGGGAGTAGCAGCGCTAGCACAGGCAGCATTGGAGATCAGGTGAAGCACAAGATCGTCGGGATCGACCCCGGCGCTGGTCTGATGAAGCAGACGGAGAAAGCGCTGGAGGATTACGAGCTGTCTGACTGGAATCTGGTCGAGGGCTCAAGCGCAGCGATGGCTGCTGCACTGGACAAAGCGTATAAAGACAAAGAGCCGATCATCGTCACGGGTTGGACACCGCACTGGATGTTTGCGAAATATGACCTGAAGTACCTTGAGGATCCAAAGGGTTCCTACGGCCAGGATGAAGAGATTCATACGATTGTTCGCAACGGATTCAAGGAGGATGCGCCTTCCGCTTATGCGATGCTCGACCGCTTCGAGTGGACGCCGGATGAGATGGCAGTCGTCATGAACGCAGTTGCAGACGGCACGAAACCGGAAGAAGCCGCCGCGCAATGGGTGAAGGATCATGCCGATAAGGTCGACGCATGGGTGAAGGATCTTCCGCAGGAGTCTGGCAAGAAGGTTAAGCTGGCGTACGTCGCATGGGACTCGGAGATAGCGAGCACAAACGTTGTGAAGCAGGTGCTTGAGCAGCGTCTTGGCTACAAGGTTGAGATGCTGCAGGTCGAAGCGGGCCCAATGTGGGCGGGCATCGCCAATGGCAGTGCGGATGCAATCGTAGCAGCTTGGCTGCCGACGACGCACCAAGATTACTACGACAAGTACCAAGGACAATTCGAGGACTTGGGTGCGAACTTGATCGGAACGAAGCTTGGTCTCGTAGTGCCATCCTATATGGATATTACCTCGATTGAAGATCTGAAGACGAAGTAATATTTTAAATAGGTAAAGGTTCATATGTACTGCTCTCATACGATTGTTAAGGAAACCCCGGCACGCAATATGCGGTCGGGGTTTTGTATTGTAACTACGGACGCAACATCGAATTTTATCCAATTGCCATCCTATTTATGAATGCTTTTATTTGATGTAGAATGGTGTCAAAACCGTTCATTATTGGAGACAACGAATGGCAAATCCACAACTTACGGCGTATATTTCCCTTGTTACAACGTCAGGTGTATTGATTTTACTATTATTTATTTATTCTTTTGTGAAAAGAAAACAGACTCCGTTTGCCTATACGTTTATGCTGTTTACCGCTGCGCAGTGTGTTTATGTGTTCGGCCACGCATTCGAGCTGGCCAGCAATACATTAGAACAAATTAAGCATTGGACGATGGTGGAATACGCCGGTATGCCCTTTGCAGCTGCGCTTGGCTTGATCGTCATTATGAAGTATATCGGCAAAACCGTCTCAACTAAGACGGGGCTGCTCATGTGTGTGATTCCGTTCATCAGCTTCCTCATGGTGCTGACGAACGATTACCATCATCTATTCTACAAGGGCATGTATCTAAGGGCGGATGCACCGTCGCCGATGGCGGACGTATCGATCGGGCAATGGTATATCGTGCATGGCGCCTACACGTTCGGCTGCTTGTTTACGGCCACGACGCTGCTAGTCAGAAGATGGAGAAGCACGAAGAAGGCGTATCGCTTCCAGCTGGCGACGCTCATTATATCGCAGCTGCTGCCGATGTCAGCGGCCTTTGTCTATCTGCTCGGCATTACGCCATACGGCATGGATCCAGTGCCGATCACGATGTGTGTGACTGCGTCCCTGTTCATATGGTCCATTGCAGCCAGCCGCCTGCTTACGATCGTACCGATTGCTAAGGAAAGTATATTCGAAAGCATGCGAGAGGGCGTTATTGTGCTGGATGCCAATCGTCGCATTATCGATTACAATCATGCCGTCAAAGGAATGGTTCCGCTTCTGCATAGTGGTGTAATTGGGACGAGTATGGACGACGTGTGGCCGCGATTAACGGGAAGGGCTTTCCCTGATGACGTTAGTGTAGATGGTCTGGAGGAAGAGGTGCATTGGCCTTCCGCCGATGGGCTATCCAGCTACCAGGCCCGAATCTCTCTTGTGACCAATAAGAAGGGCGACGCGATTGGCATGCTGCTCATGCTGATTGATGTGACGGAGCAGCGCATGCTGCAGGAGCAGTTGAAGAAGCTTGCTTATTATGATGGCTTGACGGGCATCTACAATCGGACGCAGTTTCTCGTGGAGGGAAGAGCGCTGCTCGAGGAGGCAGGTGGCAAGCCGGTTTCGCTCATCTTGTTCGACATCGACCACTTCAAGCAAATTAACGATACGTACGGGCACGAAACGGGTGACCAGGCACTCAAGCATATCGTTTCTGTTTGCCAACGCTTCATGTTGCCTGAAATGCCATTCGCTCGTTATGGGGGAGAAGAGTTCGTTATCGCATTGCCTTCTGCGAAGCTGTCCGAAGCTGTTCGACTGGCAGAAGACATATGTAAGGCGCTGCAGCAGAACACGCTGCATTTCAAGGGGAATGCCATCGATGTGACGTCGAGCTTCGGCGTCGTGCAGCAGCTTAGCGATACCGAGACACTGGAGGCGATCCTCCGCAGAGCGGACGAAGCCTTGTACACGTCCAAGAAAGAAGGGCGCAATCGTGTGACGGCGGCGGCTTAGGATTTAGTGAATAAATATTAAGCCGTTCAAAGGCCATCCACTCACAGGATGGCCTTGCATTTTTTTGCACGAATATGTGCTGGTTTGGTAGAAAAAGTTAAATTATGATCTATCTAAATTAATGCTGTTTGGATTTATAGGGAGGCTAATAGTGACCGACAGAAGGTATGTAAAGGCTATCATAAGCTGGAGAAGAGACCCGAGTCAGCTTCCGGTAAACGAATGGCTGCGAGATTTCATCATACATATGGGCGAAATCAAAGATCGATCACTACAAGGGGATACTTGGACTGTTCTTGTTAGAGTAACAGGCCATATCAATGAAACATGGGATACCCATGCTGATGTTGCATACCTCGTTGATGAAGCACCTTGGATCATGCTTGAAGCGGGTTATAGCTTTAAGCTCTGGGCGGGCAAGGATAACGCAGACGTAACGATAATATAAGAAACTTTATTTTAGATTTTGGCTTTGTACGAAGGGACTATTGATACAGACAAAGTTTGGTCTAGAGCAACAGTTGGCATCGCACGGTTAGATTGTCAGACGCATACGTACCTGACATCAACTGATGATTACAGCCTATTTTAGTTATAGGACAATTAGAATGATTACTCATGTATTCTTATATAAAAATTAGATAACTACGGGCTAAGTATCAAATTACATTCGATAATAAATATTTATTCCTATTGATAATAAGTGGAGTCACCCCCTTAGGCCTTTCGAAACTAGCTAAACATGATGTTCTCGCCTTAGATTAAATAAGGAATAATATTACATCATGTAAGGGGAATCGAGATGACGATTACACAACAAGCGGGATGGGGGAAATTAACGTTTCACGCCCGCGCGTCAAAGCTAGTATTTGTATTCGGATTCATGCTGATCGGAGTTGTTTTCCTATTTGGTTTCTCAGGCAAAGCGCTCGCTCACGAATTGCGGGGCTATTCAATACGAGCCGCAAAGCCTGGAAGGCGTAGGCGGGTTCCCTGAGACGGGACCAGCAGACGGTCAAATTGCCGGAGCGGGCAAATACAGTGAGTTGGATGCTCAGACGTCCGACCGGTGGACCAAGGTGAATATGAAGGGTGGCACAAACACGTTCACGTGGAAGTTCACAGCGAACCACGTAACAGAGGGCTGGCGCTATTACATTACGAAGATCGGCTGGGATCCGAATAAGCCGTTGACCCGTGACCAGCTGGAGTCGAAGCCGTTCTGTACCGTTGATGGTGGCAATGTGAAGCCGGAGATGACCGTCACACACACATGTAATGTGCCGACGGATCGATCAGGGTATTACATTATTCTCGGCGTGTGGGAGATCGGCGATACGGTTAATGCTTTCTACCAAGCAATTGATGTGAACTTGACGCAGGACGGCGAAACGGTGACCCCGGATCCTGACCCTGTTGTGCTGCCGAACATCCCATCCGATGCGTTGTGCACGGGTCATACGGATGGCAGCATTACACTCGCATGGACAGCATCAACGGCTTCAGCCGGAATTAAAAATTACGAGGTTAGCCGGAACGGTGCAGTCGTCGGGACGACAACACAAACGTCGTATACCGATAGCGGGTTGCCGACCAACACGACCTATACGTATACAATAGTGGCAGTAGACAACAAGGGCAATCGTTCGGGTGCTAGTGCGGCGGTTGTGGCAAGTACGCTGCCTGTGTCGACACCGGCAGCGGATACGGAGGCACCTTCTCGTCCTACAGGATTAGCGGCTAGCAGTGTAACGGAGTCAGTAGTTACGCTGAGTTGGACAGCTTCCACTGATAACGTCGGTGTGGCTAAGTACGAAGTGTACCGCGACGGTAAGCTGCTCGTTACAACAACATCACGCAGCTACACGGACAGCGGGCTTCAGGCGTCGACGGCTTACTCGTATACGGTCATCGCACTGGATGCGGCGGGCAACCGCTCCACAGCGAGTGCTGCACTGTCAGTAACGACGACGACAGCGACGGTTACGCCTCCGGCTGGAACGGCTGCAGCTTGGGACGGCTCCAAGATTTATTTGGTCGGTGACAAAGTGACGTACAACGGCGTTGAATATACGGCTGGCTGGTGGACGCAGGGCGAACAGCCGGATGTATCCGAAGTGTGGAGGGCTGCCTCCTCAAGCGTTGTTCCAGATTGGAATACATCCAAGGCGTACAACGCTGGCGACAAAGTCGTCTATGCAGGGCATACGTATCAGGCCAAATGGTGGACCAAAGGCGAGACCCCTGGCAAAGCAGACGTATGGAAGCTGATCAGCTAATCCAGTTATCCGAGTCCATATCATTCGATGACGAAAATACGAAAAGGACGGCATTTCGCCGTCCTTTTTCACGTTCCATTCGTTCATTTTCAAAATCGGCCGCCAGCATAGAACCGCCCTATAACACTCCCCCTCACGATTTTAATGTAAACGTGATATACTGTTTATAATATATACACTTTATTAGCGGCTTTGGTCACCAGGAGGGATACAATGAGCGATCAAGATATAACGCTGGATGAGGCGGCGAAGGCACTTCCTGCTGGTGCAGCACTCAGCTGGGGGCTAGTGAAGCCCGCGCAGCGCGGCCCCAAGCGGGAGATGAGCATCGAGCAGATCGTACAGACGGCCATCGATATTGCGGATAAGGATGGTCTGGCTGCTGTCTCGATGGGCCGAATTGCATCGGCGTTGGGCTTCACAGCGATGTCTCTCTACCGCTATATTCCAAGCAAAGACGATCTATTGATTCTCATGCAGGATGCAGCATGCAATTTTCCACTGCCTCCAGAGCGGCCTGCTTCCGAGTGGCGGGAGGGCTTGCGTGAATACGTGCTGGGAACGATTAACGTATTCCGGGAACATCCGTGGTACGGCGATATTCCGATTCTCGGCATTCCGATTACACCTAATAATCTTCGTATCGTCGACTGGGCGCTTCGGCCGATGCGGGACATGCCATTGAACGACTATGAGAAAATGTCCTTTGTGCTGCTGTTGAGCGGATATGCCCGTTCCTGCGGAATGATTCAGAGGGATATCGATCGTGCTGTACAAGCGGGTTCCAGCGAGCGGGAGTTCGGAGGACTTAATTACACGGCAGCGCTTCGACTGCTGGTCAAGCAGGAGCAGTATCCGGACCTGCAGCCTGTGATCATGTCCGGCGCTTATACGGAAGAGAACAACGGCGAGAACCCGGTTGGCAGTGATTTGGACTTTGGTCTCGATCGGATTCTGGACGGGATTGAACAATATTTGAATCAGAAGCAGCATGCTGGAGCAGGCCAATAAGGTTGCTTCGCCGATAGCAAGAAGGCTTCTCCAAGGACATCAGCCTTGGAGAAGCCTTTTTCATGTTTTATGAGGCGGCGTTGACAGCTGGCCTCTTGTCGCGGAGCAATACGACCGTAGCTGCAGTCGTCAGCAGCAGGATGATACCCGAGACGAGGCAGGTGACGTGCATAGCGGTCATGAAAGCGTCGCGGGATGCATCGATGACCTGTAAGGCGGTATCCGCAGGCAAATGTTGAGCAGCGGCTGCTGCCCCGGCAATGGTCTGCTCGGCAGCCTGTGCGGCATCTGTCGATAGCCCCGATGGCAGGTGAGGGGTGACCGTGTGACGATAGATGGCTGCAAGTACACAGCCGAGAAGTGCGATCCCGAATGCACCGCCCAATTCACTGGACGTTTCGAGCAGTCCGCCGACTGCTCCCGCGCGATCGGCCGGCGTTACGCCAAGGACATAATCGGTGACGAGCGTCACGACGGAGACGATTCCCGCCGCGACCAATCCAGCCCCAACAAGCATGATGAGCAGCGGCGAGAAGCCATCCACACGAACCTGGGTCAAAATACCAAATCCGATTGCCGACAGTGCGAAGCCTCCAGCCATGACACGCGGCCTTCCGAGTGTCAACGACAGCTTAGCGGCTAGTGGCGCTGCTGCACCAACGGCAATGGAAGGCAGTACGCTCCATAGGGATGCGACGAATGGGGAGTAGCCGAGAACGGATTGAAGAAACTGCGTATTGATCAACGCACTAGCCATTAGCGTGAACATCGCGATAAGGTTCACGAGGATCGAACCGCCGGTCCGACGGTCCTTCAATGCACGAATATCGATTAACGGATTGGAGATCGCGAGCTGACGGCGTACGAATAATACTCCGACGAGCAAGCCGGCTGCAAGCAGTATGGCGGGAATGACCGTCCATCCGTTCTCTGCGATCGTCTTCACGCCGTAAGTGACAGGGAGTATGGCTGCGAGTGCGAGAATCGAGCTGACCATATCGATTCGATTGCGCACGGTGCTGCGCGATTCAGGCAGGAGGAATGGTGCAATGAGCAGCAGCAGTGCCATGGCTGGGATATTAATGAGGAACACGGCGCCCCAGGAGAAGGAGTCAATGAGCAGGCCGCCGATAATCGGTCCAACGGTTACGCCGCTGGCCATAACGGCGCTCCATATCGACATCGCCTTCGTTCGCTGCGTTTGATCCTGGAACATCGTTCGAACGAGCGCCAACGTCGACGGCATGAGCGTCGAGCCTGCAATTCCTAGAATACCGCGGGCGAGAATAAGCGTTTCGGGGGTGTGAGCATACGCGGCGAACAACGAGCATAACGCGAAGCCAATCGAGCCTATCATGAGCAGTCGCCGGCGTCCGATTCGATCGCCGATGGCGCCCATCGTCAGCAGCAGGCCAGCGAGAATAAATCCGTATACGTCGAAAATCCACAATTGCTCGGTTGCCGTTGGCTGCAGATCGGCAGCGATGGCAGGTGCGGCGAAGAACAACACAGAGACGTCCATCGATACGACCATCAGCGGAAGACATAGGATGCACAAGGCAATCCACTCTTTGCGGCCAGCTAGTTTGCCAGCGGAAGGGGCAGCGTTGAACATTACAATCCACTCCTTATTGTTAATTACTTAAACAGTTATCTATGAATACAGTATATTAAGTAAACAGTATATGGTCAACACAAAAACAAGAAAATTTTTTTGTGTCCTGTCCACAATGAAGATCGGCCGGATTCGTGCGGACAGGTCCGCAAAGATTTGACTCCTAACAACGGAATGGTGAACGGAAGAGGTCAAGGGGAGGCGGTGAAGCGACGATTGGAGCATCATCGGAAGAACCGGCCCCGTTTGGGATTTCCTGAAAGAAAGGACTGCGGCCGGCGTTCAATATTTCGAGGTCGATAGTGGACGAGCTGGAGCGTTGTACGCAGAAGAGGTTCCCGGGTTCAAATGAAAACGAATAGGCCGTCGAGATTTACTCGGCGGCCTATTCGTCAACTATTTAAGCTCATACAGCTCGTCCAGCATATGTCTGCGCAGCACCTTCGTGAATTCCTGCTCTGTCTCCGATAGGATCCGAGACAATGCTACCGATGTATAGTCCTGCTCTGCGCGCTTGGTATCGAGCGCATTGTTCACAAGCGCCTGATAAACCTCGAACAGGCTGATCGTATTGGGCGGCTTCGCCAATTGATATCCCCCGTATCGGCCGCTCGCGCGTGTGACTAAGTTTTCCTTCATCAAGGGATTCAATACTTTGCGAATGAAGCTTGCGTCAATGCCCAGCTCCTCGCTCATGGCATTGCTTGAAATATAGCCATCCTGCTGCGCTAAACGGACTAATATTCGAATCGAAGTATGAAACCAGGTTGTACTTAAATTGCCGTACACCGTTAATTCAATCATTGCGATCTCCTCCAAGCTTCCCCTCATTTTATTATTATCCATTTGACTTTAAAAGAGATCTCCATTAAATTTAATTGTGAATTAATAATCACAATTAGGAGTGATGACGAATGGGCCGCTTAGCCAACAAAGTAGCAATCATTACAGGTGCCGCGTCGGGTATGGGATTAGCCGCGGTTGAATTGTTTACGAGAGAAGGAGCACGCGTTGTCGCGACTGACATTGCATTTGAACAATTGAAGGAGGCAACCGCTGCAATCGGTGGCGAGATCTTATGTGCAGCGCTCGATGTTGCGTCCGAGGAGCAGTGGAAGCAGGTCGTTTCCGAGGCGGTCACTGCATTTGGCAAGGTCGATATTCTCGTCAATAATGCAGGCGTCTCATTCCATAAGAAGCTGCTGGACGAAACATTAGAGGGATGGAACCGCTCCCTCAGCCTGAACCTGACGTCGGTGTTCTTGGGCATGCAGTCGGTTATTCCAACGATGCAGCAGAACGGTGGCGGCTCAATCGTAAACTGCGTATCTCTAGCGGCCATTATCGGCAGCGCGGATAATGGCGCTGCTGCTTATGCTGCAGCTAAGGGCGGCGTTCGCGCATTGTCGAAGCATGCAGCGGTGAACTTCGCGCAGGATAACATTCGCGTTAACTCGATCTATCCAGGCGCCATTCTGACAGGCGCGGCGCAGCGTTATGGCGTAACCTCCCGCGAGGTGCTCGGCAAAGCATTCGAGGGTGTCATTCCGCTGCCGCCATTCGCTGGCGAAGCGATCGACATTGCCAACGGCTACCTTTATCTCGCATCGGACGAATCAAAGTTCGTAACGGGCGAAGAACTCATTATAGACGGCGGCTGGAGCGCGAAGTAATCGATTCTCTTCATATACCCATCACATTTGAACGCATGCGTGTTCAGTAGGCAGAAGGGAAGGGCCATCCATGGCGGATGGCCCTTCCTTCGTTACTCTACGCTTTTGAGCGATTCGATCATATCGATGTTCGACACCTTGCTTCTGAGCAGCAGGTTGGAGAGTGTCGTGAGCAGGAATGCGACAGCGACAGCCGCCAAGATGACTAGAGCGCTCAGTTGATTCGGGATTTGCTGATGGGTGCTGGACAGTGCGTTGATAATAATGCCATATACGTAACCGCTGATCGGCAGAGCGACGATGGCTGCGAACACGGTAAGCACGATATTTTCTAAGAAAATGAGCTTGTAGATCTTGTTCTTGTAATAGCCAAGCACCTTCAGTGTGGCGAGCTCGCGATTGCGCTCAAAGATGTTGATGGACGAGATCGTGTAGATCGCGCCGAATGACAGAATGACCGCCGAAATAATGAACATGATGAAGACGAAGCTGTTCTGCTTCAGGATATATTGTGCGGACTTCTGCAGATCCTGTCGGTCTGCGATCGTTTCGACGTGCGAGTCCTGCTCGAAGAAGCTGCGAATCGGTTCAAGGTCAGCAGCAGCATCCGCTTGAACGACAAGCGATGTCGGGCGATACGCGATACCAAAGCTGGCTAGATACGCTGGCGTGCAGTAGAAGGACGGATTCGAATATTGAGCGGATAGTTGCGCAACCTTCATCTCGACCGTCTTATTGTTCATCGCTGGCGCTGTGAACTTGAGCCTGATCGTGTCGCCTACCGCTATGTGATAGTGATCTGCGTAAGATTGAGGCACCAGCACCCCGTCCTCTGCGAGCGATACCTCGGTATCATTGGCGTCAACGAAATGAATCAAGCGGTTGTCCTGCTCCGTCACGACTAACGTGGCATTTTCCCGTACATCGTCTTCGAGCAGCGCGACGGGATACGAGGATAGGCCATAACTAGTCGTAATACCGGACGGCAGACTCGATGGATCAGGTGAAGACCCCGTCTTATAATCGACCCGTAGATCGTACGTGTACACCTCTTCTGCTTGATTCGCGACCTTAAGCAGCGCCATCTGCGTGCCGAATGCCGTAATCAGCAGCACCGTGCTCACAACGATACCGATGGAGCTTGCCAAAGCCTTCTGTTTATTGAGAAAAATGTTTCGTAATATCAGCTTGTAGCTGTACGAGATTCGTCTCCACAGACCTGGAATGCGTTCGATGACGAGCTTCTTCATCTGCTTGGGAGGCTTTGGCCGCATCGCTTGCGCCGCATGCTCGCGTAAGATCGATCTGCCGCTGAAGTAGCAAGCCAGCATGCCGAAAGCAGCGGAGAACAGCATCGGGGGGATGACTGCGTACAGCGATAAGGAGAACGCGATGCCAGGCAGTGAATAGGCTCTTGCATTGGACTCCGTTATTAACGGGATGAATACAACTGCGGCTAGGACACAGCCGGCAATCGACCCAACGATACTTACGAGCACCGGATAACCCATGTAGTGCAGCAATATGCTGCGGTCCCGAACGCCAAGCGCTTTCATAATACCGACCTGCTTCCGCTCGGAATCGATGATGCGCGACATCGCCAAGAAGAGGATAATGGCCTCGATGATGAACAGAACGAGCGGTATGACTTTGCTCATCAGGTTGTTATTGTAGATCGTCTGCGTAATTTGCGAGTAGTTGAACGTTCGTTCCTTGTTGACCTGATCGAGATACGGCAGCTTCATTCGCTCCGATTGAGCCGCAATCGATTGCCCGAGCGCATCGATGTCATACCCATCCGCAGTTGTAATCATGACTTCGTTGTAGGGAGAGGACGAGTCTCCTGTAATCTCAGGAATGGCCGCTTCAGCGATATAGGCTATTCCATATAGGGCATGGTCCTGCGTGTCATTCAGCTTGGCATGCTCGACGTTCTCGCCCAAGCCGCTGATCGTAAACGTGATGCTTGTTTCACCCGCGTTAATGGTCATCTTGTCGCCCACCTGGTATTGATGCTCTACTGCATAATGAGAATCCAAGAGGATCTCGTTGCTTCTTGATGGAATGCGGCCCTCGATCAGCGTTGGCGTATTGATGGCATTGTTAGCAGGGATCGAGTGAAGAGTGAGCGACGATTTATAATCGTCCCAGAGTTGCGTGGCGTCCAGCGTATAACGGCCTTCTATTCGGCTAACGCCATCCACTTTGCTTAGCTCGGTCACTTCATTGTTCGATATTTGGTCATAGGAAACATATAAATCGCTAAGATGATGCTGCTGGAAGTAATCCTCGGTATAAGCGTCAAGGCTGCTGCTGTAAGTGACGAGACCCGCATAAAAGAAGGCACCGACTGCAATGACGAGAACGAAGGCGATGAACTGCCCCTTCGCCTGCTTCAGATCCCTTAATGATTTGCGCCACAGCTTGTTCATCACCATTCAATCTCCTCAATGCTCTGTTTGACGGCATTAACGGTGATGCTCTCGATTGTGCCGCTCTTCACCTTGATCACTTTGTCCGCGATAGGGGCGATGGCGGAATTGTGGGTGACCAGTATGACACATTTCTTCGTATCCCGGTTCAAGTCTTGAAGCAGCTTCAGGACTGACTTGCCCGTTATATAATCGAGTGCGCCGGTCGGCTCGTCGCACAGCAGGAGCAGTGGGTTTTTCGCTACCGCTCTCGCGATTGCCACCCGCTGCTGCTCGCCGCCCGAGAGCTGGGATGGGAAGTTACGGGCGCGATCCTGTAAGCCGACTTGAGCCAATACCTTCTTCGCGTCGAGATGGTCCTTGCACACCTCAGTAGCGAATTCGACGTTCTCCAGAGCGTTCAGATTCGGAATGAGGTTATAAAATTGAAAGACAAAACCGACTTGTTCCCCGCGATAGGCGGTTAGCCGTTTATCCTTGAGCCTCGTGATCTCTTCGCCGCCAACAATGACTTGGCCAGAAGTGGCCGTATCCATTCCGCCAAGAATGTTCAGAATGGTGCTCTTACCCGCACCGCTTGCCCCTAGAATAACGACAAACTCGCCTTCCGCAATCGAGAAGTCGACGCCATCCAGCGCCTTGATCGACACTTCTCCTATTCGGTACTGCTTCGTTACATTCTTGAACTCAATTAACGTCTTCACCTGTTATCGCTCCTCATCTTGTATGGGTTATCCCAATATGAATTGACTATAATTTAGCAGAAAAAGGGGGATTATCCATGGTGCGGAGTAATGATCTTGCCCTCCATCCTGGGAAGGAGCGGGGCTAGGTTCCGAGGTTGATTGTACGCACAACGAAAAACCGCTCGCAGCAGCGCGAGCGGTTGATTTTAGACAAGATATCCTTAAGCATAAAACGGATTCAGATGCACGAGCACTTCATCGACATCGGCGTGACGATCCATGATCGATTGTTTAATTTCACGCGAAATATCGTGACCTTCTTGGATGGTCAATTCAGCAGGGATGCTTACACGAACGTCAACGAGAATGTAATGGCCGTGATCCCTTGCCCGAACGCGGTCGATCCGTTTCACATTTCCTACGGATTCAATGATTCGGCAGAAATCGTCCAGCTTATCCTTGCTTACATTCGTCTCCATGAGCACATTCGTTGCTTCCTTGCCCATCTCGATGGCCAGCTTCAGGACGAAGTACGATACGATAATACCCGCAACCGGGTCACCGTAGGATAAGAACGTAATGCCAAAATGCTCACCAAATAGGGATAGACCAATGCCAAGTACAGCAGCGATCGATGCATACACATCGGCAAGGTGGTCATACGCTGTTGCAAGCAAGCCCTTGGAATTCGTGGCCTTGCCTAATTTGATCGTGTATTTGTACAGCCAGAACTTCCACACCAATGAAATAAAGGCCGCAATGAGCGCGATATAACTTGTCGGATGAGGGTCTTCGAACAGGCCCAGAACAGCGTGATACGCCATATAGATCGATGCAAGGCCCAAGATGATGCCGACAATGCCGGATGCTAGAACCTCTGCTTTGCCATGTCCATACGGATGATCGTCATCGGCAGGACGCTTCGAAATCTGCATGGAGCCAAGCGCAGCGCCTGTCGCGATTACATCTCCCGCATTATGTACGCCGTCAGCTAAGAGAACGGGACTGTTGAAGAAGACGCCAACTGCTATTTTGCCAACGGTAAGAAAAATATTGCTGAATAAACTGATCCAAACGGCAATGATGGACTGATTGCTATCCTTACTCAACACAGGTGCCTCCATTTATCGCATTCTTGAAACGTAATTGGTCCGAATTCCCATCTTAATGGATGGTCCTGTGTCATTATAGTTTACAGAAACCGTGTGGGTCTAGAGAAACAGTCTTGCACCGGTCAACTACTTTAGGCTGCGCGCAAAGAAGTTTTAACGTCCTAATAGTTTTGCCCCCGGCCAACAATGCATACTCTTGGGTAGTATTCCACTTAGAAGCGGGGTTAAATCATGGACGATGCAATCTTCACCGTTTGTTAAAGGAAGTTGTTCGGCTTGAACATAAGTGTTAACACTTTATTATAATGTCTTAAAACTGTTTACAGACTTTAAAGTAGGTGTTAAAATTATCCTAAGACAATTAAGCGAGAGGTGAAAACAAGGTGAGAATGACGCTGGAGATAGATCTCAATGATATCGATTCGTTAAAGAAGGCGAGAGATCTGCTTGATTTCCATTTGGGTCAGCTGCAAGGCGAGCAAGGGAAGACGGTGCAATCGTCAGCAACGCCATCATCAACATCCGTACAAGTGCAAGAGCAGGATGGTGCGCACCTGCAGATGCTGAAAGGTTTTGTTGAAGGCTTATCGCCCAAGCAGAAGAAGGTGTGGGATTATTTCATCGCGCATCCTGGCCATGCGATCGGTACGGATTTGAAGATGGCAGTTCCAGAGCTGCAACCGCAAGGCGCTATGCCAGGTGTGTTCAAGGCGACTCAGCGTTGGGTCTCGCTGGGCGGTCAGCGAGAGACGAGCCCTTTTGTGCAGATTGAATGGTCCAAAGCTCATGGCTGTGGGATCTACCGGGGCTTAAGCCAAGAAGAGATCGATTACCTTACTCGTTAAAATCAATGGATCGGAGAGGACACGATGACTAATCCAAAGCTTTTTGCCACAGGGCAGCATCCAGAAGATGCCAATATCTTTCTAAACCAGGCACAGGGCTATTACGATAGGACGGCGGCAAGAGGAGCGCGAGTCACCTTGCTTGCAGGGTCGATCCTTGAGAAGCCAGACCCGGACGGCTGGATATTCCGGGACCTCGAGACATTGGCGAATCAAGGCAGCTTACAACGAATTGGCTCTCAATATAAAGTCGTATCCCCAATAACGGGCAGCACGAGCGGAACAGCGGCGGCAGTGTTGGGCGCAGGGTTTAGGCCGGCAGGATATGAAGAATGGAAGTTTGGCACCGGACTCAGCATTGCTGAAGCGGGTGAGAAATAACGGCGCAGATTCCTTACAATTCGGTCGTCTCTTAAGGGGGCTGAAGCGTTCCTGGTAGATGCAGAAGCAGTATACATAACTCACGCGAACAATAAGGGGATACTTGAATGGACAAGATGCAGTGGACCATTTCACAGGAGCAGTATCAGACTTTGGTTTCCTATATGGGATGCGGGAATTTCCCTAATGCAAAGATTGTATTCTTCGGCATTGAGGAAGGTACCGGCGGGTATGCGATCCCGGAGAATGTTATTGCACGGGCAGAAACCTTCGGACAGTTCGACAATGGCTCTATTGTATCGTCCTTCACACCAGGCAGCCGAGAGGATGGCTATTGGGAACCGAATGCCCAACTAGGGGGGCAAAAGGTGCGGCAGGTGTTGGGACTACCACCAGTTGAACCGTTTACGGGCGGTTTCTTTAACTCGACCATCGCTCGAATCAGCTTGGCGCTTGAACGTCCTCAGCCAGACTCAAATCATTGGTTCCGCTTATATCCAGAAGATAAGAATGCAGCAGCTGATATTAAACGAAGAATCGGACAGCTTTACCGTAAAGATTCGGAATGCAGAATTGACTTCGCTCTAACGGATTGGCGCCCGCTGCCAAGGCCCAATATGGGGAAGTGGTACCCTGAATACAGCACGGTCAACAAGTCATTGTTTAACAAAGCATTCGATAATGTCGATTTCAAACGTGTGCATCAAGACGAATTCAGTCATTACACGAACGATGCAATCAAACGGGCACGGCTGCTTCATCAGTTGATTACGTCCTTCTCCATTCCGCTTATTATCGGGCTAGGCAAAATTCCGGTGAAGCGGAAGCTGCTTGAGAAAATTTTCCCGGGGCTGCAGTTTGAATCGTTCCAATCTGCTGTTTTTCCTAACCATCCGGGATTGCTCGGCAAGGTGCAGTTGAACGGCCAGATGGTTCATGTACTGCTGCTGCCTTTCCCTGACCCAAGCAGAGATCCGTGGAAGTCGAACAATGGCGATGTCCGGCCAGGCGTGTTCGCGCTTCAGTACTATCAGGAGATTACAAACCGTTATATCAAACCTGTAGTTGAGCCATATTTGTAGGATCATATTTCGTTGTGCGGTCAAGCGTTCTGATCGCATGTCATATAACATAAAGGAATACATAACAGAGCCGCTCCATTCACAGGGGCGGCTTATTTGTATGCAGCTGGAAGGTTTTTTGGATCCTATTATGGAATATATTGTGCTAGCTCTCATTAGAAGAGGAGGCTGACTAATGGAACTTGTACAAGAACAGTATCTTTTATCGAATAAAAAAAGCTGGGACGACACGGCTCCGCGCTTCTTTGGGAGGACGGCGCTTCCGGCGTACGGCCCGTATCTGCCAACAGAAAACGAATTACACCTATTCGGAGATATAACGAACAAGAGAGTGTTAGAAATGGGCTGCGGCAGTGGGCATTCCCTGCTCTATATGGCTTCACAGGATGCAGCAGAGCTGTGGGGGATTGATCTGTCCGATACGCAGATCCATACCGCTCGAGGTCTGCTTGCGGAGCATGGGAAGAAGCTGCATTTGTTCCAAGGGGCGATGGAGAAGAACCCCGGTGTTCCGAGCGACTATTTTGATGTTGTCTACTCTATCTATGCGCTTGGTTGGACGGTGGATCTTCGCAGTACGCTGCATAATGTCTACAGCTATTTGAAACCAGGCGGCACCTTTATCTTTAGCTGGGAGCATCCGCTTCACAGTCGTGTGAGTCAAAAGGATGATCAGCTCGTCATCAGCAGGTCTTACCATGATGAAGGTCTGCAGCAATGCGAACCATGGAACAGTCCGGCAATCGTGAATCAGATGAAGCTGGGCACGTACGTGAATGAACTTATCCAGGTTGGTTTTCGAATCGAACGGGTGGTTGAGGACGTTGTCCTCGGGGAGGACAATCAATCGGGTGATCCCGCCGTGTGGTATACCTATCAGAAGGCGGCTCTTATCCCTCCTGCATTCATTATCAAGTGCACCAAACTCTAAATCACAACAGGAGTGAAGAAACAATTGAACAGCTATTACGGAGAGCTTTGTACGAAATTATATGAAACAGATAAATCAATCGCAGCAGGCAAGGAACTGGAGTTCTATCTATCCTTCGTGGACAGAACAAATTCCGATTTCCGTGTGCTGGAGCCGATGTGCGGCAACGGACGGATGTTGATTCCTTTTATGCAAAATGGCGTCCATATCGAGGGGTTCGACATCTCGGAGGACATGCTGCAGGCGTGCAGGGAGAAGGCTCGGCGGTTGAACCTACAGCCTCTCATACACCATCAGACAATCGAGGAATTCGATAGTCCACGCCCGTACGACCTCATTATGATTCCATTCGGATCATTCTCACTGCTGCCTAACGAGTTGGTTGACCGAAGCCTAGTGAATATGAGGGCTGCCCTAAAGCCTGACGGAAAACTGCTGTTAACCATCATACTGAAACGCGATCACATCGATGAAATGCTGGAATGGACCGAGACGGCGCGGCAGGACGTGAACGACGAATGCATCGTCACGTACAAGAAGGTGCATTATGACGCAGAGCAGTCGCTGCTCGTCACCCAATTGAAGTATCAGCTCGTGAGAGAAGGCAACGTCGAGAAGACGGAAATCATGGATTTTCCGCTGCGTCTTTATGATCTTGCAGAGTTCGAGAGCATCCTGAAGCAGAATGGTTTCCAGCATGTTCAGATGCACGATGTGAAGGACGGATACGGGGAAGGGACGCGTTTCCAAGTGTTCGAATGCAGCATTACGAGCCGATAGGCCAGGTTTGAAGAGCCCCAAGCACTTCTTTATAATAAAAGGGAAATTGAAATGATGGAGGGAACATACGAATGTACCGTGCGACAGAAGATTTTGTACAAGATTGGGCAGCTTCGGCACAAGGAACACTGGCTGTCATGAAGTCCATTACGGATGACAAAATGGGACAAGCGATCGTGGAAGGGCACAGCACGCTCGGCTGGCTGGCTTGGCACTTGACCAGTACCGCAGGGTTCTTCGGACAACTCGCAGGACTGCCAATTCCGGGCGTTGAACGCGGCGCTGCAATTCCGGCCCATATGGCGGACATCGTCAGCAAATACGAAGAAATTAATGACGCTTATGCACGTGAAGCGGTGAAGCTGACGGACGAGCAGCTGGTAGAAGAAATCGATGCGTTCGGTCGTACGATGCCTCGCGGCAAGTTCCTGCGCCTGCTGGTTGATCATCAGACCCATCATCGCGGTCAAATGACGGTTCTGCTCCGTCAAGCTGGCCTGCCAGTGCCAGGTGTTCTTGGACCAACACGAGAGATGCAAGCGAGTAAATAAGATTCAAATAAACCGTGATAGCGATCGCTATCACGGTTTATTTGTGTCTGGACCTAATACAACGGCGCTTGAGCATCAAGCGGCCCTATCTCCTATAGACGTTACGCTGGTTCTTTGCTTGACGGCCGGGATCGGTTTCCACAGTGACAGCTTCTCCAGCGACGTATTGATGCCCCAGCCATCGGACGACTCCTTCTGCGGAAAGAATGCCAGCAGGTGACGATTTTCTCACAGAGGGATTGCACGAGAGGGTCTCCTGTCGGGCTGTCTTCGCCGTAACGAACCCCGACCAAAGTCCGTGAACTCAACCGTTCCATAGAAGGGTTGTAACAATTCCCAAATATCGTAAACTAAAGCTAAGAAGAAAGCTTGGGGCAAGGCCTCTCTAGTCAATAAGGAGGAACAACGAAGATGAGTGTAAAACGGTTTTTAGGCGTCATATTGGTTCTGGTTGGCATCGTTGCGTTAATTCAGTATAAATTCGGCGACAAAAGCGCAAGCCTAGATTATGACAGGACTTGGACCTTTGACAATACTGAGCTGAAAGAGCTTACGATCGTTTCCGACAGTATGGGGCTGGATGTGAAGTTCGTGAAGAGTACGGACGGCAGCAATTCGGTTCGCATTACGGGGCGGGCGAAAGAGGATGTTGTAGACGAAGTGAAGAGCACGGATCTTGAAGACGGGCAATTGAAAATCGACCTGAAAGGCAAATGGCGATTTAACCTCTTTGATTTTAGCGCGTTCCGATCGAATAATCAGTCGGTTACGGTAACGCTGACCGATGAGGCGAGGAAGTCGCTTGAAACCTTGAATATTAGCGCGGATTCGGGTTCTCTGAATGCTGCGGGCGCAGCTGCACGGAACGGCACCTTCAAGTCAGACTCGGGCAGCATTAGGCTGGAAGGCTTTGAAGGGGATACGCTGTCGTTGAAATCCGATTCGGGCAGCATCAAACTTAGTGACTATCAGGGCACAGAGCTGTCGATCAAGTCGGACTCCGGCAGCATTCACGGGGAGAACATTCGTGCAGAAGTGAAGGCATCCTCTGATTCCGGCAGCATCACATTTGACCGTCTGAGCGGCACAGCTCAAGTAAGTTCGGATTCGGGCCGGATTGAACTGACGAAGGAAGACAGCACGGGCGCCAATGTGAAGAGCGATTCCGGCAGCGTTAGGATCGAAGTGCCTGCTTCATACAGCGGTACTTATGATTTGAAGTCTGACTCCGGATCGGTGCGTGAACCAGATCAGCACGGAACATCCGGTGAAGTGATCAAGGTACGCACGGACAGCGGCAGCATTCGGGTTGAGCAGAACCAATAAGTGTTGTTAACAGGCCACTCCATAGCGGGGTGGCTTCGTTGTATCTGGCTTGCTGGAAATGGCTGCGGCTTGACAGAGGCGGCGTCGCTTTATAGGATAGTTCTATGACTATCAAACAATCGACTGTTGACGACGACAAGCGGGCACTTGCGTTCAAGGCGCTTTCCGAGAAGAAGCGGATCGAGATCGTCCGTTACTTGCAGGAGCAGCCTGACCATAACAGCTGCGGCGAGATTGCCAGAGCGATGGGAATGGACAAGTCCAACGTAACGTACCATCTGAAGATTATGTACGATGCAGATCTTATCCGCTATGTGCGGGAAGGACAGAATAAGAAAATTTTCTTGGAAGACAATCAATTTAAGGCCATATTGCCAGGTTTCTTGGAGACCCTATAACGGTACCGAGGGCCTTGTTTTTTGGATATATAGTTTGAAAGTTTTAAAACTATCCATCAGATCTGCTTGCTCTCCCCAGTCCGATCGTTTCACAACCTATACATGAAAGCAGGAATCATACCATGATGAACAAATTAATTACGCTGCAATCGCGCCCGCAGGGCTTGCCGACCGATGAGACATTTGCTGTGAAGGAAGCGCCCGTTCGGCAGCCGGAGGAGAATGAGGTTGTCGTCAAATCGATCTATCTGTCCGTTGACCCGTACATGCGCGGCCGAATGAGTGCGGCCAAGTCGTATGTAGAGCCGTACCGGATCGGCGAGGTTATTGAAGGCGGCGGTGTTGGCGAGGTCGTGGAATCACGCTCGGAGCAGTTCAAGCCAGGCGACAAAGTGCTCGGTATGTTGAACTGGCAGCTGTACAGCGTGCACAATGGGAGCCAGCTGCGCAAGGTCGATGATCAAGTGGCGCCGTTGTCGGCTTATCTCGGGGTCATCGGGATGACGGGTCTGACAGCATATTTCGGACTGATGGATATCGGCCGTCCGAAAGCAGGGGAAACGGTTGTCGTCTCGGGAGCTGCAGGCGCGGTCGGTTCGATCGTTGGGCAAATTGCCAAAATCCAAGGCGCGCGCGTCGTCGGTATCGCAGGATCGGAGGAGAAAACGAAGTGGCTGACGGAGCAGCTCGGATTTGACGCGGCGATCAACTACAAAGAGGAAGCCGATCTGTCTGCGGCGGTCGGGCAAGCTTGCCCGCAGGGCGTGGATGTTTACTTCGACAACGTCGGCGGCGCGGTTACCGATGCGGTTATGAACCATCTGAATGATTATGCGCGCATTCCGCTGTGCGGCTCCATCTCGGCTTACAACGATGCGAGTGGCAAAAGCGACATTGGTCCCCGTCCGTATGTGAAGCTGATCAAGACTCGTTCGCTTATGAAGGGCTTCGTGCTCGGCGAGTATATGGATCGCCTGCCTGAGGGAGCTAAGGCGCTCGGCCAATGGCTGTCTGAAGGCAAGCTCCGCTATGAGGAAACGATCTTCGAAGGCTTCGACCGCATGCCGGAGGCATTCATGGAGCTGTTTAACGGTTCTAATATCGGTAAAATGCTCGTGAAGGTCGACTAAGCGCGAATAAACAGAAACGGAATAGCTCGTCTATGAGCATCCACCCCATAACAAAGCCCCATCCGCCTATTCGGTGATGGGGCTTTGTGCATGGTCAGTCAGAAGACAACAAAAAAACCGGCCAGCGGCCGGATTTATCACTAAATATGAAATTGCGCGCAAAGAAACGCTGTGGTATGATTAGAAAACCACTGAGCAATTTATAAAGTTGATCAAAGTTAACCCATCTTATTTACACTTTAATCTTACCATGAGATTTGAAGCCATGTCAAATGTTTTTTGCGAAATTGGGAAGGAGCGTGTTCGGAGTCATGATGAACGAACAGGACTGGAAACAGGAGCAGGAACGGCTCAATCAGGTGACGGAGAAGCTGCAGGCCAGAATCGAGCAGTTGGAGCCGGAAGTTGCTGGACTTCGAGATCAGGCAGGAGAAATCCGCAAACGATTCTGGGAAGAAGTAACGGTCAACACGAGCACGCACGAGGATTTCGAGGAGACGGTCCAGAGCATCAGCCAGCAGGAGGCGCTGTTGTCCGACCGGGAGCGCAGCTATCGGATGCGGCAGCAGCAGTGGCGAAGCGTGAACCGTCTGCTGCCGTCCCCGTACTTCGGCCGCATTGATTTCATAGAGGATGGTCTAGGCATCCGTGAACAGGTCTATATCGGCGTATCCTCCTTCGTTGATTCGGACGGCATGAGCTTCTTGATTTATGACTGGCGGACACCGATCGCGAGCATGTATTACGACCATTCTCCGGGAGCTGCTTCGTACGATACGCCGGGTGGCCGAATTACAGGGGAGATGGAGCTGAAGCGGCAGTACCAGATCCGCGGCGGCAAGCTCCAGCACTTGTTCGATACGAGTGTGACGATAGGTGATGAGCTGCTCCAGCAGGTGCTCGGCAAAGGCGCAGATCCGCAAATGAAGAGCATCGTGGCAACGATTCAGAAGGAGCAAAATGCAATCATTCGCAACGATAACAGCCGGATGCTCATCGTTCAGGGGGCGGCTGGCAGCGGCAAGACGTCAGCGGCGCTTCAGCGGGTTGCTTACTTGCTGTACAAACACCGCGAGCGGCTCAAGGCGGACCAGATCGTGCTGTTCTCGCCGAACCCGATGTTCAACAGCTATGTATCGACCGTCCTTCCCGAGCTTGGCGAGGAAAATATGCAGCAGACGACCTTCCAAGAGTATCTGGAACATGGCATCGGCAAAAAGCTGAAGCTGGAAGATCCGTTCGATCAGATCGAATATGTGCTGACGGAACAGTCCACTAAGGCGTACGAGGCACGGCTGCAGGCGATTGCGTATAAGGCATCGGAAGCGTACCTTCAAGCGCTCCGCAATTATGCAGGCTGGCTCGGACGAGAGGGGATGCGATTCCGCAGCATTCGTCTGCTTGATCGTGATCTGATTACGGCCGAGCAGATGGAAGCCCAATTTTACGGTTATGATCCTTCCATTCGTCTAGCGAATCGCGTTACGCTGCTGCAGGAGTGGCTGCTGAAGCAGCTATCCCAGCTGGAGCCCAAGGAGCGGGAGGCGCTCTGGGTGGATGAGGAGCTTGACTACCTTGATAAAGACCAGTATGCCGCTGCCTATCAGGAGCTGCGGGTAGATCGAAGCATCTTCGAATTCTCGCAAGCGTATGAGAATATCCGCGAGAAGATGAGCAACAAAGTTCGGCGGGACGAAGGGGATTTCGATTATGCCGAGCATGAGGAAGAGCTGCTGCGCAAGATGATTGTGAAGGAGCATTTTGCGCCGCTCAGACGAAGTGTGAAGCGGATGCAGTTCATCGATGCTGAACAGCTGTACACACAGCTGTTCAGCGATAAAGATGCTTATATGGCGATGACCGGCGAGACCGAGCTGCCGGAGCTGTGGCCTCTCATCTGTGAGCAGACGAAGGAGAAGCTGAGCCAGTCCGAGCTGTTCTACGAGGACGCGACACCGTTCCTGTACTTGAAGGAGCTGGTAGAGGGCAACCGGATGAGCACGGAGGTCCGGCATGTGTTCGTCGATGAGGGTCAAGACTACTCGATGTTCCAATATGAGTTTCTCAAAAGGCTGTTCCCGCGCGCCCGCATGACGGTGCTCGGTGACTTCGGGCAGGCAATCTTCACACAGGCAACGGAGCTGCATGGCGCACAATCGCCGCTGATTCGACTATATGGAGAGTCGGAGACGAACCTTATTCGTCTCGTCCGGAGCTACCGTTCCACCCGCGAAATTGTGGAGTTTACGAAGTCGCTGCTTATCGGCGCCCAAGAGATCGTGCCGTTCGACCGGAGTGGGGAGAAGCCGCTCCTCGTGCAGGTAGATTGCGAGGAACAGCTAGCCGAGGAGATTGCAAAGCAGCTGGAGGCGCTTCGAGCGGAAGGCTGCGATTCGATCGCTGTCATCACGAAGACAGCTGCGGAAAGCCGCGATGTCTACGAGCTTCTACAGGCACAGAGCTGCCCGGCACTGCGGCTCATTACGAAGGAGACGCCGACGTTTGAGAAAGGAACGCTCGTCATTCCTGCGTATCTCGCTAAAGGTGTCGAGTTCGACGCGGTGCTCATCTACGATGCCTCCTCGAAGGTGTATGATCGGGAGAGCGAACGCAAGCTTTTCTATACCGCATGTACCCGCGCGATGCATCGGCTTGTGTTGTGCGCAGCAGGAGAATGGACGCCTTTCCTGCAGCAGGTCGATACTTCGCTGTATGAGGTGAAATCACTTAGCCAGTAGAGCATGCAGCATGAAATAGAATCACTTCAATGACGAGGCCAGCCAGGCTAATCTGGCTGGTCTTTTGTATGAACACTGCTATAATGGATGTCAAAAGAAAGGGGCTGCGCCAATTATGTCGCCAAGAAACGTAGAGAGGGACCTTCTGCAGCGGGAGAAAAGAATCAATCATATTCTCGATTCCGCCCTTGAGACCATCGCGGTTAGAGGGATTGGATCGGTAAGCATTAACGATATTGCTGCTGCAGCGGGCATGAGCATCGGCAGCATGTATCACTATTTCAAGTCCAAGAATGAGATCATTAGCGAGATTCTGAGAAGGGGACAGACCGACTACGGGAAGCATGTCACGGGGTTGTCCGTTCAGCAGGGCAGCGCTCAGGACAAGCTCTTCCAGCTATGCGAATCTTGGCTTGCACTAGACAACAGCTGGGCCTACACGATTCTCATTCATACGGCGCGTCTATCCGATGCTTCATCCGAGGAGATTCGACGTGCGGTAACCGAGCGGTTTACGAACAACCTTTGTCCGGTCGCCTCCGTCATGGAACAAGGCCAGCGGGACGGGCATATCGTTAACGGTGACCCGCTGGAGCTGGCCTATTACTTCGTTAGCTTAATCCAAGGTCTGACGCTTCAGCGAATGCCAGGAGCAGAGGTTCCGATCCAAGCAAGGGCAAGTTCGATTGTCTCCTTATTCGCTGCGAAACCGCAATTATAATTATTCCCGAGTAAGCTTATAGAATTTATCAAAAAAATTGATTGACAACAGCTGAAATCGACTGCTACAATTTAGCCATCCACAAACCGAATAAACATTCAAGTTGTGAAAACGGACGTACATAAACAGATCGACTGGACAGCCAGAGATTTGAAACGTTCAACGACAAGGGCATAGGCCCCATTTTTTTAAGATTAATACCGAGTAAACAGGTATGAAAAATAAATTTAAGGCGGAGGCGGCATCTCATGCTGAATATTGAGCGTTTGAACAAAACGTTCGCTGCTCCTGCAGGACCGATTGTCGCGCTAAGCAATATTCGGCTGCAGGTGGAGCAGGGACAATTCATTACCTTTATCGGGCCGAGCGGCTGCGGCAAGAGCACGCTGCTCAAGATTGTAGCCGGCATCGATACGGCTTATGAAGGCAAGGTAGAGCTTAACGGCAAGGCGATTACAGGGCCGGGCGTAGATAAAGGGTTTATTTTTCAAGAGCCGCGCTTGTTCCCTTGGTTGAACGTCGAGAAGAACATCGCTGCGAATTTACCGCTGAACAATCCGCAGATTCGCCGACAGGTCGACGAGTTGATCGAGCTCGTTCGCTTGAAAGGGTTCGAGAAGGCTTATCCGAAGGAGTTGTCTGGCGGGATGGCACAGCGGGTTGCGATCGCAAGAGCGCTGCTGCGGAAACCAGAGATTTTGCTGCTTGATGAGCCATTCGGTGCGCTTGACGCTTTCACCCGGGCCCATCTGCAAGAGGTGCTGCTGGACATCTGGCAGAATAGCAAGACGACGATGCTGTTCGTCACGCATGATCTAGACGAGGCCGTGTTCTTAGGAGAGAAGGTTGTCATTATGAACCCTCGTCCGGGCCACATTCGCAACGTTATCGACATTGATCTTCCGTACCCGCGCAAACGAGTGGGGCACTCCTTCCAGGAGCTTCGTACCCGCGTGCTGAGCGAGTTCGAGAAGGTCGAGCAGCCGCCGCTAGTTGATCAGGGCGCCGGCATTTAATCGGAATGATACTAACTCATGAATTTATAAACGTAAGGGGATGCGTATAAATGAGACAAAGATTTGGCTGGATCGCAATAGTACTTGCATTGGTGTTGGTTGTGGCGGGCTGCGGCAATTCGAATAAAGAAGAGAAGTCCACTGACGATGCAGGCGCGACGACGAACACAGAAGAGGGCGCTTCGAACACACCGGCTTCTTACGACGGCGTAACGGTGAAGATTGGTGTACAAGGCAAAGGCGGCTTGTTCGGCAAGGCGCAGGAGGAGAAATGGTTTGAGGATGCGTTTGGCGAGCTGGGTGCAAAGGTTGAATGGGTAGAGTTCCAGAGTGGTCCTCCAATGATCGAGGCAATGGCTTCGAACCACCTCGATTTCGCGGGCATGGGCAACATGCCGCCGATCTCTGCACAAGCAGCAGGAATTGACTTCACGATCATCTCGCAGCTGCTGGACGGTAAGAACAACGTCGCGATTATCGTGCCGACGGATAGCTCGATCAAGAGCATTGCGGATTTGAAGGGCAAGAAGGTTGCTGTAACGAAAGGCAGCAACGCGTATAACTTCCTCTATCGCGTACTCGATAAGGCCGGCCTTTCGAAGTCGGATATTGAAGAGATTCAATTGCAGCCGGACGAAACACAGCCTTCGTTCGAAGGCGGCAAAGTAGACGCTTGGGCGGTCTGGGACCCGTACATCTCTCTGAATACACTGAGCGGTAAAGCTCGCGTCCTCGCAGATGGCGAGAGCGAAGGCGTTCTGTCTCCGTCGTTCCAATTGGTTCGTAGTGATTTCGCGAAGCAGTATCCGGATCTGGTGACGCTGTACCTGAAGACGTTCGAGAAGGCTCGCCAATGGGAAGCAGGCAACCAGGATGAAGCGTTCCAACGCTATGCGGATGAGCGCAGCATTCCACTTGAGCTGATTAAGGGTATCCAATCCCGTTCCACAATGATCAATATTCCAGTAAGCGATGAAACAATCGCAGATCAGCAGAAGACAGCTGACTTCCAATTGGAGCTGGGCACGATTCGCAAACAGATCAACGTAGCTGACGTATTCGACAATCAATACATCGAAGCGGCGCTTAAATAAGAAGAAGAGGTGCAGCCATGCAGATCATGAGACATAAGCTTATGTTCCGGGCGATTCATCTCCTGATCGGGATGCTCATTCCGCTGGCTGTATTAATCATCTGGCAGATTGCATCGTCGAACGGGTGGGTGAACGCCGTACTTATCCCGCCTCCGAAGGACATCTTGGATGAATTCGGGCGGATGCTCGCCTCGGGCGAGCTGCTGACGAACCTGCGGATTTCCTCGTGGCGGGCAGCACTCGGATTCCTGCTCGGCGGAGGTCTTGGCCTAGTCGCTGGATTATGGGTCGGCTTCTCGCTCAAGGCGGAGCGGCTGCTCGATCCATCCCTGCAGCTGCTGCGGACGCTGCCCCACTTGGCTGTAGCGCCGCTGTTCATTTTATGGTTCGGCTTTGGCGAGACCTCCAAGATTATTCTGATCGCGAAGGGGGCGTTCTTCCCCCTTTATGTGAACACATTCTTGGGCGTTCGCTCGGTCGATCGCAATCTATTCGATGTAGCACGCGTCTTAGAATTCACGAGGTGGCAGACGATTACGAAGCTGATCCTGCCTGCCGCTATGCCTTCCATCTTCCTCGGCATTCGGCTCTCGATTGCGGTAAGCTGGCTTGGGTTAGTGGTAGCGGAGATGATGGGCTCAAGCTCCGGGCTTGGCTATATTATCAACGATGCGAGATCGTTCTCGCTGACTTCCGTTATTTTTGTCGGCATCATCGTGTTCGCGATTGTTGGCAAGGTGACCGATTCATTGGTAAGGCTGGCGGAGAGCAGGCTGCTGCGCTGGCGCGATTCTATAGGTGGGGAGGGGTAAGGCGATGAGTGACGTGACGTTGGTTTCGAAGGCTGGCAAGAAGAAAGCTTCGATCGGCAAGGCGCGGCGCGCAGGGCTGCCGAACTGGCTGTATGGCTGGGTGCTGCCTGTTATCGTGCTTGCCCTATGGGAAGCGGCGTCGGCACTTGGGTTGGTGTCCGACTCGGCGCTTCCAGCACCCTCTAAGATCGCGAAGGCATTCTGGCAGCTCGCTTTGACCGGTGCTTTGGCTGATCATGTCACGAGCAGTGCCATTCGTGCAGGGGGAGGCTTCCTGCTCGGTGGTGCTACCGGCTTGCTGCTCGGCATATTCACGGGACTTGGCAAATGGGCGGAGAAAACACTCGACCCGACGATCCAAATGCTGCGGACAGTTCCGCTGCTGACGCTTATTCCGCTGTTCATTCTATGGTTCGGCGTAGGCGAGTTCTCGAAAGTGCTGCTCATCGCGCTCGGATCGTTCTTCCCGCTGTACTTTCATACGCATCTCGGGGTACGCAGCGCGGACCGCAAGCTGTATGAAGTGACTCGGATTTTGCAATATTCGAAGCTTCATCTATTAACGAAATTGATTATTCCTGCGGCGCTGCCGAACATTCTGCTTGGCATTCGGTTATCGGTCGGCGCTTCCTGGCTGCTGCTGGCGGTGGCTGAGATGATGGGTGCAAGCGCCGGAGTTGGCTATATGATTCAAGATGCGCGTGTGTATGCGCAGACGGATATTGTGTTCGTCGGCATTATTCTATTCGCCTTGGTCGGCAAGCTGTCGGATTCAGTGGTTCGACTGGTAGAGAAGAGATGCCTGCGATGGAATAACAGCTATAAAGGTTAGAGACTAGAAAGCGAGGGGACGAACATGGCTCGACAACGACAAGGCCAGCTTCATCTGGGTGCATTTATTTATTTTACTGGACATCATCACGCTGGATGGCGTCATCCGGCATCGGGCGTGGAGCAGATGTTCGACATTGAATGGTATAAAAAAATAGCGCAGTCCGCGGAGCGAGGCAAGTTCGATATGATCTTCTTCGCTGACCTGCTGCACTTGATCTACCCAAGCCGGGCTGCCGCAGGCATGCTGGACCCGGTAGCGCTGCTGTCATCGCTGGCGATGGTAACGGACAAAATCGGCCTTACGGCCACGTTGTCCACTACCTACAACGAACCCTACAACGCGGCGCGCCGCTTTGCTACGCTCGATCACCTGAGCAAAGGACGCGCGGGCTGGAATATCGTTACGTCCCAAGTAGACACGGAAGCGCACAACTTCGGTAGAGAGAAGCATCCTGCGCATGGAACGCGTTACGAGATGGCGAAGGAATTCGTCGACGTCGTAACGGCGCTGTGGGACAGCTGGCCGCAGGAGTCGCTCGTGATGGATCGGGCATCGGGCTCATTCACCGACGAATCCAAACTCCGTAAAGCGGATTACAGTGGGCAGTGGTATTCCACGAAGCAAGGGCTGCTGAATGTGCCGCGTCCGCCGCAAGGCTACCCGGTGCTCATTCAAGCGGGCTCTTCTGGACCGGGGCAGGATTTCGCCGCAAGCGTCGGCGAGGTGATCTTCACGGCACAGACATCACTGACTGCTGCGCAGGAATTCTATCGCACGGTCAACGAGAAGCTGGTTGCGGGTGGCCGCGAGCGGGGCAGTCTGCATATCATGCCAGGTCTGTCGCCGATTCTCGGATCGACGGTAGAAGAAGCTCGCCGCAAGGAGCGGGAGCTGCTTGATCTGATTGACCCGCAGGAAGCGGTCATGATGGTATCGGGCATGCTTCAGACGGACCTTAGCGCATACCCAGCCGATGGGCCGCTGCCGGACATTCCAGACCCAGTCGAAGCAAGCAATGGCATGAAGAGCCGCGTGCAGCTCATTATGGACCTTGCGCGCAAGGACAACTTGTCCATTATCGAGCTTGGACGTCGACTGCTCGGAGCGCGCGGTCACATGCAATTCGTTGGTACGCCAGAGCAGCTTGCTGACCTGATGGAAGAGTGGTTCGACGGCTACGGCTGCGACGGCTTCAACATCATGCCGCCGGTACTGCCAGGCGACCTCGACGATTTCGTTGACCAAGTTGTGCCCGTCCTGCAGCGCCGCGGTCTGTACCGCGAGGAATACGAAGGCTCGACGCTTCGTGAGCATCTCGGCCTCTCGAATCCTTCGATTGACCACTTCAAGAAGCTGGCTTCGCTTCACCAGTAAGGAACAGGAACAAGCCTCATTCACCGATAAGGCGGAATGGGGTTTTGTTTATGTTTAATGCAATTGTACGGATTGGTTAATAGCGGATCCTTCTGTGTTCTGGCCTAACAGTCGGTGGAACAAGAACTTCGCCATCTTGAACTTGTTACCCGAATCCCAATACTCTGCTGCATCGGCCGTTACTCGGATCAGCACGAGATTCGGATCATCGTAGTTGGTCTCCAACATCTTCTCGTAGACGGGATTCCAGAATTGCTTGATCTTCTCGACGCTCTCCACAAGCTCGGCTTCGCCGCGGATGGAGACGAATGAATGTCCTGCGTAAGCAACATTCACCTGTTTGTTATGGAGCAGCTCATGGAACTTGCTCGTATCCTTCTTCGTTAAGAACCATAATGTACCATCAAAGTCGGCGTCCTGCGTCTTCATGGGACGAGACACTAACCCTTCCTCCGAGGAGGTGGTCAGCATGGCGATTTCAATGTCTTTAATCAATTTATGCACGGTCTCGACGGCTTCTTGGTGATCGGAGAGAGCATCCATCGTTATCATTCTCCTTGGCTGGCATGTAGTCATTCGCGACTAGTATGTCCAAGCCCTCGACGGTCTACATGCCAATCTATTCACTAAGGTGACTCCACCGGCGACATTTAGAGGCCCCATCCACAATAATGTAGGATGGGGCTTCATTTTAGGCTGATACGGGCTTCGAGTTACGCTCTCTGTGCCTGACTGCCGGGCGAGTCCGGACGTACAGGGCAATAGTCGCTATAACGAACACGAGTGCGATGACCTCGACAAGCGTAGAGCTCACTTGATTCCATCGGCCAATCAGAATCAGAAACCCAGGTATTGTAGCGGTAAACAAGGCTTCAAATAAAGTGACCCAGCCTGTGAAGGCTGCAATCTCTTTGTTCAAGGCGAGCAGCAAGAAGAACAGCGTCCATAGGAAGGCCCACATCAGCCAGATGATGCCGAACTTCACATCATCGAATTGTATGAAGCTCATAGCCGCATAAGCGAGCGCAAGAACGGCAACCCATAAGGAGAACCATCCGATGCCTGATGCGCTGAAATTCGTAAGGTTCGATATGCCCACGAATAAGAAGGTCAGTCCGAACAGGAATACGCCTGAAGCGTTGAATATCGTCCACTGGTCGCCACCGGCTGTGAAGATGACATAGAACGGCGTGATGATTTGAATGGCGCCAATAAATATATTGAATAGGCCAGCACTCTTATTATCCACATGCCCTAGCAGCATCAACGCGTTGAGAAATAGGACAGCGCCGCATAGCATAAGACCAACCGTTTGCATGTTGTAATTCCTCCTGAATCCCTATCGATTATTGGACTAATACTTGAGCGGCGAGTTGGGCTTCCTTCTCCCGGACAAGCGGAATGACTTGATCCCCGAATGCTTGAATTTCCTCATCATAGTGAAGGAAGCCGGTCAGAATAAGGTCGACGCCGATTTTCTTCAGCTCAATGATTCGTTCCGCGACTTGTTCGGCAGTTCCGATTAATCCTGTTTTGAAGCCGTCGTTATATTGCACCAGATCGTTGTAATTGGAGTTAGCCCACATGCCTTCCTGCTCGGGAGACGCTTTGCCGGCGAACTGGACTTGGCTTCGGAAGCCTTCCACTGCTTCAGGATCGGAATGAGCGATAATGTCCCGCAGCACTTGTCTAGCCTCTTCCTCTGTGTCCCGAACGATAATGAATGCATTCACACCGAATTGAATGCTGCGGTTATTGGCAGCGGCGAGCGCCTTCACTTCTTCAATCTGTTTCTTGAACCCGTCGATTGTGTTGCCGTTCATGAAATACCAATCCGATACACGGGAAGCCATCTGCCGGGCAGCAGAGGAGTTGCCCCCTTGGAAGACCGGCGGTGTGGCAATAGGCTTCGGCTTCAACGGCGCGTTATTCAGGCGGTAGAAGTCGCCGCGGAAGTTCGTTTCGTCTTGCGTCCATAGATCGCGCAGCACGCGAATGAATTCCTCCGATCTCCGATAGCGCTCATCGTGATCGAGCCATGGTTCGCCGTAGCTCTGGAACTCCCCCTTAAACCATCCGCTTACAATGTTGACGGCAACGCGACCGTGACTGATTTGATCGATCGTGGATAGCATTTTGGCAACCGTACCGGGATGCCATAGCCCGGGCAGCACTGCAGCGATTAAATTGATTTTGGAAGTGACGGTCGCTAGGGCGGAAGCTAATGCGATAGCCTCCAGTTGATTTTCGGCACCGTAGCTTGCAATAAACCTCGTCTGCAGCAGAGCATACTCGAAGCCTGCTTCTTCGGCGATTTGTGCATATTTGGCATTGTCTTCAAACGACCACCCTGTGCGCTGAGGAATCTTGGAAATGACCAGTCCTCCGCTGACATTGGGTACCCAGTAAGCAAATTTTAATGACATACCTATCTCTCCTTTAAGAATGGATTTATATCAAGAGGCAAGCCCCGTGATCATGAAGAAGGCACAAAGGCACCTCGCGGAGTTGAACTCCGAAGAGGTGCCTTTAGTGGACTAAACGGCGTGATTTGATTTTGATCGGATTTTTGTGCGATTCGCGCAAACTTGTATATTCCGATAAATTTTATAAGAATTTGTACCCCCATTATGATCGAAAAGGTAAACGGGTTACAACAATCGGTTTGTTGAATATTGACGTGAATCCAACAATAATGAACTCGTTTGTTGTAGATCGATGAAATAAACTTATGAAATGATTTGTTGTGTGGGGCAAGCCGCTGGGAGAACAGGGAAGCCGGAGTCGTTTGGCGGTGTTGGTTATCCAACAAAGATGGTTTGATTGTCGGTTATTCATCTTGTCTGTAGAGGGCCTCTGCATGGCTATGGAGCAAGCAGGGAATGATGTAACGTCATCACGTTGCAGAGGAGAGTAGAATAGCGATGGATTTCAAAAATGTAACGGTAGCCGGCAGCGGCGTTCTTGGCAGTCAGATTGCGTACCAGACGGCGTTTCATGGCTTCAAGGTTACGGTCTACGATATTAATGACGAGGCACTCGATAAAGCGAAGGACCGCATCACGAAGCTGAAGCCGCGGTATCAAGCGGATCTAGGGGCGACGCAGCAAGAGGTCGATGCCGCATACGAGCGGCTGTCGTTCAACAGCGATCTGGCTGCGGCTGCAGCCGACGCCGATCTCATCATCGAGGCAATACCGGAGGTCGTGCCGATTAAGACCGACTTCTATCAGCAGTTAGGACCTATCGCGCCCGCGAAGACGGTGTTCGCAACGAACTCCTCGACGCTGCTGCCTAGCCAATTCGCTGAAGCGACGGGGCGGCCGAGCCAGTTCCTGGCGCTGCATTTTGCCAATGAGATCTGGAAGAACAACACGGCGGAGATTATGAAGCATCCGGGCACTGATTCGAAGGTGTTCGAGGACGTCATCGCGTTCGCTCGCGCGATCGGAATGGTGGCGCTGCCGCTGCAGAAGGAGCAGCCGGGCTACATTCTGAACTCGCTGCTCGTTCCGTTTCTGGATGCGGGCCAGAAGCTGCTGGTGAGAGGCATTGCCGATCCCGAGACGATCGATAAGACGTGGATGGTCGCAACGGGAGCGCCGCGCGGACCGTTCGCTATTCTCGACATCGTTGGCATCACGACCGCCTACAATATCGGCAATGCGAAGGCGGAAGCGACGGGCGATCCTGAGATGAAGAAGGTCGCGGAGCTGCTGAAGACGGAGTATATCGATAAAGGCAAGCTGGGCGTTGCAACGGGAGAGGGTTTCTACAAGTATCCGAATCCGAGCTATCTGAGCCCTGATTTTCTGAAAAGCTAATCGATGCGTCGATCATTAAGGGGCTTTCTCGCAGCTGGTTCAGCCATGTAGTCGGTTAAAAACCTGATTCGTGCGAATACTATTCCTTGGTTCAGATTGGCATTACGAATGAGAGGGAGAGTATACGATGACAGAACAGAAAGGCAAAGTCTTTATCATCACGGGCGGGGCCAGTGGGATTGGCAAAGAAACCGCGCTGAAGTTGGCGGTTCAAGGGGCGACGCTTGTCATTGCCGACTATAACGATACTGCTGCAGAGCAGCTTGTCTCGGAGCTTGAAGCATCGAATGTCACGGCTGGCGCTTATAAAGTGGATGTCTCCAAAGGAGACGAGGTCAAGGCACTCATCGATTGGACGGTCCAGAAGTATGGTACGCTAAGCGGTATTTTCAATAACGCAGGTATCGGCTTAGTGAAGCCGTTCCTAGAGATGGACCCTGCGTCCTACCACCGTGTCATTGACGTGGATCAGCACAGCGTCTATTACGGCATGTATTATGCGGCGAAAAAGATGGTCGAGCTCGGCGTAGCCGGCACGATCGTCAACACGGCTTCGATTTATGGCACGATGGCGGCGGTCGGCAGCTTCAACTACAACGCCGCGAAGGCTGCCGTCGTCATGATGACGAAGTCCGGCGCGCTGGAGCTTGCCGAGCATAACATTCGCGTCGTCGCAGTCGCTCCTGGCTTCATCAACACGCCGATTCTCGGCAATGATGATTCAATTAAGAATCATCTTGGCTCCCTGCATATGCGGGGCAGAATTATTCAGCCGGAGCAGGTAGCGAGCGTCGTAGCTTTCCTGTTCAGCGACGCGGCCAGCGCCATTAACGGTCAGACGATTCCGGTGGACGACGGTTATCTGAGCTTTAAGACGAAGCAAGGCTAATAGATATATATGAGAAGCCCTTCGATCGCGAACTTGCGGCGAAGGGCTTTTGTAGTTTAGAAATAAGCAAGAAATGGTATAGTGAGATCAAACGGAAGATCCACGAAAGGGGTAAAGGCGATGACAACCTTGAATGAAATACCGAACGTGAAAGCCGAAATGATGATTCGTAAGCCAGTGGCAGAGGTGTTCGAGGCATTCATCGATCCGTCCATTACGACGAAGTTCTGGTTCACGAAGAGCAGCGGGCGGCTAGAAGAGGGAAGTGATATTCGTTGGGAGTGGGAGATGTACGGTGTTTCGGACGAATTGCATGTGTTAGCAGTCGAGCGCAATGAGCGAATCCGAATTCAATGGTCGGATCGCATAGAGACGGAGTGGAATTTCACATCGCGATCGGACAACGAAACGATGGTGGAGATCACAACCTCCGGTTATACGGGCAGCGGGGACGAAATCGTTGGTCGGGCTATCGGCGACATGGGCGGGTATACGATTGTGCTCTGCGGCGCAAAAGCTTATCTGGAGCACGGCATCGTGCTCAATCTTGTGGCGGACAAAGCTCCGTATGCGAATGTGAATTGAACCAACAGCATCTGAGCTTGAGGCAAAATAAAAAGCACTCACGCGAAATGCGTAAGTGCTTCGTCAGTCCTGCACTTCAGACTAATGTTACCAGCAGGTCCTTCAGCTGTCCGCGCTGTTCAGCCGACAGCTTCTCCATGAGCTTTTCCGCTATTTCGGCACTGACGGACCGGATCGTCTTGATATGGGGCTTGGCCATATCGGTTAGCGACAGGATCGTTGCTCGTCGGTCGGTAGGATCTATCGAACGCTGAATCAGCCCATTGCGCTCTAATGCATTAACGAAATCCGTAATTGTACGTGGCTTTAGCTCTAGCTTGGCCGCTAACTCATTCATGCGAATGCGCTCAGCTTTCCAGACTTCCATCATGAGACGCAGACGCGGGCCGGAAATTGGGATAGGCAGGTTTAGTGCGGCCAACTGCTTCTCGAATTCAAATTTCAATATGCGGGCAGTCGTGACTAATAAGTAAAATATATCAGCGGACTCTTCATCCGGTTGATTGTATGTAGATGCATGCATTCGTTCGACGGCCTCCCTCCACAGTAAGTATAACCTTATCTTACCTCATCCTAGCTCTTTTTGAATCGAATGTTCTGTGTTGACGTTCCGCCAATTAGTGAGTACACTCACAGTATATGAAATTAGTGAGGTTACTCACTAATTTAGTTTGTTGGAGGTATCATTATGGAAAATGTACAACAGCAGCGGGTCGAGAAATTGTGGACGGCTGATTTCATCCTCATTACGCTCGCCAGCTTCTTCTTATTCTTCGGGTTTCAGATGCTGCTGCCTACTTTGCCGGTCTATATGCAGGACTTAGGCGGAGACAATACGGCCGTTGGCCTTATTATCGGCATCTTTACGGTCTTTGCGCTTGTGACGCGCCCGTTGGTTGGAGCGGTGATGGGGGACAGCAAGAAGGGCTGGCTGATGGCAGGGCTTCTTCTCTGCTTCGTCATTATATCGGGTTATCACTGGACGACCTCGGTCGTATTACTGCTGCTGGCTCGTTGTGTCCATGGTGTTGGCTGGGGTGTGGTCACGGTTACGTCTGGCACATTGGCGGCGGATGTCATCCCGGCAGCACGTCGCGGCGAGGGCATCGGCTACTTTGGCCTTGCGAGCACACTCGCGATGGCGCTGGCGCCTGCGATTGGTTTGGCCATTCTAGACGGAGCTGGACAAATGCCTGGTGTGATTCTCGTTGCCGCAGTCAGCACGATCTTATCTTTTCTGTGTGCTTGGGGCGTGAAGAGCAAGCGCGGCAATAAGGACGTTCATACCGCTAACGTTGAAAAGCCGCAGGCGAAGCCTTCCTTCCGCTCGCAGCTGTTCGAACCGAAGGCGCTGTTCCCATCCTTGCTCGCTTTGCTGATTGGGATCGTCTATGGCGGAATCGTCAGCTTTATTACGCTGTTCGGCAAAGAAGTGAATATCGGCAATGTTGGCTTATTCTTTACGCTTAACGCAGTATGCTTGCTCGTCGTGCGGCTCATCTCGGGACGGCTGTTCGACCGCAAAGGGCATGTATGGGTCATCCTGCCCGGCAGCGTACTGATAGCGGCCTCGCTGATCGTATTGTCCTACGCGGATAGCCAGATGACGCTGGCGATTTCGGCGATTTTATTCGGTTTTGGCTTTGGTGCGGTACAGCCCTCGCTGCAAGCTTGGATATTAAACCGTGTAGAGCCAGCCCAGCGGGGGCAGGCCAATGCAACCTTTTATTCGATGTTCGACCTAGGGATTGGCGGCGGTGCGATGCTCCTCGGACGTCTTGCTGAAGCAACCAGCTATGCAGCGATGTATCGCTATTCGTTCTTTGTTATTGTGCTTTTCTGCATCGTATATGTGTCATATGTGTGGAGAAGAAGGCAGAGCCCTTTAAAATAACAAGTAGGTTACCGTTATATAGTAGGTACGCATCATGATTTCTTCACCTACTAGGAGGTAATGGAAGTGAGCGATTTTCAATCCGTACTTGTCGATCGTCGATCCGCCAATCGGTTCGTTGAACATGTAGATATACCCCGGAATGAGTTAGAAGAGATATTCGCATTAACGAAGTATACGCCAACAGCCTACAACTTGCAGCATGCGCATTTCGTAGCGGTGACGGATCGTGGCTTGATCGAACGCATTTACGAAGCAGCCTACAAGCAGTATAAGATTAGAACAGCATCGGCCGTCATCTTTGTACTTGGCAATACGAAAGCGCATCTGAATGCAGCTGAGCTTAACGAAGGTTTGAAGACGTTAGGGCTGCTGAGTGAACAGGAATATAAGATGGTCGTGGACAACACGATCCAGTTCTACGAGAGCCGCGGAGAAGATTTTCAACGGGAGGACGCTGTGCGCAATGCTAGCTTGTCTGCGATGAACCTTATGCTGATCGCCAAGGACAAGGGCTGGGATACATGCCCGATGCACAGCATAGAAGGTCAAGCACTCGAGGCATTAATCGAAGTGCCTGAAGGCTTCATTCCGGTCATGATGATCACGGTCGGTAAATCTGCCCCAGAGAGCATGCGCCCTCGCGGCTATCGCAAACCAACAGGTGAATATGTCACGTATATCGATTAACAATGAAACCCCGGTACTAGCTACTGGGGTTTTCTGCGTCTGCGATGGTTTCCTTCACGAGCCACCGTCCTTGAATATATATCTTGAAGAGAAGCTCCGCTACCTCATTCTGTCGACAGCCATAAAGAAACCACTCCTTGTCAGGAGTGGTTCTTGTGCGTACTCATTTAATCTTTCGCGCGCCAGATGGTAATGACATTGCCATCCGGGTCGTATAGGTCGAAGTGCCAGCCGCATTCCCCTTCTTCGATAATCGGCTCCAAGCGAACTCCTTTTGCCTGCATGTAGGCGTAGTGTTCATGAATATGATTGGTGAAATACGCGGTGCGAGGCAGCGGCTTGCCGTTCACCATGTTTTGAACCACTGGCCCGTCTGAACGCAGCAGCTGAAGATCAGGCTGGAGAATCGCGTGCGTATCGAACACGAGGTCTATTGTAAAACCAAGAATTTCTTCATACCAAGCAGCAGAAAGGCGTACGTCCGTTACAGGCACATACGTGAAGCAAATGCGGGCGATCTGGCGCATAGCAACTTCAGCCATTCAAACAACTCCCTGTTGATTTGTCAGGTGCTCATTGTGTAAGGTTATTCGACAGACTTTCCGCAATCCCTTCATTTTCCACTTTTGTGTTAAACCGGCATTTAGGGCGTTTTGCAGTCTTTCTTTTGCCCGCGGGCTGCACTATAATAAACCCATTCGTAAGCGAAGGGGGTTAGATACCGATGGCAATGGCACGAGATTGCCGGACTGGCACAGCCTCATGCAAAGCCTGAAAGGGAGGCGATCTTTGCATGGGAAGGCCTCGGCTTCGCCCAATTAACGCAGCAGCTATCGTCTTCTAATAATGGCTTTGCACCTTATTGACCTACCATGACTCAACTAACAATAAGGGGCTGACATGCCATGTGTGAACCATTCATTAGAGGCTATCAATATAATATGATTAAAAATCAAGCCGATTACGTCCTTCATACACTCCGTACGGTCGGAGATCCGAAGGTCGTGGCGGGTGTTCGCTCAAGCGCACAAGCGAAGGTAGCGGAGCTGTTCCCGGATATTAAGGATGAACGGATCTCGATGCTCGAATCCGTGTCTGAGCTGAAGACAGGTGAAGATCTGCAGAAGTATGTGCAGGCGCTCGAACCGTATTTGGTTGCGTTCCCGCCGATTACGGATCAGCAGATTCGGAAGCTGTTCCCGAAGAACAAGAAGCTGAAGCTGCCCGATCTTGCGCAGGTCGACTTCCGCTATGTGTCCTATCTGAGCTGGGTCGATATCGCGACGAACAAAATGTTCATCGTGTATCACAAGGACGGGGCATTCGTTGGCGTGGAAGGTCGGTTCACGGAGACGAATAAGAAGAGCTACTGCTTCGTCTGCAACCGTTACGAGAAGCTGGCGCTGTTCTCGGCCATCACCCGCAAGAGACCGGCGAACAGTTCACCGGACTACTATAAATCGGTTGGCAACTATGTGTGCATGGACGGTCATACATGCAATAAGAACGTGACGGACATTGCATCGCTCGAGCGATTCCTGGCGTCTGTGCTGGATTAGAATCGGATAGACAGTGATAGGAGGCGTCCCATGAGGGCAATGTCATTAAGATAATGGCATTGCCCTTGAAGGGCGCCTTTTTTGTATGCAAACATGGGTGCGTTTGGGGCAACCCGATTTGGAAAAAGCGGTTGACATCTCAATCTTTTATGTCATAATGACTATATAAATTAATAAAGTCGAAATGACAATGTAAAAACCTTTGATTAATCAAGATGGTGATCTTTACTGAGGGGAGTGTGGAGGATGAAGTCATTGAGTCTGCATGATCGGATCAGAGGCGGTCTATATGGTGTTGCGGTTGGCGACGCACTTGGCGGTACGACGGAGTTCATGTCACGGATGTCGGTGCAGAAGAAACACGGCTATTTGACGGAGATCGTCGGTGGCGGTGTATGGGAGCTGGAGCCGGGCGAGGTGACAGACGATACGATGATGACGCTGTGCGTGGCGGATGGCATTGTGAAGCAGCCGGACGCGCCTGTGGCGGCGATCGGGGAGCATTTTCTAACGTGGTATCGTTCCAACCCGAAGGATATCGGCAACATTATTCGGAGTGTGCTGAGCGGTTATGATGGTAATTGGACGGAAGCTTCGTTTGTCGCTCATATGAACTTGGGTCAAAGCGCGGGCAACGGGGCATTAATGCGCTGCCTGCCGGTGGCATTGGCTTATGCGGAACTGAATGATGTAGAGCGGCTGTCTCGACAGCAGGCGAAGATGACCCATTATGATGAGCGATGCGCTGCGACTTGTGAGATGTACAACCGGATCGCCCATCGGATGCTGGAGGAAGGGGCAGAGCTGAGGGCCGCCATTGCGGATGAGATCAAGGGCACAGAATATGTGGAGCTGCTCCAGCCAGGGGCACAGCCGAACTGCGGTCCGACCGGCTTCGTCGTTGATACGATGCGTTGGGTACTCCATCTGCTGCTCACCTCGAACAGCTTCGAGGAGGTCGTTCAACGGGCGGCTAACGAAGGCGGCGACTCCGATACAATCGGTGCGATCGCAGGTGGTCTGGCAGGCGTCTATTACGGCTTCAGCGGTATCCCGCAGCGTTATGCGGAGCAGATTCTCATCAAGGATCGGTTGGATTCGCTGAGCGAACAGTTGTATGCGCTTAGGGTAGGTAAGTTATAATTAAGGAATATTTTTCCTACAAAATAATTTCCTTATGTGAGACAATGGTAAGGATTTACTAAAGATAGTGTGTACATGCCAGCGACGATGTCGTTCCATACATTGAGGACTAGAAACGCCCTTCTGTAATCTATTCCATTACAGGGGGAATGATCGATGAAAATAGCCGAACGACTGCTGAAGCAGGATCTTGATCATGTTTATTGACAGGGATCATCCAAGAGGGATGGAAGACCTCTTTCCATCCTTATCCGACCCTGAGCAGGCTCGCAGCAAGACGCTGGACAATGTCGTGAACACATCAAATCATTACTTGCAGCAGGCGCAGCAGCATGGCGTGCAGTACTTCATACGCAATGCCTCGACACAGCTTGAGGATAGGCTGGCGAACGTTGAGCGGCATTTTGGATTAAGGTAATGAAGGACGGTCACCGTTAGTGCGGTGGCCGTTTTTTCAGTCTGTGCCTAGGCAAGAGGTCGGACAGATCGAAGTATGGACGGAATGACTGCACGTCAGTTGTTTACGTGGTTAGTGTAATATAATCCAAGGAAAACGGGTGAATAACATGGCGAAGTCTTACACAGTAAACATAAGTGCGCACCGTAACGTTTACAATAACAATTTACGTACGATGAATCTATACTTTAGTGAGCCAGAACAGGGAGTTAATAAGGAGACCGGGCTTCTACTCTTTATTGCTGGATATGGCGGCCATGCCAACTCCAACGTCTACAAAAAGATGCGTGACGTATTCGCGGATCAGTACAACCTCGTTTGCATACAGTGCGACTATTTTGGCTGGGAGTTTATGCAGCACGAGGAGCTCGAGGAATCGATAGACAACTTTAACGATATGACGACCATGCAGGCATTGGACAATCTTACGGCCGTCACGATGGTCATTGAGATTTTGAAGGATAACAACTTAGATTTTAACGGACGCAGGATCATTGCATACGGTCACTCCCACGGGGCTTATCTTACATACCTATGCAACCGCTTGTCTCCAGGACTGTTCTCGTCGATCATTGATAATTCGTCGTATAACTATCCGATGTACCTGCATTATGGTAGGGAAATAAGCGGAGGGAGCACGCTTTCATATCTTGCGGGTAAAACAGTGCTATTTCCCGAGCTATATGATTTGGTTCGTCTTTATGATGGATTTGATAATCGAGCTCAAATCCTATCTTGGCATGGCGAGAATGACGACATGGCACCCATTGAGGACAAAGAGAGGTTATGCGCGGTAACGAAGGGCATGAAGTTAGAGCGGGTTCGCCAGGAGCATATACGTCCAGATGGGGCGTTTACGTCTACGAGACACGGTCTAAACGCTGACTTTTTGAAGATGTTCGACCTTGCATTTTCGGCGCTGGTTGACATGCCAGAGCCGTATACGCTGGATGATATTAGCATACAGGTAGGTCGGATCGGCTTACACTTTAGTTATAACTCAGGTTTAATCAGACTAGACCTATCAAATGACGGTACACTGCTAGGCCTGCTATCGCACAGCATACAAGATGACCTGGCAAGCGCGATAGACAAGGCCATGAAGTATGGCTCGGTCAGTCAGCACCCCGAGGAGCAAAGGGCTATTGCCGGTATACTAGTTCAGCTCGAAAGAGTTAAAGAGGCCTTTCGCCTCGTTTAAATTTGAACGAAGGTTTTGACGAGAAATTGGTTTACTGGATACCAGTCGGCTAATGAATGTCACAGCGGTTATTTGGGTCAAAACGAAGGATTTGGGTGTATAACGGTTGCAGGAGAGGCTAATAGTGGTAAAATCGGCTGTAGCTGCTCCGTATAGGGCTAATAAGCGCCTATGAAACCTTTGCAATATAACTTGGTGCATTTTAGTCTTATTAAGACCGGCTGCAACCGTAAGTACAAAGCGCTGCAGCGCATTAACGGCGAGGGACTAACCAATCGCAACAAAAAAGCCTTCTCAGGAAGGCTTTTTTGTTGCGATTCTTGGCATAATTACCAGCGTCCGACTCCACAATAAGAGTTGGTCTAACTTAAGAACAAAGGGGCCTTATTTTATGAAAATAAATGCTGCAACGTTACAAAAAAGACTCGCAGTCGCGAGTAAACGAATGCCCGCGGACGTCGTCGTTAAGAACGGGACGATCGTCAATGTGTTCACGGGACAGTTGATGAAGGTCGACATCGCGATCGTCGATGGCGTTATCGCAGGGATCGGTACATATGAGGGGCATGAAACGATCGATGCCAGCGGCAAAATCATCGTCCCAGGGCTTATCGATGGCCATGTCCATATCGAGAGCTCGATGCTGCTGCCAAGAGAATTTGCGAAGGTTGTTCTTCCGCATGGCGTCACGACCGTCATTACCGATCCGCATGAGATTGCTAACGTAGCAGGAGCGGACGGTATTCAATACATGCTGGATGACGCCGAGGGACTGCCTCTGGACGTGTTCGTCATGCTGCCTTCCTGCGTTCCAGCGACACAATTTGAGAGCAATGGCGCGACGCTGAGTGCCGACCAATTGGCACCTTTTCTCTCTGATCCGCAAGTGCTCGGACTCGCGGAGGTAATGGATTTCCCTTCGGTGGCCCGCGGGGATGATCAGATGGTCGATAAGCTGGTGACGACACAACGTCATGATGGCTTCATTGATGGTCATGCGGCGGGAATTGGCCGGGATGACTTGAATATCTACATGGCGGCAGGCATTCGGACGGACCATGAGGGCATCAGCAGCCAAGAAGCGCAGGATCGGCTGGACCTTGGGATGTACTTAATGATTCGCGAAGGGACCGTAGCGAAGGACATGGAGGCGCTGCTGCCGGTCATTACCGAACGCAACGCGAGAAGATGCGTATTCGTCACCGATGATAAGCTGCCGGATGATCTGACCGAAGAAGGTAGTGTCGACCACATCGTCCGACTGGCGATTCAGAGGGGCTTGGACCCGATCATTGCGGTTCAAATGGTGACGCTCAATACGGCCGAGTGCTTCGGGCTGCGTCATCTAGGTGCGATTGCGGCTGGTTACCAGGCGGACTTCCTGCTGCTGGACGATTTGAATAGCCTGTCGATCCATCAGGTGTACAAGAAAGGGCGGCTCGTCGCTCATGACAAGCGAATCGTTGATGCTGCATTTAACGATCAGCCACCAGTGCCTCAACGTCATCCGCTGCCGCAGCTGCATGTGAAGGAAATGACGCAAGACGATTTGAAGCTTCCGGTTCACTCGAACCAGTGCAATGTCATCGAGATTATTCCGAACTCACTCGTTACCCGTCATCGGGTGGAAACGGTCAAAGTGCAGGATGGATTGTTCATCAGCGATACGGAGAACGATCAATTGAAGATAGCTGTTATTGAGCGGCATAAGGCGACGGGCAATATCGGTCTTGGAATCGTGAAGGGGTTTCAGTTGAAAGAAGGGGCGATTGCAAGCACGATAGCCCATGACTCGCATAACATTGTCGTGGTCGGCACGTCGGATGATGCGATGATCATTGCGATTCAACAGGTGATGGCGAGCAACGGTGGAATAGCTGTCGTTGACAGTCAGGACGTTGTGGCAGCACTTCCGCTTCCGGTCGCAGGTCTGATGTCGGATCGCCCGAACGAGGAAGTGTACGAATCGTTGAAGTGGTTGAATGCGTCCCTTGCTCGTATTGGGGCGCCGGAAACCTTCAATCCTTGTCTGATGCTGTCCTTCCTGACGCTGCCCGTTATCCCGGAGCTGAAGCTGACGGACAAAGGCCTGTTCGAGTTCTCGTCTGACTCGCATATTGAAGTTTCGGTTAGTTCGAGTAACGCTTAAGTGTCTATGTAAAAGAGTGAGTGCTAAGTACCCGCGGAGGTACTCGTCGCGATAGCAAACTCAGTCAGATGACAGTAACGACCCCCAAGCATTCCGCTTCGAAGAGAAGCGGTATGCTTTTTTTGCATACGATATTCAGCGCTCCCCGTTCGACCGATACCAGTCCAGCTAAGGGCCATCCGTGCAGGATGACCCTCTTTCACAGCTTTAATAAGCAATGGCATACAACGGATTTCCATCCGGATCCCATAGATCGAACCATCGCATGAAATCGTCCGAATTGCCCGTGATTGGGCTAACCGTGATGCCGGCGGATTGGAACGCCTCACGAGCTGTCTCGAGCTGACGCTTGCCTGCCACTTGGAAGAAGGGTCGAATCGCCGTAGTAGCATTCGCCTTTGCGTCTCCGTTCCTTGCTGAAAGATAGATAGGCAAGTCCATCTGTCTGTCCTCGGCCATGCGCAGACCCATGCATTTAACCGAACATGTCTCCGTCTCCAGGGGGACCATCGCGAGATGCTCCTCATACCATTGCCGAGCAACTGCTAGGTCGGACACCGCAATATGTAGGAAATAGGAGTGGAAACGACTTCCTTGCTGCTCAGATCGAACAGGTGCTGAAACAGCGGTCAGCCTCGTTCCTTGCGGGTCCCAGAAGTCGAATGCTTCCACACCCCATGGTGTCTCATAAATGTCGGAGCTAGCGACCTCCTCTTGCGCTAAGGCAAGCTTCGTCTCCCGCAGACGGCTAGTCGTCAGACATACATGTACGTCCCCTTCTGGCAATGGCTCATTCGGATAATGAGCCAGCAGCGTAAACGGCTGCTTATTAGGGAATTGCAGAAGCGTCAGCTTCTCCTCCGGCGAGTCCCATCCGATCGTTAATCCTAAGTGCTGCACATACCAGTCGATATTGCTCTGCCGCTCACAAGCCCGTACCCACAGCGTCAAGAAATCAAACTTCGTAAAATGCACCGTCCTCGCACCTTTCGATAAGTAGATTCGTTCATGCCCTTATCATAAATCTTCAAGTAACTTGAAGTTCAAGCTCGAATCGATACTGGAACGTAGAGCAGGAGCCGGTCGTCATTACCTGCAATATATTTGTCAAAATGGTCCCCTGCCTGCTGGAAGCCGAACTTGTGCAAAATGGATATAATGCGCTGGCAGACATACGTCTCGCCGTACTTGTGCTCGAGCGTAGCGAATAGTGCAAACGGGATTTGCCTAATCGTAAATCCGCTGTCAGACGGGGGAATCTTCCCTACATCCTTGGGACGGATATGGAAACCAATCTCACCAAGAAGTTGATCCCCTTGCACATCGAGGGTGCGCACATAGCCATCATCGACAATTTTGACACCATGAGATAGCAGTAGTTGCCTGTACGCTCGAATAGCCTTTTTGTACGGCAGCGGTCCTTGCCGAGGTACCGTTACCGTATACCAAATGACGAAGAGCTCCTGCTCGATGTTTACGAGATGGAGCTCGTTCTGCTCGGGTTGGAAGCCTTGGAGGAATTGGTTCGCAATTTGGACAGACAGCAGCTTTACCTCGGATTCATGCCGCCAGCGCTGCAGCAGCTTGTCTCGGTCCTCGGAACCAGCGGTCAAGAAATGTCCAATCTCCGTCAGTCCGACACCGGCCTGGCGCAGGCTGTGGATGAGTCGGGCTTGGCTGATCTGCCCTTGCTCGTACTTGCGATGACCGCTGTCCAGCCGCATAGCAGGTATTAATATGCCTTTCGTTTCATAGAATCGAAGCGCACTCGGCGATAGATCCGTTCTCTCGGCAAACTGTTTAATGGATAGCATAGGACTCAACCCTATAAGAAATATTTGGTATATTACTATTATCATAGTTGCTGATCCAATAATCGACAAGGGGCTGACCATACTGGACGCATTCACTAAGCTGGAGCCTTACATACCGGGATTAAAGCTTTACTGCCGCTCCCTGACCAGAAGCGACTGGGATGCAGACGATTTGACGCAGGATGTGCTGGCGAAGGTGCTGCTCGCATTGGAGCGTGACTCCGAGCGGCCAATCAGCCGCTCCTTCTTGTTCCGCATTGCGAAGAATGCTTGGATCGACCGCTATCGTACGGAGCGCAAGCGGCAGGGCGATACTGCATTCGACGAGGAACATCTCCCGACTGTTCCGTTCTCCGTGGATGGTATTCTGGCCCGAGAGCTGCTGGAACAGCTGGCGGAATCACTCAATCCGAGGCAAATAGTGCTCGTCATTCTGATCGATGCCTTCTCGTTCAGTGCATCCGAGTCTGCGGCACTGCTGCGTATGACGGAAGGTGCAGTGAAGGAGGGGCTGAAGCGGGCGCGCCGGCGCTTGCAGGCCTTCATGGCAGGCGATCGGCAGAACAATGGGCAAGTCGGCGTCAAGCTTAAGAGCCCGGATGGCGCTGTTATGACGGCATCATTGTTCGAGACGTTCTTGAAGGGCTTCCGCCAAGGCGACGCAGGCATGATTTGCCGCGCTTATCTCAGTCTCGCCGCACAAGGCGTGACGATCGAGAAGGTAGCGCGGGAGGCGGGTCGTTACTCGTTCACGATGCGAGATCCAAACGGCCATTTGATCGAGTTTTTTCAAAATAGTTGATCGCACCCGTTTCTTACCGCTTCGTCGTACGTTATGGATGATGAATAACAACTCGAGGAGGAATTCAGTGTGTCAGTTCAGGTGAAAAATTATGCGGTCGTCTCGCTGCCCGTCCGCAATCTGGCGGTATCCCTGCGGTGGTACCAAGAGCTACTTGGCATCCCGTTCACATTCGATTACACGGAGGGTGATACCGAAGCGTGGCTCAATGTCGGTGGCGTCGGCCTTGGCCTGATTCTGTGCCCGGACGTTCCGAAGATGGACTTCACGAACAGTCGAGGCGAGCTTCAACCAATCATCTCGCTCCAAGTCGACAACATCCATGAAGCGTATGAGGAACTCAAGAAGAAGGACGCTGACATTCAAGAGCTGGTGTACAAGCCATCCGGCGGGTACAGCTTTATTTTCCGTGATCCGGATGGTCATGTGGGAAATCTATGGGGCGGCTGGCCGCAGGAAGGGAACGAGTAGACCATGAATCAAATGGGGTCAGCAGCAATCGTTACGAGCTATATCTACATTCCCGTATCGGACGCGAATCGTTCCGGTGCGTGGTATGCGAAGCATCTCGGCTTTCAATGGAATCCTGAACTGGGGCAAAATATTGAGCTTCGCACAACGACGGGTGTCTGGATGTTCATGCGGACGGATTATCCGCTTCCGAGTGCGGAAGATACGGCTCGTCGGCCGGTGTTCGGCCTGCAGGTATCGGACATTCAGGCGCTGCACCAATCGCTGCAAGAGCAGGGACAGCAGGTAAGCGCCATTACAGAAGACGAGGGCGGCAGCATCTTCGTGCTTACCGATCCCGACGGGAACCAGATCGAAATATGGGGCGGCTGGCCGAACCTTCGCTAATCTCTTGATCCATGAGAAGGCACCGATGAGGTGCCTTTTTTGTGTGTTCATTTCGTGACGGAGGGCGCTTATTGCCCCGGAAATACATGCAATCGAACAAAACTGGACTCGTCAGATGGACAATTACCCGTATAATAAAAAGAAACCGGACGGTTCGGTCTCTTTTGTAAAAGTTAAATATACGGAGTGGATGATGATATGACTTGGAGTAGAAGGGCATATGGGCTGATGTTGTTGATTGCGGTGGTTTTCATTGTGTATACCGTGTACACCAACTTCATTGGCGATCCGAAGGCGGCAGCCTTCCTCGATCACAAAACAGACCTGAAGCGTGCGCTGCATGTAAGTAGCTGGTTGACGGTCATGAAGGTTCACGTTGTGTTTGCCTGTCTGCTCATGATCTCGGGTGCGATTAATTTCTCTACAGCGATTCTGAAGAAGCGTCAGCGCAAGTTTCACCGATGGAATGGGTATTTGTATGCGGTATCTGTGTTGATCGTAGTCGTTACATCCGGCTACATGGCACCTTATGCGACGGGTGGAAAAGCAGCAAGTATGGCGTTCAACCTGCTCAATATCATTTGGCCAATCTTTACGGTCATCGCTATCGTGAAGATCCGCAAGAAGCAGCTGCCGCAGCATCGGGAATGGATGACGCGAAGCTATGCATTCGTCTTCACCAATTTGTTGATTCACGCGCTGCATACGCTGCTCATCAATGGATTCGGCTTGGAGTACGCCAATAGCTATGTCATCTCGATCTATGCAACGATTATATTGCTGCTTCTGGCAGCGGAAATCGTCATTCGTACCGTGTTGAGACGGTCGATTCGAACGGCATAAGGAACACTAGCCATACGTATCCAGGTTGTTGTGTTCAATGGATTCAAAAAACCGACTCGCCCTCATAAGGCGAGTCGGTTTTCTGCGTTATACCCCATACAATCTCCGGTAGGCTGTAGGCGTCATTCCTTCATGCTCCATGAACCGTTTATTGAAATAGCTGACGCTTGGATAGCCTGCTTCTTCTGCGATGCGGCCGATGTTGTCATCCTTTCTCTCTAGCAGCCACTGCTTTGCTGCCTGCAGGCGGCAGCGGGTAATGAAGTCCATCGGTGTCATACGTGTAGCGCTCTTGAACAGCTTACAGAAATAGTAGGGAGTCACGCCTACCTTATCCGCCCATTCTTCTAGAATAAACGGCTTCACCGCATCCTGCTGCATAAGGGGCAGAAGCTCCATAATCCGCTCGCCTGACGTTCCGGCCTTGCCTCCCGCAAGCGCAACCGCTTGTTCGACAAAGATCGTCAGCAGCATATACGTAAGCATGGACAGCTGAGCGGGGCGCAGCATCCGGTTCGTCTCCGCCTCGTCGAGCAGCTCTTCATGAGCCTGCTCCCACACCTTAGGTTGGCCGAGCTTCCACAGTGGGTTTCGGTGAAAGCCTTGCTCGATTAGATAATCCCTCAACCCTGTTCCGCCGTAGAAATGAAACCACCGCACATCCCAAGGATCATCCTTGTTGCTGTAATAGCGCTGCTTCTGAAGGGGGAAATAAAGTACGGCCTCCCCTGCCCGAAGCTCATGCACAATCCCATCGATCTCCGCATAGCCCTTGCCCGACACGCAATAATGAATATTGAAATTGTTAAGGGCCCCCGCCTCGCGTTCTACGCTATGCTCCGGATCATCACGGTATTGGCCTACGGATTCCGGGAAACAGAAGTACGGCATATTCGGGAGCGTAAGCAGCAGGCTTTGTCGTTTCATGGCATGTGCCTCCTGAACAATATTGTTATAACCGAACACAAAATAATATCATTTTAATTTTAAATCCGAACTTCTATAATCGCAATATAGTCATAAATCATTCATACGAAGCGAGGGTGAAGCATGAGTAAAAAGCTCAAATGGGGCATTATGGGATGCGCCAAAATCGCGCAACGCGCGGTCATTCCAGGCCTCCATTTATCAGAACTGAACGAGGCGGCTGCCATTGCAAGCCGTGATGCAGACAAAGCAAAACGTACTGCGGAGGAATTGAATATCGGAACCGCCTATGACAGTTATGAGGCGCTCCTCGCCGATCCTTCGATTGACGTCATTTATATTCCACTGCCCAACCACTTGCACAAGGAATGGGCAATCCGCGCAGCCGAGGCAGGCAAACATATTTTGTGCGAGAAGCCTCTCGCCCTGAACGCTCATGAGGCGGCCGAGATGGCTGAAGCGGCGGACAAGGCCGGCGTTCTGTTATCCGAGGCTTTCATGTACCGTTATCATCCGCGCTACGACCAGATCCGAGATTTGATCGCATCCGGCGCGATCGGCGAGATTCGCGGCATCCGCAGCGCCTTTACATTCAACAACCCGAATGACTCGGCGAACGTTCGCTTCCGCAAAGACTGGGGCGGCGGCTCCATCTATGATGTGGGCTGTTATCCGATTAACGCGGCACGACTGCTGCTGGGCCAAGAGCCGGAGGCTGTAACGGTGAACGCATTGTTCTCTCCGCAGCATGATGATGTCGATATGATGGCTTCCGGATTGATTGAGTTCGGAGGCAATGTATCGCTAACCTTCGACTGCGGCATGTGGGCGGCGTTCCGCAATCCGCTGGAGGTGCTCGGCACGGACGGCATTATTGAAGTCCCATCGGCATTCGTGACGCCTTCGGAGGAAAGCGGCCATATCTATCTGACAACCGGCGGCGAACGCCGTAAGATTGAAGTCCCTTATGTGAATGCCTATACGGAGCAGGCGGATTCCATTGCCCGTTCGATTGCAAGCGGCACTCGCCTCGCATTCGCTACCTCAGATGCAATCCGCAATATGAAAGTCATTGATGCATGCTTGTTGTCCGCTCGTGAACGGACGAGAGTCACTTTATAATCCAAGGAGGCTGCTGAGGATGGATTATTTGAAACTTGAAGGATTGGACAAACCTGTGGCCCGATTAATGAAAGGCACGGATTATTTCTTCCATGACGCCTATGAGAAAGCTTCTGCTAACCTGGATGCGTACTTCGCTATCGGCGGCAACTGCCTGGATACGGCTCATATTTATTGCGGCGGACAAAGCGAGGAAGTGATTGGACGTTATCTGCAAGAGCGCGGTACACGTGATCAATGGGTTATTCTGACGAAAGGCGCGCACCATGATAAGAATGGTCCACGCGTTAGCCGCGAAGCGATCCGCAGTGACTTGATAACGAGTCTTGAACGCCTTCAAGTCGACACGATCGATATGTACGGCTTGCACCGTGATGATCCCAATGTCCCTGCTGGTGAAGTGATCGAAATACTGAACGAGCATATCAAATCCGGCGCCGTGCAAACCATCGGCGTATCCAACTGGACGTGGCGGCGGATTCAGGAAGCGAATGATTATGCCGCGGCTCATGGTCTGGTCGGCTTCTCGTTCAGCAGCCCGAACTTAAGCCTTGCGAAGGCGAATGAGCCGTTCTGGGCAGGCTGCGTCTCGGCAGACGAAGAGACGATTCGTTGGCATGAAGCAAGTCAACTGCCACTGTTCTCCTGGTCATCGCAGGCACGCGGTTTCTTCACCGGCCGCTTTACGAAGGAAGACCGCAGCAACGCCGATCTGGTGCGCGTCTTCTACAGCGACGATAACTGGGAGCGTTATGAACGCGCCAAGCAGCTGGCTGAGGAGAAGCAAGTGACGCAAATCCAGATTGCACTAGCTTATGTGCTTAACCAGCTATTCCCGACCTGTGCCCTCATCGGCGCCCAGTCGCTTGAAGAGCTCCGCTCCTGTGATGAAGGCTCGCGAGTCAAGCTAACCCGTGAAGAGATGAATTGGCTCGACCTCGGCGCGGATAAGAAATAAACGCAGAAAGCACGCTCCCCCGTGGAGCGTGCTTTCTGTGTTATATGAGATATTTGGCTGCGATTACGCCTTGTAGGCGTCAAGCAGCCGCTTGATGTTATCTGTCGCATGGCTGACATGGCGGTTGTCTCTCGTCAGTCGGCTTGCCATAATGGCGCCTTCAATGGATGAGAATAAGAAGGAGGCGGTTGATTCGATATCCATATCTTCGCGAAGCTCCCCGGATTGGATGCCCTGGATGAGCAGTGACTGAATGAAGCCGAGCATTTGCGTATAGGCGCCAATCGCGTGATCGCGCAGCACAGGGAAGGAATGATCGCTCTCGACCGCTGTATTCAGGAAGGGGCAGCCCCCTTGAATGGGAGGATTATAGGCGGTGTCGCGATAAATATCGCACATCGCTACGATTTTGCCGATGATCGTATCCTGACTCTCAACCGCCGCGGAGAAATGCTGCCACAGCACTTGTCCCGCATACTGGAACGCTTCGATGGCGATCTCGTCTTTATTGGAGAAGCTGCGGTAGAGCGCACCCTTGGTGAGGCCGGTTGCGTCCATAATGTCCTGCATCGTCGTTGCCGTGTACCCTTTCTCATTAAACAGGTAGGCGGCTTTCTCGATGATTCGAAGTTTCGTAAGTTCACCTTTACGCATGATTCGAGATCCTCTCCGTATACGAACTATTAGCCCATTATAGCACAACGGCCATCATCCAATAGAGTAGACCACTACCGGTAATTCCCATGTTATTGACAGCTCGTCATTCATCATACTACAATGTGTAGTATATAAGGATGTGAGGAAATGAGGATCAAGAAGCTGAACGTCGGCGGCGAAGGACTGAACAGATTCTTCGGGCCACTCGAGGCGAAGATCATGGACCTGCTCTGGTCTTCTGAAGGGATGAGCATTAAGGAAGTGCAGTCTATCCTGAATCAAGACAATCCGATCTCGATCAATGCGGTGACGACCGTCATGAATCGACTGCTGGAGAAGGGTCATCTGTCCAAAGTGCTGGTTGGTACGGGCCGCACGCAAGCGGCGCGGTTCAGCACGGTGCAGTCCAAGGAGCAGTTTCTGTCCGAGCAGACGAAGGCGGTATCGCAAGGGCTGATTCAGGAGTATGGCAGTCTTGTCGTCAGCCACATGATCGATGCGCTTGAGGATGTGGATCAAGAGATGATTGAGAGGCTTGAGCACAAGCTGAGCGAGATCAAGAAGAGGAACAAGCAATGAACGCGCCGGCGAAGCTGAGATGGATTTATGCGCTCGCAATCTTCTTCATCGTTATGGTGGGTGTGCAGCTTGCGATATATACGAACCATTCGATACACAGCAACAGTGCGCAATGCCTGCTTGTGGCGTATATCGAGCTTGGTTTACTTGCGGGTTATACGATTGTAAGAGTCATATGGCGGGTTAGTGCGCAAGCGTATCTGTCATACAAATGGGGGAAGCATTTCCGTTTCATCCGGCACGAGAAGCTGACTAAGCGTCTGCGCTACAAGTACCGTGACCTTGGCGTCCCTATGCTTGTCGTCAGAGACGATGCGTTCGTCGCGATGGCGATCGGCATGCGGAAGCCGACGATTGTCATCTCCGATACGGTGATGGACATGTTCAGCGAGGAGGAGCTGAAGGCGATCATCCTGCATGAATGGCATCACTGCCGCAATCGCGACAATGCGAAGCTGTTCTTCACGAAGCTGCTGACGGAAAGCTTCGGGTACCTGCCGATTATGCGTCCGATTTATCGGTATTATCATACGTGGATGGAGCTGCTTGCCGATCGGTTCGCCATCGAGCGAATGGGTACGGAGCTGCCGCTTGCCAGTGTGCTGCTGAGGCTGTCGAAGCTGGGGAATAGGAGGCAGCATGCGGCTGCCGTACATTTTGCCTCGGCGACGATGCAGTATCGGATTGCGCAGGTGCTGGAGCCGGATCAGGCCGTTAAGGTGAAGGTTGCGATTGTGAGACCGATGCTAATATCACTGTCCTTGTTGACGCTGCTGATGATTAGTGGGGATTCCTAAAATCCTCATTTTTTTGGACTATTATACTACATATCGTAGTACGATTGAGGGGGGCTTTACGATGAGTGTTGAATTGTTTTCAATCGGTGGATTTACGCTGTATACGCATGGAGTCATTACGGCACTGGCCGCGATGCTGGCACTTGGGATCGCCCATTACTTAGCTGCAGGAACACCGTACCGGGAGCACATCACGAATATGGTGCCTTACCTGTTCGTCGGGGCGATTGCTGGTGCACGTATTTGGCATGTGTTCTTCTTCCAATGGGGCTATTATTCCCAGCACCCTGCGGAGATTATTGCAATCTGGAATGGCGGCATATCCGTTCAGGGCTCGCTTATTGGCGGCTTCCTAGCGATGATCGTGTATACGAGGAAACATCATCTGTCGTTCTGGGGGCTGGCGGATGTGCTTGCGCCAGCTATCGTATTAGGGCAGTCGATCGGCAGAATCGGCTGCTTCATGAACGGTGACGCCTACGGCTCGCCGACCGGACTTGGTTTCGGTATGGTGTACCGGGAAGGTACGCTGGCTTATGATAAGTACGGTGCAGAGCCGTTGTGGCCGGCCGAATTGTTCGAGAGCCAATGGGACCTTATTATTTTCACCCTGCTGCTGCTGTTGAAGAGACGTCAGTTGAAGTCAGGCATGCTGTTTCTCATCTATAACATCCTGTACTCCGTCGGACGGTTCAACCTGGAGTTTCTTCGCGGCGATTCGCCGCGCTATGCACTCGACTGGACGGCTGGCCAATGGACCAGCTTCGTGGTAGTCGTGATCAGCGTGTGTCTGATGATTACTTTGCATTGGTATAAAAGAGGCAGTCTTATTGCGGCACGAGAATAAGTGTATAACTTGAACGGTGTGCTAGAAATCCAAAGGACAATCGCGAACCTCTCGCGATTGTCCTTTTTTCCCTCATAAAGCAGCAGTGCATCCGATTATTGGCTCGACTTATAGCTGTTCATTTTTTTGAAAACCTTCACCTTCAATATCCACTTTCGGCAGCAATCGATCCAACCACTTCGGCATGTACCATGCTTTCTTGCCCAACAAAGACATAATGGCTGGTACCAGCGTCATTCGAATTAAGAATGCATCGATGATTACGCCGGCAGTGAGGGCAAGGCCCAATGATTTCAAGATTGCATCTTCTGCCATTATAAAGCTGCCGAATACCGAGATCATAATAACGGCTGCAGTTGTAACGACAAGACCATTATGCTGCATACCCGATATGACAGCGTTCTTCGCATCTCCGCTATGCGCGTAATCCTCTCGCATGCGAGTGACCAAGAATACTTGATAATCCATGGCAAGACCGAATACGATCGCTACCAATAGAATCGGCAAGAAGTTCAATATCGGTCCGACGCTTGAGATGCCAAACAGCTCGCTCAAATAGCCGTCTTGGAACACCAACGTCACAATACCTAGTGAAGAGAAGATCGTAAATAAGAAGCCGATGATCGCTTTCAGCGGTACGAGTATGGAGCGGAACACAATAGCAAGAATGATGACGCCAAGTCCTACAATCGTGGCAATGAATACGGGTAATGCGTCAAGCAAGGTGTTTGATATATCAATATTTACGACGGCAGTACCGGTTAGCATAATGTCCGCATTGTAATCGGATTTAATTGTACTGCTTTGAGCCCTTATGCTGTGTACAAGCTCTTCGGTATCCTCCGATGTTGGCAGCGTACTTGGAACAATGGTCAAAATAGAGACAGTGCCCGACTCGTTAGATACGGGAGGAGTTACCGTTACGACTCCATTCATGGTTTGAACAAGGTTGGTAAAATCAGAAGCTGCCTTCGCGGTCGAATCGCCACTGTTTGTTTTAACAACGGCTGTTATTTGTCCATGGAAGCCTGGTCCGAACCCTTCCGCCAACAGATCGTATGCTCTTCGTGCGGTTGTATCTGTTGATTTGAAGCCGTCATCGGGCAAACCTGTCTTCATGTGCAAAGCAGGAATACTTATTGAAGCAATTAATGCCAGTGAAATGACAATCACAGGGACAGAAAACCGGGAAACAAATCGTGCCCACTTACCGAAAATGTTGAGCTTCATAACGTTGGTTGTATGACTTCTAGTTTCTACTTGTCTCCTGGGTATCAGGCGATTACCAAGACAGGAGAGAAGTGCCGGAACAAGCGTTACAGAAATCGCCATCGCGAACAGAACGGTTAGAGAAGCTGCCAATCCCATCTGAGTTAGGAACGGAATGTTAACAACAGCTAAACTAACCAGTGCGATTATTACCGTCAATCCTGCGAATAATACCGCACTGCCAGCCGTTGCATTTGCAGTAGCAATGGCTTCAATAATACTGCATTTTCTAGCTTCTTGACGGACTCGGAAAATAATTAATAGCGCATAATCAATACCGACGGCTAGTCCTAACATGGTCGAGAGAGAAGATGCTGTGCCCGTTACCTCGATGAAGCTCGATCCGAAATTCAAAAGCATCGTTCCGGACAACACACCAATCAACGCAGCTACTAACGGAACTCCCGCCAATAAGATGGATAAGAAGGTGATGCCTAGAACAACATACGCGATAACAATACCGAATAGTTCTGAACTTGCGCTTTCCCCACCTTCTGCCACTTGGACAGTTCCGCTAGACTCTGTTTGAATGCCCTCACTCTGAACGAGTTCAATATTGTTCCTGATAAGTTCTTTAGACTCGTCAGAGACGTCTGCTGCCGCTTCCTTGTAAGTCAGATCCATATAACCGATTTGTTTGTCCGCACTGATCGTACCTTGTGTATAGGGATTGGACACGGAGCCGATCTCTGTGTCTTTCTTAGCGTTGTCTACAAATGTCGTTATAGCTTCTTTTATTGCTGCATCATCAAAGGTTGTTCCTTCAGGAGCTTTAAATACGACTCTAACCGTGCCCCCTGTAGTTCCATCTGCACCATCAACAGAGAATTCTTCGGCCAGCAAGTCAATGGCATTTTGCGATTCCGTTCCTGGTATGGTTAATTGGTCAGACTTCTCACCAGTAAAAGTACTACCCAGCACAACAATAATTCCCACAATAACTACCCATATTAGAATCGTCTTTCCTTTATGCTGCGCACACCACTTGCCTAATTTGTACAGCATATTCGCCATTCTCTTTCACTCCTTTGTTATCTACGCACTAGCAATAAACCCATCTTAATCGTTCTTGGCACAAAAAAAATCGTACATAAGGGAAACCCCCTTACTGTACGATCGGGTAACGACACAGGCTAACACCTCGTCAATTTTTAACTTAAATTTGCAGAACGCCACGCTCAATCGCGACAGCGACAGCTTGCGATCGAGAGTCGACCGCTAGCTTTTGATAGATGCTCGTTAAATGGTGTTTGACGGTTCGTTCGGTTATCCCCATTTCATGGCCGATTTCTTTACTTCGATAACCACGTGCAATGGCTTGTAGAACCAACAACTCCTTCTCCGTCAACAAGCTCTTTTCTTGTTTAACTTCTTTATGTTCTTGCTCAAATAGGATATTGTCTTTAAAAATTTTATCGGTGATTTCCGGTAGGAGCAGCGTTTCCCCTCTCACAGCAGCTTCGATGGAGCGAAATATCGTTTCTCCTCCCATTTCCTTGAGCAGGTAGCCCTTTGCCCCTAAAGCTAAGGCGCGAGCCATCAGCTCATTTTCGTTAAACGTCGTCAATATAATGACTGGAATATCGAGAGACAACTCTTTCAGTTTGATCATGACATCCAAACCGCCCATCTCAGGCATGTTCAGATCTAGGAGGATCACATCAGGCTTAAACTGCTCAGCAAGTACAACGGCTTCCGTTCCATTCGGAGCCTCTGCCACAACTTCATATTGGGGATCGGTCTCTAATATTAATTTCAGTCCTTCTCGGACGACTCGATGATCATCTGCAATCAGAATCCTATAGGTCATGTCAATCATTCCTCCTGTTGCAGTGGAATATGCAGCGAAACATGGGTACCCGTTTTTCCGCTCTCGATGTTGATTTGTCCACCCATTATTCTTGCACGCTCATGCAACCCAATCAATCCATATTTGCCTAGCTGCTTTCCGATTAGCTTCGTATCGAAGCCGACACCATCATCTTCAATACGAAGGTACAATTCGTTTTCACTATCTGTAAGGACAATATTTATATTTGTTGCCTTTGCATATTTGGCTGTATTCGCTAAACACTCTCGAATGATATGTAAGGTGTGTTCCTCCACTAATTTCGGAAACTGCTGACGTATCGAAATCTGGGTTTGTACTTGCGTACCTGTTGAATGAGAGAAACGATCTGTTTCGTCCAACACCGCTTCTTCTAAATCCATAACTTTGGAGGAATGCTTTCGCAAGTCGTCAATTGCACCTCTTGCCTCTGACAAGGTTCTTTTGGCTTGTCCTTTTGACATTTGAATAATCTCTTGGGCTCGTGACACATTCCCTTTGTTCAGTTGCAAGTCTGCAGCATCAAGCTGCATCATTATCCCCGCAACGCCTTGCGCTAAAGTGTCGTGCAGGTCCCTGGCCATCCGTTGACGTTCATTGGCGATCGTCAACTGTTCGACTTTCTGATGCGCCCATTCCAACTCATTAAGAAACAGTCTGGTTTGCGTTTTTTCTCGAACTTGTTTGAAGAACAAATGAGCATAACCAAGAACGATGACCATTAATAAAATAAGCGATGGCAATGTAGTTAAGAAATCTTCGGCTTTTCCGACCCAAACTACAGCTAAGGCATACAATACGCAGCAATAAATACCTACCGTAATCGGTTTTAAACGCTCGGTATAAACGCCTATACTTTGACCTACCAGAACGGTCGATAACCCTAGAAATAAGCCCGAGTACGAGCCTGGCATCAGGAGTGCGCTGCCGAAAATAATCAACCCTTGCAGCATGAAATAACCCCATGGTCGAGTAAGAAAGATGACACCGGCATAACTGTGCATAATCGCATGGATTAAGATGAGCCCCGAGAATAAAAGCGTTTCAAATGGCGTCTTACCGTCAGAATCGTGTGACGTTAGTACAGATAAGTAAATTAATATAACAAATATCAAAACGGGCACCCGTGATTCGCGTAACACGATTGCTTTCCCGGCGCTCATGCCTGTTTTACTCTCAAGGTTCGAATGATTCTGCTCCTTCACTGTCTCCACCCCCGTAGAGTGCTATTATAACGCATTAACAGTGCACACCTACACACACCTGTGCAACAGAGACACGAAACAGGACTGGGGGAACTATGCTTACGGTCGAAATAGATCCTCTTTCTATACAATAAACATAATCAAGACGAGGCTGGCTGTGACAATCCAATATGCACGTCTACCTTTATGATTTAGCGCAATCCATATCCCATAAGAGAATAACACTGCGGTTGTCACAAACGCCGTCATAAACAGCAATCCTTCACTGGACAGCAGAAAAGATGCTTCAAAAATAACACCGGCTCCGGATAAAATGGGAACAACACTCGCTGGGAGTAGGCTGGCAGCAATAAACAGAAGCGTTTGAAGCCACAACGTGTATTTATTGATACTTCTAAGTAAAACGATAATCAATAAAAACAGCCCTAACAGGATACAGAGGTAGGTGGGTAATGTCCAGAATATAAGCCGGCTTATCCCCGAACTCGTTAATGGCTCCCCTAAATATTTTAAAATCAATATATAAACCCCGATTCCAATCATATAGCTCGAAAATGTTGTCCATAAGTAAAAGATAGAGCGCTGCATATTCTTGCCTCCTTTATTTGATCAACAGTCTCTCGTAAGAGTTTCGGCCAGCGGGGAGGGTTACACCTTCCACTTTTGTAAAATTACACAATTTGTACAAAAAGTTATTATAAAATCTGGTTCACAAATGGAAGAATAACAGGTAATATACACTACATACCGAACGGTCGGTATGCACCTGAGGAAAGGGATGTATAAGTTGAGCCAAGCGTCAGACAAGGTCACCAAGCAGCGCATCGTTGATTGCGCGAAGGCGTTATTTTCACAGAAGGGCTATGCGGCCACCTCCATCCAAGACATCTGCAAGTCTGCAGGTTGTAGCAAGGGTGGCATGTATCACCATTTCGTTAACAAGGAGGATTTGTTCGTCCACATTGCAGAGACAGCCTTCACCGGTTCGTGGGAGGAGTGGTCGAGACGATCCGTTGGCATCGACGATATGGAAGAGCTGTTCTATGTGTTCTCGGACTATTTCGTGGATACGCTGCAGCGGCCGTTATCGAAGGCGGCGGAGGAGTTTCTACGCGTTACGGCGGGAAGCGAGAGCGCCATTCGTTTTATCGGGATTATGAATGACTACATGCGGCATTTCGAGGATTTTATCGGCAGGGTAATCGCATCGGGCTACCTGAAGGAAGAGGACCCGAAGACGTTAGCGTTTATCGTGCTCAGCTTTTACTCCGGTCTAAGCGACAGTCATGCTTTCATGTCCAAGGATGAGATGAAGGTGCTGTTCCGCAAATCGACCGAACTGTTGTTATCCGGCATTCGACGCTCATAGGGAGGCATTCATATGTTTATTGGTGCAGAGGCTAACGAGAAGATTAAGCTGTCCGTCATTATTCCAGTGCATAATGAAGAGAAGTACATTGTTGGCTGCTTAGACTCGATTCAAGAGGCGTCTAAAGCTTTCACGGGGACGATCGAAGTCGTCGTCGTTCTGAATCGCTGCGAGGACCGAACGGAGGAAATCGCAAGGTCGTATAATTGCGTAATTGTTCGAGAAGATACGAAAAATCTGTCGGTCATCCGTAATGCGGGCGTTAGAGCCGCAAGAGGAGAGTGGATCGTATCGATCGACGCGGACAGCCGCATGTCCGAGAACATGCTGGCCGAAGTCGAGCGGCTGCTGTCCGATGGACAGACGATTGGCGGCGGCGTAGGGGCGATTCGGATGGATCGAGTGTCGGCCGGCATTATTTGTTCGCTGCTCATTATCCTGCTGCCGCTCATGCTCAAGTACGGCAATATCTCAGTCGGAATGTTCTGGTGCCGTCGAGAAGATTTCCTCGCCATTGGCGGTTTCAACGAGCAGATGCTGATGACGGAGGATGCGGATTTCGCGAAGCGTCTGAAGAAGCATGGGCAGAAGAAAGGGCAGCGGTTCGGTACGATTCGGAATGCGCAGCTGTGCACGTCCACCCGGAAGTTCGATACGCACGGAGACTGGGGTCTATTCAAGAATCCTGGCATCATCCTCGGCTATTGGACCGGTGGCAAAGGGAAAAGCAAGAAAGCGGCGGACAAAGCTTATTACGAGAATCAGGCGAGATAGTAGACTGGCAAATGCATCATGATTTCAACGGTATGTAGACCGTCAATTCCTTCAGCTTCGCTCCATCGAATACTTCTAGCGTATAAGCATTCGGATCATGATCGAGCCCTTGCTTGCGGAGCTTATCGAGCAGATAGAAGTAAGTGTCGTCCACCTCAGATCGACCGACAGCACCGGCGTGGTTGTAGACGGCATACTCGCGCGGGGGCAGCGTGATGCTGATCATCCCTTCGGGCACGGCGCGCGGATGCGTGACTTCGATGCCTGCGACATAGTGATAGATATGGCTTCTGCTTAGCGCAACACCCACGTAACTTGTGCGATCCACCACATTTATGATCTCATGTTCTCTCTTCATCAGCGTTTCCCACACCGCAGGCATATGAACGCGAGCCATATATACGGCAGTAAAAGGTGCCTTGAATTCAACGCCCACAATATGCGTCATCGGCTTGATGCATCGGCTGAACAGACCGGGCTGCTGCTGGACGCGGCGCGAGGCTGCTTGGTTCAGAAGACTGTACCCGCCGCCCCGGCCAGGTTCCGCATATAACGGAACCCCCATGCCGCTCAGCTCTTGCAAATACCGGAGCATGGTCCGATAAGACACATGGAACTCTTCTGCTAACTCATCTACTGTAAACTGCTGTCTCTCATAGATTCGAGCGATCAATTCATGGAGCCGCTGTGTTTTGGTCAAGCTTTCACCTACTCGATTTGATAATCTGTCAGCTTCTGTCACTATTTTATTGTATAGTGGACGTATAGGAAAGTCATACCACAAATCATTCGGAGGCGAGTCGATGGAACAGGTGAAAGATGCGATGCTGGTGACGAAGGAAGCTTTTGTGGCGGTCGGATTGAAATGGGTGGGTACGTTCGCTGGCGCAGCAGCAGGCGAGATTCGGGCGATGCATACGGAATTTATTAATCGTGTACACGAAGTTAAGCATGTCATCAACCCGGATAAGCTTCTGGGCTTGTCCCATCATATCAACGGCGAGGACGGGTTCACCCATTACGGGGTTGTCGAAGTGTCTCACGTCGAAGACATCCCGGAAGGGATGATCACCATTGAGCTCCCGACACTGACCTATGCCAAATGCGAGCATCGCAAGGGACAGACGATCAACGCCTCCTATAGCAATATCTTCTCATGGATTGAAAGGAATGGATACAAGCTGCATGTAGGCGATGTGACGCACTTCGAAATCATGCCGATGGATCAGGACCCGTATACAAGCGAGCCTGAATTCGATATCCTCATCCCTGTTGAGGTTTAATACAAGCCTTTCTCTTGAGGCTATATTGAAACGAAAGCCGTCCTTGCAGGGCGGCTTTCTGCTTGTAGACGGATGTGTGACTGTCACGAAGAGTAATAGTCTGATCGGGTTGTCGGCGAATTATTTAGGGAACGCATTGGAGACTTGCCTACCACGCACATTAAAGCTATTATAGATACATATAGTCCTTAATGGTTAATGGAGGTTTTCCCATCATGAAATATTCCCAAGCAACCGATTATGCGCTTCATGCGATGCTTAATCTCGTGGCATCAGCGCCGGATAAGCCGGTTGGCGTGCAGCAGCTGGCGGAGAAGCTGGGCGTATCGCCGACCTACCTCTCGAAGCTGATGACGAAGCTCGTCAAAGCAGGACTTATCGTCTCCACACCAGGCGCGAACGGTGGCTATCGGCTGCGGAAGGCGCAGGATGAGATTTCTTTCCTCCACGTCATTCAAGCCATTGAAGGCACTGCAAGCTTACTGGAATGCAGCTTGGATCACGGGGATGAATGTCTCATTCAACAAGTCGTACGGGATGCAGAACGTCAGATGGAGCAGCTGCTCGCCAGCAAGAAATTAAGCGATGTCGCAAAGCGTCTCCCTGCAACGGATTAAGTTCCGTTTTTTTATCGCTGTATTGTAGATATAAGGAGTCTTTAATGTCCCTAATAAAAACCGAGGAGGAAATAACAAATGAAAACTTACGATTGCATCATTATCGGTGGCGGCCCGGCAGGGCTGAGCGGTGCGCTTGCGCTTGGCAGAGCGAGAAAGGACGTCCTCGTGCTCGATGATGCGCGTCCACGCAACGCGGTAACCCATGAGATGCATGGCTTCTTGTCGCGAGATCGGATTAAACCAAGTGAATTCCGGCGTATCGCGAAGGAGCAGATTAGCGAGTATCCATCGGTAGAATTCGCTGCAGAGACGGCAGTATCCATCGAGGGAAGCGACGGGCAGTTCCAAATTACAACCGAGCAAGGGCAGACGTATACGAGCCGGAAGGTATTGTTTGCAATCGGGAAGAAGGACCTGCCGCTTCCGATCCCTGGACTTACAGAGGTGTACGGGAAGAGTGCGTTCGTATGCCCGTACTGCGATGGCTGGGAGCTGCGGGACCAAGAGCTCGTTATTATCGCTAAGGGGGCAGGCGCGGTTCATTTGGCCAAAATGATTCCCGGATGGTCCAGCCGTTACACCATTTGCACCAACGGGCCGGATGAGATGACGGAGGAGGAACGCGAAGAACTGCGCCGGCATGGCGTCTCCGTGTTCGATGCGCCGATTCGTTCGATCCTATCGAATGACGGCATGGTGGAGCGTGTGGAATTAGAGGATGGCACGGCGGTGCCGTGCACCGGTATTTTCTTCGCGCCGCAGCTTACGATTGGATCTGAGCTGCCTGCATCCATCGGCTGTGAGATGAAGGAGACGGGATCGGTTGTGACCGATATGCTCGGCAGAACCAATGTGCCAGGTGTCTACTGCGCAGGCGATGCCGGGACAGAAATGTATCAGGCGATTGCAGCGGCATCCACAGGAGCAGTGGCGGCCATGAGCCTCAACGGTGAGCTGCTGATGGAGAGATGGAATCGTTCCAATCCTTAAGTCCAGTATACAGAAGTTGGAATTCCCAATAAAATAGGAACAGCTACAATAGGCTCACGAAGAAGCGGCACAACGAGCAGTAAGCGGTGACAATGACAACGACAAGTCCATCTATCAGGTGGGCTTGTCGTCTTTATAAATCCGATTATCATACAAGGGGACACTGTCATGTATACGAAACCAATTGCGGTACGATCGGTCTTATCGCCGAATTATCTTACATACTGTCTAGAGAAAGAATACAACATCGGAGAATGGCTGGCGTGCGTATATCTGCTCAAAGGATTGAATGATACGTACCAGGTACGGACGACGAGCGGACTGTATATTTTACGACTGTACCGCACAGAAGTTAGAGAGTCAGATGTAGACTATGAGCTGTCCGTATTAGTTCAGCTAGCGGATATCCTTGGCGGCAGCAAGGTGAGTACGGGCGTTTCTAAGCCAATCTATAAGCAGGATAATGGGCTGTACAGCGCTATTAACGCGCCAGAGGGACAGCGGATGGCTGTTCTATTCGAATATGTCAGTGGGGAGGAGAAGATGCTGCAGGATGCGGAATCCTGCTTCGCCTTCGGCAAATCCGCCGCGCAGCTGCATGCTGCAATGGATCGTATTACAGTGGAACGGCCAGCGAATCGTTATCAGCTCGATACCACCTGCCTAATCGATGAGTCGTTAGGCCGAATTGTACAGTATATAGGAGAGGCGCATCCCCATACGTCGTTCCTGCGTAAGTATGGAGCCGCTCTGAAGGCTGGCATTGAACATGCCGCGGAGCAGGGGTTGGGTTGGGGCATGTGCCATGGCGATATGCACGGCAACAATAATGCTTTTCTCGTTGGCGATCATTACGTGCATTACGACTTCGAATGGACATCGCCAGGGTGGCGGGCTTATGATTTAGCACAGGTAAAGGCAAGGAAACGCCAGCCAGCGGAGGAGAAACGGCAGGAGCTGTGGGATGCGCTGATGGCCGGTTATCGTACCGTGAGAAGCTTCTCGAAGCACGAAGAGCTGTCGGTCGATTTGTTTATCGCGGTGCGACGGCTGTGGGTGATGAGCCTGGACGTTGCTTTTATCCCGAGTGATGCAGGTGTTCTGGATTACGGAGACGATTGGTTGAACGCTTATATCGATGAATTCCGTACACGGATTTCAACTATAAGGAGTGAACTCGATTGAGTAACAACAACAAACCAGCAGCAAGTGCCGGACTGAAGATAACATTCGATATTATATTCGTTATTGGCCTTATCCTTATGCTGATTAAACTGGTCTTTCTCGTGCTGGATAAAATGGTAGGCCTGAGCATGCCGGCATTCAACGATAAATTCATCTGGAATATTGGACCGCTCGCGCTAATGGTCATCGGAGGAATTGGCTCCGGCGCGATAAGGGAGAAGCAGAAGGGTACGGGGGACGAATAATAGACTTCACGCCATGCTTGTTAATGGATGCGGAGGAATAGGTGTAGCGGTACTGCGCTTAACAGCGAATGCGGCGGCTGAGGCAGCAAGCATACTCGAGGATGATAACGATATTAATGCGCTGCTGTGCTGTATCATTCGGAAGAGCGGCTGCGAGCAGCAGCAGGATCGTGCAGGGTGAACGGAGAATCTCATACAAAATATTGAAAAAAATGAAGATGCCCGCACGTTTCGGCATCTTTTCATCGTCTGTACGCATGTGGGGAGGAGGGGAGCGGCATGCATAGGGACGATCGTAAAGCTTCGTTCACGAATCTATTCGATGCTTACTATCCGATGGTGAGAGCAGTTGCTTATCGCATCGTGCGCGACGAGCAGATTGCTGAAGATGTGGCGCAGGACGTGTTCACGAAAGCGTATGTGAAGTTGGACACCGTTCGAGATACTGAGCGAGTGAGATCGTGGCTTTACACGATGGTGAAGCGAAAAGCAATCGATTGGGTGCGGGCGCGGCAGCGGCAGCCGGAGATGAGCTGGATGCCTCAGGAGTTGAGCGGGCCCGACAGGCTCGAAGATGCATACATACGAAGAGAACAGCTGCAAGACGCGCTCTTAATGCTGGATGCTCCCTTCCGACGTGATTTCATCTGGCATGAATGGCGCGGCTACACCGCAAGAGAGATTAGTACGATGACGCGGGAATCGATCAACACGGTTGAGAGCCGGATTCGCCGGGCAAGAGGGAAGCTTCGAAGCATTCTAGCAGCTGTAGATGAGCCGCGCATTATGGTACGAGTGGCAAAGCCGCTGCTTGTACAGTCGCCGCACATTGCTTTGCCTGGGCATGCCGCATTCGAGCAGCATCTTGCCAGCAACTCCATTCTTGCGGTCATGCTCCACATGAGGCGAATTGCCAACTAAGCGCGAAGAGAGGACGATTGAGATGTCGAGCCAGTCAGAAGTCATTAAGCAGGCTATTCCGATCAGCCGTCAGGAGCTGCCGGAGCTTTTGTTCATCGGAATGATCGTTAATGTAACGTTCAAGCATGGTGATTTCAGTCGAATCGGCGAGGTCAAAGAAGCTTTCCTGCGCAGACGAGCTGAGATTCAGAACGTTATTGACCCGGATTGCTTCTATGCCCCGTGGTACAGCTGCGAAGTCATGTTTACGTATTTCTACTGCATGCAGGTAAGCAGCCTGGAGCATGTACCCGAAGGAATGATGGGCTTCTCGGTTCCTGCTCATATGTACTTGAAGGTTGAGTATGATGGAGTGTCGCCATGGGAGCCTGACCCTTACGGGGAGCTGCAGCGCTACCGAGATGAGCATGGCCTGAAGGAGGACCCGCGGGGGATGGTTATCGAGAAGTATGCCTTCGCCAATGAAGGCAGAGAAGGCCGCATTACCATCGATATATTCGCACCAATCGAATAAGAAACAGCCCTCCAGCGGCAATGCCGCCAGAGGGCTGTCTATTTTACGAGTATTAAACCTTGTATTGGCTGATGCTCTCCTGCAGCTCGCGTGCGAGCTTAGACAGCGATTGCGTCGAGGCGAGCATACCTTGAACAGCCGTCAGCTGTTCATTGGTCGCTGCTGCCGCATCGCTGCTCTGTTCGTTGGCGTCCTTCGCGATTGCAGCGAGATGGTTGACCGTCGCCAGCACCTGCTGTGCGCTTGCCGACATTTGCTCGGCGGCAGCGGATACCTCCTGGATTTGCTCCGAGGTGCGCTCCGTCGCATTCGTTATTTTGCCGAATGCCTGTCCTGCCAGATGAATCGCCTCGCGGCCTCGCGCGACCTCCGTAAGTCCGGACTCGGTCATATTGACCGCCTTCTCCGTATCTAGCTGGATGAGCTCAATAATGGCATCGATCTGGCCGGACGATTGCGTTGTCTGCTCGGCCAGCTTGCGAATTTCCTGTGCGACTACAGCGAAGCCCTTCCCTTGCTCGCCGGCACGAGCTGCCTCAATTGCGGCATTTAGCGATAGCAGATTCGTCTGCGAGGAAACATTTTTAATAACATCAAGCATCTGAGTAATCACGGCCGAATGCTCGCTTAACTTGCGGACGATATCGGCACATTGGCGAACAACCTCATGCACGCTGTCCACCTGGTGAACCGCCGTAAGGAGCAGCCGATTACCTTCCTTCGCCTCTTTATCGGTCTCATCGGACATATCCGCTACATTCACCGTGTTCTCCGAAATACGGTTAATGCCCAGAGCCATCTCCTCCATCGCCCGGAGCGTCTCGTCGGCGCTCTTCGTTTGCGACTCGGCGCCTGATGCGATCTGCTGCACGGATCCGACCATTCCTTCGATGGACTCGGTTGTATGTCCCGCCTGCGTGCCAAGCTGTCTGGATGCCATGGCTAACTGCTCTGCCGTCCGCTGCGAGGCATCGATAAAGGCCGAGAGGTTCTGCCGCATCTGCTCGAAAATCGCCGCCAGCATGCCCATTTCATCCTTTGATTTGACATGAACCGGATTGCGCAGATCGCCATCGGCAATAACCTGAGTCGCAGCGATCAGTCCTTTAATCGGACGAATAAGCGATCTTGCGAACAAAGCAGTAATAATAATGCCGATGATGAGAATGAACAGCTGCAGTGCATTCAAGTATTTTCCGATCAGCGTGCTGTTGCGGGAAACCTCGCTAAGCGCCTGCGTAATTTTGTCCGCGTTTACTGAGCGTAAATCATTAACCTTCGTGTTCATTTCCGTCATGATGCTGCCGAAATCAGAGCCATCTTCTGCCGCTTGAGGACCATTCTGGCCCTGGGCACCTTGCTTGGGCATGGAAGATGCCTGCTCGTAGAACGCTGAGAACAGCTGCTCGATATGTGCGATATTTTCCTTGGTATCTGGGTTAAGCTGTACATATTCGTTTAACATCTTGAGCAGTTCACCCTTGTATGTCTCCGCAGCAACAAGCGGATCTACTCTATCTGGACTGCCTTCTTGCGGAGCCTTATCGTCGGTGTTCTTCCCGTCTTGTCCGCTGGCTGCCGGCTGTTCTTGGCCGTTCTGCTCTGGCGCTCCTTGTCCTTGTGGACCGCCCGGTCCGCCTTGCTGATTCATGTAACTTAGAAACTGCTGATGAATATGCGCCAGCGTCAGGTTGACGTCGTCTGCAAGCAGCGTCGATTTTAACGTTCTCTCGTTAATCTCGCGAATGGAGCTGCTCTGCTTCAACGAAGCGTTGATCTGGATGGCGAAGCCGATTGCTAGAAACAGAAAAATTAAGCCAAACGTCAGTATACTTTTTGTCAAAATTCTCATGCTGTCTTCCCCCGTTTATTTAAGTGAAATTTCCATACAAATTTTTCCGCCCGCGTGGAAGTGCCAGCACTTATTTTCAGATTATCGGGCTACAGGAATATATATCGGACATAGGTAATGTTTTGATAATTTGTTTTTTTACCACATAAGAATTTATAAGTTTTCGAGTCTCTCGAAAATACCAATTCTTATTGGCGATAAAACCAACCTCTACACGCGGTCGCTCATCTTCGAAAGGCCTCGATAGAGGTTTTCTCACACAAATCAATGAATTAACGGGAAAAAGGTGGTTCAATCGAACAAGAAAGGGGTGCCGAGTGATTCGGCGCAGATACCGGTAAACAAGTTAGCGCTAACGAGGGCGATGCCGCACCATAAAAAGTGAACAGCCCACCAGCGGCAATAGCCGCCAGAAGGCTGTTCATTGTAAGCGTTGTTCCGCTGGGATGGTGAATGTTCATGAGACAAATCGGTCCGCTTGTTTTATTCTTCGTCTTCGGCAATGACCTGTACCGATGCACGGGCTGTACGAGTCGGTCCGTTGTCCGATGTGAGCGTCGCTGGACTAACAATGACGGTATCCTCATCAACATCCGGAAGCACGAAGGGTACTCGCAAAGTTTCGCATGCCCCTACTTCGAGCCTTTCAATATGCAGCTGCACTCGGAGCAGCGGGGCAACGAGACGGACATTAATGAGCGGAACATTTCCTGTATTACAAGCCCGAATGGTGAAGAACACCGTTTCACCCGGTCTTCCTATTGCAGGATCAACTGTTTCGGTCAAAGATGCATCCGGCAATGACTGTTCCGTAATCACGACCTCCTGCTGCTGAGGTGGTGTCTGGTCAGAGAAAATCGTAACGATGTTGCGGAATTGTGTCCCGCCTTCTGTTCGGGGTGGGACTGGTAAATGCAGCGTAAATACCTGTCTCTCTCCAGGTGCAAGCGTAGGAATAATCGTCCGGAAGTTAAGCAGAGAGTCAGAGACGCGCACGTTCGTCAGCGTGTTGCTAGTGACGTTGATGACGGTGATCGTTTTGACCACGGTCTCCCCTGGTCTTGGCGTTTCCGGTGTTGCTTCAATCTCAAGTTCCGGCAATTCAACAGGATCGGCAATGGTTACTCTTTCTTCATCTTGCGCAGGCGGCGAACCAGGTGCTTGCTCATCCCAAGTGACGGTGACTCGGTTAGCAATGATGCTGCCGAATGTCATACCCGCCGGTACTGTGAACGTGAGATTCACTCTCTCTGTTTCACCCGCAGCAATGACCGGAATCGTGAACTGCTGACCTGTTAAGGAGTCGCGTACGATGATATTGGTTGCCGGAATCCCGCCGGTGTTTGTAACCTCAATGGTGTAATGGATCGTTTCACCCGGCTCTGCGGCAGTTCGATCAGAGCGTTTGCGCACAGTTAACGTTGTCACCGGTCCCGGAACTACCGTCACCTCATTAACGGTCTCCTCCGACGGTGTTTGATCAGAACTGGCGATGAGAGTATTGCGGATAATGCTGCCGGGCACCGCGTTTACCGGAACGGTGAACGTCAATGTTAAGGTAATGGTTGCATTCGCCGGCAGTTCAGCAATCGTCTCGTTCAGCCCCAGCAGCGGGTCGGACAACGATACATTCGTCTGAGGGATGCCGACCAGGTTGGTTACGGTCAGCGTATAGGTAATCGTATCGCCAGGAGAAGCCGTATTGCGGTCGGGAAGCTTCTGGATAAGAAGCGCATGCACGACGGGCTCTTCCACGGTCACTTCATTAATGGTTTCCGTCGGTACGGATTGGTCAGAGCTGGCGATTAACGTATTGCGAATAATGCTGCCGGGCACCGCATCTGCAGGGACGACGAAGGCTGCCTCCAAGGTAATGGTAGCATTCGCCGGAAGCTCCGCGATCGTCTCGCTCAGTCCCAGCAGCACATCGGTGAGCACGACGTTCGTCTGAGGAATATTAGTCAGATTCGTTATGGTCAATGTATAAGCGATGGTATCGCCAGGAACCGCTGTATTGCGGTCGGGAAGCTTATGGATAAGAAGAGCCGGCTCCGGCGGCAATTGTACGATGACCTCGTTAACCGTTTCCGCCGGCTCCGATTGATCGGAGCTGACGATGAATGTATTCCGAATGACGCTGCCGGGCACTGCGCCTGCAGGAACGGTGAACGTCACAGTTCGGGAAATGGTCGCGTTGGCAGGTAGCTCCTCAATCGTCTCGCTTAGTCCCAGCAGCGTATCCGTCAGCACAACGTTTGTTTGCGGGAAATTACGCAGATTCGTTACGGTGAGTGTATAGGTGATCGTCTCGCCCGGTGCAGCTGCATTCCGGTCGGAAACCTTTTGAATCAGAAGAGCTGGTCCAGGCAGTTCTTCAACAATGACTTCGGAGACCGTGTCGAGCTCCGGCGATTGATCGGAGCTGACAATGAACGTGTTTCGAATGATGCTGCCTGCAGCTTCGTCTGTTGGAACGGTAAAAGTGAATACCCGAGTAACCACCTCATTCGCCAGCAGAATAGGAATCGTCTCGTTCAGCCCCAGCAGAGCATCCGTAAGCACGACATTCGTCAGAGGGAAATTGCGCAGATTCATCACGGTCAGTGTATAAGTGATCGTTTCGCCAGGTACAGCCGAGTTGCGGTCAGGAAGCTTCTGAATGAGCAGCGCTGGTCCAGGTGGCTCCACCACGACTACCTCGTTGATCGTCTCCTGCTGTGGCGTTTCATCGGAACTGACGATGAACGTATTCAGGATAACGGTACCGGGTGCTGTATTGACTGGAACGGTCAACGAGAACGTTCGAGTGATCGTTTCGCCTGTGAGCAAGACGGGGATCGTCTCATTCAGTCCCAGCAGCTCATCGAACAGCACGACATTGGTCTGCGGAACGTCGAGCAAATTCGATACGGTCAGCGTGTAAATCACCGTATCCCCCGGCTCTGCCGCAGCAAGGCTCGATTCCTTCAGAAGCGACAGACCGATCCCCACAACGGTAACGATCGACTCGGCCTGCTCAGGGCCGGTTTGATCTGAATGAATGGTGACAATATTAACAATATCCGAACCGACCGGTGTATCACGAGGGATGGTGAATGCAAAAGAATGATCCTGGATTTCCCCTACATGAAGGACGGGCACCAGGAAGTCGATCCCGAGGACCGGATCGAAGATTTTAATGTTGGTTAGTGTCTGGTTCCCTATATTCTCCAGAGTAATGGTGTATTGAATTGTCTGTCCAATCACCGCAGTAGACGTATCCGAAACCTTGCGAATCCCTAGGCGCGGCTCCGCGAGCACCGTCACTTCCGTACTGGAGGACTCGGGTTCTCCCGTCTGGTCTGTGACAACAGTTGCTGTATTCACATACGTCGACGGCTCCATTTCCAACGGCACAAAGAAAGGTACAACGAACTCAATCGTTTGCCCTACATGAAGGATAGCGAAATGAAAGTTCTGTCCCGTGAGATCCTCGAATACTTGAATATTCGTAAGATCCACGTTTCCGGTATTGCTAATCGTTAATGTGTAATGAACAATCTCGCCTGGGAAAACAGAGTTTCGATCAGCTGTTTTCGTGATTTCCACCCTAGGAACCGGCAGCACTTCAACCGTTGTTCCGATTTCCTCAGGATTAGGAAGATTGTCAGCCGTAATGGTCAGCGTATTGACAATCGTGACACCGGCTTGCGCATCCGGAGGAATAATAAACGGCCATTCGATGATCACAACCTCGCCAGGGGCGATGATGCCCCAGAAATGGTCCAATCCAAGAAGCGGATCGATAAGGTGAACATTGATCAGATCGGCGTCTCCGTGGTTCTCCAGCGTAATGGTAAAGATAACGGTCTCTTCTGGATGGGCAGCAGGCGGGTTTACAGTCTTGGCAGCTACGAGTACTGGAGATCCGGTAACGAGTATTTCTGCATCGGCAGTAAGCGGTTCTCCGGATTCGCCGCCGTTGCCGAATTGATCGGAAGAGACGAGCACCGTGTTTCTGAATATGCCAAAGGGCAGATCGAAAGGAACGACAAATTCAAATTTGATGACAAAAACTGAAAATGGCGGGATCTCGGGTATCAATTCACTAACACCAAGCTCGGGATCCTTAACGACGACATTCGTGAGCGTTGCCGCGCTAGGGTTCTGGATCTCAATGGTGTAGGTCACGGTTTCGCCGCGGCGCACTTCGAATCGATCTGGAAACTTGAGAATCCCCGTTCCTAAGCTCAAGCAAATCCTGATCACAAAGGCATCGCTGCCTCCATGCAAGAACGGCTGGAAGGCGCCAGGCGTGACTGGGAAATCAGTGGAAAACGTCTGGCCGGTTACAAATACGCAGCCCGAGCTGTCAACGGCAATGGCATTGCCGACATCACTAGAGCTGCCCCCGATGTAGGAAGAGAACACAACCTCATTGCCTTGAATGTTCAATTGCGTAACGAATGCATCTCCGCCGCCATGAGGGAATGGCTGGAATGCATCAGGCGTGGCAGGGAAGTTCAACGATGAAGTGCTTCCAGTTACATAAGCGAAGCCGCTTCGCAGCGTGATGCCATTGCCTGCGTCCGATTCATTGCCTCCTAAGAAGGTCGAATAGACCAAATAATTGCCTTCTGGGCTTAACTTGGTTACAAAAGCGTCCGACGCCCCGCCGTTATAACCCGGTTGGAACGCCCCTGGCGTAGCCGGAAAATCAAATGAAGTCGTGCTTCCCGTCACGTATGCCTGACGCAGCTCATCGACAGCTATGCTCCTGCCCTCATCGTCTCCGTTCCCGGTCAGGTAAGTAGAGTACGCCAGACTGGACCCCGCTGCATTTATTCTCGATACGAAAACGGCTATGACACCCGTCAGTGAAATCTGAAAAGCGCCAGGTGTCGTTGGAAAGTCTGGCGAGGTAGTGGAGCCTGTGACGTATGCATCGCCCGATTCATCGACTGCGATGCCGCGCGCCTCATCCAGCCCATGCCCGCCTAGGAGAGTAGAATATTCAAGCGAACTTCCGGCAGGATCCAGTTTGGAAACAAAGGCATGCTCATTCGCGATAAAAGGCTGAATTTCGTTGATGACAGGGAAATTGACGGAAGAGGTGCCTCCCGCAACATAAGCGTTTCCTGCGCTATTAACAGCGATAGCGAAGCCAGTGTCCACGCCATCTCCGCCAAGAAACGTGGAGTATACGAGAGAACCTCCAGATGGACTTAATTTGGTTACGAACGCATCTTGGGTGCCGCCGATGAACGGTTGAAAAGCTCCGGCTGTTATCGGAAAATCGGGAGAAAGAGTCTGCCCCGTCACATAAGCGCTGCCTGCGTCATCGATCGCGATGCCCCGTCCTAGGTCCGAACTATTGCCCCCTAGAAACGTAGAATAAACAAGAGCAGTACCGGAAGCATTCACTTTCGTGACGAACACACTCGAAGATCCGTCTTTGCCAGGTTGAAATGCACCGGGGGCAATGGGAAAATCAAGCGATAAGGTTTGCCCCGTTATATAGGCATTGTCTTGATTGTCGACCGCGATACCAAATCCGATATCTGTGTCGCTTCCGCCAAGATAAGTAGAATAGAGCAAAAACATCGGATCGATGATGAGCTCAAGATCCGTCCGGTAATCGTTTTCGATTGCGAAGCCATAGACGCAGGCATCTTGTTCGTCAGGCACAAGGTAATGGCTCTCCACCAAAACCTTGCGGTCATCAATGATCTGGTAGCTGACGGGCTTCTCCTCCACGAGTGTGCCTAACGAGGTATGGATCTGAAGATCGCCTGCCTCATTCAGGGATAACCGTTCTGCGCCACGGTATATGAACCGGATATCATCGAGTTTGGCGCCGGGCTTCACCACAACGTCGTATTTAAATTTTCCATTCTCCCCGTAGAAAACGAGATCAACGCCTGGCCATAGCTCTTGGTAGACAACCTCTCGATAGTTGGGCAGGTCAGTACGCCAATTCGCTGGATCATTGCCCATAAAATAATGGGATTTATTCGAGTCTTTGCGACGCCCTGTGATTTGAACAGACCGATTTGCACCGATAAATTGCAAGGAGAGCGCTGTGCCAACCGACTCATCCGGCATATCCTTCCTAGTCAAAACAAACAGTACCTCTTCGGAGGAGAAGGCAACATGACACCCTGGTTTACTGGACAAGAAACGGATTTCTTCACGGGTCTGCCCTACATTTTGAACGAAGGTCAGCGGGAAATTCAAAAGCTCCTCAACCGGCATCCGGCTCTTTGTTTGATTTGGTAACACAGGTATCCTCCTCATGTTTTAATTTTAAATGTTAAGCGGTAGACAACGTCGGTGATCGGGTAAAGGCGGCATTACTGAACAACTTGGTGAATACATTGGAAATACCCCTCCAACGTCATCCCCCTCCATAGTGATTTGACTGGCAGCAACCGTGTCCGTTAATGGGGCTGGTATTTGTCTGGCTGTTCACTCCTCCCGTACATTCTTCTTCACGCATGATTCACGCATGATGAGACATAACCATTCACTCCTATGTTTATTGGCTTGCTTGGAGGATTAGTAATAAAAAATATTAGGACAACATGAGGTCCTCGCATGCTGAGGGATAGCGGGTAGAACGAATATTGAGCCAAATAGAAAGGGGCGCCGAGTAATTTCGGTGCCTCTTTTTTGTTCATGCTATTGCCCAGGGAATAATTATCATTTTTTACGAAAAACACTTGCACCTTACGTTACGTCATCTTTTATAGTGAAGATACCGGTAAACAAGTTAGCGCTAACGAGGGAGCTGCGATGACGCAATATTGGAAAGTAGGAGATCTAGCTGAACTGACGGGGCTTACGGTGCGGACGCTTCGGTTCTACGACCAGATTGGGCTGTTCTCACCATCGAATCAGACCGATTCCGGCCATCGGCTGTATGACGCATCCGACCTGTCGCGGTTGCAGCAGATTGTTTCGCTGAAGGAGTTGGGCTTGTCACTTGAGGAGATCAAGTCGGCACTGGATGGGAAGCAGATTAGTCCGGCCGAGATCGTCAAGCTTCAGATGACGCGGGTGAAGGAGCAAATTGTGCAGCAGCAACAGCTGTTAGAGCAGCTGCAGCACGTATCTAAGCGAATGCAGGGACAGGCCCTGCTGACGGTAGATGACTTCACGGGACTGCTGCAAGCGATGCGGGTCAGCCACGAGAAGGTCGTCATTGAGCGGCAGAAGAACTGGGAACACCGATTGAATGCGCTGGGAAGCTTTATTGTTCGAGATAATGAGGGCAACCAATCGAAGGAGGAATAACGATGGCTGAACGATTCGTCAAACATGCAACTTTCACGGTGGAGCGCACCTATAACGCTTCGCTGGCAAGTGTTTATCAAGCTTGGTCCGATCCTGAGGCGAAGGCTCGTTGGTTCTCGAAGGCAGACATATTCGACTTCCGCGTCGGGGGACGCGAGTACAGCAGCGGCGGGCCGCCGGAAGGTCCGGTCTTTACGTTCGACGCCTGCTACCAAGAGATTGTGCCGGAGCAGCGCATCGTATATACGTACACGCTGGATATGGGAGAGACGCGCATCTCCGCTTCGCTAACAACGGTTGAGCTTATTCCGGTGGAGGAAGGTACGAAGCTCGTATTCACGGAGCAGGGAGCATTCTTCGACGGGCATGATACGCCGGAAATTCGTGAGCACGGCACGGGCGAGATGCTGGATGCACTCGGCAAGTCACTGTAATTGGTTGTTCAGACAAAGAGGGCGATGGCAATGAACAGAACTTCGATCGGCTCGAGGCCGTGCTCAAGTGTATGAATACACAATAAGCGCATGTGGAGGAGATCACGGCTTCGAGCTGTGATCTCTTTTTCTTTTAAATTTTATATGAACGTGTCCTCCCCGGCGTTAGGCGCTTCCTTGCACGCTGCTCGGCAAGCACGCTCATCATGGAGGCGAGCACATCGGCGTATGCTGACGAGTAGGCAGCCTGAGCGAGATTGCGGGTTTCGAGCGGATCATCGGTTAAGCAGTACAGCTCGTATTCATCAGGAACGGGAATTGTTTTGACTCGCGGAGCCCAGGCAATTTCGGCTGGATTATGGGCCGGATGAGTCGGCCAATACGTAACGTCCTGTACCCCCGGCGTGCTCCAAAACTTCGGGTCATCCGCATATCGGGAGAGCTTCCAACGCTCGTTTCGCCCATTACGAGGTAGGGTTATAATGACCGCCTCGATGTGATTAGGCTGTGCGGCGGGCGGATACGGATTGCCGAGCGGGCCGGTCTGGTGCTGCCCGCGCAGCATGTCGTCGTCGGTCATGAAGTAGATCGGCGAATCAGGAAAGGGCGCATCCGGGTTTCTGACTACGGGAGCAAGATTGCGTCCCACCAGCGGGCGGGCCTCGCTGAAGCGGCCCTGCAGTCGGCTCCGTACATCGTCGACCGGGATGTTCGCCAGTCCAAGCAGCGTTGGGAGCAGATCGAGATGGCTCGTCATCCCGCTGATCGATCGGGCTTGCGGAATAAGCTTTTTATTATAAATGACGAGGGGAACGTGAAGCATTTCTTCGTATGCGCAGTACATTTTCTGATGCAGCCCGCCATGTGCGCCCAGCAGGTCACCATGATCGGATGTGAAGATGATAATCGTATCCTCGAAGCAGGAGGTGTGCGTGATCGCTTCAAGTATTTTCTGCAGCTGCTGATCGGCGTTCTTTTGAAGCTGGTAATAAAGTCTGCGATAGTACGAATGATTCGTTATCGGCTGCAGGGCCACCGGGTATAGATCGCGGTAACTGGCTTGGCAGCGAGGCTTCGTCTGGAGATTCTCGTGCAAAGTCGGCGGCGGCGAGACCTCTGGAATCGATGGATCGACATCGAATCGGAATTGCGGCAAGCGGGTGGTCAGGTCACCGTATAGAACGATATCATGCGGATTGACGATTGAGGCTGTAATCAGCCATGGTTTACGATTGCGTCTGCGGTCAAGCTCCCCGATCAGCCTCACAACCTCATCTGCATAATATTCATCCCGTCCGCTCGCTCCGAAGCCGGCGGATGACCCGGAGTTGCGCGGGTTTCGGCCATGCGGCTCGGGTCCGATCCACCCCGAGAAGCCATACGCTTCCAGTCGGTCGGCTTCCTCGTACAAGCGCTGATCCGCGTTCGGAATCCCCGTTACTGGATCATAGCTTGGCAGCCCATTTTGCGTTCCCGGAATCATAATGTCCTCGTTGGACAGATGCCACTTCCCCCTGTAGTACGTTTCATACCCTGCCTCTCGAAAATAATCGCCCATCGTCGGCACCGTGTTCCGATCGAGCCAATACATATCCGAATCCGCCGCCTGCTTGGCGATGCCGTCCGTCTGCGTGACACCGTGAAGCGAAGGATAGTGACCGGTGAACAGCGTAGTGCGGCTTGGCGCACACGCCGCGCTACCGATGTAGTGGCTGTGGAACTCCAACCCGTTCTCTCTTAGCCACTGCTGCGCGAGCAGATTATACTGCCGCCAGGCTCTAATTTCCGCATTCTCGTAGGGAGGCGGATACCGCTCTTCATCAACGAGTAGGAGAAGAATGTTAGGCTGCTTGATCATGAGAGCCGCCTCCTGCACCCAAATAATTTGGTATAGGGTATGCGGGAAGGGGGATGGCTAGAAGCGAGCAGCGCATCGTGGTTGGAACAATAGTGTTTGACACGTTGCATACATTTGTATACATTTAGTTGTATACAAATGTATGCAAAAGGGCGTGTGACAATGAGAGAACAGGAAGGCCCTATGCCAGAGGAAGGCAGACATAGAGGTGGAAGACATAAAGGGCATAGAGGAAAACATCATCACCATCATCATGGTGCACAGACGTTCCGTAGAGGACGGGCGCTTGAGTTTCTTGAGCGTCTTCATGTGAGACGGGAAACGTTGAGACAACAGCTGGATGCACCAGAGCTTGAGACCATTCGCCAGGTTGTACTAGGCGAACTGAAGGCGATCGAGCTTGTCATAGCAGAATATACGCAGCATTTCGAACTTAACCGGGTAGAGGTAGAGGTAGAGGAAGATGCAAATGCAGAGAACCCGCAGACAGAGTCGATCGCAGAAGGAGACGGTGAGCCATGTGGGGATTAGCCTCGTACATTAAGCCATATTTGAAGTTCGTCATCCTTGGCCCGCTGTTCATGATTCTTGAGGTATTCTTCGATCTCATGCAGCCAACACTAGCTGCTCATATCGTTGATTTCGGGGTTGTCCCGCGCGACTTCCATGTGATCGAGCGGACAGGCATTCTGATGGCGGTCGTGGCGTTGCTCTCGCTCGTCACAGGCGTCGGGTGCAACCTGTTCGCCAGCCGCGCGTCGCAGAACTTCGGCGCGGACATTCGTGAAGCATTGTTCAAGAAGGTTCAGACCTTCTCGTTCGACAACATGGACACGTTCAAGTCCGGCTCGCTCATTACGCGGATGACCAACGATGTCGTGCAGGTGCAGAACCTGCTGCAGATGGCGCTGCAAGGGCTTGTGCGGGCGCCAAGTCTGCTTATCGGCAGTGTTGTCATGGCGCTTATTATTAACCTGCGGCTCGGACTCATTCTTCTTGGTACATTAATCGTGCTCATCGTTGTACTCGTTCTGCTGATTCGGTCCTCGTCGCCGCTGTTCGCGGCGGTGCAGACGAAGCTCGATGCCGTGAATACACGGATCCAAGAGAATCTCGCTGGTATCCGTGTTATTAAAGCATTCGTACGCTCCGGTTATGAGAAAGAGCAGTTCCAAGCGGTGAACCGCGACTATACGGAAATCTCGATTCGGGCAGCGCGCTTTATCGCGCTTAACTCCCCAATCGTTACGTTTATTATGAACGGGTGCCTCGTGGCCATCCTGCTTTATGGTGGCGATCAAGTATCGTCCGGCATGGGTCAAGTCGGCGACCTGGTTGCTTTCGTTAACTATGTCGTACAGGTGCTGTCTTCTCTGCTGATGGTTAGCGGCTTGCTCATGAACATTACGCAGGCGAACGTATCGGCGAAACGCATCCGTGAGGTGCTCGACACGTATTCGGCAATTGAGGAGTCGAAGCAGGAGAAGCGCGCTCCTATCACGGCTGAACACGTGAAGCTGGAGCAGGTTTCCTTCTCCTATAACCATTCTACGGCAGCTAAAGACCTCGTCCTAAAGGACATCAACATCGAAGCGCGGCGCGGCGATACGGTTGCGATCATCGGTGCGACGGGCTCGGGCAAATCAACGCTCGTTCAGCTGCTGCCAAGGCTGTACGATGTCACTTCCGGCTCCGTTCAGATTGATGGCATCGATATTCGCAATCTGCCGCTGCTTGAGCTGCGTCGGCAGATCGGGATGATCCTGCAGGATGCGTTCCTATTCACAGGTACAATCCGTGACAACATTGCGTTCGGCAAGCCGAATGCGACGCAGGAGGAGATCGAAGCTGCCGCAATAACAGCACAAGCACACGACTTCGTCACCAAGCTGCCGGATGGCTACAACACAAAGCTTGGTCAGCGCGGCGTCAACTTGTCCGGCGGGCAGAAGCAGCGGCTGTCGATTGCGCGGGCGCTGCTCGTGAAGCCGCCGATTCTCATCATGGATGACAGCTCAAGCGCACTCGATCTTGTGACCGAACGACGGCTTCGTGATGCACTGAAGCAGCTGACGAAAGACAATATTACATTCCTTATCGCACAACGCATCTCGTCCGTGATGGAGGCGCAGCAAATTCTCGTCATCGACGAGGGCGAGATTGTTGGCAGAGGTACGCATGCGGAGCTGCTGGCATCGTGTGACGTGTACCAAGATATTTATCGCTCGCAATACGGCAAGCAGGAGGTGTCTTATGGCAAACAGCAATCCTTCCAATCCTAATGCATCCACCAGTAAGGCACCGACGAACTTTGACCAAATGGGCTTCAGACCAGGCGGCGGACCGAACCATGCAGGTGTACCGAAGGTTCGATCGAAGAATGCTTCAGGCACGATGCGCCGCATTTGGGGCTATCTGAAGCAGCAGCGCCAAGCGCTGGTTTGGGTTATCCTATGTACCGTGCTGACGTCCGTCTTTGCACTGTTAGGTCCTTATCTGATCGGTCGGATGATTGACGATTATATCATGCCGAAGCAGTTTGATGGTTTTGTACGAATGGGTATGATTTTGCTTGGCGTATACCTGTTTAGTGCACTATTCACGTGGATTCAGCAATACATGGCTTCGAGTCTATCACAGAACACGGTGCGCGATATGCGCGAGGATCTGTTCAACCAATATCAGCGGCTGCCGATTCAATTCTTCGATCAAAAAACGCACGGCGAGCTCATGAGCCGGACGACGAACGATATTTCGAACGTCTCCAATACGCTGAACCAGACGGTTGTACAGCTCATTTCTAGTGTACTGATGCTCGTGGGCAGCTTGGTCATGATGCTCTCTTTAAGCATCTGGATGACGCTTATTACGATGCTTACGATTCCACTCATTGCGTTCATAACGAAGCGGATCTCGAAGCATATGCGCCATTTCTTCTCGGAGCAGCAGAAGCAGCTCGGCGAGGTGAACGGCTTCGTACAGGAGAACATCTCAGGCCTTAAGGTCGTGAAGGTATTCGGCAGGGAAGAGAAAGCAGTCGAGCAGTTCCGTGAAATTAACGAGCGGCTGCGCGCGATCGGAGTCAAGGCGCAGAGCTTGTCTGGCTCGATGGGTCCGATGATGAACACGATGCGCAACATCAGCTTCCTTGTTATCGCTGTATTCGGTGCAATCTTTGCGTATCACGATATGATCACGATTGGCGTTATTGTCAGCTTCCTGAACTACTCCAACCAGTTCAGCCAGCCGATCAACCAGCTCGCCAACCAGTACAACATGTTCCAATCCGCAATTGCGGGTGCTGAGCGTGTATTCGAAGTGCTTGATCTGAAGCCGGAAGTCACGGATGATGCGCCACAGTCGCAGCAGGCGCTCATCCATGGCGAAGTCGTGTTCGAGGATGTATGCTTCGGCTACAAGCCGGAGGTAGATGTGTTGAAGGGCTTGTCGCTCCATGCGAGTCCGGGGCAGATGATCGCTCTCGTTGGTCCGACGGGTGCGGGCAAAACGACGGTCATCAATCTGCTGACGCGGTTTTATGACATCCGTTCGGGCCGCATTCTGATCGACGGCGAGGACATTCAGCAGCTGGATAAACAGGCGCTTCGCCAGCAAATCGGACTCGTGCTGCAGGATGCCTATGTGTTCTCCGGCACCATTCGAGACAACATCCGTTATGGCCGTCTGAATGCGACGGATCAAGAGGTTGAGGAAGCCGCACGTCTGGCGAATGCCGACACCTTCATCCGCAAGCTGCCGCGCGGTTATGACACGCCGTTGAACGCCGAAGGCAGCAACCTCAGCCAAGGGCAGCGTCAGCTGCTGACGATCGCTCGCGCGGTGCTGGCGAACCCGTGCATCCTCATTCTCGACGAGGCGACGAGCAGCGTCGATACGCGCACGGAGCTCCATATTCAAGAGGCGATGAAGACGCTGATGAAGGGCCGGACCAGCTTCGTTATTGCCCATCGGCTGAGCACGATTCAGGAGGCCGATGCGATCCTAGTCATCCAAGACGGGCAGATTACGGAGCAGGGTACGCATGATCAATTGATTGCAAGGAATGGATTTTATAATCACATGTATCAGAACCAATTTGCCTCGAGCGTGTAGCAGCTTCAGCTTCCATCGCTATTGTGTGCTATAACGCCTATTGGCTTGAAAATACGACATTTGGATTTATAACGGATGTAATCGAGCTTATGGGGCACGGTTCACTTCTAAACCCATGGGAACGGAGGCAATAGCCTCTGATGGAACTGTTAAGAGCCCAAAATGCGCGTATAAGACAAGATAGCCTTAACGGCATCCGTTAGATAGCGGGAGTGATTCCGGATGGTTGACACTCGATCGGATATGTGATTAAATGTGTAACAATATTCAATCAACTCAATAACTCAACAAACCATGATGGATAAGGCAGTGCGCTTAAGCGCCCTGCAGTAGGATAGCCGAAGGAATGCTACAGAGAGCCGGTGGGTGGTGCGAACCGGTGCAGGTCAGCTGTCTGAATTACCGTATCCGGAGTTTGGAGAAGCGGCCCAGCTCGTGCTGGCGTCACTTGTCCCGGCATGTAACCATGTCGTTATACGAATGAGCGAAAGAAGCGTCGGAAGCTTCTTTAATTAGGGTGGTACCGCGAGAAGACAGTCTCTCGTCCCTTTACAGGGATGAAAGGCTGTCTTTTTTATTTCATCCGAATCAAATCATTCGATGGGAGTAGATGAACATGGAGAAGAACACAAGCATGCAATTATCGGTAGAACAGCAGCGTGAGGTAGAACGTCAGCTTAGCATCATCCGTAGAGGTGCGGCTGAGATCATTCCTGAGGATGCGCTGGCGAGCAAGATCGCTGCATCCGTCGTGAGCGGCAAGCCGCTGAAGGTGAAGCTCGGGCTAGACCCTTCCGCACCGGATATCCATATCGGTCACACCGTTGTGCTGCACAAGATGCGGCAGTTCCAAGATCTCGGCCATGAAGTACAGCTCATCATTGGCGACTTCACCGGAAAGATCGGTGATCCGACGGGCAAATCCGAGACGCGGAAGCAGTTGACGGAAGAGGATGTACGGCGGAATGCAGCAACCTACGAAGCGCAAATGTTCAAAATCCTCGACCCGCAGAAGACGAAGTTCTACTTCAACTCGGAATGGCTCGGAGCGATGAAGTTCGAGGATGTGCTGCAGCTAGCGGCGAAGCTGACGGTTGCTCGTATGCTGGAGCGGGACGATTTCGCCAAGCGCTACACGAACAACCTGCCGATCCATATTCACGAGTTCTTCTACCCATTGATGCAAGGCTATGATTCCGTATCGCTCGAGAGCGATATTGAGATCGGCGGTACCGATCAGACGTTCAACATCCTGATGGGACGGACGCTGCAGAGCGCATTTGGCTTCCAAGACAGCCAAGCTGCCATTCTGATGCCGCTGCTCGAAGGTCTTGATGGGGTTCAGAAAATGAGCAAAAGCCTCGGCAACTACATCGGCATCGACGAAGCGCCTAACGAAATGTTCGGCAAAACGATGTCGATCCCGGATGAGCTTATGCTGAAGTACTACGAGCTGAGCACGATGATTACGAACGAAGAGCTGGCCGCGCTCCGCGAAGGCCTGCAGGACGGAACCGTTCACCCGCGTGATGCAAAGGTGCAGCTGGCGAAGCAATACGTCAGCATGTACCACGGAGAAGAGGCGGCTGAGCAGGCGGAGCAGCACTTCATTACGGTATTCCAGAAAGGCGCAATGCCTGACGATATTGAGCCATTCCAAGTTAACGCAGAGCTGCTTGAGGACGGTGGCGTAATCGTGAGCAAGCTGCTCGTGGCGCTCGGATTCGCATCGTCCAGCAGCGAAGCGCGCCGCAGCCTTGTACAAGGAGCGGTTAAGCTGAACGGCGAGAAGCTGCTCGACCCGAACGAGCGCATTGCGATCAAGGACGGCGACATCATTCAAGCGGGCAAGCGCAAGTTCGCGCAGCTCGTTATTGCGTAATAAGCCACAGATAATAGAAGGAAAGCTGACGACGGGTTTGTCCGTTGTCAGCTTTTTTTTGTGTATGCCCGAATACGCAATAATCATTAGCTCACTTTCTGTATTGGAATGGTCCAATATGTATATTTCTTCCTGATTGATTATTGTTGGATGCTTCCTACTGCTCGTACGCTGTAAGTAGTGCTGTTATAGATCCGCGAGGGAGAGGGGAGGGCTTGTATCGCTGCAGGAAGAGGCGGTCATCCAATGTTTGTAACCGCTAACATCGAATAACTAAGGGCGAAGGAGAACTGTTGATATGAGTCGATTATTCAAAATGGTCTTATGCCTGCTGTTAATGTCCTATCTGGTGCCGGTATGGTCGGCGGAGCGAGCGCACGCTGACTCCGAGCTTATGCAGCCGGATTCCTCATCGGAATCGACATCGGCCGAAGATACTGCTGATACGGGGGACCTTTCAGGCACTGGAGCGTCCGACTTGGAGGAGAACGCCGACGACGCAGAGGCTGACGCTGAATCGGACCAAGTCATAGAGCAGTCGTCGATCTCGTCAGATGCACCAAGTGCACCGGAAGGGCTGCTGGTCTCTCCAGGGGATACGACTGCGAGCTTGATCTGGAATCGTACGGCAGGTGCGACTTCCTATACAGTGAAGCGAAGTGAGGCGAGCGGCGGTCCGTATACGACAGTTGCTGCTAACGTCGATGCGATTGGCTATCAGGATAGCGGGCTTCTGAACGACAAGACGTACTACTATACCGTATCGGCAGCGAACGGCACAGAAGAAGGTGCTTCGTCCGAGGAAGCGGCCGTTATGCCAACAGCGATGCTCATAGATGACGGCTTCGAAGGAGGGTTGTCAGCCGACGCCGTTGTGAATGGCACCTTGGCTGGTTACTCCGTGTCGACGACGGTTAACGAGACGTTCGCTCAGATCGTCAGCGCAAGCGCGCCGGACTGGGCGCCAGCCGCGGACAACCATGCAGCCTACTTGCAAGATGCCAACACTTCTAAAGGCATCAAAATGCAGAAGCTGTTCGCCACGCAAGAAAACAACGTAATCGTGGGCGAGCTGGATTTCCGCCAAGATACATCCATTAATGCGGTGCTGCAGAACAACACGAAGATTATGCGCTTGGTCGACAGCAAGGGCTCGAACGTAATTGCGGATATCGAGACGACGAACGGCGCCAACGGCCGAAATATATATCTGCGGGTCGGCTCGAACTATTATCCGATCGTTCCGGCAGCCGATTATTCGCCAGGTAAGTGGTACCATATCCGGGTTGAGGTCGATTTGTCCTATACGTTGAAGGGTGTGAACGTCACGATTACGGACGGCGACAGGACGTGGAGGCTGGATGGCCAGACGATGTTCCAGACGGGCACGGTCAATATTGGCGGTCTTGACGCTTCGACGTCAGACGGTAATCCGGGCTATATCCAGCTGGATAATGTGAAGGTTTACGAGCGCAAGACAGCACCAGCAGCATTCGGCACTTTGAACGCTTATGCCGGCAACGCGATGGTGAGCTTGAGCTGGGATCGTGTGCATGGGGCTGCGGGTTACACCGTAAGCAGGTCCAGCGACATCGGAGGTCCGTTCGCCCCAATTGCAGCAGGCATTCAGGCCTCAGACGGGACCACGGCCACGATCGATTATCTCGATGATAACGGTGGAGCCGGATTGGAGAACGATGCGACGTACTACTACCGGATCACAGCTAGCAATGCATACGGGGAAACGGCATCCTCCGTGATGTCGGCAACGCCATCGGACGGCATCAGTCCGCCTGCTGTACCAAGCGGATTTCATGCGGTCGCACGCGATAGTATGGTCACGCTGCAGTGGGATGCGGTGCCGGATGCTATTCGATATATTTTGAAGAGGAGCGCTTCAGCTGATGGTATCTACACGGAGCTGAGTCCGAACGACCCGATCACAGAGACCTCCTATCGCGATACCGGGTTAACTAATGAGACACCGTATTATTACAAAATCAGCTCATTCAGCACCGGAGGAGAGAGCGAAGAATCGGCGCCGCTGCTGGTCGCTCCGACGAGTGCGATGCCGCGTCCCGTTAACCTAACGGCAGTCGCTGGCAATGGCGAGGTGAAGTTGTCGTGGGGCGCTGTCGCCGCAGCCAACTCTTATAAGGTGAAGCGGAGCGCGATCAATGGCGGTCCGTATACGCTGCTCGACCAGACGGCTGGAACGAGCTACACCGATAAGTCGGCCGCAGTCGGCACGAAATATTACTATGTCGTGACCGCTGCAGGCACCAAGTCTGAGAGCATGATTTCCAACCAAGCACAGGCGACGCCTTACCAAGCGGCCGAAGGTGCGCCAAGTGTACCTGCAGGACTGTCCGCAGCCGCTGACGAGGGCAAGGTGAACCTTACCTGGCAGGCTGTTGCCGATGCTGATTCCTATACGGTGAAGAGGAAAGCGGTTGAAAGCGGCGATTATGGCATCGTTGCGCAAAATATTACGACGACCGCATACGAAGACACCACGGTGATAAACGGAACAACTTATGCTTATGTCGTCACAGCCGACAACGCCGATGTCTCCAGCCCAGACTCCGAAGAAGTGCTGGCGCTGCCAGCTGAGGTCATAACGGTAGATGCCTCGGGAGCGGGGGATTACACGACGATTCAGGCCGCAGTCGACTCCATTGGGGATAACAATGCCGTTCGCAAAGTCGTCTACATCCGAAACGGCACTTATCGCGAGAAGATCAAGGTCAATGCGCCATACGTAAGTTTTGTCGGCGAAAGCCGTGAAGGCACGGTGATCGTGTATGGCGATTATGCCGGTCCGAGCGGCAATGGCAAGCTTGCCGATGGCATGCAAATTCCGGGCATTAGCAGCACATTTGATACGCCGACGGTGGCGGTTACGGGCAGCTTCTTCACTGCGGCTAATCTGACAATCTCCAACGATGCGGGACCACGCGATACGGTGGGCACGGCAGTAGCGTTGTCCGTGAAGAGCGATCAGTCGAGCTTCGAGAATGTGACCCTATTGGGCTATCAAGATACGCTCTATAACGGCTCGGGACGGCAATACTTCCATAACAGCACCATTGCTGGCGACGTCGACTTCATCTTCGGCGAGGCGAAAGCAATCGTCATCGACGACAGCGACATTATTAGCCGCGAGCATCCGGACTCGACGGTTACGTCGGGGGGATATGTGACGGCTGCGGCGCAGACGAATGCGACCGACCCGGGCTATGTGTTCATGGACAGCCGGTTGACGAAGGACGCTTCCGCTACGGGCGCTCACTATCTCGGCCGTCCTTGGAAGAACAGTCCGAGCGTTCGATTCATTAACACGAAGATCGACGACCATATTACGGCGGCGGGTTGGAAATCGTGGAACGTCCAGCCTATGATTTATGGCGAGTATAACAGCTATGGCGCGGGCGCTAATGCTATCGGCAGAGATGTCTCCCTATCGACGCAGCTGACGGCGGAGGAGGCAAGCGAGCTGACGATTCCTGTGATCTTCGAGGGCTGGGACCCTACGCAGCATATCGCCATGCCGATGATCGTGGACAAGCCTTCGTTGTCGCGAACCAGCGTGATTTATGATAAAAATACAGCAAAGTCCGCCGATCTCGATGTTCAGTTGAATTCAGCTGGCGATACGCTTGAATCTGTAGCGAACGGTGCTTACACGCTGATCGCGTCAACCGACTATGCTGTCACAGGAAGCGGGCTCACAATCAAGCGCAACTATCTGGACTCGCTCGATTACGGTATCCATGATCTGCAATTGAGTTATTCCTCTGGAACCGTTCTGACGCTGCAAGTGAAAGTCATTAATACGTCGATGCTTGAGGCGCTTGGCCCGAACACGAACGGTTGGGCGACCTATGGCATTGGCATCAGCGGTGGCGAGAGCGCGAGCGAAGACCATATTTATGTCGTGTCAACCCGCAAGGAGCTCGTCGATGCGCTTGGCGGTGCGTCGGCGAAGACGAATGCGACGCCTAAGATCATTTTTATCAAAGGCGCCATTGATATTAACGTCGACGACAGCAACAATCCGCTTGGTTATGAGCAGTATCGTGATCCGGCTTATACGCTGGAGGCTTATCTGGAAGCATACGATCCTGCAGTGTGGGGTTGGGAGCAGCTGCCTAGCGGTACGCTGGAGACTGCGCGAAGAGCATCCCAATTGACGCAGGCTGCTCGGATGAAGCTCAGTGTCGGGTCGAACACGACGATTATCGGCCTCGGCTCGGATGCGAAGATCATCGGGGGCAACCTGAGCGTGGAGCTGGTTCAGAACATCATTATCCGCAATATTGAGTTCCAGAACGCCTACGACTACTTCCCGCAATGGGATCCGACGGATGGTTCGACGGGCAACTGGAATTCGCAGTACGACAACATTACGATCAAGACGGCGGAGAGAGTGTGGATCGACCATAACTCGTTCAACGACGAGACGGGCGACCGGTTCGCGGACGGCGCAGAGGGCACGTTGCTGGGCAAACACTATCAGCACCACGACGGGTTCGTCGATATTTCGAATAACGCTGATTTGGTAACCTTGTCGTACAACCATTTTGCAAAGCATGATAAAACGATGCTGATCGGCAGCAGCGACTCGGCGGCGGACAGCGGGGATCTTCGGACGACGATTCATCATAACTACTTCGAGGACATCGTCCAGCGTGTACCACGCGTTCGTTTCGGCCAAGTGCATATTTATAACAACTACTTCAACTCTTCCTCCGGCGCAGATAAGCTGTATTCGATCGGGGTAGGGGTTTATGCACAAATCTACTCTGAAGCGAACTACTTCGAGAATGTACGGGTGCCAGTTGCGTACTATGACGGCGCCGCGGCAGGAGCGATCGAAGATAAAGGCAGTGTATTCGTCAACAGCGGCAATCCAATCTTGAAGCCGGGCGTTATGTGGAACCCCTCCAATATGTACACGTACACGGCTGATCAAGCCGAGCAAGTGAAAGCTGTCGTGCTTGCGCAGGCTGGCGCGGAGGGCCGGACTTTGGCAGTACCGAGTAACGCCGCTCGAATCGGGCTCACAGCGACGGCATCGAGTACGGCTGTTCAATTGACTTGGGACAGCGTGCCGAATGCAACCCGCTATATCGTGAAGCGAAGCGAGACAAGCGGCGGGGATTATACGGTCATTAGCACGATGGATATTACCGATTCGCTTCAGCTCCAAGCCACTTATACCGACAAGCAGGTAACCTCGGGCACAACGTATTATTACGTTGTGACAGCAGCAGCAAGCACGGGGGAGTTCGTCAGCTGGAATGAGGCATCGGCAAAGGTTAGTACCAGCAGTGCGGGCGGCGGGGTATTCGTGCCAGGCGGTAGCAGTGGCTCGCAGCAGCAGGAGGGCAATCTGACGGTAGACAGCGCCACCGGTGCCCCAGTCATTACGCTTGAGCCGGGAACGGGAGCAAACGCGGCGATAATTAATTCGGACGACATGACGGCTGCGCTGTCGATGCTTGAGCAGGCAGGGGAGTCTGCGCCGCACGTGATTATCGTACGATCGGATGCGAGTTCGGGAGATTCGACCGTACAGCTCTCTACAGAAGCACTTGCTCAGTTGCAGAATAGTCAACCAGACCTGATCCTGTCCCTGCACTTGGGTAACGTCACGTATGATCTTCCAGTTCAAGCCTTGAAGCTGGACGCTATTGGCGCTGTGAAGGAAGGCTGGCATATCGCGATTCGAATGAAGAGCATTTCGAAAGACGAGCTAGCAGTCCTTCAGACAAGAATGGATGCTAAAGGCTTGAAGCCGATGGGAGATCCGATCGAGTTCATTGTTTCAATCGAACCGGATTCGGGCGATGAGTCCGCGGTCGTCATCGACAGTTACGGCACGGTCTATGCGGCTCGAACGATCGTACTTCCTGGAACGCTCGATCCGAAGGAGACGACCGTTCTTCAGTACAACCCTGCAACGGGCGCGTTCAGCTTCGTACCAGCCGTGTTCACTACGTCTGGAGATACAACGAGCGTCACGTTCCAGCGTCCAGGCAACAGTATCTATGTAGTGGCGCAGTTCGCGGGTACGTTCCATGACCTGGCTGGCCATTGGGCACGTAATGATGTAGAGCTGCTCGCTTCGAAGCTTGTGGTACAAGGAGATTCGGCAGGGCTGTTCCACCCGGATGCCAGCATTACGCGCGCTGAATTTACGGCTATGTTGGCGAGGGCACTGGGCCTCGATGCATCGAACAGTGAGCATACCGCATTCTCTGATGTTAGCTCTGATGACTGGTTCGCTGGTGCCATTCATGCAGCTGTTGAAGCAGGTCTTGTTGGTGGGTACCCTGACGGCACATTCCGTCCAAACGCTCGTATTACCCGAGCAGAGCTGGCCGTTATGATCGACAAAGCGATGAAGCTGGCAGGTGCGCAAGAGGAAGGAAGCAGCGATGATCTGGCACAGTTCGCGGATCATGCATCCATTCCGACATGGGCAGCGGATGCGATTGCCCATGCAGCCGATGCTGGCATCGTGCAAGGCATGCCGGATCAGACATTCCAATCTAACCAGCCTGCAAGCCGAGCGCAAGCAGCGGTTATGCTGAAGCGGATGCTTCAGGCGATCGGATTTATCAATAAATAACGAGTCATTAAGTTGAGGAGTAGACCGTCCGGCGCGCTGGATGGGTCTACTCCTTTTTGTGCACAATCATGGTTAACGATTCATTCGCTCTTCCTACACGCGGTTTTACTCCGACAGACGGAAGAACACGCTCACCACAGTTGACAAAATTAGTTGTTAGGCTTATAGTTGTCTAAGCAACTAAATTAGAGATCGGGTGATTGAACATGTCTGAGACAGTGGATAAATCGAACAAGACGAGCCAGCTGCCGATCGGCTTCGCGCTTGGGCTGACCTATCGGAAGGTATCGGGGCTGTTCCAGCATCGGCTGAGCCCTTATGGGATTACACCCGAGCAATGGTCGACGCTTAATCAGATTGATCGTGCGCAAGGATTGATTCAGAAGGAAATCGCGGAGCGCACGGGCAAGGATAAGCCGACGACGACGCGCATTCTGGACCATCTAGAGAAGAAAGGTCTCATCTACAAAAAACCGGGCGAACGCGATCGACGCTCCTTCCTCGTCTACAGCACGGAGCTCGGGAGATCGATCATTCGCGAGACGACGTCGATTGAGGATAGCGTGACCGAGGACGTCCGTCGCTGCTTGTCCGATCAAGAGTATGACTTGATGCTGGAGCTGCTGCAGCGCATACAGCAGACGGTTGGCAGCCTAGACGATTCGGGCCATCAGACAGACGAAGAGAACTAACATCATAAAGGGGGACGCACTTATGCAGCAAGAACAATCACCGGCTCCGTTATGGACACGGCCTTTTATCGCACTTACCGCTAGCTTTTTTCTACTATTCTTAAGTTTGCAAATGCTCATCTCCTCCTTCCCCGCGTATGTGAAGGAGGAATTTCATGTTGGCAACGTAGCGGCCAGCATGGTTACATCTGTATTCGCACTGTCAGCTATCGTTGCACGATTCGCAACGGCGGCGCTTATGCGCCGATTCACTCGGATGAAGCTGCTGCTTGCCGGGCTTATTATCGCCGGCATCACGACGGCATTGTACACAACGGTCGGCGATTTCTACAGCTTCTTGGGACTGCGGATCGGGTACGGCATCGGATTTGGTATGGCAAGTACGATCCTGCCGACGTTCGTCTCCAGCATTATTCCGATCAAACGAATGGGTGAGGGCATCGCATACTTCGGACTTTCTACGAGCCTTGCGATGTCGATTGGGCCATCGATCGGACTTAACGTGATGGACCAGGCAGGCTTCGGTCCGCTGACGATGGTTGGACTAGCTTCTGTCGTGCTTATTTTCCCGGTGCTGTTGATTTCGCGCTCTAAGCGTTCGCCATTGGAAGCTGAAGCGCAGGCGCCTAAAGCGAATGCGTCGGGCAAACCAGCTAAGGTTGGTGTAAGCCGAAACTTAGTATTCCCTGTTATTCTTAACGCGATGCTGTCCATTACGTATAGTGGATTGCTTAGCTTCCTGGTACTGTTCGGCAAAACGGTACATATTGAGCAGGTCGGTCTGTTCTTCCTGTTCAATGCCGTTACGATTATTCTCATCCGTCCGATCTCAGGCCGTATCTTTGACCGCAGGGGTCACCGGGCTGTACTGATTCCAGCTGGCGTACTCGTCGCGATCAGTATGGTGATGCTGTCGAACGCGCAAAGCATGCCGATGCTGATCGTATCGGCGCTGATCTATGGACTCGGCTTCGGAGCCATTCAGCCAACGATTCAAGCTTGGATGATTCGATCCTCTAAGCCAGAGCAGTACGGGATGGCCAACAGTATGTACTACAATTCGACCGACTTCGGTATCGCGATTGGTTCGATCCTGCTTGGCGTTGTATCCTCGGCAACGAGCTATTCGACGATGTACATGTACTCGGCTGGTGTTATGGGGCTGTTCGCAGTGCTGGTCATATTGCAGGCTGTATTTGCTATTCGGAAGAGCAAGTCGGAAGCAGCAGAAGCGCTTCCTCTATAATGGATGGGTCAGGAGAGCACCTCAATCGAGGTGCTCTTTGTCGATGAAGGCAGCAGTCGCGGTCCCTGCAAACTGTCATCGCTTGACATTTCCGTTGGCGTGGTATACATTTGTATACATCAACATTAACGTATACAAACGTATACGATAACTTTGTGAGGAGGATGTGGAGATGCGAGAAGGCAAACACGGAGGACATCGGGGGCATCATGGTCATAGAGGGCATGGGCACAGACATGAGGAAGGGCATGAGCACGGCGGGCATGGCAAGCATCGGTTCCATAGTGCGCAGACGTTCCGCAGAGGCAGAGCGCTAGCCTTCCTAGAAACACTGAGCCTGAAACGCGCCACGCTGCTCCAGCAGTTGAATCAGCCCGAATACGAAGCGATCAAGCCCGTTATTAGCGGGGAGCTCAAGGCGACGGATGCGATCATTCAACAATTCATCCATGCTTTCGAGCTGCGCGAGATGCCGCCGCAAGAAGACAAAGAACCGAATGAACATATCGATAAACCAACAGACGAAGATGGAGAGGAAGTTACCGATGACCGTAATGGACCTAATTAAAAGCCGCCGCACGATCAAAATGTTCAAGCCAGACCCCATTGCCGAAGGCGACCTGCTCGCTTGGCTCGAAGCAGCCAGCTATGCACCGAACCACCGGCTGAACGAGCCGTGGGAGATTCGGATGGTTGGGCCTGAGACGCGCGCTAGACTGCGGCACAAAACAGATTTTGGCGGCGCACCTGTCGTGCTGGCCATTGTGTCGAGACCAGCAGCAACGCCATTCGAACGTGACGAGAATGTAATGGCTGTCTCCTGCTTCTCTCAAAACCTGCTGCTTGCCGCCCACGAAGCTGGCGCCGGCGTATACTGGGCATCGCTTGGTGCACTGCCGCATAACCGCGATATCCTCGGCGTGCCGCAGGATTATGACGTAATCGGCGTGTTCGGCATCGGCTATCCGGCGGAAGTGCCTGCTGCAAGACCAAGAACACCGATCGATACGCGAATCACTTATTTGGACTAGTACATGAAGAAGGAGCCGAGACTGATGTCGGAGCTAATGCAATCTATTACACGCAAATGGTTAGACTTGTCCTATGGAACGGAGTCTATGAGTCAGAAGCTGGACATCTATCTTCCTGAGAGCGGCGGCGGCCCGTTCCCAATCATTATTCATATTCATGGCGGGGCGTTCATGTTCGGCGATAAGGCGGATGATCAGCTCCGGCCGATGCTGGCAGGGCTCGCTCGACAATATGCGATCGTATCGATCAATTATCGGTTGAGCGGCGAGGCGTTGTTCCCGGCACAAATCTATGATGTGAAAGCGGCGATTCGCTGGGTGAAAGCAAACGCAGCAGCGTACGGCCTTGATGCAAGCCGCATCGCCTTATGGGGCGGTTCTGCTGGCGGCCATCTATCCGCGCTTGCGGGTACATCGGCGCATGCGGAAGAGCTGGACGACCCGAACAGGGAGAACGCATCGATCTCATGCGAGGTGCAGGCCGTCGTCGATTGGTTCGGTCCAACGAACTTCCTGACGATGGATGAGCTGTTCGTCCACAGCGCCGTGGCGCCGCATCAGGTGCATCATGCGGCAGATTCGCCGGAGTCGCGTCTGCTTGGCAGCGCGATCGCGGAAGTGCCCGAGCAGGTGCAGGCAGCGAATCCGGAGACGTATATCTCCGAGCGTACGCCTCCGTTCTTGATTCAACACGGAACGCATGATCCGCTCATTCCGACGATGCAGTCGGTCATCTTCGCAGAGAAGCTTCAGGCTGTAATCGGCGGCGACAAGGTGAGCTTGGAGCTGCTGGAGGGCGCTGGCCATGGCAGCGAGGCATTCGAGACGCCGGCCAATGTCAATCGCGTGCTGGACTTTATGGATAAGTACCTTAGAACCGAATAAGTGATGCGGACGAGTGAGGCTGTTCCCCGAATGAATGGGGAACGGCCTCTTTTTTCATAAACCCAATAAACGCGAAAAAGCCGCCCAACGATCGAATCAATCGATCGCCAGACGGCTGGATAATGACTTAGTAGTTGCGGATGAGGTAATCGAATGCACCAAGCGATGCCGTAGCACCCGAACCCATCGAGATGATGATTTGCTTGTATGCACTGTTCGTGCAATCGCCTGCAGCGAATACACCAGGGAGTGTCGTCGCGCCTTGACGGTCAACAACGATCTCGCCCATGCGGTTACGCTCGACGGTTTCAGCGAGCCAATCCGTATTCGGTACAAGACCGATCAGGACGAACACGCCTTGCAGCTCGATGTGCTGCTCAGCACCGGTGTCGCGTTCAACGTAGGTAATGCCGTTTACTTTGTCCGTACCCGTAATTTCCTTCGTTTGAACGTTCTTCAGTACCGTCACGTTAGGCAGACTGTACAAGCGCTGCTGCAATACAGAATCGGCTTTGAGCTCTGGCATGAACTCAAGAACTGTAACGTGGCTTACGATACCAGCGAGGTCAATCGCGGCTTCGATACCGGAGTTGCCGCCGCCAATAACGGCTACGTGCTTGCCTGCAAACAGCGGACCGTCGCAGTGCGGGCAGTAGGCTACGCCTTTGTTCTTGAACTCTTGCTCACCTGGAACGCCAACATTACGCCAGCGTGCACCAGTCGAGACGATGACTGTCTTACTCTTCAGCACAGCACCGTTCTCAAGCTCCAGCTCAATCAGGTCTTTCTTCTCCAGACGTTTCGCGCGCTGAAGGTTCATAATATCAATGCCGTATTCCTTCGCATGCTCTTCGAGGCTTGCTGCGAGCTTCGGACCTTCCGTGTATTTCACACTGATAAAGTTCTCGATGCCGAGCGTATCCATGACTTGACCGCCGAAGCGCTCTGCCACGATACCTGTGCGAATGCCTTTGCGAGCTGCGTAGATAGCTGCACTTGCGCCAGCAGGACCGCCGCCAACAACGAGCACATCGAATGGCTCTTTATCGGAGAGCTCCGATGCATCGGGGCCAGTACCAAGCTTCGCAAGGATTTCCTCAAGCGACATGCGGCCGCTGCCGAACGATTCGCCGTTCAGGTAAACCGTTGGTACAGCGAGAATGTCTTTGCTTTCAACTTCTTCCTTGAAGGCTGCGCCATCAATCATCGTATGCGAAATGCCAGGGTTGAGGACGCTCATGACGTTCAGCGCCTGCACGACATCCGGGCAGTTGTGGCAGCTTAGACTGATGTAGGATTCGAAACGATATTCACCCTTGATCGCTCGGATCTGGTCAATAACGTTCTGTTCGACCTTCGGCGCTCTGCCGCTCACTTGCAGCAGGGCGAGTACAAGGGAAGTAAATTCATGTCCCAGAGGGACGCCGGCGAACGTAACACCAGTATCTTCGCCAACACGGTTGACGCTAAAGCTTGGCGTTCTCTCCAGCTGTGCCTGCTGAACGGTAATGCGGGAAGACATGCTGGCGAGTTCATTGACCAATGCCAGCATCTCTTCAGATATACTATCCGACCCCGCATTAACCTTCAGCACGACGTCGCTTTCTAAGAGCTGCAGATACTGATTTAACTGTGCTTTGATTTCGGAGTCGAGTGCCATAGTTAATCGCTCCTTAGATCTTGCCTACGAGATCGAGGCTAGGCTTCAGCGTCGCAGCGCCTTCTTGCCATTTAGCAGGGCATACTTCGCCTGGATTGTTGCGAACGTATTGAGCTGCTTTGATTTTGCTTACGAGGATGCTTGCGTCACGGCCGATGCCGCCAGCGCTGATCTCAACCGATTGGATCACGCCGTCTGGATCGATGATGAACGTACCGCGGTCAGCCAGACCGTCTTCTTCGATCAGAACGTCGAAGTTGCGGGAGATCGTGTGCGTAGGGTCGCCGATCATTGCGTACGTGATTTTGCCGATCGTTGCCGAGCTGTCATGCCAAGCTTTGTGCGTGAAGTGCGTATCCGTCGATACGGAGTATACTTCAGTGCCGAGTGCTTTCAGCGTTTCGTATTGGTTTTGCAGGTCTTCGAGCTCCGTAGGGCATACGAACGTGAAGTCCGCTGGGTAGAAGCATACTACGCTCCATTGACCTTTGAAGTTAGCTTCCGTCAGGTCGATGAATTGACCGTTTTTATAAGCTGTTGCTTTGAATGGGAGTACCTCTTTACCGATAAGAGACATTGTTCATTACCTCCAAATATATATAGTGTTGCCTGGCATACTGTGCGGATGACCGGTAGCTTGCTGGGCGATAATTATTGTCTGTTTATAATAATTCTAATCTAGGCAATTGTCAAGAAAACTGACGTTGTTTTTTCAATCGGATCTGGACTCAATCTGGCACTCGACAAAGTCCCACAGGATACTGTGTTCCAAGAACAGTCAAATCATTCACTATAGACGTATGTAATCGCGCCAACTGGGCGTAGACAAGGTTCATTTTACCATAAATATAGACGCTGCACTATGCGCAAGGGAGAACGATTCTCACTATTCACACAACTATAACAAATAGGAGAGGGCAGGACGAAATCCGACAGGATGCGCTATGATAGAGGGACAAGTGACAGCAGTATTCAAATTCTAGGTCGAGAACCAAGGAGAGTCGCATGAAACCGATTACGATAGGCATGTTCGCGCACGTCGATGCAGGGAAGACGACGCTGGCCGAGCAGCTGCTTTACCATACGCACAGCATTCGAGAACGGGGCCGGGTCGATCATAAGGATGCGTACCTCGACAGCCATGAGATTGAGCGGGCGAGGGGCATTACGGTGTTCGCCGATCAGGCAGTCATGTCCTATAAAGATACAACCTATTATTTGATCGATACGCCGGGCCACGTCGATTTCTCGCCGGAGATGGAGCGGGCTATCCGGGTGATGGATTACGCCGTTCTTGTCGTGAGCGCGGTGGAAGGGGTGCAGGGACATACGGAGACGGTGTGGCAGCTGCTGCATAAGCATCGTATTCCGACGTTCTTCTTCCTCAATAAAATCGATCGCGTCGGCGCCGATGCCGATCGTGTCATGGATGAGATTCGGATGCATCTGACGGCGGATGTGTGCAGCTTGACCGGCAGCTTCGCTAATGGTGAGGTTGGAGAAGCGCTGCGAGAGAGTATGGCGGAGCGGGACGAGCAGGTATTGGACGCATTCCTGTCTGGTTCAGGGGATCAGTCGTATTGGCTGCAGACGCTGCGGGAGATGGTTGCGAGCAGTGCAATTTATCCTTGTGCGAGTGGCTCAGCACTGCAGGATGAGGGCGTTGTGGAGTTTCTGGACCAGCTTCACCTGCTGACCGCAGTGAACTACGATGATCAGGCCAAGTTCGGGGGACGCGTCTACAAAATCCGTTACGATCAGAATGGCGTTCGCCTGACGTATATGAAGGCGCTCGGCGGAACGCTGCGGGTTCGTGATGAGCTGACGTACCGCATTACTGGAAGTGAAGGCGATGAGCAGTTAACCGAGAAGGTCACTCGGCTGCTCATCGTGAACGGAACCCGATCACAGCCAGTTGATCAGGTGTCTGCAGGTGATTTGTTCGCAGTCATCGGGCTGTCTGCTGCAGAGACAGGGCAAGGCGTTGGAACCTGTACGGACAAGCTTGATTACGAGCTGGTGCCTACATTGACGTCGAAGGTGGAATACGCAGAGTCGCTGAACGTGAAGGATGTGCTTCGCGCTTTCCGGATGCTCGACGCAGAGGACCCATCCTTGAATGTCATCTGGGAGGAAACGCTGCAGGAGATCCACATCCATGTAATGGGTGTCATTCAGCTTGAAGTACTTCAGCAGATCATGAAGGATCGGTTCCAGATAGCGGTTACGTTCGGCAGTCCTGAGATTCTATATAAAGAAACGATTGCAAACACGGTGCGAGGTTACGGACACTTCGAACCTTTGAGACATTATGCCGAGGTGCATCTGCTGCTTGAGCCTGCCGAACGAGGTAGCGGCCTTGCGTTCGAGAGCGTATGTCATCCGAATGAGCTGAGCATCGGCAGTCAAAATGTGATCCGCACACATCTGTTCGAGCGCGAGCATCACGGTCTGCTGACAGGCATGGCAGTGACGGATATGAAGGTGACGCTGCTGAAGGGCGCCGATCATAACGAACACACGCACGGCGGCGACTTCCGCGAGGCGACGTTCCGCGCGCTGCGGCAGGGGCTGGAGAAAGCGGACAATGTGCTGCTGGAGCCCTATTATTTGTTCAAAATTAAAGTCGAAATCGACGATTTAGGCAAGGTGCTGTCAGACGTTCAACGGGCAAGCGGCCGATTCGATGCGCCGCAGACGACGGCGACGCATGCGATCGTCACAGGAAGTGCGCCTGTCGCGACCTTCATGCACTACAGCACGGAGCTTGCCGCGAATACGCATGGCAGAGGCACGATTCATCTCTCGTTCGGCGGCTATGACCGCTGCCATAATGAGCAGGAGATCATCGAACGGAAGGGATATCGGAAAGACGCGGACCTACTGTACACGTCTTCCTCGATCTTTTGCGCGAAGGGGCATGGGTATATCGTGCCTTGGGATGAGGCAGAGGCGAAGATGCATCTTCTATAGAGGAAAGTGCTGTACGGATGATGAATTCCATTGGGAGATAGGCAAGCTAGCGGGAGGGGTATTCATTGAGAACGGATGAGCAATTGCGAGTTCATGCACTAACCGAGATCGAGAACCTCAAGATTCACGGCAGGACGACGGGACGGCGGTCACCGCTGACGCTGTTCTGGACAGGAAGCGCAATGGAGCTGAATGCTAAGGGCACGGAGCTGTGGGTTGAAGTCGAGGCACACTACAGCAGCTATGAGCCATGGATCAGCATTGTCATCAACGGGGCGGCAGTAAGCAGGCAGATGGTGACCGACGGTCGTCGCTGGATTTGTGTTTTCCGCGGGATGAATGGGGACACGGTCAAAAACGTTCGGATCATCAAGGACATGCAGGCAATGAGCGGAGATCCGCAATGTTCACTCCAGGTTCATGCGGTGAGGTTCGATGGGGAGTTTCTCCCTGTGGAGGACAAGCCCTGCAAGGTCGAATTCATCGGGGACAGCATTACGTCCGGCGAGGGCGCGATCGGCGCGCAGCAAGAAGCGGACTGGATTCCGATGTGGTTCAGCGCGCTCGACAACTACACGGCGATGACAGCGGATGCGCTGAATGCCGATTACCGCGTCGTCTCGCAGAGCGGATGGGGCGTACTGACGAGCTGGGACAACAATCCGTACAACAACATTCCCGCCTACTACGAGCAGGTGTGCGGCCTGCTTAAGGGTGCAGATAATGAGGCGCTTGGCGCGCATGAACCCTATGATTGTGAAGCGTGGAGGCCGGATGTCGTAGTCGTGAATCTGGGAACGAACGACGGTGGAGCCTTTCATTCGCCGGAATGGCGGAATCCGTCGACCGGGAAGACGCACAAACAGCGGTTGAACGAGTACGGCAGCTATAACGAGGAGGACCTTACGGCGTTCGAAGCGGCGGCCGAGCAATTTCTGGTGAAGCTGAGACGAAACAATCGGGACGCGCATATCGTGTGGGCTTACGGCATGCTGGGCACGCCGATGCTTCCGGCGATCAGCCGCGCAGTTGACGCTTATTCGAAGCAATCAGGCGACCGTAAGGTGACGATCTGCGAGCTTCCGAATATGACGGAAGCTACGGTCGGTGCAAGAAGCCATCCAGGCAAGCTTGGGCACCAGCAGGCGGCAGAGGCGTTAGCGGGGCATATTCAGCGGCTGCTATCCCGTACATAGGACGGCGGGCAGGCAGCACATTTTGCGGATGAGGATAATCTACGATACTTCATGTGAATACGGGGGCGCAGTCGATGATTCAACGGTTCATGTATCGAGCAGCATGGCAGCAAGGGCGGAAGGAAGAAGGGATCAAGGCGCTGGCGGACAGCGGGCAGGCGTTAGAACTTGTGCGGCAGGGACGCCTTATGACGGCGGCAGCCTTCCACTGGCAGGATAATCTGTTCCTGTACTATGAAAGCATCGATCAAGAGGTATCTCCGGAAGAGATGGCGGGCGCAGCAGAGCCGTACTTATGCGATTGGCCGGGAAGATCTGAGCCGTGCAAGTGGATTCGAATGGTCGATGTGTTCCACTTCAACGAACCCGCGGACACGGAGCATTGGCTGCGCAAGTCGCCGGTTGAGCGGCGCGGGGGTCGTGTGGCGCATTTGAAGCCAGAGATGGCGAGCAGCTATATTTATTACCATTATCAATTGCAGGAAGAGCGTGCGTTCTTCGGCCCCAAATACGAGATCATCGGCATGCACGAAAATTTGCTGTTCGGGTATCAGGAGTTTCCGAATGTGGTGGAGGAGCCAACCGTACAAGGACGCTTGAATACGAAGGGAACACCGGAGAATTGGAGCGACTCGCGGATGGATCTGCATTTTCAGCCGTGGGAGGATGGGCATCTGTACTTCAAGCCGATTGAGCAGATCTTCGCGTACTATATGGGGGACTGCCAGAAGGATAACGAATAGATGGATCGCATGAACGACAAAACAGCCGTATCTCGGGTAACCGATGATCCGGCTGTTTTTGTGTTTCACGTCTGTTTCAAGTCCTCACATAAAAACCAGGCGTACTGAATTTCAGCACCTGTATGAGCTGTTGACTCATGAAGTCCGGCGACTCCTTGAAGTCCTCGTCGATCCACGTCAGGATGAGGCCGATAATGCCGTGAATGCGGTACGTGCTGAAATATTTGAGGTCGAGCGGCTTGTCCGATTCGCTGACGACGAGGTCGAATTCCTGTCGGTACAGCTGATCGAGATGCTTCGTCAGCTTCTCGCGAAAGTTGTAATTGATATGTGGACCAAGCATGAGCTTGTAGAAGGTACGGTATGCTAAGAAATGATTGAACAGGACGACCGCGTTAGACGGCATTTGGTCGAACCGAACGGCCTTCTGGCCGGCGTATGGCATACGGAATGCAGTCGTCATCGCCTCGAACGCTTCGGTGATGATTTCATCAAGCAATCGTTCCAACTGATCATAGTGGGCATAAAAGGTCGCGCGCGTACAATCCGCCCGCTGAACCAGCTCCGTGATCGTAATGTGGTGAAAAGGTTTCTCTTCGATGAGGGCCAGCAGCGATGTCTTCAGCCATTCCTTCGTCTTCCTCACTCGGCGATCAGGGTATTGGACAGTCATAGGCGCAGCTCCCTTCTGTAAACATTTACAATACATTTGGATTGCGAATGTAAAGTAACATACATTGCTTGTATTATTGCACATTGAATCGAAATTAACAAAGTTCGTATACTTGAATTGTAACAAAGACGTCACACATTTCATTAAACTTACATTAATTGTAAATAAATATTGAAAGGAAGTTATGCAAAATGACATTTCCAGTATTGCAAGACAAAGTAGCCATCATTACAGGTGCAGCAATGGGCATGGGGGAAGCAACGGCGAAGCTGTTCGCTGAGGCTGGCGCCAAAGTTGTTGTTGCCGACTTCAACGCTGAGAAAGGAAGCCAAGTCGTTGCGGAGATCAATGCAGCAGGTGGTACGGCTTCGTTCGTTAAAGTAGATATCTCCAAATCCGAAGAAGTTCAAGCGCTCATCGCAGAAACGGTGAAGCTGTATGGACGTCTCGATGTTGCGGTTAACAACGCAGCTATTACGCCAGACCAAGCGCTTGCATCGGAGTTCGACGAAGCGTACTGGGATCGCCTCATGTCCATCGACTTGAAAGGTACGGCACTGTGTCTCAAATACGAGCTGCAGCAAATGATCAAGCAAGGCCAAGGCGGCTCGATCATTAACATCTCCTCGGTCAGCGGCTTCCGTCCGCAGCCATTCAACATCGCTTATGTAGCGGCGAAACACGGTGTTGTTGGTATGACGAAGGTAGCGGCGTTCGAGAACGGGGATAAAAACATTCGCGTCAACTCCGTAGCACCAGGTGCGATCGACACGCCGATGCTGCGCGGTGCGCTGGAGGAAGCAGGCCTCGACGAGAAAGAATATGCGCCACAGCTCAGCCTGCTGAACCGTTTCGGTCAGCCGAGAGAGGTTGCGCAAGCCAGCCTCTGGCTCGCTTCCGATCTATCCTCTTATGTGACAGGAACGACGATTCACGTAGACGCAGGCTATACAAGCCGCTAATTCATCATGCGCGAGTAGGCGCAGCATAGAACGGAAGGAAGGTACTCGGCGACGGGTACCTTTTTCTCATGTTCGATCTCATAGGTTGTTCTTGTACGGTTGCCTTTGTTACGATAGGAGATAAGACCATAACGTTCAGAAGGCAGGACTATTGATAATGACAGTAAATAACGGCAGCCAACGCTATCGTTTCACCGAAGCACCTTTCTGGGAGCTGCAGCGGCAGTATTACGAACAGCTGGGATTAAAGGCGTGGAACAATGATCAGGTTCCGCAGTATATAACATGCAATCCGATGATCGCAAACGCATATGCCGAGATGATCATGGGGATCATGCAGGATCGAGCGAGCCAGGGACATATCGAGGAGACCGTCTATATCGTCGAGCTGGGGGCTGGAGCGGGAAGGCTCGCCTACCATGTGATCCATGAGCTGTGCGAGCTCTTGGACTATGCGGGCAAGGAGCTGCCTCCTTTCCGCTATGTCATGACCGATCTGGCGATGAGCAACGTGACGGCATGGCAGCAGCATCCGAAGCTGCAGCATTATGCAGCGGAAGGACTGCTTGATTTTGCACGATTTGATGCGGTCAATGATACAGAGCTGAACCTGTTCGTATCCGGCTTGACGATTCGGCCGGGCGATCTGCAGCAGCCTGTCGTCGTTGTTGCCAACTACGTCTTCGACAGCATCCCGCAGGAGCTGCTCTATATCGGGGACGGACGTGTTTATGAAGCGGACGTATACGTCGAGTATACGGAGAAAGCCGCGCGCGATACGGTTAACGGGAAGCTGAAACCTGCGGACGAGCTCAATCAGATCTCGCTGCGATATGAGCATCGACGGGAGCCCGCTTACGAGCGGGAGGATTACCTCTACCGCGATTTGATTTCCCTCTATCAAGAGGAGCTGGAGGATTCGCATTTTCTGTTCCCGGTTGCCGGCTTGACCTGCTTGGAACGGATGAATGGGTTGTCCCAGTCGGGCTTCGTCCTGCTTACAGCGGACAAGGGCGACCATTTGCTCGATAATTGGAAATTCGCTGAGCCGCCGATTCTGACGCTGCACGGCAGCTTCTCGCTTATGGCGAACTATCATGCTTTCGTGCATGTATTCGAGCAGCGAGGGGCGCTTGCTCTGTTCCCGGAGCAGCATTATCGCAATATAAACGTCGGCTGCATCATCCATGTAGATAACGCTAAGCGATATTATCAGACGAAGCTCGCTTATCGCCGATTCATCGAGCGGTACGGTCCGGATGAGTTTTTCAGCCTGAAGGAATTGGTCGATCAGCATTTGGATACGATGAGCCTTCACCATTTCATGAGCTTCTGGCGTCTGGGCGGCTACGATGCGGAATTCTTCATCCAGAGCTCGAAGCGGATCTCAAGTCTGCTGCCGGATGCGAACGACGAAGAGATCGAGGACCTTCACCGAGGAATCGAGCGGATGTGGTCGGCTTACTACGTCATGGCGCAGCGGTATAACCTCGCGATGGATGCTGGTTTGATATTGTTCGAGATGGACAAGTACGAGGATGCGAAGCGTTATCTGCAGATCGCGGTGGAGGAGGAGAATGGCGATGTTGTATCGACAGTCTTCTACTGCCTCGCCGTCTGCAGCTTCGAGCTGGAGCAAGAGGACGATGGCGTTCATTATTTGAAGGAACTGCTGAAGCTGGAGCCGGATCACGAGGAAGCGGCAGCATTGCTGGAAGGGCTAGAACAGGGTTAAGGATTTAGGATCAATGTTATACAGGAAGCACCTTCTGCTGATCGCTGCAGGAGGTGCTTTTTTATTGTTTTATCGTTTACAGATTCTTACTTATCCGTTATAGTGTTGCTTAATATATAGCTAGATACGTTGTCAAATGCGACGAAGAGGACAAGTACATTCGGTCATTACCCGCCAGAGAGCTGCCGGTTGGTGCAAGGCAGCGGGACGCCGGATGGAAGCATCGCCTCTGAGCAGGCCCCCGAACCTTTAGTAGGCGGGCACGGATTTCCACCGTTACAGGGAAGCATCGTTGTTGGACGATGGCGAGGTGGACGTATAACGTCAATCAGGGTGGTAACGCGGAGCAGCTCCGTCCCTTAGGGGATGGGGCTTTTTTGTCGTAGTTGTCCTAATATCAAGAGAAGAGAAGAGAAGGGAAGTTTGTTCGATGACCATGATGCAGACAAAGCGGTTAACGCTGCGCTTATTAGCGCCACAGGATGCTGAACCGATGGAACATTTGGTGTCAGATAAGGAGGTGGCAGATACGACGCTTGGTATTCCGCATCCTTATCCGGCGGGTTCCTCCGCTGGTTTCATTCAAGGAAGGATGGAAGCGGCAGACCGGGGTGAAGGCTATTCCTTCGCTGTGATACGCACGGAGGATGGAAGTTTCCTTGGTGTTGTAGGACTTCACCTGCAGCAGAGGCACAACGCAGCCGAGATGGGTTATTGGACTGGCCGTCCATACTGGGGCAATGGTTATTGCACAGAGGCGGCGGCACGTATCCTGCAATTCGCCTTCGAGGAGCTTGGGCTTAACCGGGTGTATGCAGCGGCGATGACACGCAATCCGGGCTCGTACAAAGTCATGGAGAAGCTCGGCATGAAGCATGAAGGCGTGCTGCGCAGTCATATTCGTAAGGGAGATACGTACGAGGATTTGGTCTACTATGGCATGCTCCGTAGTGAATTCGGAGCGTAAGGTGAGGTGGTGCCGATGCTGCATATTCGACTATTGGAATCATCGGATGCCGCACAATATCAAGCGCTGCGGCTTCGCGGGTTAATGACGAACCCCGAAGCATTCGGCTCGACCTACGAGCGTGAAGTTGATTTTACTTTGGCGTTCGTGGAGGAACGATTGAAGCCAGTAGAAGGCAAGTTTACGCTAGGCGCGTTCGATGCAGAGGGCCAACTGGTCGGCATTGTGACTTTCGTGCGGGAGAGCAGCGCGAAGATTTCACATAAGGGCAATGTCTACGGGATGTACACAGCGCCGGAGGTACGCGGTCAAGGTGCAGGCCGTGCTTTGCTGCTTGCACTTATTGACCGAGCACGAGGCTGCAGCGGACTGGAGCAGATCAACCTAGCGGTCATCACGGACAACGCACCTGCCCGCAGGCTCTATCAATCGCTTGGCTTCATCACTTATGGCACGGAGCAGCGTGCGCTGAAATACGAGGAGCAGTATTGGGACGAGGATTATATGGTGTTCAGGCTCTAATCGTCGAGGCCACAGCGGGTTAACAGAACACGGGCAGGTACCAGGCCATAAGCGTAGTTAAACCGCTCTTAAATGCTTGCATGTGAGGTCGGGGTACTATTAAGCGTGGTTAAACCGTACTTAAAACAATACATACCCCAATAGTTGAATGCTGGCAGAAGATTAATAGCGGTTATACTACTCTTAAATGCCTATAAGTAAGCGCTAGAGACAATTAAGTGTGATTTCACCACTCTTAATCGACATCGAGGGGAATTGACCAATGAATTAATGGTTTTACCGCCGCGCAGCGCCTCCCGCCACACGCGTCGTGCTCGGTCACAAGTCGCCAATAGACTTGCAACTAAAAACAGTCGCGCAAAGATTGCTCTTTGCACGACTGTTTCTTCTTTGTTGAACCCAAGCCATCCGCATAGTCGGACGGCTGCCTTAATCGCGTTCGCATTCAATCAAGCAGCTGCTGCGGGATATACGTACGACAGATCTCATCAAGAATTTGATCCGGCGAATGCCCGCGAACATCTCGCTGGAACAAGTACCCGTCGCTGGCGAGCGGCCACAGCAGCATATCCGCTCGGAAAGTGCTGTGCCCACCAGATAGCTCTGGCAGGTCCATCTCGTCGAACAGACGAACAACAAGCTGATGCAGCTCGTCATAGACAGGGCTGGCGGATCGCGGCCTCGATCGCGGACTTGTTGTACCGTCCTCTACTCCTGCGAGAAGCTGCGCTTTCCGCTCTCTGAAGCGGATAAACAGCTGAAGCATTCCCCTCAATCGCACAGCAGGTGGCTTGCTCTTATTGCTATCCAGATAAGTCTCCAGATCATCGAATAGTAGATCAAGATTATCCTTCATCAGATCGAGGCACAGCTCGCTCTTATTCCTATAACGGCGATAGAGTGTACCGGGGCCAATCTTCGCTTCCATCGCAATTTGGTTCATGCTGACCTGCTCGACACCATGCTGCTCGAACAGCCGCAGAGCGGCCTCGATAATTCGCTGCCGGTTCATTGCTGCATCACGCCGTTCGGGGCGGGTTACGCTACCCGTATCCTCATTCATGTTAGAATCACTTCCTTGCTCATAGCTTCTTCTATTATTCCATTATTCCACGGCTCTAACGCCCTGTCCAATAGACACTGTTCGTCACCTTGACAAGCGGAGACCTCTCCACTTATTATCAAGTGGAGAGGTCTCCGCTTAATATTTGCATAGGGAAGAGGAGTGGGCAAAGAATGAGTCAACAAGCATTATTAGTGATGGATTTGCAAAATTCAATCGTACCAAGATACGCAGCTAGTGCAGAGGTTATTGCACCGTTCCAGGGAGCAATCGAAGCGGCGCGAACGCATCATATTCCTGTCATTTATGTACGTGTAGGGTTTATGGAAGGCTATCCTGAAGTACATCCACGGAACAAAATGTTCGGTCGTCTCGCACAGTCAGGCATCTCGGCTGGAGACGAAGCTATCCAGATCCATGAGTCGGTGAAGCCTCAGCCGGGCGAGCCCGTCATCACGAAAGTACGCGTCAGCACCTTCGCTGGCAGCTCGCTCGAACAGATTCTTCGTGCCAAAAGCATCGACACCCTCATTTTATCTGGCATATCAACGAGCGGCGTAGTGCTGTCGACTTTACGAGAAGCTGCTGATAAAGATTTTGCCATCACCGTGCTGTCCGATGCTTGTCTCGATATAGATCCAGAGGTTCATCACGTCTTGATGGACAAAGTATTCCCACGCCAGGCGGATGTCATGACGGTTGAACAATGGGCCGGTTCTTTAGCCTAAAGGCGATGCCGATCTGGAAACGCAATCTGATCGTCTGCATCTGAGCGTGGATAATACAGATTCAAGATTCGGTCGCTCGAAAGCTGCAGGTTCGTCATTCATCGAATAGGAAAGGCCCTCTTCCACATATGCATGAGACGATGGTTTCTCTCGGCTCGCTTGCCAAGTCCATCGATCATGTGTAAGAAGGGGGTCTTATTCATGTCCGGAAATTCGTCTCAACCAGGGCGAGGCGTCCAGCGCAATTTGCAGGAGCAGTCACCGATGTTCGCATTCGCCGAGTACGAGGCTAATCGGGAGCAGGGCTTCCTTTACACGGCGCGGGCGGATGGCATGCGGGGCGGCTTCGCAACGGATCGGTTCGTGCTCATGATTGATAAGGTAAACGGATGTGAAGGAAGAAGCAGATCGCGCCAAATGAGCGGAGTTCGGCTGGATTACCGTTTTGCAGGGGCGGCACGGTCGGTTATGCCTGAGCTGCTTGACGAGCTGCCGAGTACGAGGCATCGCTTACTCGAGACGGAAGCGGGCATCGTGACGGAGTCGGTACCGCTTCATCAACGGGTTATCTATCGCAATCTATGGCCGCAGATTGACGTCGTGTATTACGGATCTGAAGGCGGCTTGAAATACGATGTCATGGTCCATCCGGGCGGTAACCTAGGGGACATTCAATTCGATATAAGCGGGATCGAGATGCTCAGCGTGGATCGTGGTGGAAGCCTCATTCTCGCTACGTCGATGGGAAGCTTAATCGAAGAGCCGCCGGTGTGCCATCAATTGTTCGGCGGGCTGGAGGTTCCGGTCCAGTGCCGCTTTCGCCAGCTTGGGCCTAATCGATATGGCTTCGAGGCCGTGGGAGATTACGATCATAATGAAACGCTCGTTATTGACCCGATGCTGAAATTGATCTAGGCATCAACCAGCCCGGCGAGGTCGATACGATCCGATTCCGTCTGCGGGTCTGGGCGATGTTGCTGTGCATACCGATATTCGTTTGGAGGAAGAAGAGGAATAACGATACTCGTTGTCCAAAATAATGAGAAGGCACAGTGCCGCGCACTGTGCCTTTATTCGCAGCAAGTCATGGAAAGGAGTGGCGTAAGAGATGCAAATTCAGTTGGATCAGCAAGGCAATTCGACCGTTGCAATTATTAGAAGTGATGAGGTTGTCATCAAGGAGGTTCAGGACGCACTGGATCTGATGGCAACGGTAAGATATGAGGCGGATTGCGACAAGCTGCTGCTTCATAAGTCTGGTCTTGCAGAAGATTTCTTCGAGCTGAAGACGAAGCTGGCGGGCGAGATTTTGCAGAAGTATGTGAACTATGGGTTCAAGTTAGCCATCGTCGGCGACTTCAGCGTGTATGACAGCAAGAGCTTAAGGGACTTCATATATGAGTGCAATCATGGCAAGCAGTTCTTCTTCATGAGCAGCGAGCAGGAGGCGCTCGAAGCCCTGCACGCGATTCGATAACGTATAGGGGTCACCAAACGGAAGATAGGCGAATATCCTGCTCTAGCTAAGCCTTATGCCAAGGAGGATATGAACGGTGATCCCTTACTACCCGTATTACGGTTATGAGACGCGCTGTACCCAGCAGCCGATTACATTCCCGCCGCAGCATCAGAATGTGCAGCCTGGGCTGGAATACATCATGAACCCGATTCCGATCTCGGATAATCCGCAGTACAAGGGAAGCGGCAAGCTAGCCGGGAAGGTCGCGATCATAACAGGAGGAGACAGCGGCATTGGCCGCGCGGTCGCAATTGGCTTTGCCAAAGAAGGCGCATGCATTGCGATCGTCTATCTGTATGAACGTCAGGATGCGGAAGCGACGAAGCAGATGGTGGAGAAGTACGGCGGCCGCTGCCTGCTCATTGAAGGCGACCTGCGTCAGCCGGCTTTTTCAGCAGAGGTCGTTAGAAGAACGCTGGAGGCTTACGGAAGATTGGACGTGCTCGTCCTGAATCAAGGCGTGCAGTTCCCGCAGCCGAGCATTATGGACATTACGAATGAGCAGATGGAGAATACGTACCGGACGAACATCTTTCCGATGTTTTATATGACGAAGGCGGCACTCCCACACCTGAAGCCTGGCAGCGCTATCGTATCGACGGCATCTGTAACGGCATATGCGGGCGCTCCGCTGCTGGTCGACTACTCGTCCACCAAAGGCGCAATCGTATCGTTCACACGCTCCTTGTCGCTGCAATTAGTGAGCAAAGGCATTCGGGTTAATGCGGTGGCGCCAGGTCCGATCTGGACGCCGCTTATTGTCTCCAGCTATTCCGCCGAGTACGTGAAGACGTTCGGACTAGAGACGCCGATGAAGCGGGCCGGCCAGCCGTTCGAGCTTGCGCCGACTTATATCTATCTCGCATCGGATGATTCTTCATACGTTACGGGCCAGGTACTGCACGTTAACGGCGGCATTATGACGGAGACGTAATTGCTGCTGCAGCCGCGAGAACTTGATATACAGAGAAGACCATCCTTCACGGGATGGTCTTCTTATCGTGGTTGCGGTTATTTATGGTTCAAAATCGTATTCTCCTTGTCTGTCGTGCTGCTGCCGCATGCTGCAGCAACTAACATCATGACCGTCAAACTAATCGTCAATGCTGCTTTCTTACGCTTCCTTCTTGTAAACAACCCAATCACCTCATACTTGTATTGGAAGGCCGGTCCGTCGGCCTCTCTAATTGATAACAATTATCATTATCAATAATAGGGGGATGATCATGGGCTGTCAATCCTATTTTGGGATAATAGCTCAACGAAAAAATCCCCTCGTATGTTAGCGGTACCAACAAATAGAGGGGATTTAGGGTCTTACACGATTACATTATTCACTGATCAGAATGCCGTCGAAGTTCTCAGGGCCAACACGGATCGTGCCGAGCAGGTCGGACGATACGAATGCCGTGTAGACAAGCAGTCCATCATCAGGGATCGGCGGGTTGTAATCATTAGCGGAGAACGTAAGGATCTGTGCTGAAAGAATACTGAGCTCGAATGTCGAATTCATCGAGAAAACCAATGGATCCGTAGCTTCCGTACCGCGTACAACCGAGATTGTGATGCCAAGAAGATCAAGTGGCAATTGCAGTGCAATCGTGCCTTTCAGCTGAACGCGAGGCGTGTCGCCTACACCAGCTGTGTTGAGTCCAATCTGGCCAAACAGTTGAGGAGTATTGACGACAAGAATAGGGATCGATATGGAGTTGCCATAGCTTGCGTTCTGGGATGTTCTTCCATCGATTAATCTTCCCATATGCGCATCCTCCTCTCTTCTAAGACTACTATAGCTTATGCAAGAGTTATAGAAAGGTGCGGACAAGTTGCCCATTCTTGATGCAACAATGGCGCAAATGGGGATCCATAAATAACCAATTTGGAATAAAACAAAAAGTTGTGGGTACGATAAATGGCGATATCTCCACCTGTGCTGCATAAATCACATTTTGTATGCGGTTCGTATACCGGTGATCTTGATCGGTGCTTATATAATCGATGCCGGAAGGAAAGGAGGTGCGAGATGATTCCGTTTCTTCTAGTGGTTCTGTTTGCCGTGACGCTCTTCTTTTACTACCGGAAGCAGAAGCGGCTGAAGCGGGAGATCGCTGTCTTCGCGGTCCTGTCACTAGCCAGCGTTGCGCAGCTATATACGCTGCTGACGGACAAGCCATTTCGAATTACGGCTGTCATTGCAGCCGTGGTACGAGAGGCAACCTCGCTTGTCCAATGAATGTGCAGCATGCACAAAGAAGCACCCGTGTTCAAACCACGGGTGCTTCTTTGCACGTTAGGAGCTTATACGTTCCAATGTGATTAATAAGCCGTCCATCCTGCGTCTGCAGCAATGACCGTACCGTTGACGAAGCTCGATTCGCTCGACGCGAGGAACAATGCGACCTTCGCGATTTCCTCTGGCTCGCCTGTGCGTGGGTTGATACCAAGACCCGCCATCGCACGCTCAGCGCCAAATGGATTCGGAGCCGTCATCGATGCCCCGATATTCGTAGCAACGCCGCCTGGCGCGATTGCGTTACAACGGATGCCCTGCTTCGCATATTGGAAGCCGACGTTCTTCGTGAAGCCGACAACCGCATGCTTCGATGCCGTATATGCTGCGCCGGCGCGGGAGCCGTGCAGGCCGCCTGCCGATGCGATGTTGACGATGACGCCTGCTTGCTTCTCAAGGAACAATGGCAGAACCTTGCGCGTCGTGCGCATCGGGCCTGTCGTGTTTACCGCGAATACGCGCTCCCACAGATCGTCCGTCAGGTCGCCGGCAGGCACGAAGTTGTCCATGATCCCTGCGTTATTCACCAATATATCAACCGTGCCGAACTTCTCGACTGTCGCGTCGATCAGCTGCTGCACGTCTTCTTCCTTCGCTACGTTCGCTGCCACTGCAAGGGCAGTTCCGCCTTTGGCTTCAATACCGTCTACAACGGCCTGCGCAGCCTCTACACGCAAGTCGGAAACAACGACCTTCGCTCCTTCAGCCGCATACAGCTCGGCGATTGCTTTGCCCATACCCGATGCAGCGCCCGTTACTACAGCTACTTGTCCAGAAAGTCTCATTCGGATGACCTCCAAAGGTTTAAGTTAGTTTATATACAGATGTTCAATAACCATACATCTGTGTAATTCGAGTATAATGAATGTGGAACTGGACAAACAATCAGTAAAAAAGGTCCGTTTGTCAGTTATCGATCGTTTTGACCCTGTTTGTTGAATAACGAAGGGTGGATTTTTATGACCGGGATGGGTAAAAAAGTGGATCGGCGTGTTCTGCGCAGTAAGGAAGCACTCAAACAGGCGCTTCTTAACCTAATGGAGCAGAAGGACTTTGATGCGATCTCGATCACCGAGATCGTCGAGCGAGCTAACTATAATCGCGGCACGTTCTACACGCATTATGAGAACAAGGAAGCGCTGCTTGGCGACATTATGGAGGACTTGATTCAAGATCTGCTGCGATCGTTCCGCGCGCCGTACGAGAATCAGGACGTATTCCGAATCGACGAGCTGACGGCGAATTCGGTTCAAATTTTCGAGCATATTTATACCAATGAGGCCGTATACACCATTCTACTTAAAAGTAAGGTTATTCTTGGCCTGAAGGAGCGAATGTTCCAAGCGATCAAGCAGATCGCAATGGAGGAGCTTGTCTACGAGCGGGAGGACAGTGATATTAATCCCGAATTGTCCGCGGTTTATGCGATCAATGCGCTGTTGGGCCTCATTTTTCACTGGATTGAGGGCGGGTTTAAGTACCCGCCGTCCTACATGCAGGAGCAGCTCATATTAATCATTAATTGGCATCCGCGAGAGGCGAAGACGAACCGAAAGAGGTAATATTTTAATAACGGATGTACTTATTGCCAAAGTGAGAAACTATTCAGATTCCACTAATAGGTTAAAAATCCATGGTATACTCTCCCTGCAACTCGAGACAAACATCAGGAGGTATATCATCGTGACACTCAATTGGATGAAAAAGACGGTCATCGCGACGACCTGCTGCTTCGCTCTTCTGTCTGGCGCTTCCGTTATAGATGGCATCAATGTCGGACAAGCCCATGCAGCTGCCGCGACGACAGCATCGGCGAAGGCTGACAGCATTATCGCTTATGCGAAGTCGCTGCAAGGCAAAGTAACGTACAAGTTCGGGACGAACAACACGAGTAAGCTTATATTCGACTGCTCCTCCTTCACGAAGTACGTATTCGGCAAATATGGCGTCAGTCTCAAATGGGGCACGAGCAGCCAACGGCTTCAAGGTACATATGTAGCAAAGAGCAATTTGAAAAAGGGCGATTTGATCTTCTTCAATAATGGCAAGACATCGACGATTAACCATGTTGGCATCTATATCGGCAATGGCCAATTCATTCATAACACGATTGGCACGAACATGAACGGCGTCTATATTCGCAACTTAAGCGACTATTCAAGCCGTTATGCCACAGCAAGACGCGTCTTGTAATTTCAGGTAAGCAGATGGAGCCTCCGAACCACTATAGTAGTGGGATCGGAGGCTTTTATTTTGTCGGATGAATGTGGCCCTCTTATACCATTCTCGGAAATCGCACCAAGCGTTGATACCGATTTGATATAATGAATCTTGCAGCTTAACCGATATGAATGAATGAGCTTACTCATTTCTATTCCTACAAACATTGAGGGTGCCATTATGAAAAATATGAACTTTCAAGTGAATCTGCAAGGCGTTATCGATCTGCTGTCCAACCATCTCTACTCCGAGCCGGGTGTATTTATCCGCGAGCTGCTGCAGAACGGAGTAGATGCGGTTACCGCGCGCAAACGGCTGGGGCACACGTTCGACGAGGCAGTTAAAGTTGAAATTTATTCTTCGCACAACATTTCTTTCACAGATAACGGCTGTGGGCTGACGGAGGACGAGATCGATCAGTTTCTCGCTCGGATTGGCGGTTCTACGAAGCGGGACGATCAAGATTCGGCGGATGATTTCATCGGCCAGTTTGGTGTTGGTTTGCTGTCCTGCTTCGTTGTCAGCGAAGAGATTGTGCTTATTACGCGTTCTGCACTCGAAGACGATGCACTGGAATGGCGGGGTAAGCCGGATGGCACCTACTCGATCAAGAAGCTGAAGCGGCAGGTGCCGATCGGGACGACCGTCTACCTGAAGGCGAAGCCGGAGTTCGAGGAATATTTTGAGTATTATCGCGTGAGCGAGCTGCTGGAGAAATACGGGCAGTATTTGCCGACAACCATTATGCTCGTCGAAGATAAATTCGAACGAACGATCAATGAGTCGAAGCCGCCATGGCTGCTGGATAAGCCGGAGGCGATGGCGTATGTCGAAGGTATCACGTACAACAAGCCGCTCGATATCATCCCGCTAACCTCGCTCATTGGAGGCGTGAACGGCATCGCGCATATTTTGCCGTATGCAGTCAGCCTGCAGGACGAGAAGAAGCATCGCGTCTATCTCAAAAACATGCTGCTCTCGGATCGAATGAACAACATTCTTCCGCCGTGGGCGTTCTTCGTCAACGGCATCATTAATACGAACAGTCTACGTCCTACCGCATCGCGCGAGGCATTCCAAGAGAATGATCTGTTCTTCGCCGTCCGCGATGAGCTGGGCGAATGCATTAAACGCTATCTGATCGAGTTGGCTGATCGTGATCCCGATCTGTTCCGGCGCATCGTGCTCATTCATTATGCCTCGATCAAGACGATGGCCGTTGAGGATGACGAGCTGTATGCGCTGTTCGTTCGGCATTTGCGCTTTGAGACATCTTATGGCGAGCTGACGATGGCTGAGATTTTGCGCGACCACAAGGAGCTGCTCGTAACGCCAACGCTGGATGAATACCGGCAGGTTGCCCGTGTGGCGCGTGCGCAGGAGCTGATGGTGATTAACGGCGGTTACGTCCATGATTTAGACTTGGTGCGCAAAGTAACAGAGCTGGACGAGGACATAAAGGTCGACATTCTGAATACGCTGGAGTTCGCGAATCAATTCGAGGAGCTCGATCTGGAGGACAAGCTGACGGCACAGCCGTTCATTGATCAGAGCAATGCGCTGCTCGAGGACTTCCAATGCCGCGCACTCGTTCGCTGGTTCGAACCAGCCGATATTCCGGTATTGTATAACACGAATCAGGACGTCAACTTCTTCAGGCTGGCGGAGGAGAGCGAGCAGCAGGCGAATGCGCTCTTTGCTGATGTCGTGCGCGTCATTAAGGATGACCTGTACGATGTGCCGTACGCGAAGCTGTGCTTCAATTACAACAACCCGATGGTGCGTAAAGCGATGGAGGCGCGTGATCCTCACCTACGTAAGGCGAGCATCGAACTGTTCTATACGCAGGCACTGCTGCTCGGCAACCATCCGATGGGACCGGCGGAACTGAGGATGATGAATGACTCGCTGCTGCAGTTCATGAATCGAGGGCTTGATGGAGCCGAGGTTAACCGATGAAGAACCGATATGACGAGCTGAGACGCAGCAGCTGGAGCATGCCGGAAGGGAAGCAGAAGCTGGCCGTATTGGAGGAAATGATTCGAATCGCCGATCAGTATATGACCGAAGAGGATGCTTATCATGCACGCATCAGTTACTTTACGGCAGCATCGGAGGCGGGTGCGCAGGAGCGAATGATTACCGCATTCGCGTGGTGTCTATCCAAGTACGATCAATCGCCTTCTATGTATTCCCGCCACGAGTTGATGTGGTATTACAAGTGGGTCATTGGCATGATCTGGCGCTTCCCCGTATTCAGCTTGATGCAGATAGAGGCTGTATTCGAAGATTTCAAACAGCGATGCATCGAGTATGGGTATTCGCTTCGCCCCTATTACCATAAGAGAAGCGGATTTCTGCTTTCGAGAGGACTAACGCAGGAGGCGGCGGAGTGCTATAAGCAATGGCGCGGAGCGTCACGCGATGGACTAGCGGATTGCCGGGCATGCGAGCAGAACGCATTCGGCCACTACCTGTTCGCGGCGAACCAGCTGAAGAAAGGGATGCAAGCCGTGCGGCCCATTCTGGACGGCAAAATGAGCTGTCACTCGATCCCGCAGGCAACCTACAGCGAGGTCATGGTGCCGCTCTTGAAGCTGAAGCAATACGAAGAGGCTATCGCTGTCGGGAAGAAGGCCTTCCGTGTTATTAAGGGGCCGCAGTTTATCGAGGAGCAAGGCGTGTTCCTGGAGTTCTTCACCGTGACCGATCTGCCGAAGGCGGTCAAAATCTATAACGAGACGATTCGTTATGGATTGGAGAGCAAGTCCAGCTGGGAACGACTCAACTATTTGCTGTCGGTGCGCTTCTTCCTCCGGGAATGGCATAAGAAGAAACGCAGGAAGAAGCTTGTCGAGGACGGCCGGGTTACGCTTGCTTGGCTGGATCAAGAGATAGCTGCAGCGGCAGATGCCTTCGATCGCCGTAACGGCAATGATTATATGCAGACTTATATGGCGGATAAAGAAAAGCATATGAACCGGATGATTGATGCGTTTCAGCTGCAAGCCGAATGACGCAACAACTGTTTTATCCATGCTCATGCGGCTTGATATTCGCATTGGTTAGACGATTGCTGTAATTATGCGCATAAACGGATAAAAGCCTCCGAACTACTATCATTGTGGGATCGGGGGTTATTTTTATTCGATTTAGGTGTATGTTTATGGGTTTTTACATTATTATCGGAAATCGACCCTAGTCCTGGTATCTGTTTGCTATAATGATGCAACGGAATCTTGTAGTTCCTCTAAATTGGGTAATACCCATCCCCGAGCAGTCTCCCATCCCTGAACAGCACCGATCCCGAAGTGATGGAATAAGTCTTGTCGAAGGCATCCTATATGCTGCTCTCCGGCCGGATGAGCAGCATCCTCCTGTTGTGGGCATTCGTTCTCAAAGCTTCATTGAACGCGAATATCCTGTATCCGACTGCTTGAGTGAAGTATTCCAAGATAAGACTCGGTTATCGCAACGATAAAGTTAGCTAGGTGGCTGCATAATGAAGGAGTTTAACCTATTAAACCGAATACAATATTTCAACATGAATAATCGGCTCGATAGCACGGCTATCTGGGGGGCAGCATGATAAATAACAAGAAATATTACGTACACCTAGGTTTCATGCTTTTAGCAGGATGCGCAATTTGGCTGGCTTTCTGGCGTAAGGAATCGTTCTCCGGCGTCGTTGTCAGCAACCTTCTTCAGCTGTCCGCATCCTTCTATACGATGATGATGATGTTTCGGGCCTATCGACTGTCAGGCAAGCAGTCGAAGCTATGGCTGTTCTTCGGCCTTGGCATGATTGATCATACGATTGCACATATAGGCTGGATATCACGCGTGTTGCTTACAGGAAGCGAGCCGATTTATTTCGGTTTCCCCGGATATCTGTGGCTGCTATACTATGGATTTATTATTATAGGCATCTATTACCAGTATCGAGATCGGCTTCGCGGAGCGAAGTTGGCACGCGGCTTCATTGTCGAGATCGCGCTGCTTGTCGTGGTTGCGAGCACGCTGTATTGGAAGCTTCAGCTTGAGTCCTTGTTCTGGCAGGATAATAACATAAACGGCGACGTTATCGGTTATATTCTTGTTAACTCCTCAGCGAATGCGGTCGTTATTTTTTTGCTGCTTTATCTCACTTTATCGGGCAGTTCGGGATACTCTTCGCGCGCCAACCGGCTGCTGCTATTCGGATTCATACTTCGGCTCGCCGGCAATACGATGTTTATTTACTTGCTGCCCGGTACTAATTCGTGGATATCGGACGCTTGCTGGATGCTTGGTATCTTGATGACGGGCTTCGCCGCATTGCCGGAGCTGGATCCCCGCCGTCCCGCTTGTGGAGATACGGCTCAAAAAGGCTCCTTCGCCTGGTTTATTCGTAGGTATGGACTCATTCTTATCGCCAATGCGGCACTTATCGTCATGATTTGCTATAACGGAGAGTTTACGATATTCAGCGTAGGCGCGATCCTTACGATCGTGCTGCTCGTCGTAAGACTAACCATAGGTATCCATGAGCTGGATTCAGCCGGTGTGACGCTGCTGCAGACGGATATCAATTATCGGAACTTCGTCGAAAGCTCCTTATTCGGCGTATTTATTGAGCAGGATGGCAGGCTCGTCTATGTAAATCAGCAGGTTGAGAGCATATTTGGCGTAAAGCCGGGACAGATGCTCGGCAGGCCGCTGGCCGAATACATACCTGAGCCAGATCAGGCAAGGCTGAGGGTGCATTTTCAGTCGATATCGGATGTGAGACATACGACTCGTCTCAGTGTAACTGGGCTTGGATCCAATCAATCAGAGCTTTATCTGGAGATGCAGGCATCAGGTGCATTCTATGAAGGACGGCCGGCTATATCGGGTACACTGCTCGATGTAACGGAGAGTAAATTGTCCGAGCAGCGGATGATTCAATCAGAGAAGCTGTCGGTCGTTGGCCAGCTAGCGGCAGGCGTGGCGCACGAGATTCGCAACCCATTGACAGCGCTGAAAGGCTTCACGCAGCTGCTGCATCGGTCGGCAGAGGGGAAGCAGCGTTACTACGAGATGATGTTAACTGAACTGGAGCGGATCAATTATATCGTCGGCGAATTTATGGTGCTTTCGAGACCTGGACAGCTGAGTCAGCTTGTTTCCTATCGGATCGGACGCATGTTGGAAGATATCGTGCCCATTATGGATTCGCAGGCCATTCTGACGAATGTCATCATTCAGATCGATGAACGGCCGGATGTGCCGAATGTGTTATGTGACGTGAATCAGATTAAGCAGGTGCTCGTCAATCTGATGAAGAATGCCATCGAAGCGATGCCAGAGGGCGGGACGCTGCGCATCCAGATTCGGACGGATGAGGCAGGGGACGTATTAATTGAAATTGTGGACCAAGGGGTCGGCATTCCACAGCATGTCATCGATCGTCTAGGCGAGCCGTTCTATACGACGAAACAGTCGGGTACGGGCCTTGGATTAACGGTTTGTTTCAAAATCATCCAAGCTCACGGCGGCGTTCTATCGCTTAGCAGTGAGGCGGGTGAAGGAACGGTTGCTGCCATTCGCCTTCCTGCAGAAGGGAAGACAATCGACCAAAAGAAGTAAGAGCAGCAGGCATCGCGCCTGCTGCTCTTTTTTGTACGAATCTCAGCGCCTATGATTCGGGCATTCGGGACATAATGACGAAGTGACAGCACTTCCTCGCCAGCGGATGCCTAGAGCGCCTCAACTGCTTGGCTGTCTTATGATCGACAACGGAAACCTCCATTCTCGGACTCTCTACTCAATACTTACAGCGCAACAAAATGTTTCCATACACGCAATAGAGCGAAGAGGAAGAAAGTCATATCTAGTGGCGACCTATAGGTTTGCAGTCACAATTGTGCAGCGAAGCGGTTTCCAAATTGCTGCCCTGCTATTGGTAGTTTTATAATAAAATTTGTGATAACATGTAGGAATATAAGTAGAACGTGAACGTGGAAAGCCGAAAGCCCCCATTCCGTTCGGGCCGATTATAGCTAATGCTGTAATTGGGTATGATTGAAAGGTTGACACCTGTAATTATTTTTAAGGAGGATTTACAATGGCATTGGTTTCGATGAAAGAAATGCTTATCAAGGCTCTGGCGGAAGGTTATGCAGTTGGTCAATTCAACATCAATAACCTCGAGTGGACGCAAGCAATCCTGGCGGCGGCTCAAGAAGAGAAATCGCCAGTTATTCTGGGCGTATCCGAAGGCGCAGCTCGTTACATGGGCGGCTTCAAGGTTGTTACGGCAATCGTTAAATCCCTGATCGAAGAAGGTAACATCACAGTTCCTGTGGCAATCCACCTCGACCATGGTTCGAGCGTTGACAAATGTAAAGCGGCAATCGACGCAGGCTTCACGTCCGTTATGATCGACGCTTCGCATGATCCGATCGAAGAGAACATTCGCATCACTTCGGAAGTTGTTGAATACGCTCATGCACGCGGCGTTTCGGTAGAAGCTGAAGTTGGTACGGTTGGCGGCCAAGAAGACGACGTAGTAGCTGAAGGCGTTATCTACGCTGATATCAATGAGTGCAAAGAGATCGTTGCACGCACGGGCATCGACTGCCTCGCACCAGCACTTGGTTCCGTTCATGGTCCTTACAAAGGCGAGCCTAAACTGGGCTTTGCTGAAATGGAAGAGATCTGCAAAACGATCAGCCTGCCACTCGTATTGCACGGCGGCACGGGTATCCCTACGGAGCACATCCAAAAAGCGATTGCTCGCGGTACGGCTAAAATCAACGTTAACACGGAAAACCAAATCGCGTTCACGAAAGTTGCTCGTGAAATCCTCACGAACGACGCTGAAGTTTACGATCCACGTAAATTCCTGGCACCAGGCCGTGAAGCGATTAAAACGACGGTTATCGGTAAAATCCGTGAGTTCGGTTCGTCGAACAAAGCGTAATCCATCTATAATGGACAAGGGTTGGATTGCTGCATCTGCAGCGGTCCAATCCTTTTTTTGCGTTTAGGCGGACAGATATGATAGTGTGGTTGTAGACTGTGGTTAACGATGAGGAGTGAACGAACGTGATTACGATCACGATGCCGGCAATGGACGTATCGATCGAGAAGCAGAAGAACCCGCAAATGAGCAACATATACGGGTTTACCGACTTCCATCTCATTACGAGAGAAAAGGGCGGGATCTTCCTATTCTACAACGATAAACAGGAGCTGCTGTTTGTTGGGAAGGCGCGGAAGCTGCGGCCGAGAATCAAGAAGCATTTTGAAGATACGGTATCGCTAATGAAGAACCACCGTGAAGAGGTGGCTACAATCGAGGTCTACATCGTAGAGGATCCGGTTGAACGTGAGATCTATGAGACGTACATTGTGAATAAGTACCGGGCGAAGTACAACGTGGACAAGGTGTTGTATAAGTAACGTTAGCCTCGTTCAAGCACAACAAAGGCGCTGCAGCATATGCAGCGCCTTTGTCTATTGATTGTCGATTTCGCCATTGCCTGACGGCTCGCTAATTCAGGAGGGTTGGGGCTAGAAAGTCCCAAGCCGGTAAATTACGAAGAATACCGAAAGCGATGGTGATCGCGAGCATAACGCCCATCGTTACTTTGCTCATCCGGAAATGCTGGCCTCTAACGGCGAACCAATAGAGGATGTAGATCGGGACAAGGGTGAAGACGAGCGGATTGTACCGGAATGCTTGATAAAGCTGTAGATGTAATAGACTGGTGACAGCCCTCGTAATGCCGCAGCCCGGGCAATAAAGCCCGGTTGCTAGATGAAAGACGCAAGGAATGCCGATTCCCGTCAGCGGCAGCCAGACGAGTAAGTACGTTAGACCAGCACCAACGATCCAAGAGCCTCGAACCAACAAACGCCGCTGTGAGGGATGCGCTAGAACATTACGCCATTTTGTTAACATCCGATTGCGCAATCGCATATGCCACAATGCCGAGCCCGAAGAATGTAAGCACGAGGTACAAGATCGAATTGTCGGATGAGTGCATGCCGCGCTGGCGCTGTGCCTCCTCAACGTGCTTGCCAACCTGATAAGCCCATACATAGGACCAGATGCCGCAGGTGACAAGCGTAAGCAGGAAATGCTTGCCGCCCGTGAAGTTATTGTCTCCACTCAGCTTACCAACGTCATTGGTTAAGACGATGAACCAGTAGATTGCATAGATTCCGCAAGTTACCAGTGAAAGAATGATTGAGAGTGCAATGCTGCGTTGTGTTACATGAACCATGAGACACCATCCCTAAACATTATGAATTGTAGGCTGCTTTTGGAAGCGAATAGACCCATCTACCTATATCGACAGCATCTTACAAAAACATTAGAAAATTGGGATAGTTATGGTGCGCTAGACACCTACATATAGCTAGAAGTAGCGTGTTTACTCGGTTATAAGGAGGCATCATAGCGTGACATTCCCATCGAATATTCAGTTCGTGCCGATACGGGTCAATGGAATGATCCCATCTGATCCTGCAGGTGATGTAACCCCCGTTTACCTCGATATTGTCGGTGATGCACAGTTCCCTCCCGCCTATTACGCCTATGATGGGCAAAATGCGTATTTCCGCTTCCGGCTGCAGGGTGATCCGCGTGTAAATACGACGTTCCAAAGCAATGTATGGGGCGTTCTGTTCGACATTAACGGTGATTCTTCGAACTATGAATGGATGCTGGCGCTAACAGGCGCTAACAGTCACATTAATTTGTTCCGCAACAGCGCGCAGAGCGGCAGTCCACTCGATGACCCGCCCGATGAGTACGCGAACTTCTCGCGTCCGATCAATAACTTTGATCTGGGGCGTGCGCGGCTGACAGAGGACGGCTCTACGTTTGGAGGTGCGTCGAACTACTTTCTCGATTTCATCCTCGATACGGGCACGCTGTTCAGCCAGCTTGTCATTAATGCGAATACGCCGATACGAATGCTGTTCTTCACGTCCCAGACAACGCGAAGCTTCGACAAGGATTCGCTGCCTTTCTCCGACATCGTCACCTTCAATCAGGCCAACGTTCGTGCATCGTTAACAGCGCAGCAGCAGCTTGTGAATCCGCCTGCGGTGTTGAACGCCGGTCAACTCGTCACCTTGCAGTTCCAGCTCCTAGTGAGCAACACTGGTTCTAGCGGCGCGTCGACGATTCTCGCGTCACTTCCTTTTAATGAAGGCGATATTCAGAATGTAACCCCGCTTAGTACAACCGTTGGCAGTGCCAATTATAATGCGACGACGCGGACGCTCAGCTGGAATATCGGGAGCTTGGACAGCAGTGCATCCGCCTTGCTGGTGGCCTCCATCGACATCATTCTAACGAACGCCGGCACGCAGACGCTCAATACGTTCCTTATAACGGGGATCGATCAGTTTACCGGCAACATTTTGCCTAGTGTGACGGGTGAGTTGCAGGTTCAAGTACAAGCATCAGGGAGCGTGTCGGGTATTATTCAAAATAAAAATACCGCGCAGCCGCTCCAAAATGTGCTTGTCCAGCTGCTTCCGGCAGGTACGCCGCAAACTCTCTCGTTCGCGGAAGGGGGATATGGCTTAACGGGCATTGCGCCCGGCAGCTATACGGTTCAGTTCTCCTTGGCACAATTCCAGACGCTTCAGTTTCCGGTAACCATCGAGGCAGGACAAAGTGTGACATTGAATGTGATGCTTGTGCCAGAGCCGGCCACCGTATCAGGTACAGTCACGTCTGCACAGAACGGCGCGATTGTGCCAGGGGCAACGCTGCGTGTGCTTGATTCTGTAGGTGTCATGATTAGCGAGACCATGACAGATACGAACGGACGCTATACCTTCCCCAGCATCCCAGCGGAGCAGGTTCGATTAGTTGCAGGGGCTGACGGCTTCCAACAACAATCCCGTGTATTGAACATCACGCCGGCGGCCGCCCTCCAGATCGATCTTGCATTGGAGCCAAGTCCGGGCGGAGTTACGGGTATAGTTACCACATCGGCGGGCCAGCCGGTTGCTGACGCACTTGTATCATTAACGAACGATCAGACAGTATCCTTAATCGAAGTGACGACTGCGGCAAACGGGGAGTATACGGTTAATCAGCTCGTACCGAATCTCGTATACCTCATCCGTGCAACTGCTCCGGCATTTACTGCCGCATCTACCGCTGTACGTGTAGGAGCGGGGGCAATCGTTACGGTGGATTTGGTACTTTCGCCAGCGCCCGGCAGTTTATCTGGAGAGGTTCGAGAAGAGGGGGGAAGCGGAGCGGCTCTGCCGGGGGTCTCGCTTATATTGCAGGATGTCGATGGCATTACGCTTACGACAACGTCAACGGACGAGGCTGGGCAATTTGGTATCGCGTCGCTTGCACCTGGCAGCTATACGCTCATTGTGAACGAGTCCGGCTTTGCGAATCGGTCGATGGGGGTGCAGATCGTCTCTAATCAGGATACATTCGTCAGCATTGCACTCATTCGTCAATCTGGCTCGATCAGCGGATCGGTCATCACGACGTCTGGTCAGCCGGTCGAGAATGCAGTTCTGACGGTATTGCTGAACAGTACGGTTATTGTTAAGAGCGCAACCGATGTCGACGGACAGTTCAACATCGTGGGCCTGTTCCCTGATGTATATATCATCCGTGCAGAGGCAGCGGGCTTCTCTACTCAGTCGTTAGGGGTGTTGGTTCAGCCGCTGCAGGATACGGTTGTTCAATTTAAGTTGGAGTCACTTACAGGCGAGGTCAGTGGCTTCGTAACGGATGAGACAGGTACAGCGCTGGCGGGCGTTAGTGTCCGGGTATTTTTCAATCGGCTGTCTTCGATGTCATTGTTGACCCAAACACTTACAGATGAGCAGGGGCAGTATATTGTGAACGATCTGCAAGCGGGGCTTTTCCTTCTGAATGTTTCACTGCAGGGCTTTCAAAGCACGGTCGGCGTCATCGAGATTGAACCGCCGGGACAGGAGACCTTGTCATTCCAGCTGCTGCGCAATCCAGGCCGAATTGAAGGCGTCGTGCTGAATGATCTGCGTGAGCCGATTACGGATGTGACGGTGGCCGTAGCCATTATTAATAGTATTGGATTACAAATATCTCTCATTTTCGCTGATCTCACCGGTCGCTATGTCAGCGGTGACCTTGCCCCGGGATTTTATGCGATTGCTGTGTCGGCAGTTGGCTTCCGGACGGATCAGGTAACAAGGGAAGTGCTGTCGGATACGGTTACGGAAGCGAATATCATTTTGCTGCCACAGCCTGGATCGATCCAGGGAACCGTTACCGATCAGATAACTAGCGAACCGATCGCAGGCATTTCGATTGCGGCCTATACGCAGAACGGCATCGCACTCGCAATTACACTAAGTGATAGCAGTGGCTTTTATCGACTTGACGGTCTGCGACCCGGCGGATATACGATATTGGCCTCGGCCCCGCTATATGAGAATAACCTGACCGGAGCAGTTGTTGTACCCGACACGGTCACCGTAGCGAATATCGCGATTACACAAGTAACAGGGGTGTTGGTCGGTACGATCAATCCGGTGGTCGATATCGCACAGATCAAGCTTTATACCGTTCACAACACGCTTCTGCAAAGTGTCTATACGATAGCCGATGGCGGGTTCCGGTTCCCTTTTCTACAATCGGGCAGTTATACGTTGACTGCGGAAGCAAGTGGATTTTCCGCTGATGCGGTTGGTGCCACAATACGGGCAGGAGAGACAACAGAAACGATAATTCAGCTTCGTGCGAATCCCGGTTCTATCGCAGGGACTGTTACAGGTGAGCAGGGTGATCCCATCACGAATGCGACGATTATTGTAGTCGATCGCAATGAGGTTGTACGTGGGGATGGTCAGACAGGACAGTTCGGGCATTATGTTGTCGGCAATCTGCCCCAGGGAACGCTAAGCCTCATCGTATCAGCTATTGGCTTCACGAATGTTATCGGTGCAGTACAAATTACGCCGGGTGCAAGCTTACAGGACATCGATTTCGTGTTGATTGCGAATGCTGGCGGTATTAGCGGCAATATAATCGACGCCGTGACCAAACTTCCCATTACAGGTGCGGAAATTCAAGTCCGGCAATCCGACGCGTCGGGTTTGACTGTCGCAGCCGCTGTCTCAGGCGAGCTTGGCGATTTCCTCATTACAAGCTTAGCCCCCGCTGCATATGCCATTCTCGTCTTTGCCGCTGGCTATGCGACTGGCGTCATTGGAGCAACGGTTGTAAGTGATCAGACGACAAGTGCTTCGCTCTCACTCGTGCAGCTGACGGGTACCATTTCTGGCTCCATTATGGTTGCTGGCGGATTGCCGCTGGACAGCAACGGTACGTCGATTCGGCTGTTTACCGTGTCTGGCACGCTGTACACAACACAGTTCGCAGATGGAAGTGGTCGGTTCAATATTCCTGACCTGCCTCCGAACACGTATGAGCTTAGTGTCACCGCACCGGGCTTCGTAACCGATTCACAGACGATTTTTCTGGAAGCGAATCAGGTGGTGTCAGTCTCGTTCACGCTCGTACCGGAGGTTATCCGAATTACAGGTACAGTATTCGACGATTCGAATTCCAAGCCGATCGAGGGGGCGTTAGTCGGCCAGAACGGTCGAACAGGGTTTCCGATCGATACGACCTTTACCGATAATAACGGCACGTTCATGTTGTCCTCCTCACCGCTCACCCGCTTGACATTGTTCGTTTCGGCGGTAGGGTTTGGCTCCCGGTCGGCGGCCCTCAATACGCTGCCGGGTCAGAACATTACGATTGATTTTCGCCTGCAGCCGAATCCGGGAACGGTCTTCGGTTTCGTAACGAACCTTGTGGATGGTACCGCATTGGCGGGGGTAGAGGTGAAGCTGTTTACGCGCAGTCAGGTTCAACTGGCAACGGTGTTGACCGATAACAGCGGCAGCTACAGCTATCCGCAGCTGACGCCGGACGATTATCTCTGTATCGCAATTGCGCAGAACTTCGCGGCCAGCCAGGGGGGATTTACGATCACGCCCGGTGCCGAGGTCAAATACAGCTTCGCGCTGCAGCCGCTCCCAGCCTCTATTATCGGTCGTGTGACCGATGCTGCGACCGGACTGCCGATTGTGAACGGCGTCGTCGTGCTGCGGCCGTTCAACAATTTTGCCGCTCCGCTTAGTTTGACGTCAACCGATCATAATGGCAGCTATGTACTGGAGGAGCTGCTTGAGGGCAATTACACACTTAATCTGTCTGTTTCGGGTTACAATACGATACAGTCCTCCTTCTTTGCAGGAAGAGGGCAGCAGATTCGGCAGGATTTTGCGGTGCGGCGGACGACCGCTCTGGTGGATGGTACCATTACGGACCAATCGACAGGGAAGCCTGTACCGGATGCACTTGTTACGGTTGTCGATCGCAACGGCATCATAGTCGGTCAGGGAGTTACGGACAGCACGGGACTTTACCTAGTTGGCACTGGCTCGCAGAGCGAGACGGCGATAATAGCGGTCGTTCCAGGATTTCAGTTCGGACAGACGACGGCTAACCTCTCGCCAGGCCAGCGTGCGACGTTGAATGTGTCGCTTGCCCCGGGCCCGCTGTCGATCAGCGGTGTTACGCGTAGCGCGGCTACCGGTGCACCGGTCTCTGGTGTCGTGCTGTCGGTCCTGACGGAGAGCAAGATTGTCATCGAGTCAATCGCAAGCGATGCAGAAGGACGATATGCTTTCCGCTCCATGGCGCCGGGCTCCTATATTGTAACGGCGACAGCACCGACCTACGCTTCGTCGGCGCAGATTGCTCAAATTGCAAGCGGCGGATCGGCGATAGTTAATTTTGACCTGCCGTCTGAGTTTGGCAACCTGACAGGTACGATCCGCGATACGGATGGCCGACCGCTTGATATGTCTTTGGCAGAGGTGTTCCTCATTGTGCGCCAACCGGCTTCACAGCAGCAGGTACAGATTCATGCAGCCACGCGCAGAAGAAGGAGAGTAAACCGCCCACAGCTGCCGGCTCTTCCGATAAGCGTTAGCGTCAATGTCTTTATGCGCTCTACGATCGGCAATGCAAGTGGCCGGTATACACTTACGAACTTGCCTCCAGGCACCATCGCAGCTGTGTTCTCTTTCCCAGAGAAACAGACGGTTGTCCGTGAGGCTCTCATCATCGCAGGGCAGACGACAGTGCTCGATATTGTGCTCGAAGATGAGGGAGAGGAATAGTTCAGGAAGTAGAAGGGGTGCTCATCCTTGTGTGGGGATGGGTACCCTTATTGCGTTGCGCAGGGGGACTGTGTTGGCTTGGCTGCATAATGATGTAAGTCATAATGCAGTCAACTGGATGCGCTTACACTAACGGCATATGGGGTATATCATTAGGGTATGGTGTACACAACTAATGAATGGTCGAGGAGGCGTATAGGAGATGTATAATCGAATTGTTGTTCCGGTAGACGGTTCGCCGCAGGCGTTCAAAGCACTTGAGCATGCCATTAAGCTGGCCCAGACATTATCGTCCGATATCCGACTGATCGTTATTCATGTCAACGCATCCTTTGCTTTGAATGAGCCGATATTCGGCACAGAGCTGGATCATCATATTGCAGCAGAGGACAAGCAGGTGCTTGATGCGGCCGTTAGTAAGCTGAAGGCAGCCGGCGTACTGTTTCAAGCGATTCATCAGACAGGTGATCCAGCCACCATTATCTGTGATACGGCAGCCGATAACCTTGCCGATCTGATAGTGATGGGCAGCCGCGGCCTTGGTCTGGTGAAAGAAATGCTGCTTGGCAGTGTCAGTCACGCGGTAGCTCAGCATGCGCCCTGTCCTGTTTTGTTGTTGAAATAAAAACAACAAGCCCTCGTCGTTGATGATGAGGGCTTGTCTCTGTAAGAGGATGATTTAATGATAGCTTAGGTAGACCATTGCTGTTATCGATCGGTCATTTTGTTCAAATCGGATGTAAGCTTGTCCAACTGCAGGAAGCTCTCGACGACTTCGAGAATGCGGCTGTCCTGTGTAATCATGCTGGCCGACATTTCTTGAATCGAAGCCATGTTCTCTTCGGTAATGCTTGCAATCGTGACGATTTGATCCGTAATGCGCGTGTATTGTTCATGCAATTCGCCGGCGGAACGATCCACCTGCGTCGATTGCTGCTCGAGGTGGATCGAGTCGTTGGCGAGCGAACGCATAACTTCAACGACCTTCTGTACGGCAGAGCTGCCATTTGCGACCGATTGCTGCCCCTGAAGAACGTAATCTGCAGCCTGTAGCGTTTTCGATTGAATGCTTGCGAGAATCTGCTCAATCTCTTCGGTCGATTGCTGCGATGTTTCGGCCAGCTTGCGGATTTCGTGGGAGACAACACCAAAACCTTTGCCATGCTCACCTGCACGAGCGGCTTCGATGGCCGCATTGAGTGCCAGCAGGTTCGTCTGCGTCGAGATATGTTTGATCGTTGCGACGATGTCGCTAATGCGTGAGTTTTGATCGCCGAGCTCGTTCATCAGCTGTGCCGCCGTATCGATCGTCTCGTGAACCTGCCTCATCTGCGTATCGAGCGATTCAGCTTCGTCGCTGCCGACCTTCGTTAATTGAGCGGAGCTTACGGACAACTGGGTCATCTCTGTCGAGCGGTCAGCCAGTGATGTAACGGAAGTTTCTATGTAGCGGATCGATTCGCTAATATCGTTAATGCTGGATGTCTGCGTCTCGATGCTGGATGTAATTTCGGTAAAGGCGGTCGTCACTTCTTTGGAAATCGTGCCCGTGGAGGTGATGTTCGACTTCAAGTTAGAGCTGAACTCATTAAGCATGCCGACCGATGCAGATACTTGGCCGACGAGCTCAAGCGATTTATTCTTCTCTTGGATCGCTTCTTCACGCTGTGCGAATACTTCGTTCTGCAGCCGTTCACTGAAACGGGTTGATGCATACAGCGGAATGGCGATCATGAGGAAGTACATACTCACCGTCATCCAGTCGTTGATGCCGAACACGTCTTCCTTGTAGTCACTAAGGTACAGAAAGGCAGTAAGCGCACCGCCCATCAATGTCGAATAAGCGATAGCACGCGAGCTGCAGTACAGCGTCATAATCGCTAGGTTCACATAGACGAGGAAGTAAGTCGTAATAATAGGCCCAGTCGTAATCAACAACAGCGTCAGTACGGTGACTATTGTTGAGATGATATACATGATGTACGTTGTCAGCCAGCGCTTGACATGCAGCACCGTTGTTAGTCCGCAAGTAATCGTTCCGACAATCGCTAACATCTGGATGGAGTCCGCGCCTGCCCCTGTGATCACGTCTACGACTACCCCGAGGAGCAGCATCCCCCATATAATATAAACTAGCAATTTGTTACGGCGGTGCAGTGTTTCTAGAAAGCCCACAATTCATCCTCCTTTGCCGAATATATTGCTTGATAATTAGATCAATAATACCACAAAACGGCAATATTCGACATATAATTAACAAAAACAAGAAATTGACACGCTGGTAGTCTAGTCAATTAGTCGATGTTCCTATATGATGGAATTCATATCAAATTTACAGGGGTACATATGACATTATTGTGGGGATTTGTTATTGTAAGCATCGTACTTGGAGCAATTAGAGGTATATTAGAACCACCTAAGAGAAAGAGACGCAAGAAACAGACAAGAAGCACGAATAAACATAGTAAAAGTAATAAAAGTGCAAGCTCTTCCTTTTCCCGTTCCTCCAAAACATGTCGACCAGACGAGGAATTGCTGCTTACTCCATTGGATGAAATAAATGGTACGGAATTTGAGCGACTGCTTGCCCTTTACTTCAAAGACCGGGGATACAAGGTGCATGAGGTAGGGGTTGGAGGTAATGATGGCGGGGTCGATCTAGTCATCGTCGATAAACGAGGAGAACGAACCGCCGTTCAGGCAAAATGTTATGCTGAAACGAATGCGGTGAATGTTCAAACTGTACGTGAGCTGGTAGGTGCTAAGCGGAATCACAATTGCGTGCTATCGCTGCTTATAACTACATCTGACTTGACTGGGCCGGCGAAGAAGGAAGCAGAGCTGTTACGCGTTGAATACTGGCATGGCGCGGTGATAGAACGCAAGCTGACTTCTTGGGGTAAATGGAAGCCTAGTAAGAGGGGCAAACAAAGGGCCTAGTGCCTCGAACAAGTGCCCTATAGTTCGTTAGCGAGACTGTGGAGCTTTATGATAACGTGAAATAACGCAAAAAAAAGTGGCAAGAAGGCATCCCGTGTATGGGATGCCTTCTTGCCACTTTAGGCCGAGTTCGGAACCATGTACACAGCGCTGCCTCTTGGTACCAGCATGGCAGGGCTTATTTCCCGTACCGGCCTCCAGAATGCTTGTGCTTGTGCCCAGGCTTCCGAACACGCTGCTTCTGCTGCTTGTTGATCGCCTTGCCGCCGCCACCAACGGCTTGCTGCTGTCGTGTTCCGGCGCTCTCGATAGCTGAGTTTGTGCCGCTTGTGCTATATTTGCCTGCGCCGCTGGCGACTTGAGTAGCCGAGGCGTTCGCTGCGTTCTTCGGAAGCTTCACAACCTGATCGTTGAGAACGATAATGACTTCCTTGCGGTGTACACGCTGCGCTTGATGGCCATGCTTGCTAGGATGTCCATGGCCGTGATCATACAGATATTTGTGTTTGTGCTTGTCAGGTACCCAAACGTTTTTGGCTGTTCCTCCTGCGCCAACGCTTTGCTGCTGCTCGGTATGCGGCGACTTGATCGCGGCATTACTGCCAGCCGCGCTGCTGCGGCCCGCACCACTCGCCAGCTGTGTCGTATTCGGCGCATTCGTAAACTGATGGTTGACGACGAATACGAATCGATCCACGCCATGAAGCGGCGCGCGTGTAATGATTCGCTTGCCGCGCTTCTCAATGATAACGGTCAGACGATCCCCTCGTTTGGACACGATGACCCTCCTCAATTGGATTTGATTAAGTATATGTCCCTCTCTACCAATCGCAAGGGATGAATGCCGTCTGGCAATTGACCATAGATTGGAGCCGCAACGCCAGCGCAGCGATCTTGTTGAAACAACAGAAAGAAGACAACTGCTATTTCAGCAGTTGTCTTCAAGTATCTACTTATCTAGCACTAGTTGCCCATCTTCGTCGGATCGAACCCAAGCGGGAATACTTGTTCAAAAAGCTCTTTCTTCTCGTACATGTCATACCAAACATCAGCGATAACGTCCGGATCTCCAGCAGTACCAGCCTGTATCAGCGTTCCGACGGAGAGGTGACCGACATAGATGCCTTGCTCTTTCAGCACATTATAAAGGTTGGCCGCATAGTTACGTACACCCGACATAATGATTCCGCCATTGCCGACGAAAGGCAGCGGGAACATTGCAGATATGCCTGTCGTGAACAGGATGGCGCCAGAGCCATTCTTCATCATGTCCGGCAGTACCTCATTGACCGAGAGGACGGCAGGCAGCAAGTAGCTGTTAATCTGCTCCGATACGCTCGCAGGCGTCGTTTCCAACACGCTTGTGAACTTGTCCCATCCTGCATAAGGGCTGAACTCCAGCACATCAATCGGGCCAAACGCTTCTTTCGCAGCTTGAAGAGCCGCCTTCAAACTCTCTAGATCCGTTACATCCGCCACGAATGAACGCGCCTCAATGTTCAGCTCATGAAGCTCCTTCACGATCGCAGCTAATTTATCAGGGTTACGGGAGATAACGGCCACATTAAATCCGTTTGCTCCGAATTTTTTCGCCAGCGACAAGCCTAGTCCAGGACCTGCACCTATGATTGCAACAGTTTTCATTGTTTATCCGCTCCTCGTCCGTGATATGTTAAAGTAACAGGCGTTGCTTTAATTGGTACTATACCGTCGACAATACGAGGGGAACCACCAACAATCGGTATGCGAATGTTGCTATAGCAACAAGTGCGGCTAATTGTCGGCATAAGGAGGACGCTATGGCGGAGAAAGTAAGAAATATACGAACGACACAGACGAAGCAGTCTTTGATCAACGCATTCATTCAATTAGTTTCAATCAAGGATTTCGAGAAAATAACGATTGCGGACATCACGAAAGGCGCACAGGTGAATCGAGCGACATTCTATGCCCACTTCAACGACAAATACGAGCTGCTGGGTTATATGATGGGGGATTCTGCGTCAACGGCTATCCTTAACCGCACGCAAGGTGAAGTGAAATTCGATCAGGCCAGCATGCAGCAGCTCGTTCTAGCGTTATGCGACTTCTACCAACAGCCTAATATTCAGTGCCGCAGCAGCTATGTAAGCCTAGTTGTTCCGCAGTTAAAGGACAAAGCAGTGAATGAGCTGAAGGCATATTTGACGAGAAGCATGGAACAGATCCTTACAGCGGATGAGAAGAGTATGTATGTCCCGATATTTGCGCAGATGATTCACGAGGGTGCCCTGCAGTGGGCCACGGGCCAAACCGTGATGAGCAGAGAAGAGGTTGCTCAGAGGGTGGCGGCATTAATAGTGGGTGGTTTCAAGGTCCGGAACGAATATCACACTCTATAAAATAAACCAGCGGCGGCTCAACACCTCATCGAGGTGCCGGGCTGCCGCTGGTTCATATTTCGTTTATGCCACTGCGTACTATCCGTTCGACTCTAGGCGAGCAAGCTCCTTATGGACGATCGGCGCGACCTTCGTGCCGAGCAGCTCGATCGCGCGAAGCACCTCGCGGTGCGGCATCGTGCCGACGTTCACGTGCAGGAAGAAGCGCGTCAGGCCAAGGTTTTTGCGCAGCAGAACGATTTTCTCTGCGACATATTCAGGGTCGCCGACATAGAGCGCGCCGCGCAGGCTGCGCGAAGCGTCGTAAGTAGCGCGATCGTACGGCCGGCCCCAGCCGCGTTCGCTGCCGATCTTGGTCATCTGTGCTGCCGTCGGCAGGTAGAACGATTCGACCGCTTGCTCCATCGTATCGGCGACGAAGCCATGCGAATGCGATGCAATTTGCAGCTTCGATGGGTCATGTCCCGCCTGGATTGCAGCACGCTTGTACAGATCGACCAGCGGCGCGAAGCTCTCCGGCATACCGCCGATAATCGCGAATGCGACCGGCAGTCCGAGCATGCCCGCGCGAATAGCGGACTCTGGGTTACCGCCTGTTGCGATCCATACTGGCAGCGGCTCCTGCACCGCACGCGGATAGACGCCGAGATTTTGAATAGCTGGGCGATGACCGCCGCGCCATGTTACTTTCTCCGACTTGCAGATCTCAAGCAGCAGCTCCAGCTTCTCATCGAACAGCTCGTTATAGTCTTCGAGGCTGTAGCCGAACAGCGGGAACGACTCCACGAACGAGCCCCGGCCAGCCATAATCTCGGCACGGCCGTTCGAGATGCCGTCAATCGTTGCGAACTGTTGATACACACGAACCGGGTCGTCAGAGGACAATACGGTTACTGCACTCGTCAGCCGGATGTTCTTCGTCATCCCAGCCGCTGCAGCGAGCACGATCGCCGGCGCGCTGCCCGCGTAGTCCGGGCGATGATGCTCGCCGATGCCATAGACGTCGAGCCCGACCTGATCCGCCAGCACGATCTCCTCCACCGCGTTGCGCAGCCGCTCTGCGTGATTGACTGTCTCACCGGTTACCGGATGAGGCGTCGCCTCCAGAAACGTACTAATCCCTATTTCCATTTTCTTTGCCGTCTCGGCCATTATGTATCGCCTCCATAAGTAAGTATGAATAGTGTACTAAATTTTTATTAACTATAAAAGGGTAAGTGCCGTCTCTCACGTTTTATTTCTAGGCAGGTCCACTGGTGAACATGTCAGCTTCCTATACATATGGTGTAGGAAGGTGGTGATAACAATGACACAAACACTCGTGGATTGGATCACATACTGCCTGCTGGGCATATTCGGCCTAATGATCATCGACTTCTTAATCGCGTTCGCTATTTCCTTCTGGGCAGGAACGTTCGAAGTGACATTCCTCCCTTACTTGAAGGACATCGTATTCTACGTACTTCCGCTCAACTTCATCCTCTCGATGGTATCCATCGATCCGACGGAATGGACGCTCGTCGTGCTCTATTTCATAGGGGCACTGTCCGTCATGATCAAGTATGTGCGGGATATTATAGGAAAATTCCGTACGGCATCTACGCCAAGTGACAATGAATGACGTCCGCAGCAGCCAGCATGCAAGCCCGTTCATCCGTACCCCGGATGGTAACGGGCTTGTGTCATTTTCATTAAACTTCGCCGCTGGGAGGCAGGCTTTTTCGCATAGGTTGACGAATCTATAGGAGGTCTTAATTGAATCCTAACACTTGCGGAGGTGCACGAATGAGAGCGCTTTTTATTGGAGGAACAGGCATTATCAGCTCGGCCATTACGCGTCAATTAGCGGCACAGGGCTGTGAACTGTATTTGCTGAACCGGGGGAACAACAACGCGAAGCTGCCGGAAGGTGTGCGTGTGATTCAAGCTGATATTCATGATGAGCAGCAGGTTGCGAAGCTGATCGAGGGTTTGGAGTTCGACGTTGTAGCGGACTTCATCGCTTTCGTACCGGCGCAGCTGGAGCGGGATTACCGGTTGTTCAAAGGCAAGACCAAGCAGTTCATATTCATTAGCTCGGCATCGGCGTATCAGACTCCATTGTCCGACTACCGGATTACGGAGGGTACGCTGCTGGCGAATCCATATTGGGAATATTCCCGTAACAAAATCGCCTGCGAGGAGTATCTCATCAAGCAGTACCGTGAGGAAGGCTTCCCGATCACGATCGTTCGCCCCAGCCATACGTACGATGAGCGCTTCATTCCGCTTGGCGTGCACGGCAGCAAGGGCGCTTGGCAGGTAGCGAAGCGGATGCTTGAGGGCAAGCCCGTTATTATTCATGGGGACGGTACGTCGCTGTGGACGATGACGCATAATACCGATTTTGCGCGAGGGTTTATTGGCCTGATGGGTAATATTCATGCAGTCGGCGAAGCGGTACATATTACGTCGGACGAGTCGCTGACGTGGAACCAAATTTACGAATCGATCGCCAGCGCGCTCGGCGTGAAGCTGAACGCGGTGCATGTCGCGACCGATTTCCTTGCAGCATGCAGCACAGAGGACTATCGCGGCGGTCTGCTCGGCGACAAAGCCAACACAGTTGTCTTCGACAACTCGAAGCTGAAGCGGCTCGTGCCGGACTTCGTTGCGACGACTCGCTTCGACCAAGGTGTCAAATCAACCATTGAGCATATTCTCGCGCATCCCGAGCTTCAGGTCGAAGACCCTGAGTTCGATGCATGGTGCGATCGAGTGATTGATGCGCTGGACGCAGCGCGGAAGGCTGTATTGCAGCAGCAAGCGTAACAGGAAGGTTGTGCAGCAAGAATGAATGTATTCACTGATGAGCATTATGAGTTAGTTGATTTCGGCGACCGCGACTTGAAGGAGGCGCAGTTTATCCGCTGTACCTTCGAGCGCTGCACGTTCGCAAGCGGATCGTTGGAGGAAATTGAGACGAGCGGCTGCCGGTTTAACAGCTGCGATTTCCGCGGAGCGGTCATGAACGCTTCGACCCATACGGAGACGGCGTTTCTGAACTGCCAGTTCGGCGAAGCGAATCTGTTCGTCGCGAAGTTCGACCGCTGCAAGGTGACCGGCTCCGACTTCGTGAAGGCGCAGCTGGATGGCATTACGATCGTGCAGGGCGACTGGTCGTATGTGAATTTGCGCCATGCGCGGCTGACGAAGCAGGATCTGCGCGGCGTCGCTTTTTATGAGGCAGACCTAGCTGGCGCCAATCTAGAAAAGGCCGATCTGCGTAAGGCAGATCTATCGCGGGCGAACCTCGGACAAGCGAAGCTCAAAGGGGCCGATCTGCGCGGGGCCGAGGTCGATGGCATCAACTGGCTGAACGTGGATGTAAAGGGCGTTCGGATGGATTCGGTGCAAGCGATTTCGTTCCTGCGCTGCTACGGCGCTAAAGTGGAGTAAACGACAGCCGAGCGGCTTCGGCCGAGGTGCTATAAGTTTGAAGACCTCTTTAAGAGAAAGGGATTACGACAATGAGCGAACTATTGCATACGCTGCTAGCCCAAGAGGAAGAGCTGCAGCTGAATGCTTTTACGAACGAAGATGCTTTCCGACTTGGCTGCCTGATCGTTGAGGTGGCGAAGGAGAGAGCCGTTGGCATCTCCGTTCATATCGAGAACGACGAGCATCCGCTGTTCACGCACTATATGGCGGGTACGAGCAAGGGCAACACCTACTGGATGAACGCGAAGAAAAATGTCGTGAACCGCTTCGGCCACAGCTCGCTCTACGTTGGCGAGACGTTCCGTTCGAACGGTCAGACGTTCCACGAAGGATCGGGCCTGCCGGAATCCGACTACCAGGGCGAAGGCGGCTCCTTCCCGATCGTCGTTCGCGGCCAAGGAAAGGTCGGCACGGTGACGGTATCCGGTCTGCCCGGCGAAGAGGATCATGCGGTTGCCGTTGAAGGCTTCCGCAGACTGCTGGCAAGCAAGTAAGAACGAAAAAGCTGTTCTAAATGTTCCGTTTAGAACAGCTTTTTCATTGCTTCGGCTGTAAATGCGATTAGTGGTGAGGAGGAGCATACTCGTGTGCTGCTTCAGTTTTATCACAATCACGAGTGCCGAGCGGAGCTCTAACGGTTGCTCTAGCTCCTATTGGCTTAGAAAGTGGGATTTTTCAACTGTAACGGTTGTACTCGTGCTTATCGGGCGGTTTTCATTCGCAAACAGGCGAATCTGTCGGTTTAGCCTCTATGAGAACCGTTAAGCGAAGAAAAGACCGATCTACAACACAATAGACGCAATAGCAACCGTTAGTCGCGTTCTCATCTTATCGTTGCACGAAGGTCCCGACAGCATCGATCGAGATCGGCGACGTTACATGCCTATACGCACGATTACTGCTTCCCTCTACGATACAGATCGACGCTCTTGAAGCCCTCGCCCAAGATAACCTTCATCTCTTCGCGGCGTTTCTCCCGCGTCTCTTCTTGTACAGCGCTGTATATGTAACGCGCCCAATCTCTCCGATACCCTGGGGCAAGCGATTGGTAGAAAGCGAGTGTCTCCGGCACATGCTGTAGATCCTGCTCCACATTCGGGATGAACGCGACATAGTCGCCAACGCTTTGACTCGGTTTGGTTGACGACGCTGACTTACGTGGTTCGAGCTTGAAGCCGACCACCGTGAACACATCGTTCAGTCCCACCATACGCGCAAATTTCAAGTCGCTTGTCCCGATATAGCCGTCTTCCTCACTAGCGCCGAGCCCTTCGAACAGGTCATCGCGATGAATGTAGGTCGGGTACACCTTGTTCCCTTTCTTCGGATAAGCGGCAAACAAGTAACCTCCCTTGCCAAGCGCTTCGCTGCTGATGACATTATTCAATAGACCCTGCAAGGCGCCCATATCGAGCGTAAACGCAAAAATCATATCATAGCCGCTGCTTGCGAGCTGGGTATCGTAATGCTCCAGCCCTTCTAACAGGTTCTCGCCCTCCGGCATACCGAGCACGGCTATCTTGTCGTATTTGTGTAAATTGAGTTTGTCTACGATAGTCTTGGACATCGTGAAGCCTCCCATGGATCGAATCGCTCATTGCTCTCACTATATCACAACTACCGCAGAGGTCGTCGCTGCTTGTCCATCCAATGGGATGAAACGCGTGGGCTCGGCGACGATGACGATGCGTTCGGTCAGGCATGCATGTGCCGACGGCCGAGGCGACAACGATGCGACTGTTCGCGGAGACCGCGTATCGTGCAGCGGGCTTCAAGCCAGCGAAGGTGCGTTCGATGGGCAGGGGCATGCTTCGCATGGCGGGCTTGTTCATGCCTGGGGCGAAGGAAAGCATCGAGATGCTTTATCAGTTCGAGCGAGATTTTATTGTGGACTCCCGCAAGTTCAGCGAGCGGTTCGGCATGCTGGCGACGCCAATTGAGGAGGGCGTTGCGAGCGCAGTGGAGTGGTTCCGTAGACAGAGCGGCTAGCGCGTGCTCGCCACTGTGCCATTGTATTTTGACCCAATATGTAATACACTGATCGCAACTGAATACATGCGGGAGCTTGTGGAAGCAGGCTGAGAGTACGACTAATCTGTCGTAGACCGAATGAACCTGTTGGATAATGCCAGCGTAGGGAAGCGTTCTTTATGTGATGTGTGAATTGATGACGCGCATGCGCTGTGCTTGCTCCTGCAGGCAGAGCGCTTTTTTTGTATATAAATTTCAGGGCAGAGAGGTAGATTAACGATGAACAACCAAGATGTCAAAGATCTGCTAGGCAAAGTAAGAGCAGCGAATCCACTTGTCACGAGCATGACGAACGTGGTCGTTACGAATTTCACGGCGAACGGCCTGCTGGCGCTTGGCGCATCCCCGCTGATGGCATATGCAAAGGAAGAAGTGGCGGATATCGCTCGCATCTCGGGCGCACTCGTGCTGAACATTGGTACGCTCAATGAGACGGACGTAGCGGCGATGAAGATCGCAGGCGCATCTGCGAACGAGCACGGCGTGCCTGTCGTATTCGACCCGGTAGGTGCAGGCGCAACGGCTTACCGGACGAGCGTATCGCAGCAATTCATGAGCGAGATGAACGTATCGATCCTTCGCGGCAATGCGGCGGAAGTCGCTAACGTGGTCGGCCAAGCGTGGCAGATCAAAGGTGTCGATGCAGGTGCGGGCGACGGCAACATTGTAGAATTGGCACAGACGGCAGCTCGCCAATTGAACACGGTAGCGGTTGTTACGGGCCCAGACGATGTCGTATCTGACGGTACGGATACGTACGTTGCGCATAACGGCGATGTGATCCTGACGCGTGTAACGGGAACGGGCTGTCTGCTGACGTCGGTTATCGGTGCTTTCGCAGCGGTTGAGCCGAACCCAGCACGTGCGGCTGCGGCTGCATTGGTTGTGTATGGCGTTGCAGCAGAAATCGCAGCGAGCAAGACGAAGGACCAAGGTCCGGGCAGCTTCCAGATCGAGTTCCTGAATCAGCTGGCACTTGTGTCGGGCGAAGATATCGAGCGTCTCGGTCGTATTGAGAAGCTGTAAGCAGCGGTCGGGGCGTATCGCACCGCGCAGGGCAAGGCAAGGAAATAGGAGACTTTTAACACAGAGAGAGGGCCGTCGCGGCTCTCTTTTGGTATACTCATAACAACGAGATAGGAGAGTGGACAGTGATGACAATCGCAAGAGCATTGACGGTGGCAGGCTCGGACAGCGGCGGCGGAGCGGGCATTCAGGCCGACCTGAAAACATTCCAAGAGCTCGACGTATTCGGCATGACGGCGCTGACGGCAGTGACGGCGCAGAACACGCTTGGCGTGCACGGCATCTATCCGCTGACCGTGGAGGCGGTGCAGAAGCAGATGGACGCGATCGGCGAAGATATCGGAACGGATGCGGTGAAGACGGGCATGCTGTTCAACAGCGATATTATCCGCGGCGTGGCGGAGAAGCTGGTGCAGTACAAGTGGGAGAAGGTCGTTGTCGACCCGGTTATGATTGCAAAAGGGGGCTCGGTGCTCCTGCTTGAGGAAGCGGTTCGCGCCCTCCGCGAGGTGCTCATGCCGCTCGCGCTCGTCATTACGCCCAATGTGCCGGAGGCCGAGCTGATCGCCGGCAGGACGATTCGCGGCTTGGACGATCGGAAGGAAGCGGCTCGTGTTCTCGCCGATCTCGGCGCGAAGAACGTCGTCATGAAAGGCGGCCATGACGAATCGAATCCGAATGAAGTCATCGACCTGCTCTATGACGGACGCGATTTCTATGAATTCAGCAGCCCGCGCCAGGAGACGCGGCATACGCACGGTACAGGCTGTACGTTCGCTGCAGCCATGACGGCAGAGCTGGCGAAGGGCCGCACCGTTGTGCAGGCGGTTGAGGTTGCGAAGCAGTTCATTCAAGCGGCAATCGAAGATACGATCCAGCTCGGACAAGGACATGGTCCGACGAACCATTGGGCATATCAGAGACGGCAGGCAGTGGTGCGGCAAGGAGCGGGACGATGAGCGCGCGGGCAAGCTGGCGCGAGCCAGCGGAGCTGAGTCGTTTGCTCCAAGTGTATCTCATTATGGGCAGCAACAACTGCCTGCGAGATCCGGAGCAGGTGCTGACGGATGCGATTGCTGGCGGCATTACGATGTTCCAGTATCGGGAGAAGGGTACAGGCGCGTTAACGGGTGATGAGCGATTCAAGCTTGCGTCTCGGCTTCGCGAGATATGCCGCATCAGCAGCGTGCCGTTCATCGTGAACGACGATATTGATCTGGCGCTTGCGCTTGATGCAGACGGTGTGCATGTCGGACAAGAGGATGAGCTCGCGACAGAAGTGAGACGCCGGATCGGCGAAGACCGGATTCTTGGCGTGTCGGCTTATGATCTGGCTGAGGCGGAAACGGCTGTACGCTGCGGCGCCGATTACCTCGGTGTGGGGCCGCTCTATTCGACGCAGACGAAGGAAGACGCGAAGTCGGGTTCCGGCCTTGCCGTGCTGAGCGAAATGCGGGAGAACGGCGTAGTGGTGCCGATCGTTGGCATCGGCGGCATCCATGCCGGCAACGCCGGCGATGTTGTGCGCGCAGGAGCGGACGGCGTGTCCGTCATTACGGCGATTACGCATGCAGCCAATGAGCGGTCGGCCGCTGAGGAGCTGCGCAGCGCGGTTACGGCGGCGGTTGCTATCGCCGCCGGTAAACAATGCGAAGCATGATGTAGGTTCCGGCGCTGATGATGCGGCGAAGGTAAACGAAAGGGCTGTTCACGAAGTCAGTAGACTTGGTGAACAGCCCTTTTTGTATGGCCGCTTGCCGCTTGCGATACCATACATGATGGATGATTTACGCTAGTTATCGCTGCAAGTCATTAACTAACTCTACACGCTATAACAGCATCATCTACGCTTTACGCGCCTACTCCAACGCCTTCCGCTGTACCTCATCCAGCACACGCTCGGCGAACGCGCCGATGTCCATGCTGCCAAGGTCACCTTCGCCGCGGCGGCGCACGGCGACCGTACCGCCGGCTTGTTCCTTCTCGCCCAGCACGAGCATGTAAGGCACTTTGGATAGCTGCGCTGCCCGGATCTTATAACCGAGCTTCTCGTTGCTTTCGTCCACTTCAACTCGAATGCCCTGTGAGATCAGCTGCCTCCTCACCTCATAGGCATAGTCGACGTAATGGTCGGACACGGGCAGCAGCTTCACCTGCACAGGAGCGAGCCATACCGGGAACTGTCCGGCGAAGTGCTCCGTCAATATCCCGATGAACCGATCGATCGAGCCGTAGACGGCACGATGAATGACGACGGGACGATGCTTCTGATTATCCTCGCCGATGTAGGATAGCTCGAATTTGTCCGGCATTTGGAAGTCGAGCTGGATCGTTGCGCACTGCCAGCTGCGCTTCAGCGCATCGCGGATATGGAAGTCGATCTTCGGTCCGTAGAACGCACCGTCGCCTTCGTTAATGCGATACGTGATGCCGCGGGCATCCAACACGCTGCTCAGCGCAGCTTCTGCTTGATCCCACAGCTCCTGCGAGCCCATCGAATCCTCTGGACGCGTCGACAGCTCCATCGTGTACGAGAAGCCGAACACGCTGTAGATCTGGTCGATCAGCGCGATGACGCGGTCGATCTCCGCCTCGATCTGATCCGAGCGGACGAAGAGATGGGCGTCGTCTTGGCAAAATGTCCGTACGCGCATCATTCCGTTGAGCGCACCGGAATACTCGTGGCGGTGCACTTGCCCGAACTCCGATAGGCGAATCGGAAGCTCGCGATAGGAGTGGCGGTCATTTTTATAAATAAGCATGTGTCCTGGACAGTTCATCGGCTTAAGCGCGAATCGGCTGTCGTCCACATCCGTGAAATACATATTGTCTTTGTAGTGGTCCCAGTGACCCGATTGCTCCCATAGTCGCTGGTTCATCATAAGCGGCGTACGCACTTCATCGTACTGCTGCCGGCTCTGCACCTCGCGCAGGAAGCTCTCCAGCTGATTGCGAATGACCATGCCATGATGAAGATAGAACGGCATGCCCGGCGCTTCCTCCGAGAACATGAACAGCTCCAGCTCTTTGCCGAGCTTGCGGTGGTCACGCTTCTTCGCTTCCTCCAGCAGAGCTAGATGCTCATCCAGCTGCGCTTGTTTCGGGAAGGACGTGCCATAGATTCGCTGCAGCATCGGGTTATTCGAATCACCGCGCCAATAGGCGCCTGCTATGCTCTGCAGCTTGAACGCTCGAATCCGCCCTGTTGACGGAAGATGCGGTCCGCGGCACAGATCGACGAATTCGCCCTGTTCATAAAGCGAGATGATGGCGTCCTGTGGAAGCGCATCGATTAACTCGAGCTTTAAGCGATCCTGTCGTTGTTCGAAAATCTGTCGTGCTTCGTCTCGGCTGACTTCCCTGCGGCGAATGGCGAGATTGTCGGCTGCGACCGCGGCCATTTCCTTCTCGATCTTCGCGAGGTCCTCCGGCGTTAACTGATGCTCCATATCGACATCGTAGTAGAACCCGTCCTCGATAACGGGACCGATGCCGAGCTTCACTGCGTCCCGTCCATACAGCCTCGTCAATGCCTGCGCCATCAGATGCGCTGTGCTATGACGGTATACGTCGAGCCCTTCCTTGCTCTCCTGCGTGATGATCTCCACGGAGCAGTCGGATTGAATCGGTGTATACAGATCGACCAGCTTCCCGTCGAGCCTGCCTGCGATGGCCTTATCCCGTAAGCTGTGGGATATGGCTGCCGCGACCTCTTCGATTGTTGTACCTGCTTCTACCTGTCTTACTGCGCCGTTTGGCAAAATGACTTTGACCGCCATTTTGTTCACCCTCCTGATTGTCGAAATCAAGTTAGGCGAAATGCGTGCAAACACAAAAAAAGCACGCATCCCGCAAAGGGACGAGTGCTTGTAAACTCGTGGTTCCACCCTACATTTGACCATGTTCCTACGGCTGCAGATCACGGTCCTCATTGGCATCCGATAACGAGGATGAGTCGGTGATGATTACTGCCGTAAAGCCGTCTACGGGTTCCACATCACGGCTACAAAGGGGTAACTTCATCGTCATCGCAGAAGGAGCTCGCAGCGGTTGCCCCTCTCTCTGTGCAGGATGGATCGTTGAAATCATGTCTTTGATGATTGCCTTCGGTTATGAAGCTTGGGAACGATTATACAGCGGTGTTTAATTGTCTGTCAACAACAGGGGTGAAAGTAATGAAATGTATGGAAGGCAGCGCGGCAGCGTTACTGTACAACCCGAATAGACGGCACCCTGCAAACATGCTATGATTTCAGGAGCAGCAATCTAGGGCGCAAACAATTGCGGAGGGACGCATAATATGGTGAAACGTAACAATAATCGCGGTACGGGAGTGGACAAGCTCGACCACCGAGTGACCGTGCTTCTGAAGGAATGGGCGGGGCTTAGTGGTTTCTATGGCTATAAGGATCTTGGGCCGGAGGAAATTCTCGCGCTTCTCAATACAGCGGGTTGGAAAACAGATGTAGATGGTTCGGATCCGGCGGCACGCGTTGTCGTGCAGTTCAAGGACGGTTCGGTCGTTCGTCGCAGCAAATTCGCACTCGACGAGAAGGGCCGCGCACTGAAAGTGTATTAGGTTAGAGACTAGAAGCATCCCGATGAGCTTGGTGAATCGGGGTGCTTTTTTTCATTGTGGAGATTAAGTGGAGAGGAAGTGGAAAGTAAGCATACTCGCTAACCGGCAGCGAAGGGCGTGATAGGGCACGACCGATACGGCTGCCGGTCGAAGAGCATGTTCATGCCAGGGGGTGGTCAGTCCCGGACAGCATGCGGTAATACGGCGCGTTACGTTGTGGTGGGCCAGCGACAGCGTTCAAGTGTTCGTATATTAATACAAAGGCACTACTGTGCATTTCCGAGAATTAGAGAATCTCTGCAATCGAGCTGAAGAGCGTAGAGACTTCCGAATCCGACGTGCTCTCCGCGTTGAAGCCGTTCAGCTTGCTTTGCAGCAGCTTACGCAGCTCCTCTAACGGATCGCCTGAATCTGACGATTCGGATACCTCTTCGCTAAGCGCTTGAAGACTAGTCTGCAGCTGCGACAGCCAATCCTTCTTCTGCTCGGTTGTCAACGTTAGGCTGTTGTCGGTGGATTCCTGAGTACCTTCTGCTTCATCCGTCTCCGTCACACCCAGCATGAACGGAGGTGTTATGCCGCCCATCGCTTGGAGCATAGGCGGTACGCCGCTCTCGCTCTCATCGTCTGGCGGTGGAGGAGGCAGCGGTGGACGTGCTTGGTCAAGGGTTCCCATCACTTCATCGAACAATGCCGATACTTCCTCATCGGATGCGTTGGATGCGTCGAAGTCAGCTAACTCGTCCTGAATAGTTGCGAGCAGTTCCTCAAGTCCTGAAGGCGAATCGCTGCTGTCCGTTGAAGAATCCAGCGTGCCAAGATCCGTCTGTAGATCGGACAGCATCGATTTCTTCTGGTCGGTCGTCAGCATAGAGCTGTTGATAGACGCACTGTACGTCGTATCGGTGTCGGTCGCTTCGTCATTCTCGTTATCGATTCCGGCGAGGTAGCGCAGCATTTCGGGACTTAACTGAAAAGCGCCTGTACTCTCTTCCGGCTTTGGCCGCTCAAGCTCTCGGCGTTGAGCGCTCGATGCTTCGTATGTTGTATCCGTTTGTGTGCTTGCCTGCGATGATGTAGACTGCGTTAGGTAGTGCCGCGAATAGCTGCTGCTATTGATGGATAGAGACATAATCAGGCTCCTTTGGCTCTTGAATGCTGTCATTTGACGCCCCACATCCTCATCATCGGAGAGCAGGCTGAAAAATCGCTTAATGCCAGCTTAGTCACTACTGAAAGTTGCCCGCTGTATGAAGAAGACGGATGAATAACTGCGAATAAATGTGCGATAACGAGGAAACATACGATTACGGAATAACTTGCCCAAAAGTTAACGTTGACGTAAACGTTGGTTTAGGATTACGATATGACTTGTCGTTAGGTACGGCGATGGAGGTCTTAAAGGATGGAAACTTACAAAATTGATGAAGTATCCAAAGTAACTGGACTAACGAAGCGCACGATACGCTATTACGAGGAGCTTGGTCTGCTCATGCCCACAGATCGGACAGAGGGCGGCATGCGGTTGTACACGCAGGAGCATATCGAACGGCTGAAGCAAATCGTGAGCGCGCGCGACGTGCTTGGATTTTCGCTGCAAGAAATTCTCGACTTCGTTCAACTTCGAGAGACGTTCGAAGGTCACCGAACTTCGATCCAGAACACCGAGGATGCGCAGCAGAAGCGTCATCACCTGCAAGAGGTGGAGCGCGGTCTTGCGCAGCAGCTGCAGATGATTGATCAGAAGATGGAGACGATGGCGCAGTTCAGAAAAGAGAGGGAGCAGCTTCATCAACGGATTAAGGATGCCATCCGGAACACATTACCCTGAAGGTTGTTCAAAAAGCCCGCTTTTGATCACGAAGTATCACGAGAAGCGTATTCGGCATCAGGTGCTGACAACCGAACTTTTTGAACACGCACTTAAAGAAAAAGGAGCCTGAGCAACAATGCAGCAATCCAAAGCTTCACTTGAACCCAAAACAAGCATGTTCAGCCAGCCGATGGCGGTGTGGGCCGTTATTTTTGCCTGCATTATCGCATTCATGGGTCTCGGTCTTGTTGACCCGATCCTCCCATCAATCGCGAAGAACTTCAACGCATCGGACTCTGACGTGACGCTGCTCTTCACGAGCTACAATGCCGTTATGGCCATTGCGATGCTCATTACGGGTGCGATTTCGTCGCGTCTAGGCATTAAAGGCACGCTGATCCTTGGCGTTATTTTCATTGCAATCTTCTCCGCGCTTGGCGGTTGGTCGAACAGCGTAACGAGCCTCGTCCTGCTTCGCGGCGGCTGGGGTCTGGGTAACGCCATGTTCGTTGCAACAGCGCTGACGGCGGTTGTATCGATGTCCAAGACAGGCGTGGCCAAGTCGATTATATTGTTCGAGGTTGCCGTTGGTCTTGGTATCTCGGTTGGCCCACTGCTCGGCGGCGAGCTCGGCTCGATCTCGTGGCGTGGTCCATTCTTCGGCGTAGCATGCCTCATGGTGATTGCGTTCATTCTGCTGATGACGCTCATGCCTTCCCGCAAGAACAACGCCGCAGCTGCGCCGAAACGCAAAACGTCGCTGCTCGATCCGTTCCGCGCACTGAAGAACCGTGCGCTTCGCACGTTTGGTATCGCAGCATTCCTGTACAACTTCGGCTTCTTCACACTGCTCGTATATGCAGCACTTGTACTTGGTCATATCCATCATTTCGACGAGCATCAACTCGGTTATGTATTCCTTGGCTGGGGTCTCCTGCTGGCGTTCACGTCGGTATTCGTAGCACCGAAGCTGCAGAAGTGGCAGGGTACGGTTCCGGCAATGTGCGTGCAGCTGTTCCTGTTCGCACTGACGCTGCTCGTCATTGCAAACTGGACGTACAACAAAGAGGTTGTTGTCTGCATGGTTATTCTGTCCGGTGCGTTCCTGGGCAATAACAACACGCTCATTACGACGGGCGTTATGAACGCGTCGACGATCGAGCGTTCGACGGCTTCGGCTGCTTACAGCTTCCTGCGGTTCATCGGCGGTGCGATCGCACCTTACCTCGCAGGTAAGCTCGCCGAGTGGTATAGCCCGCATATGCCGTTCACGGTTGGCGGCGTCTGCGTTATTCTCTCGGTTATCTTCCTGTGGTTGAACCGCAAGCATCTGGCGCATGTCGATGCAGTGGAAGGTCACTAATATCTCGTCTAACATGTCGCCTCTATCTTCGGATAGGGGCGGCTTTTGTATATGGGGAGTTAGGGATGAGGGACGTGGAGAGCCGTTTTACCTTGTTTTTTCAGATCAGTTCTGGGACAATACGATATAGCAGGGTTTTATAGTAAAGTGAGGGCAACAACCAATGAGTAAACCATCCGTATACGGATTTACGCAGGAGCAGCTGATCGAATGGCTGCTGCCGCATGGACATAAGAAGTTTCGCGCCCAGCAAGTATGGGATTGGCTGTATCGCAAACGGGTCACGACATTCGCCGAGATGACGGACGTGAACTCGGCGTGCCTGGCGCTTTTGGAAGAGCACTATGCGATCAGTACGCTTGAAGAGCATACGAAGCAGGTATCGGCCGACGGGACGGTGAAGTTCCTGTTCCGGTTGTCCGATGGCAACCTGATCGAGACGGTGCTTATGCGGCACAAGTTCGGCCTATCGGTATGCGTGACGACGCAGGTCGGCTGCAACATCGGCTGCAGCTTCTGCGCGAGCGGACTGCTGGCGAAGAGCCGCGACCTGACGAGCGGCGAGATTACCGAGCAGATTATGAAGGTTCAGCTTTATTTGGATGCAGCAGGCCAAGGCGAGCGCGTCAGCCACATCGTCGTGATGGGCATCGGCGAGCCGTTCGATAACTACAAGCATATGTCGGACTTCATCAACACGGTGAAGGATCATAAGGGTCTTGCGATCGGTCCACGCCACATTACGGTATCGACGAGCGGGCTTGCCGGCAAAATCCGCGAGTTCGCCGATTCGGATCTGAATACGAATCTGGCGGTATCGCTGCATGCGCCGAATGATGAGCTGCGTACGCGCATCATGAAGATTAACAAGGCGATTCCAATCGCGAAGCTGATGGATGCGATCGATTACTACTTGGAGAAGACGAATCGCCGCATTACGCTGGAATATATTTTGCTCAAGGACGTCAACGATAAGGTCGAGCATGCGCTTGAGCTTGCGGAGCTCGTAGGCGATCGCCGCGATCTGGTGAACGTGAACCTCATCCCGTACAATCCGGTCGATGAGCACAGCCAATACCAGCGCAGCACGCCGGAAGCGATCGATGCGTTCTACGATGTGATGAAGAAGCAGAACGTCAGCTGCAGCGTGCGCCTGGAGCATGGTGCCGACATCGATGCGGCGTGCGGACAGCTGCGCAGCAAGCAGATTCGGAAGGAAGCCTAGCGACGGAGTACTGTCGGATACAAAAAAGCCTTCAAGCTTATGAGCTTGAAGGCTTTTTCGCATGATTAGAAATTAAAGTTGTCCGGGTCCGGGCCTACACGCTCATCGCGGTTCAGGCTGTTGAGCAGCGCCATGTCCTCATCGGACAATGCGAAATCGAACACAGAGCCGTTCTCGGCGATTCGATGCGGCTTCACCGATTTCGGAATCGTGACGACGCCGTTCTGGAGATCCCAACGAATGATGATTTGCGATACGGATTTGCCGTATTTGTCCGCAAGCTTCGCAATTGTAGGCTCGTTCAGCAGCTGGCCCTGCTTCAGCGGCGACCATGCCTCCAGCTGTATGCCGTTCGCTGCGCAGAATTCGCGGAGTGCCAGCTGCGACAGATGCGGATGGTACTCGACTTGATCGACCATTGGGATGATCTCTGCATCGGCCATCACATCCTCCAGATGATGCACATGGAAGTTGCTGACCCCGATTGCCTTCAAACGGCCCTGCTTGTACAGCGTCTCCAGCGCGCGCCATGCGGCTTTATATTTGCCTGCTTTCGGCCAGTGAATGAGATACAGATCAAGATAGTCGAGTCCCAGCTTCTCCATCGTTACGTCGAAAGCGGCGAGCGTTTCCTCGTAGCCAAGATCAGCATTCCATACCTTCGATGTGATGAACAGCTCGGAGCGGTCGATGCCCGTCTCCGCGATTGCTTCGCGAATCGCTTGTCCGACACCTTGCTCGTTGCCATAAACAGCGGCCGTATCGATGCTGCGGTAGCCGAACTTGATCGCCGATTTAATCGCTTCGATGAGCGTGTCGCCTTCTTCGACTTGGAATACGCCGAGGCCGAGCCAAGGCATCTTAACGTCGTTGCGCAGAGTAGTTGTCGATTGCAGATGTTGTGCAGTTGTAGTCATTTTTTAGTCCTCCAATGGTTTGTAATTGCGTTGCATCGTAGTAGGGGTAGTCTGTGGGTTAGTGTCTCGTTCTTCCAGTCTGCGCATCCATGCGGTCAGGATGACAGCGCCGAATACCATGACGGCACCAACCCAAGCGGTATGGACAAGGCCGAGCTGTTCGGCGACGATGCCGCCCATGTACGCACCGATTGCGATGCCGGCATTGAAAGCGGCGATATTAACCGCTGATGCAAAATCTTTGGCCTGCGGCGCGAATCGCTCCGCCAGCATCACAACGTAAATTTGCAGCCCCGGCACATTCATGAACGCGAGCAGGCCGAGCAGGAATACGGTCACCAGCGCAGCGCCTTGGTACGGAGCTGTGAAGGTGAACACGAGCAGCACGACAGCTTGCAGTGCGAACATATACAACAGCGCGTGAGCAGGCTTCTTGTTCGCCACTTTGCCGCCGATAAGATTGCCGATTGCAATGGCAATGCCGTACAGCAGAAGAATTGCAGCGGTTGTCGCTTCTTTGAAGCCGGATACTTGCGTCAGAAGCGGGGACAAATAAGTGAAGACGACGAATGTGCCGCCATAACCAAGCGCCGTCGTTGCAAAGGCGAGCAGCAGCCTGCCGCGTGCGACGAGCTTCAGCTGTTCGCCGAGCCGTGCAGCTTGTCCGCGCGGCAGGTTCGACGGAATAAGCGCGAGATGCGATAGCAGGGAAACGACGCCGATTGCGACGATTACGGCAAAAGCGAAGCGCCAGCCGAGCTGCTGTCCGAGGTAGGTGCCAAGCGGCACGCCTGTCACAGTCGCGATGGTGAGACCGGAGAACATGAGCGAGATGGCGCCCGCCCGCTTGTTCTCCGGCACGAGATCGGCGGCAATCGTTGAGCCGATCGACATGAACACGCCATGAGCGAATGCGGATATGACACGAGCAGCCAGCAAGACGCCGATGCTTGTAGCAGATGCCGCCAAGCCGTTGCCGATAATGAACGTCAGCATGATGGCGATGAGCAGCTTTTTACGCGGGATGCGTGCTGTCAGTGAAGTAAGAACAGGTGCGCCAACGGTGACCCCTAGCGCGTACAGCGTCACGGTCAGACCGGAGGTGGCCACTGATATATGCAAGTCATCGGCGATGAGCGGCAGCAATCCGACGCTGATGAACTCCGTCGTTCCGATTGCGAAGGCGCTCAAGGCAAGCATGAGAAGCGCCAGGTTTGCTTGTTTGGGTTGAAGATGCATAGTGAATCGTCCTTTACTTGTACGTATTGCAGTGCAATTCGTTTCCCGAAGGGAAGCGGATTGTCACCAGGTGGTATCGACCGGCCGGTAGTGCTATTATGGAGGTATTGCGACGAAATAAACAGTACGTACTTTTAAGTGATATAGTTACTAAAAAGTAATATAGGCACTTTCAAGTGCCTATAAGAGGTTGTTCAAAAAAGCTCGCTTTTCATCCAATCTTCTCGATGTTGAAAACCGAACTTATTGAACACGCACGATAAGGGAGAGGAAGTGACAGCAATGACAGCGACAACGACGGGGAAGAAATACAACATCTCGGTTGAGGCAACGCTGGAGGTGATCGGGGGCAAGTGGAAGTGTGTTATCCTCTGTCACTTAACGCACGGCAAGAAGCGGACAAGCGATCTGAAGCGGCTCATGCCTGGCATTACGCAGAAAATGCTCACCCAGCAGCTGCGCGAGCTGGAGCAGGACGGCATCGTGGATCGGATCGTCTACAATCAAGTGCCGCCGAAGGTAGAGTATGAGTTGAGTGAATACGGACAGACGCTGGGCTCGATACTGACTGCACTCTGCAATTGGGGCGAGCAGCACATTATTCGCGAGTACGGCGATAAGTTTGCGGTGCTGGAGGACAATGTGCTGAATCGGTCATGACGAAGAAACCGTCGGCATGATTCTGCCGACGGCTTGCCGATGATATACGAGGGCATTTTCAGAAACTACAGGTATACGTGTTGCTCAGTGTTTGGCATCCTCGGTGACGTTGCGCGCAATGCAGTATTGCGCTGCGTAGTACGTCGTCATGATGAGCGTGCCTGCGTACGTGATATCGGAGACGAATAGGTTCCACGATAGAATCGAGTCTGACGCGAGGAACAGCAGACTGCCGATCGTCGCCCATAGGCGACCGGTCATAATGGCGGACCATGCCATGAGCCCGATAACGGTAATGTAGCAGATGACGGGGATGATCAGCCCCGTGTCATTGTCCTCTTGGAGGGCCTGCACCAGCTGCGTTCCCATGCAAGCTGCGTAGATAGCTATTGGTACAATAGACGCGAGCCGCCAAGCGGAGAAGCGCCATTCACTGAAGAAGCCGGTCATGTAGCAGAGATGGCCGATCAGAAAAGCAGACAGGCCGACGACGAACCAGTCGAGCAGGCCGTCGCCAAACATACAAAAAACGAGGCCGATGAGCGTTGCCCATTGAAAGCGCTTGCTATTTTTCGGAATATGCAGGAATGTATAGGTGATGATGAGCAGCATCGGAATGATTTTGAACAAGAGCTTCACCCCATGCGGGTCTGCCGGGATGACGAAGATGTACAGCGCGCTCATGAGCAGGATGAGCCAGGGGAGTAAGGCTTGGAATCGTGTGCGTTGCGCCACGGAAATTCGCTCCTTCATGGGAATTGGATTGAAAGTATTGTAACATGAAACGCAGCAACCGTAAGCGGTTAATCGGGTCGGTTTACGAAAATAGAGAGGGCGGCGGTCGGGATGGACATTCCAGCGTTAATCGGACGGCAGCGGGTATTCTTCAAGGAGGAACGGACGAGACCGCTCGGCGAAAGGCTGAAGCGGCTGCAGGCGCTGCGCGAAGCGGTGAAACGGCATGAACCAGCGCTGCTCGCGGCCGTTCAGAAGGATCTGCATAAGTCAGAATTCGAGGCGTTCACGACGGAGATTGGCCTCGTCTATAAGGAAATCGGTCATGCGCTGAAGCATCTGAGAAAGTGGGCGAAGCCGAAGCGTGTTCGTACGCCGCTCACCCATTGGGGCAGCAAGAGCTATATTGTGCCGGAGCCGTATGGGGTAGCGCTCATCATTGCGCCGTGGAACTATCCGCTGCAGCTGGCACTCGTGCCTCTCGTTGGCGCGGTTGCTGCCGGCAACACGGTCGTGCTCAAGCCGTCGGAGCTGGCGCCGCATGTGTCGCGTGCGATCTGTGCCGTCATCGCCGATGCGTTCGAGCCGGAGTGGGTGTCGGTTGTCGAGGGAGGCGTTGAGGCAAGCACAGCGCTGCTGGAGGAGAAGACCGACTATATCCTGTTCACAGGGAGCACGCATGTCGGGCGGATCGTCATGACAGCGGCGGCGAAGCATCTGACCCCGGTGACGCTGGAGCTCGGCGGCAAGAGCCCCTGTATCGTCAGCGGTGATGCGGACTTGAAGCTGGCAGCGAAGCGTATCGCGTTCGGCAAATTCACGAATGCGGGGCAGACCTGTGTCGCACCGGATTATGTATACGTGCAGCGCGAGGTGAAGGATGCGTTCCTCGAACATCTAACTGCCGCCGTGAAGGAGCTGTATGGAGCGGACCCGCTGCGTAATCCGGGTTACACGCATCTGATTAGCGATCGGCATTATAAGCGGCTGGCCGCTTTTCTTAATGACGGCCAAGTTGTCATCGGCGGGCAGACGGATTCGGACCAGCTCGCTATCGCGCCAACCGTCTTGGATCATGTGGATTGGTCAGCACCAGTCATGCAGGATGAGATCTTTGGTCCAGTATTGCCTGTGCTTACCTATGATCGAATCGAGGAAGTGTATGAGGCGGTGTTGGCGCGGCCGAAGCCGCTTGCGCTCTATCTGTTCAGCAGCAGCCGCGAGCTCCAACAGCGCGTTGTAGAACGGTTGTCGTTCGGCGGCGGGTGCATCAACGATACGCTGATGCATTTTGCCTCCTCCTATTTGCCTGTCGGGGGTGTAGGGGAGAGCGGCCTTGGCAGCTACCATGGAGAGAACACGTTCTTTACGTTCTCGCATCAGAAGAGCGTGCTTCGTCAGGCGACGTGGTTCGATATCCCGCTGCGTTACCCGACGTCGAAGGCGGGACTGAAGATCATTCGCCGATTGATGAAATAGGAAAAGGCTGAGCAGATCGATTATCTGCTCAGCCTTTTTGTATAGCAGCTTAGAAGTACGTCTTCCGATTCGGCTCGGCGGTTCGAAGCTCTCGGTACCGAATAAGTGCATAACGTTGTAGTCCAGCCGTGTTGTTGATGGCTAGATCCCCAAGCTCGTCAGCCTTCGTAAGGTCGCCTTGACGGAATGCTGCCTCCGCCTCAAGCGCGTATTTTAACCCTGGATGATCAACCATCCGCATCGATTGTTCAAAGCCGGACTGATCGTCCTGAAGCAGCCTTGTTAAAGCGCGGGAAACATACTTCACATCATTGTTGTCCTGCCGATTAATATGCTGCTCGGCTTCCTGCCACCGCTCGCTTGCTATCGCAAGATTGGCACCCATTACAGCGCGAAGCTTATCGCTCTTAATATTGCCCATTCTAGCGGCAGCCGATTCCGGCTTTCCGTCGATCAGGTCGCAGACGGCCGCGTAATAAGGAACGGTGCGGCTTAGCTTCCTTATGCATTTGTCCACTGCTTGATTGTTGCGAGAATAACGAAGCACATAATTCATTTGCATGAGTAATGCGCCATAAATAACGATGACCGCACATGCGACGATGATGATCAGCGTCGAGGTGTTGAATTCGGTACCACTCATGCCGAGCCATACGCCGATGATGACGCCTAGAACGATCGCTAGTGCTAATCGTTTTATAAATCTCATAGCGTGTGTAACCCCCCTTTGTTGTGTATAGAGCAGCATACCTAACTATACACGACAGCAGGGTTGTAAAAACGCGATGTAAAATATTAACGCTGACTACTATTTTCCATGTGCCATAGAACGGATGCTTTTTCACTGGTCAAAGGTCAGAAACCTGACAACCTGACATCATCAACGGTGCCCGCCTCATGCAGCAAGCCTGCATTGAATGCAGGCTTGTCAACGCTGCTGTACCTTACGGCGTTTCAGTGCCTTGAACAGCATGCGCAGGATCGGCGGAATGAGGAAATAGATGAACCATGTCCGGAATATTTGGTAGCCGGTCACGATCGAGATATCGGCATTCACTTCATGCGCGATAATGCCCATTTGGTCCATGCCGCCTGGCGCGAGACTTAAGAATGCAGTCGTGCTGGAGATGGCATGCAGCTGCGTCAGCAAGTAGCTGAATCCGATTGTGCTGGCGATAAGAAGCGTGCTGCTCGTTACAGCGAGAATGGCGACACGAACTTTATTCTGGAGCTTCTCCGGTTTGAGCAGCAGTCCTACGTAGGTGCCGATCATGACCTGCGCAGCGCTCAGTAACCATGCGGACAGCGCTGGTCCTTCAACGCCAGCCAGATGAAGAATAGCGGTAATAATCATCGGGCCAAGCATGTACGCGGATGGGAAATGAATCTTATTCGCAAGCAGTGCCGCAGCAACACAGACAACCGCATACAACACAACAACTCCCCAGCCAGTGCCGGCCACGGTTGCAGCATGCTCCACGACAGCACTTACGGTATTAGACACTGCTGTCGTACCGCTGTCTCCGCCGAATAAAGGACTATACACAAGCAGCGGCACGCAGAAAATAATCATGAGCAGCCGCACGACCTGCAAGAAAGCGACGACGGTCAAATCGATGCCCTTCGTGTCTTCCGCAAGCACGACCATCTGCGTGAGCCCACCTGGAATGCTGCCCATTAAGACGGTAGGGAAAGGGATGCCGGACAGTCTTGTAATGATCCATGCAAGCAAGCCGCACAACAGGATTAAGATGAACGTCATCAGTGCCATCGTTGGCAATTGATGACCGATCTGACGCAGTGTCGTCATCGTGAAGGTCAGACCGATCGAATAGCCGATCAGAATTAGCGCGGTGTCGCGTATCCAGCTTGGCCAGGATGGCCGCACGACTTTGACGACTCTTGATCCGACTAACGTAAAAGTCATCGGTCCAAGCAGCCAGGGCAGCGGAACATGCAGCAGTTTGAACACAAGTCCGCCCAGCACCGAGAGCAGGGCGGAATAGAGAAGCCTTATGGCCGGATTGTCGGACAAAGATGATTTACTCATGTCACATGCAGCAAGCTTACCCTTCCGAGGAGACTATCTCGGCGATACGCTGCTGCACCTCCTTGCCGCTGATCAGACCGCCATGGTAGCAGATGACTGCTTCGATCTCGAATGGCGCCAGATTACGCAGCGAGCGCAGCGCCTTCGGCATGTCTGGGGTGAAAGGCGGGTTCGGGCCGTTCAATACGCCGTCCGCAGCCGTCAGGGCATCACCTGCGATGAGCGTCTTGCTCGGCACATGATACAAGCTGACATGTCCAGGTGTATGACCTGGTGTAGGAATAACGGCGAGTCCGCCGCCGAACGGCAGCGTTTCCCCGCCGGACAGCACGCTGGTTACATTCGTATGTTCACCGGAAAATACGTTCAAGAACGATTGGCGCACGGGCTCTGGCATCGATTCCAGCAGCGAGGCGCGGCGCTCCGGGCCGACCTTAATCATCGGTGCAGTGCCGTCGATGGCTCCGCGGTCGTCTAAATGCGCATAGACCGGAATTTCTCTTCCTCCAGGTGCGTCGAGCCATTGCGGCAGGCCGCCGACATGGTCGATATCTTGGTGTGTCAGGATGATGCCTTGAAGCTTGCCCGCATCGAGACCTGCTTCTGTAATCAGTGACTCGATCGCGTTTCGGCTGCCTGGCAGTCCCGTGTCAATGAGCCAATATCCGTCTGCGTCATACACGACGGTCGGGTTGATCTGTGTATGGGCCAGTTTCAATTCGAGCATTTCAATACCTTGTGCTACTCGCATTCATTACTGCCTCCGCCAGCATTGCCAGCTTCGGCACACCTCCTCAGTTTTGGATTCATTTGGAATAAAATTGCAAACAACTAACGACTTCACTATAGAACGATCGATATGGAGTGTCAAATGACGCAATCGTTCTAGCTGCTCAACTGTAAACAATCGCCCGCATACCCTCGTCTGGTGACGATAGTATACGGGCGATTCGACTCGTACCGGCTATTCGTTTAATACAACTGCTCGTACAGCAAATGCAGCACTTTCGCTGCCTCTGCGCGGGTCAGGTGGTCGAGCGGACGGAGCTTGCCGTCGCTGCCGCTAATAATGCCCGAAGCAATCAGCTTGCTTACGCTCTCTTGCGCATAGGCGGATACTTGCTTCGCGTCTTTATAGGAAGTAAGAGCTGCCTTCTCCGTCAGTGGATGGCCGGATGCGGTGAATGCGCGCTCCAGCAGCACCATCATATCTTGACGCGTCACGGATGCCTTCGGACGGAACTCGTTGTTGCCCGAGCCCGATGCGAGGCCGAGTGCCTTCGCCGTCATGACGGCGTCGTAGTAGTAAGCGTTCGCTGGTACGTCCGCGAAGCCGTCACCGGATACGACTGCATGCTTGCCAAGTACGCCGACGAGCAGCTTCGTGAAGTCCGCGCGCGTAATGTCTGCGCCTGGCGCGAAGCGGGTTGCTGATGTGCCTGTAATGATGCCGCGAACGGCTAGCGCTTCAATATCTTTGCGTGCCCACGACGTTGCAATATCTTCGAATGTTTTCACAGCAGTTACGACGCCATACGTGCTGAAGTGCGTCGCTTGGAATATAACCGTACCGGCTTCAGCGTGGTAACGGCCGCTTGGAACGATCTGCACATTGCCGCTGCCGTCGATGTAAGCAGCAAGAATGCCGTTTGGATCATTGCGTTCTGCGTCGGTAGGCGAATAAGGGAGCATAACCGTTACAGGTGCATCATCGTTGCTCCATGTAATTGGCTTGCCGTCGAGCTCGAAGCTCAGGTCGATGACGGGGCGGCTGCCAATCTGTTGTTGGGCAGACGAAGGCAGCACGGAAGCATCCACCTTTGAGATGACGAGCGTCAGCGTCGAAGCTGATCCCAGCTGGCTCGCTTGAATAACATGATCCGGAATGATGACCGTGCCGTATGGCGTTTCGACACGGATGCTGCGATGCTCGGACGAGTTCAGAATGAGATAAGGAAGCTGTACTGCGATTTCTTGAGCATCGCCGATGTCATCCTGCTTCACTTGGATGACAGCCGTCGTTACGCCTTGTGCATCCTTCGTTCCGTTCTCTAGTGCGGTGAGCGCCGTCATGTCGTCTACAGCGAGCAAATAGCGGCCGTTATCCGTTTGTGCAGAGCTGCTGCCAGATTCAGTCGAGGTTCCCGTTCCAGTGTCGGTAGTTGTACCTGTGCCTCCGCCTGTCGTACCTCCTGTTGAACCCGTTGCTGCGCTTCGCGTAATTTGAACCGTATTGCCTGGCGTTAAGCTTTCTTTATCTGCTCCGCCTGCCGCCGTTACAGTCGTAACGTTCGTCTCCACGATCGTAGCGGCTGCAGGCGAGTTACCTGCATAGTTAAAAGTGATGGTGCAGACGGTGAAATCACCGTTGTAATGGTTCGTCGTATCGAAGAAACCGAAGTAATGTGTTCCGTTGCTGATCGTGTCGGATACTTTAGAGCCGCTGATGGCAGCGTTGTACTTAATCGAGTTGATTTGAATGTTACCGTCCAGCTTCACACCGAATTCCAAACTGCTGAAAGGGTTATGCTTGCCCATGACGATGTTGACCGAAAAGGTAGAGGCAGAGCTGTCGACGGCAACGGCTTGCCGTGACCATTGAATAAGTGCCGCCCCGCTGCTAGCGCTAGTGTCCGCGGCAAAAACGTTCATTGGGAGAACCAAGCAGCAGATGAAGAGAAGGACGGCTATTCGTTTGATTTTCATCATCATGAACTCCTCGTTAATTATTAGAATAGGCAGGAAAAGGCGCTAACGCCTTCCCCTGCGGTGAAGAAGCGAAGATTGTGATTCGTAATTACTCGCCGCGCAAAATATGAACCATGATGATCGTCAAGTCCGTCACGTCGACGACATTGTCGAAGTTCACGTCAGCGCGCTGAGCTTGCGGCCAGTGCTCTGCATCAGTAGAGCTGATGCGGTAGTAGTCGATTGCGCGGGACAAGTCGGAAATCGACAGCTTGCCGTCGCCGTTAATATCGACGATGTCTTTGTACGTACGAAGGATCGTCGAAGCGAAACGACTATCGATATTCGCTGGGATCTCGTCATTGCCGGCTACACTGCCGCTAGATGCGGTCGAAGCGCTCACCAGCTGAATGTCGGCTTGCATCGTGCCAGCGCTTGTATCGATCGGTTCAAAGTTCAACTTAATAAGGTCCGTGTACTCGCTGAATGTGAGTGGGCTCGTGAAGCCGGCAACGATGCGGACCGTTCCGTTATCGTCACTCACATCAAGGACGCCGCTCGCCGAGTCGACCAAGGATGCTTGATCGAATTTGAACTTCGTTGCGTCGTACGAGATCGAAATGTCGAGTGCATTCACTGCTTTCGCATGGGAGAGAGACAGATAGAACTCAGCGTTCTCGTCCGCTGTGCGGATGATGACGCCCTGCTTCGCATAGATCTTCACATACGATGCGGCTTGTCCGACTTGAATGTCGAACGTATCCGTGTATTTCACGCCGTAGACTTCGTACGTAACCGTAATCGTCTTCGTGCCAACCGTGCTTGCGTCGAAGCCCGTAACCGTCACGTCGCTCAGTGCGAGCGGCGTCAGCGTGTTATCGCGGTTGATTTTGTTCACAACCATGCCCGTCGTGTCGAGAGCCGTATCGTCCGTCGTATACGTCAGCTTCGTCGGAGGAACAACGTCGAGGCCGTTCATGTCCGTCTTCACCATCGTGTATGTGTCGACTTTCTCTCTTGTGTCCGTACGGTACGTATCAACCGAAATGCCATAGTGATCGATGTTGATCATGGAGAACGTTGGGACCTTCAGCTGACTGCGTACTTGCGAGTAAACTTCTGGCGTTGCTTTGAGCTCGTAGTATTTGCTGCCGCTCGCCGAGTTCGCAGTGATGTACGCGATACCCGTTGGGTTGATGACACGGCCGTTAGCGTCAACCGTTTGATCGAGTTGTTTTTGGTCGCCTTGCATTTGGTATGTGCGTACATAGGAGTGGTCATGACCCATGAAGATGACGTCGATCTTGTACTGATCGAACACGGGGAACAGGGCGGCGCGCAGGTTCACGATTGCTGCTTCTGTCGAGTGGTTCGCTGCGCTGTAGATCGACTGGTGGAACGTTACGATTTTCCAGCGTGCATTCGGTACAGCGTTGACCGCTTGGTCAATGAACTCTGCGTGCGTAGCACCGCTTGGGTTGTTCGTATTGAGGACGATGAAGAGCGTTTCGCCATAGGTGTAGTAGTAGTCGCCGCCGGCGCTCGTTACACCATTCGTGGTCGATTCGTTTGGTTGGTTAAAATGGTACTTGTAGTTCACGGCTGTGTCGTGGTTGCCGACAACTGTAGCTACTGGAATGCTGCGGAGCAGCGAGGGGCTCAGGTACTGCGTGTACTCCGTTTCGCTTGTCGATGTGTTGACTTGGTCGCCAGCCGACATGATGAAGCTGAAGTTCGGGAACATGCTTCTTGCCGTATTCAGCGTATTGTCCCAGCCCGCAGCATCGTTTGCTGCGCTGCTGCCGGCGCCGATCTGAGGGTCGCCAACGAACATGATGCTGAATTGTTTAGGATCTTGTGTTTTGAAGTAGTAAATGTCGCTCCAGTGCTCGTCTAAGCCATCGCCGACCCGGTAACCATATTCGGTATTTGGCAGCAGGCCATTAACCGTTACTTTGTTGGAGTAGGCGCTGTTGGCAGCGGGTGTTGCGACGCCCGTGAACGATTGTATGAGGCTGTAATCGCCCGTTGCCAGAATAGCCTCTTTAGGCGCAACTTGAACGACCGTACCGACAGGGTTCTCTGTGGAGTACCACGTGAAGCGCATTTCCGACTCATTGGCACCGGGGTTGAGTGCAATGTTGCTCGAGCTGTACGGAGCGACCTCAGCAGCCAGCGGAGTAACCTCGGTGGATTGCGTGTCATCCGCGGCGTTAATAATCGATGCCGTCAGCGATGATGTCAGCACAGTCGCCAGCAGCAGCGAGTAAAAGCTCTTGCGGATACGTTTGCGATGAAGCTTAAAAACGTTAAACAAGATAATACCCTCCCTCAATGTAGTTGCCCGTCGAACAGCATGTCCGATCTTGCACCGTTTCCAATCGTAGGTCGAATATGTCATGACAATATTAACTATATAGTGAAAAAATTGTAAAATAGTGTGAGAATATCTCTATCGATGCCACTAGTGGTCACATGAACGCGCGTTGTATGAGCCAAATGAGACCGCAGCATGAGATGGCAGCGGACATCGCTGGAATCGTCCATTTAATCCGACGACCGTAATGAACGGCCGGGAAGAGCAGCAGCACGATCATAATTTGACCAAATTCGATACCGACGTTGAAGGTCAAAAGCGAAGCGGCCAGCTGTCCGCCATCGAGACGCATCTCGGAGAGGGTGCCTGCAAAGCCGAAGCCATGAATTAGGCCAAAGCCGAAGGCAAGCAGCATGTTGTGCTTGGTGGCATGTTTTTTGTTAAGTACGCTGTTCAATGCAACGTAGATAATGCTCAATGCAATGACGGACTCAACGAAGCGGCTTGGCAGCGTAACAACGCCGAATCCGGCGAGCAGCAGTGTAACGGTGTGAGCGGCGGTGAATGAAGTGATGACGCCTAGCATCTGCTTAATCGAGCGTGCGCCAATCAGTAGACCCAGCAGGAAGAGAATGTGGTCGTAGCCTGTGATGAGGTGTTCGATGCCGAGGATGAAGAACTGCTTGATTGCGCGCAGCGTACTCAGCTCACCGAGCTTAATTTCTCGCGTATCGAGGGAAAGGACATAGCTCTGCTTGCCGCCTCCGCTGCCATCGAGTGACATGGTGACATAGTTGACATGCCACATGTCGACATCGTCGAAGATGGGCTGATAGTCTAGCACGAAGTGCTCGGGCTTATTGCCAACATGGAAGCGCATGACGGCTTCAGCATAGGGTTGGTCGCGTGCTTCAGTCGCCACCAGGGACAGGATATCGCCTTCTAGGGGGAGGCTGTCGGCGTATAGCTTGATTTTGTCGAGCAAATAGTTCTCAATGTCCTGCCAACGATCATGGATGAGCTTGTCCAGTACAGGAGCGGAGAAGTCGCCAACATCGATGTCATTGGGTGCAACAGCGAGGCGAAGATCGTACATATCGATCCGGAGATCGTACGTAATGTCCCCGTCTTTCAAAGTAATGTCGGAATAGGCAACGCTGTCCCCGCCATGCGCATAGGCTGCTGGAGCAGCAGTGAGCATCATGGTGACGAGCAACAATCCGAGTAGGCCTGCGGCATACCATCGGTAGACCCTGCTGCGTTTCATCGATCTACAACCTCCTGAGGGATTCGTCAAAGTTCCTCCTGATACTACGTTCCATTTGTAAAATACAATCGACTAGAATATGTCATTATTGTAAATTAACAGACGCGTAACAATTGATTCGTATGATGTTGGCAGATGATATCGAATCATGCGGAGGGACATGGACGTGGGAGAATGGATGAAGAGGCTGTCGCAGCCGAAGCTCAGATCGGCCTTGTTTGTTGTGATGCTGCTTGTGCTCATTGGGGCGGTGTATCAGTTCAATCAGATGGACGAGTTTACGTATAACGAGACGGGAGGCACCTCCTATATTCGGTATGAGAAGGCTCGTGTCATGGAAGTCACGGATGAACAGCTAGAGAAGGACCCGAAGATCAGCGGCCTATACCACGGCACGCAGCAGCTGTCGTTGAAGCTGTTAAGCGGTGAGCATAAGGGCGAGACCGTTTCGGTGACGAACTATCTAAGCACGATGTTCAACGTACACGCCAAGCCGGGAATGAAGCTAATCGTCGATGTGGATTCGGCTGATGCGACGCATTATATGGTGACCGTATACAGCTATTACCGGGCGCCGCTGCTGTATGGCATGGTCGGAGTATTTCTGGCCATTCTGTGGGCGATCGGCGGGAAGAAAGGGTTGAAGTCTGCTGCCGGTCTTATCGTCACATTCGGAAGCATTGTGTTTCTGTTCATTCCGATGCTATACCGGGGCTATTCGCCAATGCTGGCAGCTATTCTCGTCGTGGCGCTTACGATAATCGTGACGTTGCTGCTGCTCGACGGGTGGAGCTCGAAGTCCTTATCTGCGATTATCGGTACGATGATCGGGGTCGTCTTCGCAGGCTTGCTTGCGAGTCTGGCTGGGGAGCTGCTGCATATCTCGGGCTTTAATACGCCAGATTCGGAGACGCTCATTCTGATTGCGGACAATACAGGCATGTCGGTAGGCGGGCTGCTGTTCGCGGGCATTCTGCTGGCGGCGCTTGGTGCAATCATGGACGTCGGAATTACGGTCGCATCTTCGGTGTATGAGGTATATCGCACGAATCGCGAGCTTGGCTGGCGCGCGCTGTTCATGGCGGGCATGAATGTCGGCCGCGATATGATGGGCACGATGGCCACAACACTTATTCTAGCGTTCACGGGCTCCTCGCTCATGTCGTTGATTGTGCTGTATGCCTACAAAGTTCCTTACACCCAGCTCGTGAACATGAACATGGTAACGATTGAAGTGCTGCAGGGCATTACGGGCAGTATCGGCGTTATTCTGACAGTGCCGATCGTCGCGCTCGTTTCGGCGAGGTTCATGCCTTACTATGACCGAATCGGTCAAGCGAAGGCGCAGGGTGCGATGGACATGCCAGCTCAGCAAGAGCCGAAGCAGGAGCATTCGATCGCTTAGCTGTGTGCGCGGTGGTGGAATAGAGTAGGGGAAAGTATCTTATCAGACCCGAATGGGACGTAAGTGCTAGTTAGTACAGATAAAAGTATCTTATCCAATCCCCAAAAACAGGGCGGGCCGGATAGAGCACACAAAATCGCTCTATTCAGCCCGCCCGCATTTCTATTTAAAGCTTATAGCGGCCGAGCTCCTCTTGGAGCTTGGCTGCTGTTGTACTCAGCGCTTCTGCGGAGGCGAGTACCTCCTCCATGCTGGCGAGCTGCTCCTCGGTGGAAGCAGACACTTCCTGCGTCTTGCCGAGCGTAACCTTCGACTGAAGGGATGTCTCATGTACGGAAGAAGCGACCTGCTCGGTCGATGCAGACAGCTGCATCGAGGATGCGGATACTTCGCCGATCTGGACGGCTACCTGACCAATCGCCTCCGAGATGCCGTCGAATACGCTGGTCAACCGCTCCATCGAAGACATACCGTGAGCGGTCTCGGCTGCACTGCCGCTCATCGCGGCCACCGCACGGCGAATGCCCTGCGCCGCCTCTGTCACGAGCGCACCAATCTCGTCAGCGGAATGGCTCGACTGCTCGGACAGCTTCTTCACTTCCTGGGCGACAACCGAGAAGCCTTTTCCATGCTCGCCCGCACGCGCGGCTTCGATGTTAGCGTTCAACGAGAGCAGGTTCGTCTGGCGTGCGATCTCCGTCATCACCTCGGCGATGGAACCGATCTGCCCGGACAGCTCACTGAGGCGATTTAGTGCCTGCGATGTCTCGTCTGATTTTACGCGGATGGAAGCCATCAGCTTCGCAGTTTCTGCGACGGCTTGACGACCTTCCGCTGAGCTGGCGGCGGCTTGGTCTGCTTTATCGGCGGCTGAACCGGCTGACTCTGCGATTGTTGCGATACCTTCCGCCATCTCCGTCATTGCCTCGGCGTTCTGATCGGATATCGAGGATTGCTGGTCGGCCATCGTCGCGAGCTCCTGTACCGACAGTGCGATCTGATTGGTCGCCATCGTTGTCGTACCGGCTGCGGCCTCCAGATCCGAGGAGGCTGCAGCTAGTTGATTCGCTACGGTCTGGTTTGCGCGCAGCAGTCTGGCGAAAGCTTCTGCTACGCGGTTGAAGGCATCGCCGACGCTGCGCAGCTCGTCGCGTGTCACGAGCTCGGCCCGTACGCTTGCATCGCCTTCTGCCAGCTTCGTTGCAGCTTTCTCAAGAACGAGGATCGTCCCCCGAACATTGCGGTAAAAGGCGGCGAATACGAGCACGACGATGAGCAGTATGACACCGTTCAATACGAGCATCCGGTTTCGCTCGCCGGCTTCCCGGTCGATTCGCTGCTGAAGCTGATCATGCATCATGACAGATGTGCTGGTATACATGGCTGTAATGCGGTCGATTGCAGCCGTCGCTTGGGCGAAGAAGTCGTTGCTATCGATCGTCAGTTGACCGCTTAGAATCTCCGCACTGAACAAGCTTCCGTATTGTTGAACCGCCTGTGCCGCATTGGTATAGGCCTCTTTCAGGGCTGCGACGTCTTCTTTGTAGACGGAGGCATTCGTCCAATCTTTCTGCAAGCTGGTCGCCGCGCTCTGAATATGGTCGTATGTGATCATATAGTCAAGCTTCTCGTCCGGCGTCAGTTTGCCTCGAACCAACGTCCCCATTGCCTGACCGCGTGTACGGCTTACCATCTCGGTTAACAACGGGAGCCGCTGCACGAGCATATCCATGAGATAGTAGGTATGCTGTTCCGGATCGAGCGTCAGCTCTGATGCATCCGACACCGCACTGTTAAAGGTAAGCAGATCATCAATGAACGCAGTATGTTTATCAAAGCTATCTTCTGCGGATAGATTCGCATATTCCTCTTGCAGCATCGATAACCGCGTCTCGAGTCCACTCCAAGCGGAATGGGTACCAAACGCTGCGCCATAAAGCGCATCCTGCTCGTTAATGGCTTGCGCAGCCTGCTGCCATTCCTTCTCCAGCTTTACAAGCTCTGCCTCCTGGCTCTTGTCTCCATTCAAGTAAGCGTTGGCTAATCCCCGATGCTTCTGAACGGCGATGAGCAGCTGGTGAACCGGCTTCAAGTAGGCAACGCCATGCTGTTCGTTCTTCCCGACTTTTATCGTTTTTTGAATTTCTGATGTTAGGGAATAGGACATAAATGCAATAGGGATTAAGAATAAAATACCGATCAACGTAAATTTCTGATTGTAATTGAGACGATTCATAACATTCAATAGGGATATGGACATGGAACCAGCCTCTTTCCGACTAACTTATGTAAGGTTTAATGACATTCTATTCTAAAATCCGTGAAAAAACCATCGATTTTTTTGCATACATTGACATACGGTCTAAGCCCATCTAACAAATAGGTAACATTTTGATGCATGAAAAAGTACCTCTCTCGTCCTCTTGATAGGATCGATGGAGCACGTTTAGGGCGTTAGTATCAAATAAATTTAGGCACAAAGTCTCGTCTTGCTCATACCTAATTCCTCTATAATAGGAATAAGAACATTTCGACATATTGTGCGATTATCTGACATAATTACACAGAAAAGGTGAGGGGCAGGACATGATTTCTCCTTTTTTTAAGAAGAAAGATTCATCCACTAAGCAAGCTGAACCGCAAATGACGAAACCGGAATTGGAAGAGGTTAGCGCGGTTGAGCCCGATGCGGAGCTCACGCATTTGGCTGCTGAGGAGGAAGAGCCGTCTCCGCTTGCTGCATCGTTCAACAAGACGCATATGGACAAGCGTTCGCTTGATCTCGTCTTTGCCGTTGAACAGGTCATTCAAGCCAGACAGCATGCAGAACGGAGCATCCATGAGCTGCAGGATCGATTGACGCATTCGAGCGGACATGTGGATCGTTTGAATCGGGAAGTGAAAGCGCTCAATCAAGTAATCAGCGACCGGGAGAAAAACATACTGGAGCTCGAACGCAAGCTGACCGATAAGAACCTTAAGGTCGATCAGGCCATGGAAGACTATCGCGAACTGCAGGGTGCGCTGACGGGGGAGATCGAGGAATTGAAAAATGCGATCGAGCTTGAGGAGCAAAAGTACGGCACTTTGCTTCAGAAGCATAACGAAGCACTTGCCGATAAGGTCAAGGCGATCAATGAGTTCGAAGATAAGCTCAGCAGGCTCGAGGTTGAGAATGCACACTTGAAGCAGAAGTATGAGGCAATGCGTGAAGAGAAGACTTATTTGGCGAATATGATCAGCGATTTCACAAGCCGTATGTCTGCACCGCTGGGGCAAGGGAAGAGCAGCAGCTAAATAATCAATAGTAACGGTTCCTTGTCACGACAACGCGAATGCGCAGCAGAAGGCAAGGGGAGGACGAGGGCTCTATGACACACAATACGATTCCGATGGTCGAGCTATTATCGCTCGAGCAGTCGTCTAACCGTTACCAGATGGAGATCGCGATCACCCGCAGCAGCGGGGAAGCGAACATCGATTGGTTTGAGCTGGACGATTTTACTTATAGCCAGTTGTCTCTATTGCAAGTGGAAGGATATCGGATACGCTTGTCGCTGTATGCCAAATGGGATCCATACCAGCGGCATTACTACAGCACGATCGTTAGGATCAAGGGATCGTTCCAAGAGACGCTGTACTTTATTTGTTCGAATACATACATACAACAACTGTCTGCGCTGCGAATGCGGCTATCATCCGTTCAGGTGGAGGAAGCTTTAACGTCTGCGGTGGACCTTGACAAAGTGTCGGCTGAAGAGAACTCAGCGCCAGCGCAGCAGCAAGCCGCGGGCACCGCCCGTAGAAACAAGCTGCTGAGAGGCCGCGGACTGCTCTGGAAGGCTTCGCTGATCAGCCTATTGCTGCTCTTGGCGATGATGTTCCGCATGCAGGAGCTGCTGTTCATCGATCGGGTCGATGCCACCGACGAGCATTCGTCAAATAGCCGATCGAGCCATCCGTCGAGTGTCGTCGAGGCTGCAGTAAGCGACAGCCAACATGCTGTACTAACAGTGGGTTCGGCCAACAAGGCGCTTATAGAACCGTTAGTGACAGCCGCGCCAAAGACGAACACTGCGAATGCGGCGAAGTCGGAAACGAAGGTTCAGACGAAGGATGCGGCAAGCAAGACGAACGTGCAGCACAATGAACTCAAGTCGGACGGCTACACCTACAGCCTCCCGAAAGGGTACGTGGCATTAACCTTCGATGACGGTCCGTCCGCGTACACGAAGCAGATCGTTGATATTTTGACTGACAATGACGTAGCGGGCACGTTTCTTTTCATTGGGAAGAATGCGGCCAAGAATCGGTCGGCGGTCGGCTACGCAGTTGAACATGGCATGTCGGTAGGCAATCACTCATGGGATCATAGCAAGCTGACTAAGCTGACCGATAAGGCGAAGCTGGCGAACATTACGCAGACGAATGATGAGCTGGTCAGTGATGGCGCTAAGCAGGTTACGCTGTTCCGACCGCCTTATGGTCTCATTAACAGCGAGCTGGCCGCCCAGGTGAAGAAGCAGAAGATGAAGGTGCTCATGTGGAACCGTGACCCGGAGGACTGGAATGCGGACACACGTGATGAGATTTTAGACTATTTCGAAAAAGTTAATCCTTCGGGCGGCATCTACGTGCTGCACGAGAAGAAGCATACGGTCGAAGCGCTTCCTGCTATTATTGAATACTTAAAGAAGAAACAGCTGAAATTCGTCATTTTCGAATAAAATACTTCACTTCAATAAAAATCCGCTCCCTATTGCGCAATGTCACTAAGTTACGACAATGACATTGCCCGGTAGGGAAGCGGATTTTTATGTTCGCCTCTTTCTTGTTACTCCGATAATAGATCCTGCACATAACGAGGCAGAACGAAGCAGGAGCGCAGCAGCTCCGGTGTCATATATTTGGCATCCTCTGTGCGCAGCCGCGAGAGATCGGCTATAAGTGGATCGTACTGCTTCGATGCAAGCGTGAAGCTCCATATCCCTCCTGGGAAGGAGGGGATGCAGCATAGGTAGGTGCGTACGATAGGAAAAATCCGCTTCAAGCTGCGTACCGTATTGCGTAGGCTGTTCCCGTTGTAGCAGGGCGAACCAGACTGAATGACGACCACGCCGTCGTTGGTTAAGCTGTCGTGTACATATTGATAGAAAGCCGGTTTATACAACGAAACAGCCGGACCATAAGGGTCAGAACGATCGATGAGCAGCACGTCGAACGCCTTCTTACGTCCCTGAATCCAGCGATAACCGTCGGCATACGTCATCTGCACACGGTTGTCGCTCGCGACTGCTGCTGCGTTAGGCATCCAGACTTTGCATACCTCTATCACGCGTTCGTCAATCTCGACAACCTCAACCTGCTCCACCGTATCATATTTCATTGCTACGCTTGCTGGGCCGCAGTCCCCGCCGCCAATCATCGCGATCCGCCTAGGTGCAGGGTGCGTCACCATCGGGATATGGGTAATCATCTCGTTGTAGACGAACCCGTCCTTCGTCGTTACTTGCGGTGTGCCGTCCAGCACGAACATTCGACCAAAGCCTTTCGTCTCGACGATGCTAATCTCCTGGTAGGCGGATCGTTCATAATGCAGCAGTGCTTCCACCTTGTAGCCTGCCTCCATATGAAGCTGAGGGAGGTCGTCCCACAGCCATAGTTCGCCGTTCGATTCCTTCTGGAAGCCGGTTAATGAAGGTTTTCTGTTCGTCATGTTCGTCTATCCCTCCGCCATACTGTCATCGAATTGCAGGTTTTGTCCCAATGCTCCTACTATATGAATCTCTTAATAGATTTGTATGGGCTGCAGCGCGGGTTACAGGAGGTTCATAAAGTACTGTAAAAAAACCGTCAATACGCTAACAGAACTATGTAAAAACAAATAAAAAACGCCAGTGAGCATTGTTAGCTCACTGACGCGAATATGCAAGAATAAATTAGTGTGCAAGTGCGAACAGGCCGTGGATGTGCGACAGGTAACGGATGTTCGAAGCTTCTTTCATCCACGATGCTGGCAGACCTTTAAGCTGCGTGTTGTTGCCGCCGATGGAGCCTACGCCGTCTTTGCGGCCGAGGCTTGCAAGCGTACCGGAGAATACAGGGTTGAACTTCTCCATTGCGCCGCCGCGGAACAGTGCTGCCAGGTTAACGCCAACCGTTTCACCCATTTGCCAAGCCAGCTGTGCTGTTGGCGGGTAAGGACGATCGCCGCCCTCTGGGAATACAACCGCGCAGTCGCCTGCGAGGAAGACGTCGGAGTGCGAAGTCGATTGCAGCGTAGGCGTAACCGTGCTGCGACCGCGGTCTTCTGCGAGTCCGCAGCTGCCAACGATCGGGTTGCCTTTAACGCCGCCCGTCCAGATGATCGTGTTGGACGCGATTGTGCTGCCGTCCTTAAGCGATACGGTGTCCTTCGTAGCTTCCGTAATTGCAACGCCCGTCAGGAACTTGATGCCGCGTTTCGTGAGGCTTTCAACCGAACGCTCGATGAGCGGCTTCGGAAGCATTGGCAGAATGCTTGGACCAGCTTCTACGCAGTAGATGCTGATGTCGTTGAAGTCGATGCCTTTGTTACGGCATACTTCTGGCAGTTTGTCAGCGAATTCGCCAACAAGCTCAACGCCCGTCAGGCCGCCGCCGCCAACAACGATCGTAGCGTCTTTCTTGTCGCCCGATTTCTTGTAAGCGTCAAGACGTGCTTCAACGTGAGCGCGGATTTTGTTCGCGTCGTTCGCCGATTTCAGCACGAGGCTGTTCTCTTCGAGGCCTGGGATGCCGAAGTAGTTCGTTTCGCTGCCCAGAGCAACGACGAGTGCATCGTACTTGAGCGTCGTGCCGCTCTCAAGAACAACTTGCTTCTCGTTCGGATGAATGTTCTTAACACCGTCAACCAGGATGTTAACGCCTTTGCTGCCCAGCAGCTTATCCAGTGGAAGTGCTACAGCTGCTTCTTTAATCGTGCCGCCAGCAAGACGGTGAAGCTCGGTAATAATTTGGTGGGTCGAGAACCGGTTGACAAGCGTAATCGTTGCCTCTGCAGTCGTCAGATGCTTACGCGCGGACAAAGCTGCAAGGACGCCGCCGTAACCGCCGCCCAGAATCAAAATTTGTTTCGACATGTCCATCCTCCATTCGTACTCAACTGTTCAGTTGGTTGTTGATCGTATAATGCCGTTGCTGCGAAATGGCTTATTTCCGTTCAGCCAGTACATTCAAGAAAGCTTGAGCGAAACGAAGCGTTTTTTGAACTTCCGGATCCTTGAGCATTTTGAGCATACCGAACAGACCGACCGTCGTCGTATCCGCTTGTGCGCGCTCGCCTGCTTCCATAGCTGCTGCAGCGATGCCTTTTGCCTTCTCCGTTACCGGTGTTACGAATTCGCCAATACCGTGCGCGAAGTCGTTGATAAGCACCTTATCCGTAGCGATGTTGTACGCGAAGTCATACGCCTTCGTGAGCGTCGTCACCATCTCTGCCAGCTTTGGCAGATTGTCCACCAATACAGTCAGGGATTGCTGGATTTCAGGATTCGTCAATTGTTCAAGCACGTCTAACGGTTTGGATTCAACAGATTGCGACATGAGAACGTCCTCCTTTACGTTGGAATGGGTTAGGTTTAGTCTTCTCGATTGTGCCGATCACTAACGCGTATAATTCGCTGAATAGTTTGCAACATTTTTCACAAAAGAAATCGCAGCATAGGCGTTGTTCTCGGTGAAGGGCAAAATGCTTTAGCGACGATGACCTAATCGGGTTTAGTACCTATAGTGATAGTTTACACCTTTTTGCCGCGAAATTAAAAAGTTTTTTTCGAAAGGAAAAGATTTTTGTTGTAAACGATAACAATATGCATAAAAAACCTGACGTGAATGAAACTATAACGGGCTTTTCGAAAGGTTAATTTAGGACTGATAAGCGGACGAAGGAGATGACCATCATGAAGCAATGGATGAAGTTTACAGCGGCAGCCTTGTTAGCTACCATGATCGTACCATCGATTGCGGATGCAGCAACAGGCGCTGCATCTGCAAAAGGAGTGACGGTGAAGGCTATGCAGCTTACTCCAAGCTCCGAGACGCGGCAGCAGACGCTGACGAAATCGGCTGTTCAATTCTCTAACGAAATGAGAAGACTGTGGATTGAGCATATTGGCTGGACAGGCACATACATCGTTAGTGCAATCGCTGGTCTAGAGGATCAGCAGGCGGTGCTCGCAAGGCTGCTTCAGAACCAGAAGGACATTGGCAATGCGATTAAGCCCTATTATGGCGAAGCGGCTGGCAATCAGCTTGCAACATTGCTACAGGAGCATATTATGCTCGCGGGCAAGGTGATTGATGCAGCGAAGGCCGGCAATACGGCGGATCTCAACAAGTATAACGCGCAGTGGCATCGTAACGCGGATGACATTGCTCGCTTCCTGGCGACAGCCAATCCGAATTGGAATGCTAAGGAATTGCAGGACATGCTGTATACGCATCTGAAGCTGATCAACGACCAAGTCGCGGCGCGTCTGAAGAAGGATTGGCAGGCAGATATTCTTGCCATCGATCAGAATGAAGCACATATGATTAAGTTTGCTGATTTGCTGTCGGAAGGCATCATTAAGCAGTTTCCGAAACAATTTCAATAAGCGACTGTAACAAGCTCCATGGAGCAGCCTCGGTCCCCCTTTCTTAGGACCGAGGCTGTTTGCCATGTCAACAAAACTATGGGACTACACGATAAGAAAGAGGACCATCCGGTGATATCCGGTGAGGCCCTCTTACGATTTACGCTGCTGCTACTGGTCCGACAGCCGCTCCAATATGGCATTACCTGTGCTGCTGACGCGTACATAGGCATAGCGCGCTTCGCGTTGAACATCCATACCTGTGCCTTCTGGGACAAAATACGTTTCGATGCCGTACTGAACGGTTCCCCAGCCATCCCAACGGCCGTTCATGATGACCTCGTTTGGTTCGATTGATTCGCCTTGCGAATAAAGCCGACTGAACTGATAGACACCATTGGCATCGAGCTTCAGCACGACTTTTACTTTATGAGCATTGCTGTTTCTCAGATCCGTCTCAACAAGAGAAGATGGCCTCGAATTCGTATAAGACAACGTGACATAGTCGCCTTGCAGCATAGAACGCGGATCGACTGGCGCAATCTCTAGCTTGACCGGTGTGCCCGAACGGAGAGCATGCTCGCTTGCTGCGGCCTGGTAGCTGATGAAACCTAACTGCAGGACAACGGTGATAACGAGCAGCAGGGGCCTCAGCTTCCAATAGGATGGTGTGACGGTATGAGTTTGCACGGCAGTCTTGGCATCGAACCTCCGTGCATACCAGTAAGTAACGGCAAGCAGAAGGATGCCGAGCAGTGCAAGCGTAATCGACTTGTGCAGCAGCGACCATAGCAGGTCGTAATATTTGAAACCGACAAAGATGAACCAGAATACTGCACTAATGAGCGCCTCCATCTCCCGATGCTTCCGGATGAGCCAGAACAGCAGCAGCGTCACGATGACGAAGTTGGCGACATTGAACAATGCATACGAATAAGCGAATCGATCATCAAAGAACGTCAAGCTCAGCATATACAGCAGCGAGAAGAAGAAGCTTGCTATCTGCATAGGGGAGGGCCGGGGCTCCCCATGGACTGTCGCTTGTCGCTGCATTCGGATATAGACGAGAACATTAATGGCTAACAGGACGAGCAGCACGTTCGTTATTGGCCAGTTTTGCGAATCGAATAGATGGTACAGGCAAATATAGCCGTGCAAGTTGAGCAGACCATACATAACATAGCGCGTGACAGGCTGCTTGAGCAGCGCTAGTCCGGCGGCCGACAGAAGTACAAGCGGTATATCTGCGACAAATGAGCCGATGAATGCAGCTGCTATAATGCCGAGAATGAAGCCGACTGCCAGCAGCGTATAGCGGACGGTCACTTCGATGCGCGGTAGAATAAGCATCGGCAGGACAAGCACAATTCCTATGGCATATACGATATAAAAGGGATCGGCGCTGTCCGTCAGCATCATGACGAGTCCTAATATCGAGGCGCTGCCAATCACTGCGCTGAGGCCCGTAATAGCAGCCGATACGATTATGGCGGTTAGACTGCCGCGATGTCGGTGGCTCGGTTTGCTGTGTGGTTGGATCGGATGCGTCTCTACTTGGTCCGCTTCTACTACCGTGTACGAATGATGGTCGGACTCATGTGGAACGTCCAGTTTGCTAAGACGCCGGAAGAACATGATGTTACCGGTGAGGAGCAGGACGACGAATACCAAGCCATAGAAGAAGAACGCGATCGAAGCAAAGTTGATGAGCAGCTCGATGAACTTCAGCACGGCGAAGGCGGACGCTGCGAGCGCGCTGAGCGTGAGATAGATTTTGTCCAGATGAATGCGCATGTAATAATAGAACGCGGCTGCAATGGCAGCGATCGAAACGATGTTCATGAGGAAGCCGTAATGCTCGAACACGAGTGAATTGGACATCCACAGCAGCGAAATATGGCAGATGAGGAAGCTCAACAGCCGGATCGGTGCAGAAATCAGCAGCTTTTTCTCTGTCAGGACGAGCATCACCAAGTTAATGAGGGCGAAGAATGCGCCAATGAGAAGCATCGTGCCCTCGCTGTAGTTAGGCGATAGATTGGTTGGATAGAAGTACTGCCAGAGCGCGATGTGGCCCAATATATAAGTAAGTACGTAGAACGGATAATAGCGCGTAATGAGACTGAATAGTAATGCGGCGATTGCCCAGATCAGAAACAGCCCATAGCTGTCTGCGTGTGAGTTGTAGATTTGGCCAAGCAGTGCGACAGATGCACCAAAGGCGATGCAGCCGCCTAGCAGCAGCACAGCGGATAGAAATAGATGATGACCGCGCATTGTCCGGATACGGGAGACGCCATAAGAAGCCCCGTACAGAAGAACGACAAGCGCTCCGGCCAGCACGGTGCGGCTGATGCGATCCATCCCATTCCAATTGGCAGCGAAAAAATAAATAATGGCGGCAAGGATCATCGAGATGCCGAGTATAAAGCCAGTCCTCACGGTGCCGAGTCGAAGCATTGCTTCACAATCCTTCCTTATATGGATCTGCTCCTATTATAATGACCGATTCGCTGCTCTCCTAGTACTATTTTGGGGTAGTACCGGCAGTCAGCGGACAGGCGGGTGCAGCCTGTGCTACGATAAAAGTAATGATCTTAGTGGAAGAGAGAGTGTGGATATGGAGCCTTTCACGCTGCGGGCGATTACGATTATTAAAGCAATTCCTGAAGGACATGTAATGACCTATGGACAAATCGCAGGGCTGGCGGGAAGTCCACGCGGAGCGCGGCAGATCGTTCGGATTCTTCATTCTATGAGTGCGAGCCAAGGACTGCCGTGGCATCGTGTTGTTAACGCACGGGGCGAGATAGCGATTAAGGACTTTGAGGGCAAGGATACACAGGCTTTCCTGCTGCGACAGGAAGGAGTTCACCTCGGTCTCGAAGGACGAATTGATTTGGAAGAGTATCAATATTGGCCGGAATAAGCGCGGAAGGGAGGTTGTGGACAGCATGAATACTTATATCAATCAGCGGGACGGGATCGTGCCGGCAGTTTGCTCGTTGGATTGCCCCGATCAGTGCGGCCTGCTGCTTCATAAGAAAGACGGCGTAATCGTGAAGGTGGAGGGCGACCCGAACCATCCGGTGACGCAGGGCAGCATTTGCAACAAAGTGCGTCATATGGGCGAGCGGCTGCATGATGCGAATCGTCTGCGCCATCCAATGAAGCGGGTCGGAGCCAAGGGCGAAGGGAAGTTCGAGCGTATCAGCTGGGAGGAAGCGATCGAGACGATCACCTCGAAGTGGAAGACGCTTGTGGCGGAGCATGGACCGGAGAGCATACTGCCGTATAGCTTCTATGGCAATATGGGACGGTTGAATGTGGAAGGGATGGACCGCCGGTTCTTCAACCGATTAGGATCGAGCCGTCTTGACCAGACGATCTGTCAGATAGCGGGCGGCGTCGGTTATTCGTACACGATGGGCGGCAGTTACGGGACGGACCCGGAAGAAACGGTGCATACGAAGCTGTTCATCATGTGGGGCATTAACGCCGTGAGTACGAATATGCATCAGGTTGTATTGGCGGAAAAGGCGCGCAAGAACGGTGCGAAGATCGTCGTAATCGACGTTCACCAGAATCAGACCGGGCGATGGGCGGATTGGTTCATTCCGATTCTACCGGGTACGGACAGCGCGTTGGCGCTTGGACTGATGCATGTACTGTTCGCTGAAGGACTCGCAGACGAGCCGTTCCTGGCGGAGTACACCATCGGGCACGAACAACTGCGCGAGCATGTCCGTGCTTACGATCCAGCGACGGTGTCTGCGATTACCGGTGTACCTGCGGATGACATTGTGAAGTTGGCGCGGATGTACGGTACCACCTCGCCGTCGCTCGTCCGAATCGGCAATGGCTTGCAGCACCACGATAACGGCGGTATGAACATACGGACGATCGTCTGCCTGCCAGCATTGACGGGCCAATGGCTGGTGCCTGGCGGCGGTGCGATAAAGGGCAATGGCGGCTTCCTGAAATTCAATACGAGTGCGCTTCAGCGCCCTGATGTGCGGAAGAACCCGGATGCGCGTCTCATTAATATGAATCAGATCGGCAGCGCCCTTCTTGAGCTGGACCCTCCGATTCGATCGCTGTTCGTCTATACGTGCAATCCGGCGATTGTGGCCCCTGAAGGGAATAAGGTTAGGGAAGGACTTGCGCGAGAGGACCTGTTCCTCGTCGTGCACGATTTGTTCCTGACAGAGACGGCGAAGTATGCAGATATTGTCCTGCCGGCGACATCTTCGTATGAGAATACAGATTTGTACACCTCGTACTGGCATCACTACGCGCATTTGCAGCAGCCGGTTATTGAGCCGTACTTCGAGAGCAAATCGAATGTAGAGATGTTCCGTCTGCTCGCGGAAGGAATGGGCTATGACGATGCGATGTTTAAGGACACGGATGCGGAGATGATCGCACAGGCGCTCGATTTTCCGGCTAATCCGTACTTGTCGAACATCGACTATGAGAAGCTGGAGCGGGAGCAGTTCGTCAAAGCGGCGGTGACAACGGATTTTGTTAAGCAGCTGCCGACGCCAAGTGGGAAGATTGAGCTGTACTCGGCTGCGATGGAGGCGGATGGCTATCCGCCGCTGCCGACCTATGTGCCGCTTGTTCATGACGGTGATTATCCGTACTTGTTCGTACCAGCGCCGAACCATAACTTCTTGAACTCGACGTTCTCCAACAACGCGAAGCATGTACGAATGGAGAAAATACCGAAGCTGTTCATGCATGCAGCGGACGCCGAAGCTTCGGAAATCGCAGATGGCGACAAAGTGCGGGTCTGGAACGACCGCGGCGAATGCGAGCTGACCGTTTCCGTCGGGGAGACGGTGCTGCGCGGCGTCGTTGTAAGCCTTGGGCTGTGGGCGGATCAGCCCGGCTCGAAGCATAACGTTAACGCGCTGACCCCGGATCGCCCCGCCGACATGGGCGGCGGCGCAACCTTCTTCTCCGGCCGCGTGAACGTGGCGCGGATGTAAGTGGTGTGAGTAAGGCGGGCAGACCGAGCAGACCGAGCAGACCGAGCAGATGATGATATCTGCTCGGCTTTTTTTGTGCTCTTTTAGATGTGGTGAGTAAAGTAGAGTGTGCAGATGCACGCGTATCCCGCAGCGCTCGACTGTAGAGGTGGATTATCGCCTCTATCGAGCGGGAAAGGTGAATTCGGGTTGGGTAGAGGTGATTTATCGCCCCTACCCAGAGGCATTGGCGGATGCAGACGAGTTAGAGGCGAAAATACGCCCCTACTTAGCGGTATCGATGCGATCGGGCGGGATAGGAGCGATTTAACACCTCTATCTGGTCACGCATGTTTGATCGTGCGCAATAGGAGTGATTTATCGCCGCTAACTACACCGTCCCCCGAACGAGCCACAGCCCCGCAATAGAGTACATAAAAGTATGCTAAGTCCCCCGAACGATCCACAGCCCCGCAATAGAGTACAAAATACCAAACGATTCAATGGCTGGAAACACAGGATGGTGTTACAATTATTTACAGTGTGGGTAGTGAATCTATAGGCGTCACCAAGCAGCAGCTGCTCGCGATAGCGGCAAGCATGAGTGAATAAGGGGGAGATCGGAATTGGCATCTTCGCAGGCGAATCGGGCGGTCAGTCAAGTACGGGCACATACCCAAGCCCAACAAACGGCACAACCTTTCAAGCTCGCAGTCGGGAATCATTATTTGACCATTTTATTTGGCGCATGGCTGATAGGCGGTGTATTCGTTGATGGGTATGCGCATAACCACGGCGTAGTCGAGACATTCTTCACGCCATGGCACGCGATACTGTATTCCGGCTTTCTCGTCTGTGCGTTATGGATGAGCTACCTTGTTTATCGGACGAAGCGTATAACGGGTATGTCCTGGCGTCTTTCCATTCCGAACGGTTATGGCGTTGGTCTCTTAGGCGCGGCCGTATTCCTAACGGGTGGGTTGTGCGATATGGCGTGGCATGTGATCTACGGAATCGAGAAGGATATCGCAGCGCTCCTCAGCCCGTCTCATCTCATGCTGCTCATCGGCGGCATTATGATTCTGTCGAGTCCATTCCGCAGTGCATGGAACGAAGAGCAGGATGCGCCAAGCTGGCGTGAATTTGCACCACCGCTGCTGTCCGTTGCGTTGACGTTATCCGTAGTGAGCTTCTTCCTTATGTATGCCTGGATGTTTCGATATAACCTTTCATCGCAGCCTGTGACGGATTGGTACCTGACGAAGTTCTACTCCGGTCATATCCAGCAAGCGAACGAGATGCGCGGCCTCTCTTATATCATCCTCAATACGATACAATACATGATTCCACTGCTTCTTCTTATCAAAAGATGGCGTCTGCCATTCGGTGCCGTCACCGTACTGTTCACCTTCGTTACGGTACTCATGAATGTGCTTGATGGCTTCGATAATGTGGCCGCAATCGTCATTGCATTCACAGCAGGCGTTGTTGGTGATCTAGCCTACCGCTGGCTGCGGCCGAATGAAGCAAGTCGATTGTGGGCGATGCGCGTCTTTGCGCTCCTCGTTCCGGCAGTGATGTGGACGTTTTATTTTGTTTGGCAGAGTGCAACGGACGGCATTGGCTGGGAGATCGAAGCATGGACAGGTGCAATCGTAAGCGCGGCGCTCGCTTCTCTGGCACTGAGCTTGCTCGCCTTCACGCCTCGACAACCGGAACGCAGGCAAGACGGCGCATGAGGCAGAACGGTCAAGGCAATCGGGCTCGCCTGCTTCTAACAGCGATTACACTGCTGTCAGCGGTACTGCTCAGCAGCGGCTGCACAACCTCTATGAGCAACGTCGATATTGATCCGCCAACGAGCGGCTTCCTTCATTACTTACAGCAGAGCAGTATGGCGAACGTATCGGATAACGGCTATCAGATACAGGCCAGCGCCATCGACGGGACAGATCGGCTCCTCAGCGGGAGCAATGAGCTGTCCATTCGTGTGTTGAATCCGTCGGGTGAGCCGGTTCAGCAGTTCGCCGAGGATATGACCAAGCTGATGCATCTCATCATCGTCAGCCGCGATCTCTCCTCCTTCCAGCATCTGCACCCGGATTATAAGGGTGACGGCCGATTCGAGGCGACGGCGGATTTTCCCGCTGGCGGGGAGTATCTGTTGATCGAGGAATTCGTACCGGACAACAAGCCGGTTACGGTGACGAAGCAGTGGATGAATGTCATTGGTGAGAAGCGGGCCTCGACAGAGCTGCGACCATCCCGGGGAACGGTACAGACGGTCGTCGATGGGCTGACTGCCACCGTATCGGCGATGCCGGACCTAGATGCAGTGAAGGCAGGACAAATGGTCATGCTGGAATACCATCTAGCAGATGCGCAGACCGGCGAACCTGCCCAGCTGGAGCCCTACCTCGGGACGGCAGGACATTGTGTTATTTTGAACGAACAGGCGGATCAATACGTGCATGTGCATGCGGTAACGGAGATGAGCAGCGGCTCTAACGTTATGTTCCACACCGAGTTTCCGGCGGCTGGCAAGTATCGTATCTGGGGACAGTTTCAGTACCAAGGGAAAGTCGTCGTCATACCGTTTGATGTCGAAGTGCAGCCATAGTGGCTGCGCTTTTTCATTTTAAGCCCACATTAATGCCATATTCAGGATAGGTTCAACTTTCCAATGTAAGCTTATCCCATTGAAATGATACATACGGACATCTAAGGGGATGATCAGGATGAATAAGCAACGCAAAGGTTTTAGAACAGTTGGTGCCAAGTTAATGCTCGTATTCGCGCTTATGCTAACGATGATGTTTGGTATCATCGGCATCGGCGTAGGACAAATGCGGATGATGCAGCAGACGTCGTCGGATATTACGGAAAAATGGATGCTGCGAAGCGTAATGGCTTCCCAGCTTAGTTATTGGACAGAACACGCAGCGGCAACGGATTTGAAGCTGTTGACAGATTCGGACCCTTCGGTGACGAGTGAATACGATACAGAGTCAGAGAATGCTTTTCAGCAGGCCACAGAGAATCTAACACGCTACAAGGAAACGCTCGACGAGACGGCAGATTCAGAGCTGATCACAGCGGCAGAGACGCTGGAGACGGAATGGAACAACTATAAGGCGCTTCACGAGCAATTCGTTACACTGGCATCTGAGGTCAGCGTGAAGGAAGGCTCTGCAGGACATGAAGCAGAGGTTGAAGCGCTGCTGCAGCAGGCGAAGTCGGCCATGGCACAAGTAACCGCGCAGACGGACAAGCTGCTCCAGGCAGGAATTGAAGGTGCGCTGGCGCAATCGGCAGAGGCAGCAACGATGACGAATCGTGCTTCAAGTATGTTATACATAAGCGGCGCAGCAGCCGGTGTAATCGGAATTGGGCTGCTTATCCTCATCATACGGAACCTGTCTCGTCCGGTTCGAGCTGTATCGGAGGCATTGCGGCAGGTAGCGGAGGGTAACCTTGCACAACATGCATTGAAGGTTCGCAATCGGGACGAGATCGGCGATCTGGTCGTATCTCTGAACATCATGACCGATCGGATGCGTACCATGCTCAGCGGCATGCAGCAGGCATCTGGTGTTGTATCTTCGGCATCGGAACAGCTGCAAGCCGGTTCACGAGAAGCGTCCCAGCGTGCTGAACAAGTCGTCGCGACCATTCAACAGGTAGCAAGTGGCTCGAGCGATCAGCTGCTGCGTGCGGAAGAGACGGAGCGGGCAATGGATGAGGTGGCCAAAGGTGTGCAGCTCATCGCTTCGACGTCATCGGAAGTATCGGAGGTTGCGGACGGGGCAGCAAGAGATGCGCAGCTAGGCGGCCAGTCGATCGAGCAGGCGATCGCGAGTGTAAACCGTGTTCATCATACGCTGGGTCAAGCCAGCGAGCATGTTGGTCAGTTGGCGCAGCGCTCCTATGACATCGTAGAGATGGCGGCACTTATTCGCGAGCTGTCGGGTCAGACGAATCTGCTTGCACTGAATGCAGCGATTGAAGCGGCACGAGCAGGCGAGCATGGCAAAGGCTTTGCAGTTGTAGCAGGCGAAGTGCGTAAGCTCGCTGAGAAATCGACGCAGACGGCTGAGCATATCGCCGGGTTGGTCGAGCAGGTGAAATCGGACACGGAGCATTCCGTGAAATGGATGAACAGCGGGTTGAAGGAAGCAAATGCGGGTATAGATGCAGTTCGCATTGCAGGCGATGCGTTCCGCAGCATTATTGCAAGTGCGGAGGATGTCGCGGATAAAATCCAAGGCGTTGCCGCAGCAGCAGAAGAAATGGCGGCGAGCTCCGAGCAGGTCACGACGGCTGCCTCGGCGGTTAATGCGATCGCGATCAGCTCGGCAAGAGGCGCTAGCAGCGTTGCGGCTGCCAGCGAGGAGCAGCTGGCCGCGATGGAAGAGACGGCTGCATCCGCAGAGGAGCTGAGCAGCGTCGCTCAGCAGCTGCGTGAAATGGCGGCATCCTATAAAGTTTAAAGTGTAGCTAACGTGGCAACATTTGTCGCATGAGGTTCGTCTGTGATGTTGTAAGCTTACGAAAGACATGGACGAAGGAGATTGATCATGAAGAAGACAATGATTAGCGCAGCGTTGGCAGTGGTACTGATGGTCCCGTTCGCAGGGCAGGCACTGGCATCCTCCCCATTCACCGATATTAGCAGCAGCACGGCCAAACAGCAGATTGAATCGCTTCAAGCACAAGGCGTTATTAGCGGTGTGAATGCATCTGAATTCCGCCCAACGGAGTCGCTGACGACGGCACAGGGTATCACGCTTATCGTTCGCAGCATGAACCTAAGTCTGGCGGCCATTGATTTCAACACGGCGCCAACGGCATCCGGCTGGTTCAAGAACGTCAGCGACGACGCTTGGTACGCGAATGATTTCATTAACGCAAAGGCAAACGGCCTTGATCTGGCAGAAGACATCGATCCGAAGGAACCGATGACACGTGAGCAGTTCGTACACTTGCTCGTACAAGGACTTGAGAAGACGGGCAACTACCCGCTGATCAAAATGTATATCAACATTACCGACGAAGCAGCTATTACGACGGAATACCAAGGAACCATCCAACGCGCGCTCCTCTACAAGCTGACCGAGCTTGATAAGGACGGTAATTTCGACCCGCAAGCGATCGTGACGCGTGCAGACGCGGCTGTACTGGTGTACAATGCAGTTAAGTTCGTAGAAACGCATCAAGAGCCGGTTGTAGAACAACCAAGTGAAGAACAACCGGTCGATGATGGCGGCTCTGCGGTCGTTGAGCTTGAATAATTAAGGCACGTACGAGAGCTGTCACGGCTCGCAGCGCAGTGAGTAGAATCTGCTGGACCATTCTGCTGCAGGCGCGGCGAGGTACAAACTCCCTCGTATCGGATAGCCTTAGATACGAAGGAGCGTGACGGTAATGCAAATAGAGGTATGGTCGGATTTCGCGTGCCCGTTCTGTTATATCGGCAAACGTCGGCTGGAGGCGGCACTGGAGAACTTCGAACACCGCGATCATATCGATGTCCACTATCGCAGCTTCGAGCTGGACCCAACAGCGAAGAAGGATTATGGACATGACGTCCACGATATGTTGGCGACGAAGTATGGCATGACGCGTGAGAAAGCGATTGAGATGAACGTGAACCTGGTACAGCAAGCATCGACAGTTGGGCTTCAGTTCAACTTCGATACGCTTGTGCTGACGAACACGTTCGATGCGCACCGGTTGTCGCACTTTGCTGGACATCATGGTAAGCGCAACGAGATGACGGAGATTCTGCTCCGCGCTTATTTCACGGATTCGAAGCATCTAGGTGACCGGGATACACTGCTGGATCTCGCGGCGGAAATTGGTCTGGATCGAGAGGAAGCGGCAGAGGCGCTCGATTCGGATCGTTTCACGGGAGCTGTACGCGATGAGGAGCGGGAAGCGAACGATCTCGGCATTCGCGGCGTACCGTTCTACGTCGTCAATCGCAAATATGCGATTTCCGGCGCTCAGTCGCCAGAAACGTTCTTGCAGGCGCTCAATCAGGCCTGGGAGGATGCAAACCCATCAAAGCTTGTGAATGCCGGCGGCGATGCGGGCGTGTGCACCGACGATGGCTGTGTAATCGATTCGGGCAGCGTGAACGCTGACGCGAAGACGAAGTAATAGTTGGTATACAGAGAGCTGTCCCTACGCACGTTGCGTGCTGGGGACAGCTTTTTGCTTGTTATTTTGTTATGAAGTGTCCTTGTTGCATTGGCCATTGTTCGACCGCAGGATACTTCGTACGCTCTCGGAGCTTGAAGCCTGCAGAACGTGCGTCTATTACGCTTGTTCATGCTGGGCAGCTCATTATTCCTGCATTTCATACAGCAATTTGACGCTGAAACTGCAAGAATGAGCAGTTTGCTCTGAAAAGGATGTATCAAATGCAGCCTTGGTAACTCAAGAAACGATAAGCGTCCGGAAAACCTGTATCAATTGCAGGCTCAGTATCATGGGGAGACGATGTTCATTCGTAAAACCTGTATAGTATATAGGCCTTAAAGCGGGCGGTGCCGAGGATATCGTCTCCGGCCATACTAGATTGCATTCAACCATAGCGATCCCAGGTCTCCGAGCGACAGTACAATCCCTAGCACATCACATCACGTCTCAACTCACCATGCCGCACCGCACCGCAATAATAGCCTTGCTACTTCTGCATCTCCTGCCGATTACATCGTCCTTACCGCATCCCTCCGACCATACAAGTGCCGACCGCTAACGTACCGACCAACGTGCCGATCCGTTTGGAGCGCTAGAGGTGAACAATCACCTTTAGACAGTCCGTTTATCTCATGGGGGACCGATAGGAGCGGAAAACCGCCTCTAACTAATCATGTTAGCGCACACGGAGCAGGTAGGAGCGGAAAACCGCCTCTAACTAATCGTGTTAGCGTACACGATTCAGGTAGGAGCGGAAAACCGCCTCTAACTAATCATGTTAGCGTACACGATGCAGGTAGGAGCGGAAAACCGCCTCTAACTAATCGTGTTAGCGCACACGGAGCAGGTAGGAGCGGAAAACCGCCTCTAACTAATCGTGTTAGCGCACACGGAGCAGGTAGGAGCGGAAAACCGCCTCTAACCCCTCGCCGAACCGACCCTATCTCGTTGTACCGACCATCCCCAGCACATGCGTCGCTCCCGTCGCCCACCGCCCAACACATAAAATCCCGCCGCTTGGACATGGTAGCAAGGAGGGCAATCATACGGTACGAGGAGGTGTCAACGATGGGAAGAAGGAATCGTAATCGGCTGCTCGTGCCTGGCGCACGGCAGGGGATGGATGCATTCAAGGCGGATGTGATGAAGCAGGAAGGTTATGCGGTCGATCCAAGCCGGCCTGACGATGTGAAGTTTGAGGTGGCGCAGTCGCTTGGCGTGCCGTTATCGCATGGCGACAACGGCAACCTGACGACGGAGGACGCAGGCCGCGTCGGCGGCAAAATCGGCGGATCGATGGTTCGCGAGATGATCCGCCTCGCGCAGCAGCGTTTGTCGGGCGAGTCGAACGAATAGAGAGACGGCAGCGCGCTGCTGCTTCTATGCCGCGGACGGCGAATCCGTCAGCCGCGGCATTGGCCATTCTAAACGCAAAAGCAGCATCGCCGTTATCGGACGATGCTGCTTTTTATACATAACGCTATTATTTCACCATGTACTTGAGAACGTCGTCCATGATTTGTTGGCCTGCGATGTCGCCGCTGTACAGCCAGCTGCTCGATCTAGGGAGCTCGTATACATTACCTGCTTTAACCGCTTTGAGGTTCTTCCAGATTGCGTCGTTCTTCACTGTTTCGGATGCTGCTGCGTCGCTGTTCACGAGGAAGATATGATCAGCATCAAGGTCAGCGAGCTTCTCGAGCGAGATTTTGTTCCAATTGGCCTTCTGATCAGCAGGGAGTTCAGCAACAACATTAGGGATCTTTACGCCCAGATCGTTGTAGAGGATGCTGCCGCTCGCCTTCGTCTCGTCAACGATGTAGAACGTGTTCGATACGAACCACAGTACCGCTGCGGATTGGTCCGCTGCGGATGCTGCCAGCTTCGCCTTAACGTCTGCTGCCTTCGCGTCGTATGCTGCGAGTGCTGTGGTAACTTCATCGGATTTGTTCAACAGCTCGCCGATCTTCGTCAGCGCTGCGCGCCAGTCGTTGTTGATGGCATCGCCAAGCACATACGTTGGAGCGATTTTCGAATATTGATCGTACAGGTCGTTCTGAACGGACGACTCGGAACCGATGATGATCAGGTCAGGCGCAAAGCTTGCCACTTGCTCAACTGGCAGGTCATAACCGATCGTTGGCACGCCTTCGAGGCCGCTTGCTTGCAGGTAATCTTGAATGCCGTTCGCTACCGACCATTGCGCAACTGGCTTCACGCCGAGCGTAGCAAGATGGTCTTCGAGGTACGAAGCGAGAACCTTTTGCGGATTAGCAGGGATCGTAACTTCATGACCCATTGCGTCCGTAACGACTTTCTCTGTCGCTTCGTCTGTTGCTGGCTGCTCGTCCGCTGCACCTGTCGACGTTTCTGTCTTCGTGCTTTCGTCCGTGCTTTCCGACTTCGAATCGCTGCCGCATGCCGACAGGAACATCGCCAGAATAAGGATGCTCATGAGTACAATACCAAGTTTGCCTTGCTTCTTCATTGTGTGGTCCCCCTGAGGTTCATATTTAGTCCTTAAATCGCGACAAACGCGATTGGATATACCGTTATCGATCAAATCACTATGCCTCATAATAATGAGAATGAATCTCAATGTCAAGGTGAAAAGGCGTCAAAACGGACGGGAATCAGGGGGTTGGTTTAACTTACCACACAATCGCCATATTAAAGCGTTTTCTTGGCGATCTGGTCTTGCAGCGTCATGCCTGGGTGGAACAGCAGCTCATCTTGCAGCGCGTTCGATTTGGCGGACATCGACTCAACAGCGAGCTTGTAGATCATCGTGCGGCTCCCGAGTGAGGAACGATGCTTGTCGAGATGCTGAGCAGCTAGCGGCTTATTGTAGAAGCCAGGCATGTACTTGTCGATCATCGCTTGCATGACCGACGTCGCTTCCTCAAGCGTATCCACGGTCGACAAGCGGCCGAACAGCATCACGCTCATGTAGGCAGTGTCGATGTGAGCGGGAACAGGGGAAGTAAGCGTGCCGTACGATTGGCTTACCGTAAAGCAGCCGCGTGCATTGCGTTGCATGTAGTCGACCTTCCTGCCTTCGGCTGCTCCGTGAAAATAAATCGCGTTCTCCCTCCATACAAAATTAAGTGGAACAACGTACGGGGTATCATCTGCAGACAAGCCGAGAAACCCCTTCTCCGCATGCTCTAGAAAATGTTGAATGGCAGACTCCTCGGTACACTCGCGCAGCTTCAGGCGAATGGAAGAATACATAGCAAGCAGCCCCTTTCGAATTGGAAATATGTTAGAATTCATATTAACGGTCAATTGACCATGTTGAAATGGACAGAAATCAATTATTGTATAGGGTCAGATAATGGGGCTGTGTGATGATGGAATTGACGCCAATGCTGGATCGAACAAGCGAAGAGCCGATGTACATGCAGCTGTACCGATATATTCGAGGGCGTATGGAGAACGGAACGATCGAGGCAGGAGAGCGACTGCCGTCGATCCGGGCGCTTAGTCTACATCTTCATGTGAGCAAAATAGCGATCGAAGCCGCGTATCAGCAGCTTATTGCGGAGGGCTACGTCGAGAGCAGAGAGCGCAGCGGCCTGCGAGCGCTGCCGCTGGAGCGGGTTCCGCAGGCAGCGCACAGCGGAGCTGTGGCACAAGCTGAGGGCGCCGCCGATATTGCGCGGCCGCGCGTTCATTCGCCTGCTGCGCCGCAGGCGGGGGCATCGTCGCCATCCGTGCAACAGAGGCGAGTTACGGCGGCAGCTTCGCTAGACACGGACACAACAAGCGCAAGCACCAGTACTAGTGCAAGCGCCAGTGCCAATGCTCCAGAAGCCGCACAGCCGCCGTCCTTGGAACAAGCGGTGACGCTGCATCACGGCATCGACTTTGATTTTCAATACGGTCACATCGAGGTGGAACGCTTCTCGATTAAGGCGTGGCGCAGCGCGATGCAGACCGCGCTCGATTACGAGCTGCACGAGGTGTTCGGATATGGCGACCCGCAGGGCGATAAGGGACTGCGTACGGAGATCGCCCGCTATCTCGGGCAGTCGAGGGGCGTGAATTGTAGGCCGGAGCAGATCGTGATGACAGCAGGGACGCAGCAGTCGATCTCACTGCTGTGCCGGCTGCTGCCGCTCGCCGGCCGCAGAGTTGCTATGGAGGAGCCGGGCTACCACGGCACGCGGACGGTGCTCTTGGATCATGGCTGCAAGCTGCTCCCGATTCCCGTAGAGCCGGATGGCATCTCAATAGCAGAGCTTGCCGCACAAGGTGAGGGCGTGTCGGCCGTCTACGTGACGCCTTCGCACCAGTTTCCAATGGGCGGCGTGTTGACCGTTCATAAACGTCAGCAGCTGCTGCAATGGGCAGCGGATTGCGATGCCTATATTCTAGAGGATGATTACGACAGCGAGTTTCGTTATCAGGGGCAGCCGATTCCTGCGCTGCAGGCACTTGACCATGAAGGACGCGTCATCTATCTCGGCACGTTGTCCAAATCATTCCTCCCTGGCATACGGATGAGCTATATCGTCATGCCGGAAGGGCTTGCCGGACCGGCTATGCGGGAGCATCTTGCCCGCTACAGCTCGCCGGTATCGCCGCTGCTGCAGCGGGCGTTGCGTCATTTTATGCAAGAGGGCCATATGGAACGGCATGTGCGGCGGATGCGCAGGCTGTATCAGGGGAAGCATCGGCAGCTGATTCACTCGCTGCAGACGCATATGGGGGATCGCGTGAGTATTATCGGGCAGAAGGCGGGATTGCATCTGCTGTTGGATGTGCATGGGCGAAGCCGCAGTGAGCTGATCCCGTTGGCTGAAGCGGAAGGTATTCGCGTCTATTCACCTGCAGACCAGTGGGGAGATCGTACGGCATGCCCGGATTCGCTCCTTATTCTTGGATTCGGCGGATTGCAAGAGAAGATGATGGACACGGCTGTTCGGCGGCTTGCCGATTGCTGGTTTGGTTCATAGAAAATGAGGGTGAACGCACGTGAGATCGTGCTTTCACCCTCGTTCTATTTTTCGCCCAATAGGAGGTTACTAGTCTAACAGCTCTGACCCATACTGCTGGAACAATTGCTGCAGCGTCTCTGGATCTCGCTGCTCCAAGCGGTGAATCGCTTCGATGAGCGGATGGACCTGCCCCTGCATGATGATAAGATAGCGGGTCGTCTCCGCGGAGGGGTGGTCCTCCTCGTAGTACCTTTTATTACTGAATGAATCCACCTCCAGAAGCCTGAACCTGTCGCAGAATTGAAGCTCCTTGATCAATCCATATACGAGGAGCACAAGGGCCGCCCATGGCTATCGTCGTATCCGTGATGAATTGTTCAATCAGGGCCATCTGGTAAATCACAAAGGGTCCAACGTATTTATGAAAGTGTTAGGTTTGAAAACTGTAGTACGCATGAAGAATAATCGTTCTTTTAAAGGAACAGTCGGTAAAATTGCACCTAACGTTCTCGATCGAAACTTCCATGCTATCAAACCAAATCAGAAGTAGTTACAGATATTACCGAGTTCAAACTGTATCGCTCTCCCGTTCTGACTTATGTAATGGTGAAATCATCACTTATACAGTTGGATATCGCCTAACGTACTGAGAAGCTGGAACAAGCATTTAATTGCTTATCTACTGATGACAAGCCCCTCCCTGATCAAGGGTGGCACTACCAGATGAAGCCGTATCAGCAAGTCTTAAAGGAAATAGGAACTACCCAGAGTCTTCAGGCAAGAGTTGGCACGATACATGGGCTACTGCAATAACTTCAAAATTAGCTGAATTTCTGAAAAGAATGAACAGACAAGATTTGTTTGTTATTTCATTGTTTAACTAATGTCCCCCAATAGAAATTACTCTTATCTAGGATGGAATCAAGTGCTTCTTTAACAGTGATTGACCCACTCAATACCTCATTGAACTCATTTTCAGCAATTTCACTCACATGAATTAACAGATCTTCAGGCATGTTTAACATATCAGAGTATAAATTATTTGAAAAGTTAATATTATTATCGAATAGGGACATATATAGTTGAAGCTTTGGGTCTAGAGAGGTGGGCTTTAATGCTGGAATCTCTTTTTTTGCAAGGATTATCGCTTGAATATCTTTACCTAAAAGCTCACGTAGCACATTTATTAAGAAATCTTCGTTATGAGCCCCAGCTCTTATTGCAAGATATTCATTGGAATTTGATGGGGCCGCTCTTTGGCCAAGAGAATTATTAGGGATTAGGGTGAAATCCCATTTAAAAGGAATTTGATCATTATTACTCATCAGTTGACCAATATATGAATCATCACCAATTGTCATGGCAGCTTTTCCTTGGGTAAATAAATCACCACTTTGAGGGTTTGGAAAACTTGTGTAAGAAAGTGATTTGCTTTGAATTAGCTTAATTATCTCGCTTGCAACACTTTCCCAGCTAGTAGAATTAATGAGTAATTGTTTTTTGTTTATATCGGCTAATTTAAGTCCATCTGAATTTGCAAATGCTAATATTGTACCCCAGACACTACCGCTTCCAATTGCTAACCCCAACTCTCCCTTATCGATATCAGTTAGTAGGGTTATAGTATCAGAAATACTCTTCAAGCTAGAATAGTTGCTTTCTAACTCAATTCCCTTCTCTTTAAAACGGTCCATATTTCTTATGATAAATTGAGAATGGAATGAGGTAGCAACTCCTAGTAGTTTCCCATCACTGGAAGTTCCTCTTTCTAAAACCCCCAAATTTATGTCGCTAATTTTTAAGTTATCACCTTCAAGCCGAGTAGATAAGTCGAGGAAGATATTCTTATCTAGGAATTTTTGAAAGAATTGTTCTTGCAAGATAATTAAATCGGGTTCCTTATTAACAATCATTTTGTTAATTAAGTCAGTAGGTGATTTGCCATTCACAAAAGCGTCTTGCAGAGTAATAACTTCGAAAGTAGTATCTGGAAATTTTCTTTTTAATATTTCACCATAATTGTCATCAAAATATTGTTGGTTCCAAACCAGAACTTTTATACTTTTTGGATTATTATCTATGTTTATACTATCTGTACACGCTGTTAGTGCTAATGCGAAAACTAAAAAAAAGAACAATTTATTCAAAAATATCCACTCCCTGTAAAATTTTAGGTTGATCACGATTCTAGTATATGATGATCTTTATTCGCCCCCTTTTATGGAAAATTATATCACAATTTATCGTGAGGTGGAAATCGCATTGAAAAGAGCACTAGTAATCCTAGCAATATCCATGTTGTTTACAACAACAGCTAATGCCGCAAGCACTGTTAATGGTACTTCTAGCGGTGGAACACTTGGTAAAACAACAGTTAGCGGCAATGTAGCCGCAGAGAAAGGTGTAGTAGGATTTATAATTGATAGTGCAAGTGCTAAAACAACTAGCATTTCAATTGGAACTGTAGGTGCGGGAGTTGTTATGCACTATGCCACAACTTCTAGTGGTGATAACACAGTGAGTGACTATGATATTCAAAATAACGCTCTTAGTGCAAATGCATGGATCTCTGCAACAACTAACTATGGGACATATGCTACTGGTGGGCACACATACAGTAGTACACAATACGGTTCCTGGTCTGGATCTACAAGCCAAAATTTCTAAAATAATAAACCTTGGAGCGGGGGCCCAAGGTTTATTTTCATCGAGGTGATAATCATAAAAGATACTAAAGTAAGGTATGTTAAAACAGGAATAACATTAACATTGATAGTAATAATTGTTGCTATCTCCATCCTTCAACAAAGAACTACAGAGTCTACTACAAAAGTTCAGCAACTTGAACATAGTAATAAACAAATTGTCGATAGAAGTAGTTTTAATCATAAAATTGCACTGAGAGAAAACCAGTTCCCCGATAAAGAAATAATGGCATATGGATTTGGATTGAGGCTTTATAATTCCAAAGGTGATTTTATGGTTCAGGAAACTATACAACTAGACGGTAGCAATTATATTTATGCTTCTATAGTAAATTCTACAGACAAGGAATCTGAGATAGGAATTCTTCTTGTAATAGATGGAATCCCGCAACGTTTTTTTGTCGATCAACAAACAGACTCAGATTATATATTTAGACTGAGTCTTCAATCTAACTCGTTAGTTAATATTCCATTCCTTGCAAAGAGTTTGGAGATTAGCAATGGCAATAATCACACATTGTCTATTGTTATGTTGTACGATCTTGAGAAAATGCCTAATCCTACTCAACCATATATTGATTTTTATACGAATACACTTATTAAGCAGGTGACATTTTCAAAGAATATTAATATTAAATCTAGAGTAAGCTTAGAGTTTAAAGATAAGTCAGAAAAAAATATGATCACTTCACCAGGAAGAGGTGTGACTACAAAAATAAATATTCCTCATAAAGAATTAAATTATAATTCATCAAACCAAATTCTCAAGATGGTAGACAGCTCTAAGAGAATTGTAATTTCAAACCGTGCACCAGTCGGTACTTATTCAAGCATCTTGCTAATTGACAATAAACCTGTAACTGTTGACGATAGGCTGAATTACTATTGGAAGAGTAATGGTGTAGATCATATATCTATATTCGGTCTTAATTTAAAAGATGAATTCCAAACGGGGGACCATTCATTATTTCAAATCACAATTCCCGTAAGTGTGTATATTCCATACACCTATGGTTCTTCAAAACAAGTATTAAGCATTCAAGATTAATTTTTCAAAGCAATGGTACAAGAAAGTGAATATCGCATTGATGAGTGTTCTATTCGTGAAGCATAGATTAAATACATAATCTAACTGTTGGGTGCCGGTAAGTCTCAACTGATAATATTAAATGTCTAGATCATAGCCCTTAGGAGACTGCTGCAAAAGTCATGCTTTGAAGGATCCATCCAACTTTGTAGAGAGTTATAAAATGTCTCCCCTACCTCAAAACGAGCCTTAGAATCGATTCTAGCGGCTCGTTTTTTTGGTTCACTTAAGTTGGCATTCCGAATGAGCACGTTTGCAGCATTCCCCATTAGAAGTGCTTTTTATAGTGGTTTTGGTCTCGGTCGTAACTATTGCTCCCATCGAATTCGGGTGATTCTGAGCAGCAGTTGCATACCGCCGCATAATAAGATTGCCATGGTGGACTGTTGGAACAACAGAGGTAATTCTAACGTTTAATTATAGAATGTAACCGCACGTGAGATCGTGCTTTCACCCTCGTTCTATTTTTCGCCCAATAGGAGGTTACTAGTCTAACAGCTCTGACCCATACTGCTGGAACAATTGCTGCAGCGTCTCTGGATCTCGCTGCTCCAAGCGGTGAATCGCTTCGATGAGCGGATGGACCTGCCCCTGCATGATGATAAGATAGCGGGTCGTCTCCGCGGAGGGGTT
>NZ_QGTQ01000001.1:0-331534 GCF_003182255.1 Paenibacillus cellulosilyticus | reverse complement strand
TGGATCTCGCTGCTCCAAGCGGTGAATCGCTTCGATGAGCGGATGGACCTGCCCCTGCATGATGATAAGATAGCGGGTCGTCTCCGCGGAGGGGTTCCAGAACGTGTGGGGCGTACCATGGGGCACGATCACCGCTTCGCCTTGCTTAGCCGTCACCACCTCGTCTCCGACTCGAACGCTCAGCGTACCGTGCAGCACATACCACGCTTCGTCATCGTGGTGATGCAGGTGCAGCGGTGCGATCCATAGGGGCTCTTCGCCAGGCGGTGTGCCGGGTGCTTCCCATTCTGCAATTGCAAGCTGTGCGCCACGTGGGAACAGCAGCTCACCGGAGGTGAGCGACGCGAGGAAGTCCGATCGGCCTTGCCACTGTGTCATCTTTCATGTACCCCCCTAAGTCGTAGTGTGCAAACGGTTCAGTCGAATGATCCGGTTCGGACTTCACTCGTCAATGCGTGTGTGTTGCCGTCGGGATCGTTGAAGAATACCATCCATGTCTGTACACCGTTCATCTCAGCGATCTTATGCGGCTTGCCACGGAACGTCACGCCGCGTGAATCAAGCTTGCTGCAGGCTGCTTCAATGTCAGGCACATAGAAATAAACAGTCGAGCTCGGATGATCGAATTCGGGTGACTCTGGTACGCTGAGCAGCAGTTGCATGCCGCCGCACAACAAGATGGCCATGTTGGACTGTTGGAACAACAGAGGCAGTTCTAACGTCTCGTTATAAAATGTAACCGCCTGCGAAATTTCCTGTACGGGTATTGATACTTGATAGACGCGTTCGATTTGAAGCGACGATGTGCTCATCGGGACCCATCCTTTGCGTTTTGAAATGTATAATCCTTCAAACAAAGGATTCGGCAAATGGGCTGTACTTCCTTTTTTTGAGAGGGGTGGATTTGACGAAAGGGAGAGGACGCAAACGGGCTTGTTTGGCTTGGGCGGATTGCGCATCGAAAGCCGGAATAACGCGGAATATGCTTCTGGCCAGCGCGATTCGCACACAAAGCTAGACAAGGGGGCGCATAAGGTATGACGGGGTGAGCGGAATGTACACCAAACGTTACAAGAGTGCAGCTATATGGGGGAAGCTTCGCGTATGTCGCTATTTAACGGGAAACGAGTCGCTGCGTGCGTCCGTACCGCACAGCAAGCTGCTGACGCCGGCCAACTTGGCTGCGATGGCGGAAGCGCATGATGCTATCTATGTAAAGCCGGACATCGGCTCGATGGGGATCGGCATCCATAAGCTCGTTCGCACAGCGAACGGGTTTATGCTGCATTCGACGCAGTGGCGCAGGCAGGTTAAGCGCGAAGCGAAAGATGTAAAGGAAGCGTATCGGCTGCTGCGCGGGCATGGCGCGGGCCGGATGCTGATTCAGGCAGCGATCGCTATCGATCATGTTGACGATCAGCCGTATGACATTCGCGTAATGGTACAGCGTCGGCCGGGCGGACCGTGGACGTGTACCGGGTTCATGGCGAAGATCGGCGGCAGCGGGAGCATCGTCACGAACTATTATCAAGGCGGACAGATTTGGACGCTGGAGCGGCTGCTGCGTGAGAAGGGCTATGACGCGGATAAGAGCCGCACGTTGACGGAGCAGTTAACGGTTAAGGCGTTGGAGACGGCACATTGGCTCAGCGGCAAAAAACAGGGGATGCGCGAGATGGGCATTGATTTTGCCTACGATCGGGATGGCAAGCTGTGGGTGCTCGAAGTGAACTCCAACCATCCGCAGTTTCATCCGCTGAAGAAGCTGGATCGAGCCGCCTACCAGCGCATGATGTCATTCGCTCGGGCCTACGGCCGGTATGACGCGCAATAGACAACAGCTCTACAAGCTGTGCTACAATAGGGCTATTATAACGGAATAGGTGCGGGTAGCAATGAATGATTTCAACATTAACCCATTTCTCGCTTCGGACGGTACGATTCGCGAGAATGCGATTATACAGCGTACCCTGCTCGGTCATGTGCCTGACGGTGCGGTCGTGGAACGGCTCACGCTAAGACAGTCCGATCAGCCGGAGTTGACCGTGATCCGGAAGACGACATCGGATCAAGCATTGGCGGCTCGTGAAACAGGGTTGTACGCGGAGGTGCTGCCACAGCTGCCACCGGTCTATCCACGTTTGCTCGCATATGCGACGGTGGAGAAGCAAGAGACGGCATCGCTCATCTATGAGGATGCGGGCCAGATCGATTATGGTTTCGATGAGCAGCTGGCGGTGGAACTGATCGGGCACATGGCGCGCTGGCATGCCTTGTCGACGGCAGGGCTGCCGCTCGGTGGCGAGCGGGGACCTAGACCGGATTATGAGGAGCTGGCAGCAGAGCTGATCATGGCGCTGGGCTGGAACTGGTATCCTAGCGAGAACGAGCAGGTGTTCGGCGTGGATGCAGCGCTTGTGAAGCGTGTGTATGATATCGCGAAGCAGCAGCCACCCGTGATCAAATACGTGCTGTCGCATGGTGATCTGCATGCCGGCAGCTATGGACGGTCAGCGTCAGGTAATCTTGTTGTGCTGAATTGGGCGCATATGCACCGAAACAGCCCTTACTGGGACTTGTATCATATGCTCGATATGCCATCGCCGACCGCTCTTCGTACAATCAACGACGAGGAGTGGGAGCGGCTGCTTACAGCCTATTGGCAGCAGGCAGGGGAAGGTATCGTACCCGCTGAGCAGGAGAAGTTCATGCGAGAATACAGCCTATTCTCCGCGGTGTTCTCGTTCTGGATGCTGCAGGAGATTGAACGCAAGCTGGCTTCGGATGTCGATGCGCAGGTTAGAGGGCAGCTGCAGCAGGAGCAAGAGGTGGCGGCTGCGGCGTTCCGTCGGTGCGCAGAGCGGGTCTAGCCGTTATGGCGTTACATAAAAGGTAAACTAGCAGGCTATGCTAGCCTCGTACATATGGATGGCTGAGCGGAAAGTAGGTTGCGATAACATGTCGATGTCGGATTGGATTGCCTATTGGACAGATAAGGATCATTTGCTCGACCTGCTTGAGCAGTATCGATCGCTTGGCCCGCTGCCAGGCGTAGCGCTGACGTTTATGAAATCGTTCGTTCCGCCATTGCCGACGCTTGTCATCGTCGGGGTGAACGCAGCGGTATACGGCTTATGGCTGGGCTTCCTCTATTCATGGATCGGCCTTGTAGCCGGCTGCCTTACAACGTTTCTGCTCGTGCGGCGGATTGCGGATCATCCGTTTCTTAAGCGCTATGCGCAGCGGAAGAAGGTGCAGAACGGGCTGCGGTGGGTGCGGCGTAATGCGTTCAGCTACGTGTTTATTCTTAGTATTTTTCCCGTGGGACCGTTCGTGGTTGTTAATGTTGCGGCAGCGCTCGCTGGCATGCGGTTCCGGTCGTTCCTGCTAGCGGTGGCGGCTGGCAAAGGCATCATGGTGTTGGCGGTGTCAATCGTTGGACATGACGTTGGCCGTTATTATCGGAATCCGGAGCTGCTGATCTATATTGTACTGTTGATCGGGCTGTCGCTCGTTGTAATGAAGCGGCTTGAGGCGAAATATATGCGCCATACGGAAGAGACGGTTGTAGAGCTTACGGGCGAGGCCGAGGCGAAGTAAGAGACGGTGCAGCAAGGGGGGGCGGCGATGAGCGGAGTGGACCAGCATTCGTGGGAACAAGTAACGGAGGTCTGTCTGCTGGCAGGCAAAATCATGATGCAAAACGGCGGCGAAACGTACCGTGTCGAAGATACGATGATGCGAATCGCCGCTGCCTTCGGCAAAGCAAACTCACACAGCTACGTGACGCCGACCGGCATTCTGTTCGCGATTGACGGCGGATCGCCGGGTACGCGGCTCATTCGAATTAATGAGCGGTCGACCGATCTGCGCAAGGTGACACTCGTCAATGACGTGTCAAGGCGGATCAGCCGCGGCGAGCTGACGCCGGAGGAAGCGTGCCGGCTGCTGCAGCACATTGACAAGGAGCCGCCGGTGTACCGTCCGATCGTTCAGGTGGCGGCGGCTACGCTGGCAAGCGGCTGCTTTCTGCTCATGTTCAACGGCACGGCGGCAGATATTGTTCCGTCCGCAATAGCTGGCGGCGCAGGCTTCACGGGGCTAGTCCTATTCCACCGCTACGTACGGGCGAAGCTGTTCGCCGAGCTGCTAGCGGCTGTTGTCGTTGGGGCGCTTGCCTGTCTATTCGTCAGTCTAGGGTTCGGACATGAGCTGGATCGCATCATTATCGGGGCGGTCATGCCGCTAGTCCCCGGTCTGCTGCTGACGAATGCAGTGCGTGACCTGATGGCAGGGCATCTTGTATCGGGGCTGTCCAAGGGAGCGGAGGCGTTCCTGACGGCGTTTGCGATTGGGACAGGTATCGCATTCGTACTCTCGATGTATGTCGGCTAGAAATTGCTGATGATGGGGAAAAGGAGGGAATCGGGATGTCGATGATAACCTATGCACATGAGGCTTTGCCCTTGATCGGACAAGCTATTGCAAGCTTCATCGCGGCCGCGGCGTTTGGCATTCTGTTCCAAGTACCGAAACGGACCATTCTGCCATGCGGCATTGCGGGCATGATCGGCTGGATCGCTTACGTCCTGCTCGATCGCAGATTAGACGCTGTACCAGCGACGCTTGCCGCCGCATTGATCGTAACTGTCGTCGCGCAGCTGTTCGCTCGTACCTATCGGATCCCGGTCATCGTCTTCAGCGTCGCCGGCATTATTCCGCTCGTTCCCGGCGGCGTCGCCTATGACGCCATGCGAAGCATCGTCCAGAATCGATACGACGAGTCGCTGCCATTGGCGGCGAAAGCATTCATGATGTCCGGCGCCATCGCCATCGGCCTCGTACTCTCGGAAGTTGTAAATCGGCTGCTGCTGCCGTCGTCGGCGAAGTCGAATGCGGACCGCCCGCAGCCGGAACAATAAGGCAAGCCCTCATCATCGCCCAAGCAGGAGGTGATGGGGGCTTCTTTGTCGTGAATGAACGAGGACAGCTTTGCGGATGTCATCAGCAGGGAGGCTGGAGGCTAAACTTATAACGTATTAGGCTCAAATCGTGCGTTCCATCACAATCAGTGAGGGTTCTTTTTTGTTTTGTCATAAAAACGTTAGAAAACATCACATTTCGTTATAACTAGATATATCTAATTATATTTAGTTATGCTAGAATCGGGTTGAAATACATACAGATAAGGGATTGGAGGGAGAAGCAAGATGAAGTCGAAGAAACATTTGTTGACTAAATTCTTATTGTTACTCGCACTCGCACTTACACTCACCGGGGTACTTCCAACACGTTATGCACCAGCCGAGCAGGCAGAAGCCGCTAGCAGCAAGACGGAACTCATTATCTCCGCAGCAGCAAGCTTGAAGGACAGTCTCGATGAGATCGAGAAGCTGTATGAACAGCAGCATAGTGATATCGACCTAACATTCAACTATGGGTCATCGGGTACGCTTCAGAAGCAAATCGAGCAGGGTGCTCCGGCAGACGTATTTTTCTCAGCAGGTGCGAAGCAAATGGACGCGCTCGTGAAGGAAGACCTGATCGGCGATCATAAGACGCTGCTGAAGAACGAGCTCGTTATGGTGGTGCCATCTGACTCGAAGCTGACATTCAATACGGTAAAGCAGCTGACGAGCAAGTCGATCAAGAAAATCGCGATCGGACAACCAGAATCCGTGCCAGCCGGCCAATATGCGCAAGAAACGCTAACCAAGCGCAACGTGTGGGATACGCTTAAGGATAAATTCGTCTACGCGAAGGATGTTCGCCAAGTACTGACGTACGTCGAGACGGGCAACGTGGATGCAGGCTTCGTGTACAAGACGGATGCATTAACGTCGAAAAAAGTGAAGATTGCGCTCCATATCGCGCCAGATGTACATACGGCTATCGTGTACCCGGCAGGTGTGGTGAAGGAATCGAAGCATGCAGCAGAGGCCAAGGCATTCTATACGTATTTGCAATCCGACAAGGCAGATGCCATCTTCACGAAATACGGATTTAAGCTAGGCTAATTTATTAAAGACCAATCAGCACGGAGTAAGCTTCTTGAGGAGCTTCGTGATCATTGGTCGACTAAGGATGCGGCAGGCAGGTGTGGTAGCATGGATTGGTCAACCTTCTTCGAGCCGATCGGGCTCTCAATTCAAATATCGTTAGTCGCTAGCGTTATTATATTCGTCTGTGCGCTGGCAGCGGCATGGTGGATGGCAAGAGTCCGTTTCTTCGGTAAAAGCATACTGGAGACGATCCTGCTGCTGCCGCTCGTGCTGCCGCCTACTGTCGTCGGCCTGCTGCTGCTCGTCCTGCTCGGACGCCGCAGCTGGATTGGCAAGGCGTACGAGGCGATCGCGGGCGGCCCGATCTTGTTCACATGGGGGGCTGCCACAATCGCTGCGGTAGTTGTCGCCTTCCCACTCGCTTATCGCTCGATGAAGACGGGCTTCGAGGGCGTTGACCGCAATCTCGAGGATTCCGCCCGTGCGAACGGCGCGAACGAGTGGCAGGTGTTCCGGTACATATCGATGCCGCTCGCGAGTCGTGAGCTGACGTCCGCGTACCTGTTAGCCTTCTGCCGAGGGCTCGGCGAATTCGGAGCGACGCTTATGGTTGCGGGTAACATACCTGGCCGTACGCAGACTATCCCAACTGCGATCTACGTCGCTTCCGACGGCGGGAGCATGAAGATGGCGTGGGCATGGTCGGGTTCGATGATCTTGTTGTCCTTCATTATGCTGCTCATTTCCAATCGGATTACGAAGGACACATAGTCAGTGAATGAGCAAAAGGAGCCATCCCAATTGATCGGGGATGGCTCCTTGTTTCGTTATTAGCATGCAGCGCGAGTCGGCTACCGCTTATACCGTGCGTGCAGCGAAGCGATCATCGCCTCGAGCTGATCGGCTGGCGGCAGCTTAAGCCGTGTGGCAGAGTCAGCCACCGCATCCTGCTGCTGGCACGCGCGGATGACATCCTTCACGCGCTCGGCGAACGTCCGCGCCGCATCGGCGCCGATCGTCGTCAGCTCTTCCAAGCTGGCGGTGCTGCTTGGCACGACGATCGGATGCGAAGCAGGCGCCGCTCCGCTGCTGCCTGCTGGACCGCCATCGTCAGCGTCGACTCCGACGCGGCTTTCGCCGCTTGCACCAGCATCGGCCTCGCCGATTCCCGCCGCCGCGTCATAGAACGCGCGAACAAGCGCTGCACGCTCGCTGCCGGAGCCTTCGGCGACGACGAACGCCTGCACGATGAGCGCTTTCGCTTGGCGGCGCTGCGCAATGCCGCAGAACTTGCGCCCATCGATGCTCAGATCATAGTCGCCCGGGCAGTACGCCCCGACGATCTCGCCCTTGTCCACCCGGCATCCGGTGAACGACAGGGCAAGCGAGATTAGCTCGTACATCCGCTCGAAATCGTGGTTGAATCGCATACCCGAAGCGCTGCCGATGGGTACGATCAGCGATACGTTCACGACGCCCTGATCAAGCGGCACCGCCGCGCCGCCCGAATTGCGGACGGCGGTATGATAGTGCTGCGCCTCGATCTGCCGGCATGCCGCCTCTACATGCGGCAGCCGGCTGTCGCGCTGCCCTAAGATGAAGGCGGACGGATGGCGCCATAGGTGCACGATCGGCGGTCCGCCTTCGCCGGCCTGCCGGCACAGCAGCTCATCGAGCGCGAACGAGTAGAGGGGGTCGGTGTTCGGCTGCCCCTCGTTCATGCGGTCCAAGATGAGCATGCCTTTATAATCATCGGCATACGCGGATGCCGAAATGCTGCCGCCAACTTCCCCCGAGCTCACCTTCTCGTCCGTCCAAGCATCGCGCTCGCTCCGCGCAAGCGGCTGCGATTCCTTTTGTCCCCAAGCGTCCATATCGTCTCCGTCATCCCTTCATTGTCCCGTTCCCTATGATTGCTGCTTCTATAGTAAAGCATAATGGGGCGTGTTAGAAGCGTGTTCGGAACGATTCTGCCAATGTGTGCGTTTACATCAAAAATTAGCAATCATTTCACCAAAACTACATATAAAATCCACTCTGAATAACGGTGCAATCGGCAGGAGCCTATGGTACGATACCGTCTATGACTATAGATAGAATGTTTCAGAGGTCGTTCAAAAGTCCGCTTTTGATCACGAACTAAACACGAACGAATGGATAGGAGATAAAGACACCATGAGTAGTACGCAAGCGGCAGGGAAGGTGAAGGACAGATCGCGCGAAAACAATCTGTTTCTGCTGACCTGGCCGATATTTCTAGAGCTTTTCCTCTTTATGTTGATGGGGATCGCCGATACGTTCATGCTAAGCGCATTGTCGGACAAAGCGGTATCCGGTGTGGGCGCGTCGAACCAATATTTGACCATCGCGTTACTGATCCTGGAGGTTATCGGCAACGGCGCATCCATCGTCGTCGCGCAGTATCTCGGAGCACGCAATTATGAGGGAGCATCGCGCATTTCGGCGGTTGCCGTCACGCTCAACCTTATGGTCGGGGTTATCATCAGCGGCTTCTTCCTCATCTTCAGCAGCATCATGATGCGCGGGATGAACCTGCATGGCGACACGCTTACTTATGCAACGGATTACCTCGGCATCGTGGGCGGATTTATTTTTCTACAGGCTATCGTGAACTCAGTAGCTGCAATCGTGCGGGTGCACGGCTTCACGAAGGAAGCGATGCTCGTCTCACTTGGTATGAACGTCGTCCACATTATCGGCAACTACATGCTGATTTTCGGCAACATGGGTGCGCCAGAGCTCGGTGTTCAAGGCGCTGCAATCTCGTCCGTCATTAGCCGAGGATTAGCGGTTGTCGTCTTGTTCTGGCTGCTCTACCGCGTCATGCGGGCACGCATTCAATTCCGTTATTACTGGAACCTGACGAAAGAGTACATCGGTAAGATTTTGCGGATCGGCGTTCCGTCTGCACTGGAGCAAGTGATGTACCACTCGTGTCAGCTCGTGTTTCTGTTCTACGCGACTTACTTGGGCGATCAGGCACTATCGGCAAGACAGTATGCGCAAAATATTTCGATGTTCATCTTCCTATTCGCCTTCGGGGTCGGAATCGGCACCTCGATTCTGGTCGGTCGTCTAGTCGGTGCTAATAAGAAGGATCAGGCGTATACGCGCGTCTGGCTGAGCGTACGCTCGGCATCGATCGTTTCGCTCTGCGTCATCGCACTCGTCATGATTTTCCGTCATCCATTGATCAGTATGTTCACCACCGATAATGAAATTATCCGGATTGGCGCACATATTCTGCTGTACAGCATCGTGCTGGAGACAGGTCGGACGATCAATATCATACTGATTAACTCGCTCCGCGCGGCGGGGGATGCGAAGTACCCGCTTTGGATCGGCATGGTGACGATGGTCGGTATCAGCGTACCGCTTGGTTACCTGTTCGTATTCAAGCTCGACATGGGTCTGCCAGGCATCTGGCTCGCGATTGCGTCGGATGAATGGCTCCGCGCGATTATTATGTCCTTCCGCTGGAAGTCCCGTCGTTGGGAGAAATACGCGCTTGTGAAGCAAACCCCTGACGCGAAGTCGACTGCAGTTAATGGCGCTCCGGTTGAGGTTTCGGTGTAAAATACAAAAAGACTATCCACGTCACGTCGTTGGATAGTCTTTTTTTGTGCTGCTGCGGCAACCCATTGCGATGCTTACGGATTGATAGCGATAATGCCGTAACGCTGCGGCGAATCGTCAGTGGCGCCGAACCACATTTGTCCCGCGCCGGCCATTACACCTTGCCAATTAACGAACAGATTATCGATCGCCTGGTCCTTCATCGCTTGGACGACGGATGGTGTGATGATCTTATCGTACCTCGCGACGAACTGCTTCGCATCGGCGACTTGCTCCGATGTGCCATCCGCGTAGTTCACGCGAATGGGGTAGTTCCCGTAGCTTGCGACGAGCGTTTGATCGCCTGCGGCGATCGCTTGCTGCACGTTAGTGAACATCAGCTCGAATGCTTGGGGATCATTGATCCCAGCAACCTCATAGGGATTACGCTCATCGAGCGCTGTTGGGGTGGTGGCAGGCGCCGCCGTTGAAGGCTGCGAGCCTACGGTTGTATTCGAATCCGCCGCTTTGGACGGACTTCCGGTATCATCGGCGCTGCCGCAGCCTGCAAGCAGGCATAAAGCAAGCACTATAGCGGCTCCTATGGAGCCATGTAAGAAGCGGCGGAAAGCCCGAAGACGATGGATAGGCATGAAGGTCACCCTTTCTTCGATTCCATATAACCCTACAGACGAGCGCGGGGCGCTAAAAGGTTGCATACAAGACTCTTCTAAGTATTGGAAACAATCGTTCGTGTGATCCATTAGCGAACGATTTAATCGCGATGGCAAATGGAAGAGGCTCACCGCATCGGCGGTGAGCCTTGAAGGATGAACCGAACAGCAAGACGTTTCCGCTCGTGACCTGATCGGGGTTACTGACTGAACCGACCGTCCTATTCCTCCCCCGACACTGGCTTTACAATGCCGTCGGCGAATTGAACCGGAATCTCGAGCTGGTGAATACGGCTGCCGTCCTTCGCGCTGTTCTCGTAGATGACGAGAATGCCAAAAGGGCTGGTCGCTTCCTTGAAGGTGACCTCGAATTCGAATTTGCCCCATTCCGGCGCGCCTTGGTCAGCCATAACATGGCCTTCGACAAGCACGTTATGTCCGTCCTCGAACGAGTAGCTGAATGCAGCCTCAAACACACGCGCTTCGCCCGTCACTTTGAAGGTAGTCCCGACAACCGCATCCTCCGCAGGCGCATAGATTCGGAACGCTTCGTTCTTTGCGACTATAACCGGTTCTTTGCTTCCGCTCGTATTGCTGCTCACCGGCTTTGACGGCGTATGGTTTGGCTTGGTTGGTGTCGCTGTGCTGCCGGAGTCGCTGCCGGTTGTTGGTTTAGAGGCCCCGCCAGTACCGCTGTCCGTATCCGTAATGCCGCCGCTGCTGGTGACCGGGTCTTTGTCCTCGCCAGTGCTGCCACCTGGATTGCTGCCTGTGCCAGTTCCAATGTCGGTTCCACCACCCACAGTGACAACGCTGCCTTCGTTGGAGCCAGCACCTTGGCCAGTGGTTGATTGACTGCCTTGGTCCACAGCTGTACCGGAGCCATTGTCGTCAGGACTGCCATTCACCGGTTTGTCGGATGCTGCCGCAGGCGGGTTATCGGTGTTAGGGTCAGCCGTGCTGCTGTTCGAATGGGCACAGCTGACCGCTGCGCCAACGATAAAAGCGAGGATAAGGGCGAGCGCGGCGCGAAGAAGCCACCAGGACGAATGATATTTTCTTGCCATCTACATCCACCTCCATTACTGGGGTCCAGCTTGCTTGTTCAGCTGCTAGCTTACTTGAAGAGACGACGGAAGGTTTGTCCATTGTTGCGATGGGAAGCAGAAATGAGCAGCAGCCTGTTTGAAGCTGTCTATTGTATGCGGCAGTGGATGTTATCATGCCGCGGATTCAACTAGATGAGCCTGCTAGAGACTCGTTAACGGTTTGACCATGTGATAGAACGACGAGTTGTTGATCGTAATCGTTTTGTCCGATTCATACCCGATCGATCGATAGAGACGAGCTGCACTGTCGTTGCCATACTCGACATTAAGCGCGATGCGTCCGTACCCAAGCGCCGCCCCCGCTTCCTCCGCCGCAGCAAGAAGCGCTTTCGCAATTCCTCTGCCTCGGTATTCGGGGAAGACAGCAATCGAATCGATATAGTACTCATCCTCATCGGCTTCTTTATCAATTTGGGGGTTCGGGTTGCCTGTACGCTGCCGAAGACGTTCTGCTATGGGGGCATCCAGCTTGTCCGCCTCGCTCCCGTGGTAGCACAAAATGATGCCGGCTGCGCTTCCTTCGACCTCTGCAACGAGTATTTGCTTGCTGCTGAATCGGTTGCCTTCCTGGCGGAACAATTCCGCCAATGCGCTCAGCGCGTCCTCTGCCGTTGTCTCGCCAGTCAGCTGGTAGGCAATGTCGTGAATCGCTTCATAGATGAGTCTGGCGGCCGGCTCCGCGTCATGAATGGTGGCAGCTCGAATGTTCAACTTGTCCATGTTTTAGCTCCTCTGCTCGTTATCCTAGATGTTGTCCCGTTATGCTCTACAATATGATTCTGTTCAGCGGATGTGACTGTGCCCGCGAGAAAAAAAGGGACAACCAGCCTATGAGGGTTTTACTATCTTACCACATCAGAATCTCAATTTTATCGTTTCTACAGGAAAGGTTAGATTGTGATTAAATCTAACGTTATGCGCGGTTTTCCTATATGTGATAGACAAGAGAAAAGGCGCCTGCAGCAATTGCTGCAGGCGCCTCTTGGCATTCATTCAGCCGAATGATCGTCACGGTAGTGCCAATGACCACGACGAGCACCCATCTATTCATAAGAATGCAGGGCGTGTTCTGCTATCCGATCCGCTGCTGCAGCTGTAGTGATGCCTTCAGCCTCAGACAGGTGATACACTTCCTCCAGCGTGTGAGCGATTCGTTTGACGCGGCTTCGGATACGGCGAGGTCCATCTCCATCGAGTTCGGCTGCCGTAGCGATAATGCCGCCAGCATTCACAATGTAGTCCGGTGCATACACAATGCCCTTCTGCTGCAAAGCTTCCAGGTGCAGCTGCTGTGGAGACGCCATTTGATTATTCGCTGATCCTGCCACGATCCGGCACTGCAGCCGATCGATCGTAGACAAGTTCAGAATGCCGCCAAGCGCACACGGGGCCCAAATATGACAAGGTACATCATAGATGCGATCCGCCGCAATCGGCAAAGCTTGAAACTGAAGAACGGCCTGCTCGACCAGCCGCATACTGAGGTCGGTGACCATGAGCCTTGCACCTTCACGATGCAGATAGCGGCACAACGCCCACCCGACCTTGCCTAGTCCCTGAACAGCAATCGTCAGACCGTGCAGACGATCTGTGCCGTAGATGCGCTTGGCGGTTGCTTTCATTCCGTGCAGCAGGCCATACGCTGTCATATCCGCAGTCCAATCGTCTGTGCCGCCTAGTGAGCCGGTCATATCGGTTACATAGCTGGTGAAGCGGGCTACCGCATCCATATGTGCAGTGGTTGTCCCGACATCAACACCGGTCCAATAGCTGCCGCCGAGCCGCTCGATGAACCTTCCGAGCGCCTCGAATTGCTGCTCGTTGCGGGGATCGTCGGCGCGGCCGATGACGACTGCTTTGCCCCCGCCGTAGGCGAGCCCGGCAGCGGCAGCTTTATATGTCATAGAACGTGCGAGACGCATCGCATCTGCTACGGCGTCCTCCTCGCTGGCATACGGCCACAGCCGGCAGCCGCCCAGCGCGGGACCACGTTTCGTATTGTGTATTGCAATGAAGGCCCGTAAACCACTTTCTTGGTCGCGGCACCAAATGAACTGCTCGAATCCATCCTTGTCCAGCTCCTGCCATACAGTCATCGGCGCTCACTCCTTGGCCCTATAGCTCCTCGTCGCACGTGGACATCCATGATGTCCAAGCTGCAGGATCAGCAGCAGGCGCGCGCAGGTTGCGTTACTAGCATCCTATTCAGATGAAAGGACAGCTGCTACGGCGTGTTCAACCGGCAATCGAGGACATTCGTTGCAAAATGTACGGCATATCCGAGCGCTCCCGTACGTTGTGCGTCATTCCACTGCCTTTCATGCATCAGAAACAGCCCCGTTCGGCCTCAACGGGGCTAATTGTGTGATTTTCACATGGGTTCCGAATCTCGGCCCATTACTGTACAGTCTGCGCCTGCAGCTGCTGTTCAGCGAACTTGCGATAGAGCTCGTGGCTGCTGAGCAGCTCGGCATGTGTTCCACGGCCAGTAATACGGCCGTTCTCAATGAACAGCAGCTGATCGGCATCGATGACGGTTGACAGCCGATGAGCGATGACGATCGTTGTGCGGCCCTTCATCAGGTTGCGCAGCGCCTCTTGTACATAGTGCTCGGATTCGCTGTCCAGACTCGATGTTGCTTCATCGAGCATTAGAATGGACGGGTCGCGCAGCAGCGCGCGGGCGATGCCGATCCGCTGCCGCTGACCGCCGGACAGCTTGATGCCACGTTCGCCAACTTCGGTCTCGTAGCCGTTCGGCAGCTGGTCGATGAAACGATCGGCATAGGCCATCGAAGCCGCCCGTTGTATCTCTTCCTCACTTACCTCGCGTTCCGTGCCGTAGGCGATATTGTCTCGAACACTGCCTGTCATCAATGTGCTCTCCTGCTGGACATAACCAATTGCAGCGCGCCACGAGCGAAGCGAATACGAATCGATTGGCTCTTCGCCAAGCCGGATCGTACCTTCAGTTGGTGTGTAGAACCGCTCCAGCATGGAGAACAATGTCGTTTTGCCGCCGCCGCTTGGGCCGACAAGTGCCGTTACTTTGCCTGGCGGGATGACGAAGCTGATGCCATCCAGTACCGGCTCGCCGCCGCTCTCATAAGTGAACCGGACATGATCAGCAACAATCGGCTTATTGGCCCCTGTCAGCACAACGCCAGTCTCCAACACTTCTTCCGTATCGATGAGCGTCTCGTTAATTCGCTCCGTGGCACCGATTGCCTTCTGCATTTGGGTGAAGAACATGGCGATCTGGCTTGCTGGCATCATGATCTGGAACAAGTACAAAATGAATGCGACTAGGTCGCCGGCAGATAGAGCACCCGAGGATACGCGGAAGCCGCCGTATCCGATGATGATAACGAGCATGAGCATCATGATGAGCGAGATCAGCGGCCCGATCAGCGCTTGCACCTTGCCTTCCGATAGGCCGAGCTTGAACATATTGCGGATGCCCTTCATGCCGCTTTCGAACTCTCGATCTTCCGCATTGGATGCCTTTACAAGCCGAATTTCGGACAGCACCTGACTGAGCACGCCGGACAGCTGGGCGGTCTCGTCCTGCATGCTTTTGGACACGAGATGCATCTTCCGCCCAAGCGGCACCATAACCAGCATAAGCAGCGGGGCAGCCGTCAGCATAACAAGTGTCATTCGCCAATCGAGTGCGATCAGAATCGCGACGGACCCCATGATGCTGATAATGCCTGTAATAAAGCTCGTCATATGCTCCGTGATGAGCCCTTTGACGACGGCAGTGTCGTTGGTCATACGGCTGACCGTCTCGCCGGTTTGATGATTATCGTAATACGTTACCGGCAGCGCCAGCAGCTTGCGCCACAGCCGCTCGCGCAATCCGGCGATGACCTGTTGGCCAACGCGGGCGAGCATATAGGTAGATATAGCAGCCGTAACCGCTTGAATGACGAACGCGACGACGAGCAGACTGATTTGAGGAACGCCGATTGAGGAAAGCGAGAAGCTGTCGACGACATTTTTCGTAAATAATGGAACGATAAGGGCAGTCACCGTCGACGACAGGCTTAATGTTAGTGCAATTGCCAGCGCTGAACGCGACGGCTTCGTCTCGCGAATGAGCCGCCAGAAGGGGACCCAGCCTTTGAGTGGATTCTTGGTAAATGAAGCGGGTTTGGATGACATAGGCATTACTCCTTTGTTGCATGCGTAATAGACTAGCTCTATTATGACACGACTTAAGGCGGGGGTAATCGCACACAGGGATGAAAGTTGACTCATTCGCGAGACGGAGTCAGCTGGTGATTTATGTTCCACAATACGCATTTACCTATCCGACAGGAGCACAATTGTGGTGTTAGGCCATTCTCCTAAATCAAGGCGCAGTCGTAGTCTCTAGCGGAATCTTTATAGTTATCTATCTTGTACAGGCGCTAGGCATATGATGGTATCCGCGCATGAAAGTGCGATAAATCAACGGAATGCGGCAGGACGTTTGCAGAAAAGGCAATGGCTGATGGGGGTACGTCCATACGAGGATCGACGAATTGCATAGGATAGACTATAACCAAAATCAATTATTTAGGAGGCAGCGAGAATGTCGAATTGCCATCATAACCCTTGTAACACGAAGCTGGATCCGGTGATGCTTGACCCAACGCAAGTCTACCAAGATTTCTACTACCCGCAAGAATATGAGGTTATCCACACGGTTGAAGTCATTAGACGTCATCATTGCGTTCCTTGCCCTAAACATGTGCACGTTGTCGTTGAACGCGACGTAAACATGGGCTTGATGAGAGGCGCAACTCGTGGCAGCAGAACAAGAGGCCGCCGCTAATTTCGGATAGAGGCTGAACATGCGCCGCCGGATCAACCGGCGGCGTTCTTCATTTTTGAAATGAGGTAAAGAATACCCAACTTTACGCATGCCGAAAGCGGTTGTACCATAGAGGACAATAGCACTAGCAAACAAGCTGCCGCATTGGCGGGCTTATATACAAAGGGGAAGCACACGATGGAACGAGTCAGCAACGGACAAGCGATACGCAATATCGGCATTTTCGCCCATGTCGACGCAGGCAAAACAACAACGACCGAGCAGCTGCTCTACCGAAGCGGCCGCATCAGGACGTTAGGCAGCGTAGACGAAGGGACGGCGCAGACCGACTCGCTGGAGGTTGAGCGCCAGCGCGGCATTAGCGTGAGAGCGGCAGTGACGCGGTTCGAATGGAACGGCATCCGCATTAATCTGGTCGACACGCCGGGACATGTCGACTTCCTGTCAGAGGTGGAACGGTCGCTGCGGGTGATGGATGCAGCTGTGCTTATCGTATCGGCGGCTGAGGGCGTACAAGCCCAGACCGAGGTCATTTGGCAGGCGCTGCGCGAGATGCACATTCCGACCCTCATCTACGTGAACAAAATGGACCGTATCGGCGCGGATGCAGAGCGGGTGCTAGCCGAAATTCGCCGGCTGCTGACGCCGGCCGCTGTGCCGGTGCAAGCACCTATCGGCGCAGAAGAGACGTTCACTGGCGCTCGCAGTTTGCTCGCACCAGATCAGCCTGCGCCGGATGCATCGCTATATTGGACGATGCTGGCTGAATCGATCGCTGAACGCGATGAAGCGCTGCTGACGCGTTATCTGGACACCGGCTCGCTCTCTATGAGCGAGGTCGAGCAGCATCTCACAGCAGCCGTCCGCGAGGCAGGGCTTTACCCGGTGCTGTTCGGCGCATCCGCAAGAGGCATCGGCATTGAACAGCTGCTTGATGCGATGGTGTCGCTGCTGCCCCCGCCGCAGGGAGACGCAAGCGGACCACTGTCTGGCGTCGTCTTCAAGCTGGAGCGGGACGCCGTGATGGGACGCGTCGCTTACGTTCGGCTGTACAGCGGTAAGCTTCGCAATCGGGACACGGTGCTGAACGTAACTCAGCAGACGAATGACAAGGTAACGCAGATTCGTACAGCAGAGGGGCGGCGTTCCGAAGATATTGGCGTTGTCGAGGCTGGTGATATCGCAGCGGTGTATGGTTGGGGACGAGTGCGGATCGGCGATATTATCGGCTCGCCCGAATTGGTGCCAGGCAGCGCGCAGCTTGCGGTACCACTGCTTACGGTGCAAGCGCACTGGCCAAGCGACGCGGTTTATCCGGCCGTTGTCGCAGCGCTCCAAGAGCTGGCTGATGAAGATCCGCTGCTCGATCTGCAGTGGCTGCAGGATGAGCGAGAGCTGCATTTGAAGGTTATGGGGCCGATCCAGATCGAAGTGCTGACACAGCTGATCAGCACGCGGTTCGGACTTGATGTCACCTTCGGCGCGCCGTCGGTCATCTACAAGGAAACCCCGGCATCGGCGGGCGAAGGCTATGTTGCGTATTTGATGCCGAAGCCGTGCTGGGCTATTCTACGCTTCGCGATCGAACCCGGGGAGCGCGGCAGTGGTCTCGTCTATTCATCCATCGCCCGGCGCGAGCACCTGCTAGAGAGCTATCAGAACGAGGTTGCACGTCGCGTCCCAGAAGCGCTGCAGCAAGGGCTGCGCGGTTGGGAGGTCACGGACCTTAAGGTAACGCTCGTTGAGGGTGAGCATCATGTATGGCATACCCATCCACTCGACTTCGTTGTGGCCACACCGATGGGGATTATGGATGGGTTGAATCGAGTCGGCACGCAGCTGTTAGAGCCGATCGTACGATTCCGCTTGTCTGTGCCGGAGGAATTCGGCGGCAAAGTGATGAACGAGTTGATGATCATGCGAGCGGAGTTTGAGCCGCCAGCGCTTCATAACGGACGGATGGAGCTTGAGGGGCTGCTGCCGGTGGCGACCTCGCTCGATTTTCCGGCAAGGCTGGGTGCCATGACGAAAGGGAGAGGGGCGCTATCGACCTTTTTCCATGGATATCAAGAATGTCCGCCTGATGTTACAGCCCAGCGGCAGCGGCGCGGCGTAAATCCGCTTGATCAAGCGAAGTATATATTGGCGGCTCGTAAGGCTCTGTCTTAATAGCAGCGTTCCAGCAGAATATGGAAGAAATATGTCGAAACGCTGGGCTCCGTTTACATATGTAAATTTTTCTAACAAGCAAGGAGATACCCGGTATAAATCGAATATAAATAGCATCTATGTTGTGGTGCGTGTAACTTACAGCGGCGTCCCAGGAGGACTTGATGGTGAGACGATGGTTATCCAAGCTTCGACGAGTTATCTCTAGCTTGCTTCTTAGTGTGAAGGAGCACGAATTGCGGCGCGATGCACAGCGGATGGCTATGCTCGGCAGCTGGGAATATGATTTGGAAAGCGGCCGTTTCCATGGAACGAGAGAATTTTATGTGCTATTCGACATAGGAGCAGATGAACGGTTATCGCTGGAGCAGGTGCTTAAGCAGGTGCATCCAGATGATCTGGATAAGGTTAAGGACTATTATCGCATCGCTTCAGACTCTTGCTCTGTACATGCGCTCGATTTTCGCGTCGTTCGCTCGAATGGCCAGACCCATTGGCTGCATACGAGATTCAAAGCTTTTGGACCAAAGCGATGTGTCGGAATTGTACAGGATAGCACGAAAACGCATAGCCTGGAGGACGAGGTCAAGCTTCTCAACTACCATATGACAGCCTTTATTGACCGTCATATTGATCCGGTCGTCATTTGGGATGCGGATGGACGAGTGGCTCGAGTGAACCCAGCGTTCACGGCGCTGTTCGGATACGAACGAGAAGAAGTAGAAGGTCTATCCAGCGATGAGTGCGGATTCATTCCCCCAGGTTATCATCTGGAGCTTCAGGGCGCTTGTCAGACTGCTATCGAACAGGGCAAGGCTCTCGTCATTGATACGCTGCGGCTGAAGAAGGACGGAACGCCTCTCAACATGCTGCTGTCGATCACGCCAATGGCTGGCGGGCAGAATAAATCGGCTACCTGGATCGCAATATTACGTGACCACACCGGGCAGCAGGAGGCGTATCGCCAAGTACGGGAAGCGAAGGCGGAGCTGGAAAGCTTCATTGCCTACAATCCGGATGCCATCGGCTTCTTCCATAATGATGGATCTGTGCGTCAAGTGAACGCAGCGTTTGAGCGCGTCTTTGGCTATTCTAATCAAGCTCAGGCGCTAGGAACGATGAAGCTGATGGAGATGCCTTTCGCCCGTTCGATTGCACACTCGGATGAACAATTGAAGGGCTTCATACAATGCGGCGGCATCCAAAGTCAGGAGATCGACGTTGTACGTGGCGATGGTACGATCATGACGGGACTGCTGTCCATGATTCCTTTTCCTGATCAAGAAGGCTTCGCCATTATTATGAAGGACGTTAGCGAGCTGAGGGAGACGAAAGACTTGCTCGGCCGCTCGGAGATGCTGTCGATGATCGGGCAGCTGGCTGCCGGCGTAGCGCACGAAATTCGGAACCCGCTCACCTCGTTGAAGGGGTTCATTCGTCTCATTGAGCCTGCCCTGCAGACAAGGGAGCTTCGGTACCTGGATATTATGAAGGGTGAGTTGGATCGTATCGAGCTTATCGTCAATGAGATGCTTGTGTTGTCCAAGCCGCAGATTATGGAGCTCGCCCTCTACCCGATGGATGAGCTGCTTGATTATATTATTGAATTGCTTAGTACGCAGGCTGTCATGAAAGGCATCGAAATCGAACGCCTCTTCGATCCTGTTCCGCCAATTGAATGCGAGCAGCGAAGAATTAAGCAAGTGTTCGTTAATCTGCTCAAGAATGCAATCGAATCGATGGAGGAGAACGGGGTCATTAAGGTCTGCATTGAGCGAGCGGATGAGGACAACGTACGAGTCGTCGTGAAGGACCAAGGAAAAGGTATGCCGCCAGAGCAGTTGGCTCGGCTGACAGAGCCATTCTATACAACGAAGGAAAAAGGCAACGGGCTCGGGCTGATGATGACAGCCAGCATTGTGGAACGGCATGGAGGTACGATTCATTTCGATAGTGTGGTGGGTGTCGGAACGACGGTATCCGTAACGCTGCCAATCAAGCAGCAGAAGCAGGAGTTGTTGTCAGGCAAACTGTTGAAGCATTAAGTTGTGCTTCAACAGATATATTGTATGGGGTGATAATAATTATCATTATTGGATATAATACAGGTGGCGGAAGGATCGGAAGTAAATGGGCAGCCTCTCGGCAAGGCTGCCCAGTACGAAGGCTTAAGACCCCGTTTGCACGCAAGTGAAAGGATTAGATTTTGGATTCGAATGTTTTGCAGTCCGTTTCTTCGGATTGCCGCGGTTGATTCGAACGGCTAACCACATAGATCGAGGTTGCGCTGCATTTGTTGCCTGCTGCCCAATATTTGCACGAATTTACTTCACACAGAACGTCTTTTGCCATAGATGTCACCTCCTGTCCTTCGTTGTAGCGGTAGGATGACAGACTACCCGCTCATTCTAAGGATGGGCTTTTTTGTTATGGTTTTATACTTGCGTGGAGCAGGAAAAGTGTCCCGTCTCACCCATCCATTCTTAAAGGGTCAGAACGTGCTTGTAATGTAAAATAATAGTTGAAATCTCTTACATTGGCGTCATACAATAGAACTACTAAATACGTGTTGTGGCCGTCTGCAGGCGCATAACAGTCGATGTAATTTGGTTGTTGCAACCTATTTTGAAAACGGTTTCGAATCTTGTTTGTGAATCATTGCGAGTTAATGAGAGGAGATAAGAGATGCAATCACGCGGCAGATACGGGCTGTATGTCGTTCTTGTGATTAGCATGCTGGTCATCATCTCGGCGCTGTTCCTAGTTCGTGAGGATAAGCCGGAACTACCGAAGGATAAGCGTGTAAGTCCACTGCAGAGTGGGCACAGTGGAGACTCCATCCGTACAGGTGTGTTACAACCAACAGACTATGAAGCGGGACAAATTCAGGCCGTGGAGAAGGCAGCCCCTTTCCTGCCGGTTACAGCCATCGATGCGGTCGCTCAGATCGGCGTAGGCTGGAATCTAGGCAATCAGCTTGATGCGATGCCGGGTGAGGGAGATTGGGGCAATGGCATTGTTGATGCAAGCGTGTTCGATGAGGTGAAGGCAGCCGGCTTCGATCTGGTTCGGATTCCGGTTTCTTGGAACGATCATATTGGCGCTGCTCCTGATTATAAGATCGACATCGTGTGGATGGACCGTGTGGAAGAAGTCGTTGACTGGGCGTTAGAACGGGATATGTGGGTCATGCTTAACGTCCATCATGATTCATGGAAGTATATGAATTTGGACAAACAGGCAGATCCAGACGAATCGATGCGCAAGTTTATGAAGGTTTGGGAGCAGATCGCGCAGCGATTCAGCGGCAAGAGCGAGAAGCTCATGCTGGAGACGCTTAATGAGCCGACGGATATGGATCCGAGCAGGCTGGACGAGCTGAATGAGCAGATCCTGCAGCTGATTCGAAGCTCAGGCGGCAATAACAAGGAACGGCTTGTCGTGGAGCCTGGGCTTCATACGAATATGAATGAGACGATCAGGACTTTCAAGAAGCCGAATGATCCTTATGTCATTCTGACCGTCCATAATTATGAGCCATGGGATTATGTCGCTAATTGGTGGGGCCATATTACATGGGGAACGGACAGTGATAAAGCTTATTTCGATAAGATGTTCAAGCGTCTGCATGACAAATTCGTTGCTGATGGGCAGCCGATTATTATCGGAGAATTTGGTACGCTCGGCACGAATGAGCGGCATTCGAAGTGGCTCTACCACGATTATTTTGTACGCACCGCGAAGAAATATGGCATTGTATCTGTCTGGTGGGACAATGGCGAGCACCTCGATCGGCTGCGCGGATCGTGGAACGACCCCGTTATGAAGGATATTATCGTGAATGCGTCACGTGGGATAGCAAACTCGTTCGTTGAGACTGGCGATCTGTATATTCGGCAGAGCATGGCGCAGGATACAGTGCTTCAGCTGGAGTTGAACGGAAACGCACTGGTGGGTATATACAACGGGGACTCTCCGCTCGGACAAGACGACTATACCTACGATGAGGATCAAGCGAAGGTTACGATTAAGCAGGCGTACCTGGAAGGGATGCTGAGGGACAAGGAATTAGGCGATATCGGACAGCTCACATTCCGCTTCTCACAAGGCGCTGATCAGATTGTCCACGTTCATCAGTACACCGACCCTGTGCTGGAGCAGAAAGAGCTGGTCATTGATCGAAGCGGCGGGGATATCGTCAGCGATGTCGAGATTGGCCTGGCGTTCAACGGTACGGAGTTGGCGCGGCTGAAGGCAGTCGAGGCAGATGGCCAGCCCGTCCATACGGAGTGGAAGGATAAGCAGTATGTGAATCTATCGGATGATTACTCCTTCGATGCGAATCGTGTCTACCTGAAGGCCCGATTCGCTAATATGTTCGATAAAGATGCAACCATCACACTGGAATTCTGGCCGTCAGGCGTGCAGCTTGAAGTGCCGGTGAAGGTAATCGATAAGCAATAAAACGTTAGCCCCCGTTCAAGCGGCGCATTCGCGCCACTGTTGATCGGGGGCTTTTTCGTTCAGAAGCAAGTTCTGAAGGGGCAAAGCCCCTTTATCCGGTCGAGCACCGACCAAGAGCGTGTCCCGCAGGGACGACAAGCGAGCACATGCCCGACCGTATCTAGACCAGTCCTGCGGGATTCCAAAGGGTGCAACCCTTGGAGCCCTCCCTCTCGGGAGAGGGAGGGTTTGGGTGGGTGTGCGAAACCTAGCGTCAGCGAACCCAGTGAACGACGTTGTCGATGGTACGGCGTGTTTTCGCACGCGGCTCCTGCGCACGATAGCCGAAAGCAGCCATCGCAGAAACACTGAACTGATCGGGATCAAGTATTCCTTCTTCTGCGAGGACACGATTCAGGTCATCCAGCACGAATCCTTCTATCGGGCAGGAATCGATCCCAATGAGCGCAGCAGCAGTCATCATATTGCCAAGGGCGATATACGTCTGACGACTAGCCCATTCGAACACATAGCGGTCATCGCTGAGTAGATGGAAATCCGATTCAAGGAAGTTTCGATAGGCTTGGCGCTTCCCGTTCGCGACTTCTGGCGGAAGCTGCTGGATTTGCTCTATCATGTGCGTAATATATGACGAGTCCGGTTGGAGTGACGGTGCGGTGCGAGTCAGCAGTACGATGAAATGGCTGGCTGTAGGCAGCGAACGCTGTGCACCCCATGCTGCAGCGCGGATTCGTTCACGAATCACTTCGTTCTGAACAACGACGAATCGCCAAGGCTCGAAGCCGAAGGAACTAGGTGATAGACGTCCTGTCTCCAAAATAAAATCGAAGTCTTCATCGGCAATTTTGCGCGCGGGATCGAATAATTTGGTGGCATGTCGGAATTGATAAGCATCCATAATTTCGGCTTTCGTAAGGCGAGTTGTTTCCATGATCCATCATCCTTTCGCATCCAATTCACTGGGAATGGCTTCATTATAGGAGGATAGTTTCGTCTTGGAAAGTACGCACATTTTTGTGATATAGTATTAAAAAAGGTACTATTGGAACGGAGTGAAGTCCGATGAGCATGAAGAAGGAGCAGTTGATCGCGGCTGCCAGTGAACAATGTGAACAGCCTGCGGCAGGGAGCCGCTATACCTGTTCGGTCGAGGCTGCCCTGGATGTCATCGGGGGCAAGTGGAAGGGAATTATCGTCTTCCATCTGATCACGGGTTCACCTCGTCGGTTCAATGAGTTTCGCCGCCTCATGCCGATGATCACGCAGCGTATGCTGACGCTTCAGCTTCGGGAGCTGGAGCAGGACGGCATCGTCCACCGCGAGGTGTATCGGGAGGTGCCCCCGCGCGTTGAGTATTCGCTTACGCCGTTCGGGCTCACATTGAAGCCGATCATCCTTCAAATCTATGAATGGGGCAAGACTTATGAGGCACGCCTTGCGGAGCAGGAGGGGGAGTCGCCGAAAGGCGGAGAGCCGCTGAGCAGCACAGATCAAGGTCTCTGAATAGTAGAAGAAGCCTGAACATCCATGCGCGGTAAACGTGCATCGATGTTCAGGCTTCTTTGTGTTACCAATTCAACTGCGTGCTGTTCGCTTGCAGCTGTTGACGGTATTCGGATGGCGTAAGGCTGAACCGTTTGCGGAACTGCTGCGAGAAGTGGCGCAAGTCCTGGTAGCCGATCCTCTCTGCTACGTCGGCAAGCTTCAGGCTAGGATTGTTGAGCAGCCGCTTCGCTTGCTCAAGACGCAGCTGGATGACGAACTCCTTGTAGCCTTGCCCTGTCTTCTGCTTGAACAGCTGGCTGAAGTAGACCGGGTTCAAATAGACGATGGAGGCAATCTTCTCAAGCGATAGATCCTCGTTGAAGTGCGATTTAATGTACTGAATCGAAGTCTCTATTGCACGATCGCCGCCGCGTTCATCCTGCTCGTACATTTGGGTATGCGACGCCTGACGCAGACGGCGGATCTCATCAGGCACGAGGTGGAAGTTCTCGATCAGCTCGGAAGCAATCGCTTGGAATGGAACGCGCAAATATTGACGCAGATGCGTCCGAAGCTCGTTCACGAGCAGGGGCAGCGACGCCTCTGGCAAGGAGATGAGCCCCAGCAGGCTTTGCGCATCATAGCTTATGACGAAGCCGTGTCCGTATCGCTCGATCAGCTCGGCAAGCACGTTATCGATTATAAAATGCTCCAAATGAACGGGGCGATCCGCATCCATTTTGACCATGACAAGGTAAAAAGAAGAATACGTATCGGCTAGCGGCTTCATGTCGAAGTTGCCGATATCAAGCCCGGCGGCCCAACGTTGGAATACTGCCTCTCGCAAATATTTCAAGTTCATTGTAAGGCCGCGCGCCTCCCGCGTCTGCTCCGATTCGCGTCGTACATCCTCTTGAAACTTATCGATGATTTCGACGATCCGCTCTTTGCCAATCGGCTTAAGAATGTAATCGCGGGCTCCGAGCCGAAGTGCCTCCTGTGCATAAGAAAATTCGGATTTCGCGGATATAAACACCCACCGCACATGCGGGTGCTGCGGCTTGGCGAGCTTCATTAGCTCAAGGCCGGACATGCCCGGCATCATAATATCGCTCAATACGAGGTCGATCGGTTCATTGCGCAGTTGAACGACCGCTTCATCAGCCGATGAGGCAAGAGAAATCCGACAATCGGGATAATGAGTCTGGATCGTTCGTTTGATGCCGCTGCGAATGACGTTCTCATCATCAACGACTAGAATGTTCATGATCGTCTGATACTCCTTTCCAGTGTAGCTTTTATTCCGGTGATCGGTCATAGACGATGCGTGGAGGGAGCGGCAGGGTAACGATAATCGTCGTTCCGATACCTTCCTTGCTGTCTGCGGACAAACCATAGGATTCACCATGCATTAATACGAGGCGGTGGTGGACGTTCGCGATGCCAATTCCTCGGCGCCCGGCGCTGCTTCGCTGCACGGCCTCGCCAGATTGCGCCTTGGAAGGAGGCTGGCCAAGCGCTTGCTGGAGCTGGCTGAGTGCCGCTGGCTCCATGCCAACGCCATTGTCTGTAATCGTAATATGCAGCCGCTGGCCTTCCGCTTGTGCCCGAACGGTCAGAATACCGGGAGTATAGGCAGGCTCAAGTCCGTGTTTGACGGCGTTCTCGATGATCGGCTGAAGCGTCATCTTCGGCAATTGGACGTCCAGAAACGCTGGTGCAACTTCAATGTCGGCGGTCAGTCGATCCTCCAGCCTTGCTTCGATAATGGTCAAATAATGCCGGATTTGCTCCAGTTCCTCGCCAAGCGTGGAGTTGGAATTGTCTTCCCACTCGCTGCTGTATTGGAACATTTGTGACAGTGACAAGACGATTCGTGCTAGCTTATCATTCTCCTGCTCATCTAGCAGCCAGTAGATCATGTTCAACGTGTTATATAGAAAATGTGGATTCACCTGCGATTGCAGTGCCTGCAGCTGCGCCTGCTTCTCGCGGCCGGAAGACTCTTTCTCCCGTTGAATGAGGTCATCCATCCGGTGCACCATTTGATTAAACGAGGAGACAAGAATATCAATCTCCTCATAGGTGGATTTGGGATGAGCCACACCGCGGAAATTACCGATCTCGACCTGTCGCATTTCCTGTACGAGCCGTTTGAGCGGCATTGTAATGGTTCGGGCGATAAAGCTCGCAATCGCAATGGATACAAGCACAAGAACTGAGACGACAATTAAGAAGAAATGCCGCGTCTGCTTGAACTCGACGTTCAAGTTGCTGTTCGGTGTCCGACTAATGAACGTCCAGTCGACCTCCTTCGCCTTGGCTGCAACGACCAGATCGTTTGCACGTTGGTCGAAGAGGACCTCGTTAGGAGACACGTTCTCATGCAGCGAGAGCAGCAGCTCAAGTGCTTGCAGATGGGCAGGCTTCGTGCCGTTCTCGTTAAGTGAATCAGCTGCCATGCTTTCGGCGCTCTCAGCCGAATTTGGTGTATGGAACGTGTCAGAGTCGAAATCGTCGCCAGCATGGACGCTCCATGGAACGGAGGATATTTCCTCTGGGTCATCGGATGCGAGCAGACGGCCGTCTTCCGACATAATGTATACGTCACTGTCCGGTCCAAGCCGCATGTTGCCGAGTGCCGACATCGCTGCCGAGGCATCCATCTGGAAGAGCAGCACGCCAATAGGCTTATGCGCTGTCAGGTCGAACAGCAATCGGCCGAAGGCGAAGACCGGCTGAGCGACGGTCTGGTCGGTTAGAGAGTGTTTGAATGCACCGAGCCACACCATGCCGCCATCGGATTGCTTGATCCGGTTATACCACTCGCGCTGGGCAAAGTTAGGGTCAACGACGTTGAGGAAGTTGCCGTAGCTGAATACAGCACCGCTCTGCGAGAACACGTGAACCGATACGATATCTTCACGCGAGTAGAATACGGTTCCAATAATGTTCTGTACGGCACGCTCGTTGATAATGTTCAGCGCTGGATTATCCGTATGCGTCTGCGGCAGGATCCGCAGCATATCCGCGTTGCCGACCAGCGACTTGGATAAGCTGTTGTAGCTGTCGAGCAGCAGATCGTACACCTGCATGGCCTGCTTGACGTTCTTCTCAGCGATCTCGGTCACTTTGTCATGGTATTGGGTTGTTGCTTGCCGATAATACAAGTAGCTGACGATCGACAATAGGCTGATCATGCTAATGATGAGCAGAATGAACAGCCTGGCACGGAACGTGCGGAAGCTGCGAAAGCCTCGAAAACCGCGGATCATGACCGGTGACGCCTCCTAAATGGAATACCCCACAATAGCACTAAAACCTCCGAGCGCGCCGCAAAAGCTGCTCGGAGGTTTTTCATGCTATGTGGGTTGCGTTTGACGGATGCTTAGCCTTTAACTGCGCCGGCAACCATACCCTTCGTAATTTTCTCGGAGAGTAGGAAGTACAGCACGATAACAGGCAATGCACCTAGTACAAGATATGCGCCAATCGCGCCATAGTTGGACGAGTATTGGCTGACGAAGCTGTTCACGCCGAACGGAAGCGTCTTGAGCTTCTCGGCAGAGATGAATGTAGCAGCCAAGATATATTCGTTCCAGATGTTAATGAACGTCAGGATGCAGACGGTCATAATCGGTGGAATCGAGATTGGCAGGATGATGCTGCGGAACGTACGGAAGACGCCCGCGCCGTCCATATGTGCCGATTCTTCAATCTCATGTGGAATCGTCCGCATGAAGCCGCTCAGAATGAAGACGGCAATTGGCGTTTGGTAAGCGATGTAAGGCAAAATAATCGACCAGCGTGTACCCATCAGACCGTGATCGCCGATATGAATGTGCTTAAAGATCAGCATAAGCGGAAGCAGGGTTGCTTGTACAGGGATCATCATACCGATCAGGAAGACGAGCATGACGACCGGACCAAGCTTCCATTTGAAACGGGTAATCGCGTAAGCGACCATGCTCGCTAATACGATAACGCAAACGAGCGTGACAAGCGTGACATATATGCTGTTGAATAAGTACTGCCAGTAGTGTGCATCAATGGCTTGCTTATAGTTGTTCCATTGCATAGTCTTCGGCAGCGCAAAAAATTTCCCGGACAATATTTCATCGTTCGTTTTCAATGAATAGGTGAGCAGCCACAGCAGCGGATACAGCTGCGTGACGAGCAGGACGCCGAGCAGGATGAATACGAGTGGCTTGACGATCGAGAATCGCTTCCGACCAGGCTCATCCATACGGGCAGCCGCCGTTGAGAATGTCTGACTCATGGGTCATAACTCCTTTCGCGAGTACAATGCAGGTTGTGATCAATCCATTAGCCGATTTTCTTCTCAACCTTATTGAACAGCGCGTTAATAATGACAGTTGCAATCAGACAGACAGCGACCAGTACCATCGCAATCGAACTGCCGTAGCCGAACTTCGACGACATGAAGGACATGTTGTACATATGCGTTGCGATAACATCTGTCGAATGGGCGGGACCGCCGCCGGTCATGACCATAATCATGTCGAACGACTGCAGGGAACCGATGAAAGCGAGAATGATCGATATTTTGAAAATCGGGACAACCAACGGGAACGTAATGAACCAGTCTGCTTTGAAACCGTCTGCTCCATCGATTTTGGCTGCCTCGTAAATTTCCGTAGGGATGTTCGAGATACCCGTGAACTGAATGAGCAGGTGGTATCCGAGATATTGCCACAGCGCAACGAAGTAGAGTGCATACATGGCATAGTCTGGTTCAGAGAGCCAAGCGTGCGTCCAGCTGTGAAGACCAAGGCCGTCGAGCACTTGGTTGAGCATGCCGCCAAGCGAAGCTGGGTTGTAGATCGTTTTCCAGAGCTGGCCGATAATAACGACCGAGAGGATAACGGGAACGAAATAGCTGGTAACGAAGAAATTCGGTTTCTTCACATAACGGTTGATCAGTGTAGCAAGGTACAGTGCAAATGGAATCTCAAGCATGGAGAATACGGCAAACATCAAGGTGTGTCGGACTGCCGGCCAGAATACATTGTCTTTGGTTAACAGTGTTACGTAGTTGTCTAAACCGACGAACTTTTTAACGCCAATGCCGTTCCAGTCAAACGTACTGTTGTACATACTGAAGAAGATCGGAACAAACACGAGGCAGACATACAGTAGCAGACATGGCAGCACGAACACGGCAATCGTACGTGCAGGCACTTTGAGCGCATTCATTGGGCTCGCCTCCTTCAAAATCATGGGGATGGCCATTCAAGGGCTAACACAGAAGAAAGGGAGCGACGGAGCGCTCCCTTTCGCCGGTCTTAGCGAATGGATCATCTGTTTCCGTTTAAATCCATGTCTTACTTGTTAGCTTCGAATGCGGATTGGTGCTCTTTGGCAACGGAAGCTGGATCAACTTGTTGTACGAACAGGTTTTGGATGCTCGTCAAGTGAGCTTGGGACGTTGCTGGGTTCATCGTATTATCGAACGACAGGTCGCCGCCTTTAACTGCGCCTTTCAGACCCGCTACTTCCATTTGCAGAGCGGAGTAGCCTGCTGCTGCGAAGTCGCCTTCTACTTTTTGTGCAACGGAAACGGCGTTCTTCATGTCGAACGACACTTTCGGATATTGCAGCATGAAGTAGTTGAGGAAGTCCTTTGTTTCTTGCAGGTGCTTGCTGTTAGCCGAGATTGCGAACGCGCTGCCTGGAGCCAGCATGTACTCGTCTGCGTTGCCTTTGCCGTTAACCGTAGGGAACTTGAATACGCCCACGTCCGCGCCAACATCGGATTGATCGATTGCGCCGGTTGCCCACGTACCCATGTAGTACATCGCTGCTTTACCCGTTTTGAAGAGGGATTCGCCAGCGTTGTAGTCCATCGACGTAGCGCCATCTTGGAACGCGCCTGCTTGAACGAGCTTCTCGAAGCTGTCTACAGCTTCAACGAATGCTGGATCGTTAAACGTCTTCGTGCCTGCAGCGACATCGGACAGGAAGCCTGGGCCGTTGTTCGTGCGGAGCAGTACGTTCATGAACAGGAAGGAGCCTGTCCACGTATCTTTTTCGCCTGTAACCATTGGCGTGATGCCTTTAGCTTTTAATGTTTTAACATCATTGATTAGTTCGTCGAATGTGGTTGGCGTAGCTGTAATGCCAGCTTGCTCGAACAGTTTTTTGTTGTAGAACATAACGCCTACGTTGTTGCCGTCCGGCAGTGCGTATACGTTGTTGTCGAAGCTATAGAAATCAAGGATGCCTTCTTGGAACGTGTCTTTCAGACCGTTCTGATCGAGCATGTCGTTCAGTGGAGCGAACAGTCCCGCATCAACGAAGTCCTTCATTTGTGCTGCTGGGTTAACGATCGTGATGTCCGGAACTTCTTTGGAAGCCGCTTGCGTCTTCAGCTTCAGCTTCTGTTGATCCGTGTTGAGCGAGTCCCACTCGATTTTCACGTTCGGGTGATCCTTCGTGTATTGATCGCCGATTTGGTGCGCGATTTTGTAAGATGGCGTGTTCGGGTCCGGATAAATGTTCTGGAAGGTAATCGTCACATTCTCTGCCTTGTCAGTGGAAGCCGAACCGTTGTCTGTGTTTGTCGTTTCATCCTTGTCACTGTTGCCGCAAGCTGCGAGCGAAACCATAAGTGCTGCTGCAGCTGCGAGGCTCATCCATTTAAAGCTCGTGCGCATTGATTGATTCCCCCTTGTTTGGTGTGACCTTATTATGCTCTGGACAGGACTATTTCAACAATGTGCGAACTTAAGGATGTAGGTTTGTATTTTCAAGGTGGGTATTTCGGCAGGGATGGAACGTGTTAAGAGGGAGTGCGGCGGTGATAGCAAGATAACCGCACAAAGGCTCGGTTTGTTGATGCTGCGGAAGTGACGATGGTAGACCGTCGGGTATAAGTTAAAGTAGAGGTGAATAGAGCGGATTAAACCAATGCCTGTATGAGCAGGGCCTCCTCACAAGCATGTGCCTAACTTGTGCAAGAGCCTTGCTCGGGGAGTGGGGCGTTCGAATGATATAATGGTTCCCTATGCTGATCGCATAAAATAAGGGCTGCCGGATAAAGTCCGGAGCCCTTTAAGCGTTCTACACATACTTAGAACGATGCTTCTTCGTCATCACAGTCCGCTTTAAAGTCGCAGCGATCGCGAGCACGGCTAGCGCAACAACCAGCCAAGCTGCATATGGCGTGGATACATTCACGACAGCCGCAACGGGATTGGATTTCGACATGATGCGTTCGGCTATCCAGCCCACGGATGCGGTAATTGCGATACAGGCACCGACAATTCGTACGTACGGGAATACGCGTGTTACGCTGAGCAGCAAAAGCCATGGCATCGTAACGGCGATGACCGTCAGCTGCATCAGCTCGATGCCGATATTGAAAGCGAATATGCTGGATACCATATGCCATGGACTTATACCGATATCTCCGATCAGCGATGCGAATGCCATGCCGTGGATCAGACCGAAGCCGAACGCGACGAGCGCCTCGCGTCCCGGGAACAGCGGACGAAGAGCGTGAACGGCCGATATCAATATCGAAAAAGCGATGAGCACTTCGATCAGTTGACTGGTGCCCGGAATCCAGTCGAGTGCGCCGGCAATGAGCGTCAAAGAGTGGCCAAGTGTAAAGGCGGTTACGACCTTAAGCAGCTGAAGGATGCTATGGCGAACGCCGCCGAACTCCTTCCATCGCTTGTTGTGCGCAACCAAAGGCGCCGGGAGCAGCAGTACAAGCAGAAACAGCAGATGGTCTGTTCCTTCGGCAATGTGCGATATACCCATCCGCACAATATTTTCGAAACCGGTCCACCAATTGCCGCCGCTGCGATCGATTTCGATGGAGGTTACGTCGGCTCGAAGCGTTCCCAGCAGGACCGGCTTGTCGCTGGTTACGGCATGATTCCAATCGCTGCGCACTGACACGAGGACGGAGTGCGTTACGATCTCATGAAGGATAACGTCGTAATTTAATGTAAAATGATCGGACGGTGCTCCATCAGGAGGCGACATGGACAGGTCAACGATTAAGTCGTAAGGCTCCGCGCTCAATTGGAGCGACATTCCAGTTACGTCAACCGTCCAACGCTCATCGTTCGGCGATACGGGATTGATATGCTGCTTCACATAAGCTGTCAGCTCCGCCTGATACTTGTCAAGCACCTCGGCTGGCGCGTCCGTCAGCGTTTTGCCGAACGAGATTTCAAGACGGTCAAGCGGAAGAATAAGCTCGGCTGTTACTACGTTATCATTGAAATCCAGCGAGACAACCGAGCTTGGCATGGAATGCGCCGAAGCGACCGATGCCATCGTGGAAAGGAGAATCAACGTTACGGTCAACAGTGCGATTATTTTCCGCTTGATCATACATTAACCCCCGAAGCTTCCGCCGTAGTCGGCTGTTTTATCACGCCATACAGTATGGAAGTGAATTTGATCCGTGTACGCGACGCCCGTTTGGCAGACGAATTCGATCCATACCCGAGGTCCGTCGATTCGAATATAGGAGCCGTGAACAGTTGAATCCGTCGAGCCGGACCAGCCGATTTTCGTCTGGTTAAGCGCATCGTCGGACAAGTAGGAGGCGAGCAGTTCCTCGGAAATGTCTGGCGATGTATCTTGTACCCATGCCGTAATCGCCGCTTTTACCAGCTCTTTCTGGCTGCTGTCGAGCGAGGAGACGAGTATGCCTTCGCTCGTGGTCGGGAATTTGTTGTCTTGTCCAGGTCCAAGTAAAACGTCGTCGTACGTTTTCGAGATTTTCGCGCTGCTCAGCTCCGTATCGCTAAGCGAATTGATCATACTGTACATGGCGCTGCGGCGCGATTCAAGCGGCGAATAAGTAACACCGTTGCTCGTGAAGGTTTGCGGCTCGACGCCGACGAACATAGGGGTCGGGCTTTCCGTCGCCGTATTGTAAGTAAGGTTTGTTGCATAGTGGTGACCGCCAATTTGCAAAATCCATGGTGAAGTGTCCGAAGGCTCGCCCAAAACCGCCACATAATAAAGGTCAGAATCCCACATGTTGTTGCCGGTGTCTGTCGTAAGATATTCATCCGCCAGAATGATTGATTTCAGCGTATCATATCCGCTATTGCCCAGCGCTGCGGCGGCAAGCGACTTGAACGCATCAAGGCTATCCTCGTCTAAGCTGCCCAGCATCAGTCCGTTACGTTGGGCTGCTCCTACCGGCAGGTTCGACCATACGGCAGCGTTATCGGCAGTCATATCGTATTGCAGCGATTCAAGCTCGTCATCCGACAAGGTCGCCATGAACGCTTTGGTCAACGCTACTACGCTTTCGTCTGATTCGGCGGGATCATTGACGATATTTGCCGCAACGTCCGTTACGCGATTAGCGGCAGCTCCGTTCGTCCCTGAAGGCGGAGTGCCTCCTGGCGAACCTTCCGGCGGCATGCCGTCTGGTGGCGAACCGTCTTTGCCGTCTGTTGATGCTGCTCCGGTTGAACTGGAGCTGCTGCCAGCAATGTTGACTGTTTTATTCGCGCTGTCATACGTTACGTTCATCCCGAGCGCTTCGGATACGCCCCGAAGCGGCACGTATACCGAACCGTTATAGTTGAATGGTTCCAACGCATTTCCCGACGCATCCTTCAACGTGACGGTTGTTCCGTTTACTTTGACCAGAATATCGTTGTACGTCACCGCAATCGATTGCTTGAGCGTTTCTGCATACGAGGTGAACGGAACCGTCATGACAGCGGTTACCGCAACGCCGACGGCAAAGCCCTTCATTCCTTTAGACGAAATTTTCTTCAAATTTAAGACCTCCGTTTAAGCTCGATTTATGATCCCATCTGATCTGAGATCTGAGATCATCTAGGCCCCAGTCTATTTAACAAGACTGAATATAAATTGAAGCGTGACTGAAGGTTCACTGAAATTTAATTAGTAAAAAAGCCAACAGCCGCCTCATGCATTTATCAGCATGAAGAGCGGCCATTGGCTTGTCGAACCTTACCTCAGTCCATCTCATAAATCGAGCCGGTCTTGCTCGCGTACAGCTCATTGTACACTTTGGACGCATAGGCGTCCGTCATGCCGGAGATGTAGTCCGCGATGAAGCGCGGCCATGACCAGTGCGACTTGTGGCGCTCGAAGCTCTCGATCCAGTCAGGCGGCAGAATGAGCCGGCCGCGATCGGGGTCAATAAAGCTGTCCCACAGTCGGCGGATCATAATCTCGCTGCGCATTTGAAGCCGCTGGATACGGAAGTCCTTAATAAGCGTCACCCACGCGAGCTTCTTCAGAATCTCCATCGTCCGCAGCAGATCGAGATCCTCCACGCCTTCACGAACGAACGTGACGCGTTTCCATCCTTTATCCGGATCGTCGATAATGCCGACGCGGCCGGCGAACGTGCTCACCCAGCGGGCTTTCATTTCTCGCCGCGTTCTCGACGATTCACGCTCGCACTGAATGTAGAGCTCTTCCCACTGTTCGAGGTATACGTCCATCGTTTGGCGGCACATGGCCCGCACATCGACCTCGTCCCAGCGTAGGCGGCCATTGCCTTGGTCGACTTCAATCTCATGAATGAGATTGTCGATGAGCCGATCATCCTCGAAGAACGTGCGGTTCATTTGGATTTTGCCGGCGCGAATACCGTCTTCTATATCATGCGTCGAATAGGCGATGTCGTCGCATAGGTCCATTAGCTGCGCTTCAAGCGTCGAACATTCCACGGGCATGCCCCATAGATCACGAAGATAGTTGATTCGTTCCCATTCCTCACGGTATACGCCTTTTAGCCGACCTGGATCATCGAGACAAAACGGATATTTGTTCACGCCTAGCAGAACCGATGCCGTCAGATCCAGTCCGCTGCCGCTTCCGGCACGCTTCTCCAGGAACATGAGAATCCGGTAGTTCTGCGCGTTGCCTTCATATTTCATGCCATGGAACTCCTGCAGCAGCTCGTTGAGCACTTCTTCCCCTTTATGCCCAAACGGCGGATGGCCAAAATCATGCGCAAGCGCCGCACACTCCACAACGGTCGGATCAAGCAGCAGTCCCGGATGCTCACGTCGATCAAGGAAGGGGTATTGCTTGCCCAGCCTGCGGGACACTTCCCGCGCAATCTGGGATACTTCAAGCGAGTGCGTCAGCCGTGTTCGATAATAGTCGCCGGAACCGGCGCCGAACACTTGCGATTTGCCCTGCAGCCTGCGAAAGGCCGGGGACTGGATCAGGCGGGCATAATCTCGTTCATATTCTTCTCGTTCCTCGCTGAACGTGCCGATTGCCGGTTCGTCCAACCGCATTTTGCGCAAATCCATGTGCATCGCCTCCTGTCTCCTCGCATGGCGTCGAGATGTTGTTCTTTCTAATCTATGTTAGTAATGCTAACAATGTCAAAGGTTAAAAGGCAGAAATTCCGAACGTTCGTGAAACGATTCAGCTCGTCCTGCACAATAAGCCGAGTTTCTCACTATATGCCAACGACACGCCGACTATGTTGTTCCAGAACGCTCCAAGGACTAGTATTAGCCAAAAATAAAGCCTGGCTTGCGCCCGGCTCTTCATCCTCATCGATCAATTCCTTCCATTCCTGTATCCTATAGCGCAAGATGTGCAGACGCCGATCGAAGAACGGCGCAGGAATGGGCGAATCGCGCCTGCTCCTGCGACGTCAAATTCAGCTCCACCAGCTCGGCAATGCCTCGCCGTGTCAGAATGGCCGGAACGCCGGTGCATACGTCACGTTCTCCATATTCGCCTTCAAGAATAGCAGAAACGGCCGTTATATTGTAATCATCATTGAGGATCGATCGCACAATATGAGCAATTGCATTCGCAATACCGTAATGCGTCGAGCCTTTGTGCTGATAGATCTCCCATCCAGCGTTTCGAGTTTTCGCTTCGATATCGTCGAGCTTCAGCAAGCTGAAGCGCTGCGGATGCTGGCTCAGAATATCGAGAATCGGCTTGCCGCCAACCGATACATGCGACCATGCGGGGAACTGTGATTCCCCATGCTCGCCAAGCACGTAACCGCACACGCTGCGCGGATCGACCGGCAGGAACTCAGCGATCAGTGTCTTCAGCCGCGACGTATCGATGGAGGTGCCCGTTCCAATGACACGTTCACGCGGCAAGCCAGACAGCTTCCACACCATTTGGGTGACGATGTCGACAGGATTAGCTGCTGCAATAAACAAACCGTCGAAGCCGCTTGCCATGATGCGCGGCACGATCTCTTGATACAGCTCAAAGGCGCTGTCGAGCAGATCGAGTCGGTTGCTGCCGCTCTTCGGATACCCGCCTGCACATAGGATGATGATATCGGCATCGCCGCAATCATCCCAACTGCCAGTATAGATTTTGGTTCGCGTATAAGTGAAATCCATGCAATGAGAGAGGTCGAGTGCCTGCGCATAGGCGCGCTCCGGCGTTCTGCCAACCAGCATAATCTCATCACAGATGGACTGATTGATGAGTGCATAAGCACAACTTGCTCCCACATGCCCGACCCCGATAATGGCTACCTTCCGCGGCCTGCTTCCCATCTTTGTCACCCCGCTCTTCCATGCTGTTATATAACAGTATATGAAGGCGAGGTGTAGAGTTGTTAGTCCAATGTAACAAAATATAACACAACCTTCACAGTGGAATAGCATCCATCGTTCGAAGCGTGCATGAACTTCAACTGTAGTAAAATGGGAACAGCAAAGTTTGTTTAAATTCGATTTACATTGACTCGATATAATAGAAGAAGCTCGCAAGGAGAGCTGCGGTACACAGGTTTCAAGCTTGCAGTGCCACAGCCTCACGGACAGGAAAGGATGTGCTTCGAAGCTATGGTGAATATATTAGTTGTCGATGACGACGCGTCCATTCGGAAGCTTGTTGGACATTTTATGAGTGAAGCAGGCTATACGGTGGAAGATGCGGAGAACGGATTCGATGCGCTGCGGAAGCTGGAGTCGTTCAAGGCGGATCTTGTTATTCTCGATCTCATGATGCCAGAGATGGACGGGTGGAAGCTGTGTAGGGAGCTGCGCGAATTTTATCCCGATATGCCGCTGCTCATGCTCACTGCGATGGGGGAGACATCCCAGAAGATTAAAGGGTTCGACCTTGGCACTGACGACTATGTCGTAAAGCCGTTCGTACCGGAAGAGCTTGTTGCACGAGTAAAGGCGCTGTTGAAACGGTATCGGATTGCGGTTTCTTCTACGGTACAGATCGGCCAGGTGACGCTGAATCGACGGACGTTCGAGACGACAATGAAGGAGGCAAGCATCTCGCTTCCGCTGAAGGAATTCGAGCTGCTGTTCAAGCTGGCGAGCTATCCTGGGCAGACGCTGCTGCGTGAGCAGCTTATTGAAGCGATCTGGGGCGTCGACTTTGATGGCAACGAACGAACGCTGGATGTTCATGTGAATCGGCTTCGCGAGCGGTTTCCCGAGGCGGAGGCGGGATTCCGCATAGCAACGGTACGCGGGCTTGGCTACCGGATGGAGGCAGGGGCTGAATGAAGAGGAGGAAGAAGGACAAGGAGAAGCCGAAGGCCAGCGCGTACGAACGATTTTATAGCAACATGCGCATGAAAATCGTCGGAGCTTTCTTCGGGATGACGATCGTAGTCGTCATCTTCTGGTCCGCTATGTACTCGGTCGTCGCCTATGCTGCTGATGGACTGCATCGTGACGACACTCGGGATGAGCTGCTTGAAGATTTGCATCATATCGTCGAGATGTTGGAGGCAGCGCATGCAGAGCCAGCATCGGCTGCACAGGCGAATCTGATTACACTGAATGCCCGCCAATTGAATGCAACAATTGCGCTTCAATCGGGCAATGAACAGTGGAATATCTATGGAGAAGGAGCGGACCGTCTCCGGAAGCAATTATCCACAACGGGTTCTGACGAGTGGTACCACTACCGCTGGAACAATCCATTTACAACACGCGATGCTGTACTTATGACAACCGTTCAAGGCAGCGACGGAACCTCCTATCGATTGGCGATCAATAAGCCGCTGGCTGCTTGGTATGATCATTTTTATTATGCGGTCTCCCCGCAGCTGTTGTTTGTCCTAACGATTGCGTTGTTGGCCCTCTTTGCTACCCCTTGGCGGAAACAAATGCAATTAATGAAGATGATGCTGGATGCCATGAGCCGCATTGCATCAGGAGATTTCGCGGTGGAGCTTCCGAAGGTGAATCGGTCGGGAGATATGGAGGTCATCGTCGAGGGACTAAGCGATATGGCGACCGAGCTGCAGCAATTGGAGCAGACGCGTCAGCGGTTCATTTCGGACGTGTCGCATGAACTGCAGTCGCCTCTTACTTCTATAACTGGTTTCGCGAGGGCGCTTCATAATGAGACATTGTCGAAGGAGACACGGCTCGATTATTTGGAACGGATTGAGGCGGAGAGCATGCGTTTATCGAAGCTGAGCGACAGCCTGCTCAAGCTGACGATGCTTGAAGCGCAGCGAGAGATAATGGAGCCCTGCTCCTATGAGCTCGATATGCAGCTGAAGCGCACTGCGCTGGCGCTGGAGCCGCAATGGCTGGGCAAACGGATTGAGCTCGATATTGATTTGGAGCATGCAACCGTGACAGGCGATGAGGATGCCCTGCGCCAAGTATGGACGAATCTGCTGCACAACGCGATCAAGTTCACACCGGAGGATGGAACGATTCGCATCCAATTGAAGAAGGAACAGCAGCATGCATTTGTAACGATCGCCGATACGGGGATCGGCATCGCCGAGGAGGACCTGCCGCATGTATTCGAGCGGTTCTATAAGGCGGATAAAGCTCGCACCAGCTCCAAAGGCGGCAGCGGCCTTGGTCTTGCAATCGCTGCAACGATCGTTCGTCAGCACGGCGGTACGATAAACGCGAGCAGTGTGCAGGGTCAAGGTACGACGTTCGAGGTCACGATTCCGCTGCAGCCAGCGGCTGCGGAGAAGCTCGGAAAACCGACAGAATCGAAGAATGGCCGTTAAAGCACCTGGTTAGAACATAATAAAGGATCGTAAGTGGTTTGGTGGCCAAATTGGATGTGTTTAGTGTACGTTAGAGTATCGTATTAGGCTCGCTTGGCGGATAGTGGCGAGTTAGTGTACATGAAAGTATCCTATCTAGCTCGGCCCTCAGATAATTAGGGGATAGAATACAACTAGGTATCCTATCCCGCGCGTTAAACGGACTTATGTCCGGCTGCGTTCACTGCTCGTGATGAAGCGCAGACTTCCATAAGCTACAGCGTCTCAAGGAACGGAGCGATCCGCTGCGCCATCAGTCGGTGACCGGCCTCGTTCGGATGCAGACCGTCCGGCATGTACCGATCCTTGATGATCTGCAGCTTCGGCTGCATGCCGCTCATCGCATACAGGTCGAGTACCGGCAGCGCGTAATAGCGCGCGCGTTCCTTCAGATGCTCAGCGAATTGCGTTAGCGTCAGACCGGTTTCGGGATTGAGCTCGCCATAGCCATCGTAGAAGTCACGGTGCAGCGGCGTCAGGAAGCAGATGGAGGCTGCCGGATATTTTTCAATCAGCCCAGTCATCAGCACATTCAGCGCGCCGAGATAGGTATCCGTTGCGAAGTCCTCCGTCGTGCCGATCGGTGCCGTCCCGTGTCCGAAATCATTCGTGCCCCCGAACACAACAACGAGATCGGCCTCATCAGCCATTCCCGTATAACGAACGGACATGGCACTGCCGCCATCGTCTGGCCGACTTGCGATACGAGTGCCGCTAATACCGTAATGCAGCAGATGGCCGAAACCGATCATCTCGTTCAGAAAAGCGTGATAAGTCTTTGCTGTGCCAACGCCTTCCGTGATGCTGTCACCAAGGAACACAGCCTTTTTACCTGCCCATTTGCTCGTACTCATTCGTCTAATCCTCCTATTCGATCCTGCATGTACATGGTCTTTTCTAGTGTAGCCCATCGCTATTGAACCCGGCTAGACGACCCTTCTTTAAAAATTAATAACAACGTTGTTAAAAATCCATTGAATGTCACAAACAGAAAGAGTAGGATAAGGATTAAGCGGCTGATATCGTATTCTGAATGCGCATACATCGGGATCGAATGAGCCAACAGGCAAGTTGTCATTCTCATTATTAATGATAAGAAGGAAGGGTGTCTCCTCGAATGAAGCCTTTCATGAATGAACAGTTTTTACTCCGCACGCCTACAGCCGTAAAGCTGTATGAACAGCATGCGAAAGACCTGCCGATTATCGACTATCACTGCCACCTCAGCCCGCAAGAAATTTACGAGAACAAAAGATTCAATAACTTAACCGAAGCTTGGCTGTACGGCGACCATTACAAATGGCGTGCGATGCGCGCGAATGGCGAGCCCGAGCATCTCGTTACTGGCCCGGCAGACGACTATGACCGTTTCCTCGCTTACGCGCGGACCGTTCCAATGACGATCGGCAACCCGCTGTACCATTGGTCCCATCTGGAGCTGCAGCGCTTCTTCGGCATCTACGATCTCATCAATGAGCGCAATGCGCGCTCGATTTGGGATCGCGTGCAAGCTCAGCTGGATGGCGAGGGCTTCAGCGCCCGCGACTTGATCCGCAAATCGAACGTTCGCGTTGTCTGCACGACAGACGATCCGACGGATTCGCTCGAATATCATATTAAGTTGAAGCAGGATGCAGACTTCCAAGACGTGAAGGTGCTGCCTTCGTTCCGCCCGGATAAGGCGTTGGAGCTCAATCGTGAAGGCTTCACGGCTTGGATCGATAAGCTGGCATCTGTGAATGGCAAGCCGATCGCAGCCTATGACGATCTGCTAAGTGCGCTGGACGCACGTATCGCCTTCTTTAATGAAACGGGCTGCCGCGTTGCGGACCTTGCGATCGACGTCATGGTATATGCAGATGCAACGCATGAAGAAGCGGCTGCTGCGTTCGCAGCAGCACTCCGCGGCGAGAAAGCAAGCGCTGAGACGGAAGCGAAGTACAAGACGTTTACACTGCTTCACATCTGCCGTCAATACGCGGAGTACGGCTGGGCGATGCAGTTCCACATCAATGCTGCTCGCAACAACAACAGCCGCATGTTCGCGAAGCTTGGTCCAGACACAGGCTACGACTCCATTAATGATAGCCCTGTTGCTTACGGGCTGGCTCACATTCTCGGAGCCCTTGATGCGGATGACAAGCTGCCGAAGACGATTCTGTACTCGCTCAACCCGAACGACTACCATGCAATCGGCACGATCATGGGCAGCTTCCAGGGCGGCGGTACGCCGGGCAAAATTCAATTCGGTTCCGCTTGGTGGTTCAACGACACGAAGGACGGCATGATCGAGCAAATGAAGGCGTTGGCGAATTTTGGTTTGCTCAGCCGCTTCATCGGCATGCTAACGGACTCGCGCAGCTTCTTGTCCTATACGCGGCATGAATATTTCCGCCGTATTCTATGCGACTTGATCGGCGAATGGGTCGAAAATGGCGAAGCGCCGGACGATGACGAGCTTCTCGGCACGATCGTACGCGGCATTTGCTATGACAACGCGCAAGCATATTTTGAGTTCTAAACGCCATACTATAGAGAGTTGCGACAGAGCAATGCGCAAATGTGTCTGTCGGTTGATCATTATTTGAACAAAATTTGATGATTTTTTGAACAAAATATGAACATTCTTCGATCGTTTGTGATATACTATGGACATGGAAGCACTTACAACGATATGAAGGAGCGTTTTGACCATGACGACAAAGACATCATCGACAAGCGTATTATCGACGGAGCGCGGTTTTAGACCGCTTGTATGGCTAATGACGGTGGCGGCATGGGCGGCGCTGACGATCGGCGTTGTAATGTGCCTTATGTATCTTCGTCCATTCAACGATCGCAACTGGCAGCTGATGATCGGTATCGGTTTCTTAGTTGGCAGCGTTCATATTTATGTAATCAAAACTGCGATCCACCTCGTTAATGAACGGCGTGCGCAGCAGCAATCCGACAATGATCAATCGTAAACCTTCTATATAAGAAGACATCCCTTCCGGCTTGGCCGGAAGGGATTTTTTTTGTGTCTGTCACAATTGTGGAGCGGTATGCAAACTTCCGACATATTTTCCATGGTTGAATCCCCGTTTTTACGTGCAAATTAACAGGTACAATGGATTAAAATGCGTAATTGGTTCGGTCAATGGCAGTTCCATCCTATGTCGTGTCAAAGTGGTGAAAATTGTTTTACAGAAAAGAGAATAAAGATTGACGTATTTGCAAACTGGGGCGTAAAACTTGCGGCGTTCTGTTATGTTGGACTTACGGAAAAGAACAACTCGGATAAGACCTCTCGAACGGAGGCGTTCGGGCGGATGAGGGAGATGAAAACAATCATGCGGAGAAAACTAACCAAGTATGCAGCTCCGCTGCTAATCATGCTGATGATGGTCATGCTGTCGGGCTGCAGCACAGACATGATGGTACTCGATCCTAAGGGGCCGGTCGGATCGGATCAGCGCGACTTGATCTACATCGTTACGATTCTGTGTGCCATCGTTATGGTGCCGGTTATCTTGCTGACGGCTTGGATCGTATGGCGCTACCGCGATACGAAAGACAACAAATCGAAGTACATGCCGACTTGGTCGCATAGCGCGCTTGCCGAGACGATTTGGTGGGGGATCCCGATCATCATTATCGGCGTTATTGCTGTGTTTACGGTCAAATATACGTATGCACTGGAACCATCGAAGCCGCTGGAGTCGGACAAAGAGCCGCTCGTTATCGAAGCGACATCGCTTGACTGGAAATGGCTGTTCACCTATCCAGAGCAGAACATTGCGACAGTGAACTACCTCTACATTCCTGAGGATCGTCCAGTCGAATTCCATCTGACGAGTGACGCACCGATGAACTCGTTCTGGATTCCGCAGCTTGGCGGTCAGATCTACACGATGTCCGGTATGAGCATGAAGCTGAATCTGCAAGCCGATGAGCCGGGTGTGTATTACGGATCGGGTGCAAACTTCAGCGGCGAGCATTTTGCTGACATGCGCTTTGAAGTAACGGCTACGAGTGAAGATGAGTTCACGAAATGGGTTGATTCCATTAAAGCAGTGCCTGACGCGTTGACGCTTGAGGGCTATGAGAAGCTGGCTGAGCCGGCATCCTCGCCAGTTCAGTCGTTCAACTCGTTCCCAGAAGGCTTGTACGATAAAATCGTGAACAAGTATGTAATCGATAAACCTGCTCACCAACACGGTGAATAGAATCAACTAAACCAATTTAGACGAATTGAGAGGAGGCAGCAGCTATGTGGGGGAACTTAGAGAGCTTCTCAGATTTCTTCGTAACTGGCGACCCGATGATCTTGGGCGCACAGGTAAGCATAGCGCTGGCCATGATAGCGATAGTATTCGTCCTCACGGTGTTCAAAAAGTGGGGATGGCTGTGGCGCGAATGGCTGACGACAGTCGATCACAAAAGGGTCGGCATCATGTATATCATCGCATCGATTCTGATGCTGTTCCGGGGCGGCGTTGACGCATTGCTGATGCGTTTGCAGCTGGCTATGCCGGATTCAGAGTTCCTGCATGCGGAACACTATAACCAGATATTTACGACGCACGGCGTCATCATGATCCTGTTCATGGCAATGCCGCTTATGTTCGGTTTGTTCAATATTGCCGTGCCGCTGCAAATTGGCGCACGCGACGTCGCGTATCCGTTCCTGAACGCCTTAAGCTTCTGGCTGTTCTTCTTCGGTGCGATGCTGTTCAACGTCTCCTTCATCATCGGCGGTTCGCCGGATGCAGGCTGGCTCGCTTATCCGCCGCTGTCGGAGCTGTCGCACAGCGCTGGCGTTGGTCAAAACTTCTACATCTGGGGCATTCAGATCTCCGGTATCGGCTCGCTGGCGACAGGTATCAACTTCGTCGTAACGATTCTGAAGATGCGTGCGCCAGGCATGAAGCTGATGAAAATGCCGATGTTCACTTGGTCGGTACTGTCCAGCTGCTTGATGATTTTGTTCGCCTTCCCGATCCTGACGGTTACGCTCGCGCTGCTGTTCTTGGACCGTTACCTTGGCGCTCACTTCTTCACGCTTGATGCGGGCGGCAACCCGATGATGTACATCAACTTGATTTGGATGTGGGGTCACCCCGAGGTTTACATCGTCGTCGTTCCGGCGTTCGGTATATTCTCCGAGGTCGTGGCAACCTTCTCGCGTAAGAAACTGTTCGGCTACAGCTCGATGGTGTTCGCCATGATCAGCATCGCGGTTATGTCGTTCTTCACATGGGCCCACCACTTCTTCACGATGGGTTCGGGCGCGGACGTCAATGCGTTCTTCGCCGTCTCAACGATGATTATCGCAATACCAACCGGTGTTAAAATCTTTAACTGGCTGTTCACGATGTTCCGCGGCCGCATTCGGTTCACAACGCCGATGCTGTGGACGATTGCGTTCATTCCATGCTTCATCGTTGGTGGTATGACGGGTGTTATGCTCTCCGTTGCACCGGCTGACTTCCAGTTCCATAACAGCTACTTCCTGATTGCGCACTTCCACCAAGTGCTCATCGGTGGTGTCGCATTTGGTTACTTCGCAGGCCTGTACTACTGGTGGCCGAAGATGTTCGGATTCGCGCTTCATGAAGGTCTGGGCAAATGGGCATTCTGGTTCTGGAACATCGGCTTCTATGTGTGCTTCATGCCGCAGTACTTCTTGGGCCTCGACGGTATGACACGCCGATTGTACACGTACGACTTCGATATGGGCTGGGGCCCGCTGAACATGGTTTCGACGGTCGGCGGCTTCCTGATGGGTATCGGCTTCCTGTTCCAAGTATGGCAGATTGCTCACAGCATCAAGTTCCACAAACGCGATACGACAGGCGACCACTGGGATGGCCGCACGCTGGAATGGTCGATTCCATCGCCAGCACCATTGTACAACTTTGCAACAGATCCGCAGGTTCAAGATGTGGACGATTGGTGGGAGACGAAGCAGAAGCTCGCCAAGGGCGAGAAGCTGCCGCCGAAACCGGCACTTGCACCAATTCATATGCCGAAAAACTCTGCTATTCCATTCATTATGTCGATCTGCTGGTTCGGAGCAGGCTTCGGATTCGTATGGGATTGGCTGTGGATGGCAATTCCGTCGGTTATCGGCATAGCTGCCTGCATGATCGCTCGCTCGTTCACGTACGATGATGACTACTACATCCCTGTGGATGAAATTAAACGTACGGAAGAGGCTGCTGCCGCATTGAAAGGAGCGACGGTCTAATGGCGAATAGTGTGTCGCATAAAGCTGAGCAACACGGCCATGATCATGGCCATCATCATCATGATCTAGAGTCGCTCAAAACATTTGGTTTCTGGATCTTCCTGATGACGGACGTCATCATCTTCGGTACCTTGTTCGCGGTATATGCAGTACTGCGTAACAATACAGCCGGCGGTCCAACACCTGAAGAGCTGTTCAAAATGCCAGGTGTCATCGCCGAAACGTTCATCCTGCTGACGAGCTCGTTCACGAGCGGGCTCGCCGTGCTCGCCATGCATGCGGGCAAACGCAACCAGCTGATCGGCTGGCTCGCGGTAACGTTCGTGCTTGGCGCAGCGTTTATTACGCTTGAGGTTACGGAATTCATCGACATGGTGCACGAAGGCGCAACGATCGCAACGAGCGGCTTCCTGTCCGGCTTCTTCACGCTGGTAGGCACGCACGGTTTGCACGTATCGATCGGTCTGATCTGGATGATCGGCCTCATGATTCAGCTGCGCAGACGCGGCATTACGAACGTGACGAAGCGCAAAGTAGAAGTACTGAGCTTGTACTGGCACTTCCTCGACGTTGTGTGGATCTTCGTTCTGACGGTCGTTTACTTGATGGGGGTGATGTAAGATGGGTCAACCTACGCATGGTCACGGTGGACATGGTGCAGGGCATGAGGGCGGCCACGGCTCGCTGAAGTCTTACGTCATCGGCTTCATCCTGTCGATCGTCTTGACGATCATTCCGCTCGTCGTCGTTATGAATGATATGATGGGCAAGACGGGCACGATTGTCCTGATTCTCATCCTGGCTGTTCTGCAATTCGCTGTTCAGCTGTGGTTCTTCATGCATCTGAAGGATGGCGAGAACGCAAAGTGGAACATCACGGCGCTGCTCTTCGCTGCATTGATTTTGCTCGTCGTTGTTGTCGGTTCCATCTGGATCATGACATACAATACGGTTGCTCATTAATACGTGGGTAATGATACAAAGAAGCCGTTCGAGTGCGCCTACGCAGGCTCATTCGGACGGCTTTTTGTTTGTTGATTTCTACGGGGCGAGAAACGGCGTGTGCCGTCAAAAGGACGACGCACGCCGTTTCATCTCCTATGCGTATGTAGGTGCGGTGTTGATGCTTATTGCTGTGCGGCCGGAGGCAGTGAGCTGCTCAGCCGGTCACGGTCGCCCGGAAGCGACGGGTTGTAGAACAGATCGCCGATTGGCAGCTGGAAGAAATCCGACAGCTTACGGATTGTCTCCGCCCGTGGCGAGTATCGTCCCGTCTCAATCTGTGACAATGAGGCACGATCAATGCCGAGTGCGTCGGCTAACTGCTTCTGTGTTATGCCACGATGCTTACGAATGTAAGAAATACGATTACCAATTACAAGTTCTCGAACTGTCAATCCAATCACCGCCGAAAGTGTAATGAGTTATAATAATGAACTTCCCTTTTTTGCCATAATAATAATATACAGTAAAATGTGTTGAATGACAACACAATGTTTCGGGTCGGGGCACATGTTTTGTGGGATGCATTGTGTTTAGAAAAACAAAACAGGTAAGATAATGTTGGGTGATCGTAACGATGGATAACCAACACAGCGAATGGACGGACAAGGAGAAGCTTGGCCAAACGATTCGCTTACTGCGACTAACTAATAACTTGTCGCTTCGTGACTTGGCTGAGAGGTCAGGCATTAGCTATTCATTCATAAGCTCGATTGAGAAGGGGCGCTTCTCTCCTTCCCGTGATACAATCATCGCTCTTGGGCAGGCGCTTGAGGGCGCCGATTCCAATGAACTGCTCATGCTGGCAGGCTTCGCGCCGCATGCTGGTCTAGTGAAGGAAGAGAGTTCACTGTATGAGCCCGAGGTGCAGTTTATTTTGCGTGCCAAGCGAGATTTGACGCCAAAGGCGTTCAAAACATTCATGCGCATTGCTGAGCAGACGAAGAAGGCGCTCGAAGATGAATAAGACCGTTTCTCCTGACTGATTGTACAGACACAGGATGAAACGGTCTTATTCGTTATGGCAGTTAATCTTGATGATCGAATGAAGACTAGCCTGTGATTTGAACCGTGCCGTTCTCTTCAGAAACGCTGAGCTTGAGCACTTGATCGAAGAAATCAAGCGGTACATAGAGCGAGCCTTTTACGATGGTTGGCGCAGCGCTCAGCTCGAATGGTGCAACACGATTGAAGAAGTAGCTGTTTTGGCCGACGGTCACTTGGGTCCATTGTGCTCCACGTGATAACTCTGCGCTGTGTGTGGTGCCATTCCATGCCACCTTGAAGCCGAGCGCTTCAGCTGCTTGGCGCAATGGAACAAGCTTTGTACCTTTCGGACCGGCAGCAAGTTTGTCCGCATCGATCGTGAATGAGGCAGCTGCCGTTGGTTGTTCCGTTACAGGGACGATGACGATACCGCCGGCATAAGGCGCCACATCGTATTGTTGAAACACCAGCTGAACAATCCCGTTCTCGTAGTAGTATTGGGTGTCTTCCGTAACCCCTGTGAACGTGTCGAGGATGTCGGTGTAGAAACGGTCTGGATCCTGCTTAATCTGATAACGAACCGCACTGTCTGCCTTCGCAAAGCCGCCCTCGCCTAATGCCTGCTCCAGTGTAATGGCCTGCGCTTCCGTACCGTTCAGTACATTGTAGCCCGCCTCGAACGTACCGCCATGTGCGCCACCCGTGTACGTATAAGTCGAGGTTGTCATGGAGAAAATGCCGCCTGCTTCTTGGCTGCCGTCAGACTTCACTTCATATTCTACAATCATCTCATACGGATGATATTCATAGCCGCTCTCTGCTGCGGACTTCTTGTCTTCCTCTGCTTGTGTCTTCAGTTCCGCGAGCGTATCTGTCGCTTGCTTCTCAATCTCGCTGTTCAGCTTCTCTTGATACGCAGTGTCCTGCAGGCCGCTGATGACCGGAATGGACAGCTTCGCGCTGAGCAGGTCGGTGTTCTCTTCAATCAGCTTCGTCGTTACCGTTACCGCCCTAGCGTTCTCGATCGAGATGGCCGAGATTGGAACGGCTGTTACAGGTGCTGAGATCGGCACAGCTGTTTCGTAGATCGGTGCCGAGATCGGCACGGCAGTGACCGTTTCTGCGAATGCGGATAGAGGGGCAGCGGCGAGAAGGCAGGAGCCAACAGCTGCGAGCGTAATCATGCGGAAAGGCGATTTCATTAGCAAGTCCTCCTAAAAGTAATTTGGTTCATCCTAGAGACACTTCCTTGCAAGCAAAATACTTGCTTCGAAAGCATTCGCTATGTTGCAAAAAAAAGCGGTTGTCCGCTCGTAATTCGGTCAAATATATAGACGGGGCAAGGTTGCATTTTGTTACTAGTAGACAAACATTTTTATTTTTGAAAAAGCAGCATGTTAGTTGTCACGGGATGTTCAATATCGATGTGATTGCAGTCACAACTAGGGAACCGGTTAGAGGGGTATACTTCGAATAGGTTATGAGAAAAGTCACTTTCGAAGGAGAGATTCGAAATGCTAAGCGCACAAACCGTATCTATTATTAAATCGACAGTACCGGTGTTGGCCGAGCACGGCCTGGAAATCACGAAAACTTTCTACAGCAGAATGTTCGCTCGTCATCCGGAGCTGCTCAACATATTCAATCATGCGAATCAGAAGCAGGGTCGCCAGCAGCAGGCGCTGGCGAATGCCGTATATGCAGCCGCAGCTCATATTGATAATATAGGGGCCATTCTGCCGGCTGTTAAACTTATTGCGCATAAACATAGAAGCTTAGGCATCAAGCCAGAGCATTACCCGATTGTTGGCGAGAATCTGCTCGCAGCCATCCAAGAGGTGCTGGGCGATGCAGCAACACCAGAAATTATTGCAGCATGGGGCGAAGCGTACGGGTTCATTGCCGATGCATTCATCAGCATCGAGGCAGAGATGTATGCAGAAGCAGAGGGAGCAGAAGGCGGCTGGAAAGATTTCAGAAGGTTCGTCGTTGATCGGAAGCAAGTAGAGTCGGATGTTATTACATCGTTCTATCTGGTACCAGAGGACGGTGGAGCGATTTCATCTTTCATTCCGGGTCAATATGTAACGGTAAAGGTCAATATCCCAGGCGCGAAAAATACGATGCTTCGCCAATACAGCCTGTCGTGTGAACCAGGGAAGCCGTATTATCGGATTTCGGTTAAACGCGAGGACGGTACATCCAACCATCCGGATGGCGCAGTATCCAATTATTTGCATGAGACGGTGAAGGTGGGCGATGTACTGGAACTGTCCGCGCCAGCCGGTGAGTTCGTGCTTGATCTGCAGGACACGCGCCCAGTCGTGCTGCTAAGTGGCGGCGTTGGTCTTACGCCGATGGTCAGCATGCTGAATACACTCGCAACGCAAGGTGGCGAGCGGTCGGTAACGTTCCTTCATTCGGCATTGAATGGCAATGTTCATGCTCTGCGCGAGGAAGTGCTTGCTGCTGCTGGTCGAATCGGGCAAGCTGCGAAGGTACGCTTCGTCTACGAGCAGCCAAGTGAGACTGATCGTGCAGCAGGCGCATTTGATCGGGAAGGCCGCATTGATGCTGCCTATCTCGCGGAAGAGGCACCGAAGGACGCCGTTTACTATATTTGCGGTCCAGTGCCGTTCATGCGCGCAATGGTGCAGGCGCTGAAGGCAAATGGCGTGGCAGACGAAAGCATTCGTTACGAATTCTTCGGTCCGGCTGGAACACTGGAATCTTAAGATGGATTGATAGATGCAAACGAGGGTGCCTTGCGGTGATCAGCCGCGGGGCACCCTTTGTTTGTAGTTGGAAACATTCGGACAGTCTAATAAGCGGTGCAGATACGACAGTTCACGGGCAATGGAGGCAGTCGTCAATTCGGCGACTCGCGCAGCAGTCGGTTCACGGTCTCGCGGCGCAGCGCGATAAATTGGCCGATCTCCTCCTGCGTCAATAAATCGGTCAGCCTCGTGTTCGGCGGCAGGTAGCGGGCGATCCAGCTGCGGAACGCTTCGAGCTTCTCGGCAGGGCTCTGGAGCGCAAGCTGGTCAATTCGTTCCTGCATCATGCGGAGCCGGCTTTGCAGCAGGCGTGCCGTCTCCAGCGCGGCCGCCGTGTCCGAGTTGACCCGAGCGTACCATTCTGCAGCTGGAATAAGCTCAATCTCGCTTGTCATGAGTGCAATTGCGGTGGCGTGGTAAGCCTTCGGTGAAATGAGGGAATGATGCGGAATGACCTCGCCCGGCACGATGAAATTAAGGACAAGCTGACGGCCATCCTCCTGCACGCGGACGATCTTCAGCAGGCCGCTGTGCAGCCGATATAAGGGTCCGGATTCCCCCTGTCGGAACAAAATTTCGTTACGATGAAGCAGCATGGTAAATGTTCCTCGCCCTCTGAATAGAATTGACTTGAACTAATTCTAAATTTATAATGATTCTAAAGAGATAGTTATTGAAAGCAAGCTGGCAAAGGATGAACCCTTATGAAATTGAACCTGACAATGCAGCGTAAAGCGGTACTGGAAGTACTTCAGCAGTCGCATGATCACCCGACGGCAGCCGATGTCATGGATCGGCTTCGCGCACAAGGCAATGCATTCGCATATGGCACTGTATATAATTCGCTTCGCTATTTAACAGAGGCAGGACTCGTTAAGGAGCTGAAGCTTGGCGAGGTCGCGTCACGCTACGACGCAAGAATGGAAGATCATCATCATGTCGTCTGCACACGCTGCGGACGTGTCGACGAAGTCGCAATTGAGCTGCCGGCCGAATGGCTCGGCAAAGCTGCGCAGGAAACCAATTATGAGCTGCATCACGCATCCGTGGTGCTGGAAGGAGTGTGTGCAACGTGTTCCGTACTGAACAATCCGTCGAAATAACGAAGCCCCGCCGTATTATGATTGTAAGCCGCCAACCGCACAGCGTACAGGAGACAGCTGCATTACTGATGGGTGATGGCTTCGATGTATTCATGACGCATCAATGTCCTGAGAAGGCGCTGATCGCGCAATTGGCCCCGGATATGATGATATACGATCTGTCCGCCGAGAACAAAGCGACGGCTGCGACGATTGCATCAGTTGGACGATTCGCAGTCCAAGAAGGTGTGGCCCGCACCTTGTTCCTCGTCTCCGAGTCGACGCTTGCCCATTGTTTGGCAGCAGGCACTTCGGAAGAGCTGCTCGTATGGCCGGGCAGCCCAAGTGAGGTGCTGCTGCATGTGCGCCGCATTGTACGCAGCGCAGAGAGCTCCGCAATTGCGACGCTCCGCACATTCAAGGATTTGATGATTGATACTGGCCGAATGGCGGTTTATCGGGATGGCCGCGAGCTGAAACTGACGCGTACCGAATATGATTTGCTCCTTGTCCTTATTCATGCTAGCGGCAGTGTTCTGTCTCGTGAAGTAATAACGGAGAAAATATGGGGCTGCGCCCTGTTCGGCAGCAGCAACACGGTGGATGTACACATTAAGACGCTTCGCAAGAAGCTGAGCGATAATGCGTTGTTCCCGAAATATGTAGCGACTGTCCGTGGAGTTGGATATCGTCTCGCGGACGAGCGGCCTGCCGCTTCCTTTTCGGTTGCACAAAGCGCAACTTATGTATAAATCCGATGTCCTTCTGTGCCGTTACATCATCCTATAACAATCGCAGCAACATGCGTCGCATGAAGGTGCGCCCTCTACTCATATATATGAGGTAGAATGAGTCTAAATCTATAGCAATTCTAGCACTGTAGATGAGAGGGGTTTTCGATAGGATGAGTGAACGATTGACCACAGATCAAGGGCAGCCGGATAACGATAACCTGATCGAGCAGCTGATGCAGTCACGACGTGAACGGATTCCGAAGCGCGATGTCCATGCCCGTGGTGCAGGTGCACGTGGCGTATTCGTTACAGAGCAGTCGATGGCGGCCTATACCAAGGCACATTTTCTCCAAACAGCAGGGCAGGAGACGCCTCTATTCGCTCGATTCTCTACCGTCTTCCACGGCAAAGGCTCGCCAGAGACGGTTCGCGATCCTCGAGCCTTCGAGGTGAAGCTGCATACGCAGGAAGGCATCTGCGATATCGTTGGCAGCCATTTGCCCGTTGCCTTCGTTCGCGATGCGGCGAAGTACTCGGAGCTTGTTCAAGCGATGAAATCATCGCCAGATACGAATGAGCAGACGCCGTCCCGTTACTGGGATTTGCTCACTATGGCGCCTGAATCGACGCATATGTTGACCTGGTTGTTCGCTAATGATGGCACGCCAGCTAACTATCGGCAGATGGACGGCTATAGTGTCCACACGTTCAAATGGATGAATGCAGAAGGTAACATTACCTTTGTCAAATATAGATGGAAGTCGAAACAGGGCACAGCTTATTTCACGCCGGATGAAGCGGCAGCGATGCAGTCACGCGATTTCAGTCACGCGACGCGCGATCTGTACGCGGCAATCGAGAACGGCGAGTTCCCCCAGTGGGAGCTGTATGCGCAGCTGCTGACGCCCGATGGAGCCGACAAGCTCCTATTCGATCCGTTGGATCCAACCAAGCGTTGGCCGGAGGAGCTAGGACAGTATGTCAAAGTAGGCACGATGACGCTCAACCTCAATCCGATCAACTACTATGGAGAGGTAGAGCGGTCTATATACTCTCCGAGCGCACTTGTTCCGGGTATCGAATTGGCTGAAGGAAGTGCAAGGCAGCAGTATGAAGCAGTCGAGCAAGAGCAAGAGCCATTAACGATGATAGACGACTTCACGCAGGCGGGTGAACGCTGCCGCTCCCTGCCAGAGAACGAACAGGAATGGCTCGTACACAATCTGGTCAGCGAGCTGAAACAGGTGCCGCAGCAGACGCAGCTCCGTGCTGTATGCAACTTCTACCGCGCGGATGAACGGATCGGAATGCGGCTTGCCGCTGGCCTTGGCATCGACCTGGGCCGGGATAACTAAAGCTTTTTACAGCCATTGTATGAGCGATATTGCGCATTGAATGGGATGAATATAAGCCTCTGTCTTCGCGGACCAATCGCGGCAGGCAGGGGTTTTTATGTTCGCGTTTACAGATTTTGACGGAAGAATGGCTTAGACCCTAGCACTAGTAGTGTATATATTGATGGTATGATTGTTAGATGTGACTATAGTAGCTATTTTGAAAAAAGAGAGATTTTTTGCTATTTCCTTCGTACTTATTCATGAAATACCAATTGAGGGAGCGGAATTCGTGCTTGCATTCCTGCAACAATGAGAAGAAAGGGTGTTTGTCCGATTATGAAAGCTTGGAGTAACAAGCCTTGGAAGCTGCTGCTTACGCTTGTCTTATTGTCTGTCACGTGGTCTGTGGCAGTACCCGAGGTGCATGCTTCGCCAGTTAATGTTCAGCAAGAGAGCGGCAGCAGGACAAAGCAGGCTATTGTAGAGAAGTGGCTCCAATATCGGCCGCTTGGGACTGATGGGAACTACATGAGCGCGGACAACATCTATGAGACGACACCACAGCTTACCGCGCCATATGCAAAGGGATCCATTAAGCATGAATATATCGAGGATGGCATTAAAGCGGCCAACTTCGTCCGCTACTTAGCGGGGCTGCCGGACGACCTTGAGGCGGACTGGTCAATTGAGGAGCAAGAGCAGGCAGCGGCGCTGCTAAGCGCAGTGAACAATCAGCTGCTGCATGGCCAGGAGAAGCCCGCGGATATGGAGCAATCTCTATTCGATCTAGGCAATGTCGGCACGCAGAGGAGCAATCTGATCAGAGGCAGCAAGACATTCTATAACCATGTTCTTGGCTATATGTCCGATAGTGATGGAGTAAACATCGGCACGGTCGGCCATCGCCGCTGGATACTGAATCCGCTTATGGCGAAGACGATGTTCGGGATGATCTACTCGGCGCCAGATGCGAAAGGAAGCAGCTCACCGTTCGCAGCGATGTATGCGCTTAATCAAGATCGCGACAAAGCAGAGGTCAGCTACGATTATGTCGCATGGCCGTCGGCAGGCTTTTTCCCGCAGGAGTTGTTCGCGACGCGTGACGCTTGGTCCGTTTCGCTCAATACGGATAAGTATGACCGAAAGCGGACGGAAGATATTAAAGTGACGCTCATTCGTGAGCGTGACGGCCGTACGTGGCAGTTTGATTCGAGTAATAAAGATACAGCAGGCAATTACTTCAGCGTCGAGACGAGCGGTTACGGCATTCCTTTCTCTGTTATTTTCCGTCCAGACGATATTGGAGCATTCAGTGAAGACGATACGTTCAAAGTTGCCATTACGGGCTTGTACGATACAGCGGGACAAGCAGCTAAAGTGCAATTCCAAACGACATTCTTCAATCTGTTGTCCTCTCCTATCGCGCGCTATACGATTCAATTACATAAAGGCGAGACGCTGCAGCTTGGTACTCGGTCGGGTGCGCGTACGGATGGAGTGGACTATGTGAGCGGCAATTCCAGCGTTGCGGCAATTGATGCATCGGGCGTCATTAAGGCGGTTGCTCCGGGCAGCACATGGGTATCTGTTGACAGCTACACGGGTATGCTCAATCGCGTCAATATCGTCGTAGCAGACAAAACGGCAACGGAGCAGGTGAGCAAGTGGGCGGTGAAAGATTATGCGCTGGCCAAATCGAACGGGCTTGTCGACAAGCCGCACGACCATTCGTATCAGACACCAATCTCCCGCTACGATTTCGCAGCGCTTGCGATTCAAATGCTGGAGACAGCGACGAGCCAATACTTGTATACGGAGGAGATCGGAATCGGTCATTCTCCGTTCAAGGACGTGGATGATTGGCGTATTACATGGGCGAACTTGAATGGCATTATTCAAGGCACAGGACAAAATAAGTTCTCGCCAACAAACACCATTACACGTGAGCAAGCGGCAACGCTCATGCTGAATGTGTATAAGCAGGCGCAACGGATTCTGGGGAAGGACGAGATCGTATGGGAAGACATACCGAGAACTGTAGCTGCCTTCACAGACGACCGTGCAATCGCGAAGTGGGCGAAGGAAAACGTCTACCGTGCAACGGAGCTGACGATTATGAAGGGCACGGGCAGCAATCAGTTTACGCCAAAGGGCAAGCTGACGTATGAGCAGACCTTCGTGCTGCTGCAGAACGTATTCGACTTGATTGAGAAGCAGAAGAACGTGTAACAATCGATTGATCCTAATGTGAAAAAGGCGATCGCTGCCCGGACTCGTGCCGGTGAGCGATCGCCTTTTTCTAAGGTTGACGAGCGTTAACTTTGTGCCCCCTTGCGCTTAGACAGCAGCAAGTAGAGGAAGAACGGTGCGCCGATTGCGGCAGTGAAGACGCCGGCCGGAATGTCGCTCGGCAGCAGCAGCGTGCGTCCCGCGAGATCGGCGGCAAGCAGCAGCAGCGCACCAACGAGCGCTGCGGTAGGGATGAGTCGACCATATTTCGGGCCGACGAGTCGGCGTGCAATATGCGGTGCCATCAGACCGATGAAGCCGATGCCGCCTGACATGCCGACGGCTGCGCCGGTCAAGCCAACGCTTAGGACGAGCATGAGCAGCCGGACGCGCTGTACCGGTGTACCGATACCGACGGCGAGCTCGTCGCCAAGCTCTAATACGTTCAAGTAACGCGATAGATAGATTGCTGCGAAGAGCAGCACTGCCGCCCAAGGCAGCAGCGTCCAGACATGCATCCATGAGGTGCCGTACAAGGTACCGGTCATCCAGCCGAGTGCTTGCGCTGCCATATAAGGCGGGCCGATCTTGAGCGCGAATGTCGTCAATGCACTCATCGCTGTTGCCAGAGAGATGCCGATAAGGACGAACCGCAGCGGCGAGATTCCTTTGCGCCATGCGGCCGCATAGTTAATCGCTGCGGTGATGAACGCACCGAGGATCGCGAACAGCGGAATCCATTTAATGCTTAGTTGGCCGGCAGCAAACGTTAAGAAAAGAATGGAGGCAACCGTTGCACCGCCGGATATGCCGACCAGATCAGGCGAAGCGAGCGGATTGCGCACGAGTGCTTGTAGAATGGCGCCGGCAGCGGCGAGCGATGCACCGACCAGTACCGCCATAAGGACACGTGGCAGCCGCAGTTTAATAATAATAAGCGATGATGATTCATCCCCTAGTCCAAGGAGTGTCTTCGCTGCAGTGCCAATCGGAATATAGGTGCTGCCAATCGCCACACAGACCGCGACGGCAGCCGCTGCTGCGACAACTAAGATGAGCAGAATCGATGTGAATTTAAGATTGCGCATAGCTTCTCCTTCTGGCCACATAGATGAAGAATGGAACGCCGATCAACGCGGTTGCGACCCCCACAGGCAGTTCTTCTGGCTGCATAATAAACCGGCTGATCGTATCAGCTGCCACCAGCAGTGTTGCACCGAGAACGATCGAATACGGGATAATCCAACGATAGTCGTGACCGACGAGAAAACGGCTAATGTGCGGGATGATGACACCAACGAATGCGATCGGACCAGCAATGGCGACCGATGATCCTGCGAGCAGGACAACAATCGCCGTCAGAATGACGCGGACAAGCCCGATTTTCAGACCAAGGTTGCGAGCTGTTTCCTCCCCCATGCTAAGCACGTTGACCGACTTCGTCATGAGCAGCGCTCCGATGATGCCAATAATCGTATAAGGCAGAACAGCGGTTAGATGGTGCAGATCCCGACCCGATACGGAGCCGACGATCCAGAGCAGAATATCGTCGAGCATCTTGTTCTGCTTGAGCAGTATCCCCATCGTCCACGCCGAGGCGAAGGCAGCGACAGCAGATCCTGCAAGTGTGACGCGAATCGGCGTCTCGCCATTGCTGCGTCCGACTGCACCAAGTGCGAACACGGCTGCTGCCGTAATCGCGGCTCCGGCGAAGGCGATGAGGATGAGCGATGTGTTCGAGAACACGCTTCCTGCAACGGACAATGCGATGACAACGGCAAGCGCCGCACCGGAGTTGATTCCCATTACCGAAGGGGATGCAAGCGGGTTGCGGGTCATCGCCTGCATGAAGGCACCAGCTATCGCGAGACTGGCGCCAACAATGGCAGCGATAGTCATGCGCGGCATTTGTACGTTGCGAATAATCAAATGTTCGTTCGAGCCATCGAAGTGACGATAGGCATCCACGATTTGAGACGGCATAAAAGCATGGCTGCCGCTGAACAGCACGCTGACAACCGCAATCATGAGCATGACAGCAAGGCATAGGAGCAAGAAGCCAATTCGCTGTCCGTTGCTTCTAAGATAATGATTCATGGTGTAGTGACTCCCATATAGAAAAATATCGATTCATGCTAGCAAGGTTCTGTTCAATTGTAGGCATAGTTGAACCAAGCGTCAATGATTCTGAGAATCATTTTCAATATTTTGTTGACAGCCTTTGGCACCTGTACTACTATACTAATGGCTGACGATGATAATCGTTGTCAATTAAGAGGGCTGTCATGATCGGGGTACATACATACAGAGCAGCTAGAAAAGGAAGGTAGAGAAACAATGAAAAGCATGAGAAAAACGTGGCTCGGGATGTTCGCGCTATTGCTCGTATTCGCTATTGTGGCTGCAGGCTGCGGCTCGAAGGATAATAAATCGGATGGTGAGGCTGCGGCTGGCGAGACGAGCAACGCCTCGCAGGAAGAACGTACGATTACCCATGCAATGGGCACAACGAAGCTGACGGGTACGCCGCTGCGTGTTGTGGTTCTGACGAATGAAGGTACAGAGGCACTGCTCGCATTGGGCGTGAAGCCGGTTGGTGCAGTGGAATCGTACGAAGGCGACCCGTGGTATCCGCATATTAAAGACCAGATGGAAGGCGTCCAAGAGCTTGGCGGCGAATCGCAGCCGAATATCGAGCTGATTGCCAGTCTGAAGCCGGACCTTATCATCGGTAACAAACTGCGCCAAGAGAAAGTGTACGACCAACTGAGCGCAATCGCGCCAACGGTCATGTCGGAGACGCTGCGCGGCGAGTGGCAGACGAATTTCAAGCTGTATGCAGAGGCGTTGAACAAGAAGGAAGAAGGCGACAAGCTGCTGGCTGATTTCGATCAGAAAATTGCAGATGCGAAGACGACGCTTGGCGACAAGCTGCAGCAGAAAGTATCGGTCGTACGCTTCATGCCAGACAAGACGCGTATCTACTACAATGAGACGTTCTCGGGCATGCTCCTGGATAAGCTCGGATTTGCACGCCCTGAAGCGCAGTCGAAGGATGGCTTCGCTGACGACGTGAACAAGGATCGCATTCCAGACATGGATGGCGACATTCTGTTCTACTTCATGTACAATCCTGACGGCTCTGACACGACGCAGAAGGTTGCCGACGAGTGGATGAACGATCCGCTGTGGAAGAACCTGTCCGTGGTGAAAAACAACAATGTGCATCAAGTCGATGACGCGATCTGGAACACGTCAGGCGGCATTATCTCCGCTAATACGATGATCGACGAGCTCGTTACTTACTTCAAATAATCCGCATTATGATCGAAGGCCAACCAGCCTGTTCTGGTTGGTCTTTTTAATTCGCATTGGATGGGGTTCTGATCGGGCTGACTGCGTTTTCATGCTGGCTCATCGCTCGCTTGCGATACGCGAGCTTTTCAAGTACGATGAAGGTATTCTTGTTTAATCGTGAAGCAGCCTGCAGGCGCTAGGAGGATAGGCAATGCTCTCATCAGCACATTGGCTTCAATACGGTTCGCTGGCAATGTCGATCATTGCAGGGGTGGCGATTATAACCCTTCGAATGAAGGCTTCGAATAAGCCAACGAATTTGCGCAAAATAATAATTCCACCGCTCGGCATGTCGACCGGCTTCCTTATGTTTGTTGTACCTCAAACACATGTGCCGCTGCTATGGGCGCTGTACGCGCTGGCAGCAGGTGTGCTGCTGTTCGCTCCGCCGCTTATCGCGACGTCGCACTTCGAGCGAATCGGGGAGCAGATTTATTTGCGACGCTCCCGCATGTTTATTTATATCATTATCGGACTTTTCATCGTTCGCATCGCGATGCATGATGTCGTGGAGCGGCATGTCAGCGTTATGCAGACAGGGGCGCTGTTCTTCCTGTTGGCGTTTGGTATGCTCGTCCCGTGGCGGCTTGCCATGATGCTCCGTTACCGACAGCTGCTGAAGAACGACGTACCATCCACTTCCGCATCGACCTAATATGAAAAAGGCATTCTGCCGCGCTTTACGCGTTCGAGCAGAATGCCTTTTTTGTATTTATGGATAAGATCGTTACACCGTTACGGTGCCGCTTGCTGCTGCGCGAGCGTAGGCAAGTGCCTCGGCTACCGTCTCTGGCTTCAGCGCCTCGATGGACATGTCGATGAGCGGCTTGCGTGCGTTCATGCGTTGGATGAAGCTTGCGATGTCATAGGAGCCATGCCCGATGACGGTCTCCGAGATTTTGCCGTCCGGACTGATGTCGAGATCCTTCACATGGGCGAGCACAATGTGATCGCCGAGCAGCTCGAATGCGGAATCGATGATGGCTGCGCGTTGCTCGAACAGCTCCAGTGAACCGTAGATCAGATTGCATGGGTCGAGTACGACACCAAGCGTTGAGGAGGGGACCTCTTCAAGCAGTCGATGCAGATGCGCTGGCGATGCGAGCGTGTGAACGCAAACCGGCTCTAGACCGATTGTAACTCCCCAACGATCCGCTTCCTCTGCCAGCTCGGATACCGTATCGCGAAGGACGGACCAAGCGACCTCTGAGTAGCGGTCTCCCGCCTGCTGCTTCCAGATGTCCGGTCTGCCGGTTTCTGTTGCAACGATGGATGTACCAAAATCGCGCGCAAACCGAATATGTTCCTTGAAGCGGGCAATATCCGCGCGGCGCAGCGCCAAATCGGGCTCGATTGGATTGATGTAGCAGCCGAGAACGCCAATGCGAACGCCATTGCGGTCGAATTGCTCGCCAATATGATTGGCAAGGCCCGGGCTCAAATTACCTGTTGAGGTGTCGATGTCCGCAATGGCTTTGGCCAATGCAAGCTGAACGAAGTCGATACCCGACCGTCCCGCTTCTTCTGCCAGCTCAACGAGCGGCTTACATCCGAATGTGTGTGCTAAAGTTCCGAATCCCATGAGTCACGCTTCCCCCTGTTCATAACAGTGTGATGCTTATTTTGATTGCGTATGTTCAGCCGGTCGGTCAATGGCATGATCAATCGTGACATGCTGTCTGCATTGTACCATACATAGAGCGGGCTGGAATCATACTTTTGACGCTTGTATAGGCTGGGAGGGAAACACATTTGACTTCGGGAAGACAGAGTGGTATCTTTAGCTCATATAGATTGTATGCAATTTAATTGTGAGACATTTAGTTAAATAGGCTTGAAAGGAGGGCGTGACAGTGACAGAAGATTATCCGGTTCAGCTGAAGCTGGAGCATCAGCTATGCTTCGCGCTGTATGCCTGCTCGCGCGAGATGACGAAGCTGTATCGGCCGTTTCTTGATGAGCTCGGACTCACTTACACCCAGTATGTCACGCTGCTCGTCCTGTGGGAGCAGGACAATATGAGCGTGAAGCAGCTTGGCGAGCATCTGCTGCTCGATTCGGGCACACTGACGCCGCTGCTGAAGAAGCTGGAGGCGATGAACCTCGTTGCGCGTGTACGCGATGCGAAGGATGAGCGAAGCGTACTGGTTCAGCTGACGGAGGAGGGCAGAGCGCTCCGGAGCCGCGCGGAGCATATCCCGGAGAACGTATTTTGCCAGGTGGGGCTGACGTTCGAGGAAGGCGGGAAGCTGCGGGAGCGGCTGCAGCAGCTGGTCGAAGAGATGCAGAAACGTTAACAATCGGATGCAGGTATTGTTGGACATGATGTAGAAGTAATGCAATATAAACTACAATTCCGATAGGATATGGAGGAACTAAGATGAGCGTATATGCATTCACGGTGAACAATGTTAAAGGTGAGCCAGTCAGCTTGTCCGATTACAAAGGCAAGGTGCTTGTTATTGTGAACACAGCGAGCAAATGTGGTCTGACGCCGCAATACGAAGGGCTTCAAGCGCTGTATGACCAATACCAATCGCAAGGCCTCGAAATTCTTGGCTTCCCTTGCAATCAGTTCGCCGGTCAGGAGCCGGGCACGAACGACGAGGTTGAAGCGTTCTGCAAGCTGAACTATGGCGTCTCGTTCCCGCTGTTTGCGAAGGTCGACGTTCGTGGCGAGACGGCTATTCCACTGTTCCGTTACTTGTCCGATGCAGCACCTTTCGAAGGATTCCCAGAGGGCGGCGAACGGTTGAAAGCGAATTTGGAGAAGCACAATCCTCAGCTTCTGGAGGATAACGATCCGAAATGGAACTTCACGAAGTTCGTCGTTGACCGCGAGGGCAACGTCGCAGCACGCTTCGAGCCAAGCGTAGCGCCGGCGGAACTCGAAGCAACGATCAAGCAGCTGCTCAAATAAGCTGATTATAGAAAGTAGAACAAGCCGCAGGCGGCCGCCTGCGGCTTGTTTGTATTTTGACGAGTGACTAGACCGATTAGACCTCCCACCACGATACTGTCGCCGTATTGGCCATCACCCCAGCAACGGAGAGCGAGGAGCTGACGTTCATTGTAAACGTCTGGTTCGGCGGGACGATCAGACTCCCTGCGAAAGGTAGCGTGAACATGCCTGGCGTCAGGGCATAGGACAGGAGTGCGGTCGCCCCGGTTGGAGCAGAGGTTGAGGAGTGTGCCGTCATGCTGCTCGTCGCGCCGCTGCCGAATTTGGTGCTGAACGGCGTGACCGTCGCAGGTGATGTCAGCGTACCGCCGCTGTACAAGGTGATACTGCCGCTGAAGCTGGACAGCAGACTAAGGGATACGTTAATGCCGCCTGTGATGCTCGATATGTACATCGTTCGGCCGCTTCCCGAAGGGTTGCTGATCTGCAGCGTGATGATGACCGAGCCGCCGAGGAGTCCTAAGGTGCCCGAGTTGCTGGCGGTTGCAATAAACTCGCGGTTGTTCGTTGCGGCGTCCATATCGGTGGGCGACATCATACCGGGCTCTGTGTAATTGTTCGTAAGCTGTCCGTAGAAGGAGCTGTTGGATTGATCGAATACAAAATAGTTCGGCATTCTACGTCTCCCACCACACGAGATTGAGCGAAGCTGTGACAGAGCCAGTGCCTGCGGTTACCGTCAGCGTCTGGTTTGCTGGCACAATAATGGAGCCATTGAACTCAACGACGTAAATGTCGGCGGCCGTTGCGGTGAAGAAGGTCGCAGGTGTTCCGCCGAGTGTGCCGGTATTTTGCTTCGTCGTCACAACGCTTGTCGTTGCGCTGCCTAGATAGGCGTTTACTGGCGCAGGTGTCGTGCCGCCGGTAATCGTTCCGCTTGAAGCAATCGTTAACGTAATGGTGTTGGAGGCGCCGCCTGCAACGCGCGACAAATACACGGTTCGTCCGCTGCCGGATGGATTCGTAATCTGCAGCAGCAGGCTGACGCCGGAGCCGACGCTTACGTTGCCGGTTGTTAAGCAGAATAAGCGCTGATTGTTAGAGGCGTCATATTCGGCAGGCGCAATAATGACGGGGGATACGTATCCGTTGTTCGTAAGCATATAGACAGGGCTGTTCTCGTTATTGAATACGGAATTGTTGGTCATTAGTCGTGAGCCCCTTTCCGGCAGAACGGAGCATGAAGAGAACTTGAAGGGTACCTGGGAGGGTGATAAGCGCATGATTGTCCCGCTGCGAAGGTTAGTCCTACAGGTTATGCTTACGAGCTGCTCTGCGTTTCGGACATCGGTGGACAACAGGCGTAATCGGGCGCCTCTCGGTGATGGCTCGCCTATGCAGGGACGGCAGATGCCGTTACTCACCGATAGGAAAGCTCATAAACTATCGGAGCATGGACGTCGAGGGGAAGATGGTATGACTAGTGCACACAGCCGCTGTCGTAGAGGGAGCCCGACTCATTCCTCCCCGAAGCGTAAGCATCGAAGCAGCTGTCAGCCCGCGGATCATAAATGCAGCACAAAGAAGCGAGCCGGGCGCAGCTTATTTATTGAACAAATATTCCCGCATGTGCAAACAACACCTGATTATGCGCCGCTGCCGACGCAGATTACGACGCATCTGGCGGTATACTCCTACGCCATCATCAATGAGGGTGATGCTCCTGCGGTAATTCAAGCTCAGGTCGGGCCCGACGGGAAACATTTTGCTGCTGATGTGGAGGAGACGATACTGCCTGGCGAGACCGGTGTTATTGCGATTGCCCGTTTCTTGCGCTTCACGAGGCTGGCGATTCGCTCTCTTCACGCAGATAAGCCAACGACGGTCTCCGTGTATTTTCAAGCGCAGACGGTAAGGTGAAGCTTCTTGGACGTCCGTCGGATTATGGTAGATAAAGGTGATGAGGAATGCCGAACTTTTCATCGTTCAACCCGAACCCGGATAATTTGCGTGCGCTAATATTCGGGCGGGATGAGACGCAGGAGCCGCAAGCGCTGGCGACAGACACAAGCGGTAATTTGCTCAGCGTTATTATGGATGGTACGATCAGCAACATTTCGATCCAAAGCGCGACGATTACGACAGGTACGATCGAGAGCGTCATGGGCGCGACGATCACAGCAGGCACGATTAACAGCGTGCTAGGCGCGACGATCACGGCGGGAACGATCAACAGCGTGCTAGGAGCGACAATCACAGCGGGCACGATCAATAGTGTGCTTGGTGCGACAATCACAGCGGGCACGATCAATAGTGTGCTTGGTGCGACAATCACAGCGGGCACGATCAATAGTGTGCTCGGAGCGACGATCACGGCGGGAACGATCAACAGCGTGCTAGGCGCGACGATCACGGCGGGAACGATCAACAGCGTGCTAGGCGCGACGATCACGGCAGGTACGATCAATAGTGTGCTTGGAGCGACGATCACAGCGGGAACGATCAATAGTGTGCTCGGAGCGACGATCACGGCGGGAACGATCAATAGTGTGCTTGGTGCGACAATCACAGCAGGCACGATCAATAGTGTGCTCGGAGCGACAATCACAGCGGGAACGATCAATAGTGTGCTCGGAGCGACAATCACAGCGGGAACGATCAATAGTGTGCTCGGAGCGACGATCACGGCGGGAACGATCAATAGCGTGCTCGGAGCAACGATCACAGCCGGTACGCTCAGCAGCGTAACGTCGATCTCGCAGAAGAGCTTCCAAGAGATTAGCAACCTCAATGTCACGACAGCCAATGCATATACGGGACTCGCAACCGTAACGACGAGTGTATTCGGCACGTACTCCTTCTTTGTTTACAATGTCGGTCCAGGTACGAACAAAGCGGATGCTAGAGTAGAGATCAGTGCCAACGGTACGAACTGGTATGCAGATACGTCGACAACAACGGGCATCGCAGTTGGATCGGTTGACGTGCTTGTGCCGCAGCGGTTTTTGAAATATACGCGTCTGGCATATCGTTCGAGTGCGACGGGCAACCCAACGACGATCGACGTTTATTTCAACGGACAGGGAACCTGATAACGGAGGGGTGACAGTATGCTGCTTGGCGTTCATCTGATCGTGCGCAATGAAGAGCTTCATCTGGCGCGATGTCTAGACAGCATCCGGTCATGGGCGGATGAGCTAGTCGTTGTCGATACCGGTTCCACCGACCAGACCGTGCAAATAGCGGCTTCGCGTGGTGCACATGTCGTGCATGCGGCGTGGGCGGACGATTTTGCTCAGACACGTAATATCGGAATTGGACAGGCGCGGACGCTCTGGATACTGGTGCTTGATGCAGATGAGCGTCTGGCTGAGGATACGGACATGCAGCAGCTGCGAAACACACTTCTTCACTCGAAAGAAACGGCTTATCGTGTTGTCATCGAGAATGAATTCGGGCATATGGCGGGTCAAAATATCCGAAATGAAGCGGTTCGCTTATTTCGTGCCGATCTAGGCTATCGCTACATCGGCGCTATTCATGAGCAATTGGTGGCGGGTGAACCTGGAACGTGGCGGGATGTGGACGGCCCGTTGTCGGGCGTGCGTCTTGTACATGATGGGTACGAGCCCGGCGAGCTTGCTCGCAAGCAAACGGCTAAGCGTAACGAACGTATGATTCGCAAGCAGTTGGATAAGCAGCCCGACAGCCCATTCCACTGGTACAACCTTGGAGTAACCCTTATTCAACAGTCGAAAGCGGCGGAAGCATCCGCCGCTTTCGCGCGGGCAAGAGCCACTGCTGCGCCTGATGTCCCGTTCCGTCCATCCCTTATGCTGGACAGCGCGCGTCTCATGCTCGCATTAGACGAGGAAGAGTCTGCGCTCGAACTGCTTGCTCGTGAGACAGAGCGTTACCCGGATTATGCGGACCTGCAGCTGCTCTATGGGGAATGCTTATACCGGCAAGGTGCATGGCTGGAAGCGAAGCAGGCGCATTTGGCGGCGATAGAAGCGGGTCAGGCGAATACGGGACAATACTTAACTGAAGAAGGAGCTGCAAGCTATAAGGCGTGCACGGCACTTGCAGGCTTGGAGCGGCGGCTTGGCAATCGGCAGGAGGCTGCGCGCCGCTATGAGCAGGCGCTTGTGGCCATGCCGGGTTGGCCGCAGGCTCTCGAAGGCTTGGCAGAGCTGCTGCATGAGGCGGGTGGCAGCGATGGCGCTATAGCTCAGACGCTTATCAGCTATGCAGGCATAGAGACTGAGGGGAATTATGCGCTGGGAAAGACAGGTCGTATCGGTGAACGGCTGTGTTCGCTTGCGCATGCGTTGACGCTCATTGGTGCGTATTCCTCAGCTGTCCCGCTATGGAGACGGGTGACAGCGGATTATCCCGGTGCGGCAGCTGCACCTGCTGCTATCGCCTCCTTCTCGGTCTGCCTCATTCGTACTGGGCAATACGCCGAGGCGGGAGAGCTGCTTGTTGATCCGGCGGGGCGATCGGAGCCAATTTCTATGGAAGCGGGAATCGACTGGTCGCTGTGCTGTTGGATGGAAGGACGACGCTTGCCTCCTGCATCGGAACGGTTGCTGGATCACTCTACGCTGCAGTTATGCCAAGCGGCAGAGAAACGACTTCTTGGACATCGTTATGCGACGGGAGATAGGACTGCGGAGGAAGGCAGCGTGGAAGCTGCTGATCGTGCGGAAATGATCATGGACCGTGCTGTATCGCATGGTCTGCTGCGTATCGGGGAGCGGCTGGCGGTATCCGAGGAGCGGTTTGCCGCATCCTTGCATCGACATGGCTATACGAAGGCTGCGGCCGACCGTCTGCTTCGTATAATGGGAACGAATCAATTAGGCGTATTGGGGCTGCGTACGCTTGGCGAAATGCTGTATGGCAGACGGCTATATAGCGAGGCGCTATCGCTGTATGAACGGGCGGTGCAGCATGAGTCGGATGACGAGCGCGCGCGGCTGGGGGCAGCGGCGGCAAGCTTGCGGTTAGCTGCACAGGCATTGATGGAGCGGGAAGAGGAGCGATCCGCTGCCGCATGGCTGACGGAGGAGCGGAAGAGGATCGAGATGGCGGCCATTCGGCTGGAGGGTCTAGGCTGGCGAACGACTCGCAATGGTGCACAAAGGAGGCGAATGGGCGATGGCGGCGCGGCGGAAGCTGATTTCCTTATGCATGATCGTGAAGGATGATGAGCAGGGGCTTGCACGTTGTTTGCGCAGTGCGCAGGGGGTCGTCGATGAGGCGATTGTCGTCGTCGATTCGAGCTCTATCGATGGAAGTGCCGACGTTGCACGCCGATTTGGTGCGAAGGTCATCGAACGGGCGTGGACGGGGGATTTTGCCGCGGCTCGCAATGCAGGGCTTGATGCCGCACAGGGAGAGTGGATTCTGATCCTCGATGCGGATGAAGAGCTGTCGGAGGGAGCGTCGGCGAGCCTGCGGAAGCTTGCGCTCCATGGAGAAGAGGCGGCTGGGTGGCTGCTGCCGGTCTGGAATCTGCTTGGCAATGACGAAGAGGACGGCGTGACGATCAACCCGGTGCTCCGGCTTTTTCGGAATGCGCCGCTTCACCGCTTCGAAGGACGTATTCACGAGCAAATCGCAGTGTCCATTCTTCGTGCCAATCCGAATGCACGGCTTGCACTTGGGGAGACGGTTATCCGGCACTATGGCTATCAGCCATCCGTCGTTGCAGAGAGGGACAAAATCCGGCGCAACATGCTGCTGCTGCTGCAGGCAGTTGAAGAGGAGCCGGACGATCCGTTCCACCGATACAACTTAGGCGTAGAGTTTCTTCGTGCGGGCAGGCCGCAGGATGCGCTCGAATCATTCCGCGAAGCGAGGAGGACACCTTCGTTCACGCAGCTCAGCTATGCACATCTCGTGTTCAAATATGAGGCGCGGAGCTTGCAGACGCTCGGCAGATGGAAGGAAGCGGCTGAAGCCGCAGAGGAAGGGGTACGGCTCTATAGCGATTATGCCGATTTGTGGCATACGCTTGCGGAATCGCTGTCTCGTATAGGGCGCCGGCGCAGTGCGATTATGGCGGCATGTTATGCGCTGCGGCTTGGTCAGCCGAAAGGGATTTACCATACAGAAGATGGGATGGGCACGCATCGTACGGCATATTTGCTGGGCATTTTGTACGAAACAGCTGGCAGCTACGATGCGGCAGCCCACTGGTATAGCGAGACGCTTCGCATGAAGCCGAGTTTGATGCCGCCGCTGCATCGGTTGTGCCGGATGTTTCGGGTCGTCGATCGCGGCAGTGAACTGCCCGTACTGCTTGAACGAAGATTCACCGTGTCGACAGAAGAGGCTGGTGTCAAAATCGCATCGGTGCTGCTCGACAGCGGCTGTACGGCGGAGGCTGTCGCCTGGCTTCGGCGTAGAGCGATCGAGCCTGCATGGGGAGCGGCGTCCACAGCATGGCTTGCGCTCGCGGAAGCTTCGCACGCTGCAGCGGAAGGGTGTTTTGCAGATGCGCGGCGAAGGGCGGAACGGATGCTTGCTGCTGCGGGGGCGGCCATATCGTCGGCCGAGGAAGCGGGAGCTTACTCTGCCGCTGCAGCGTACGAGCGGTTAGTGTCGTTGCTGCAATGGCTCGGGGTGGTTGAGAAACGTTCGGTAGTTGCGGAGGGTGCAGCATCGTATACGAGTGGGGCGGTGGCCGTGGATGATGCTGCGGGCTTTGGTCTCGCCCCTGTTATGGCGGGAATTGTAAGTAAGCGCGACACAGGTATGCTGGAGCAGGTACTGCGGAATGCCTTAACAAGTGTAGCAGATGGCTGTGATGCCACCGCTCAGTATGGTACAGCGGCGCTGATGACCCATGCGGACCAGCATATGCGGGAAGTGGAGAGGCTGCTGACGGTTCGCTCGGCTTCATCGGCCTCTAAGCAAGTGCTGCGTTCTGCTCGGCTGCTGCTCGCTGGCTGCGAGCGAGGGGACTAAGCATGCGAAGGGCAGAGCTCCCTGGTGTGTCGCTTTGTATGATCGTGCGGAACGAGGCAGCTTTTATCGAAGCCTGCTTGATGTCTGCGCGGCCATATGTGGCGGAAATGATCGTATGCGATACGGGCTCGAAGGATCGGACGGTCGAGATTGCACAGTCGCTTGGCGCGCAGATTGTGCGGTGGGAGTGGACGGACGATTTTGCCGCTGCACGCAATTATGCGCTGTCGTTTGCATCGCAGCCGTGGATTCTCGTACTCGATGCGGATGAGCGATTGGAGCCTGCTGCAATGCAAGTATGGGAAAGGCTTCTCCTGGCGGACGATCAATGGGGCTACTATATTCGGCTCATTAGTCGCCTTGCGCGCACGGATGCTGAGCAGGAAGAGTCCGCTGTGACGGATGCGGTCTGCCGGCTGTTCCGCAACGATGAGCGGATTCGGTTCGCAGGTATCATACATGAGGAATGCGCAACCGCTGCTGCTGCACTGCAAGGAGGGCCGCTTGCAATCGCACCGCTGACGATACGGCATGAGGGCTATCGCGCTGATGTGATGGAAGAGCGGCGCAAGGTAGAACGCAACCTGCGATTGTTATCTAAAGCTTTGGCTCAGCGGCCTAATGATCCGCTGCTTCGTTACGCCGTAGGAACGGAGCTGCTTAGTGCGGGCCGCTGGCTGGAGGCGGCCGAATGGCTGCACCCGCTGGTGGGGCAGCTGGATGATGCTTGCGGCTTTGCGTCGGATGTTTATTTGAAGCTGTCGCATGCTTGCCGAATGGCAGGGCGGTTGGACGAGGCGGCATCCGTGGCGGAGGCGGGGCTGCAGTTGTATGGCGATTTTCCCGATCTCTATGAGGCGTTAGCTGCGGTCCATATAGCACGTGATGATGCGAGATCAGCCTTGCAGGTGCTGCAACAGGCGTCGGCAGTGGGAGAGGCGGCGCCTTATTATTCGTCGGTGGAAGGTGCAGGCGGCTATCGGACGCTCTATGCGGCTGGCGCAGCATGCGAGCAATTATACGAGTGGCAGGAGGCCGCGGCTTATTATGCAGCTGCGCTTCGGCAGCGTCCGGGGCTGGAGCGTGCGTGGATTCGGCTGCTGGCGCTTTATCAGGCAGTTGAAGGCGAAGCCGCATATGGCATGAAGGAGCTGTGGCAGGCTGCGGTAGAGTGTTTGCTGCATTTGAACGTGCGTGTGCGACGGGAGGAGGCGGCACCTGGCGGAGGGCAGCGTGAGTTGGAGCGGGTGCGGCTTCGAGTGGCCCAGTTGCTGCTTCAGTTGCATGAGCCTGATCGGTGCGGTCCGTACATTGAGCGACTAGTTGAAGGTGCTGGCGGGCCGGGAGTGCAATTGCTTGGCTGGCTGCGACTACAGCAGGGTGATCTGGTGGAGGCTGAGCGATGCTGGCTGGCCGTGGAGCAGCAACGTTTATTAGGCGGAGAGTGGGCGAAGCTGGGAGTTGTCCTTCGTTGCTGTGCGTCTGATGGCCAAGGTGGAACATTGGCGGTGTCTGGCGAGGCGCAGCTGCTTGCGGGCGACTGGGCTGGATGGCTGGAGCGGGTGGAACGGGCCGCTAGTGTGGGAGCAGAAGAGCAGTCTTTGCCGTCAATGCTGCAGTTTGGGGTGTTACTTCACAGTGTGGGGTGGAGTAGGGGCGGTGGTGATGCAGAAGGGGATGGCTCGCCTACAGGGTTAGGCGGAAGGGCTGGCTATGTATGGCCTGGAGCGCCGCCTAGAATTGGTGGGCCGCCGTTCGAGGCAGAGCTGGCCGCAGGGCTGCTAGCTGCTGCGGTTGGCCGCTGGCGGGAGGCGTGCGACTGCTTCGCCGCCGCCCGTTCTGCGGCGGCGCAACCGGCGCAAGGGCGAGCAGCGGCATCCGCCCTTGCCGCTGCCTTCGCTGCGCGAGCGAGTGAAACGCTCGCGGGCAGCGAACACGGCAGCTTGCTGCCGCAAGCACTGCGCAGCTGGAATGAGCTGCGCCTGATCGGCCTCACGGCGCTCTACCCGCCGTGAGTGCCTGCATCATGGTGCCGCTGGACGTGCCTCAAGCTGCTTCGCGATGACGGCCGTCCAGCTGTCACGCCAGCGGCTGCTGTCGAATGCCAGCGCCGTTTCGCGGCCTAGCTTGCTGAATTTGCGGCGGAGCGGCTTGTCGTCGAGCAAGCCGTTAACCGCATCCGCAATCGCGGCCGAGTTCGGCGGTACCCGCCGTCCGTTCAGCCCGTCAATGACAAGGTCGTTCAAGCCGCCGACATTCGTCGCCACGACGGGCACGCCGCAGCTCATCGCCTCAAGGCAAGAAAGCGAGGTCCCCTCCGAGAAAATCGTCGGGATAACCGCGATGTCCGCTCCCGCATAGGCCTGGCGCATTTCGTCCATGGAATACGCTCGTTGCTCGATGCGTTTCTTCGCAGGGTGAGCGTCATGCCACAAGCGGAACGCATCCGCAATGTTCGTCCCATCGACGAGTTCGCCAGCGAATTCGATCACGAGATCGCTGCGCGACTGCAGCAGCTGCTCAGCTGCGAGCATCATGGTAATGACTCCTCGCTCGTAGCTCAGCCGGCGAGGGACAAGCACCCGATAGCCGCGCTTGCGAGGCTGATTCGTCTGGTTGTTCTTACTCGGTGTGTAGCTGGCGGTATCGACGCTGTTGGGGAGCAGAATGATTTTGTCCATATCATCGAACTCACACATCGCCCTTGCATACGTCTGAAAATGCGAATCGACCGATACGATTCGATCGAGCTGCTGTACCGCCTGCCGAAAGGCAGACGTGATCCCGTCCTTCGTGGACGTTAGGACCGACCCGTGATCCCAGTTGATCCCGTGACAAATGCCGATGCTGCCTGGCTTGAAAGAGATCGGATGCCACAAGCAGCTTGCGTAGATCAGGAGACCATCCGCCTCCTCTGCCATCCTCTCGAATGCCGCAGCGACCTTGCCAAGCTCGTAGGTGTAGCCGATGACTTCCGTTCCCTCGAACGAGGTGCGAAAAGGCTCGAAGTACGACAGCTGATGTACAACCGGCCGCAGTCCCATCGCATGGATAACGCCGCACAGCTCGCGAATGTACCGCTCTAGTCCGCCCCCGAACAGCCGCTTGAACTGCCGATTATAGCCATCTACATAACTGTGGGTCAAAATACTAACCGTCTGCATCCGCTCACTCCTCCTCCACCCAGCGAATCAAATTTGGTGCCGGATCGAGAATCGACTCGTATTGATCGATGTTTCCCCAGCGTCCGTCAGGGTCCAGCTGCTTGTAACGATTGTATTTGGCCCGCTGATTCTCCTCGTCTCCAGCCCAACCGAAGTGCTTCGCACGAAGCTCGGAACGCAGTCCAGGCAGGGCGGCGCAGGTGATTGGGAGCCTAGGGACGTGGTGGTCCCAGCGTGGATAAGCATAGTGAAAGCCAGGCAAATAGCGGACAAGCATCATCGTGTGGCGGCGATGCAGGTTCCACCACAGATCATCCCGATAATGCGTCAGCGATCCCCAAAAATCATACATCCGCAGCGCAGCCCAATCGTATTGATCTTGATCGATCAGCTCGCGGATGCGCCGAATGGTACGTCGTTCGAGAAACTCATCGGCATCGATGGCCAGCAGCCAATCGGGCTCGGTCGAGACGGCTGTCTCCCACAGCAGGGAGCGCAGCTTCCACTCTTCGCCGAACAGCGGCCGCCGAAGCTCGACGAGGCGGACGACCTTCGGGAAGGAGCGGCACAGCTCTGGCGTTCCGTCCGTACTGGCATCATCTACGATGACGATTTCATCGACCACGTCTGACAGCTGCGCCAGCGACGCCTCCAGATAGCGTCCGCACTCATTGCGCACCTGCATCATGGCGGTCAGCTTGTTGCCGGAAGCTTTGCGCAGGCTTTGCATGCTGAACCCTCCCAAATGGTTAGTAGTAGCTCGTTGATGAGAACAAACGGCGCCGGGGCAGTTGCGGTCGGCGAGGGTGACGAGGTAAAGCCAAGCCCGCAAGGTGCAGAAATGCACCTAAAAGGGCCGCCGGGGCCGGATCGCCGCCCACAAGGTGCAGAAATGCACCTAAACGAGCCGCCGAGGCCGGAACGCCGCCCGCAAGGTGCAGAAATGCACCTAAACGAGCCGCCGAGGCCGGAGCGCCGTCCGCAAGGTGCAAAAATGCACCTAAAAGCCCCGTCGGGGCCGGAGCGCCGTCCGCAAGGTGCAGAAATGCACCTAAACGAGCCGCCGAGGCCGGAGCGCCGTCCGCAAGGTGCAGAAATGCACCTAAGCGAGCCGCCGAGGCTGGAGCGCCGTCCGCAAGGTGCAGAAATGCACCTAAACGAGCCGCCAAGGCCGGAGCGCCGTCCGCAAGGTGCAGAAATGCACCTAAACGAGCCGCCGAGGCCGGAGCGCCGCCCGCAAGGTGCAGAAATGCACCTAAACGAGCCGCCGAAGCCGGATCGCCGCCCGCAAGGTGCAAAAATGCACCTAAACGAGCCGCCGAGGCCGGAGCGCCGCCCGTAAGGTGCAGAAATGCACCTAAACGAGCCGCCGAGGCCGGAGCGCCGTCCGCAAGGTGCAGAAATGCACCTAAACGAGCCGCCGAGGCCGGAGCGCCGTCCGCAAGGTGCAGAAATGCACCTAAACGAGCCGCCGAGGTCGGAACGCCGTCCGCAAGGTGCAGAAATGCACCTTGCGGGCGGCAGATCGCACCTCACTGCCCCACGACCCGCGTCACACCGCGCGTATCCCGCAGCTACTTCAGTGTCGCGGTCCCGCCGTCGGCGAGCCGCTTCACGGCAGCGTCGAGCAGCGCGAGCTCGGTCAACGCGCCGATGGCGTCCTGCCGCAGTTCTGTCGCGCGCAGGAAGGATAGAATCGCCTCGCGGCGGCTGCCGTTCAGCAGCAGCGCTGTTCCTTGCAGCAGCTCATAGTCGGTGCGATCCCTTGCGGTTTGGATCGTATTCGACTCGAACCACTGGCTCGCCCTTCGTACGCAGCCGGCTTGCAGCAGCGAGTCGATCAACAATCGCCGTGCTGTCATCGCTTGAGCGGCCTGCTCATGCTTCGACCGCCCAAGCTCACCTGCATGCACCTCTTCTACTTTCCACTTACTCTCCGCACTCAGCATCTGATCCGCGCTCTTGTCACCATCCATCGGGACTATACTTTCACCCGTATCTACAATCAGCTCATTTAGCAGTCTCTCAAGCCTGCTTGCTGCCTCTCGATGGTCATCATTCAGCCTCAGCAGCATTACAGTGACCAGTGAACGCTCGCCATGTACCAATCTCCGTCGAAGCTCCTCAGCATTGGCACGTTCTACAGCTGTAATGGCTGTCGCTTCATAGGCCTGAACAGCCGATTCCAGCTTGCCCTGTGAGGCGAGCAGGGCCGATCGGAACCGATATATACCATCGAGCGCATGCTCATCGCCTTGCAGCACAGCCTGCTCGAACGCGCCGAGCAGCTCCCGTTCAGCTCCAACGGCATCGCCAAGCAGATAAAGATAGACGGAGCGGTAGAACATTAATGTCGAGCTGCCTCCCGTCTCGGATAGCCGCTCACGATAGGCTGCTTCGCGGCGCTGTCGCTGCAGTCGGCACAGCGGCAGCGGATCGGTGCCGTCAGCCGCCCACAATCCAGCCTGTGAAGCGAACCAGTCGGAAGTCTCATCCGCACCGTCCAGGACGAACACATTGTCCCGGCGGAAGGAAAGATCCAAATAATAAGGCTCCGACAGCGTCAATACGAAAGAGGCCTCACCGGCCAACCGACCACGCCAGCTTGCTTCCAGCTGATCCTCCCCTGCAGAGCCGGACGTCCAAGCGCCGAGCAGCCGTGGGCGCAGCGGAAGCACGGTTGCTGCCCAGCATGGATGAAGCACGAAGGCGGTCGCTTGGCTCCAATCCATATGATGAAGTTCATCGGTTGATATAGCGGTCACGTTGGACGGTGCGCCAGCAAGCGCCCGCTGCGGATTGTTCGTTACCCAGCGTACCGGATGCTTGGCGGCGATCGGAGACAGCTGATCGGAGAAGAGGGTGTTGCCCCAAGACGCATCGGGAAAAACGACCGCGTAAGGTCTCTCCGATGTTGTCGATGTTGGTTTCACGGCTTGCGCCTCCCTAACCTAGATAGTTGCATTGTATGGGCGACTGTCAGGGATGGTGCGGAATACAGCATTTGAATTGAAAGAGGGGAATGCTGATATGTTTGATTGCGTGGAAGTTATGGCGTAATTAGTCGTATTTCAGCGGAGGTGGGAAGACAGCAGACACCTGCTGGGAATGACTCTGGATATGCTGCTCTGTCATAAAATGAAACAGCCCGCCTTCCCGGTTAGGGAGGCGGGCTTATTGCATAACGGCTAGATCGCTTCAGGCTGCTTCTTGCTTCCCGAGAACTGGCTCTCGTACAGGTCGGCGTAGAAGCCGCGCTGTGCAAGCAGCTCTTCATGGGAGCCTTGCTCGATAACCGAGCCTTGATTCATGACGAGGATGCGGTCCGCATCGCGAATCGTCGACAGACGGTGCGCGATAACGAAGCTTGTGCGGCCCTCCATCAGCGCGTTCATCGCCTGCTGGATATGAACCTCGGTCCGCGTATCGACGCTGCTCGTCGCTTCGTCGAGGATCAGAATCTGGGGATCGGCGAGCACGGCACGCGCGATGGTGAGCAGCTGCTTTTGCCCCTGCGACAGGTTGGATGCTTCCTCGTTGAGAATCGTATTATATCCATCTGGCAGTGTGCGGATGAAGTGGTCGGCATACGCAGCTCTCGCCGCACGCACCACATCTTCTTCAGTCGCGCCGACACGACCATACGCGATGTTGTCGCGGATCGTACCGTTGAACAGCCAAGTGTCCTGCAGCACCATGCCGAACTTGCTGCGCAGCTCGCCGCGCGGCATGTCGACGATGTTCTTGCCATCAATCGTGATCTGCCCATCGTTCAGCTCGTAGAAACGCATGAGCAGGTTGATCAGCGTTGTTTTGCCTGCACCGGTTGGTCCGACGATTGCGATCGTCTGTCCTTGCTTCACGTCGATGCTCAGATCGGTCATGAGTGGCGCGTCTTCCTTATAGCCAAACTTCACATGCTGGAAATTCACTTCGCCAGAAGCAGCTTTATTCAATGATACAACTGCATTTGTAGAAGTCGCAGGTGCGTCCGGCACTTCCTCTTCCTCATCCAGCAGCTCGAATACGCGCTCTGCAGATGCGATCGTCGATTGGATAATGTTCGCGATCTGAGCCGTCTGCGTAATCGGCATCGTGAATTGGCGAGAGTAGGAGATGAATGCCTGTACGTCACCGACGGTGATCCGATTATGCAGAACGAAGAGACCGCCGCATACGCTGACCAGTACATAGCCGATGTTGCCGATGAAGCCCATGAGCGGCATGATGTTACCCGAGATGAACTGGGCGCGCCAGCCGGACTGGTACAAGCGCTCATTCACTTCGTTGAATTTGTTGACCGCTGTCTCCTCGCGACCGAACGCTTTGACGATCGTGTGGCCCGTGAACATTTCTTCAACATGGCCGTTCAGCTCGCCGAGTGCACGCTGCTGACCGACGAAATGCGCCTGCGACTTCGAAGCGATCATTTTGATCACGACAAAACTAAGCGGTAGTGTAATGACCGTAATAAGCGTCAGCAGCGGGCTAATCGTCAGCATCATGACAACGACGCCGATGAGTGTGACGATAGCGGTAATGAACTGCGTTAAGCTCTGCTGGAGCGTGCCGCTGATGTTGTCGACATCGTTGACGGCGCGGCTAAGAATTTCACCATGCGTTCGTCCGTCGAAGAACTTGAGCGGCAGCTTTGCCAGCTTCTTATTGACATCCTCGCGGATTCCGAAGACGGTTCGCTGTGCGACGCCGGCCATCACGTATTGTTGGATGTAGCTGAAAATCGCACTGATGACGTACAGGATCGCGAGTGTAATAAGGATGCGGGCGATCGCGTCATAGTCGATCGATGCGCCGGGTGTGCCCTTGATTTTGCCCATCAAGCCTTCAAAAAGCTTGGTCGTCGCTTTACCCATAATCTTCGGTCCGAGAATAGAGAAGATGGTACTGAGCACAGCGGTCAGCAGGACGATGAGCAGGGAGAAGCGATGCGGGCGCAGATAGCCGACGAGTCGGCGAAGCGTGCCCTTGAAGTTCTTCGCCTTCTGACCTTTCATCATCATGCCGCCAGGGCCGCCGCGCGGTGGGCCGAATCCCATGGCGCCTGGACCCATACCCGGTCCCGGCCCTTTGCCACCGCCTGGTCTGCCAGGGCCTTGAGGTCCGCCGCCACCGCCGCGTTCAGCTGAGTGAGCAGGTTCGGATCGGAATTGTCCTAAGTTTCTCATGCGATCTCCTCCTCAGACAGCTGCGACATCACGATCTCGCGGTATACCGCATTGTTGTCCAGCAGCTCACGGTGCGTACCCATGCCTGCGATTTGGCCATCGTCGAGCACGATAATACGATCGGCATCCATGACGGTGCTGACGCGCTGAGCGACGATAATGACGGTCGCTTCGGTTGTTTCTGGGCGAAGTGCCGCACGAAGCTTAGCATCGGTCTTGAAATCGAGCGCCGAGAAGCTGTCGTCGAATAGGTAAATGAGCGGCTTGCGTACAAGTGCGCGCGCGATCGACAGACGCTGCTTCTGGCCGCCGGATACGTTCGTACCGCCTTGTGAAATAACAGATTGATAGCCTTCTGGCATACGCTCGATAAATTCGGACGCTTGCGCGATAGCTGCGGCGTGCCGGACTTCCTCATCCGTCGCCTCTTCGCGGCCGAATCGAATATTGTCGGTCACAGAGCCTGTGAACAGCATCGCTTTCTGTGGTACGAGGCCGATCGTTTCACGCAGCGCCTGCTGCGTCATCTCTCGAACATCGACGCCGTCGATCAGAACGGCACCTTCGCTAGTGTCATAGAAGCGAGGGATGAGATTAAGCATCGTCGATTTGCCTGAACCGGTCCCGCCGATAATAGCCGTAACTTCGCCAGGCGAAGCCTTGAACGAAATGTTCGTCAGCGCCGTCATCTCGGCACCTGGGTAACGGAACGATACATCACGGAACTCGACAGAGCCCTTTGCCTGCTGGCCGCTGCTTGCGGCACGGTTCGCAGGGTCTTCGATATTCGGCTGCATGTCGAGCACTTCTTGGATGCGGGCAGCAGAAGCTGATGCACGTGGAACCATGACGAACATCATGGAAGCAAACATGAGAGCGAACATGATCTGCCAAGCGTACTGGATGAACGCCATCAGATCGCCAACTTCCATGCCGCCGTGATCGATGCGAATGCCACCGAACCAAATAATCGCGATGCTCGCGCAGTTAATGATAAGCATCATGACAGGCATCATGGCAGCCATCATCCGGTTTACTCGCATAGCGGTATCGGTCAGCTCGCCGTTAGCTGTTGTATAACGCGATTGCTCGTGTTGTGTGCGATTGAACGCGCGAATGACGCGGATACCCGTCAGGTGTTCGCGGAGCACAAGATTGAGACGGTCCAATCTTTTCTGCTGAATGCCGAATAGAGGAATTGTCCGTTTCGAGATGAATAAAATAACGAGCGCAATGACCGGCACGATCGCGATGATGACGAACGACAGCTTTACATCGCGAGACAGCGCCATGATGATGCCGCCGAAGCACATGAGCGGCGCCATTACGAGCACGCGCATCATCATCGTCAGTACCATTTGGACCTGGGTAATATCGTTCGTTGTCCGCGTAATGAGCGAAGCGGTACCGATTTTATCGAACTCATTGAGTGAGAACTTCTCGACGTGTGCGAACAATCGGCTTCGCAGGTCGCGTCCGAAGCCGCCCGCAGCCTTGGCGGACAAATAGCTGGCGCCGACGGAGCAGAGCGTGCCGCCTAGTGCGACTATCAGCATGAAACCGCCGATTCGCCAAATATAATGGGTGTCAGCATACATGACGCCTTTGTCGACGATATCTGCGAGCAATGTCGGCAAATATAAGTCAGACAGCGTCTGCAGGAAGACGAATACAAGGACACACGTAACGGCGATCCGGTACGGCTTCAAGTGGCTTAAAAGCTTGATCATGAGGAGAAACGTCACCTCTTTCTATTAAGTAGGCGGATTATTTATTTTCTTGAGGCGGGGGGCAGATGCTTGCAGGATCGGTGGAATAGAAACGGAACACTTCTTGCAAAATTTCAATGAGCTCTCGGCTGCGTTCCGCACCCAAGTGCTCAACGACGCTGCCAATCTTATTCAGCATGATGGCGTGGTTGCGGCTCATAACGGCTTCTCCTTCAGTCGTCAGACGAATGCGGACAGCTCGTCGATCGGCTGGATCGCGATGCCGCTCAAGCAGACCTCGTGCTTCCAGCACATTCACCGTCTGTGTTACAGTAGGCATCGTTACATTGAGCGAGCGCGCAAGCTCGGATGCTTTAGGCCCGGCAGGCTCCTGACGAGTCGCGTGGCGGATGTGGAATAGGGTCATAATTTCTGCTTTTGTAAGGCCGTCATTGGATCTCAGGCCGGTCCAATTCAACTGACGCAGCTGGCGAAAAGCATTCATTAGCTCACGTGACAGTTGCTGATGTTCGTCCAATCGCATATCGCCTCCCTCGTAGACTAATATTTTGCTTAGCTAACCTAATTATATGCATCTCCCCTAGCTGTCGTCAACGTTCTATGGACCTCATATTTTCGATTTACCTATTTATAAAATGATAGAAAATTGTGTATTATAAGAGGATAGGAGTTTTCCGCAGGAAAGGTTGGTCGCTATGGAAAATAAAACGGTATCCTCGAACTTCATTCGTAACATCGTCGTGGAAGATCTGAGCAAGGGTGCGGTAAGTGAGATCGTTACCCGTTTCCCGCCAGAGCCAAATGGCTATCTCCATATTGGCCATGCCAAGTCGATTTGTTTGAATTTCGAGCTGGCTGATGAATTCAAGGGACGCACGAATTTGCGGTTCGATGATACGAATCCGCTTAAAGAAGATACAGAGTATGTAGAGTCAATCAAGCAGGACGTGCAGTGGCTTGGCTTCGAATGGGACGACCTTCGGTTCGCTTCCGATTATTTCGAGGAGCTGTACAACCGGGCGGTACTGCTCATTAAGAAAGGGAAGGCTTACGTGTGCGATCTGACGGCGGAGCAAATGCGCGAGACGCGCGGTTCCTTGACAGAGCCGGGCCAAGATAGCCCGTACCGCAGCCGAAGCGTAGAGGAGAGCCTCGATCTGTTCGCACGGATGCGTGCCGGCGAGTTCAAGGACGGCGAACGCGTGCTGCGCGCGAAGATCGATATGGCTTCGCCAAACATCAGCCTTCGCGATCCGGTGCTGTACCGGATTTCGCACACGCATCATCATCGGACAGGCGACGCATGGTGCATCTATCCGATGTACGACTACGCGCACCCGCTCAGCGATGCAATTGAAGGCGTTACGCACTCGATCTGTACGCTGGAGTTCGAAGACCATCGTCCGCTGTACGACTGGGTCGTTGCAGAGTGCGAGATGGAAGCGACGCCTCATCAATATGAGTTCGCTCGCCTCAATATCACGAATACGATTATGAGCAAAAGATATCTGAAGTCGCTCGTCGATAACGGCGTAGTCGACGGCTGGGATGATCCACGCATGCCGACGATCAGCGGCCTGCGCCGCCGCGGCTTTACGCCAGAATCGCTGCGCGCATTCTGCCGTGAGATCGGTGTCGCTCGCGCGAACAGCCTTGTCGATGAGCGGATGCTGGAGCATTTTATCCGCGAGGATTTGAAGCTGAAGGCGCTTCGTTCGATGGCTGTTGTGCGCCCCCTGAAGGTTGTCATTACGAACTATCCGGAAGGGCAAGTTGAACAGCTTGAGGCGGAGAACAACTCCGAGAACGAAGAGATGGGCTCGCGCATGATTCCGTTCTCTCGTGAAATCTATATCGAGCAGGACGACTTCATGGAAGTGCCGCCGCCGAAGTATCACCGTCTGTATCCGGGCAACGAAGTTCGCCTCAAGCATGCTTACTTCATTAAGTGTGAAGAGGTTATCAAGAACGAAGCAGGCGAAGTGATTGAGCTGCGCTGCACGTATGACCAAGAAACGAAGAGCGGTTCCGGCTTTACGGGCCGTAAGGTGAAGGGTACGATCCACTGGGTAGAGGCATCGCAAGCGAAGGCGGCAGAATTCCGCCACTTCGAGCCGCTGCTCATTGATGATGAAGCAAATGCGGACAAGCCGTTCCTTGAACGGATCAATCCAGAATCGCTCGAGGTACTGCAAGGCTACGTCGAGCAAGGCATGGCTGAATCGCAAGGCGGGGACAAGTTCCAATTCTTCCGTCACGGCTATTACAATGTTGACTCGAAGCTGTCCGGCGAGGACAAGCTGGTGTTCAACCGGATCGTATCGCTGAAGAGCTCGTTTGATCCGAGCAAGGGATAAATTTATAAAAAATTAAAGCGCGATCGTTGTGGCTGAAATGCCGCTTCGGTCGCGCCTTTTTTTGCAAAATGTTAATAATATGTTAGAAAAATATTAAGTTGTTAGCTTACGGGGTCATTGACGCTCGAAAAAATAGAATGATAGAATAAGAAAAGTGAGCCAATATCTTACTTTTAGATAATAATTAGGGCCTCATTTTTATTAAAATGCATGTAAAAATGTGTTGAATATACTGCCACATAGCAATATATAAAGAGATTTCTCGTATTCTTCTACTGGAATGAGGGAATATAGTTGCAAGAGGAGCTGAATTTGCTCGATATTGTAATCATGCTGCGCCGCAGGTGGTGGCTAATCGTAAGTATCATCATTGTGGGCTGCGGCTCCGCGTATGGTTATGGACGTATGCAGACACCGATGTACGAAGCATCCTCTAGATTGATTATTACTAGCATAGGAGATGAGACAGCAAAGAAACCGATTGATCCGCAAGTCATCCAGGCGAATCTTCTCATGCTGCAAACGTATAAAGATATCGTCCGAACACCCAATGTCATGAAGAAAGTTGTAAAGGAGAATCCAGAGTTGGGTTTATCGGCAGGTCAAATATCAAGTAAACTATCGGTCTCAACTAGCACGACATCGCAGGTTTTGACGATTGCTGCAAGGGATGAACAGTATAAACGAGCGGCTCACATTGTTAATACCGTCTCCGCTGCGTTCATAGATGAGGCTGGGCGGTTATATCATTCACATAATCTGGAGGTTCTATATAGCGCAGAAGAACAACCGGAATATACGCCGCAATCGGTGAATATCGGGAAGAAGATGCTGCTCATCGTAGGCTTTGTCCTTTCTGCAATGTGTGGCGTGGGGATATGCGTGTTACTTCAATATTTTGATCAATCGATTCGAACGGAACGTGATGTAACGAGGGCATTTGGACTTTCGACGTTAATAGAGGTGCCTTTATTAATTGATAGCGATCCGCATAAACGAAATCGCCATGATTGGTTGAATTTTAAGCTCAGAGGAGCGAGGGAGAGCCGGGATGTCCCGATCCAAAAATAAGCTTGTCATGTTAACCGGGGCAAACCGCGAAGCGGCTGAGCAATATCGATCCTTGCGTGCTCAAATTGATCGGGCAGGTGGTCAAGATGCTAGGCTTATCGGGGTAGTGGCTCCGCGAGTAGGAGCTGGAACGGCAGAGATGACGGCAAATTTGGCTGTGGCATATGCGCAGGCCAATCGTCGTACGCTGCTAGTGGATGGTGACATGCAATCGCCTCTCATACATAAGTTGTTTGGTCTGCCGAACGTAATGGGGTTGAGTTCTGTGGTGGAAGCTCTGGAAACAGCGGAAGATACAGTGTATCATGACGTCGTTTCAAATTTGGACATTATGACGGCAGGAGATTCGCTGTCCTATACAGGAGATGCGGTTGGCTCGTTCGCACTCCAACCGTTGTTTGATCAATGGCGACAGCGATACGATAAAGTTTGCCTTGTCATGCCGCCGCTGTTATCTTCAGCCGATGCCCAGTTGATGATAGCTGCGTGCAATGGTGTGCTTCTCGTAATTCGTAGCGGACAGGTAGATGAAGCGGATGCAGCTCGAGTCAAACGACTGCTAGCCTTAATGGAGGTCCCTGCATATGGAGTTGCGCTGATGCACGGATAAGATTTAAAAACGCACTTATCGCTAAATAGCGATAGGTGCGTTGTTTTTGTTTGGCTCTAGTTAGCTAAGCGCCTGCCGAAGACGGCCGATTGCCCAATTGAGTTCATCATCTGAAATCGTTAGCGGCGGTGCCAATCGGATTGTACTCTCATGCGTTTCTTTGCAGAGTAAGCCGAGTTTCATGAGCTGTTCACATATGGGGCGGGCAGGGATAGTAAGCTCAATGCCAATAAACAAACCACGCCCTCGAACTTCCCGAATGATGGGATTCGAGATTTGTTTAATGGATTCGAGCAGACGGTTCCCGAGCGTTTCCGAACGCTGAGCGTGCTGTTCTTCTTCTGCCACAGCAATAGCTTCGATAGCAACAGCACAAGCAAGCGCATTGCCACCAAATGTCGATCCATGAGAGCCGGGCTCGAAAACATCGAGAATATTGCGGTTTGCTGCGATGGCTGAAATCGGTAGAATACCTCCACCCAATGCTTTTCCAAGAACATAGATATCGGGAACGACGTTGTCGTAGTCACAAGCAAAACGCCGGCCCGTTCGCCCGAAGCCGGTCTGAATCTCGTCTGCGATAAATAGTAGTTGATGAGCTCGACAAAGTGTTGCGGCGGCAGATAGGTAGCCGGCTGGAGGTAAAATAATGCCTGCCTCTCCCTGGATTGGCTCAACGAGGAACGCGACAGTATTAGATGTAATCGCCTGCTCAAGTGCATCAATGTCTCCATAAGGGATCACTCGGAAGCCTGGTGTCAGCGGGCCGAAGTCATGCTTGTATGACTGTTCAGAAGAAAAGGAAATGGCTGTTATGGTTCTTCCGTGAAAATTGTTAGCACAAACAATGATCTCTGCTTGATTATCTGCAATCCCTTTGTTCCGATATCCCCATCGACGAGCTGTTTTGATAGCAGTCTCAATGGCCTCAGCGCCACTGTTCATCGGAAGAATAGCATCTTTCTTTGTATACGCAGTAAGCGAGGTACATAGGCGAATATATGGTTCGTTATAGAAGGCACGGGAAGTCAGTGTTACGTGCATCGCCTGATTGAGCAAGGCGCGTATTAGCCTTGGATGGCGATGGCCGGCATTCAAGGCAGAGTAGGCGCTAAGCATATCCATATATCTTTCACCTTCGGCATCGGTTACCCATACGCCTGAAGCGTCTACGATAACGATGGGGAGGGGGTTATAATTGTAAGCTTCTAGCGGATGAACGGATTGAATAAGCCCAATATTTGATAAATTCGGATCTCCCAACAACTACACATCCTTTCCCAAATACTGTTACTTCGATTCAAAGTATTTCATTGTATGCGAGGAAGTCAGAGGGCTATGCATGACAACCTGATTTGGTCTTGATTTGAAGTTAAGATGCTATTTAGGGAAATAAAACAGCAGTGAATTCCCAGTTATTTTTAGATACAAAATGTATTATTGACATGAAATTAACAGATAGAATGCAGAAAATATCACGGAATAATTCGAAATACCTAGATACAATATGTATCTTTAGGTAATAATTAATTGACCATTTACTTTTTTGAATGGTAGAATCTATATCAATTAATCTCGCGCATCAGGTGCAGTCAGCATGGAAGAGTAGTATACATAGAACAATAGGTAGTGTATGAGTATTGATTCCTATTATATTTTTTTAATTTGAATATTAAGGAATTGTATACTCAAAGAAAGTTATAACCATTTATTCGACGAGGTGATAGTAGTGGGTGTTAAAGGAACGGTTTTGAAGTATTCGCTGGCAGCAGCGATCGTTTCGACAAGTTTTGCAGGTATCCCATTCAGTGAGAAAGGTCTGGCGAATCATATTGGCGCGCAAACGGCTTTCGCCAGCGTATCTTACAGCCAACAAGCTGTAAACCGCTTCAATACGGTATACGCTGCACTTTCGACGCAAGGCAAAGCGGATGTTAATACTGCTCGTCAAGCGATCATTAACCTGGAAAGCAGCCAACGTGCTGCAATTGCGGGTCCGATTGCGGACAAATTAAATGTATCGGATGAGAACCGTGCAGCGCTCGCTGATCTAGTCGTTGACCTGTTGTCGATTCCGACAACGTTGAGTGTAAGCGCTTTGGAAGAAATTCAAACGAACACCGAATACCGCGACGCTTTGAAGTCCGCAGCGGTAGGCGTAGGTGTAACGAATACATCGGCAATTACGGTTGATGCTGTAGCCAAAGCTGCAGTTGACGCAGAGTCGTACATCGGTAAGCAGTTGAAATCGAAGAGCCTGACGCAGTTGATTGCACTAGCGAAGAGCTCCGCAGAACGCAAAACTCTTGTTAACGGTGCTTTGAACAGCGCATTGTCTGTTTCTACGGTATCTGAGCTTCGCGAACTGGTAACAAATGCAGGCATCACTGGTGACGATGTTGTACAGGCAGTAGAACAACTAAGAACGGAAATTGGTACAGACGTGTTTGATGACGCTGCTGAAGCGATTGCATTGGCTTATCTGTCGACATTGACTACAACAACAACAACAACGAACCCATCAGGGTCAACTGTTACAGGCAACACGGCTGTGGATCAAAGCTTTGACGATCTGCTTAGCAAGCTGGACGGCGCAACAGATGCGCAAAAACTGGAAATTGCTAAACAAGCTCTGGCCCTGTTCAACCAAGTGCTGAAAGATTCCGGAGAAGTTAACGTTTCGGCGCTGGTAACGATTTCGAACGGTATCGCCTCGGTTGATCCGAGCGAAGTAGTAGGATCGAAGCTAGATACAGTAATTGCGGCGTTCGAGAAACTGCAGCAGATACTTAAAGCAGCGGGCTCTAATGAGAAAGCATCCGCTGGAGCATTCTCCATTAACCTTGGAAATATCGACAGCTCGTCGATCAGTGTCAAACTGTCCGAGGAAGTAATGAAGAAGCTGAATGCATCGCCATTTGGCAAATTGAACGTTGCAATGAACGGTCTGACAGTGTCGGTTCCGAACAGCAGTGAGTATGGCAAGGCGTTTGGCCTGTCGGTTGGAACGAAGAATGCGTCGACTGAGCCAGCGGTTGAAGGGTACCCTGCTGTATCCTCTGTATATAACTTTGGCTTGTCCCTGGGTGGACAAGATGTGCATGAGTTTGTGAATCCGATTGTAGTACGTATTCCACTTGGCAATCTGAATGGCGTTGATAAAGAACTGCTTAGCGTTGCGAAAATTGTGGACGGCAAGCTGACGTTCGAAGGCGGCGTAGTAGATGGCGATACGATCGTGGAATCGCGCGATACGTTCTCCTCTTATGTAGTTGTTGAAAACAAAGTAACGTTTGGCGATATCGCTTCCGTTAAATCGTGGGCTGGTCGTCAAATCGAGGTTCTGGCTGCGAAAGGTGCAATCTCCGGCCGTTCCGAGAACGTGTTTGATCCGAAAGGCAGCGTAACGCGCGCTGAGTTCGCTAAGATGCTCGTTCGTGCTCTGGATCTTGAGAGCTCCGGTCTTACTTCGAGCTTCAGCGACGTGAAGTCGACGGATTGGTTCGCTCCTTATGTTGCAGCAGCAGCTAATAAGGGCATCATCAACGGCCGCACGACAACGACATTCGCACCGAATGCTACGATTACGCGTGCTGAGATGGCAACGATGATTGCACGTGCACTGACGCTTAAGACAGACGTTAAAGCTGTTGAGAACGTTGATGCTGCACTGAAAGCATTCAGTGACGCAGCTTCGATCAATGCGACGTTGAAAGCTGGCGTGGCACTTGCTGCACAAGAAGGTATTGTTATTGGCAACGCTGGTAAGTTCAACCCGAACAATAATGCATCCCGTGCAGAAGCGGCAGTTATCCTGTACCGCACACTGCAAGTGAAGTAAGTTTCAATCAGGTAGTACTGAATATGATCTAGCCCCCTCTCGAGAAGAACAGGGAGGGGGCTTATCTTGTCAAAATGCAACCAATGATCGTGGGGGAGAATGACGTGAAAGAACTAGAAATCAAGGACTACGTTCGAATCATTCGTAAGCGTTTGTGGTGGATAGTAGCCTTGGTCGTGGTAGCAACGGTATTGTCCGGTATCGTTAGCAAGTTTGTCATTAAGCCTGAATATGAAGCATCTACGAAAATTATTGTCACAAAAACATCTGACCCAGAAATCCAGCAGCTCAACTCAGATACCGTAACTACGAATATCAAGCTGATTGATACATACAAAGAGATTATTAAAACTCCCGCAATTATGGATGTTGTCGCAGAGCAGTATCCGGAATTTGGGCTGAGTTCGGAAGATTTGATCGAGAAGGTAAGTGTAAGTTCTGTAAACAATACTCAGGTGATGACGCTGGTCGTTCAAGATAAGTCCTACGAGAAGGCTGCACAAATTGTGAATGCTGTTTCGAAAGTATTCCAGACTGAAATACCTGATCTGATGAGTGTAAAGAACGTTTCGATCCTGAACTATGCGAAGGAAGAAAACGTGAATGCTGAACCAGTTTCGCCAAACGTTGTATTGAACTGTGTAATTGCGTTCGTGCTAGCACTATTCATTAGTTTAGGCGTGACGTTCCTTCTTGAGTATATGGATGATTCGGTTAAGACGGAAGAGGACGTCCAGCAATTGTTAGGTCTCCCAATGTTGGCAATGATTCATCGAGTTAATCCCTCAGAGCTAGGTCAAGACCAAGATGTTTCAATTATTGCAAAGCAGTCCGAACAAGGACAAATCGATGTATTGTCAAGAGTATCACGGAAAGCAGGGGATATTGAGCATGTCGCAGTCGGTAAATAATAGACGACCTCTTATTACGTTAGCCAACCCAAGATCCCCTATATCGGAGGCGTATCGTACGCTTAGGACCAACATTGACTTTTCATCTATTGATGAGGCTATGCAAGTTATTGTTGTTACCTCCGCTGGTCCAGGGGAAGGGAAATCGACGACGATCTCCAATTTGGCCATTACCTTTGCTCAATCTGAACGCCGTGTACTGCTGATTGATGCTGATATGCGGAAGCCGACTATGCATCATACGTTTCGCGCTTCTAACCGCGTAGGCCTGTCCTCGTTGCTATCGAGGAGAAGTGAGATGCAAGAGGTGATTCAGGAAACGAATGTATCGGATCTATTCATCGTAACTGCAGGTCCAATTCCACCTAATCCAGCTGAAATGCTATCGTCGAAGCGAATGAGCGAGCTGCTCGATTCTTTGAAGAAGCATTTCGACATTATACTGATCGATACGCCCCCAATATTAGCTGTAACAGATGCTCAACTTATCGCATCCAAGAGCGATGGTGTCATTCTTGTTATGGACCATGGAACTGTAAAGCGAGACGCCGCTCTAAAAGCGAAAGCTGGCCTTGATACAGTTAATGCCAAGATACTAGGTGTTGTGATGAATAATGTAAAACGGAATAAATCATCACAAGGTTATTACTATTACTATGGCAATGGTAATGAAAGTTAATTAACTTAATTGAATTTTTAGGATTAATGTACTGCTTGGATGAGAAATTTAGTAGTATTATAGTACCACTGTGGTAATATAATACTAGACTTTATGTCGTAGTATACAAGATTGTAAAAGAGAGGTGCATTTCATGCAGTCGGTTCGGAAGGCGTTGATTCCTGCAGCGGGCTTGGGCACAAGGTTTTTGCCTGCTACTAAAGCAATGCCTAAGGAAATGCTCCCGATCTTAAGTAAACCTACGATTCAGTACATCGTAGAAGAAGCGGTTGCAGCGGGTATTGAAGACATAATAATTGTAACTGGCAAACATAAACGTGCAATTGAGGATCATTTTGATAGCGCATTCGAGCTTGAGGAAAACCTACGGGTGAAAGGAAAACTCAAGCTGTTGGAGAAGGTGCAGAAGCCTTCAAAGATGGCGGACATTCACTTTATTCGTCAACAAGAACCTCTTGGGCTAGGACATGCGATTTGGGTAGCTAGGAAGTTTTTCAATGATGAGCCATTTGCCGTATTACTTGGTGATGACATTGTAAAATCAGAGGTTCCTTGCATCGGTCAGCTGATTCGAACCTATCAAAATGTGCAGAGTCCAGTCATAGCGGTACAACGTGTGGCTGAGCATGAGACAGATCGGTATGGAATTGTAAAAACTTCGAAACCGAGTGGCCCATTATATGAGGTTGATCAACTTGTTGAGAAGCCCCCGCTTGGTCAAGCGCCTTCTAATCTAGCGATTATGGGACGATACATATTAACACCAGAAATATTTGATCTGCTAGAGAAGCAGGAGAGAGGCGTAGGAGGAGAGATCCAGTTAACGGATGCGATCCAAGCGCTCAATGAAATGCAGCAGGTATACGCTTATGAGTATGAAGGCAAGCGATATGATGTCGGAGATTTACCTGGCTTTATCAATACGACATTAGAATTTGCTTTGCAGGATAATAGTCTTAGAGAACATACGCTGAACACGATTCAACAATTGTTGAAAACTTATAGACGTTAATCTTCCGTTCAAGAATAAACACGAATCAGGTACATATTAGGTGATGTCTACTAGACCGTTATCAACGTAGGCACTCGGATGCGCCGTGGGTTATTGGGCCTTAGACGTACATCGTCGATGGTGTGTTGTGAGGCGGGGTTCGATGCCCTGTTCTTATCTTTGTATTTGAAAATACGAGCTATGCTTTTCTGCTGGAGCAGGAAGGTATAGCTCGTGTTTTTAATGAGATTTGCACAGGTACATCCATTGAAGGAGAGGGGTAGATCAATGTTATCAACCAGTCGCAATGATGCGGAGAGTATCATCGTGAACGATGAAATCAGATTAGACCTTACAGAAGCTGAAAATGGACAATGGACATTGTACGATGCAGCTAAGCGCATGCTTGATATTATTGGTGCTACATTTGGAATCATTCTATTACTACCTGTATTAATTGTAGTGTCGATCATAATAAAGATGGATGACCCGAAGGGATCAGTCTTTTATTATCAGACAAGGGTAGGCAAGCATGAGCGACCATTTCGGATGTTTAAGTTCCGTTCTATGGTAAGGGATGCGGATAAGCAGCTAGAGAAGTTACTGAAGCAGAATGAAATCGAAGGTGCCATGTTTAAGATGAAGCGTGATCCGCGCGTGACGAGAATCGGTCGTTTTATTCGTAAGACAAGCATCGACGAGCTCCCGCAACTGGTGAATGTACTTCAAGGAAACATGAGCTTGGTGGGACCTAGGCCGCCGCTGCCGCGGGAGGTTGCGGAGTATACGCCCCATGATAAACAACGACTGATGGTCAAGCCGGGATGCACAGGATTATGGCAAATTAGTGGTCGTAATGAGTTAAGCTTTGATCAAATGGTTGATTTGGACTTGACATACATAAAGAAGAAGAGTATTTGGTTCGACCTCACAATTATTCTACGAACCTTTAGGGTGCTGCTAGGCTCGAAGGATGCATACTAGAAACATATTAAGGGAGAAGACCATGAATAAAGACGCTAAAATTTATATTGCTGGACATAGGGGGCTTGTTGGGTCTGCTATTCTTCGCAGACTCGAACGCGAGGGATATACGTCTCTCGTTTATCGGACAAGCTCAGAGCTAGATTTACGGAATCAACAGGAAGTGGAGCGATTCTTTGAGCAAGAGAAGCCAGAGTACGTATTCCTGGCCGCTGCTAAAGTAGGTGGGATTGTTGCAAACAATACATACCCTGCAGATTTTATACGTGATAATTTGATGATTCAGAATAATATAATTGATGCCTCCTATCGTACGGGTATTAAGAAGCTGTTGTTCTTGGGCAGTACTTGTATTTATCCTAAGTTTGCTCCTCAGCCAATGAAGGAAGAACATTTGCTGACAGGTATACTTGAGCCAACGAATGAGCCATATGCAATTGCAAAAATCGCCGGTATTAAAATGTGCCAATCATACAATCGGCAGTATGGAACGAAATATATCTCAGCGATGCCTACTAACCTGTATGGAGAGAACGATAACTTCGATCTGCAGTCCTCGCATGTGCTTCCTGCTTTAATGCGAAAGTTCTATGAAGCGAAGGAAAGCGGAAGTCCTTATGTGGAAGTATGGGGTACAGGTACCCCGAAACGGGAGTTTCTTTACTCGGATGATCTGGCTGACGCCTGTGTGTTCCTAATGAATAACTACGAGGACAGTGAAATTGTCAACATCGGAGTCGGGGAGGATGTTTCCATTCGTGAATTGGCTGAAACGATCGGTCGGATCGTAGGCTACACGGGTAATATTCGATTCGACGAAACGAAGCCGGACGGTACACCTCGTAAGCTGGTCGATGTGACGAAAATTAATGGACTAGGATGGAAGGCGTCGATTTCGCTGGAAGAAGGCATTCGCCGTGCATACAACTGGTTCTTGGAAAATAAGATTGTGGCAGCAAAATAGCTTAGACATAGAACGTCGGAGGAAATAATGAAAAAAGCACTCATTACCGGAATTACCGGGCAAGATGGATCATACTTGGCGGAGTTTCTATTAGAGAAGGGCTATGAGGTGCATGGTGTCATCCGCCGCAGCTCATCCTATAACCAAGAGCGTCTGGAGGATCTTCTTACGGAAGAAGAAGCAGATGCACTGTTGAACAACGGACGCTTTCATCTCCACTACGGGGATGTTACAGATGCTCTAAATGTAACGCGTTTAATCGGTGAAATTCAACCGGATGAAATTTATAATCTTGCGGCTCAGTCTCATGTACGCGTTTCTTTCGATATGCCAGGTTATACGCTCGATGTAGATGCTAAAGGTACGCTGAACATTCTTGAAGCTGTGAGGATTCTTGGCCTAACGGAGAAAACTCGCGTTTATCAGGCATCTACTTCTGAATTGTACGGTAAAGTACAAGAAGTGCCGCAGCGCGAAACGACACCGTTCTACCCACGTTCACCATATGGAGTCGCGAAAATCTATGGTTTCTGGATTACAAAGAACTATCGAGAATCCTATAATATGTTTGCTGTTAATGGCATTTTGTTCAACCATGAATCGGAACGCCGTGGTGAAACATTTGTAACGCGGAAGATTACGATTGCAGCAGCCCGTATAGCACAAGGTAAGCAAAAGATGCTGACGCTCGGTAACCTTGATTCTTTGCGCGACTGGGGTTATGCAAAAGATTATATTGAATGCATGTGGCTCATTCTCCAACATAACCAGCCAGAGGATTTCGTCATCGCAACGGGTGAGATGCATTCGGTACGAGAATTCGTGGGACTTGCGTTCAAACATGTTGGTATTGAGATTGAGTGGACAGGTACAGGCATTGAGGAGAAAGGCATCAACAAAGCAACTGGCGAGACTATCGTTGAAGTGGATCCGAAATATTTCAGACCAGCGGAGGTTGAACAGCTGCTAGGGGATCCTACGAAGGCGAGAACGCTGCTCGGCTGGAATCCAACGAGGACGCCGTTTACGGAGCTAGTAAAGCGGATGGTGGAATCCGATATGCAGAAGGTTGAAAAGGAAGATCGGGTTAAGCGAATGTTTGATTAAATAGCAATAGTTACAGTTTATGTCTTCGGTACAAGGGGGCATAAACTGTTTTTGTTTATGCAGAAAAATAATAAAAACGCAGGTGTTAAGACGAGGTATGGATAAAAATAGGAAAAGACTTTTAATATACGCCCATTACTATATTCCAGATGTTGCATCAACGGGTCAAATCCTGAAGGAGCTCGCTGAGGGAATGTTATCTTCTTTCGACATAACAGTGATTTGCGTAGTTCCATCATACACAGGAACAATTAGCCCAGAGTATAAAACGAAGATGTTCTATGAGGAAGAGATTAATGGTGTCAAAGTAATTCGAATTCGTGTACCAGAGTTCACGAAGGGCAACAAAATAAGCAGAGTTAAGAACATTGTGTCTTACTTCTGTGGAGCAATGCTGGCAACATTTAAGGTAGGTAAGATGGATTATGTCTATTCTATTTCACAGCCGCCAGTCCTAGGGGGGCTAATTGGAGTATGGGGTAAGTGGATGAAACGGGCCAAGTATATTTACAACATTCAAGATTTTAATCCCGAACAGACGATGGCTGTAGCATACAGTAAGAATAAGTTAATTCTGAATACTATGATGTGGTTAGATAAGTTCAGCTGCAAACGTGCCGATAAAATAATTGTAGTTGGTCGCGATATGATTGAAACGTTGAAGAATCGATTCAAATCAGAACGAGTGCCAAATCATACTTTCATTAATAACTGGGTAGATGAGAAGGAAATCTATCCACTACCGTCTGACCATGAACAGGTAAATGCTTTCAAGAAAAAGTATGATCTAGAGAATAAGTTTGTCATTATGTATTCAGGTAATATTGGTCTATACTATGACCTTGAGAACATGATGCATGTCATTAAGAAGTTCAAAGATCGAAATGACGTTGTATTTGCCTTTATCGGAGAAGGATCTGTTTTAGACAAGTTGATAGCATATAAAAAAGAACAAGACCTCACGAATGTGACCTTTATTCCTTATCAGAAGAAATCAGACCTGATTTATAGCTTGAATGCAGGGGATATTCATTGGTGTATTAATGCTAAAGGGATTAAGGGAGTATCAGTTCCAAGTAAGTTATACGGAATAATGGCGGCGGGAAAGCCGGTATTAGGGGTTTTGGAATATGGATCTGAGGCGCGTCTCATTATTGAAGAAACAAATTGTGGTTATGTAACGGAGCCTGAGAATTACAGTGAAGTTGAGGCTATTTTAAATGAGATTATGGAATATCAGGATGTTAATAGACTTTTTGAGATGGGACAATGCGGAAGGGATTATCTAGTGAAAAATCTAACGAAAAAAGTTTCCATAGAGAAGTATACTCGGGAGATTATGTCGTCCTGAGACCTGGAGCAAAGAAGTTATTAGGTATTCTGAGTATATTATTAGGGAGACAAAATAGTGTCTATAAAAATATTAGTTACTGGCGGATCAGGTTTCATCGGAACAAACTTATTAGAAGAATTAGTTATCAAGGGACATGAGGTTCTAAATATTGATATTAAAAAACCGATGAATGTTAAACAGTTGTCTCTGTGGAAAAGTGTTGATATAACGGATTTTAAAAGCTTCCGCGAGGCAGTTATAGGTTTTGCTCCCGATTATATTGTACATTTGGCAGCAAGAACCGATTTAGATGGAAAGACCGTAAACGAATACCCCGCAAATACTATCGGGGTAGAGAACCTGATGAGTATTACAAAAGAAATTCCAGAATTAAAAAAGGTTATTATAACCTCTTCTAAATTTGTTAATCCAAATGGATATGTACCAACCAGTCAATTTGATTATCGACCACATACTATTTATGGGGAGAGCAAGGTAATCACAGAAAAAGAAGTATGGAAAAATAAGCCTCATTGTGACTGGTGTATTATAAGACCAACTTCTATATGGGGCCCCTGGTTCGGTGTTCCGTACAGGAACTTTTTCGATATGGTTATGAAGCGGTTGTACTTTCATATTGGGAATACGAGGTGTTTCAAAACCTATGGTTATATAGGAAACAGCGTCTACCAAATTGAAAGATTGCTATTTACCGATACATTAGATGAAGAAAACAAAGTATTTTATATCGGTGATGAGCCTGCCTACGAAATAAATGAATGGGCAGATGAGATTGCTGATGAACTTGGATTCAAGATATATAAGATGCCAATTATAGTTTTCAAAACTGCTGCTCGGATTGGGGATTTGTTAAAGAAAATAAAAATTCCATTCCCAATGACCACATTCAGATATATGAATATGACGCATGACGGAGTAAATGATGTGAGTGGTACTTATAAAGTAATTCCAACCGTCCCCTATAGCAGACACGAAGGGACTAAAAGAACAATAGAGTGGATTAGGGAATACGAGGAGAAGAGATGAAATTACTAGTTATTCAGGAACAACATTTCAAACAACTTCCTAATCGAGAAGTTTGGGTTGATGAGCAATCCAATATAAAGTTCTGGGAAAGATATTTGAATGTATATGAGGAGATTTGTGTTTGCGCTAGATTAATGCATGTTGACTCTATAGACGAATCAAAGTATATGCGCTCTGATAGGGATAGAGTGCATTTTGCCGGACTTCCAAATTTCAGAGGCGTTGGTGGGTTGATTAAGAATCTTTTTAAAGTAATAAGCATTATGAAGGCACAGATAGAACAAAGTGATTGTATTATCTTTAGGGCTCCAAGCCCAATTTCTATGATAGCATATCCGCTTGTAAAACGAAGCAAAAAACCATTTGCCGTGGAAATAATGAATAACCCTGCAACACACTTTTCGAAAAAGGCTATGCAAAACTTTTACCAGCCCATTATTACATATTTAATGGTGCGTCAAACAAGATCAATGTGCTTGAGTGCGAATGGAGTTTCCTATGTAACTGATCGGGTATTACAAGAATTATATCCAAGCAAAGCTCGCATTCAAGGTCAAAGTACTAACTATTTCGAATCAAGTTATTCAACTATTAGATTAGAAGATTCGAATTATAGGTTTGAAGAATGGAAAGAGGATTTACCACCTAAAGTTATGTTAATTCATACAGGAAAAATGCAAGATAATAGAAAGGGACAAGATATATTTATCAAAGCAATATCGATTTTGAGAAAAAAAGGGTTTAATATTGGTGGAATTCTTGTCGGAGATGGCGTTAAGAGAAGTGAATTTGAACAGTTAGGAAAGGATCTAGGTATAGGTGATGATCTAGATTTTGTTGGCTGGAAGGCTGGGTTTGAAGCGGTACAAAAGGAACTTATAAAATCTCATATTGCAGTGTTCCCATCAATGGGTGAGGGTTTGCCGAGAGCGGTTATTGAGGCAATGGCTAATGGGCTGCTTTGCATCGGTTCTAAAGTTGATGGATTATGTGAACTATTGGACGAGGATTTGCTTGTTCCGGAACTTAATGAAGACAGTTTTGCACTTTATATTGAAAAGTTTCTAAATAATTGGGGGACCGTAGAGAGTAAAAGGAGACATCTATATGAGATATCCAAAAAGTATCACAATAATATATTAAAGCAGAAAAGGAATGGATTTTATTCCAAATTAAAGAGTTTGGGAAAAAAATAAGTAAATGAGAAGCACTTTTGCAAAGAAGGTTTTATGAGAGAAGATGGGTGGGAAGGCTCCTGTTATGGAATTTAGCATTAGAAAATCCACTAAAACTGACATAATAATAAAAACGTATTCCGTACTGTTACTGGGTACGATCTTATTTAGTATACTTTCATTTAATAAGATGCCGGTAAGTACTGTTTTATTGGTAAGTATAATTACGATGTTTTTTTTAGGAATTATTTTTTTTAGTAAGAATATGTTCAATCCGTTTTGTTTTTTATTTATTTATAGTTTTTTAGGATACATAGACGTGACCATGGTTTCGGCGGGTATCCGGAATAGTATAAGTATGGTGCCACATTATATCTATGATAAAACATTGTTAATTATGTTAATCTGGTTTGTTACATTCACGATAGGATACGGAATAGCGTATTTCATTATTAAAGGTAGAGGGATAAAAAGTGATGTAAAACGAAATGAGATAAAGATAAACCCGTGGATAATTTTTTTAATGTGTACAGGAATATTTCTATTTTCTTTAATATCCTCATTGAAAAATTCTCTTGAACTAGGCGGAATAATCAATGGGATGAGTGGCGGTGGTGCAGCCTTTGCCGATCAAGGATATCTGCTTGCTTTGCTGGGTTTTGCCGGATGTATTCCGGTAATGGCACTATATAGTGGTAAAAAGAAAAGAGCGATTATTTACTTATTAATTGTATTTGTTGGAATAATCCTAACCGGAAGAAGAAGTTTAGCTATTCTAGCAGCGTTTTTGCCATACATCGTATATCGAAATGAAATGGTGCGAAGAGTAAAACTATCGAAAATTATTATTTTGGCGGTTCCATTGATCATTATCATAATGTATATAGGAGCAATTAGAACAGCTGGGGATGCTAATTTTTCAAAAACAAATACGAATAATACTCTTGTGTCAGAATTAGCGGTTTTATCGAGATATAACGGATATGGGGATAATATCCCAGCACTAGTGTATAAATTAGATAGTGGAGCATTAAATTACCAAAAATATGAAAATGCTTTTAGAGGAATCGAGTACTTTGTGCCGCGTAGTCTGTGGCCGGAGAAACCTCTAGTTCACTCATCAGAAATTGTGAGTAATAAAATATTCCGCGTGGGAGATACGGGAAGACCTGTAAATGCATATGGATGGGCCTATTTTCACTTTGGTATATTTGGCGTTGTTCTAAGCGGTATGCTAACGGGACTTATTGTATGCGGATTCTATTTATACGTACTGAATAAAAAAAATGTAATCGGGTTGTGTATGTATGCATTACTAATTTTGCCGATGCTTGAAATATTTCAACCTGAATCTCAAATGAAAATTATTTTATTTGCGCTGATTCTTAAAGTTCTTGATGTAATTAGTAGAAAAACTACTAAGAATAGTATCTTGATTAGTTGATTATTGCGAACAAACCCATATCGATGGGGCGTAGCCGTATATTGCTAAAAAGAACATTCTAGAATGAAAATGGTTTGTATTAGTGGATTTCTAGGGAGGAAAATTGGTATGGGTGTAACGCTTAAGCGAAATTCTGCTGGATTTTATTATTTGAAAAAAACAAGGGATAGTATCTATAAGCTCTTTAAAGATGAGACCTATATTAGGATGCAATATAAAAAAAAAACAGGTAAAACCCTGAATCTTGAAGAGCCGCAGACTTTCAATGAAAAAATACAATGGTTAAAACTTAATTTGAGAAATCCATTGATGACAACATGTGCTGATAAATTTCTGGTCAGAGATTATGTGGAGAAGAAGATAGGCAAAGATGTATTGAATGATCTTTATGGTGTATATAAATCAGTAAAAGATATAAATATAGCTGAATTGCCGGATTCATTTGTTATGAAAGTAAATCATGGAAGTGGACAAAATATTTTTTGTAGTAATAAGAATGACTTTGATTTTAAGAAAGCAGTGAGAGAACTAAATAGATATCTTAGATATAATCATTATCTACATGGAAGAGAATGGGCTTATAAAAATATTGAAGCACAAGTAATTATCGAGGAATATCTTAATGATTCGGGAAAGTCACCTGATGATTACAAGTTTTTTTGTTTTAACGGGAGACCTGAATTTATTCAAATGGATATAGATCGGTTCGGGAATCATACAAGGAATATATATGATTTAAATTGGGAACTGATGGATTTTAAAATCGAATATAATAACAGTCAAGAAGAAGTGCCGAGACCCTCACAGTTAAATCTAATGATAGATTATGCAAAAAAGCTCTCTAGGGAATTTCCATTTGTAAGAGTTGACTTTTACAATTTTAATAACAAGATATATTTTGGAGAGATGACCTTTTATCCTGGAAATGGAGTTGAACTAATTTACCCGGAGCAATATAGCACAATCTTAGGTGAAAAAATAAGATTAAATGGATGATGGAATAAAAAGTTTATAAGAATTCAGAGAAGATGCAGGGTAGGACATTATGTATAATATAAAAAGAAATGTTGTCTATAATTTTTTACAACAGTTTTTAGTGATTTTTCTTCCTTTTGTTACTGCTCCTTATCTATCCAGGGTCACAGGTCCTGCAGGGATTGGTCTATACTCTTATTCTTATTCAGTCGCACTGTATTTTACTTACTTTACGATGCTAGGGTTAAATAATTATGGAAACAGAGAGATTGCCTCTACCCAAACTGATAAAGAAAGTAGATCTAAGACGTTTTGGGAGATATATACTCTGCAGGTGATTTGTTTTGGTATTTGCTTATTCGTATACATGATATATGCGATAGAATTTGCTCAGGATAAGAGAGCAGCCTTAATCCAAGGCGTTTTTGTTCTTTCTTCTTTACTTGATATAAATTGGTTCTTTTTTGGGATAGAGCAATTTAAAATTACAGTGGTTAGAAATATTATAGTTAAGTTAACTACAGTTGTTTTGATCTTTATTTTTGTGAAGGATAGTAATGACATCTATATATATATTGGAATAATGGCATGCGGATTTTTTGTTAGTCAAATCAGTTTGTGGCCATACTTAAAAAGGTATATACACTTCGTAAGGGTATCGTTCAAAGATGTTTTAAAACATGTGAAGCCCAATCTTATATTATTTATACCTGTCTTATCCGTTAGTATTTACAAAATTATGGATAAAATAATGATTGGTTATATGAGTACAATCACAGAACTTGGGTACTTTGATAATGCAGAAAAGATAATAAACGTTCCATTGGCTTTGATTGCTGCTATTGGTACTGCTATGATGCCAAGAATAACAGCATTAATTGCAAATAATAAAATATCAGAAAGTAGAAAGTATTTAGACAAGACAATGCTCATTGTTTTAGCCTTTGCGACTGGAGCTATGGTAGGGATTATAGGAGTATCTGAGGATTTCTCTATATTATATTATGGAGATGCTTTTAAATCATCGGGCGTTATAATGAACTATCTTGCGATTACAATACTTTTAATAGCTTGTGGGAATGTAATCAGATCACAGTACTTAATACCAAGTAGGAAAGATAGTGTATTCATTGTATCGACAGTTTTAGGGGCGGTACTTAATTTTATTTTGAATTTAGTGTTAATACCAATGTTTGGGGCAGTTGGAGCGGCGGTTAGTACAATATTTGCAGAACTGTTGGTTTGTTTTTATCAGTTGTTTAGTGTAAGAAAAGAGTTTTCATTCTCACTTTATTTAAAATGGGAATTGTATTTTCTGTTTTCAGGCTTGTTGATGTATCTAGTTATTAGATATATACCAACAGGATCAAATGAACAAATAAGTTTAATTTCTCAGGTGTTGTTTGGCTCAGTGATTTACACTTTAATGGCAGGCTGGTTTATAGTAAAACAGTTGAAGATTGACATTAAAAAACATTGAGATATATTTTTTATTTATATTTTTTAATCGCTTGATTCTTCATATAAGTTTAGAATCTGTACTTAGCTAACAGTAGACCTTGCATATTTTATATTTGGAGGAAGCAAACCTAATGGAGTTCAATAATAAGACGATACTGATTACAGGGGTTGCGGGATTTATAGGTTTCAATTTAGCGAAACAACTATTGTTAATGAATGGTTCTATATTATCTATTGTTGGACTCGATAATTTAAATGACTACTATGACGTCGCTTTGAAAGAGGAAAGACTATCAATACTAAACGAAATTTCTAAAAGTCAGGATAAATTGAAATTTACTTTTATAAAAGGATCCATAGCTGACAAGGTACTATTAGATTCAGTCTTTACTCAGTACAAACCTGATTTCGTTGTAAACCTTGCAGCTCAGGCAGGTGTCCGTTATAGTATTACAAATCCCGATTCTTATATTGAGTCAAATGTTGTTGGATTCTTTAACATACTTGAGGCATGTAGGCATTCCTACAATAATGGAGAGAAAGGGGTTGAACATCTGGTCTATGCATCCTCTTCATCGGTCTATGGATCCAATAAAAAAGTGCCATATTCCACTGAGGATCAAGTAGACAACCCTGTCTCCTTATATGCTGCGACAAAAAAATCAAACGAATTGTTTGCACATTCATACTCGAAATTATATGGTATTCCATCAACAGGTTTGAGGTTCTTCACTGTCTATGGTCCACTGGGAAGACCCGATATGGCTTATTTTAGTTTCACAAACAACATAGTTTCGGGAAAAAAGATTGCTCTCTTTAATTATGGTGAGATGTATCGGGATTTTACATATATAGATGATATTATCAAAGGGATTATGAAGGTTATGAAAAAGAGTCCGGAGCCTTCAGAAGATGGAGTTAAGTATAAGGTTTACAATATCGGTAATAATCAGCCTGAAAGTTTATCAACGTTTGTAGAGACTCTGGAAAATTCTCTAATAGCAGAAGGAATTATTAATAAACCAACTGAAAAAGAGCTTCTTCCTATGCAGCCTGGAGATGTTTATCAAACATATGCTGATGTTGATGACCTTGTTAGAGACTTTGGGTTTAAGCCAAATACGAGCCTGAAGGAAGGTTTACGCAAATTTGCAGCATGGTATAAAGAATATTATTCACTTTAGATGGGAGGAGGAACTAAGATGAAGCTAGTCCTTCTATCCGGTGGTTCTGGTAAACGTCTCTGGCCGTTATCAAACGATGCCCGATCAAAACAATTCTTGAAAGTTCTTAAGAATGAGGATCAAGAACTTGTCTCCATGGTACAGCGAGTTTGGGGACAAATCGATGATTGCGGCCTGGTGGATTGTAGTTACATTGCAACTGGGAAAGCCCAGATTGAAATGATGCATAATCAGATCGGGCCATCTGTGCCGCTTATTATTGAACCTGAGCGTAGAGACACCTTTCCGGCTATTGCTTTGTCAGCATCTTATTTATATTCAGTAGCAAAAGTGGCTTTGGATGAAGTGATAGCGGTATTACCTGTGGATCCTTACGTAGAGGGCCACTTTTTTTATACTGTAAAACGATTAGAGAAAACATTACAGGAAACCGAGGCCGATCTAGCACTTATTGGTGTTAAGCCCACTTATCCGTCGGCAAAGTACGGCTATATTATTCCAGAACGTGAACAGAACATTAACGATGGTCTAATGAAAGTAAGTCATTTTCAGGAAAAGCCTTCTGAAAAAGTAGCTGTCGGCTTAATAGAACAACAAGCCTTATGGAACTGTGGTGTGTTCTCCTTTAGACTGGGATATCTCATTAATATCCTGAAGGAAAAGGGGTATCCACTCGAATACAATCAACTCGTGGAACAGTATCACAAGCTTCCAAAGATTAGTTTCGATTATGAGGTAGTTGAGAAGACCCAAAACATTGTAGTGGTTCCTTACAGTGGATATTGGAAGGATCTTGGTACATGGAATACATTGACGGAAGAGATGGGGCAGAATCAGATTGGTAGAGGAACGATCAGTGAAGACTGCATCAATACTCATTTGGTAAATGAACTTGAAATCCCTGTTACTGTACTTGGCGTACCGAATGTTGTTGTGGCCGTTAGTCCTGATGGTATACTTGTATCGGATAAGGGTGCGAGCCCGCGGATAAAAGATTATATAAACTATGAACAAGGTCCAATGTTTGAGGAGCGAGAGTGGGGCTGGGTTAGAATTTTGGATAATGAGCGATACGAAGATGGGCGTACCGTAATTACAAAACGTGTTGCAATTAAAGCTGCCAGAAATCTTAGTTATCTAATGCACCTAAACCGTGAAGAGGTATGGACGATCGTGAAAGGCGAAGGAGAGTTTGTTCAGAACGGGATATCAATGAAAGTGAAAGCTGGTAATGTACTTCATATCCCGATGAAGACTCTACATGGTTTAAAAGCAAATACGGATATAGAGATGATTGTTGTTCATAACGGATATTCCGACGAGGATAAGGTGATGGAGTTATACTCGTCATGGTCGGAAATGACCAAACACTGTCTTAATATTTAAGTGAAAAGGAATACTGCTTATAATATTTCCAATTGCAACTGAGGTTGTCTTATGTAAATTGCAAGGAGTGGAAAAGGATGAAACTGGCAGTAATTGGTACTGGCTATGTCGGTTTAGTTTCTGGGGTATGTTTCTCTGAATTGGGTAATGAAGTGGTCTGTGTGGACAATGTGCAAGCGAAGGTTGATATGTTGAATAATGGCGAGGTTCCTATACATGAGCCAGGTCTCAAGGAATTGATATCTAGCAATATGGTTGCAGGGAGGCTGTCTTTTACGACAGATCTGGCCTCGGCAGTAGGTAGCTCAGAGATCATTATTATTGCAGTTGGAACTCCATCACTGCCTGATGGAAGGGCTAACCTGACGTACATTGAGCAGGCGGCAAAAGAGATTGGCCAAGCTATTGATACATATAAAGTTATCGTTGTGAAGAGTACTGTACCAGTAGGGACAAATGAGAAGGTAGCGGACATAATAAGGGAATATGCTACTGTATCCTTTGATTTTGCTTCTGTGCCCGAGTTTCTTAGGGAGGGAAGCGCGGTTAAGGATACGATGAATCCAGATCGTATTATTATAGGAACAGCGAGTGAGCGAGCGGCAGAGAAACTTACTGCGCTGCATAGCCCTCTGACTAATCAAATTACGATAACGGATGTAAGAAGTTCAGAGATGATTAAATATGCTTCTAATGCCTTCCTTGCTACGAAGATCTCTTTCATTAATGAAATCGCCAATATTTGCGAAAAGGTTGGAGCTAATGTAGAGGAAGTCGCCAACGGTATGGGGATGGATCGAAGGATAGGCTCTTCTTTCTTGAAGGCAGGTATCGGTTATGGCGGTTCTTGCTTCCCGAAAGATACGCAAGCTCTCATTCAAATTGCCGGACAGATGGACTATGACTTTAAACTATTAAAATCTGTGGTAGAAGTAAACTCAGATCAACGCTTTAATGTGATCCGTAAGCTGGAGGAGCTGCTGGGAGATGTTGCGGGATGCACTATAGGGATTTGGGGGCTTGCCTTCAAACCAGAGACGGACGATGTTCGTGACGCTCCAGCCCTCGATATTATTGAGACCTTATTAGCACGAGGGGCGCAGGTTAAAGCCTATGACCCAATTGCATCAAGTAATTTCGAGAGAAACTTTAACCGTTCTGAGGTGAAGTACTGTCAGTCAGCTCAGGAAGCAGCAACGGAGGCGGACGCGCTCTGCATTCTAACTGAGTGGAAAGAGTTCAGCAATATCCCGTTATCAAGTATTCAGCAGTGGTTGAAATCACCAAACCTAATTGATGGTAGAAACATTTATCGAGAAGAGGACCTTAAGGACACACCATTTGCTTATTATTCTATCGGCCGGCCGAGGATGAATAATGGTGTAAGAGAGAGCAATCCGGTTTTATCGTTCTAAGATTATAATCTATGCTCTACAACTAGAGTACATAGGAGGCAATATGACCACGGAGATACATGTTGAGAAAGGAACTAAACAGAAAAAGAAGATGCGGCGCTGGGTGAAGTGGCTGTTAATTATTATAATAACGTTAGTGGTTCTTATTATTGCATCAGTTGGTGCAGGATATTGGTATATTAAGTCCATCAGTCTAGATGATATTAAGAGCCGGCATCCAGAGACAAGTGGGAGTGTAGAAGTTACAACTGAACCTGCGAAAATTCCGAAAGTTATGGAGGGTGCGGTAGATAAAGCTGCAAGCCTTGTGGGCAAGGAAATTGAGGGTCAAGATGCACTCGATATCGCAGCGATTCTGCTCAATTCCGGGTTGAGTTTGCGAGACATACGTTACCTGCAGGGGAATGCCACCTACGATCTTACAACCGAGGAAAAACAGCATATTCGTGACTTGCTACTGGAGAAGCTGACACAAGATGAAATTGAGTTGCTAAGATCTATTACGCTTAAGTACGGTAAAAACCTTAATATCCTCAATCCCGACTATCCAATTGAATGGGTCGGCGAAACAGACCCTGAGAAAATCAAAGAATATGAGCAAAAGTGGAAGGAGATGCAGGCGGCCAAAGCATCTGGGACCACTTCGAATTCGGGAACGCAGGTTAAAGACGTTAATAGCAGCGCCAATAATTCGACGGCAACGAACACTGCTGAAACATCAGACAATACGACGACAAAGTCGGATACGACGAACACAAATTCTGCTTCAGCGCAATTGGACGAGCAACAAGCTGCTAAGAAGAAAGAAATTGACGCGAAATATGATTCGAAGTTTGCGAGTTTGAAGTCAACCTGTACAGCAAAGAGCAATAAGCTGCTCCAATCAATTACGGCTGAGCTCAATGCTAACCCAGACATTTCGCTGTCTCAGCTGCAGACGAAATTCCTCGGTCAGTTGTCGGACGCGGAGAGTACGTGTGACAGCCAGTTCAACCAACTTCAATCCCAGGCTCAAGCAGACTACAAAGCAGCCGGTATTCCTACATCTACAATGCCTAATTGGAAATCGGAATACGATAAGGCCAAATCTGCTGCTCGTGCAAGTGGAATAGCGGCGATTGCAAAACACATGACAGGGAAGTAGGTATATCTATGAAATTCAAATGGCAAACAATCTGGTTGGCGGTTCTTGCTCTAACATTAATGCTGCCTGCTGCAGCGCAAGCACAGGCACAACCGACGTCTAATAAATCGGTTAAGGTTCAAACGTCTGCATTTGAGCTTGTGTTCGACGGCAAGACGGTTGTGCTTCCGGAAGGACAATTCATTTTCGTAAATCAAGGCACTTCTTATGTACCCGTTCGATTCATTTCGTATGCTCTTCAGAAGACGGTTGCATGGGATAGTAAGACGAAGAAAGTTACGGTATCGGAGCCTTCAGATAAAGAACGCATCGTGCTGCAGGAGTATCTGATGAATGCTGCAGGAAAGAGTGGGCAGTCTTCTTCGGTAGGAGGTAAGGCGATTACTGCTGCACCAGTGTCGGCCTCTTTTGTATTCGATGGTACGTCGCGTACGCTTCCTACTGGACAAACTGCATACATGGTGAATAACACGATCTATGTACCGGTTCGCTTCATGAGTGAGAGTATTGGGACAGAGATCAAGTGGGACTCGGCAACACACCGAATCTCAGGGGAGTCACAAGAATACCGTCAGCAACAGCAGGCAAACAGTAATACTGACAGTAACACGGATCAAGAAACTGGCACAGGCTCGGATAACGAGAATGGTACAGAAGCGGGTACTAGCTCCGGTACGGAAGGAACAGGTGCAGTATCAGGCGGTGGCGTTTCAGCGGTGAAACCGACATACGAGCAAATTAAGGCGGATGCGGACACGAAGCTGCAGTCGCTGTATAATACGGCGAAGAGTCGCTTCGCAAGCCTTGCTCTTCAGTATTTTAGTACTGAAGATGAAGCAACCAAACAAAAGCTTAAAGCACAAGGTGAAGCTTATTTGGCACAAGTAACGTCGCAGTTTAATACGATCATCGCTCAAACAGAAGCGAAGCTAACGGAAAATGGTTATGACACGGCAATCATTCAAGAGTATCGCACGCGTTTTGAGTCTGAGATGGCTGAAGGTCAGAAACAGCTTGAGAGCATGATGAGCTAAGCGATCCTTTATACATTAAATAAGAATTCCAATAGTTGTGTACCATAGACGTTCATACCGGCTAGCATGGCGGCTCCATCGGCTGCTATGCTGGCTAGAATGAATATGGCGACATAAAGGGATTTACGAGTTGTCGACATGGTTTGTAAACTAAACACATGAGAAGCAATGAGCAGTAACGCATACGCCGCTATGATTACGATCGACAATGATGATAGTGGAGTGTTTTCGATAATTGGACCGCTAATGAAGAATAGAAGAACGGGCAGCAGCATGGATGAGAGCAAGAGTTGTGATACAAAGGCTGCAGAGCGACGCGATATTGCGGACATCGAGAGACCTCCCTTTTTTTATTCTATATGATACATATTGTATCATTAAACAATCTTTTTTCAAGCTGGGATTTTATATTTGCTACATATTCATAGTAATTGAGCCGTGTTCATACTGGTTGACGAGCATAAAGTAGCATAACGATATATGCTCGCAAATCATTCGTTAGGCGCAGAACGAAAGATATAGCAACCAGAAGGGAAAGAATGCATGAAACGCGCACTCATTACAGGTATTACGGGGCAGGATGGCTCGTATTTAGCGGAGCTTCTGCTGGAGAAGGGCTACGAGGTGTATGGGCTGCGGAGAAGGACGAGCACGCCCAATTTTGAGAATGTCGCAGCGATTCAGGATCGGATTCATTGGTTGTCGGGCGATTTGACCGATCTGGCCTCCCTGATTGAGGCGGTCCGAGTATCTGACCCAGATGAGGTATACAATCTAGCGGCGCAGTCCTTCGTGGCCGCTTCGTGGCCGCAGCCGATTGCGACGGGGCAAATCACGGGAATGGCCGTTACGAATATGCTCGAGGCGGTACGCATTGTGAAGCCGACGGCAAGATTCTACCAAGCATCCAGCAGCGAGATGTTCGGCAAGGTCGTCGAAACGCCGCAGAAGGAAACGACGCCATTTTACCCGAGAAGTCCTTATGGGGTGGCAAAAGTATACGGGCATTGGATCACGGTCAACTATCGGGAAAGCTTCAACATGTACGCATGCTCGGGCATTCTGTTCAACCATGAATCACCGCGCCGAGGCTTGGAATTCGTCACGCGCAAGGTCACTAACGCTGTCGCTCGCATTAAGCTGGGGCTGGACCGCGAGCTGCGAATGGGCAATCTGGATGCGCTCCGCGATTGGGGTTATGCCGGCGACTACGTGAAAGCCATGTGGCTCATGCTGCAGCAGGATGAACCGGACGATTATGTCATCGCAACAGGCGAAACGCATTCCGTTCGAGAGCTGTTGGAAGTGGCATTTGGTTATGTAGGCCTCGATTACCGGCAATATGTCGTGATCGATCCGGCTTTTGTCCGTCCGGCAGAGGTTGATTTGCTGCTGGGTGATAGTTCGAAAGCGGGCAGTAAGCTTGGGTGGAAGCGGGAAGTGGATTTCAAGCAATTAATAGAAATGATGGTAAATCAGGATTTGGAGCGTAATAGGACGTAGAGCGACGAGCGATTACATTTTGATGAGTAAATCGATGACCGTTGTGCCATACCAATTCATACCGACCAACATAGCGGCAGCATCAGCGACGAGTACGGTCGGTATGATCATGGCGAGTGCCTGCGCATTGCGTTTCATAACACGGAGTCCGATGGCGTGTGAGATGATTAGCAGCGATGCGTAAACAGCGATGACCGAGGCCGACATTGCGGATAACGTCCCTGTCATCATGACAGGCGTACACAAATAAACGATTACTGGCATAAGAATGGACGAGAGCACCAACTGCATCAGCATAGCCATTGCGTGGTGCAAAGAAAATGACATGACACAACCTCCTATTTTTTCTACTCAATGATACATATTGTATCATATTATTTTGTCGTTTCAATCATGAAAATATCGATTTTCCATATATATACCGTCAAAAACGCCTATATTTATTGACACTTTCGATCATATGCTGTAGGAAGGCGACAACGGGCCGGTATGCGGTGCGCGCTTCTTCGAGCTGTCCGGCTGCTACAATTAGGATCAGGCGGTGAGGGATACGTTGAATATTCGACCAACGGGGCTGTCCGGGGCGAAGCTGATCGAGCCGATTGTATTCGGTGACCATCGCGGATTCTTCATGGAGAGCTATCAGGAACGGCTGTGGGATGAGAAGGGGTTAACCTATCGATTCGTACAGGACAATCATTCCTTGTCTAGAGAGGCTGGCGTGCTGCGCGGGCTGCACTATCAGCTGAATCCGCAGGCGCAGACGAAACTGGTACGGGTGACGAGGGGGGCGATCTACGACGTCATTGTCGATATTCGGCGCGGCTCTCCGACCTATGGGAAGTGGGAAGGTTTTATTTTATCGGCGGATAACAAAAGGCAGCTGCTCGTGCCGCGTGGCTTCGCGCATGGCTTTTGCACGCTTGTGCCGGACTGCGAGGTCCAATATAAGGTGGATCAGTATTACTCGCAGGCGCATGACCGCGGCATTGCGTGGAATGACCCTGCACTAGCGATCAACTGGCCGACGAACGTGCCGGTGCTGTCGGATAAGGATGGACGACATCCGCTGCTGGCGGACGCGGACAACAACTTTGATTATGAAGGATGAAACGAATGAAGCTGCTTGTAACCGGCGGTGCCGGGTTTATCGGAAGCAATTATATTCATTATATGCTTGGCCGCTATAGCGATCTGTCGATCATCAACGTCGATGCCTTGACCTACGCGGGCAATCTACACAATCTGCAATCGATAGATCAGTCTGAGCAGTATCGTTTCGTTCGGGCGGACATTACCGATCGGGCTGCGCTGGAGCCGTTGTTTGCGGAAGGGTTGGACGCGGTTGTCCATTTTGCAGCTGAATCGCATGTCGATCGGAGCATCGAGCAGCCGGAGGTGTTCGTCCGGACCAATGTCCTTGGGACACAGACGCTGTTGGAGCTTGCGAGGCAGTATGGAACGGGCAAGTTTGTTCATGTATCGACCGACGAGGTGTATGGCACGCTTGGAGAAGAGGGTCTGTTCTCGGAGACGACGCCGCTGGCGCCGAACAGCCCTTATTCCGCGAGTAAGGCGGGCTCGGATCTGTTGGTGCGTGCTTACCATGAGACCTATGGGCTGACGGTCAACATCACGCGCTGCTCGAACAACTACGGACCGTATCAGTTCCCAGAGAAGCTTATTCCGCGGATGCTGCAGCAGGCGATGGAGGATAAGCCGCTTCCGGTATACGGCGATGGGCTGAACATTCGTGACTGGCTGTATGTCGAGGATCACTGCAGTGCGATCGATCTAGTGCTGCGTAAGGGCAAGAGTGGTGAAGTATATAACATCGGCGGACGTAATGAGCGGACGAATCTACAGGTCGTGCGCACGATACTGGCGGAGCTCGGCAAGCCGGAGTCGCTTATTACGTTCGTAGAGGATCGGCTCGGCCATGACCGCAGATATGCAATCGACGCGGACCGGATCCGCAACGAGCTTGGCTGGACGCCAAAGCACGATTACGAGAGCGGCATCCGCGAGACGATCCGATGGTATAAGGCGAACCGCCAGTGGCTGAAAGACGTGAGGGACGGCAGCTATCGCGCCTACTACGATACTCGCTATGGCAGTAGCGCGGACGGAGATCAGTCATGACAGCAGAACAATCCACGGTCGCCTCCATGGATAAAATAGCTCCGATTCGCGTACTCGTAACCGGCGCGAACGGGCAGCTAGGCCGCGAGCTCATGCTGCGAAGCGATCCGGCCTATGAGCTGTTCGGCTTCGGCCGTGACGAACTGGACATTGCCGACCTAGCGCAGTGCCGCGCCGCGGTCGAACAAGTAAGGCCACACGCAGTTATTCACTGCGCGGCTTATACGGCTGTTGACCGTGCGGAGGCTGACGCGGACAACGCCTACCAGGTGAATGCTGCAGGATCGCGCAATATCGCGATCGCAGCGCGTGAAGCTGGCGCGAAGCTGGCTTACGTCAGCACGGATTACGTCTTCGATGGTCGCTCAACAACGCCTTACAACGAATATGACGAAACCAATCCGCTGACGGTATACGGCAAGTCGAAGCTGGCAGGGGAGCAGCTCGTTCAGTCGCTGCATGACCGCTACTTCATTGTACGTACGGCATGGGTGTATGGAGCGCATGGGGCAAACTTCGTGCGGACGATGCTTCGCCTTGGCGAAGCGGGCGGCACGGTGAAGGTCGTCAGCGATCAGTTCGGCTCGCCGACCTATACAGCGGATCTCGCGCAGATGCTGCTCTCGCTCATCGCGACGGAAGCGTACGGCATCTACCATGCCACGAACAGCGGCAGCTGCTCGTGGTACGAGTTCGCCGCCGCGATCTTCGAGGAGGGCGGCCTGCCTGCGAAGGTCGAGCCATGCACGACGGCGGAATTTCCGCGTCCGGCGCCGCGCCCAGCGTACTCAGTGCTCGACCACAGCGCGATCCGCGCGAATGGCCTGCCGCCAATGCGGCACTGGCGCGAAGCGCTGCGAGACTTCATGCATCAGCTGCGCACACCAAAAGGTTGAGCCAACTAACGGCTCAACCTTTCCTTTTACTCCAGCAAATTAATAGAGCTTAATTTTGAGTACATCCGTGCTAATCAGCAACGGAGCAGACGAATTGTTCTGTAGAAACGAAGTGGTCGCCTTTGTCACTCGGATTGTTACCATTTCTGAATTTATATAATCAGTACAATCCGAGGACAACAGCGATCGTAAGAACATTCGACTGTGTAGTTGCGGTATTTAGCACCTAAGTATTCAAGGTTCAGCTCTACGCTACTCCAACATCTCAAACAAATCCGCAGCGTCCAGCCAGTCGCCGAAGTCCGCCATTTCCCAAGGGGAATCTTCATAAGAATGTGCATGAGATCCGGAAGCGAAGGAGTCTCCTTCATTCACTGTGTACAGTCGTTCGTGTTTGTTCATATCGAATCAGCATCCTTTCGAGTTGGGAATGGGGTGACACGGCACTGCACCGCGCCGGACATGCATGGCTTCTATATAGTTAGGAAGAAATAATTGCGCCTTGATCGGCGCGTGCTTTGCCGCCAGTGCCGATCCACGTACGTTTCCAGCTGCCTTGCACAACGAGCAGCGTGAACACGCAGAGCAGTGCGATACCGCAAATGATCAGGAAGCCTGTTGAGTAGGAGCCTGTTGCTTGCTTGATGTTGCCAAGGATCTTCGGCAGGAAGTAACCGCCAAGGCCGCCTGCAGCGCCAACGATACCGGTAATGAGACCGATCTCGTCTCTGAACCGCTGCGGGACAAGCTGGAACACGGCGCCGTTACCCATTCCGAGCGACATCATCATAATGAACAGCAGCACGACGATGAGACCAAACGGCGGCAGGGTGGAGATGCAAGCGAGCATAATCGCGACGACGCCGTACAAGCCGAGAAGCATGTTGATGCCTCCGATGCGATCGGACAGCCATCCGCCTACCGGACGGAAGAAGCTGCCGGCGATGACACACAGCGTTGCGAAGTCTGCGGCTCTTACTGCGCTCAGTTCATATTGGGTATTGAAGAAAATCGTTAAGTAGTTCGCCATGCCGACGAAGCCGCCGAACGTGACGCCGTACAGCAGACAGAACAGCCAAGTGTCACGAAGCTTCAGCACTTTGGCATAGTCCGCCAGCTTCTTCGGTGCAGGTTGATTCGGGCTATCCTTCGCGAACAAGGTAAAGACGATGAATACAAGGGCGATAGGGATGATGGCAAGGCCGAACACGACATGCCAGGAATCATAATGCGTCGCGATCCGGTTAGCGAACAACGTGGAGAATACCGTACCGCTGTTCCCGGCGCCCGCGATCCCCATTGCGAGGCCTTGGTACTGCGGCGGATACCAGCGGCTTGCGAGCGGGAGCGCCGCTGCGAATGAAGCGCCGGCAAAGCCGAGCAGTAATGCGACGATATACAGGGAATTGAGCGAATTAACGAACTGCCATCCAAGCACGAGCGGGACGAGCGTAATGAGCATGCCAAGCTGACCTGTCCGTTTCGGTCCAATATAGTCGGTTAGGAAACCGAACACGAGCCGTAGGATGGAGCCGCCGAGTACAGGTAGCGCGACGAGATTCGCCTTCTGTGCTGCATCCATCGGATAGTCATTCATAATGACAACTGCGAGCGGTCCGAGCAAGCTCCAGATCATGAAGCTGATGTCGAAGTAAGCGAAAGCACTGAATAACGATGGGGTGTGACCGCTTTTTAAGAAACCTTTTCCTGCCATTGAATCATTCTCCTCTCCTAGTGACCAAGCTCTCTGTTTTTCTTTCTCTCTTTTTTGTCTCTCTCTTGTACAGTTGTTTCCTCCAACTCCTTGATGCGCACTTGCCCGATGGCTTCTATGCCAAAAAGGGGCCAAATCGCTCCCCTCCCGTACGGAAGGATTGCAATTTGGCCCCATTGCCTACGACAGGTACAGCGTTGTACCAGCCGGTATTGATTCACGGCATTGTGAATGTAATTGGATTATATGCGACTTGTTAAGTTGATGTCAATATACCTTACACAAAGAATTTTGCCAGAAGGAGAGCGGCATCGCGAAACGCAAATACTGCGACATCACGCCTGTTATCCGTGAATCAGCTGGTACACCTTTACGATCGAAGCGGCAACATCACCCATTCGTTTCCGTTCATTCATTGCTTGTTTACGTAGAAAATCGTAGGCTTCGCTCTCGCTTATGCCACGAATCTCACATAACACTGCCTTCGCCTGATCAATCCACTTGCGCTCCTCGATCCGCTGCATCAGCTGCTCGCGTTCCTCACTCCAGCGCTTGCGTTGTTGATGGGTGCGTGCACCCCACATAAGAGCGTGCTTCAACTCAGGAACAGTCATGGAAGGAAATAGTACACCGTCTAAAGCGAACCCCCAATCCATCTGACCCGGCAGCTTCTGCTCCGTGCAATGCCACAGCAGCGGAATTCGCCGCATCGCGGTAAGTGCTGCCTGCCAATGATGCAGACGTGCAAGCGGTACGTTCATTATAATACCGTCCACGACCGCGATGAGGCCGCATGCCTCCTGCTCTGACTTCGCTCGATGGATCGTACGGCAGCAATCTTTTAACCGATCCCGTAATCCACTCGTCTCGTCATCTTCAATGAGCAGAATCGTTTTCATATCGATGACCCATCCCTCCGATTTTCTGGCAATTCAATATGTTATAAAATATAACATGCAGACCGATAGCTGTCGACGGCCAAAAGTATTGATTATCTATGAAGCCCGTTTTGATATTTTTGTGTAAGGTTAGTTGACATCGAGTCGTGAGGTCAGTATACTGAGGCTATTAAGTCCAATAGAAGTCGGCACAACGGCGTGCCGCAACAATGGCAATGGAGCCTATCTCACTCGTAAGACGTGCGTAATAATGCGCAGTCTGCGGGAGGGATAGGCTTTTTATGTCTCATAGGAGACTGCGGCTGCCAGGGACGTGCGAACATAAAGAGATGGGCTTCGACAGGAGGAGAGACGATGAAGAAACTAGTGATGATCGGCAACGGCATGGCTGGCGTATCATTTGTGGAGCAATTGCTTAAGCTGAACCCTCATCGGTATGACATTACGATTATTGGATCGGAACCTCATCCGAACTACAACCGGATTATGTTGTCCTCAGTATTAGCCGGTGAAGCGACGATGGAAGATATCGTATTGAACAGCTGGGAATGGTATAGAGAAAACAATATTCAACTTCACGCCGGACAGACGGTGACAGCAGTTGATACGGAAGCGAGAACGGTAACGACGAATCTCGGGCTTCAATTGGAATACGATGAGCTGGTGTTTGCAACGGGCTCGCTGCCGTTCATGCTGCCGCTCCCGGGCGCAGACAAGGAAGGGGTCATCGCCTTCCGCGATATTAAAGACTGTGAGACGATGCTCTCCGCATCGCAGCAATATAAGAAGGCCGTCGTTATCGGCGGCGGTTTGCTCGGTCTCGAAGCGGCTCGCGGGTTGGTCAATCTGAACATGGAAGTTCACGTTGTCCACATTCACCATTATTTAATGGAGCGTCAGCTGGATGAGACGGCGGCGAAGCTGCTGCAGGCGGAGCTGGAGCGTCAAGGCATGAAGTTCCTTCTTACCAAAAACTCTGACACAATCATCGGCGGCGACCGCGTCGAAGGGCTGACCTTCAAAGACGGCACCTCTGTCGAAGCTGATCTGATCGTCATGGCTGTCGGCATTAAGGCGAACTCCGGGCTTGCGAAGGATGCAGGCATTGCGGTTAACCGCGGTATCGTCGTAGACGACTATATGGAGACGAACATTCCGAATGTATATGCAGTTGGCGAGTGCGCGGAGCACCGCGGCATCGTATACGGACTCGTCGCTCCACTATATGAGCAAGGCGCGGTGTTGGCGAAGAAACTCGCAGGCATTGAGGCGGATGGCTACCAGGGCTCGGTCCTGTCGACGAAGCTGAAAATCTCTGGCGTCAACGTGTTCTCCGCAGGCGACTTCTCAGACGGACCGGATACGCGGGCGCTGCGGGTTCAGGACGATCTCGACGGTATATATAAGAAGGTAGTATTCAAGGACGGCAAGATTTCAGGCGCTGTGTTGTTCGGCGATACGTCGGAAGGCTCCAAGCTGTTCTCCTATATACGCAAAGGCGATAGCTTCGCAGGCCGCGAGAAGGAAGTATTGTTTGGTTCCGGCGGTGGCGGTAAGGCGAGCGGACCGGACGATTTGGTCAAAGCGATGAGCGGCGATGAAATTGTCTGCGGTTGTAACGGTGTCACGAAGGATACGATCGTTGAAGCGATCACGGAGAAAGGCTGCGTCAGCGTAGGTGAGATCAAGGCTTGCACGAAAGCGTCCGGCTCCTGCGGCGGCTGTAAGCCGCTGGTTGAAGCGATTTTGCTGGCGACGGTCGGTGCAGATAATGTTTCGGCTGTGAAGGAAGGCATCTGCGGCTGTACGACACATTCGCGCGACGAAGTCGTAGATGCGATCCGCAGCATGCGGCTGACGAATTCCCGTGAGGTCATGGCGGTTCTGGAATGGAAAAATCCAGAGGGCTGCTCCAAATGCCGTCCGGCGCTCAACTACTACCTCGGCATGGTATGGCCGGCTGAACATGAGGATGAATTGGAATCGCGCTTCGTCAACGAACGGAACCACGCGAACATTCAGAAGGACGGCACGTACTCCGTTGTACCTCGTATTTATGGCGGCGTAACGACGCCGGAAGACCTCAAGCGGATTGCGGAGGTAGCAGAGAAATACGAGGTGCCGCTTGTCAAAATTACGGGCGGCCAGCGGATCGACTTGCTCGGCGTGAAGAAAGAGGATCTGCCGAAAATGTGGAAGGACCTCGACATGCCATCGGGCTACGCTTACGGCAAGACGCTTCGTACCGTCAAGACATGCGTCGGCAAGACGTTCTGCCGCTTCGGTACGCAGGACTCGATCCAAATGGGCATCGATATGGAGAAGAAATTCGAGCGTCTCAATACGCCGCATAAGGTGAAGCTGGCGGTCTCGGGCTGTCCGCGGAACTGCGCGGAGTCGACGATCAAGGACCTTGGCGTTATCGCGATTGACGGCGGCTGGGAAGTCTATGTTGGCGGCAACGGCGGTACGAAGGTACGTGCAGCGGAGCTGCTCGTCAAAGTGAAAACGGAAGAAGAAGTGCTGGAATGGACGGGGGCATACCTGCAGTACTACCGTGAGGACGCGACTTACCTGGAGCGTACGAGCGAGTGGGCAGCGCGTGTTGGTCTGGATACGATCAAGAAAGCGCTGGAGAAGAAGGAAGATCGCGATGCGCTCAATTCCCGCATTGACCATACGCTCAGTCTGACGCAGGATCCGTGGAAGCAAATTATCGAGAACGATGAGCTGCGCAGCGCTTTTGATGCCCTTACGGCGCCTGTTCATGCTGAAGCGGCAGCGGCAGTGACGAATAACGGATCAAACGATCAAACGGTCTAGGGAACAGCCTAGTTTCATATAGAGAGAGATTCGAGAGGAGAGAGCGGCATGGAGCAATATTTGATCGGACATATTACGGAGTTTCCGGAACGTCGGGGTAAAGTGTTTCGAATGGGAGAGCTGGAGCTTGCGCTGTTCAAGCTGAGCGATGGCACGGTGAAGGCGGTCGAGAACAGCTGCCCGCACAAGCAGGGGAAGCTGTCCGAAGGGCTGGTATGCGACGGTCATGTCTACTGTCCGCTGCATGACTGGAAAATCAACCTGACGAACGGGATCGTGCAGGATCCGGATGAAGGCTGTGTCCGTACGTTCGAGACGAGTGTCGATGGAAGCGGCAATGTGCTGCTCCTATTGGACGGCGCACAGTCGAAGGTATCCTAACAGGTAAAGGGTAGTTTATTCTTCATGACAGTTAGCTTGTGTATTCGGAGTACGTTTCCTTTGGAAACGCCGGAGTGGATGCTGCGAAGTAAATCTCCAAAGGAAAGGATCTGAGAATATGCGGCTTGAAGGGAAGACGATTGCAGTTACTGGACCGCGCAAGGCGGATGAGATGGCTCGCATGATCAGCAAATTCGGAGGGACAGCTGTCATTCGTCCAGCGCAGGGAACGGTGTTTCTCGATGACTCGCAGTTTGCGGAGCAGCTGCAGTCACTGATCGAGAACCCTGTTGATTGGCTGGTGCTGACGACCGGCGTCGGAACAGAGGCGCTGCTTGCGCAAGCCGAGAAGTTGGGTCAGCTGGAACGTTTCATCGAGACGCTGCGCGGCGTGCATATCGCGGCGCGCGGCTACAAGACCGTCAACGTATTGCGCAAGGTTGGGCTGACGCCTGAGGTGCGCGACGAGGATGGGACGACAGCGGGACTGCTGCAGCTGCTGGGCGCGTATAGTCTGGCGGGCAAACGAGTCGGGTTGCAACTGTACGGTGATCCGGCGCCGAAGCTGAACGCTGTGCTTGAGGCAAGAGGTGCGATCTGCGAGGAGATTTTGCCGTATCGTCACATTATGCCGGAGGGCGGCGCGATAGCACTGCTGATCGGCGAGATTGTTGCTGAAGAAGTAGATGCCGTTGCCTTCACCAGTACGGTTCAAGTGCGCTGCTTGATGAGCGAAGCGGCAGCTGTTGGTATGCGGGAACAAGTACTGCAAGCCTTCGAAGGCCGCGTTCTCGCTGTTGCGGTTGGCAAAGTGACCGCCGAGGCGCTTCGCGAAGAAGGTGTGACACGTGTGCTTTTCCCAGAAGAAGAGCGGATGGGCAGCATGGTCGTCACGCTCTCACGTTACTACGATGCTGCAGCTTTAGCCTCTAGAGTAACGGATGCTATTTCTAGAGAGCGGACAGTCCAAGGTCGCAGCAGTGAAGTGATTGCGAACGCTGCGTCGAAGCGTGTTATAGCCTCTGGCAAGGATACGGCATCGGGGTCTGCGCCACGCGGAAGCGGAGGGATTTTGTCTTCGGCTGTTGCACTTGTCGGGTTGTCGAAGCTTACTGATACGGCTGTATTTAGTGGGCTTACAGCAGATCAAGCAGCTGCCGTCGAAGCAGCGAACGTCTCTGGCGAATGCTCGAAGGGTACGACTGTACAACCATAAGAAAACCTCTATCGCGGCTGTTTCGATGATGAACGGCCGCGTTTATCGGTAGGTTTTATTGGCAATAAGAAGAAGCCTGCGGCACTCGACATTGCGAGTGAATCCGCAGGCTTCTTTTATTTTGCCCACTATAGAGAATTCTTGAGAGAAGCTTCGACCACCGCTGCAGCTCTGTTCGTTTCCTCGATCACTAGACACCTCTGCATCCCTGCCTTAGATGGCGGATAGCCCTTGATGGCCCGGAATACGTTGCTGAAGTAGCTAATGTCATTGTAGCCGCAGCGCTGGGCTGCGTCCGAGACGGAGAAGCCGCCGCTGGACAACATCATCTCGGCATTGTTCACTCGAATGAAATTGATGAAATGCCGGATGCTGTAGCCGGTATTCGTCTTGAACAGCTTGCCTAGATAGACAGGGTGAAGATTAACGACCTTGGACAAGGTCGACATATCCAGCTCGTCTGGGAAATGATCGATGATATATTCTTTAATTTTAATAATCCGATCATCGGGATTGGTTTCGGGTGAGCGCTGGAAGGCACTCGACAGCAAATGGTGAAGGAGGAGAATGAAGATGCCTCTGGCTGCTAACCGATGCCCCGGCTGCATGCCGCTCCAGACCCGATTGAACTCGAGAATATAGTTGAGAATTTCGTTGGTGATTTGATTTTTCGTGACCGTTTCAAACGGAAAGCGGAACTCATCATGGGGTGCTGCTAATAGAAAGTTGAACGCATACGAATGCATCGGATCGTCTTTGTAGGTGTGAGCCTCTCTGACGCTGCCCGATTGAATGAACAGCATATCCCCCGCTTCCACTGTGATTTTCTGGCCATCGACATAATAATCGGCTTTGCCTCCCACGACGAACGTCAAATCGTAGAAGTCGATTTTGTTGCGGATAATTTCCCAATCCGGGAAGCACCGGCGATCAACGAATAGGAAAACCTCGGGATAGATCGACTCGAATTGGCTGAATTCCATCGTACGAATCAACTCCAGAACACTCAGAATCACGCCCTATCTACGAAAGAGAGGAACCGGATCCTCATCATAACATGTTCAAGGTCATGCAATAAAGATGTTTAATAATTACAAACGATTCTTGTTTTCTTCTATGTCAAATGATCGGCTCGTTCTATAAAATACTAATCAACAGCAGTGATAAAAGCGGTTACAATTCCTTTGACGCGTATATATGATCTTTTTCTAGATATTTAATTATTATACGTATGAAGTTGACAGTATCCTTGTATATCTTTATTTATTCATGATTATTTGCCAATAAATGTACACGCGTACATTAAAATGGGCAGATTTAATTATCAAGTGGAAAGTGGTGGGTGTATGTCGAATGCAAGACTTGCAATGCGAAAGCCATCTCTTGTAGCGCATGTCCGCAAGGAATGGAAGCTTTACTCCTTTCTAATTATTCCGATTGCTTACTTCGTTATCTTCAAGTACCTGCCCATGCTGGGAAATGTAATCGCTTTCCGAAAATATCGCGGCGGTCCGAACATCTTCGGTACCGAGTGGGTGGGCTTGCGTTACTTCCATATGTTCTTGAAGGACCCGACCTTCTGGCGGGCGTTCAATAATACCATTTTTCTCAGCATCACGTATTTGGTCATCCGATTCCCGATTACCTTAATATTCGCCTTGCTGCTCAATGAGCTGCGAAGTATGCGAGTGAAGAAGCTCGTTCAGACCGTGTCCTATCTGCCGCACTTCATATCGATGGTTATCGTGGCGGGGATGATCAAGGAGATCGTCTCATTGACAGGACCGATCAATACGCTTCTAGGTCACCTTGGGATTGAGAAGATACAATTCATCTCGCTGCCGCAATGGTTCCCGACGATCTACATCACGTCCGGCATTTGGCAGGGTCTAGGTTGGGGCACGATTCTGTATCTCGCGGCAATGACCAGTATTAATACAGAGTTGTACGAAGCGGCTAGTATAGATGGCGCTTCTCGGTTCCGCAAAGCATGGCATGTTACAATCCCAGGCATCCTGCCTACGATCATGACGCTTCTGGTTCTTGATATCGGCGGCATCATGGGTTCGAACTTTGAGAAAGTGCTGCTTCTCTACAATCCGCTTACGTATGAGACGGCAGACGTTATTTCCACCTACGTGTACCGAATGGGTATCGGTGGCAAAGAAGGCGTCGGCGGCAACTTCAGTTTTGCTACCGCGGTTGGTTTGTTCGATGGCGTAATTGGTTTGATTCTGGTGACCTTGGCGAACTTCGTCTCTAAGAAGACAACCAAGACAGGCCTGTGGTAGAAGGGAGTATCATGCATGAAGGTTTCAGCCTCTTATCGTACATTTCAAGGGTTTAACGCGCTGGTCATGTTGTTTGTTGTCATCTTTACGCTCTACCCTTTCGTTTATTTGGTCGCGCAGTCCTTCAGTTCGGAAGCTGCGATCTACGCAGGGAAGGTCACGCTATTTCCGGTCGACTTCACCGCGAATACGTATAAGCTCCTTTTGCAGAAGCCTGAATTTTATAAGTACTACAGCAACACGATCCTATATGCCGTGCTCGGCACCGTTATTTCGGTATCTTTAACGGCGATATTGGCTTATCCCTTGTCGAAGGAGAAGCTTCGACTGAACAAGTTTTTTATCCCGTTTGTCCTGTTTACGATGTACTTCGGGGGCGGATTGATTCCGAACTACGTTCTCGTCGCTCAAATGATGCATATGCGTGACACCATCTGGGCGATCGTGATTCCCGGCGCGATTAGCGCATTCAATGTCATATTGGTGAAGACGTTCTTCGCCGGCTTGCCTAATGAAGTCGATGAAGCTGCGAGAGTAGATGGACTAGGCACATACGGCATTTTTGCAAGAATGACGCTGCCGCTCTCCAAGCCGATTCTGGCGACAATGATTCTGTTCAGCATGGTTGCGATCTGGAACGACTGGTTCAGCGCCTCGCTTTATTTGCAGTCGAAGGAACATTGGCCAGTCGCTCTCTATTTGCGGCAAATCATCGACAGTGCGATCGGCACGAATGAATTCAGTTCGTCCGACGCGGCTGCGACGCAGATTGCTGCAACGATCAAATCGACAGCCATGATCCTAACTTCACTGCCGATTATTTGTATCTACCCGTTCGTTCAGAAATATTTCGTACAGGGTATGCTGATCGGCTCCGTAAAGGGTTAACCAACAATTGGTTTCACAGAAGAGGCAGCAGCTTGCTGCAGTCATTTCTATCCATTATATTATTTTGATGGTTTGAGGAGGCGTACCATGAACAGGTTTAAGAAGGCAACAGGTATTATGCTTGCGGCATCTATGGTTTTCGGTCTCGCAGCATGCGGCAGTGACAATGACAAGGACACAAACGGGGAGTCTAGTACAACAGAGAAAACAAGTACAGAAACAGCAGGCAACACAGATGCGACGAGCAACGCAGAGGCAGTTGGCTACACATTCGGTGAAGATACAACCTTCCATTCGGATGAGCCTGTATCGTACTCCATGATGTTCAGCGACAACGAAGGTTATCCGTACAAGGCAGACTGGAGACTGTGGAGCGCGATCAAGGAGAAAACGAACGTTTCCTTCGATCTGACGGTCACGGCGAGAACCGAGTACGAGAACCAGAAGACGTTGCTCGTCAACAGCGGCGACGCACCGTTCATCATTCCGAAGACGTACGACGAGAGCCCGTTCGTAGCCGGCGGACAGATTGTTCCGATCAGCGACTGGGTGCAGTACATGCCGAACTACCAGAAAGCCGTTAAGGACTGGGGCATGGAGGAAGATCTGAAGGCGAAGCTGAAGGATGACGGCAAATACTACGTGCTTCCGGGACTGTGGGAAGTAGCGGGCGGCGGCTACTCGTACATCATTCGTAAAGACGTCTTCGAGAAGGCAGGCGTTGATGTCAAAGCAAACGAAGGCAACTGGACGTATGAAGACTTCTACGATGCAATGAAGAAGGTTAAAGATTACACGGGTGCTAAGTATGTGATGTCGGACCGCTTCAAAGGCGAGTCTACGCTCAACATCGCGGCTGTTGAGTACGGCGTAACAGGCGGCTGGGGCTTGTCCAACGGCTTGGTATTCGACCAAGACCAGAAGAAGTTCAATTTTGCCGACACGACGGAAGACTTCAAGAACTATGTGACGTATTTCAACAAGCTGTATTCCGAAGGCATTCTGGATCCAGAATCGTTCACGCAGGAAGACGATGCAGCGCTAGCTAAGTTCTACAAAGGCGATACGTACGTTATCAATGGCAACTACCAGAACCTCGCAGATATGGTAGCGAAGATGCAAGTGCCTGACGCGGATCTGTACATGATCGTTCAGCCGGGCGGCCCTAAAGGTCAGCTGCAAATCGAAGCGTCGCGCCTCGAGAATGGTGTCATGATCAGCCAGAACGCACTCAAGAAGCTGGGCGAAGAGAAGTTCATTCAGATGCTGCGTTTCGTTGACTGGCTGTGGTACTCCGACGAAGGTCACACGCTGAGCCTGTGGGGCGTTGAAGGCGAGACGTATTCCAAGGATGCAGACGGCAACATCAAGCTCAACTCGGATATTACGTTTAACGGTCTGAACCCAACGGCAGAGAAGAAACTGAACGTCGACTATGGTTTCGGCGGCGGTGTATTCGCTTACGGCGGTTCGGCTAAGCTGAAGCTGTCGAAAATGTCCGAAGGCGAGAAGGATTACAACGACCGCATTCTGACGCTGCGCCAAGCACGTAAAGTTGCTCCTCCAATCATGGGATCTGCTGACGATAGCGAAGAGATGAACCTGATCTCCAAGCCGCTGATGGACTATGTGAAGACGATGACGCTGAAGTTCATTACGGGCCAAGCGAATATCGGCACAGAGTGGGATTCTTATGTGAAACAAGCAGAAGCAAACGGCAGCACGCGTTACACGGATATGGCTAACGAAATCTTCGAGAAAACGAAGAGCAAGCTTGGCTACTAATGATTAATTCACACTTGTACAGCTCGCATGGCTTAAACCCCTCATAAATAATAGGAAAGACCCGTAAGGATCGCGCCTTTGTGACGTGATCGCTTATGGGTCTCTTTTTGTCTAGCGAACGACCTTCCAATCGATGCCGTTGCTCGATAGCAGAAGATGCTTATCGGTAAGGCCCACCAGCATGCTTCCCGCCTGATAGACCCACATGTTATCGGTATTGCGGCTTAGCTTCGTCGTCTTCCAATGCACCTTGTCGGTTGAAGTCAGCACATTCAAGCGCATAACCCCAGACGCATACCAGTACTGCGTGAAAATCATATATTGCTTGCCTACTTGGAACATCGGCGAGCGATAGTCGTTGGTAGGGAACAGGTCGGCTTGGCTCGACATCGTGAACGTAATACCGTTCGTCGACTTCAGTCGATTTCCGTAGTAATCGTAGAGGATGATCGTTCCGTTCGTAACCGGCTGCTCCTCCTGGTAATCATAGACGGGATAAGGCTTACCATTCACGTATAACGAATCATAATAGAAGTTCTTCTTGATCGCGCCCGATTGCATCGTCCATTCGGTTAGATCATTCGACGTGAAGACGATCATCTCCGCCCAATTGCCATTCTTTAGCTTGAATTGGTTGCGGGTCATCTGTTGGCTTTTGTTCTGTGGAGTGAGCTGATAGCCGCCGCCGAATGCGCTGTAGCGCGTGCCGTTCCAAGTCAGAAAGCCGATATTGAACGGGATGCTGCCTACTTCGTTCCAAGTGAACCCGTCGGTTGACGTATAGACCGGCGTACGTTCGTTAAGCACCTGCGTGCCGAGCATCACATATTTGCCGTTCAAATATTGCAGGCTGCCGATCGTGACCGGCTGGCCGTTCTTGGCCGTAAGGCTCAGCTTCGTCCACTCGTCTCCGCCATTGCTCGACGCATAGATCCGGATCACCGAATAGTATTGATCGACGTGCATCGTGGATAGATAGAACTTTCCTTTGAGATAACGCACCGCATACATGCCGGACGATGGGAGGGAGCGGGACACCCAAGTCTTCCCGTAGTCATGCGTAATATTGAGGTAGTTATTCGTCACAATAAGGATGCTGCCCTTCTCGTCCGCAGCGGTTGAGATGATATCGTCGCCTGTCGCGCGATTGAACTTGATCGGGAATACGATCTTCGAGGATAAGCTATCTGTCGTTGTGGTTGGTACTGCAGTCGTATCAGAGGAGTCTGCATAGATCGTTTGAGGCAGTAATAACAATATACATACGATAAGTAAGAAGTTATGCAATGTTTTCTTCATAATTCGGACGTGGCAACTCCTTTGTTCCCAATTTTATTCAATAAATCCAACACTAACGTAACATATACTTGCAAAATCAAACAATATAATATTTCCACAATTTGAAAATAGGAGGCGGATAATCGCCCCTTGACTTCCCGTTCCCCCTCAGCTAGAATGGTCAGCAGAAACAACTAACTAACGTTCGTTAGGTAAATTCGAAACGAGGTTCGATCCCATGAACGATACCGCATATCGCATTCAACAAACAGCGCTCAAGCTGTTCACGGAATATGGATTTGAAGGCACGTCGCTGTCCGACATTGCCAAGGAGGTCGGCATTAAGACGCCGTCCATCTATGCGCACTATGCATCGAAGGAGCAGCTATTCCTTCGTCTCGTCGAGGACGTCATTGTCGAGGAGCGGGAGAAGTGGATCGCGCAGATGGACGGCGAGCGGGTCGAGCAGTTATCCGCGAAGGAACGGCTGCGGCTGCTGTTTGATTTCTACACCGATTTCAAAGGCATGTCGATCGGGCAGGCGTTTCTGAAACGAGTGATGCTTGCTCCGCCGCGTGGATTGGATGAGCGGCTGCGTCAGCATATTCTGCAGTACGAAGAGAAGATTACGGATGATCTTCATGCGCTGCTGCGCGCTGCGTCCGAAGAGGCAGGTACGCCGCCAGTGAATTTGAATCGGCAGGTCGCGGTCATTTACGCATTGATTGACGGCCTGCTTGTGGAGTTTCAGCTCTACGACGCGAAGACGCACCGAGAACGGGTCGAGGCCGTATGGGAGTGGCTGTGGAACGGCATCATGAGAGGAGATTAAGGCAATGGCATGGATCTATCTAATTGCAGGCGGTTTTCTGGAGATCGCGTGGGCGTTCGGTCTGCAGGAGTCGCATGGCTTCACTCGGCTTGTGCCGAGTATATTAACGGTTGTGGCGCTTATTTCGAGCTTCGCCTTGTTCGCAAGGGCGATGCGTGTCATTGAGATCGGTACGGCGTACGCGATCTTTACGGGTATTGGTACGGCAGGCACGGCGCTTGTCGGCATTTTATTTCTTGACGAGCCGGCGGAGGTCGGCAAACTAATTTTCATTACGATATTGATCAGCGGCATTATCGGCCTCAAGGTCATCTCGGGCGAGAAGAAGCCGGCGGAGCAACAGCAGACTGGCGATGGCACGGTCGCAGGCAAGGATCATCATAGCAATGGCGCGGCTGTAGCGTCTGAGCGGCAGGAGGTGCAGTAAACATGGCTTGGTTGTTTCTATTGTTATCCGGACTTGGCGAGGTAAGCGGGGTAACGTTCACGAAGCTGTCCGACGGCTTCCGTAAGTGGAAGGGCACAGTCGGCGCGATTATATCCGGTATTGTCAGCTTCTATTGCCTGTCGCAGGCGCTGCGGGACATTCCGATCAGCACCGCATACGGCATCTGGACAGGGATTGGTTCCGCGGGCAGCGTACTGCTTGGCATGTTCGTGTTTGGTGAATCGAAGGACTGGCGCAAGCTGTTGTTCATCGGCATGATTATCGTTGGCGTAATCGGTTTGAAAATAAGCGGAGCTTCACATTAAGCACAGAGCAATCGGCAATCATTCAGCACTTATGCCTGTTAGTAAAGCGATACCCTTCTATTGAGACAAAACAAGCTCCTCCTGCGTGCCCGACGGCATCGCAGGAGGAGCTTGTTTTGTGCAGCGTACCGATAAAAAGGAGCGATCGCCAGATGGCGACCGCTCAAAGTAGGCGGATGGGGCTTATCGGATCAGATGCCAAACTATCGGCAGGCAGGTCGGTGTCAAACAATGCTGCTTTACGTCTTGGATTGAAACGACTCCGCGAGTCCTCGTGCTCGTTCTTCATCCTGCTTGCGAACTTGCAGGGTGCGAACCTTGTTATCACCGGTAAGCCTGGATTTGATGCCCTGTGACTTCAAGTACGCATACAAGCGGTCAACGAGGTCAATGCGTGTGTCGCTTTCGGTCTGAATGATCGTCCAGCTTGAGCGCGAGGTTGAAATGAGGACGATAACGACAGCCAGAACGATTACAACTAGCGCACTCCACAGCCATACCATGGGAAAGCACCACCTTCGGACAATAGTAGGATGACGTTCTGATTTCATTCTATTCGGTCATCTGGGCTCACATGACATGTAAATGGCGCACAGTTTCCTTTTGTAAACTTGAAAGGCCGTAATGGGTTCGAGTATATTCATGGAAGGAATTCGTTCATGAACAGTTGGCGGAGAGGGAGGCAGGCGGAGATGATTCAGATTGGACTGGCGGGCTGGGGCGATCACGATAAGCTGTATGCGGCGCCCGGCGCAGCGAAGAACAAGCTGGCCGTCTACAGCAGCTTGTTTCCGGTTGTTGAGGTCGATAGCTCGTTCTATGCGGTGCAGCCGGAACGGAATATGGCGAAGTGGACGAGCGACACACCATCTGACTTCGGATTCGTCGTCAAAGCCTACCAAGGCATGACTGGCCACACGCGAGGACGTATCCCTTTTCCAAGCGAAGGCGTGATGTTTAAGGCGTTCCGCGATTCCCTGCTGCCGATGATCGAGGCCGGCAAGCTGGCGGCGGCGCTGTTTCAGTATCCGCCGTGGTTCGATTGTACACGAGACAATGTTAGAATGGTCCGCGAGGCGAGAGCGCGAATGGCGGGAATACCATGCATGCTCGAATTCCGGCACCGGAGCTGGTTCGAACCTGACATGCAGGAGCGAACGCTTGATTATATGAAGCAAGATGAATGGATTCACAGCATATGTGATGAGCCGCAGATCGGAGTTGGTTGTGTGCCGATTGTTGAGGCGGCGACCGATGAGAAGCTGACGCTCGTCCGCTTCCACGGCAGACATGCGGAGGGCTGGTTATCCGGCAGTGCGCCGAATTGGCGCGACGTCCGTTATCTGTACCGCTACAGCGAAGGAGAGCTTGCGGAATGGGCCGAGCGGCTGCGCCGACTGGAGCAGCTGTCGGAGCGGGTTATTGTTATTTTTAACAACAACTCGGGTGGGGATGCTGCCGATAACGCACGTCAGCTGATGGCGATGCTCGGACAACCCGTACCGCCGCTGCCGAAGCCGGAGGAGCCCGATGCGGAGCAGCTTAGTTTGTTCTAACTAATTGAATAAGATAGGAGATGCAACACGATGAGTATTCCAAAGCATATTGCAGATACGGTAACACTGAACAATGGCGTTCGTATGCCATGGCTTGGCCTTGGCGTCTGGCAGGCAGAGGATGGTGAGCAGGTCGTGAACGCGATTCGCTCAGCCGTAGAGATCGGCTACCGGAGCATCGACACCGCTTCCTTCTACCATAATGAAGAGGGCGTTGGCCGTGCGATTCGCGAGTGCGGCGTGAACCGGGACGAGCTGTTCATTACGACGAAAGTGTGGAATGAAGATCAAGGCTATGATGCGACGCTGAAGGCGTTCGAGGTGAGCCGTCGCAAGCTTGGGCTGGATGTCATTGACCTGTATCTCGTTCACTGGCCAGTGACGGGCAAGTACGTCGATACATACCGCGCGCTGGAGAAGTTGTACCGTGACGGCAGCGTTCGTGCGATAGGCGTCAGCAACTTCCTGGAGCCGCAGCTGAAGGAGCTGCTTGCGAACTGTGAAGTGATACCGGCGGTAAATCAAATTGAGTTCCACCCGCTGCTGACGCAGCCCTCGCTGCAATCGCTGTGCCGCGAGCGGGGTATTCAGCTTGAAGCGTGGAGCCCGCTTATGCAAGGCAATCTGGATCAGCCATTGCTGACTGAGCTGGCAGCGAAGTATGGCAAGTCGCCGGCGCAAATCGTTCTCCGCTGGGATCTGCAGCGCGGCGTTATTACGATTCCGAAGTCGGTTACGCCTTCGCGTATTGCCGAGAACGCGGATTTGTTTGATTTTGAACTGTCGGAAGCGGATGCAGCTGCGATTGATGCATTGAACGAGGGACGCCGGTTCGGTCCAGACCCGCTCACGTTCGTGTAGCATTTGGCATGAGGAAAATCCGCATATAACCGCTATTCGGGAAGCACCATATAGGTTGCCGCCGGCTTGACAGGGTTAACTGTAACTGATATGATTACAGTATGAAACGGGGTGGCAACCAGTAAATGAACAGCGAATTTACGATAGCCGTACACAGTCTGGTTTACTTGGCCTATTTGCCTGATGGCATGGCCTCGAGCGAGATGCTGGCTGACAATGTCAATACGAATTCCGCCCGTATCCGCAAAGTAATGAGCACGCTGCGCAAGTCCGGCTACGTTGCAACGCGCGAAGGCGCGGGCGGCGGATATCGGCTTACAGCAGAGCCTGACAAAGTGACGCTTGGCGATATTTATCGCGCCATGGCCCAAGGGTCGCTCATGCCAAGCTGGTGCTCGGGCAACCCAGACATGGATTGCGTTGTTGGCTCGAACATGAATGAAGTCATGTTCGGCATTTTTTGCACAGCGGAGAAGCATCTTGAAGCTCACTTCAATGCCATTACGATTCGTGATGTGCTTGGACAGATTCGGGAATGCAGCGACTGCGAGTGAAGTCAGGCATAGCTGGCGGCTGAAGGATTTAGCGGTATGACGGGTAACCCCCATTCCATACAAGATAATTAGGAGAGGAATGATACAATATGGCAATCGCATTGACGAAAGAAAACTTCACACAAAGCATCGAAAGCGGCGTGTCCCTCGTAGATTTCTGGGCGCCATGGTGCGGCCCTTGCAAAATGCAGCTTCCTATCGTTGAGGAGCTCGCAACGGAGCTTGAAGGTCAAGCTACGATCGCGAAAATCAACGTTGACGAGCAGCCTGAACTGGCTTCCCAGTTCGGTGTAATGAGCATCCCGACGCTGATCCTGTTCAAGGACGGCCAACCAATCGACAAGCTCGTTGGTCTGCAATCCAAGGATTCGCTCAAAACGAGAATTACGAACAACCTGTAAGGTTGACGTAATCCGTGAATAGCAACGGCAAGAGCCTTCATTCTGCTCGCAAGAGCAGGGTGAGGGCTTTTTTGTGTGCAAACATGTATTCAAAAAATAGTGGATTTCTCAAAAATTCCGTAATTTCCAGCAACTAAATACATCCCGCCAGCGTTGTATTATTCAGATTGGAACGAAAAGCGATCATTTCCATCAGGACCGATAACACGGGAGGGGTATTACGAAATGTCCACCAAGTCCAATAAGAACAGGAAGCGGAAGCTGAACTCGCGCAAGCTGGTTGCATTGGCGACGGCAACAGCGCTTACGCTGTCACTGCCTACAGGCGCATTCGCAGCATCGAATGAAGCCGTTGCGGTATCTGCAACGGCCGACAGCGCACAATCAACTACAGCCTCATCATCGGCAGAAGGCCTGCCAACGACAGAAGCGAATGTCCAGCTTGATGCAGCCATTACGAAAACAAAGGCGATTGCACTCGCTCAACAATATGTCAGCATCCCGGAAACGTATAAGCTGCAAAGCGCCAGCCTTTCTTCCTCATTCCGTTCCAGCGGGCAGTACAGCGTATGGAGCTTAAGCTATACGTATCAAGTGAAGGAGCGTACGCTCGGCAATATCAATGTGACGATTGACGCTGGCAACGGCGAATTGATCGGTTATAACAGCTACACGGACGATACGAATGTGAAGCCTGTATATCCGGCAAAGGTGGATCGTGATCAAGCGACTGAGGTCGCGCAGTCGTTCATCGCGAAGGTGGCTGCGGCCTACAAGGATCAAGTGGAGTTGGATGCTTATGTTGGCGTAGGCGATAAGCCCCCGCTGACAGGTAAGGTCGTTCATTCCATTCGATTCAACCGGATCGTGAACGGCATTCCATTCGTGGAGAACTACATCGATCTGCAGATTGATGGCGAAGGTCATGTGCTGAGCTACAACCGCTATTGGGATAACTCCATCACATTCGATAAAGCGGCTGCTGCGGTTACGAGTGACGAGGCGGTTGCCAAGCTGCAAGCAGCAGCGAGTCCTACATTAGCGTACATCATTCCTTATCAAATGAAGCCGCGTAAGCCGCTGCTTGTCTACGGTATGGCACCAGTCGCGATATCAGCGATTACAGGCGAAGTTGTTGGCGGAGAAAGCACAACAGCAAAGGAAACGCAGATCAGTGCGAAGCCGCTCGGTACGAAGCCTTCCTCGGATGCTGCACTGACGAAGGAGCAGGCAGCAGCTAAGGTCGATGCCGCCTTCGGCCTGCCGAAGGATGCGAAGCTTACGAGCTCCGAGTACGGCGAGTATGCGGATGATGCGACAGGCAAGAACAGATCGTATTGGCAGCTGTCCTACTCGGTAGAGAGTGCGGATAAGAATAACGGCGGTACATCGATCTATGCGCAGGTAGATGCGCAAACGGGCGAGGTCCGCAGCTATTCGGCCTATAACTCGGCTAACACGGGAACGGGTGCTACGTATGCCGCTGCGCGTACGAAGGCGATTGAAGTGCTAGGCAAACAGCTCGGCTGGCTCGCCGATCAGTACTACTTGATGGAATATGATACATCTGTTTATGAGAATAAGAGGCCGGAACAAATAGGTAATTACTACTTCAATGCGGTTCGCAAAGTAAATGGCGTTTCTGTCGACAGCGAATCCGTGCAAGTGTCGATCAGCGCCTATGACGGCTCTGTCGAGAGCTACTGGTCCAACACATCCGGCTTTGAGTTCCCGGCGATCGCACCAAAGGTCATTGGTGATGATAAAGCTGCCGATGCTTGGATGGACTACTACCGCGTACAGCTGACGTATCAGTCGGAGTACAATTACTACTGGGATGGACAGCCGATTCCAGTTGAGAAGTATAAGCTCATGGTGGCAGCTGGCGAAATCCAGCCGAATGAAGTGAAATCGCAAGGCGAAGCGAAGCTTGTTTATCAGCTCGTGCCACGTTATAACCTTGATCAGAACGTGACGCTTGATGCGCTTACGGGACAATGGATCAATGCGGATGATGGCACAGTGACGACGTTGGAGCGGCAGACAGCTACGGACATTGAAGGCCACTGGGCGCAACGTGAGCTGGAGCTGATGGTTACGTACAAGGCACTCGATCTGCAGGATGGCAAAGTGAATCCGAATGCGGTCATCACGCGCGGCGAGATGATTAAGATGCTCGTATTGGCGATGAATCAAGGCACGCCGATATATTATGCTTCTGATGCTAAAGCAGAAGCAACTGCATCGTTTAACGATGTAGCGGCGGATTCGGGCTACTTCGCGTATGTCGAGACGGCACTGCAGCAGCAGTTGATCGATGTCGGCGACGGTACATTTAATCCGGAGGGCAAGGTCGATCGCGAGGAAATGGCGGAGCTTATCGTGCGTGCGCTGGGCTACAACCCGCTTGCCGAGCATGACAATTTGTTCAACGTGACGTTCTCAGATGCGGATAAGGTCGAGCAGAAAGGGCAGGCGGCAATCGCCGTTGGGCTTGGCATTATGACGCTGCAGAACGGCAAGTTCTTGCCAGAACGCGAAGTGACGCGTGCAGAAGCGGCGACGGCATTCTTCCGTTTCTTGCAGGTGAAGGCTGATCTGAAAGAAGCGCCGCTGCGCGATAAATAAGCGCAGGCTGAAGTGCAGTAATAGCAATCCCCGCCGGCGGCATCATGCCTCGGCGGGGATTTTGCGTGCAATATAAGACTTTATAAGGTGAAGTCTTATATTTTACTGGTTGAAACTTACCGCCCGATCTAATTAGTGGCAGCCGTTTCATCCTGGCTGAAACTTACCGCCTCATCTCAATTAGTGGCAGCCGTATCATCCTGCTTAATCCGATTTTTTCTTTTTACCCGAGAAATTTGTGACGGATTTCGCATCCTCGATCGTATCGTTAACGAATGCCATGTCTTGATTTTTCGCCTTCATATTCGTTGTTCCTTTGTAATTGCCTTTATGCGATTGGTTCTCCATTGGTTTATCGCACCTCCCTTGCGGGTAGTATCCCCTGTATACCCTGGGACATTCTAAGAACGATGACGATGGAGAGGAGCACGAACGAATGAGAAGAGCAAATAGAGCAGGCAGACGGTTCATGATGCTGGGCACAGCCGTCATCACGCTGCTGATGACGATAGCTTGTTCATCGGGCAAGACGGAGGAAACAACGGTGTCGGGGGATGCTTCGAAGCTGAAGCAGCAGTTGGAGCAATCTGCCGAAGCGGCAGCGAAGTCGAAGACGTGGTCGATTGAGATGAAGCTTGGTCAGAAGCTGGGCGAAGAAACAATGGACATGACGACATCTGGTCCCGTCGTGCGTGAGCCGCTTCAGATGAAGCAGTCCATTGAATCCGAGTATGAGGGCGAGAAGTCGAAGATGGAGACGATTTTGACGTCGGATGGCTACTACATGCATGACTTAACATCGGGAGATTGGACGCGAATGACTGCCTCCGTGATCCCGCAGGTGAAGGAGACCTTGTCGGATTATCAGGTAAATCCTTCGGAACCGATCAAACAGTTGGAGCAGTCTTCGGATAAGCTGAAGAGCAGCACGAATTCGGCAGGACAGCTTCAGTACGACTATTCAGGGGACGGGACGGATGCAGGGGCCAAAGCAATCATAGACGATGTGCTGCGCGGGACGTTCGGCGGCGGAACGATGACGGAAGAGGTTGCCGATACGATTAAGGTAAACAGCTTCACCTATCAGTTGGTGACGGATGCCACCTCAAAGCTGCCGATGAGTGTGAGCATGGCCATGGTATTGTCCATTGAATTCGAAAAAGGGGAGCCGGTGACGCTTAATCAAACGCTTGATATCAAGTACAGTGACTGGGAAGGCGGCCAAACCGTCACGGTGCCGGAGGAGGCTAAGAAGGCGGAAGAAGTCACGCCTCCGACGCAGGATCTCATTGATGAGCTGGAACGTTTGCAGGACGAAATGGGGCAGGAGGCCCCGGCGTCATCCTAATCGTCAGCGAGTCTCAGGTGCTAGAAGCTTTCCATGTGAGGCAGGCTGCGGTATAATGTCCAATATTGATAAGAGATTAGGAGTTGTTGTGCGTCATGGCGCTTTCATGTGGAATAGTCGGACTGCCGAATGTCGGCAAGTCGACGCTGTTTAACGCAATTACGCAGGCCGGAGCGGAATCGGCCAACTATCCGTTTTGTACGATCGACCCGAACGTGGGCGTCGTTGAGGTACCGGATGAGCGTCTCGTCAAGCTGACGGAGCTCGTCGTACCGAACCGTACGGTACCTACAGCATTTGAATTCGTTGATATTGCCGGCCTCGTAGCAGGTGCGAGCAAGGGCGAAGGACTCGGTAACAAGTTCCTTGCGAACATTCGTGAAGTAGATGCGATCGTACACGTTGTTCGCTGCTTCGTGGACGAGAACATTACACACGTTGCTGGTAAAGTCGATCCGCTTGGTGACATCCAGACGATTAACCTCGAGCTGATCCTGGCAGACATCGATTCCGTTGACCGTCGTATTGACCGCTCCCGCAAGAACATGAAGGGCGGCAACAAGCAGTATGCGCAGGAAGTTGAAGTGCTGGAGCGACTGAAGGAAGCACTGTACAACGACCAGCCAGCGCGCAGCGTCGAGCTGAGCGATGACGAGCGTTTGCTTATTCGCGACCTTCATCTGCTGACGATGAAGCCGGTGCTGTATGCGGCTAACGTGAACGAGACGGAAGCGGCGAATTCGGATGATAATCCATACGTGAAGATCGTACGTGAATTCGCAGCGGAGGAAGGCGCAGTTGTTGTGCCGATCAGCGCAAAGGTGGAATCCGAGATTGCCGAGCTCGAAGGCGAAGACAAGGCAATGTTCCTCGAGGAGCTTGGTCTTACGCAATCCGGCTTGGATCGTCTGATCAACGCGGCGTACAAGCTGCTCGGCTTGTACACGTACTTCACAGCTGGCGTACAAGAAGTGCGCGCATGGACGATTCGCAAAGGGATGAAAGCGCCGCAAGCGGCAGGCGTCATCCACACTGACTTCGAGCGCGGCTTCATCCGTGCGGAGGTTGTTTCCTACGACGATCTGGTGGCCGCAGGCTCCATGAACGCAGCGAAGGAGAAAGGCCAGCTTCGCCTCGAAGGCAAAGAATATGTGGTGCAAGACGGAGACGTTATGCACTTCCGTTTCAACGTTTAATCGATATTTTGTTATAAGAATGCCATCACAGCGCGATTTGCTGGAATGGCGTTCTTTTTTTATGCATTCGTTGATGTTTATCTATTAGACATTGAATTTTGTTTTTGTATTTATATCCGATTGTTCTAATTGAAACCGATTCCAATGCCGTTATGAGAAATAGGGTGGTACAATTTTCCTACAACAGGGGGCGTTCACAACGTGAAATGGTTTCGAAACATGGGGCTAGTGCTGAAAAGTTCGTTAATCATGGCAATATTCATCATTATTGTCGTCAGTATCATGGTATTAGAGAATAGCGCGCAGGATAAAAGCACGTATTTCGAACATCTGCGTGATTCGGGCCGATTGATGGAAAAGCAGTTCATTCCGGAGGAGACGGGAATGTCTTCTGTATATGAGAAAATGAAGAAGGGGCAGCCGTTTACAACGTCTCGCTCATATCAGAAGCTGAGTGAAATTACGGAGCTGTTGTCGAAGGAAGATAACGTCAGCCATGCCTACGTACTGGTGCCGGGCGTGCAAGGTGGGGCAATGACTTACATGCTGTCCAGCGATTCCGACGACGAACAAGGCCCGAAGGCAGGCGATGCGTTCACAGCGCCCGAACAGTTTATGAATAATTGGGAGAAGGCTCAGAAAGACGGTTCCGTCGTTTACGAGGCTGAGCTGGAGAACGGTGAGAACTGGCTCACGTATTTGCAGCCGATCAAGAACAGCAAGGGCGATACGATGGCGGTGTTCCAGCTTGATTTTGACCCATCCCATATGCAAGAGCAGTTGAATACAATGTTGAAGCGCGAAGCCGTTATCGCGATTAGCACGGAGGTAATCGGTATACTTCTGATCGTGCTGCTCCTTCGTGCAATGCTCGCTCCTCTGAAGCGTCTGGCGCGTCTATCCGAACAAGCCGCAAGCGGCGATCTGACGGTATCGGCCGATGTACGAGCGGGTGGAGAGATCGGTCGTTTGTCTACGGCATTCAATGGCATGATTGCCAATTTGAATGGACTTATTCATAAGGTCCAAACGTTATCCCAGACCGTAAATAACAACGCTGAGTCCGTGCATCATAACGCTAGCGATTCCTCGTCGCAGACGCGAATTGTTGCCGATTCTGTACGCGAAGTGGCGGCAGGCTCGTCCCAGCAGCTGCAGAGCTCGCAGGAGAGCCAGCGTGCGATGACCGAGATTACGATCGGCATTCATCGTATTGCAGAATCGGCTTCGCAGGTAGCTGATCTTGCAGCGGTAACGTCGGAGAAAGCGACATCGGGCGGCGAGCGTATCGACAGCACCGTTGCGCAAATGAATGCTATTGAAGAGAGACTTGTACAGGCGGCTTCTGAAGTACAAGAGCTGCAAGCAGGGAACCGTAATATTCGAGAAGCGATGGATCTCATTAGCGATATTGCAACACAGACGCATTTGCTCGCCTTGAACGCATCAATCGAAGCGGCGCGCGCAGGGGAGCAAGGCAAAGGCTTTGCAGTCGTTGCCCAGGAAATTCGCAAGCTGGCGGAGCGAGCAGGCGAGTCGTCCCAGCAGGTAAGCGACATGCTCGGCAGTATTGTGCTTCGTACGAATGCAATGGCGCATTCGGTTACGAATTCGCTGCAGGAAGCACAGGAGGGAATGGTCATCGCAGCCCAAGCGGGCGAATCGTTCCGCCATATTGAGGAAGGCATACGTACGCTTGTCAGTCAGATGCAGGAGGTTTCCGCTTCAACCGAGGAGATGTCAGCAGGCAGTGAGCAGATCGCAGCTTCACTCGATGAACTGGAACGAATCGCGGAACGCGCAGCGGATCAAGCTTCATCAGCATCCTCTGCAGCTGAACGCCAGCTGGCATTGATGGAAGAGGTTGAGGGCGCTTCCGAGTCGATGAAGTCCGCTGCAGGCGAGCTTACATCGGCGGTGCAGTCTTTCAAAGTATAAGAAAGATAGCGGCTTGGGCGCGGTTCCGGCTCTTTCCACATCCAAAACAGTTTATGCCGAAGCGGTGTTGTGCTATAATTGTCGGATGAATACAAAGCTGCGGCTGTGCCGGGCTTTATAGGGGTGAATGAACGGTGATAGACCGGTTATCTGTACTAGCCGACCGTTATGAGAAATTGAGCGAATTGCTCTGTGACCCGGATGTTGCGGGAGATCCGAAGCGTCTGCGCGAATATTCCAAGGAACAATCGAGTCTGCAGGAAGCGTACGAGGCCTTTACTGAATACAAAAGCGTCAGCGAGCAGCTTGATGATGCCAAAGCGATGCTAGGCGAGAAGCTCGATGACGAAATGCGCGAGATGGTGAAGCTCGAGGTTGAAGAGCTGGCGGAGCGCAAAGCGGAGCTTGACGAGCGTATCCGCATCGTCCTGCTGCCGAAGGACCCGAACGACGAGAAGAACGTTATCGTCGAGATTCGTGGTGCGGCGGGCGGCGACGAAGCTGCGCTGTTCGCTTCCGACCTGTATCGGATGTATACGCGCTATGCGGATTCGCAGGGCTGGAGAACGGAAATCATGGATATGAACGAGAGCGATCTCGGCGGCTTCAAGGAGGTCGTGTTCATGATTATCGGCAAAGGCGCTTACAGCAAGCTGAAGTTCGAGAGTGGCGCGCACCGCGTTCAACGTATTCCTGCAACGGAATCGGGCGGTCGTATCCATACATCAACGTCGACGGTTGCCGTAATGCCTGAGGTTGAAGAAGTTGAGATTGAGATTCACGACAAAGACATTCGCGTCGATACGTTCTGCTCGAGCGGCGCTGGCGGTCAGTCCGTCAACACGACGAAATCGGCCGTTCGTGTAACGCACGTTCCTACGGGCATCGTTGCAACTTGCCAAGACGGCAAATCGCAGAATGAGAACAAAGCGAAGGCGCTGCAAGTACTTCGCTCGCGTATTTATGAGATTCATCGTCAAGAAGAAGAAGCGAAGTATGCGGGCGAGCGTAAAAGCAAGGTTGGTACGGGCGACCGCAGTGAGCGGATTCGTACGTACAACTATCCGCAGAGCCGTGTAACGGATCACCGGATCGGCTTGACGCTGCATCGCCTCGATTCGATCATGAACGGTGACATCGAAGAGATCGTTCAGACGCTTACGCTGACGGAACAAGCGGAGCTGCTGGAGCAAGAGAACAATCAATTTTAATAAGGCTGCGGGCGTTAATGCTTGCAGTTTAAAAGGGGCGAATTTGACCGATGACGCAATCAGAGGTTACCTTTCGACCCGGTATGACAATCGGAGAAGCCTGCTTGCAGGCTTCTTCTTTGCTTGCTGGGGTCGGTATCGGCGAGCCGCGTTCGAACGCTAACCTGCTGCTCTGCCATGTGCTCGGCTTCACGAAGGCAGAGCTGCTGCGTGACTGGTATGAGCCGTTGCCTGAGCAGCTGTTCGAGACCTGGGCGGCGCTCATTGCACGCAAAGCGGCCGGTGAGCCTGTCCAGTATTTGATTGGTGAAGGGTGGTTCTACGGGCGGCCGTTTACGGTAACGCCTGCTGTGCTGATCCCACGGCCGGAGACAGAGCTGCTCGTCGAGGCTGTGCTGGAGGCAGTGGACAAGCTGTGGCCGGCCGCAGGTGGAGGGCATGTGCCAACAGTCGTTGACGTAGGTACGGGCAGCGGAGCGATTGCCGTAACGTTATCGGCTGAGCGCCCGAGCTGGCGTTTATTCGCGTCCGATCTGTCGGCGGACGCGCTGACGGTCGCCGGCTGCAATGCCGCTAAGCATGAAGTGGAAGGACGCATCACGTTCGTGCAGGGTGACCTGTTGCTGCCGTTCGCTGCTGTTGTTGAAGAGGGGGGACGACCGGGATCGGATGAGGTTGCTGTGATTCAGGGGGCGGTCGTTGGACGGGAGACTGCAGGGGCAGATGGAGAGCAAGCCGAGGGGCAAGCTCCTACTGCTGCAATTCAGGATGCTGCCGGTGGTCCCGAGACTCTGGGGCTAGCTGGAAAATTAGCTGAGTGGCAGGCACCTGCTGCTGCGAGTGATGCGGATAGTACTGGCGGCGGTTTGCGTGCTAACGCTGTTGATCCAGCCGGACTGCGAATCGATGTGCTTGTCTCCAACCCGCCGTATATTCCAGCGGCGGATATTCCCGACCTTCAGCCGGAGGTACGTGACTACGAGCCGCGTCTTGCGCTCGTCGGCGGCGGCGATGACGGCCTTGAGCCGTACCGGCGCATGGCCGTTCAATTGCCGCAGCTCGCACAGCTCCCGCGCATCGTCGGCTTCGAGCTCGGCATCGGCCAGGCGCAGGACGTGGCCGATCTGCTCCGTGCAATCGGCCACTGGGACGACATCCGCATCATCACCGACTACGGCGGCATCGACCGGCATGTGCTGGCGATCCGCCATGCGGAGTAGGAGGTATGTGGAGGATAGAGGCGGATAATTTCCTCTATTCTCCAGTGAGGGTATATTTGTGCAGGATAGGGGCGATATTTCGCCCCTATTTCCATGATTACGCTCGCCTGAGCAATATAGGGGCGAAAAACCGCCGCTATCGATAGACCTAGGCTTGGCAGCCCTGATTAGGGTCGGAATATCGCCTCTAACTTGCGGCATCATAAGCGCAGTCGGGCCTCGTCGAGGCAATTAATCACCCACCTCCATTTACGCCTAGCCCACCGCCCCCCGTCCAACCGAGCGAATAGAGTACTTTAAAGTATCCTAACTATCCACCGTCCTGCCCAATGAGCAAATAGTGTACTTTAAAGTATCCTAACCGCCCACCGTCCCACACAACGAGCGGATAGAGTACTTTAAAGTATCCTAACTGCCCGCCGTCCCGCACAACGAGCAAATAGAGTACTTTAAAGTATCCTAACTGCCCACCGCCCCGTCCAACCGAGCGAATAGAGTACTTTAGAGTATCCTAACTACCCACCACCCGACACAGCCACCAAATAGTGTACTTCCAAGTATCCTAACCGTCCTACCCAGCTCCCGCCCCGCCATGAAAACGCCCCTTTCTATTTTCATTTCTCTACTAGGTTTATAGGGTCCCTCTCTCGGACATAATGCCTGATAGATACGTTCCGGAACGCAAGCTGAAGCGCCGACGGGTGCCTGAGAGGGGCTTGTGTATATGATCCGCCATCATTCCTATTATTCGGTTGATTCCAATCCTGCTTCTAACGATTCTACTGTTTCATCTTCTAAACTCGCACAACCGCGGCGCCGCCGCTTCGCATATCGTCCGATGTACGGTTACTTGATTCTCGCTGTTTTCGTCATCCTGATGAGCTGGGAACAGGTGCGCACTGACGCATCTGCGATTGAAGGTGCAATCCCAGATCAATCGATCCGTCTTCGCATTCTGGCGAACTCCGATGCACCAGCCGACCAAGCGGTCAAACGCCATGTGCGTGATGCAGTCGTCGAAGCGATGAACAATTGGGTGAGCGGTCCAGCAACCATTGACCAAGCCCGCGAAACGATCCGTACCCATATGGGTGAGATCGAAGCCGTTATCGCTCACGAGCTGGAGATTCGCGGTTTCGAGTATGGATTCAAGGCAGAGCTTGCCGTCGTCCCGTTCCCGACCAAAATGTACGGCAGCCGCGTCTACCCAGCAGGCGACTACGAGGCGCTCCGCATCACACTGGGCAAGGGTGCAGGTCAGAACTGGTGGTGCGTACTGTTCCCGCCGCTGTGCTTCGTAGATGCTGCTTCGGGTGAAGCAGAGCCTGCGAGAACCGAGACGGCAGCCGTTGAACAAGCAGATGCTAAACCAGCTAAGGCTGAAGGCAAGTCCGACGTCACGACATCTAAAGCCAGCGCGAAAGACTCATCCGTCAAGAATACAAAAGCAGAAGCAGACACGCAGGTAACCAAATCGGCAGATGAACAATCCGGCCAAGCGCCTGAGGCAAAATTTTTCTTAGTGGAACTGTTTGAAGCTATCATTCGATTTTTCCATAACTTATTCGCTTAAAAAGCAATTTGCCACCCTCGATACAACTGCCTGCAAGCAATTTGCTTGCATCGTAAGCATACACTTAGCACTTTGCTTGCTTCGTAACCATACGCTAATCCCACGTCACTCCTACATGGATCCCAAGCCGGTCTGCCTAAGCAGCCGGCTTTCATTGTGCTATAATACAACTACAACATTAGTCGATTAATCGAGATACGAGGAATTAGGATGACGACGAAAACATCATTATGGCAGGTGCTGCCCGGTGCCGATGACCAAGCGGCGCGGGGAGCGATTGCCGAGGCTGCGCAGCTGCTGAGCGGCGGCGGCGTAGTTGCTTTTCCGACAGAGACGGTATACGGCCTTGGGGCGGATGCCCGTCAGACAAGTGCGGTGGAACAGGTTTTTGCGGCAAAAGGGCGCCCCTCCGACAATCCGCTAATCGTCCACATTGCGGACGAATCGCAGCTGGAGGGGCTGGTGCAGCCCGTAGGCGATACGGAGCGCGCGCTTATGCGACGTTTCTGGCCGGGGCCACTTACGATCGTGATGCCAGCTGTTCCAGGCGCGGTTTCCCCGCGCGTCACAGCTGGTCTCGACACCGTCGCCGTGCGCATGCCGCAGCATGACGTGGCGCTGCGGCTCATCGCAGCCGCTGGCTGCCCGGTAGCGGCGCCAAGCGCTAACCGCTCTGGCCGGCCAAGTCCGACGCTCGCGGACCATGTCCGCGAGGATTTGGACGGCCGGATCGACGGTCTCGTCGACGGCGGCCCGACGGGCGTGGGCCTCGAGTCGACCGTCGTCATGGTGGAAGCGCCGGGCGTCGTACGCATTTTGCGCCCGGGCGGCGTTACGGCTGAGCAGCTGCGGGAGGTTGTTCCGACCGTGCTGCTGGACGAAACGCTGGCCGGATTGGACAGCGGCCAAGCTCCTTCGACAGCTGCGCCAGAGCAGCAGCTGCACGCCGAACCGCAGGCAGCACCGCGCTCGCCAGGTATGAAGTACGCGCATTACGCACCACGCGGCACGATGCTGCTCGTCAACGGCGACGCATCGCAAGCGTGCGACTACATTCAGCGAGAAGTGGCGGCGGCCGCAGCGAGAGGCGAAGTGACGGGCGTGCTCACGTATGAGGAGCACAAGCATTATTTTACGGCGGATGAGGTTGTTGTTTGTGGCAGTCTGGAGCAGTTGGAGACGGCTGCGCAAGGGTTGTATGCGGCGCTTCGTGAATTCGATGTTCGCGGTGTAGAGAGCATCTGGGCAGAGGCTTGTCCAAGCGATGGGATCGGGCTGGCACTGATGAACCGTTTGGCGAAGGCGGCTGCAAATCGGATTGTGTATGTGTAAGTCAGAGTAAGAATAAGGGTTCAACGTATTCATGCTCGGATTCCGGATGAAACGCATGCTCCGCAATATACGGAGACAGCTATTTCTGCTTTACAAAACCGAATAATGAATATTGATCACGTAATGTGAACATGAACGCCCGCTCGTCCGCATAAAGTGTACAAGAATGCGGCAGGACGGGAGAGATGAATGTGCATTGGGATGCGAGTATGGGAGCTGGCCAGCTGTTAACACTGCTTATTATGGCGATCGCACTTGGAATGGACGCTTTTTCGCTGGGCGTAGGCATTGGGATGCGAGGGATACGGCTTCGGCGTATCGCGCTTCTGAGCACCATTATTGCGTTGTTTCATATGCTGATGCCATTGCTGGGTATGTTCGCCGGACAGTACGTGAGCGGCTTGCTTGGCGATGTCGCGACTCATGCGGCAGGTGTACTGCTTCTGCTGTTGGGCGGCCATATGGTATACAACTCATTCAGAGGCGGCGGCGAAAGCGCGAAGATCGTCAATCACAGCTCACTTTGGGGAATGCTGATATTTGCCTTCAGCGTCAGCATTGACTCGTTCTCCGTAGGCGTTTCGCTAGGGATGTTCGCGCTGGATGTCATGCTTACGGTGCTGATGTTCGGTCTAGCAGGCGGCTTAATGTCAGTGCTCGGCCTCATGCTTGGACGCAGCGCCAGCCGGACGCTTGGTGATTACGGCGAGGCGTGTGGCGGCATCATCCTGCTCACATTTGGTCTATTGTTCGTGTTCTAACTGGAAGGGAGTAAGCTTGCCTTGAAACGGATATTGTTCGTATGCACCGGCAACACTTGCCGGTCACCGATGGCGGAAGCGATAATGCGGGACATGGCGGCGCGGCGCTCGCTGGACATTGAAGTCCGCTCGGCTGGCGTCTCGACCGTGGATGGGATGGCGGTATCCGCGAATGCGGCGGAGACGCTCAGACGCAAACAAATTGCGCACAATGGCAAGAGCCGGATGCTTGGTGATTCGGCGGTGCAATGGGCGGATTTGATTTTGACAATGACGGCATCGCATAAGCGGGGATTGATTGGCCGGTTCCCGGACGCATTGGAGAAGACGCATACGCTGCTCGAATATGCAGGATTGGACGAGCGGATTGCGGCGGATTTGGCTGAACTGGAGCATTTGTATACGGAGTGGCAAATGAAGCAGGCGCTTGGTCAGCAGATTTCGGATGCGGACCGAGGACGTATGCTTGAGTTGGAACGCAAAATCCCGAGCTTTGACATCGATGATCCGTTCGGCGGCCCGCTGCCTGTTTACGAGAGCTGCGCGGCTCAGATCGAGAAAGCGGTCGAGAAGCTGCTGGATAAGCTGGCGAAGGAAGACCAATCGTAATCGATCCATGTGCCGAAATATGCGCTGCTGTGCGTTTGGATGGGCGGTTGAGGATTGATTTTGGCCGCTGGATCGGGTATGATGGAATCAAATTTAACGGTTTCCGATGTAACTGGCGACGAAGTGGGATACCACGGTGGAGCATCGGAATATACGGCCGGTCGCCTGGGCAAAGAGCATCGCGTGATGAGCGCGTTATGCTCTTTTTTGCTTTTCTACAGGTAAATGCAGATGTCGATAGTTGTCGTGTAATGCGCGTAAATTAGGTATAATAAGTGCGGACTGGTTTCTAATATCGCAAAACTAAGCGAATGCTTCCGATGCTGCTTTTGCTGCATATCACACCACAAGATGGTGTGAAGCTATCGCAAAATCTTAAGCGTATGCTTCCGTAGCAGATTTTGCTGCACATTCCGCCGAATGACGGCGGAGGCTATCGCAAAACTTTAAGGAGGGTTTCACCACCATGAAAATCTCGATTGGGGCCGACCACGGCGGCTACCGCTTGAAAGACATTTTGGTTCCGTTCATCGAATCGCTCGGCCATGAAGTAACGGACGTTGGCTGCAGCTGCGACCAATCTGTCGACTACCCTGACTACGCGCTTCCAGTATGCGAAGCTGTAGCGAGCGGCCAAGCTGACCGCGGCATTCTCATCTGCGGCACAGGCATCGGCATGTCGATCGCGGCGAACAAGGTTCGCGGCATCCGCTGCGCGCTCGTGCACGATATGTTCTCGGCACAAGCAACGCGCGATCACAATGACACGAATGTGCTGGCAATGGGCGAGCGCGTTATCGGTCCGGGCGTAGCGCAAGAGATCATCCGCATCTGGCTCGAAACGCCGTTCTCCAATGGCGAGCGCCATGTTGGACGCATCAGCAAAGTACAAGAAATCGAAGCGAAATACGCTGCGAACGTTTAAATAACGCTTCACACGGGAGGCATAGCGATGAGCGACGTCGATGGTGTTTTTGACAGCCGGCAGGCATCTGTCATTGAGCAGGCGGTGCAGACGATTGTCAGCGAATTGGTGGCAGCAGGCAGCATCAAGCGCGGCCAGCTTGTCGTCGTTGGGTGCAGCACGAGTGAAGTGCTCGGCAAGCGCATCGGCACATCAGGCACGACGGACGCGGCTGCTGCAATCTTTGCTGGTGTGGAGGCAGTCCGCCAGCAGGTCGGATTTTATCCCGTGTATCAATGCTGTGAGCACTTGAACCGTGCACTTGTCTTGGAACGCGAGGCGGCGGAGCGCTACGGTCTCGATGAGGTCGCGGCCGTTCCTGTACCGAAGGCAGGCGGCTCGATGGCCGCACATGCGTATCGTCATCTGAATGATGCCGTGTTGGTCGAATCGGTTCGCGCCCACGCAGGCGTCGATATCGGCGACACGTTCATCGGCATGCATTTGCGGGCGGTGGCGGTTCCAGTCAGACCAACGATTCGCTCCATCGGCCAAGCACATGTGACGATGGCCTACAGTCGTCCGAAGCTGATCGGCGGCGCACGGGCAGTGTACACCTTGGATCAGTCGGTTGAGCCGAATCGGCCAAGCAGCACCTGCGAGTAAATCGGCATCCTACTTACCTATACGTTCAACCATGCGGGCAACCGCTTGTGAATATAGCTTCACCATTAAACCGAGGGAGGATTTTATCCTATGGAAAATTTGCGTAAACAAGATCCAGAAATCGTTAAAGCACTTGGTCTCGAGCTGCAGCGCCAACGCGACAACATCGAGCTGATCGCATCGGAGAACATCGTTAGCGAGGCAGTACTCGAAGCAATGGGTACGGTTCTGACGAACAAATATGCAGAAGGCTACCCAAGCAAACGCTACTATGGCGGCTGCGAATATGTTGACATCGCTGAAAATATCGCACGCGACCGTGCGAAAGAACTGTTCGGTGCTGAACATGCGAACGTTCAACCGCACTCCGGCGCACAAGCGAACATGGCTGTTTACCTGGCATGCCTCAACCCTGGCGACACGGTTCTCGGCATGAACCTGGCTCACGGCGGTCACCTGACGCACGGCAGCCCAGTTAACGCATCCGGCCTCCTGTACAACTTCGTTCCTTACGGCGTACAAGAAGATTCCTTCACGATCGACTATGAAGAAGTTCGCAAGCTGGCGTTCAAGCACCGTCCTCGCCTGATCGTTGCGGGTGCAAGTGCATACCCGCGCATCATCGATTTCGAGAAGCTTGGCCAAATCGCTCAAGACGTAGGCGCGCTGTTCATGGTTGACATGGCTCACATCGCTGGTCTCGTTGCTGCAGGTCTTCACCCAAGTCCAGTGCCACACGCACACTTCGTAACGACGACGACGCACAAAACGCTGCGCGGTCCTCGTGGCGGTATGATTCTCTGCCGTAAAGCATGGGCAGCAGCAATCGATAAAGCGGTATTCCCAGGCTCCCAAGGCGGCCCGCTCATGCACATCATCGCAGCGAAAGCTGTTGCATTCGGCGAAGCACTTCAACCTTCGTTCAAAGAGTATGGCAAGAACGTTGTCGACAACGCTCGCGTTCTCGCTGACGCACTTGTTGGCCACGGCCTAAACCTCGTATCGGGCGGTACGGACAATCACCTCATGCTGATTGACCTGCGCAACCTGAACATCACGGGTAAAGAAGCAGAGCACGTTCTTGACTCTGTTCAAATTACTTGTAACAAAAATGCGATTCCATTCGACCCTACGAGCCCGTTCATTACGAGCGGTATCCGTATCGGTACGCCAGCAGCTACGGCTCGAGGCATGGGTACGGAAGCAATGAAAGTTATTGCTGACGTTATCGCGATGACGCTGAAGAATACGAAGGACGAAGCTGTCCTTGCAGAAGCACGCGCGAAAGTTCAAGCGCTGACGGCACAATATCCGCTGTACCCAGGTATGGCTTACTAATCATAGAACCGGACATCAAGATGCCCCCTCTCCGCCAGCGGAGCAGGGGGCAATCTTTTGTACATACATATGTATCGATCGCTGTGATTGAACATACGGATTATGGGTATAGTGGGAGAAGAAAGACGGATTGTGGGCAAGAAGGGATAGCCGTTTTACATTACCAAGGCGCCATAGGGGAAAGCTGACGATTAGTACATGAGATGGAGCGGTGAAACAGTTGGTACTGGCTTGCAAGAGACCGGATGCAACGGCGGTTTTACAATGCTATAATAAACGGGATCATTGATGAGTACTTCAAGTTCCCCTTACAACAGCTAGTAAATCAGGAGGCAATTCCCCATGAGCAAATTGGTAGTGTGCGATCATCCATTAATTCAGCATAAGCTGACGTTTATTCGCAATAAGGACACGAATACGAAAGACTTCCGTGAGCTTGTTGACGAAGTAGCTATGCTGATGGCATATGAGATTACACGTGACGTTCCGCTTCAAACGATCGAAGTAGAAACCCCCGTGCAGAAGATGGAATCGAAGGTTGTATCCGGCCGTATGCTTGGACTTATCCCGATCCTAAGAGCGGGCCTTGGTATGGTGGATGGCATGCTGAAGATGATTCCGGCTGCCAAAATCGGCCATATCGGATTATTCCGCGACCCGCAGACGCTTCAACCCGTAGAGTACTATATCAACTTGCCGACGGATGCAACGAATCGACTGCTAATTGTCATCGATCCGATGCTTGCGACGGGCGGTTCGGCCATTGCAGCGATTAACTCGCTCAAGAGCCGTGGCTGTGAGCAAATTAAGATGATGTGCCTGATCGCTGCTCCCGAAGGGGTAGAAGCGCTTCAGAAGGCGCATCCGGATGTGGAGATCTATACGGCAGCGCTCGATGAGAAGCTTAACGACCATGGTTACATCGTGCCGGGTCTGGGCGATGCCGGCGACCGGATGTTCGGTACGCATTAGAACCCATCCTTATTCATCTGAGCATGACGCTGATCCGATGCCCGTCAGGGAGGATGCGGCGCGTTATGCCATGCCATTATGCATTTTATTGTGAAGTTAGGAGCTGACTTGTTGTGTCCAAATTGAAAGTCATGACGATTTTCGGCGTTCGTCCCGAAGCGATCAAGATGGCGCCGCTCATTCTTGAGCTGCAGCGTCATCCCGAACAAATTGAGTCGATCGTCTGCGTCACGGCGCAGCATCGCCAAATGCTAGACCAAGTGCTGGAGGTGTTCAACATCCAGCCGGACTATGACCTCGACGTCATGAAGGACCGCCAGACGCTCAACGAGATCTCGATTCGCGTACTGCAAGGCTTGGAGCCGGTTCTGCGCGAAGCGAAGCCGGATATCGTGCTCGTGCATGGCGATACGCTGACGACGTTCCTCGCAAGCTATGCAGCGTTCCTGCAGCAGATTCAAGTCGGCCACGTTGAGGCTGGCCTGCGTACGTGGAACAAGCTATCGCCTTATCCAGAAGAGATGAACCGTCAGCTGACTGGTGTTCTGGCTGATGTGCACTTCGCACCGACGGATTGGTCTGCGGGCAACCTGCGCAAGGAGAACAAGTCAGAGGAGCGCATCTACGTGACAGGCAACACGGTTACGGACGTGTTCCAATACACCGTTAAGAAGGACTTCACGCATCCAGTGCTCGAATGGGCAGAAGGCAAGCGCCTCGTCCTCATGACGGCTCACCGCCGCGAGTCACAGGGCGAGCCGCACCGCAACATTTTCCGCGCGGTACGTCGTATTGCAGATGAGTTCGAGGATATCGCGATCGTCTATCCGGTACATCTGAGCCCAGCGGTCAAAGGACCGGCTGAGGAGCTGCTCGGCGGCCATCCGCGCATCAAACTGATCGAACCGCTCGACGTCGTTGATCTGCACAACTTCTACCCACATACGCACCTGATTCTGACGGACTCGGGCGGTTTGCAGGAAGAAGCACCTTCATATGGCGTACCTGTGCTCGTTCTTCGCGACACGACAGAGCGTCCGGAAGGAATCGAAGCGGGTACATTGGAGCTGGTTGGTACGGAAAAAGCGGATGTATACGAGCGTACGCGCGCGCTGCTCACTGACCAAGACTTGTATAATCAAATGAGCCGAGCGGCGAATCCTTATGGCGATGGACAAGCATCTGTACGGATCGTTCAGGCACTGCTGCACCATTTTGGAAAAGCGGACAACCGTCCGGCTCCGTTCACACAACGTTCATAGTTTACAAGGGATAATTAGCAATCCCAATGAGGGTACAGCATACAGTTGTACTGTACGGTTTGGAAATCCGAAAATCCTTGCTGCACAAGGGTTTTCGGACCACCGTTCACTAAATGTTTGAATTTATATGAATTGACAGAATGGATTGCGCTTGGATAAAATAAATGAGAGTTTTGGAGTGATTCTATGAATCCGTCCAATGAAAAACCATCTACGGAAAATAATCGGAACGCGCGGGACAGTGGCCTTGGGGACAATCCTTGGCGCGCAATGGGGCTGGTCGGTACCGTAGGGGCTGACCTTGCCGTATGTTTAGGGGCTGGTTTTTGGCTTGGTTCCAAGGCGGACGCCGCTAATGGCACGCATTACTGGTATCTTGTCGGGCTCGTTGCAGGACTTGCGGTCGGTGTCGTAACGATCTATTTTCTAATCCGAGTGTTTACGGGGGGCAAAGGATCTTGAATGACAACTTGTCGGCCCACCTACGAACCGTTACACGTTTGACGTTCTTTTTTTTGTCCGTTTGCTTTATCTGCTGGGCTGTTTTACCGGCGCAGCAGGCTTGGTGGGGCGGACTTGTTGTGGGTACAGTAGCCAGCTTGGTGAATGCGCTTCATTTGGCGTGGAAGATTGACCGGATTGGTGCGAGAGCCGCTGCTGGCGGTAACGGTCGCGCCTCACTGGGATTTTTCACCCGTGCGTGCATCGGCTTGCTTGCAGCTGTAATTGCAACAATGACGTTTGATTTCAGAGTAGAGGCTGTCGCTGCGGGATTATTTGTCGCCCAATTGGCAACACTCTTACTGGGATTTTGGACCAAGCGCAAGCGGGGACGTACGCAATCCCTCGATGAAAGGGGTGAAAACAACTAATGGATCATATAGCTCCTATTGTTCACAAATGGGGAATGGAATTTGACCTTGCGGCCATCTTCATGATCATTGTCACCAGTATTATCGTGTTCGTGCTGGCACGTGTATGCGTGCGAGGCGCATCGGTTGATAAACCGACCAAGATGCAGAACTTCTTAGAATGGGTTATCGAATTCGTTGTCGGTATTATCGGCACGACGATGGACTTCAAGAAGGGTAAGCCGTACTTGACGCTCGGTCTGGCGCTGATCATGTATATCTTTGTCGGCAACATGCTTGGTCTTCCGCTCGGTATCGTGTCGGAAGCGCATCATGGCGCTACGATTTTCGGTATGGAACTCGACCTTGGCGGCGAAGAAGAAGGGCATATCGCATGGTGGAAATCGCCTACGGCTGACGTAGCGGTTACGGCTGCTTTGACAATTGTCGTCATTCTGCTAACTCACATCGAAGGTATGCGCCGCAACACGAAGCATTACTTCAAACACTACTTCGAGCCATACATTCCTTTCCTGCCGCTGAACCTGATCAAGGAAGTGTCCAAGCCGCTGTCGCTTGCGCTTCGTCTCTACGGCAACATCTTTGCCGGCGAGGTTATGATCGGCGTTATCGTCGGTGGTCTGAGCTGGGCTGGTGTTATTCCGCTCATCGTATGGCAAGCATTCAGCGTATTCGTCGGTACGATTCAGGCTTTCATCTTCGTTATGCTGACGATGGTTTACATGTCGCAGGCAATCGTTCACGAAGAGAAACACTAATCCGTATTCGCGGATCTATCCACTGGGTTCATTCCCGAAGCACAGGAACAATGGCCTGTCTTACGGGCCTCAATACATTCAAACATATTTAAGGGAGGATTTTTCTAATGGGAGCAACAGCATTGATTGCAGCAGCAATCGTATTCGGTTTGGGCGCACTTGGCGCTGGTATTGGTAACGGTCTGATCGTAGGTCGCACGGTTGAGGGTATCTCCCGTCAACCTGAGCTGCGCGGTACGCTTCAAACGACGATGTTCATCGGTGTCGCACTCGTCGAAGCACTTCCAATTATCTCGCTCGTATTGGCGTTCATTTTCTACGGCGAAGCTTAAGATTATATCGAACAACTACGGCGGGGAGTGCCTTAGCCTCCGCGCCTTCCTTTTGTTCGAACGATAAGTTCCGCCTAGCGATGAGCGTTAATGGCGGACTTTCTATGAAACGTGCTACGCCGCCGAGAGGATGGCAGCAGCCGTTTCACCTTGCATCGAAACTTTCGTGTACGCACGTGTAATACCGATTGCAAAAGAAGGGAGTGACGCCCAGTGCATATCGTCTGGTCGACATTTGGTATTCAATTAGTGGCGTTTCTGATTCTCTTTTGGCTGCTGAAGCGTTACGCATTCGGTCCTCTGTTCGGCATTATGGAGCAGCGCAAAGCGCTCATCCAAAGCCAGCTCGACAACGCAGAGAACAGCCGTAAACAGGCTTCCCAGCAACTCGAAGAACAGAAACAAGCGCTTCAACAAGCGCGTAAAGAAGCACATGACATTATCGAGCAAGCTAGAGCGACGAGCTCCAAGCAAGCTGATGACATTATCGGCACAGCGAAATCCGAAGCTACTCGTCTCAAAGACGACGCGGTTCGCGATATCGACAGCGAGAAGAACAAAGCAATTGCAGCACTTCGCGGCGAAGTTGGCGGCATGTCCGTTGCCATCGCATCGAAGATTATCGAGAAGCAAATCGACGAGAAGTCGCAAGAGCAGCTTGTTGACCAATACCTGAAAGAGGTTGGAAGCAAATGAGCCGCAATGTCGTAGTAGCGAAGCGCTACGCCAAAGCCTTGTTTGACATTGCTCAGCAGCAACAGATCGTTGCTGAAGTCGAAGATCAGCTGAAGCTGATCGTGCAAGCGATCAACAGTGAAGTGGACGTTCAGAAATTCCTGGCGCTCCCATCGGTTGATGCTAGTCGTAAGATCGAACTTCTCCGCGGCGTGTTCGCGGATCGGGTTTCATACATTGTGCTGAATACGCTGGAGCTGCTCCTGACGAACGGCCGTCAAAACGTTATTAGTGACGTTTACGGCGCTTACGTGAAGATCGCAGGCGAGTCCCTCGGCCAAGCGCGTGCGACGGTTTATACGGCGCAAACGCTGAGCGCTGAAGAGCTCGACAAAGTAGCGGCGCAATTCAGCCAGATTACGGGTAAGAAAATTACGGCAGAGCAAGTTGTTGAACCAGCGCTGCTCGGCGGTATTCAAGTTCGCATCGGCGACCGTCTGTATGATGGCAGCCTGGCGGGTAAGTTGAATCGTTTGCAAAAATCGTTGAACAAACGAGCACTGTAGATAGGGGTGAGCGAATTGAGTATCAGACCTGATGAAATCAGCACATTGCTGAAACAGCAGATCGAACAATATAAATCCGAAATTCAAGTGGTTGACGTTGGTACGGTAATTTCCGTCGGTGACGGTATCGCCCGCGTTCACGGCCTCGAGAACGCGATGCAAGGTGAGCTCCTGGAGTTCTCCAACGGCGTAATCGGTATGGCACTCAACCTCGAAGAAAGCAACGTCGGTGTCGTTATCATGGGTCCTTACAAAGGCATTCGCGAAGGCGACCAAGTTAAACGTACCGGCCGTATCATGGAAGTACCAGTAGGCGAAGCGCTTCTCGGCCGCGTTGTTAACGCGCTGGGTGAGCCAGTTGACGGCAACGGCCCGATCAACACGACTGCTACGCGTCCAGTTGAGTCTCCAGCTCCGGGCGTTATGGCTCGTAAGTCGGTATTTGAGCCTATGCAAACGGGTATCAAAGCAATCGACGCGATGATTCCAATCGGCCGCGGCCAACGGGAATTGATCATCGGCGACCGTCAAACGGGTAAAACGCAAATCGCGATCGACACGATCGTGAACCAAAAAGGCAACGGCGTTATTTGTATCTACGTTGCAATCGGTCAGAAGCAATCGACGGTTCGTACCGTTGTTGAATCGCTCCGCAAGCAGGGCGCGCTGGATTACACGATCGTCGTAACGGCGAGCGCATCCGAGCCATCCCCAATGCTGTACATCGCACCTTACACGGGCTGCGCAATGGGCGAGTACTTCATGTACCAAGGCAAGCACGTTCTTATCGTATACGATGACCTGTCGAAGCAAGCAGCTGCATACCGCGAGCTCTCGCTCTTGCTCCGCCGCCCGCCGGGCCGCGAAGCATACCCAGGTGACGTATTCTACCTGCACTCCCGTCTCCTCGAGCGCGCAGCTAAGCTGAACGACGAGCTTGGCGGCGGTTCCCTGACGGCACTGCCGTTCATCGAAACGCAAGCAGGCGATATCTCTGCATATATCCCAACGAACGTAATCTCGATTACGGACGGTCAAATCTTCCTCGAGTCCGACCTGTTCTACTCCGGTCAGCGTCCAGCGGTTAACGTTGGTAACTCTGTATCCCGTGTAGGTAGCGCGGCTCAAATTAAAGCAATCAAAAAGGTTGCAGGCACGCTGAAAACCGACCTTGCGCAATACCGTGAACTCGCGGCATTCGCAGCGTTTGGTTCCGACCTCGACCGCGTCACGAAGTCCCGTCTGGACCGTGGTGAGCGCACGCTCGAAATTCTGAAACAAGGCATCAACGCTCCTATGCCAGTAGAACGCCAAGTTGTAGCAATCTACTGCGTAACGAAGGGCCATGTGGATGAAATTCCAGTTCAAGACGTACGCCGTTTCGAAGGCGAATTCCTTGCATACGTGGATGCAAACAAGCCAGAAATTTTCGCTTCCATCCGCGATACGAAAGATTTGACTTCCGACAACGAGAAAGTGCTTGTTGATGCGATCAACGCGTTCAAGAAGGGCTTTGCACCGTCGGTATAAACCATTTCTTCAAAATAACGCGGACTAGAACTGGGTGAAGGGGAAACCTCGTGTTTCTCCCTTGTGCCAGTAATAAGGTGGTGACAACGAATGGCTAAAGGTATGCGCGAAATTAAGCGCTCGATCAAGAGTACGCAGAATACGAAGCAGATTACGAAGGCAATGGAGATGGTTGCGTCCGCCAAGCTCAAACGAGCTCAAGACGCAGCGGTAGCATCCCGTCCATACACCGACAAAATCCGTGACGTAGTTGCAAGCATTGCTTCGGGCGGCGGTACAATCAAGCATCCGATGCTGCAGTCCCGCGAGATCAAACGTACGGCTTACTTGGTCGTGACTTCTGACCGCGGTCTGGCTGGTGGTTACAACTCCAACGTACTCCGTAAAGTTTGGACGGAGATTCAGGAGAAGCACACGTCCCCTGCAGAATACGAAGTGTTCGTTATCGGACGCAAAGGACGTGACTACTTCAAACGCCGCGGCGTAACGCTGACGGAGGAAGTTGTAGGACTGTCCGATTCACCGACGTTTGCTGACATCAAGGCATTGGCTGCAGCTGCAGTTAAGGGCTTCGAAGAAGGCAAATACGATCAACTGAACTTGGTGTATAACCAATTCGTTAACGCAATCTCGCAAATTCCGGTAATCAAGCAGCTTCTGCCGCTTGATGCATCGAATCTGGCTGGCGACTCCAGCGCAGCTAAAGCGAGCTATGAATATGAGCCTTCACCTGAGAAGGTGCTCGACGTTCTTCTTCCGAAATACGCTGAGACGGTAATCTACAGCGCAGTTCTGGAAGGTAAGGCGTCCGAGTTCGGCGCACGTATGACCGCAATGGGCAACGCAACGAAGAACGCGACGAAGATGATTGCAGGCTTGACGTTGACGTACAACCGTGCACGTCAGGCAGCGATCACGCAAGAAATCGCGGAAATCGTCGGCGGAGCGAATGCGCAGCAGCAATAATGTTTCGTTCAATGCGACCTCTGACAGGCCGCACTGCTTGACCGTGGTGCGGTAAAGAGGTCTCGCGAATGACAACCATAAGGAGGTACAGGAATGAGCAAGGGACGCGTAGTTCAGGTAATGGGTCCGGTTGTTGACATTGCATTCGACAATGGCCAACTGCCTGATATCCTGAATGCAATCAAGATTGAGAAGAAAGCTCAAAACCCAGGCGAAGTCGACATCAACCTGACGGTTGAAGTTGCAACTCACCTTGGTGACAATATGGTTCGTGCCGTAGCAATGTCGTCCACGGACGGCCTGGTTCGCGGTACGGAAGCTGTTGATACGGGTGCTGCAATTACGGTACCAGTAGGTCCTGCAACGCTGGGCCGCGTATTCAACGTACTTGGTGATCCAATCGATAACAGCGGTACGGTAGACCGTTCGATTGCAAACCCAATTCACCGCGAAGCGCCAACGTTCGAAGAACTTTCGACGCAGCAAGAGATGCTCGTTACGGGTATCAAAGTTATCGACCTCATGGCTCCATACGCGAAGGGCGGTAAAATCGGCCTCTTCGGCGGTGCCGGCGTAGGTAAAACGGTAACGCTGCAAGAACTGATCCACAACATCGCACAAGAGCTCGGCGGTATCTCCGTATTCGCCGGCGTTGGCGAACGTACTCGTGAAGGTAATGACCTTTACCACGAGATGAGCGATTCCGGCGTTATCAACAAAACGGCGATGGTATTCGGTCAGATGAACGAGCCTCCAGGTGCACGTCTTCGCGTAGCACTGACAGGTCTGACAATGGCTGAATATTTCCGTGACGAAGAAGGCCGTGACGTGCTTCTGCTGATCGACAACATCTTCCGTTTCACGCAAGCAGGTTCCGAAGTATCCGCATTGCTCGGCCGTATGCCATCGGCAGTAGGTTACCAACCAACGCTCGCTACGGAGATGGGCCAGCTGCAAGAACGTATCACGTCGACGAAAAAAGGTTCCGTTACTTCCATTCAAGCAATCTACGTTCCTGCCGATGACTATACGGACCCGGCTCCAGCAACGGCGTTTGCTCACTTGGACGCGACGACTAACCTTGAGCGCAGCATCGCGGCAATGGGTATCTTCCCAGCCGTTGACCCGCTTGCATCGTCGTCCCGTATCCTGACTCCAGAAATCCTTGGCGAAGAGCACTACCAAGTAGCGCAAGGCGTTAAGAAAATTCTGCAGCGATATAAAGAGCTTCTCGATATCATCGCAATCCTCGGTATGGATGAGCTGTCTGAAGAAGACAAGCTGATCGTACTTCGTGCGCGTCGTATCCAGAACTTCTTGTCCCAACCGCTGCACGTTGCAGAACCGTTCAACGGTATCCCAGGCGTGTATGTACCAATCAAAGATACGGTTCGCAGCTTCAAAGAGATTCTCGACGGCAAGCATGACAGCCTTCCAGAGTCCGCGTTCCATAACGTTGGTACGATCGAAGACGCAGTGGCGAAAGCTAAAACGCTGTAAGGCGTTAGGCGGGAGGAAGCCAAATGAGTACCCTTTTACTAGAAATCGTTACGCCTGAGCGCAAAGTTTACGCACAGGAAGTTAACATGGTGAGCGTAAAGGGCGCAGACGGTGAGCTCGGTATTTTGCCGAACCACATTCCGCTCGTTACTCCACTTCGCATTGCACCAGTTATCGTGAAGAAAGACGGCGCAACGGAGGAATTCGCTGTATCCGGCGGTTTCATCGAGATCCGCAAGGATAAAGTCGTCATTCTGGCAGAGAGCGCTGAGCTCGCTTCCGAGATCGATGTGGCGCGTGCAGAAGCTGCGAAGAAACGTGCTGAAGATCGTCTGAATGCAAAGGCCGACCATGTTGATTTCAAGCGCGCAGAACTTGCTCTGCAGCGTGCGATCAACCGTATCAATGTAAACGGCAAATAATCGTTTGCCTCTCTTGTATAGAAACACCGCCAAGCTTAAGCCTGGCGGTGTTTTGTGTTATAATCCAAAATACTTATTGCTTATTGCTATACATAGTTGCAGATCGGAGAGAACAGCTATGATCGATATTCATAATCATATCCTACCTGGAATTGACGATGGCCCAACGAATTGGGACGAAGCGCTGGAGCTTGCTAGGAATGCTGTAGAGAATGGAATCACAACGGTTATCGCAACACCGCATCATGCCCATGAGCTTTATAATAATCCGAATGATCATAGACAAGTAGAGTCATTGACGGAGCAGTTGAATGAGCGATTGAAACTGGCTGGCATTCCGCTGCAGGTTCATTCGGGACAAGAAATCCGTGTCCATCAAGATTTGCTTGATCGCTGGGATGAAGGCGAGACGGGTGGATTATTGACGCTGGGATATACCCAATACATGCTGATTGAGCTGCCATCCAGTCGAGTACCGGAAGGCACAGAGGAGCTCGTATATGAGCTGATCTTGAAGGGTATTATCCCGATCATCGCCCATCCTGAGCGTAATCGTGAGTTAGCGAATGACCCCGAGCAACTGAGAAGGCTCGTGGATAACGGTGCATTGGCACAAGTAACGGCTCATGCACTTACCGGTGTTTTTGGCCGAGGGGTTGAGAAGGCTGCTTGGATGATGTGCGCCCAGGGGCTTATTCATTTCGTGGCGTCCGATGCGCATCATGCGACGAAGCGAAGCTTTGGCCTAAGAGAAGCCTACGAGCGTATTCAGGAGAAGATGGGTGTGCAAGCCGTTCATTATTATAAAAGAAATGCGCAGCTGCTCCTCGATAATGCTTCTATTCAGCCTGCAGCAGTTACGACTGCTGCAACTGAAGGAGCTTGGAGCAAGGTAAAGCAGCTGTTCGGGTTAAGAAAATAATGTGCATGTAATGAGACTGCAGTCAACGCGAATAAGCGGCTGCAGTCTTTGTTAATTCGATGATTGTGCTGCAAAGCCTCGCAGCTTCGCCGCTGCTAACAGGATCAGCGGATAGATAAAATTAAAGATCGTGTAGCTGACCGCCACCAAAGAGCCAGAGCTGGCAAAAACAATGGTGTTCGGATAGGACCAATAGGTAAAGAGCGTGACAATTACACCAACCGGCAGGATAAGAGGAACATGATCCCTCAGGCCGAATAGGTGTGCGAAGCCAACGACTACGCAATAGTAGGTCATGCACACGCGAAGGAATACATCTATCACCCAGAACAGCATAACAAGGGAATCCAGATGGGCAAGAAACTCAAAGGCCTGCGTATATCGGCTTATGACCATGAATGGATAGGTGAACGCCTTAAGTGCACTGCCCATTATCCCTAAGGTATAGATGAATGAGAAGATGAAGCAGAGAGCTGCAGTTGTGACGGAAATCGAACCCCATCGCAGCATGCCTTTATTTGAAGTTACATGCGGTAGGAAAAAGGTTAAGTAGACGAACATGGAAAACCATAAATTAAGCGCCATTGCTCCTCGTCCAATTGGTCTGAAACCATGTTCCATAACAGGCATGAGACGTTCTAGATCGATGGAATACGTCAACGGTAGTATGATAATAAGCACGATGAAAATGCTGATCGGCGCAAGCAGCCCTGCTATTCTGGATATGATCTCTACGCCGCTGCGGATGGCAAGAGCAGCAACAAGTGTGATGCTTAACGTAAAGACGATGCTTGGCGTTCGGGTGAAATAACTGAGCGACATAAAGTCGATGAACTGTCTCGTTTGACTGCCGTTAAGTAAAAGAGCATTGAAGAGGAACAACAGCCCCAATGCTTTGCTAACCGGAGCACCCAGAATATTGACGCTGTATTGAATCAGATTACGTCCGGGGAAAATACGATGCAGCGCAACGACCGTAAAGAGGATGATAAAACCGAAAGCAGGTGAGAGGATAGCCGAGATCCACATATCTCTACCTGCTTCCCTGAAGGCAAAATTGGGGGCAGACAACATAGAGGTGGACAATACCGCCATGATCAATAAGCTGGCGACCTGGGCGGGTGAGATTTTCGTTTGCTGCATGACTGCACCTCCTTATGGTTGGACCGCTGGCTTGCCGCCTCTCAGCAGTGAAATAATATACAGCACAATTGGGATACATAGATGGCCATAGATGTAGTAGTAAATGACGACTTGACCAAGACTCTCGTTATAGGTTGTCGCATCGGGTATCGACCAGAAGGTAAGCAAAATGATGATTAACCCTACTGGCAGCGTAAGCGGCTTGTATGAGCGAAGCTTAAACCATTGCGCTAGTCCGCTGACAGCAGCGTAATACATGACGATCGTTCGAACGAACACGTCGATTACCCATACAATCATAATGAGCGAATCGAGATGTGTCATGAAACTCGCAATCGATACATAACGGCTGAGCAGCAGGAACGGATAGGAGAAGAAGCTGGTAGCTGCGCCTAAAGCCATTAGCACATAGAAGAATGTCAGCATAAATGTGACGACAGACCAGCCTATGGTCCAATAGAGGCGACCGGCCGCTTTATTCAGATCCGAGATGTAGGGCAGAAACATCGATGCATAGATGTACATGGGAAACCAGACTTGCAGCGCAACCGAACCACGGATAATCGGAGAAAACCCTTGATCCATGAAGGGAAGAATTTGATCGGGCTCCATCTCACTAAGGAGTGGAAGAATGAGCACAACGACGATACCAACGATCAATGGCGTGAAGGTGAGCGCTAATCGGCCAATGATCTCGACGCCCAATCGTACGGCGATCGAGCTGACCAATATCATGGTGCTAGCAAACACGACTATCGGTGTGTTCGTCATGAAGGCCAAGCTCATCAGCTCGGCAAACTGTCGAAGCTGATTCGCATTCATCATCAGGCACACAATAAGGAACGTAAGGCTAATCAACCTGCCGATCACACGGCCAAGAATGAGCTCGCTGTATTGGATAAGGGTGTTGCCTGGATACCGGTGATGAAGCACGGATGCGATATATATCGTAGCAAGTCCACCCAAAGAGCCGAGCATCGGCGTCATCCACATATCGGTATGTGCGATGCTGTATGCAATTGCAGGAGAGGTTAGTGTAGCTGTTGCTAGCAGCGATAGAAACAGCATACAGGCAAGCTGAGCCGAGGATATTTTTCCAACTTCGATATCGCATCTCTCCTTGATGATCGAATAACTCCTACGTACTACGATTTGAATAACAGCTTGGCAAGCGGCGCGAACAGCGGCCGCATCCACTGAACAGGGCCAGGCAGATTCGGATAAATGATCAGCAGAATAGCGAGTGTAAACCCAGGAATATATAACGAGAAATAAGCGATCTTCGTCCGAATATCTGTAAGCCCCCGCCAATCAAATAGCAACATGCCAATAGCAACCAAGGTGACGACAGCAATGTGGGTTTTCGAGAGATTCATACGTTATATTCTCCTTGTTCATCTTGGCCATTGTGCGGTTTGCTGAACCGCTGTCGGATCGTCGACAATGTTAGAAGCAATGCAGGTAAACCGATACCGAAGATCAGGTAGTAAATGATGAATTCAGGCGAGAATACGAATTCAACATTCGAAACGCTCCAGTAGCTCAACAGTACCATGATCATACTGATTGGCAGTACAAGCGGACGGTAGGAAGGGAACCCCAAGCATTGCGCGAGCCCCAATGAAGCACTATATAGGCCAAACGAGATGCGGACGATAATAACGATCACCCATACCATCATGACAAGTGACTCCAGATGCTCGAAGAACTCGGTTAAACTAATAAACCGCGCAAGCACCATAAACGGATAGACGTAAATGGGTGTTGCAGCACCTATGATCGCATAGACCATAACAAAAGTGGTGAACACAATTGCAGTAAAAATAGTAACGGAACCAAACGCCCACCAGAGCACATGCCGCTTGTTCGATACGAAAGGCAGGTAGAAGTTCATAAAGGTAAACACTGGCACCCACGACATAAGCCTAAACGCCCCTTTTAATGGTGCCACTAATCCTTCGCTTAAGACGGGCTCGAAGTTATGGAGGTTAATATCTTTGATGCTGGGCATATAGACCATTAGAATAAGCGACAGGACGACCGGCAGAAGCAGCATGGGAAACCTTACGACAATCTCAACTCCACTTCGAACGATAAGTGCACACACAAGTATCATGCTGCTCGCAACGACGAAGGCAGGCGTCGTGAACAAGAAGGTCAGCTTCATGAAGTCGGTAAATTGGCGCAGTACGTATGCCGTTGTGTGGATGATAAAGAACAGATATATCAAATTAACTGCAATGCCTAATGGACGGCCAAGCAGCTTCATCGAGTATTGAACGAGTGTCTGGTCAGGATAGATCTGATTTAATTTGACAATGAGCCATACAATGAGGAATCCGATAGGAAGGGCCAGCAATGGCGACAGCCACACATCTTGTTTGACAACAGAACTAACAACCGTAGGCGCTGTAAGCAGCGACGTTGCCGTTACTGCAGTAAAGGATAGAACAGCAACCTGTGCCGCTGATACCTGCCCCCGTTCCATAGTGACCCCTCCAATTCCGAATCGTGCTTTTCTTTGGTTACTCACTCATCCAAGCCGCAGTGAGCGGCTTGAACAACGCTTTTATGCCTTGCAATGGGCCTGGCAGTTCCGGCATGAATGTAATTGTAACGGTTATGACGAACACCGTTATGACAATGATCAAATACGTTGACTTCATTGCTGTCGTCTGCAAGGAAGGCCATTCCAGCCTGACAATGACGCCGATAACAAGCGCTACAAACGACAGGAACATTACATGCATCATGGCGTACCGTCCTGCTGCAAGGTTTTGTTGTTACCCGTCAGACCGTTGCGTGCAATGACGAGTCGAATATCGTAGTTGACGACTACCTTGGGGAACAGCACGTCCCAATTGCTCTTGTCCTTACGCCATTGCTTGGGATAATGGCGATAGAACTGCTCTGCAAAGCCAAGATAGTCCACACCGCTTTGCTGTGCCTTCTTAACCGTTTCCTCGATTCGTTTCTGGAGTGTTTGTTTGAAGGCTTGCTGCAGCTTCAAGACGTTAGCTTCTTTGGTCGTATCTAAATCACTCGCGTTCTCGTTCAAATTGCCGGTTGCATCGATAATGACACGAATACGCCATTCATCATTGTGAATGGAGGGGACAAGCTTAGAGCTGGCATGAAACAAATAAACAGATGCAGGCTCAGCGCCAGGATAAGCCGGCGAAGTGATTGTTGCCGATTTGATTTCGTTACGCAGCCAGAGAAGTCCGCGTGTTTCTGTCGTGTTAAGCTTGTCAGCCATCCGCAAATCTCGGAAGGTCGCTGAGCCACTAATGAAAGGGGACGCCTCCCCCTCCTTATGCAGGATACGAACGATAGGCAGAACCGCCGTATGTGCTTCTTCGGACAATTCCTCTATCGCTTGTAGAATCGATATATTTAAGCCTGTCCGTAGAACGGCCATTTCCCGCAGGGATTCAGCGCTGTTGCGTTCAATCGGCGTATTCCACTTCAGTACATTCTCCGCCTCCCCCTCACTAACGAATAGATTGGCGCGTTCACGCGGGTGCGGGTGGCGTGTAAGGAAGTCAAGCGGCTCCTTAATGCCCTTTCTTGCGAGCTTCTCGCCAAAGACAAACACGTCCGCCTGCCCCCAGAACACTTTCCTCGACAGCCTCTCTTGCAATCGCGCCGTGGCGTCGGCCATATCTATTCCAATCGCGTCTCTAACAACTGTCTTATTGTTGGAGCCACTGGATGGCCCGGATGAGGACTGCTCAGAATTCGGAGGGCTCGGAACGAACAGCTGCACCGAAAGCTTGATACGGTCATTGTCGGTTAGATCAATGCCAGCTGCCGTAATAATGGCAAGATCGTTGATTTCCATCCGATCCCAGCAACCCGTTAGCAGTACCATACTGCACAGCAATATAGACAGTTTGCGATAAGGATGGCGCATGCTATGAATTCCTCCTCGCCTTATATAACGCCGTACGCATCCGTACACGATTGAAGAAGGACCCCGTTAGATGTGGTCTTGTAATGGCATTCGGGCTAGATGTACGAATTAATGTATCCTTGAGCTGGCTCGTCTGCATTGGGGATAGCGGCGACAGATAAGGGACGCCAAATGAACGCAGCGTCATAAGATGGATTAGAATGACGAGCGCTGCAAGGACGATCCCATATAGTCCGAGTGCACCTGCACAGAGCATGATCGGAAATCGGATGAACCGAATGGCGATGCCCAGCGAGTAGTTCGGAATTAGAAACGACGAAACAGCCGTAATGGCAACAACCATGACCATTGGCGATGAGACGATGCCTGCAGAAATCGCGGCTTGTCCGATAACGAGAGCGCCCACGATACTTACTGCAGAGCCAACCTGCCTCGGAAGCCGAATGCCCGCCTCTCGAAGCGCTTCGAATGTGATTTCCATAAGCAGCGCCTCAACGAGCGCGGGAAAAGGGATCTGCTCTCGTGATACTGCAATCGTAAGCAGCAGCGAGGTAGGAAGCATCTCTTGGTGATACGACAGCACGGCGACATAGAAGGAAGGTCCGAATATCGTTATCAAAGAAAACAGCATTCGCAGCCACCGAATTGCGGTTGCAACGAGTGAACGTTGGTAGAAGTCTTCGGGCGATTGCATCATGCTCATGAGTGAAGCGGGAGCGATGAGTGCAACGGGCGATCCATCCGCAATTAACGCAATTTTGCCTTCGAGCAGATGGGCAGTGACGACATCCGGCCGTTCCGTGGACATCAATTGAGGGAATGGTGAGAAAGGGTTATCTTCGATCCATTCTTCGATTAGAGACGTATCCGTCATCCCGTCTACATCAATGGCGGATAGTCGGCCTTCCATTTCCTTGACCAGATTCGGATCTGCGATTCCCTCTATAAAAGTGATGACAGCAGCCGTCTTTGTGTAGCGTCCGATGAAGACAGGCTTCATCTTCAGCGCTGGTGTATGCAAGCGGCGCCGCAGTAGTGTCGAATTTGTCCGTATCGACTCAACGAAGCCCTCGCGAGGGCCTCGAACGACCGTCTCTGCTTCCGGCTCTTCGATTGAACGAATAATTGGGTTGATCACATCGTACACAAGTGCGGATGTAATCCCGTCAATAAGCAAGACGGCATGTCCGTAGCTGATTTTGTCAGATACAATTTGAAAATCCGCCGCTTCGAGCATGGCCGAGATGGTCACGCATTTGACGATAGGATCTTTGTCGCGCGAACCAGCAGTTCCAATTTGCTGCAGCGGGGCTAAGATGTGCGTATCGATCAAACGCATGTCACTCAAACCATCTATATACGCAAGAGCAGCTGCTGGACCGTTCAGAATATCGAACTCGTGAATGATGATGTCCGAGCAGTCGTTATACAGCTCACGCAGTGTATCAATATTGTCTTGCAGCTTATTAGCTACAGGCTTTCCAAGCAGTTGCCGCTGATGGTCTAGAACCTCCTGGACAGAGGGCGTCGGCTCCATTTGGATACCCGGTTTGAAAGCGGCAGGCGTCAGGTTCGAATCAGATGACTGTCCTTGCGACGACTGCTGCTGTGCTGTTGGCTGAGCCTGATTGTGATTATCGGAGCTCGAGCTATTCGCTGACTGGTTCCCGTTATCGGGCACTGCGTCAGAAGACGGAGCAGCGCCTGTATCTGGTTGCATGCTTCGTTCGTCTTTTGGATGTGTCATCGGCATCTCCCCGTACCTGATTTGTCGTTATTTTGTTCATTTTTCCAGTTGAATAATACATGGGAATGTAATAAATGCTAATTTTGTTTAACATGCTGAGACTTGTGCGTTCGGGAACGACGTACGAGTAGGCCGAAAGGAGAATGGGATAATGGCAAATCAAGTAACAGCAGAGAGGGACAAGTCGGCTCAAGGCGGCAGCGTTGTCGCGGTACTCAACAGCCAATTGGCTGATTGGAGCGTGCTGTATGTAAAGCTGCATGATTACCATTGGAATGTAAAGGGGCCAAATTTCTATACGCTGCATGTCAAATTCGAGGAGCTGTATAACGAAGCATCGTTGTTCGTTGATGCAGTGGCAGAACGAATCTTGGCGCTCGGCGGCAAGCCGGTGTCGACCATAAAGGCTTTTCTTGAGCAGTCGAAGGTAACCGAGGCTTCTGGCAGTGAAGATGCAACGGCGATGGTGCGGTCACTTGCTGACGACTTTGCCGGCATTGCGGACAGGCTTGGCGAAGGGGCAGCGCTTGCGGATGAAGCGGGAGACCCGCCAACAGCTGATCTGCTCATTACGCGCAGGGAAGAGGTTCAGAAGCATCTTTGGATGCTGCGTGCTTTTTTGGGATGAACGTGCGAGGAATTGGATAATGAACATGGTGAAGGAGCGTTCCTTGGGGAAGCCTTGGGGAGCGCTCTTTTTTCTGCAGCTATTCTATTTTCTACTGCAAATGCCGAAGCGGTGCATCTAGCGGTTGCCACGGCGGCTATTTTATCGAAAATGCGAGGTTCGAGTGCGTGGCGGTTGCTATTGAGGTTATGGCGGGGAATTCGGCCCATTTTGACGCTAACAAGGGTTGATAAGCTCCAATACAACCTTTAGGCATAGAAAAGGAAAAATTCCGACTAGATAAGCGCTGCTGCAAACGTAAGAGTAGAGACAACAGTAGGTTCAAGTTCCAGTTGCGCAAGTCTTGCAGTTGATGCAAGGCGCTGAGAAGCATACCCTGTCTATTTGGGCGGGCCTAGCAGGGAATTTCAATTCGGAACAAGCAGGCATAAGCCGTCCTTCTGGCGAATAGGGATACAAGACGAGTACGTTACTGTCGACTTATTGTTTGGAGCGGCCTGCGTGCTTTCGAGGATGGCACGAAGGAGTTGTGCGTAAGAGGGATACAGAAATGTATTTCATAGACGCTAGTAACAGCTTTTGTTATAATTATGAAGGAATTTTTTGCCCTGCTCGTCGTGTTCAGACGTTGTAGCTAGCTATGACTAATGGAGGTGAACGGGTGAATATGTACATGAATCAGTACATCGTCGTTGCGATTTTCATCTTGTTAGGAATTCTACTGCCTGTAGCTGCTCTTACTGTCGGCCGTCTGCTTCGTCCCTCTAAACCTACCGATCCGAAGCAAGCAACGTACGAGAGTGGCAACGAACCTGTGGGGGAAGGACAAGTTCGGTTCAACGTGCGCTATTATCACTATGCGCTTATGTTTGTTATTTTTGATGTAGAAACCGTTTTCCTATATCCATGGGCCGTTGCTTATAAGAAGCTCGGCCTTTTTGCGATGGTGGAGATGCTGTTGTTCGCTGCAATGCTCGTGCTTGGTCTTGCCTATGCCTGGAAGAAGAAGGTGCTGACATGGAATTCAATTTAGATTGGATTACGCAGGAAGAGCGACAGGAGCTGGAACGTAATGTGTTTCTCGGAACATTGGAGCAGGTCAAGGCGTGGGCGCGCAGCAATTCGCTGTGGCCGCTGACGTTCGGGCTTGCATGCTGTGCCATTGAGATGATGGGGACGGGCGCGTCGCACTATGACCTTGACCGGTTCGGCGTCATGTTCCGCACATCGCCTCGGCAGGCAGACGTTATGATCGTCTCGGGAACGGTTACGAAAAAGATGGGACCGCTGCTTCGCCGTCTCTACGACCAAATGCCAGAGCCGAAGTGGGTCATTGCGATGGGGTCTTGCGCGACGGCGGGCGGACCTTATGTGAAGTCTTATGCGGTCATCAAAGGCGTCGATCAGATCGTGCCTGTCGACGTATATATTCCTGGCTGTCCGCCGAGTCCGGCGGCACTCATCTACGGGATAAATAAGCTGCAGCACAAGATTCGCTATGAGGCGAAGACTGGGAAGCAGGTGACTTAAGGCATGAGCGAGCATCAAGAGGATACGAAGGACGTGACGTCGAGGGAAACGGGTGAGGTAGAGAAGAAGGCTGAAGGCGAGGCCAGTGAAGCAGCAGATAAGGCTGATGGTAAGGTCATAGAGGCTGATAAGGCTGACAGCGAAGCGCCAGTAGATAAGGTGCAGAGCGAAGCTGCGCAGGTGGGGGTTAAGGCTGAGGGCGAAGCCCCAGCGCCGGCGAGCGAGGGCGCGGCAAGCGAAGCGACGGCGGCGGAGGCAGAGCGCGAGGCGAAGCGCCAAGCGGCGGCCGAGGCGAGAGCGGCGCGTGCAGCGGCGAAAGCTGCCGCGGAAGCGGGCGGCGCCGAAGGCGGTGCGCCTGCGCCAGCAGCGCCAGCCGAGCGGCCAGCGCGGGCTCCGCGTGCCGCAGCTGGTGCAGCGGCCGATGCCGCGCCGGCTGCGCCGAAGGAGCCGTCGCCGCTGCAGCCGCAGCTGGACGCGGCAGCGGCGCTCGTCCGCGAGCTCGTGGACGTGGACGCGATCGAGGAGGCTTATGTGAACGAGCTTGGCTCGCACATGCCGACGCTTGTTATTCGTCCGCCGTATTTGCGGCGGACGGCAGAGCTGTTTCACGCGCATGAGGCACTGGGTTGCAGCTATCTGCGCAATGTGTCTGGCGTTGATTACGAGACACATATGGAAGTCGTCTATCACCTTGTGAATATGGCCAGCGGCCAACGTTATGCGCTGAAGGCGCGCGCTGACCGCAGCGATCCGGTACTGGATTCTGTAACTCCTGTGTGGGAGACGGCCAACTGGAATGAGCGAGAAATATACGATCTGCTAGGCATCCATTTCAAAGGCCATCCGGATCTGCGGCGCATTATGATGCCGGATGATTGGATTGGCCATCCGCTGCGCAAAGACTACGAGCCGCTTGATCCGGAGGTGTAACGTGGGCGCGATACGAACGGAAGAACTGCTGTTGAACGTTGGTCCGCAGCATCCGAGTACGCATGGCGTGTTTCGGATTATCGTGAAGCTCGATGGTGAGATCATCACCGAAGCAACGCCTGTCATGGGCTACTTGCACCGAGGAACGGAGAAGCTCGCGGAGAACTTGAATTTTACGCAAATCATCCCTTACACTGATCGGATGGACTATGTGTCCGCGATGACGAACAACTACGTACTGTGCCACGCCGTGGAGAAAATGATGGGGCTCGAGGTACCCGAACGGGCGGAGTTTCTTCGTCTCATCGTAATGGAGATGCAGCGTGTGGCGAGCCATCTCGTCTGGTGGGGCACCTACTTGCTCGACATCGGCGCGATGAGCCCGTTCCTGTTCGCCTTCCGTGATCGGGAGACGATCGTGCAGCTGTTCAATGAGCTGAGCGGTGCCCGTCTGACCTACAATTACATGCGGGTAGGCGGGGTGAAGTGGGACGCTCCCCCTGGCTGGCTCGATAAAGTACGGGCGTTCATTCCGTACATGGAGAAGAAGATCGAGGAATACGATCGGCTCGTATCGGGCAATGAAATATTCCTGTCCCGCATCCAAGGCATCGGCCGTTACGATGCCGAGACGGCGATTCGTTACGGCTTGTCCGGTGCGAACCTGCGTTGTACGGGGGTCCAATGGGATCTGCGCCGCAATGAGCCTTACAGTCTGTACGACCGCTTCGAGTTCGACGTGCCTGTCGGCAAGAATGGGGACTGCTATGATCGTTACCTACTTCGCCTTGAAGAAATTCGCCAGAGCCTCCGCATCCTCAGACAAGCGCTTGAGCAAATGCCCGAAGGCGGCGAGACGATGGGCAAGGTGCCGCGTGCGATTCGTCCGCCGGCAGGCGAGTCCTATGTGGCGATCGAATCGCCGCGCGGCGAGATCGGCTGTCATATCGTGTCCAAGGGCAAAGCAGAGCCGTACCGGCTCAAGTTCAGACGGCCGTCTTTTGTAAATCTGCAAATTCTTCCGAAGCTGCTGGTCGGCGAGACGATGACTAACCTCATTACGATTCTGGGCGGCATTGATATTGTCGTCGGGGAGGTTGATGCCTGATGGATTGGCTGTCGTCATCTCCTGTGACCTGGTACGATGCGCTGGTCGTGTTTCTCTGGGGCGTCGTGCTCATGCTCGTTGTGCTCGGGTTCGTTACTTATGCGATCTATTTCGAGCGCAAAGTCATCGGCTGGATGCAGTATCGTCAAGGTCCGAACCGGGTCGGCCCGCTTGGGCTGCTGCAGTCGGTTGCCGATATTCTGAAGCTGCTCATCAAGGAGGATACGATTCCGCGCAAAGCAGACCGGCTGTTGTTCGTATTCGCCCCTGTGCTGGCCTTTATTCCGAGCTTTGCCGTGTTGGCTGTTATCCCCTATACGCAAAAGCTGTATTTCGCCGACCTGAATGTCGGCTTGCTCTACTATGTGGCGCTCTCGGGCATATCCACGCTAGCCATCGTGCTTGGCGGCTGGGCGTCCAATAACAAATACGCGCTGCTCGGCGGCATGCGCTCCGCTGCGCAAATGATCAGCTATGAGGTTCCGCTTGTCATCTCCGTTACCGGCGTCGTCATGATGAGCGGGACGCTCAATCTGCGCGGCATCGTCGATGCGCAGTCCGGCGGCTGGTTCTGGGACTGGAACTTCCTGCCCCAGATCATCGGCTTCGCCGTCTTCGTCGTCGCTGCAATCTCCGAGCTGAATCGGACGCCATTTGACCTGCCGGAGGCAGAGTCGGAGCTGGTGGCCGGCTACCATGTCGAGTACAGCGGCTTCCGCTTCGCCTTCTTCATGCTGACGGAATATGTGTACGTCTATGCGATAGCGGGCCTTGCAACTACGCTGTTCCTCGGTGGCTGGCACGCGCCGGCGCCGTTCCTTGATTTTATACCGGGCATCATCTGGTTCGCGCTGAAGTTCGCCTTTATCGTCTTCTTCCTGTTCTGGCTGCGTGCAACGCTGCCGCGCATTCGTATCGATCAGCTGATGGGCCTTGGCTGGAAGCTGCTGCTTCCGCTGTCGCTCGTGAACATCTTCTTAACAGCGCTCTTCTATGAGCTGTTCCAGCGCTAGATCTAACCTTTAGGAGGCTTGCGGTATGAAAGGGATGTTGAAAGGAATGGGCGTCACGCTGAAAGCGTTGACCGCTCCGAAAGTGACGACCTCGTACCCCGATACGCCTTATATGATGCCGGAGCGGTATAGAGGCATTCAGCATTTTATACCGGAGCTGTGCATCGTTTGCAACCAGTGTGCGCGCATCTGTCCAACGGAATGCATTACGCTGACCGGCAAGCCGAACCCTGACCCGGAGAAGAAAGGGAAAGTGATCGATACGTTTGATCTTAATTTCGAAATATGTATCTTGTGCGACCTATGTACAGAGGTTTGTCCAACCGAGGCGATTGTGATGACCGGCAACTTCGAGCTGGCCGCGTACAGCCGTGATGAGCTGTATAAGGACCGGGAGTGGCTGACGGACAACAATACGCGCGTTCGCGAGGACAACAACAACATTGGAGCGCCGCAGAAGGGAGGCGCCAAATGAATGAACGGCTTCACATTTAATTTCGACGGCGGATACGCAGCGTTCTTCGTCTTCGCTGTGCTTATTATTGCCGGATCGGTGCTGATGATCAGCACCTCGAAGGTCGTTCATATGGTCATGTCGATGGCTGCTGTGTTTCTAGGCGTCGGCGGCATGTATATTTTGCTCGATGCAGAGTTTCTGGCGTTCGTCCAAGTGCTGATCTACGCAGGAGCGATCTCGATTCTAATGATCTTCGGCATTATGATGACGAATCATCGTGATGCGGCGGCCGAGGCGGTGAAGCCGCTGAAGGAGACGCTCGCAGCGGTTGGAGCGCTTGCGCTGTTCGGGCTGCTGTTCTACGCGATCCGCGATGCGGATTTCACGGGCATGGACGGCGGCAGGATGGTTCCGGAAGAAGACAATACGGCCGCGATAGGCGTCTTGCTGTTCCACAATCAAGTATTGCCGTTCGAGATCGTATCCGTGCTGCTGACCGTCGCGTTTATCGGCGCTGTCGTCTTGGCGAAGAAGGAGGCGGAGTAGCATGCTTGCATCTTACTTAACGATGGCGGCGATTCTGTTCTGCATCGGCCTATATGGCGCATTCGTTAAACGGAACGCCGTCGTCGTTCTGCTGTCAATCGAGCTGATGCTAAATAGCGTGAACTTGAACCTGGTCGCGTTCTCCAAATACGGAGCGGTTCCATCGCTAACCGGCCAAGTGTTCGCTTTATTCACGATTGCAGTCGCTGCTGCTGAGGCAGCGGTCGGTGTTGCGGTACTGATCGCCCTGTTCCGTGCAAGAGGCACGGTGAAGGCCGATGAATTCGATGAGTTAAGGAGGTGAGCGTACAATGGCATATTCAGAGGCGGCGTGGCTGGTTCCTCTTTTTCCGTTAGCGGCATTCCTGGTGCTGTTATCGTTTGGTCGCGGAATGAGAGGCTGGGCACCATACATCGGGGCCGTAGGCACGCTCTGCTCGCTTGTCTTGTCCATTCTCGTGCTGTTCGAGGGGATTGAATATCAGGATCGGATCGACTGGATCAAAATCAATGGCCTTACGCTGTCGATCGGCTATGAGATTACGCATTTGACTTCACTGATGCTCGTGATCGTATCGCTCGTCAGCTTCCTCGTCTGCGTGTATTCGGCTGGTTATATGAAAACGGATGAGCGATTGACCGTCTTCTACAGCTACATATCGCTGTTCGTTTGCTCGATGTTAGGGCTCGTCATAGCCGATAACATCCTGATGCTCTATATATGCTGGGAGCTGGTTGGGGTGTGCTCCTTCCTGCTTGTTGGCTTCTGGTATCAGAAGCCGGAGGCGAAGGCTGCCGCGAAGAAGGCGTTCATCGTCACCCGCATCGGCGATGCCGGTCTGCTGCTGGCGGTTATTTTGCTGTTCTGGTACATGCCGAACCATGCGCTCGACTTCGCGGGCATCCAGAACGTATTTCTTGGCCAATCGGGTGTCGTCGATGACGGTATCGTAACCCTGATCGCATTGCTCATCTTTATAGGAGCAGTAGGCAAATCCGGTCAATTCCCGCTGCATGTATGGCTGCCGGATGCGATGGAAGGTCCGACGCCAATCAGTGCGCTCATCCACGCGGCGACGATGGTTGCGGCAGGTGTCTTCCTTATTGCTAGGACGTTCGTGTTGTTCGAGGCATCGTCGGTTGCAATGAACACTGTGGCTTATGTAGGTGCCTTCACCGCATTGTTCGCGGCAACCATTGCGCTGGCTCAGCACGACATTAAGCGAATACTCGCCTATTCGACCATTAGCCAGCTCGGATATATGATGCTTGCGCTTGGTGTTGGCTCGATGACGGGCGCCATGTTCCATCTGATGACGCATGCCTTCTTCAAGGCGCTGCTGTTCCTTGCGGCAGGCAGTGTGATTCACGCGACTGCGAAGCAGGATATCCGGGAGCTTGGCGGACTGGGCAAACCGATGCGAATGACCGCAATCCTGTTCGGCGTTGGGGCTCTGGCATTATCAGGCGTACCGCCGTTCTCAGGCTTCTGGTCGAAGGATGCGATTCTGTCGGCTGCGCTGGATGATAATCCGTTCCTGTTCGTCGTAGGTATCGTGGGTGCCTTCTTAACGGCGCTGTATATGTCTCGTCTGTACTTCCGTGTCTTCGCGGGCAAGGTCTCGACCGACGCCGATCATGCGCATGAATCACCATCCGTAATGGTATTTCCAATGGCGCTGCTCGCTGTATTGGCCGTTGGAGCTGGCTTCGTCGATACGCCATGGAACGAGTGGTTCAGCGGCTGGCTGACCGGTGATGATTCGGTCACACACGGCAGCAGTCCAACAGTGTTGATCATCAGTGCAGCCGTGTCGCTGCTCGGCATTTATATTGGCTGGCTTGCTTATGTCAAACGAACGATCCGTCCAGGTACCATCGCAGAGGCAATGCCGCGCGTAACGCGTCTGCTGGAGCAGGGCTGCCGAATCGACGATCTGTATGCGGCAGTGTTCGTACGTCCCTATCGTGCACTCAGCCAAGGTGTTCGATTGTTTGACCGCTACGTTGTAGATGGTGTTGTCCGATTAACCGCCGCTGCTGCTTCGGGATTGGGCCGAACGACCGCCTCACTGCAGAACGGGCAAGTTCAGACGTATGGCCTTGCCGCTGTTATCGGTCTTGTTATCGTCATTGTCGTATTCGCTGGAAGGAGGTTCTGGTCATGACGATCGATTGGCCGATTCTTTCCTTTCTTGTTTTCTCGCCGCTGTTAGGCGCGGTAGTATTGCTGGCGCTGCCTTCCCAGCGAATGCGTCTGCTGCGCTGGACGGCCGTCATTGCTACGCTGCTTCCGCTCGTCTTGGCGATTATGCTGTACATCGACTACGATCCGAGCAAGTCGGGTACAGCCTACGACGAGCAGTCGACGTGGATCAGTATCCCGCTCGATAAAGCAGCAGTCGGTGGCGAAGCCGACTTCGACCTGCATTTTGACTACTCGCTTAGCCTTGATGGCTTGTCACTGCCGTTGGTGTTGCTGACAACGATTGTAGCTTCGATGGCGGCGATTGCCTCCATCACCATCCGAAAACGATGGAAGCTGTATTACTTCTGGTTATTGGTACTGGAATGCGGCATGCTTGGCGTGTTCCTCGCGCGGGACTTATTGCTTTTCTTTATTTTCTTCGAGATTACGCTCATTCCAATGCTGTTCTTAGTCGGCATCTGGGGGCTATTCGATCGGGAGCGGGCAGCGATTCGGTTCCTGCTGTATAACGGGCTGGGCTCGGCCATTATGCTCATCGTCTTCGTCATTCTCGTTGTAACGGCCGGTTTTACGCTGGAACAGACTGCAGCGGGGGTTGCGCATTTTGGCTATAGTGGCAGCTATGATGTCATTGCAGCGAACCTAGCGGACCCGCAGGCTTATGCGAACCAGCTTTCGCAGGCGGGTGAGAATCCGTTCTATCTGTCCGGTACGATGCAGACGGTGCTGTTCGTCCTGCTGCTAATTGCCTTTGGCATCAAGCTGCCGATCGTACCGTTCCATACGTGGATGCTCGATGTGCACAAGGAAGCGCCGGCGCCAGTCGTCATGATTCACTCTGGCATCTTGCTCAAAATGGGCGCTTACGGCCTTATTCGCTTCGGCTTCTTCCTATTCCCGGAACAAGCGGATAAATGCTCGACGCTGCTCGCTATACTCGGACTTATCAATTTGTTGTACGGTGCGGTCATCGCCTTCCGGCAAAAAGAGCTTCGGCTCGTGCTCGCGTATTCCTCGCTCAGCCATATGGGCATCGTTCTGCTAGGCCTCTCTGCACTGAACGTGATTGGCCTGCAGGGCGCCGTGTTCCAGCTGATCTCGCACGGCTTAATCTCGGCACTGCTGTTCCTGCTGCTTGGCGCATTCTATGAACGGACCGGTACGACGAAGCTGGATGAGCTTGGCGGTTTGGCAAGGACGATGCCGTTCATGTCCGGAGCGCTGCTCGCCGCAGGCCTTGCATCCCTCGGACTGCCGGGTTTATCCGGTTTCGTTGGCGAACTGCTGTCACTGCTTGGTGTATTCGATTCGCATAAGGCGATCGCGTCCATTGCGGTGCTCGGCATCATATTGACAGCGATCTATGTGCTGCGGGCTGTGATGGGCGTGAGCTTCGGGTCCATGCAGCCGCGTTTCGAGAGCGTCCATGATGCGCGGTTCATTGAAGCATTGCCGGTTGTTGTCCTGCTTGCGCTCGTCGTGCTGCTCGGCATCTATCCGTCATTCGTGACGGAGCAGCTGCATCACAGCTTCGATTCGATGCTGGAGCAATTGAACTTGAGGGTAGGGGGGTAACGCATGGCTTACGAACGAACGCTGCAGGCGATGACTTGGGCCGATGCGGGACATATGGCCCCCGAGCTCATTCTCATTGCAATGATGGCTGTCCTTATTATGTTGGATCTGCTGCTCCCGCGGCGAGTTGATCGGTCGCTGATCGGCTGGCTGTCGCTTGCTTCGCTGCTTGGCTCCTTCGTTAGTGTCGTCTGGCGGATACAGCATCAGGCGGACCAATCGCTGGCTAGCGAGGCGCTTGGCTTACTGAACGATAACTACCGGATCGACGATTTCGGCGCCATGTTCAAGCTGCTGCTGCTGACGGCGGCGGCGCTTATCGTCTTGTGGAGTCTAGGAGCGATGAAACAAGGCTCGAGCGGACAGCTGGTGCATCAAGGGGAGTATTACTACCTGATGCTGCCTGCGACAGCCGGTGCCATGTTGATGACGTCGACGGGTGATCTCATAACGCTGTACACCGGCCTTGAGCTGCTCAGCATCTCCACCTATGTGCTGGTAGGGTTGCGAGCACGTCGAGCGCTTACGGCGCAGGCGGCATCCTCAGAAGAGAAAGTATCTGCGAAGCCGGCCGAAGCGGCGTTCAAATACGTCGTGACCGGCGGTATCTCATCGGCTTTTATCCTATTCGGGATGTCCTATTTATACGGCTTGACTGGTTCCACCCACGTCGGTGAGATTGGCAGCAGCCTGCCACAAGCGGTAGAGTCGTTCCGCGGACTTATTTATTTGGCATTCTTCTTCATGGCGGCGGGCTTCGGGATCAAAATCGCGGCAGCGCCTTTCCACGCTTGGGCGCCGGATGTGTACGAAGGTGCACCAACACCGGTGAGTGCTTTCCTCGCGGTTGTCTCGAAGACGGCAGCTGCAGTGGCGTTGTTCCGACTGTTCTACAATGTTGTTTTTCCCGAAAGTCTATCGAACGGGAGCACGATCGGGCACGATCTGTTCCGGGCAGTACTGGCTGTTGCGGCCTGCGCGATGATCGTTGGTACACTGAGCGCGCTAAGGCAGCACAATATGAAACGGCTGCTTGCGCTGTCGGGTGTTGCGAATGCCGGATACTTGATTGCGCCGATCGGACTGTCCTTCTATGGCGTCCATTCGAATAATGCAGCAGAGCTGTTCTTCTACGCGGCTGCTTACTTGTGCATGAACATCGGGGCTTTCGCAGTGCTGTCGATAGTGGCAGGCTCGCGTCGGGATGCGGATGGCAGCGTGCAGCTGCGTTCGTTCGAAGGGTTATATCATCGAGCGCCTTGGACCGCGGGGGCGATGATCATCTTCGTTCTATCACTCGCAGGCCTGCCGATCTCAGGCGGTTTCTTCGGTAAGCTGTTCGTCATGATGGGCGCGGCAAGCTCGCATGCGTATTGGCTGGTTGCGATCATGGCGGGCACAAGCGTCATATCCTACTACGTCTACTTCGGTATCGTCCGTCAAATGTTCATGCGCTCGTCAGGCGATGAGCCTGTTCATGTGCCTGCGGCATCCGGCATTGTCGTCTGGCTGTGCGCCGCGGCGACGCTTGTGCTTGGCGTTTATCCGAACGGTCTGCTGCATTGGTTCGAGCACGTCTTCTCGGTCGTGGGCGACCTGCTTATTTTGCGATAAACCATTTACAACAAACGAAGAGCGCCTAGTTGGGAGCATGGATCTGCTGCTGCCACGGGGCGCTCTTTACCATGTTTATTCAAGACAAGCTAAACAAGAGTATGGATCACCTAACATGTATAAGTTTCTAAGTTTACAAAAAAGAACAATTTCGCTCGATTAAAGTTTTCTCATAGGGACATCACAATCGCCATATGGATGAATAAGGCTTAATCAGCCATGTGGAGTATGGAGGGGGAATAGTCGTCCGGGAATAGAAAATAGAAACGCTATAGCATAGCGCCCGGAAGTCGGTAAGACCGTTAACGCACTAATCGTAGTCGAGTGCGGACGTGCGCGAAAATATTTCGCCGCCAGCAAGGAAAATAACCGTTTCGAATCGAAACTATTGAGATGGTATCGGCGTTTTTATATGGAGGAGAAGCAGCAAGGATCGGGCAACGACCGGGGACTTTGCGCAAGGACGAGGTCAAATGGACTACAATATACGAAATTCCAATAATCAAGAACAACACAATAAAGAGATGGATCGTCATCGCACACTTCGCTGCGCTGTCGGGCTTATGCTTGCGGGCTTGCTGCTATGGGCTGCGGCTGCCGATTCGTTCGCTTTGGACGGACAGTCTTACGCATCCGCATCCGCGTCCGCAGCAATAGCGGGAGACTATATAGGCGAGGCCGATCAATGTGGAGCGGTAGACGAGACGGGAGCCGAGAGCTGGCTGCTGAAATGGCGGGATACACCGCCGGACGTCGTGCCAGCGGGAACGCGAGTCATTAGCCGACAGACGGAGATGGCGACGGATATCGTCGTTCCTGAAGGTGGCGGCGATGGCAGCATTGCACAATGGCTAACGGAGCTGCGTGCGGATGACAGAGTGGCGTATGTGCAGCCGAACGACCGGGTGCACGTTTTATCATCGGCTCAGACGCATGTCGAAGCGAACGATCCGTATTTGTCACGGCAAACGTACCTCGATCTCATCGGTGCGAAGAAGGCGTGGAACACGGTGCATGATCAGACCGACATTACGATCGCATTGGTAGATACGGGCGTCGATTTCAGCCATCCGGATCTGAAGGGCAGCCTGCTCGGAGGTGTGAATCTGCTTGACCCTAAATTGCCTCCGCAGGACGATAATGGGCACGGCACGAACGTAGCCGGAGTCCTTGCCGCGACAGGGAACAATAAGGCAGGCATTGCAGGCATTTTGTGGCGTGCGCGCATTATGCCGATCAAGGCGCTGGATGAAGACGGTGCCGGCGATGAGAGCAAGCTTGGGGAAGGCATCCTGTATGCGGTTAACAAAGGCGCAGCGATCGTCGTTCTGTCCGTCGGGCTGTATCGATTCTCGACCTATATGCGCGATATTGTGCAGTATGCGGAGAGCAAGGGCGTGTTACTTGTTGCCGCGACGGGCAATGATGGAGAACAGCTGGGCAGCAAGGTTGCGATTGAATACCCCGCCGCTTATCCGACAGTGCTCGCCGTTGGCGGTGTGAAGCCGAACGGACAACCGGAGCCGCGCTCCAATTCAGGCCCGGAGATTGATATTGCGGCGCCATGGAATGTGTTTACGACAGCACTAGGCGGCGGGTATAAGGAAGAGGAAGGCACGTCGATGGCGGCTCCGCAAGCGGCTGCCGCGGCTGCGCTCGTCCTGAGGGTGCATCCGAATTTTAAGCCATACGAGGTTAGAGAGCTGCTTCGCCAGACGGCAAAGGATATCGGGCAGCCAGGAGTCGATGAAGAGACTGGTTACGGTCTGCTGCAGGTGGATAAGGCAGTTACGGCTCAGCTTCGGCCGGATGCGTACGAGCCGAACGATTCAAGAGACCGCGCGGCCAAATGGCCGTTGCAGACACGAATTGCTGCCCGATTAACGGGAGGTCTCGATCAGGACTGGTATCGTGTTGATGTACCGTATGATGGGAAACTGACGATTCAACTGCAGGGCTTGAACCCAGCTGGAACGGCCATGCCGCCCGTACGGATGATGCTGTATTCAGGCAAGCAAGCAGCTAATTCACAGGATGCGAAGCTGGGCAACACATCCGTGGAGTGGCCGGTTAAGAAGGGCACGAACTGGATCAAGCTTCAGCTGTACGATCATGATCGCGATGATAAGCTGCCTTATTTGCTCACATCCGATTTTCACATGAATCCGGACGCGTATGAGAGCAATGACAAGTCCTATGCGGCTGCGACGCTTCAGCCGCGTTCACAGGTCATTACGGGGAACTTTGACAAGCAGGGGGACCGTGACTGGTATGTCGTGAACTTTAAGCGAAGCGGGACGCTCAAGCTGCTGCTGCAGACGGATACGGTACGCATCGACCCCAGCTTGGCTGTGCAGCGGGAAGGGCAGAAGCTCGTAACGTACGATGATAACGGAGACGGCGAGCAAGAGCAGACTCCGCTCATTACGGTGACGCCTGGCCGATACTACATTCGGGTATATAATGCAGCGGCTGCGGATGCGAGCCCAGTTACGGGGCTTTATACACTGAAGCTGGATATTTCAACGAAATACGATGATCCGAATGAGCCGAATGACAAGTCCTATACGGCGACAGCAATGCGTCAAGGAACGGAATATCTAGGCGTCATCGGCACAGCTGCGGATGAGGATTGGTTCCAGCTCAGGCTGACTGGAGAGAGTTATGCCTCCATTGATTTGAGCGGTATCCCTGCTGATCGGAAGATGACGATTACGGTGTACGACAAGCGCCAGAAGGTCGTCGGAACGATCCGGTCGGTAGCGGGCAGGCAGCGTGTTTTTGCCGGAATGCCGCTGCAAGAGGGTCTGTATTATTTCAAAATAACAACGGACGCCGCGTTTAATCAGCAATATTACCATTTTACTGTACGTACAGAATCACTGAAGTCCGGCTATCGGGATATCGATGGACATTGGGCGGAAGCGGCTATAACCGCTCTGTCCAAGGAAGGCATTGTATCCGGCTATGCCGATTACAAGTTTGAACCTGATCGTGCTGTTACACGTGCCGAAGGTGCGGCGCTGCTCGTTCGCGCTTTCGCACCAAAGTCGAATCCCGCACGCTTGTCCTTTAAAGACCTATCTGCTCGTCATTGGGCTTATAACGTAATCGCCTTAGCCGTCTCCGCGGGCTATATGACAGGTTATCCGGATCGTACATTCGGACCAGACCGTCCAATGACCCGTGCGGAGATGGCGGTGATGCTCGGGCATGCTGCAGGTGTTCAGCCGGCTGTCGTTAATGGAGCCCCATATGCGGATGTTGCCGCTGGCAATTGGGCGTCGCCAATGCTTACAGCTATGCGAGCGAAGGGGTGGATCAGCGGGTATCCAGGTAACCGTTTCCTACCGGGACAATTCGCAAGTCGTGCTGAATTCACATCGATGTTATTCCGTATCCGTAACAGCATCTAATGAGCGAAGGGATATTTACCGATGAATATGGAAGACGTACAAATTACCTATGGCATGAACGGGCTGTTCTCCATTGTTGTCGTGCTGTTGTGCATTATTTTATGCTGGGCTGTGCTTCAAGAACTAAAGCTGGAGTCGTTCATGCGTCACCCGAGAGGTCCAAAGGCACGTCTATTGCTCGTTGTATTAGCCGTCGTTCTTGGACATTCTCTTGCCTCATTCATTCTGGATTATTACCAGTGGGCAAGGATGCTAACTGCATTTGTCGAATAACAAAATCGATTCCTGTCAACAATGGGTATTACATGACGGAACGAAAAACGCGAACCGCATCGAATGATATGAAAACGGTTGTCATTATGAGCCGAATTCTAACGGTTTGAGCCTGCTTATTTGATCTGAAAAAGCCGCGTAACAAAGGGAATTTTTACATCTTCGAAAAGCCGCTCGAATGAAGGCGTTTTATGAAAATTACGCTTGTCGATTCGTGCAGCAGGATGGTAAGATAAAGTTTGGAGCAAATGACTATCGGTAGACATAGTTGGAATATTATACAAATTTTTGACCGGCATGTTATGAACGCTTTTCCCCGACGTGCATAGGGAAGCGGACCTGCCGTCATGATCGTCCTAATCGAAGTCCAATACGCAGCCACATACGATGAAATAGTCATAAAGCGGCAGAGAACAAAATTGCAGCGTGCGGAGGGAATTCAGAAGATGAGCAAAATAATCGTCCGCGGAGGCCAGCGGTTATCAGGTACAGTACGGGTTCATGGTGCCAAGAACGCAGTGCTTCCGATTCTAGCGGCGTCCGTACTCGCAAGTGAAGGGGAAAGTGTCATTGCCGACGTTCCTCTCCTTGATGACGTACTGACGATCCGGGAAGTAATTGCATCGCTTGGAGCGGACGTGCAGCACGGGGAAGAAACGATGACGATACGTGCACAGCGGTTAACGACCTATGAACCGCCTTACGAGATGGTTCGCAAGATGCGGGCTTCGATTCTTGTAATGGGGCCGTTGCTTGCGCGTACGGGACGGGTTAAGATCTCGCTGCCAGGCGGCTGTGCCATTGGGATGCGGGCGATCGATCAGCACTTGAAGGGCTTTGAAGCGATGGGCGTCAACGTTACGCTTGGTCAAGGCTATATCGAGGCGAAGGTGGATGGCCGACTGAAAGGATCCAAGATATATTTGGACGTTGCGAGCGTGGGTGCAACGGAGAATATTATGATGGCGGCTTCCCTTGCAGACGGAACGACCACGATCGAGAACGCGGCGAAGGAACCGGAAATCGTAGACCTTGCCAACTACTTGAACGCAATGGGTGCTCATGTGCGCGGAGCGGGTACGGACATCATTCGGATCGAAGGCGTGGAGAAGCTGCGCGGCGTACGCCATACGGTAATTCCAGACCGTGTTGAAGCAGGAACCTATATGATTGCAGCAGCCATAACTGGTGGAGACGTCCTCATTGAAGGTGCGATTGCCGACCATTTGGCACCCGTTATTTCGAAGCTGCAAGAAATGGGTGTTACGGTACACGAGATGGATAACGGTCTGCATGTCATTGCGGATAAGCCGCTCAAGGCAGTTGATGTGAAGACTCTTCCATACCCTGGCTTCCCAACAGATATGCAGTCGCAGATGATGTCGCTGCTGCTGGTGTCGGACGGCACAAGCGTCGTGACGGAGACGATTTTCGAGAATCGGTTCATGCATGTTGAAGAGTTCAATAAGATGAATGCACAGATTAAGGTTGATGGCCGTTCGGCAATTGTGAATGGCGGCATGCCGCTCACAGGTGCGAAAGTAACCGCAACGGATCTACGTGCAGGCGCGGCGCTCATCTGTGCAGCACTGGTTGCAGAGGGTGTCTCCGAAATTTCTGGTACACACCATATTGATCGCGGATATGTGGATATCGCAGGCAAAATGGCTGCTCTCGGCGCTGACATTCAGCGAGTTGAGGCGACGCGTGAAGCTGTCATTGCCGCCGCACCAGTCGCTGTGCGGGAAACGGTATCGTTCAAGCGTGAGAAAGAAGTTGTACGGACTGTACAGCCAACTTGGGCTTAAATAAATCGTATTGAACAGCACAAAAGCTGCCCTTTCGAGGGCAGCTTTTGTGCTGTTTTCAAGGATTAATTCGTCGTTTGCGTGTCTGTGCTGGCTTGACCGCTGTTGTTACCATTTTGTCCATTGCCATTCTGATTTCCACGCATGCCGCCGCCACCGAAGCCACCACCGAAACCGCCGCTCAGTGATACATACTCTGCTTCCTTCGTGTCAGTCTTGAGCCATACATTAATAATATCGTCAGCTGCCAGGTCGGCCAGCTTCACCTGCTCATAGTTCATGCTGCCGTCATCGCCGCGTACGAGCTTGTAGATGGACGTACCTTCCGAGATGGAGATCGTCGACTCTTCACCCGTGAAGAAGTCTGGCATGCTGCGTCCTTGACCGTCGCCGCCTTGCGTTGCTTGTCCGTCTGCTGCTGGTTGCTGCCCGTCTGCAGGCATCTCCGGCGCTTGTCCGTCCGCTGGCGCTTGTCCGTCAGCTGGAGGCTGTCCTTGACCATCGCCTTGACCGCCTTGCCCGCGCTGTGGCATCGAGCTCGTGTCAGCCTGTTTGACAACGACTGATGTACCGTCGATCGAGACGATTTTGGCGAATAAATCCGCATCACGCTCTGGTTGGTTCGGTGCCTGCGCCATTTGACGGACGCCGTTACCGCTTTGTGCCCCTTGCTGTTGGTCTGTAGTGGTCTGTTCGCTGTTAGAAGCCGCCGCCGTCCCTGAACTATCATCCTTCGAACCGCATGCCGACAAAATCGAAGCTGCCAGCAGCAGCGCCATCCCTGCCTTCATGCTATACGCCCATTTTGATGTTTTCACTCTCAAATACCTCCATTCATTACTGCAAAGCTTAAGTGGGGTCATTCTATCATAGGAAGATGAACGAAATATGAATAATGGTGTTCATCTTCCGTTCATGATCCTATGCTACCTTTTAGTGAGAAAACCTCAAATTGAGGCTACATACAAAGATCAGCGACCGCGTTTAGAGGTAGGTTTTTATAGTCAATAACAATTTGTTCATTCCTCTAGACCCGGAAACTTATCAATTCTTTATGTGGAAAAAACGGACAATTGACAGGAAGGTGGCGTAAAGGCAATGAAGAAATGGTTACTGGCATCACTAGCGGTTGTAGTTGTCGCCTCTGCCGGCGCTTATTATTGGTACAACCAAAAAGATGAAACGCAAGCGGCGGCTGCACAACAAATAACGGCAAAAGTGACCAAAGGAAGTATCAGTGTGCAAATCACGGGCTCTGGCTCTGTCAATACGACGGAGACGACTTCCGTATATGCTGGCGAGGAAGGTACGGTCAGCGCAGTTCATTTTAAAGAAGGCGACAAAGTTAAGAAGGGGCAAGTCCTAGTCGAGTTCGAGACGGAAGATTACTCGTCCGATATCGAGAAGGCTAAGATTAGCCAGCAGAAGCAAGAGCTTCAGATGGAGAACTACAAGAAGCAGTATATCGCGGCTGGCGACGATGAGAGCAAGCAGAACGATATTAAAGTCCAAATGGACAGCCTGCGTCTCGATATGGAATCGACGGAGCTAGAGCTGGAAGAACTGCTCGACAACGCAGCTGAAGTACCAAGTGTTGTAGCGCCAGCTGATGGTACGGTCACGTCTTCGAGTGTTGTAATCGGCGACAAAGTGACGGGTTCGAAAGTTATCGCGACTTTGATCGACTACACGAAGCTGCAATTCACGATGAACGTTGACGAGCTGGACATTCCGAAGGTCAAAGTCGGCCAGACGACGAACATTACGCTGAGTGCACTGCCTGATCAGGCGCTGACGGGTAAAGTACTTGAAATCGCACAAGAGGGCGCATCCTCTAACGGTTCGGCTTCCTATGCGGTCAAAGTAACGCTCGATCAACTCGATAACGTCATCGCCGGCATGTCCGGTGAAGGTGCAATTGTAACGGCATCGGTCGACGACGCGCTGCTCGTACCGATTGAAGCGCTGCGTACGATGGGCGGCAAAAGCTTTGTTCGTGTGCCTAATAGCACTGCAACTACAAGCACGACAAGCCAAGGTACGCAGGGCCAAACAGACCAAAGCCAAACGCAAGGGCAAGGCGACACGCAAGGACAAGGCCAGGCGTCGTCTGGTGACTCCCAGGCACCGTCGGGTGACTTCCAGCCGCCAGAAGGCTTCACGCCGCCAGATGGCGCTGCAGGCGCTGCAGATGGTGCAGCAGGCGGACAAGCAAATGCTAGCCAAGGTGGCAATGCTAAGACGGGCACAGGCACGGGCACAGGCACAGGCACAGGCACAGGTCAGAATGCTGCAAACGGCCAAAATAGCGGCAACAGTGCTAACGGAGGCTCGGGCCGAAATGGCAGCACGGGTACTAGAAACGGCCAGAACCAGTCAGGTCTTGAAGGTAAGTTGGTAGAGGTTACGATCGGTATTAGTAACGACACGTACGTTGAGATCAAGTCGGGCCTGAGTGAGGGCGATACGGTCTACCTGCCATCTCCAACCGTGAGCACGGCAACAGCTTCCACGTCGCAACAGCAGCAAACCCAAATGTTTGGAGGCGGCTTCGGCGGCGGTATGCCTACCGGCAACTTTGGCGGAGGCGGAGGCAACTTCGGCGGAGGCGGAGGCATGCGCTAATGAGCCATAATGACAACGAAGTATTGATAGAGATAGAGAAGTTGGTTAAGACGTATCGGATGGGACAAGAGACAGTGCAAGTGCTTCATGATGTTAATTTGACTGTTAACAAAGGTGATTTTCTTGCCATTGTAGGCCCGTCCGGTTCAGGCAAATCGACGATGATGAACATTATCGGCTGCCTTGATATCCCGACATCGGGCAGCTACAAGCTCGATGGTGTTGAAGTAAAGGGACTAAGTGACAACAAATTAGCAGCGATCCGCAATGATAAAATAGGTTTCATTTTCCAAGGGTTTCAGTTGCTTCCGAAACTGACGGCTATCGAGAATGTGGAGCTGCCGCTGGTCTATCGAGGGATGTCGAATAAGGATCGCCGTAAGATGGCCACCGAAGCGCTTCGTTTGGTTGGTCTGGAGGAACGGATGTTTCACAAACCTAGTGAATTATCCGGCGGTCAGCAGCAGCGTGTGGCGATTGCTCGCGCATTGGCGGGCCAGCCGCCGATGCTTCTGGCCGATGAACCAACCGGTGCGCTCGATACGCGCACCGGCCAAGAAGTGCTTGCTCTCATAGAGCAGCTTCATCGACAGGGACATACGATCGTCCTCATTACGCATGATATGGAAGTCGCTGCCAGAGCGGAACGTGTTGTCCGTATGAAAGATGGCGTGCTGACAGAAGAACGTGCCGAAAGGAGGGAGAGACGTGAAGCTTTCGCAGGCATTCCGGATGGCGTTTAGAAGTGTATTGGCAAATAAGTTACGAACAGCGCTATCGATGCTTGGCATGCTGATTGGTGTTGCGACTGTTATCGCGCTTGTTTCGATGAGCGAGGGCTCCTCCCGTCAGGTACAGGAGCAAGTCGAAAGCCTTGGCGCAGCGAATATGCTGCAGGTGTCGATTACAGGACGAGGTCTGACGACCTCGCTCTCCAAAGACGAAGCCATGGAATACGGCGACATTGATAACGTAGAAGGCGTGTCGCCGATTGTAAATGGCAGCGTTTATGCAAAGTACGGCACGACAAGTGAGTCTTACACGGTCGAAGGGATTACGCCGGAGTATGCGGACGTGCGGGATGTCAGCTTTGTTGAGGGTCGTTACATTGTTGACTTGGACCTTACGAACTACAACAAGGTTGCATTGATCGGTGCTAACGTTGCCACTGACTTATTCGACACGGAGGACCCAGTTGGCCAAACGATTCTGCTTAACGGCAACCGTTACAAGGTCGTTGGTTTGCTGGAGACGAAAGGTGATTCCCTGAACGGCTCGGCGGACGATAAAATATTAATCCCGCTTACTACGGCCGAGCGGCTGTTGAGTTCGAATGGTGTTAAATCCATCTACTTGAAAATTGAGGATACGGGCAAATCCGAAGAGACGCAGGCGCTCATTACCGCGAAGCTCGCTGCCAAGTTCCCGAGCTCGACGAATGCGTACCGTGTCGTTGACCAGCAGGAATCGATGGAGACGCTCGGATCGATCACGCAGACGATGACTTCTATGATGGCGGGCATTGCCATGATCTCGCTCATTGTTGGTGGTATCGGCATTATGAACATTATGCTCGTATCGGTTACTGAACGTACGCGCGAGATCGGTATTCGCAAGTCGCTTGGTGCGAAACGGCGTGATATTCTAACCCAATTCTTGATCGAGGCAGTTGCAATTAGCGGCCTCGGCGGTGTGATTGGTATCGTAATCGGCTATATCGCATCGAATATTATCGGTGTCGTCATGGATACCGAGACAGCTGTTTCGCTTGCGATGGTCGGCGAAGCATTCGCTTTCTCCGCAGGCGTTGGCGTTATCTTCGGTATTTTCCCGGCGAACAAAGCTGCGAGACTCCGTCCAGTAGATGCACTGCGCCACGATTAAAAGTATTCTCATCGCTTCTATCCTATCGTTCTCGCTCATATAGTAGAGCTAGAGGGACAACAGACAAAGTCCGCGCCCATGCGCGGACTTTCGTGTCTCCAAGACGATTCGGAAGGGGCGGTGTTGCTTTGATCAACAGCATTCGAGCATGGGGAATGCCATTCGCAGCAGGAATTGGGCTCGGCGTTATTCTGTTTATTCTATTACACGGCGGTGTTCTCGCTGATCAGGATAGGACAACAAGTAGGATACAGACAGATAGAGAGAAGACAACTGGCAATGAGGCGGAAGCTGCCAAACAGCAGGTAGTGGTGAAACCCGCTCTTCCGGTTACTTCATCTACGGTTAGTCAGTCAGACAGCAAGCCTGCCACGACTCGTTCACCTGAGAAGAAACCATCTGCGTCAAGTAATGCTGTGCCCTCAACGGAAAAGAGTAGTGCGAAGTCAAATAGCGATTTGGACAAGCTGACCGTGCGCGTTTACTTGACGAAGCAGAAGCGTGTGGAGGCGGTGCCGCTCGAGCAGTATGTACGCGGTGTGCTGGCGGGTGAGATGCCGATTGATTTTGAGCTGGAGGCTTTAAAGGCGCAAGCTGTTGCGGCGCGTACCTATATCGTTAGACGGCTTGCCATGCATGATCGAAGCGGCGTGCCAGGTGAGAAGGCTGATGTGACCGATACGGTCGATCATCAAGTATACATTCCATTGAAGGAACTTGCGGCAAGGTACCCGGCCGGCGAGGAGCGGACAGCATCACTTGCGAAGCTGACACAGGCAGTGGAGGAAACGGATGGCGAGGTGCTGACCTATGATGGGGAGCCGATCGAAGCTGCATTTTTCTCAACTAGCAATGGCTTTACAGAGAATGTGGAAGATTACTGGCAGCTCTCGCTGCCTTATCTGAAGAGCGTTGCAAGTCCATGGGATGAGGAAATTTCGCCCCGATTTAAACAGACGGTAGAGATGAAAGAGAAGGAGCTGTACCGTAGGCTAGGCGTTAAGGATGATGGCAAGCCTCCGCGCATACTCGAGACGACGGAAGGACATCGGGTCAAAACGGTCGTCATTGGCGGCAAGACGTTCACGGGGCGCGAGGTTCGAGAAAAGCTGGATTTGGCTTCCTCTCAATTCGAGTGGACGATCAGCAAAGGGAAGGCTACCATTACAACCTATGGACTTGGCCATGGAGTAGGACTCAGCCAGTGGGGGGCGAACGGAATGGCGAAAGAAGGGGCCACGGCTTCGGAAATCTTGCTCCACTATTACACTGGCGTAAAGGTCGAACAAGCTTATAAGCTTCCGAATGAAGACGGCAAATAGCTTCCTCGCGCACCGCATGGTTGAGGGAATCTCAAAATTTATAAGAATAGCGTCACCTCACGTATAAACCTAGTAGTTCTGGCAACAATGGCTGATGAGGTGATCGACAATGAATGATCAAAACAACAAGCCAAAAGAATCTCCCAAATCGATTCCGGGAGGTGCAGCTGCTAGACCAAATGGACTGCGTAGAGTGTTAGCCAAAAAATGGGTTACACCGGCAGCGTTCATGGCGGCAGCGGCAATTATCGTAACCTTAATGTGGCTCTATCGGGGAGAGCAACCAGAACAAACAACTACGACGCCTGATACTGAAGTCAGTCAAGGTGACGATGTAACGACGAAGCCTTCAGATGATACCATTGCGGTAATGACGGGCGATGAGGACATGCAGTGGCCTGTACTGAACTATGGCGATCTTGAAGTGTCGCTTCAGTACTACGATGAAAATGCAACCAGCGAAGAGAAACAAGCTGCGTTAGTGTCGACGAGCGATAATCAATTCCTCCCGCATACGGGTGTGGATTTGACGAAGCCGGACAATACGACGTTCGATGTCATTGCTGCACTTAGCGGTAAAGTATCGCGTGTAGACAACCATCCAACGAACGGTACGACGGTTGAGATTACGCACGGTAATGGTCTGGTAACGGTGTACCAAAGCTTGAGCGACGTTTCCGTTAAAGTAGGCGACGAAGTGAAGCAAGGGGCACAATTCGCAAAAGCCGGCCGAAACGATCTGGAAAGCGAAGAAGGCATTCACCTTCACTTCGAGGTTCGCCAGAACGGTAACGTGCTGAATCCGAACGACATCATTAAGCGCTAATACGTAAGCGCACAAACGATGGGCGCCTGCTCTCTATATAGAGGGCAGGCGTTTTTATTTGCGATTGGAGCGTCTAAGATAGGCTGTAAGTCCTACTTCGCAAATAAAAGATTGAAAATAATTGGCTATTGCGGCTTGTCAAGCTTGGCCTTAAAGAATATATACCCGGACCCCTCATATAATGTACCAAACTATCTCGAGTAGGGAGGCGGGAACGTGCACGATTACATCAAAGAGCGAACCATTAAAATAGGCCGCTGCATCGTGGAAACGAAGCATACGGTTCGAACAATCGCCAAAGAGTTCGGGGTTTCCAAGAGCACGGTACACAAGGATTTGACCGAGCGGCTGCCCGAGATCAATCCCGACCTGGCGGATCAGGTGAAACATATCCTTGAGTATCATAAGTCGATCCGGCACCTGAGGGGAGGAGAGGCGACCAAAATCAAGTACAAGAAGAGCAGCAAGAAGCGGGAAGTGTTCGCCGCTTCAAAGAGCTGATCGTAATAAATTTTTCTACAAAAATAGAGGGTTTTCGAGAAATTCAGCGAATAATATTCGTAGGAAGTCCCTACGATTTGTGGGGCTTACGCGAACGTGCACTTTATTTTTATTCGTTGGAGGACTCACGCCTAATGTTCAGCAAGGATATCGGAATTGACCTGGGGACGGCAAATGTATCGATTCATGTGAAAGGGAAAGGTGTTGTGCTAGATGAGCCGTCAGTTGTTGCCATTGAGAGCGATACCAAACGGGTTCTAGCAGTTGGCGAAGAGGCGCACCGGATGGTCGGGCGTACGCCCGGCAATATTATCGCGATCCGTCCGCTGCGGGACGGCGTCATTGCGGACTTCGAAATTACGGAAGCAATGTTGAAAGCGTTCATTGATCGGATAGGCGGACGCAGCTGGTATGGCAGACCGCGCATTCTGATCTGTGCACCTACGAACATTACGTCCGTGGAGCAGAAGGCAATTCGTGAGGCGGCGGAACGCAGCGGGGCACGCGAAGTATTCATGGAAGAAGAGCCGAAGGCAGCCGCGATCGGCGCGGGAATGGATATTTACCAGCCAAGCGGTAATATGGTTGTTGACATTGGCGGCGGCACGACGGATATCGCGGTTCTCTCGATGGGCGACATCGTTACCTCGTCGTCCATTAAGGTTGCAGGCAATAAGTTTGACGATGCAATCATGAAGTATATCAAGAGCAAGTACAAGCTCCTAATCGGAGAGCGGACAAGCGAAGATATTAAGATTAAGATCGGTACGGTGAACGGTGATCGTCGCGATGGCGAGATCGACATTCGCGGTCGTGACATGGTATCTGGTTTGCCGCAGACGATTACGATTCGCTCAGCAGAAGTGCGTGAAGCGCTTTGGGATTCGGTCATGTCGATCGTATCGGCAGCGAAGTCGGTGCTGGAACGGACGCCGCCAGAACTATCGGCGGACATCATCGACCGCGGCGTTATTTTGACAGGTGGCGGCGCACTGTTGGATGGATTGGACACGCTCCTATCGGAAGAACTGATGGTCCCTGTACTCGTTGCAGAGGATCCGATGCACTGTGTCGTCAAAGGTACCGGTATTATGCTGGACAACCTTGATCGATTGATTCGCAAGAACAAATCGTTGAAATACTGATGATGAAAGTCCGGCGGGTAGGGCGTTCTGGGGGGACGCGCCGAGGCCGGCTTTCGTTGTTTTTAGATCATACATAAGGACAAAAGGTGGGCCCTAGGGCTTATTAAAGCGGTGTTCCGATTTGCCGATATAGAGAATAGAAGACTATCGAACTAGCAGAATCTATTATTGTTCCGGTACGGGACCGGACAAGCTGGGAGGATTACCAGATGCTAAGAGGGCTTTATACGGCAGCTGCCGGACTGACGACGCAGCAGCGCCGTCATGATACGGTGACGAACAATATTGCCAACCTCAATACGCCGGGCTATAAGCAGTCGAATGAGGTTACACGCACATTTCCAGATATGCTGCTTGCACTGACAGGGACAAGCGATAATACCGACCATCGAATTGGTCGTGTATCGACGGGCGTATTCGCAGAGGAGAGCCTGTCACTGCAACTGCAGGGCGATCTGACCGAGTCGGGCCGATCTGGCGACTTCGGATTGTCATCCAACATTCAAGTGCCGGGCGTGCAATTCGATGCATCAGGCAAATCGGTTTCAGCGAATGGGGAAACGACTTTCCAGCCGCAGGCCTTCTTCACGTTGGAAGGGACTGACGGGCAGCCGCGTTATACGCGTGACGGTCGATTCGATCTGGATGCGCAGGGTTATCTCGTAACGTCGGAAGGCACGCGCGTGCTGGGCACGAATGGACAGCCGATTCAGTTCCAGCAAGGCGTAAGCATGGATGATCTTGTGCTGACTTCAGATTACCGTTTTGTTGATGGATTGACCGGCGCTGACACAGGCAATGCACTGCAGCTGACACGCATTAATAACCCGAATATGCTCGTTCGTGAGGGGAATGGTAAGTTCCGTCTCGAAGGCGATACCGAAGCGGTAGCCGTAACGGCCGCAGACGGCGTTGAAGTGCGTCAAGGCTACTACGAACGCTCGAACGTTGATGCTGCGCAGTCGTCAGTGGACCTGATGGCTGCTTTGCGCGCATATGAGGCGAACCAGAAGGTCGTACAATTTTACGATAAGAGTCTGGATAAAGCCGTCAATGAGGTCGGAAAGGTATAGATTACACTAGCGTAGGGATAAGGAGGCTTGCCAGGTGAACGGATCGATGATTAGTGCAATGGTATCGATGAGCGGCTTGCAGCAGAAGCTTGATGTCATGTCGGATAACATTGCGAATTCGAATACGGTTGGCTACAAACGCAAGGAGGCTTCATTCGAGGATTTGCTGACGAATGCGAAGCAGCAATCGGATGATTTCAAGGAACCGGGCCGCTTGTCCCCGATGAACTATACGCAGGGCTGGGGTTCGAGAATGCTCGGCATTACGCCTGATCTGTCACAGGGTACGCTGCAGCAGACGGGCAACACGTTCGATATTGCGATTGAAGGCGATGCGCTGTTCCAAGTACAGACGCCTGGAGGTACGGGATATACGCGCAATGGTGCATTCCAATTATCCTTGCAAAGTGATGGTACAGCTCTCCTGGCGACGAGTGATGGCTATCCAGTGATAGGTGAGGATGATCAGCCAATCGTTATTCCTCCCAACTATTCCATTCGCGTTAATGTAGACGGAACGCTTGATGCAGTCGCGCAAGATGGCACAGCTGAGTCTATTGGAAGACTCAAGCTGCTGCAAGTTACGCGTCCTTCTCAGCTGACAAGTGTGGCAGATAACTTGTATGCTGTGGCAGATGGTGTTAATGTAGAAGATGTGTTGAGAACCGTGAATGCCGGTGAAGGCAATGATATTTCCTTGCACCAAGGCTATCTCGAACAATCGAACGTAGACTTAACGACCGAGATGACGGAGCTCATAAACGTGCAGCGCGCCTATCAGCTGACTTCTCGAGCACTGAGCTCCAGTGACACGTTAATGGGATTAGCCAATGGCTTGCGCGCATAAACGGAGTTGAATATATCGATATGAGTAATGATTGGCAACCAACGACAATCCAAGGCAGCAGAAGCAGCAATATGCGCACATCTGCGGCAAAGGCGGAAGGGGCTCGGCGTACGCCTGTCCAGGAGCGTTCGGTGTCCGATGATAAGCCATCAGAGCGGCCTCAATCTGCTAAGTCTTCTGGCAAGCAGGTGAAGCGCAGGAAGAAACGTAATCCGGTGCTGAGAGTGCTGCGTTGGTTCGTCGTGCCGGTGTTATTGTTCTGGGCCATTGTTGCAGGCATGTACGTGGGTTATACCGTTCTCGGCCATCAGCCGAAGGGCGAGGTTTTCCAACTGGAGACATGGAAGCATGTGTACGACCTCATGTTTTCTAATGAGTAACGGGGCTTATCGTTTAACGGTGCGAACGCAGTAAAAGGCTCGTCATTCATGAGAGCATTGAAAAGTGGTCACACAATATGTGAAAGAAGCTGGTGAGCAATCATCAGCTTCTTTTTTACTAGATCTCACTGGCGAAGCGATCCCCCAGATGTCAGAAAAGGAAAAATAGGTGCTGGGTACAACAAAAAAGGCCGCGGTGAATGCCATTCTACATGGCATTCACCGCGGCTGTTCTGATGTCCTATTTTACGGTTACGCGAAGCGTAATCGTCTTGCCTTCGACTTTCGCCTTAATCGATGCGGAGCCCTTAGCTTTCGTTACGAGAATACCGCTATCGACAGTGACAACGCTCACGTTCGAGCTTGTCCATTCGGCGTTGGCGGTTTGATCGATGTATGTTCCGTCATCGTAGAATGCTTTCAGCTTCAACGTCTTCGTCTCGCCGATTCCGAGTTTCAACGATTTCTCCGACAAGACGAGTGTCTTCAGCTTCGGTACGACGGAGAGTGTAATCGTCACTGTTTTACTCTGATAAGTGCCTGTAATAACGGCAGTTCCTTTGCTGAGCGCTTTAACCGTATTTTTGCCCGAGAACTCAGCGACTGCCTCGTCGGTTATGCTCCAGCTTACTTTTGTGCTTACAATGGAGCTCTTACCGCTCTTATAGAACGCTTTGACCTTAATCGACTTCGACTTCTTCGGATTGAGCGTCAGACTCGTTGGGTCTGCAACAAGCTTGACGACTTCTTCTTCAATTGTTGCGCTAATTTTGACCGTTTTCCCTAAATACGAACCAGTCAATGTAGCATTCGATGAAGCGAGTCCCTTTAACGTGGACGATTTGACGACAAGATTGGTTGACGAAGATTTCCATGTGATTTTATCCGTTACGTCCGCTTCATCGCCGTTTTCATAGACGAGGGTCACGGTAGGATAAGCGTATTCCGTTCCGATGATCATGCTAAGCGTGCTGGAATCGACGAGCAGCGTCAGCGGCTTTCCTGACACATTAATCTTAACGTCAATGGAATAGCCGTTGATGGACCCGGTCAGTGTAGCCGTACCGGTGCCAACCGCTTTCCACTTACCGTCTTCTACAGTGACAACCGACTCGTTGCTTGATTCCCAATTCAGCAGAGACGTGACAGTTACCTCGTCGCCGCTAAACGACTTCGCCAGCACCTCCGGCAGAGAGCCTGTTTGCTCCAAATACGTTTCGATCGTTTGATCGTCCTCGTCAATCGATAAATCCGATACTGTTGGGTAAACCGTAACAGTCAGGGATCGCTGGGTACCTTTGTAGGTTACGGTAATCGTCGTCGTGCCAGTACCCTTCGGTGTTACAATACCTTTGGATACGGTAGCAACCATAACATCCGACGATGTCCATTCTGCAGAGCTTGTGACATCCGTCGTCGAATTGCTATATTCCAGCGCCTGCGCCGTCAGTGTCAGTGGGCTGTCACTTAGTTGCATGACTTGGTTCTTGCTGGGCGTCAGCTTCAGCGTCTGCGAGCCAGCGCGCACGGCAACGGTGACGGAATCGGTAGCGCCGAGATGCGATACCGTAATGGTTGCTGTGCCCGTGCTTCCTGGCGTTATGACGCCATCTTCGACCTTAGCGACCGTCGTGTTAGAGGAGGTCCACTCGGCATCTTCCGTTATAATGGATGTCGTGCCGTCCTGCAGCGTTGCGAGGGCTACGAGCGGATAATCCGAGTCACCGACCGTGAATTCGATCAGGTCCGTATCGGACAGCGTGATCGATTTGTAAGGAGAAGAGACGGTCAGCTTCACCTTGCTCGTTTTGCCTTTGTAGGCGGCGGTGATGGTTGTCGTGCCTTCTGCAAGCAGCGTCAACTCGCCTTCCTCGATAGTGGCGACGGCTGTATTGGAGCTCGACCAGCTGACGTCCTCCGATGCAATGTCGCTGCTGACGGTTGATTTGGTGCCGACTAGCGAATATTCGATCGTGTCGCCCATTGAGACTTTGACTTCAGCGTTTGCGGGAGTTGAAGAACCTACCTGCGTAATCGCGACGGAATCAAATACATACTCGACATTGACGGTAATCGATTTTGTGTAGCCGCCGTAGGTAGCGCTAATTTTAGCCGTTCCTGCGGAAACGCCAGTAATGACGCCGAGGCTGACTTTAGCGACAGCCGTGTTAGAAGACTTCCAGGATGCGGAGTCGGTTACGTCGGTCTGAGTGGTTGAATCCGATAAAGTCGCGTACAGGTTCAAATAATAAGCGTCGTCAGATACGTAAATCGTGATCGACGAGGCCGATGTGTCGAAGCTTAGGCTGGAAACCGTGTCGGCTGCGAGCGCTTGGCTTGGGATACATGAAATCGTCACGAGAAGCGCCAAAAGCATACTTACAAAGGTGCGTGCCTTCTTCATGTTAAACATTGATAGGTGCAGCATGGAGGATAATACCTCGCTTTCGTAAATATTTTCTTTCTTTTTAATAACGGTATTTGAGGGGTATTAATGAAGAGTGAAGACGAGATTTTCAGTTTGCATTAAGCTTTAATATTTTGTGTATTGAAGGGTGTGCAGCGCGACATTGTGATGGGAATCCGACAAGTCAGTTTAATTTTTCAATAGGTAGAGGTATAATGGTTGGGTAACTTTGAAGTGCTATCCATTTCGTGGTGGTAAAGGACGTGAACGCTTGAATCTTCCGAATATGCTCACCGTATTGCGGTTTCTTCTCATACCGGTTTATATTGTTGTGTTTGCGGGAGGAGAGCGGATGATACCGGCGTTTGTCGTTATCGTTGCTGCTGGAATGACAGACGTATTGGATGGGTATATCGCGCGTAAAAGGGGTCAGATTACGACGGTCGGCGCAATGCTTGATCCGCTTGCGGATAAGCTCATGCTCGGAACGGTCATTCTTTCACTGCTGTTGACCGATCACATTCCACTTGTGGCTGCCATTCTCATGTTCGTGCGAGATCTGGGGATGATCGCTGGCTCGGCTGCTTTTCATTTCAGCGGACGCAAGACGGTGCCTGCGAATTGGATGGGTAAGCTGACAACAGTGCTGCTGTACTTTGCTATTCTGTTTATTTTCTTCGAAGTATCGTTCGCTAGGACGTACCTATGGTGTGTGGTCGTCTTCTCCTTTGTCACCTCGGTCATGTACATGATCAAGATCTTCGCCATCAATCGCGATCAAGAGGAAAATGGTGAAGCGCCGCTCGATAAACCGACGAATCGATCTGGCAATACGCGCGAGTTATAGACTGGAACATCATGCGAATTCGCATATGCAAATACAAAGAAGCTCGTCCCACTCGGCGCTTCGGGCCGACTATAGACGAGCTCCCTTATCTTAACCTTCGCGAACTGCAGTTTCCGCGCAGGATAGGATTAGGTTGTCACGGTTTTCCTAGATTATGCCCCGCTTAGGGGGTTATTTCAAAACTGGAGGTACATACATGCTCGATATTAATGAAATTCAACAAATTATTCCCCACCGTCAGCCGTTTCTGCTCGTAGACCGCGTCCTTGAATTGGAGGAAGGCAAACGTGCTGTCGGCATCAAAAATGTCACAATGAACGAACCGTTCTTTGCCGGCCACTTCCCAGGCTATCCGGTAATGCCTGGCGTACTTATCGTTGAGGCACTGGCGCAGGTGGGTGCCGTTGCTATTCTGAAGATGGAAGAAAATCGCGGCAGACTCGCCTTTTTCGCAGGTATCGATGAATTCCGTTTCCGCGGTCAAGTAACGCCAGGCGATACGCTGCGTCTTGAAGTGGAGATTACGCGCTTGAAGGGCAAAATCGGTAAAGGGCATGCCGTTGCGAAGGTGGATGATAAAGTTGTTGCCGAAGGCGGCATCATGTTCGCGTTGTCCGACCCATCCTAAACGCAACAAATTAATTTTCCAGCAGTATCTAATAAGTGCTTCTATCATGACGAACTATATAGAGAACGACGCAAAGGTCGGCGCCATTGGCGAACACAGGGAGAGAGGAATGGTTTATAGATGTCGGTAAATGCTGCAGCATTAGCAAAGTATGAGGAATGGCTTGACGATCCAGCGATTGGTGAGGAGACGAAAAACGAGCTTCGCACCATTGCGGGCAACGAAACCGAAATTGTTGATCGTTTCTATCGCGATTTGGAGTTCGGTACAGGTGGACTTCGCGGTGTTATGGGCGCAGGAACGAATCGAATGAATGCTTACACAGTTGGTAAAGCAACGCAAGGTCTGGCTGATTGGATTTTGTCACAGAAGCCAGCGGAACCTTCTGTCGTTATCGCACATGACTCCCGTAACAATTCACCAGAGTTTGCTCTAGATGCAGCACTCGTCCTTGCAGCGAATGGCATTACGACGTATTTGTTCCCATCGCTGCGTCCAACGCCGCAGCTGTCGTTCTCGGTGCGCGCGCTGAAAGCTACTGCCGGCATTGTAATTACTGCAAGCCACAACCCGCCTGAATATAACGGATATAAAGCTTATAACCAAGATGGCTGCCAGTTGGTGCCTCACGAGGCGGAGCAGGCGATTGGTCTTATTCAACAAGTAACGAGCTTCGAGCAAGTGCGTACGATTTCGCGCGAGCAGGCAGAGGCTCAAGGACTGCTGCGCTGGCTGGGCGAAGAGGCGGACGAACAGTTCATCGATACGGTTGCAGCATGCAGCGTTAATCCAGAACTGCTGAAGGGCGGTCTTGGCGAACGTGTTTCGGTTGTTTTCACACCGCTGCACGGTTCAGGTAACTTGCCTGTGCGCGGCGTACTGGCGAAAGCGGGCTTCAGCAATGTGCACATCGTTCCTGAACAAGAGCAGCCAGACGGCTATTTCAGCACGGTGAAGTCGCCGAATCCGGAAGAGCGCGAAGCGTTCACGAAGGCTATTCTACTAGCGAAAGAAGTCGATGCGGATATTATTATCGGTACGGACCCCGATGCTGACCGGATGGGTGCTGTAGTTAAAAATACGAACGGCGAGTACGTTGTGCTGTCCGGCAACCAATCCGGTGCGATCATGGTGTACTACCTGCTGAGCCAGCTTCGTGAGAAAGGTACACTGCCATCCAACGGTATTGTCGTCAAAACGATCGTAACAAGCGAGATGGGCGCAGATATTGCGCGTTCGTTCGGTGCAGATGTGACGAATACGCTGACGGGCTTCAAATACATCGGCGAGAAAATGACGCAGTACGAACAAACGGGCGAGCGCACGTTCCTGTTTGGTTATGAGGAAAGCTACGGTTACCTGACCGGTACCTATGCACGCGATAAAGACGCGGTAGTTGCTTCCTTATTGATTTGCGAAGCAGCGGCATACTATAAGAGCCAAGGTAAAACGCTGTATGACGTACTGCTTGAGCTGTACGCTCAATACGGCACGTACCTGGAAGGCTTGCAATCACGTACACTGAAAGGTCTTGATGGTGTTCAAAAGATTGGCGCCATTATGGAAAACTGGCGTACGAGCCCGCCAACTGAAGTTGCAGGTACTAGCGTAGAGTCCGTGCTTGATTACAGCTTGGGATTGGATGGTCTTCCAGCTGAGAACGTATTGAAGTTCCTGCTCTCCGATGGCTCCTGGTTCTGCCTGCGTCCTTCTGGAACGGAACCGAAGATCAAAATCTATTTTGCTGTTCGCGGTCAGTCTCCTGATGAGGCAGCAGCGAATCTCGAGCGTCTTACGACCGCTGTTATGGAGCGCGTCGATCAACTAGCATAAGGAGAGAACATCAGTGCTTCAATGGCAGCAATGGAACCGCAAATTTAAAGCCGTGCTGTGGACGCTTGCCTTAGTTGGTGTAGTCGCTGCATTGCCCCTGGGTGTGCTGCGGTGGCAGATGGAGGGCACGTCCAAGCAGGTTGAATATGTAATGAACTATAAAGATATTGAGCTTGTTGCCTCGTATCAATACAATCCGGCTGCATTTATCGATAAACAATTGGAGCAAATGAAGGCAGCTGGCGTAACGACAATGGCTGTTTTCGAAGCGACGCTGGATGATCTCGTTACTGCAAAGCGATTGAATGTATACAACCAATCGCAGCTTGCTCTACTTCAGGGCAAGGCGCCTAATTTGGGTCTGAACGAAACGTATGTCTTGTTTGCCGGCAATGAAGAGGAGCAAGCGCTTAAGCCTCTTATTACGTCGGCCTTCGAACGAGCAGGCATCTCCGTCTCTCCATGGGCGATGGATGGTCGTTCGGGTCTTCAAATCAGCGCGCCGATCGAGACGGCAACGCTTATCTCGATGGATCCGGACCCTATTGCGATGGATCGAATCCACGCAGCGGGCTTCCGAATTTTGCCTCGTATCTCGGATCGAATTCGCCCGTATAACGAAACAGAAGTGCGCGCGCTGTTGGAGCAGTTCAAAAGCTATGGTGTAGATCGTATCTTGTTTGATGGCTCCGCAGTGAAGGGCTTCAATGACAATGCCGAACTGCACAGCTTGAACTCCTTTGCCGCACTTCTGAAGGAAGAGGGCATCGGCATTGCGGCGATCGAAGGATTGAAGTCACCGCAGAGCGGCTTTAATACGCTTGCTTATTTGACAGACTATAATGTTGTAAGGCTCCATTCGATTCCAAGCGCACTAGCGGCAACGATTTCGCCTGAAACGTTGAAGGATCGGTTCCTGCTTGCTGCGAAAGACCGCAATATCCGCATGTTCTATCTGAATGCTGGTGCAAGCCGCAGCTTGGATAAAGGCGGTGTCGTTGACCCGCTGGATAAGCTTGTTGCGGCGCTTCAAGGGCCAGATGGCACGATTCAGAAGCTTGCTGATTTCGGCTTCTCGCCAGGTCCGGCTGAGCCGTTTGATGTGGATCATCCAAGCTGGACGAAAGCAGCTAAAGCAATCGTATGCCTTGGTGCAGTAAGCATGATTGCGCTGCTAATTGGTGCCTTTGCGAACTGGCTTACGATTATCGCATTCGTGCTTGGCGTGATCGGCAGCGGCGGACTTTATGTCCTATCCAAGTCGACGCTTGAGCAAGGTTTGGCATTAGGCGCTGCAATCAGTGCACCAACATTAGCGCTCATCTGGGTGTTGAATGTAATCCGCAGACGTACCGAAGGTAACCGTCGCAACGTCGGTGGCGAATGGAGCGGCAATAATCGCTCGCAATCGGTGGCGCAATCGGCCGCAGGATTTGAAGGTGCGACTGGTCGTTATACGAAATGGACATCGCTGCTGGGTGATGTGTTTGGTATCGGCCGCATCAAATGGATTTTTAACGGAATTCCTGCCGGACAACGGTTTGGCAACGCGATTACGCTCTTCGTCTTCGCCAGCTTGATCTCCATGTTAGGCATTCCGTATGTATTTGGTTTGTTGAACAATATTACGTACAGCTTGCTGTTGGAGCAATTCCGCGGCGTTAGCCTGCTGCACCTCGCGCCGATTTTCCTCGTCGCACTGTATCTGTTCCTGTACATGGGCTCGTCGGTGCTTGAGAATATCCGCAAGCTGCTGTCCATTCAGATTACGGTGTTCTGGGTGATCGTAGTAGCGGTGTTAGGTGTTGTAGGGCTGTACTACTTGTCGAGAACAGGTAACGAAGGACAAGCGTCTTCGCTCGAAATGATGATGCGTAATACGTTGGAGACGACATTCGGCGTTCGTCCGAGATCGAAGGAGTTCTTGCTAGCGCATCCATTGCTGCTGCTTGGTTTGTTCTTGGCGCTTCGTTATCGCGCAGCATGGGTATTGGTTATTGTAGGCTCCATTGGCCAGCTGTCGATGGTAGATACATTTGCTCACATTCATACACCTTTACAAATATCGTTGATTCGTGATCTGCTCGGCCTCTGCTTAGGAGCAGCTATCGGCTGCGTGCTCATCGCAGTGTGGCAGCTTGGGGAAGGAGTATGGCGCAGATGGGTAAGACCAGCAATCGTCAAGTACGCCGAATAATTGTTTCCGGCTACTACGGGTTTAACAATAGCGGCGATGAAGCGGTTCTGAAGTCGATTCTGAATGCGCTGCATGCGGAAGGGGAGGCACATGGCATTACGATTGAGCCTGTCGTGCTGTCTGCCGATCCCGCATGGACAACGAAGATGTACGGCGTTGAAGCAGTTCCTCGGATGAGTCCATCCGTACTGCTCCGCGAAATTCGCCGCTGCGATGGACTCATCAGCGGCGGCGGCAGCTTGCTGCAAGATGCGACAGGGTGGAAGACGATTCCGTATTATACGGGCGTCTTGTCACTGGCGCAGATGCTCGGTAAGCCAACCTTTATTTATTCACAGGGCGTTGGCCCTGTGAATCGCGGCTGGCTGTTTGCTCCGATTCGCCGTGTCATGAACAAGAGCAAATATATCTCGGTTCGCGATGCTGAGTCGGCTGCGCTGCTCGGCCGGATTGGCGTAGCTCAGGAGCGAGTGGAGATTGTCCCTGATCCAGTCATGGGCTTACCGCTGCCAGCAGGGGCTGACGAGGTTTCTACGAAACCACCATCTGGAGATGCTTTGCCTGTAGTAGGCGTGTCGCTGCGTCATTGGCGCAAGGATGGCGCAGATCTAGAGCGGGCAGCGTCGGCACTTGCAGCACTAGCGAAGCGCCGTGCTGTACGGTTCCGTTTCCTGCCGTTCCACATGCCTGACGATGCAGCTACATCTCAAATCGTCATCGACAAGATGCGGATGCTCGGATTGGGAGAGAGCAGTGCCGAACTAGCTTCGCCTGGCGACGATCCGCAGCAGATGCTGCTGGAAGTCAGCCGTTGTGACATGATGTTCGGTATGCGTCTGCATGCGCTCATCTATGCGGCTAATCAACGTGTCCCGCTGATTGGCTTGTCCTATGATCCGAAGATTAACCAGTTCCTTAACCGGCTGGGGCTTACACCTATCGGTACGACCGAGCAGCTTGATCCTGTACAGTTTGCTGCGAGTGCAGATTCGCTTCTGAGCGATTTAGAGGGCTGGCGCACCCGGCATGGTGAAGCAATCGATCGGTTGAAGCGAGAGTCGCAGCGACCGGCGCAGCAAATCGCTGCACTGCTGAGTCAAACTATGAAAAGGTGAACGACGCATAATGACGACAATGACGAATAATAGAGCAACCACAAACGCATTGAAGCAAATTCCAACGGTATCGATCTATGGTCTTCCATTCAGCAAGATGGGGATGGACGAGACGATTGCGAAGCTGACGGAAGCGATTGAGAACCGCGAAGTGACACATGTCATTACAGCTAATCCAATTATGGTCATGTCTGCGCTGGAGGATCCTGCTTACCACAGCATGATGCGAACGGCAGAGTTGATTGTACCGGATGGAACAGGTGTGGTGTGGGCTGCTGGTTATGTCGGTGAACCTGTGACGGAGCGGGTGCCAGGGTTTGATATTTTACATCGGCTGATGGCGCTTGGCGAATCGAAGGGTTGGAGCGTTTATCTGCTAGGCACCGATCAGCAGACGATTGATCAAGCAGCAGCGAATTTGAAGCAGAAGTATCCTCTCACGCGAATTGTGGGGGTGCGTAACGGATATTTTGGACCCGAGCAGGACGCGGAAGTTGTTGCCGCGATTCGTGAGGCACGGCCAGACATTCTGTTCGTAGCGCGTTCGGCATCAACGCAAGAACCATGGATTTCACGCTATAAGAACGAGTTGAATGTACCGGTCATTATGGGCGTTGGAGGCAGCTTTGATATCATTGCGGGTAAGCTGAAACGAGCGCCGAAAGTGTTCCAAAAGCTGAGGATAGAGTGGCTATATCGCCTTCTACAAGAGCCCTATCGCTATAAAAGGATGCTCGTTTTACCTAAATTTGTGATCAAAGTGGTTCGAGAGAAAGAAAAGGTGACGAAAGCACGTCCTTAATCGCTAAAAACTAGTGAAAATCGGTCAATTCGGCAAAAAACGAGGATAGCGAAAGTTATTCGCGCGGAGTATAATCAATGCGGTAGAAAATAAGAGGAGTTGGATACACCTGTGGGTATTCTCTACGGCATCTCATTTGCAATCGCTTTGATCCTTGCGCTCATTATGACACCAATCGTCAAGCGGTTTGCGTTTGTTGTTGGTGCTATTGACAAACCTAATTACCGCAAAGTGCATACACGAATAATGCCGCGTTTGGGCGGGTTAGCTATTTATATTGCGTTTGTCGGCGCTGTTCTGATTGCACTGCCCTTCATTCCCGAAGGAACACTACGCTCGTATGATCTTAATATGATCCGGGCCATTCTAGTCGGCGGGTCGATTATCGTCATCGTTGGCGGGTTGGACGATCGCTTCGAGCTGTCAGCTAAGGTTAAGCTGGTCGGACAAATTGCGGCAGCCTGCGTCGTTGTCTTCGGCTTCGACGTCAAGATCGATTTGCTCAACATTCCATTCGGTGAATCCATGCAGCCAGTTGCGTCCTGGCTTAGCATACCGCTCACGATCCTCTGGATCGTTGGCGTCACGAATGCGATTAACCTGATTGACGGTCTGGATGGACTGGCAGCAGGTGTCTCGGGTATTGCGATTGCGACCATTTTGACAATGGCTGCGATTATGGGCTTCGTACCTGTCATACTGCTCTGCACGATTTTGCTCGGTGGCGTTATCGGCTTCCTCGTCTATAACTTCCATCCGGCTAAGATCTTCATGGGCGATTCAGGGGCACTGTTCTTAGGCTTCTGTCTTGCGACACTGTCCATGCTTGGCTTCAAGCAGGTTACGATCGTGTCGTTCGTTACACCGCTGCTCATTATCGGCGTACCGCTGTCGGACACGTTCTTCGCGATTATTCGACGCTGGCGCAGCAAGAAGCCGATCTTCGCTCCAGATAAAGGCCATTTGCATCACTGCCTGCAGGAGCTTGGCTTCAGCCATCGGAATACGGTGCTTATCATCTGGGGCATAGCTGCTCTCTTCGGTGGTTGTGCAATCGTACAATCGACGCTCATCAAGACGCATGCAGCGAACTGGCTTACCTTCGTCGTCATTTGTGTACTGACCGTCTTCCTGCAGATTGGTGCAGAAATGATCGGTATCGTAGATAAGTCGAAGCGCCCAATTCTAGACCTGCTGTTCCGCAACCGTCTCAAGGCACATGCAGAATCGCGTACCAAATAATCCGGCTCTTATTTATCATTCGAAAGCTTTGGTCTCCCGCTGGGGGCCGAAGCTTTTTTTGCGTGCAGAAACATTAATGTGACATTCATTGGGGATGAATTGGTCGTATAACCTAAACTTTTGTCGCTTTGGGTCCGATAATGGAAGTACAAGTATATAGCGAAACCCGTGTTATTGGAGGAGGCACATTGTGACAAAGAAAATTGGAATCTGGTTTATGGTGCTCGCAATCGTCATCGGCATGCTTCCAAGCGCCGGCAAGACAGCGACAGCTGCCACGTCGGGAAGCTTTTCGTTTCCAACGGAATTTGATACTCCTGGTCAAGCGCGCATTACAACGAATGGGCTTGTAACACTGACAGGTACGCTCAACGGTGTCAATTCCAGCTCTGTTGTATACAGCGTGTACCAGCTTGTTGGCTACGATGTGAACAACCCTGGCGTAGATGAGCAAATTGGTTCGAGCCGTGAAGGATTGACGAGTAACGTTTATATTAACGGCACAACCATCCAGGTGTACAACATTCAATTGTTCTCAGGTATGAACAAGATTACGTTTACGGGTACACAGGGCGGTGGACAGGTCTCGAACTCCATCTATATCGATTATCATGATGGACCGACACTATATGATTTGAAGGCATCCTTATATGGCAATGACTTCGCCTTGAATGAAGGCAGCACGGCAGTGGTTTATTCCTCGAGCACGAAGAATAAGACAACGGCTGACATTACGATCTCCGGTAAAGCGCCGAATGCAACTAGCGTTACGGTTGATTCAAACGGCAGCTCGCGCACATTCTCGGTAAACAGTACAAGCAGTTATTCTTTTGTTGCTTCTCCTGTTGCTGTTACTTTAGGCAAAAACTTGATTACGATTACCGTATCGAACGGCAGTCAGACACTCAAAACAACGCGTGAGGTTGCGTTCTATAACGGCAGTGTAACGTTTTATGACGTTAACATATCCGACGATACGGGCTCGAGCTCAGCGCTCGAATATAGCCCAAGCTTCGTTACGGATATGAGCGGTTTACAGATTAAAGGTAAAGTTATCGTTCCGAACAACTATGTCCAACGTACAGGCGAGTCAGCTGCGAATCCACATCCGGATCCAACTCAAATTCTCAGCAACATTAAGGGCACACTGGCAAGCGGAAGTACGGTTTATAAAAACTTCACAAGTGCCGACTTTAATGCAAGCATTAGCGGGAATTACAGCGTGACGGATCCTTTCTTTGTGTACGAGTACACACTCACTTTGCCAACGACGCTCCCGCTGGGTCAGACATTCAGCTTGACGATGCAAACGATCAATGAAGAGACTGGCACGTACCAAGGGACGGATGGGCTTTATTTCACATTGGTCGACAGCAACAAACCTTATATTGACCAAATCAACCTCCTGCAGGGTTATCAGTCAGGCGTAAGCACAACGAATATGACGGGCGTTACGCTGGATGGTCAGAACCTGTATGGTATGCCGATTGGTGTTGAGGTGTTGATCGGCAATGCAAACAAGATGCAAGATGGTTTGACTATATCGCAGATCAAAAGCGCCGTCTCTTCAAAAGTTGCAACTACAGGATATACGGTTGCTGAAGTGGAAAGCGCAACAGTAACTAGAACGGTTAACGGGGTATCCAAGTCATTCCTGCGACTCGTCTTGGAGTTTACGAAACTGCCTTTCGAGGGCAAACAGACCCTTACATTCACAATTGATGCGGGCAGATCAACGACAACTGAGAGCAGCATGGATGCGACGATTACGATGCTCTATGGTCCTTATGTCAGCTACGAATCGTTGTATGATGGCTTGATCGTGTATGATGATACAACTGCTGATCGCCAAGCTCGTGCAGACGCTCTCGTTAGCACGGTTCTGAAACAGTTCTTGGGTAGAATTCAAAACGTGAATGACACGGATGAAATTCAATATGATGCGTACATTGATAGCGTAACGCCTGCTAACAGTAAAGCGCAGTCGATTTTCTTCTATGTAAATAACGTATTATTCAAATTGGATCCTGTTACGGATTCCACGGGTACCATCGACAAGACACGGTTCCAGCTCGCACCAATTGATGACGGAACTGGCGACGTAACGAACCTCAATGTGTTTAACGTCATGTTCAGTGGAGAAAATGCGGTGCGGTTCGTGTTCCAAGGAACGAATACGTTCTATGAGAAGACGGTGAAGTTCAACATTATTCCGACAAACCTGCCGGTTATTCCGGTAGAGGGTTCTCTTGGTATTTTCCCGTTCTCGTACACGACCGATACGAACGCATCGATTGTACCTGTACAGAGCGATCCGAAATTCCCTAAGAATGGTTCGATCTATACGACGAATAGTTCCAAAATGAACATATTCGGTACATTTGATTTTATCGATCTTGGCAAGAATATATCAAGCATTACCAGTAAGCTGACAACGTCCGGCTCGTCGAGTACGACGACGGCATCGGGTATTCAACTTAACGACTATATTCTTCGCATTACGAGTACAGCGCTTTCTGATCCGATAGAATGGAATCTGTCGATGCCGTTCGCGATCTATAACAGTACGACAGAGACGTACGTGGGCACTTACCCTTCGACGGTTGATATTGAGAATGTAGATTCGAATGGCTTGTTTGTTCGTTATGATATTGAGACACAGACATTCGCATTTATCTTAAAGGATCAACAACTCAACAGCGATGGTACGTCCAGCGTTTATAATTTTGCAGCGTATAACAGTGGTCTGTATGGTTCCAAAGCAACGGCTCGCCTTGAGGTGGATCCAACCGCGCTGCCTTACAGCATTGTTCGGCCAATCAAAACGCCAGAGAGAGACATCGTGAACCAGAACTTCATCGAAGTGCTCATCGATGCACCGGGTGCAGAGACGGTAACGATCAATAAGCAAGTGGCGGAGAAGATTGGTAAGTACGACGCCGATTACAATGGTGATTACGAGTACAGCGACGTTTTCCGTGTCATTGTTTCTGATCTGAAAGTTGGCAAGAATGATATTAAATTCACGATTGCCAACGCGAATGAGAAGACGGATGGCAAGATCACGATTACTTACGCACCTACGAACATTCCAGGCGCACAGTACGCTAAGGTAATGTCCAGCTCCCAGAAAGTATTCGATGGCGCGTTGGCACTAACGTTCCCGAAAGGTACAACGCTCATTCGCAACGATTACAACGTAGCTGAGAAGTATAAGAGCCAAGTATTCACGAACCACAATATTTTGTACGCTATTGCGAACCCGGAAGACGGCGTTATTGACCGGCATGACTTCGAATCCGAACCATCCGGATTTGACCAGCTCGTTACATCGTATGGTGAATTGTTCAAGTATTCATTCCCGACGCGCTTCTCGAAGGTAAGCTCAGTATTCTGGCTGGATGCCGGTTTGGCGGACGACATTACGACGAGCGATTATGACCCAATTACACGAGGGGTAGACCCGTACCAGTTCCCTGGCAACCAGAATGGTCCGAACGGAACTGAAATTTCTTCTTATTATGATCGCGACACGAGCCAAGAGCTGGTTGCTTCCAAGACAGGATCGCTCACGCTGGCATTTGACGCAAACATGAAAGAAGTTGCAGGAACGGTCATCACCGTTTACCGCTTCGACAATGAGAACAAGTACTGGGAAAACCTCGGCGGCGTAGTGGATATGTCAAAGAACACGATTACGATACCATTCACGAAATTCGGCTACTATGTTGTTGGCAAAATGGTTTATTCGTTCTCTGATGTTACATCGCATCCATATGCACGGAACTATATGGAGGCGTTGTTCGCCAAAGGTATTATCAACTCGGTAGGCAGCGATGACTTCGGTGCAGACATGTACACGACGCGCGGTGAATTTGCTCGTATGATGGTAAAATCCCTGAACATACCGCTTAACTACTCATTGGGTAACCCGTCGTTTGATGATGTGCCGCAAATCGTGAACCAAGATGCCATTTGGGATTATCGTTATATAGAGACTGCAGCACGTGAAGGCATCATTCGCGGTACGCAGCCTCGTACGTTTGAGCCTAGCGGGAACTTGACTCGCGGTGACGCAGCTGTCATTCTGGCGCGGGCGCTCGAGCTGAAGTTGGAGACAGACTCGACTAAGATTGATAAGCAGCTGCAGAAGTTGTTCAAAGACTATAGCTCGATCGACTATTATGCCAAAGCATCCGTTCTAGCTATCGCTAAGAAAGGGTACATTACAGGTTCCCCTGTCGATTCTAGTGATTTGACTAAAGGCTATGTATTCGAACCAAAAGCTAATCTGCTTCGTTCCGATGCAGCAATTATTGTAGGCAAGATGCTCGTCGATACGAAGAAGCTTCCTAAGCTGAACTAGATCGTATGTTAAGAAGACGGTACTTGCATGAAGCAGGTGCCGTCTTTCTATCGGATCGATTCTGTGGAGTCAATTCGACAGCATACGATTCATAAAGTCTTGGTAAAACTTTAGTATCGACGTATTCCGCCTTTGCAAGCTATACTAAGGATGTTCCTGAGAGGGAACGAAAGTGCAGATAAAAAAGAAATACCCAAGACAAGAAAAAGTTTGATCAAAGCCGCAACTTTTAGTTTCGAACTGCGTCTAACGTATAAGAACAGCGGAAAATGCGGGTTTTTATGAGAGATAGAGATCGGACTTATTCTCATCATCCTCTTTACGCTTGAGTTAGTCTACTGTATAATGTTATAGTGGTCTAGCTTCTCTACCAGAATTTTCTTCAAACGTTTACAAGTTTCTGCGACATGTTTTTACATAGGGTTAACATGCTTGCAGACATTATTTATATCCAATTACTGCTCAACTCTGGAAAGGAGGTGAATCGCAAATGAGGGAAACGAGCAATTCACTATCCATTCAATACTCTCAACAACCGAAGCAATTTAGAGGAGGAGAAAAAAAGGTTATGAAAAAAAGTTTGTCTATGCTCGTAGCTTCATCCATGGTGCTTTCGATGTTCGCATCGGCAGCATACGCGGCTGAAACAACAGCTCCTACACAAGATGAGAAATTCGCAGCACTGAAAGAACTCGGTATTTTTGATGGTTTCCCAGATGGTACTGCAGGTCTTGACCAAAAAATGACTCGCGCGCAATTCGCTAAAGTTCTCACGGTTGGCACTGGCCTCGAAGAGAACGCAGCAGCATCCACGTACAGTGACGTATCCGCTACGCACTGGGCTAAAGGCTACATCGGTGCTGTAACTGAAGCTCAACTGATGGAAGGCGTTGGCAACAACAAATTCGATCCTAACGGCAACGTTACAATCCAAGAACTCGCTAAAACGCTCGTTCTGGCACTGGGCCTTGAGCCAGTTGAAGGTGCTACGGTTGAAGGCGCAAGCGCATGGGCAGTAGGTTATGTTCAAGCAGCTCTTGACGCTAAAATCATCCCTAGCTTCTCGAACTACAACGTAGCTGCAACACGCGGTCAACTCGTTGACGCTGTATACGCTGTTGTTGCTGACGAAGAAGAAACAGTAGCAGACCTGGCGGTATCCAAAGTATCGCAAACAGGTTCCACAGCAATCACGGTTCAATTCAACCGTGCTCTGACGGCTGACGAGCAAAGCAACCTGACGTTCGGTCTGAGCCAAGACGAAGTTTCGTACAGCGTAACGAAAGCAATTTCTGCTGACGCTACATCTGTAACGCTGACGGCTGACTACCTGGCAGCAGGTACGTACAGCGTAGCAATTTCCGGTCAAGATGCTCAATCGGTAACGATTGTAGAAGGTAAAGTTTCGAAGATCGCAATTGGCGCTACTTCGCTGATGGTTGGTTCGAGCCAAGACCTCGATGTTACAGCTTATGACCAATTTGGCGCAGTTGTTGAAAACGAGTCGTTCGACGTTCGTGCATACAATGGCACGACAGGTCAAAATCTTACAGTAACAGACGACACAGTTGATCTGAACAGCGACGAAGTTTCCAAAGGCGACATCATCGTTGTATCGGCAGTTCACTCGAGCACGGGTACGTCCGTATCGAAGACGTTCACAGCGACAGATGCAAGTGCGATCACTTCCCTGAAATTGGGTACGGTTGCTCCGCTTGAAGGCAATACACGTATTACGGCTGGCGACGAAGGTCTGGTTCTGCCATACACGTTCGTTGATGCAGACGGCAACAAATATGTTCTTCCTGAAGGAACTTATGAAGTTGCAGATGGCAGCACGAACAACTCGGTTACAATCGGCAGCATCACATTCATCGCAACGGGCTATAGCGCGTCGAACAGCCAAAAAGTGGTTGACGCTTCTACCTTTACGGTTGACAGCGACGGCGTTCTGACGTTCAATGCTGACAATGATGGTACGGTTGTTATTACGGCTCTGAACTCTTCGGCTGGTGCATCGGCTTCTACGACAGTAGTAGTTAGCGCTACGGCTGACGTTGCGAAGTTCCAAATGACGAAGCCAGGCGTTCTTGTTGCTAATGGTGACACTGTAACGATTCCTTACACAGCTACAGATAGCTATGGCACGAAAATCGCTGCAACAGAATTCGCTAAGAAAGACGTTAACAGCGACGTTACATTCATGGTTAATGGTCAAACAGTAACACCTACTTGGAATTCCAAAGGTGAACTGAAGCTTGACATTAACTTGGCTGATAACATTACTTCCGGTACAGCTACAGTTTATGCTGTTGTTAATGGCCTGGTATCCAGCTACTTCACGTTAGATGTTAAAGCAGCAGCTGTAGCGACGAAGGTTGCTTCGAACAATGGCTTCGCTACGTACTACAGCATTGGTGGTACTGACGATATCGACAACGATAGCGTTAATATCAAAGACCAATACGGTCGTGTTCTTGATAGCAACGATTATCTGCTCGTAACTAAGAAGACTTCTAACAATGTGGCTAACCTGTCTGGTACACGTGGCAGTGCGTTCACGGTAACAGGTGCTGCGACTGGTAAAGAAACGTTCACAGTAGGTCTGGACATCAATGGCGATGGTGCAATCGATTCCGGTACGTCGATCGATATCACGGTTAACGTGATTGCAGACGACAAAGTAACGGCGTTCACGATTGACGATCTCAACTCGGTCAACACGGTTTCTCCATTCCAAGATGAGTCGATCAGCCTCGTTGGTAAAACTTCTGACGGCAAAACAGTAGCGATCGATCAATCGCGCTTCCTGACGTCCGTAACGTCGAGCAACTTGGGTGCTGTAAAAGTTGCAGGTACTAACGTACTCAAGTATGTAGCTGACGGCGATGCTACGCTGACAGCTTGGAACGGCGCTACGAAACTGGCTGAAAAAGCTGTTAAAGCTGGTGACGATGCTCAACAAGCAGTAAGCGTAGAGTTCGACACGACTGAATGGACGCTTACAGCTGCTGATGTAAATACTGTTCTGGCTAACATCGTTAACCAACTCGAAGTTTATGACCAATACGGTATCAACATCGCAGCTTCTGGTGCGGTAGTAGGTACGTGGACATCTTCGGACAACGACATCCTCAAGCTGAATGCTGATGGTACGCTTAACACGCTCGACGTGGATGCAGACGGTAACGCAACTGGCGGTTCCGTAACGATCTCGTACGTTGCAAGCAACGGTGTAATCGGCTCGGTTAGCGTATACGTTAAGTAATTAGCAATATCCATTATTCAGCGGGACTTCGGTTCCGCTGAGTAATCAAGAAAAGCACTCCTTAGTCTGTATGACTTAGGGGTGTTTTTTTGTTTTTTTTTAACTATTATTTCCTTGTTCAAGAAGGGCCATACCTATCTGTTTTCGGTAGGATTCAGCAAAGTTAGCGTTTGTTCATATTCAGTTCATTAAGATCAATTACATTAGAGTAAGGTACAAGATGATATGGTGGATAAGGAATATACGGTATGAGATGAAACAAATGATACCGTTATCGCGTCTAAAGTAATAACCACTTTCCATAACATAAGGAGGAATATCAATTGCGGAAGATCGTCAAGCATAGCATTACGGCTGCAGCAGCCTTTGCATTATTGGCAAATCCGATTCAATCAATTTTGCCATGGAGTCAGTCAGCTGTAGCACAAGCAGCCACTACGTCAATATCGAGTAAAGCAGTGAAGTTGAATTCGAGTAGTACAATTGCTGTTCGAGATGTACAACTGCTTATGCAGGATCAAGGTCTAGTGTTAGCGTATACGGTGACAGTTACGAATGATGGCAATTCGAAGCTCGATTTGCAAGATTACTTCATGCGCTTGAAAGGCAAGTCAGGCAAAGTATTTAAAGCGAATACGAGTAGCTCCGATAAATCGATCACAGAAGTTGCTCCGAAATCTTCTGTTAATATTACATATTACGCTATCGTGGATCGGACAACGCAGATTTCGGATATTACATTCGACATAATTGCGTGGGATTTCAGTCAACCAAACTATCAGCGTAGTGTCGGAACGATTAAATTCCCAGCGGGACAAACGGAGAAGACAGCGGCCTACCAACCTAAGACGATTTTGTTTGGCTCTAACAGCAAAGTCAAAGGTGCCTTGAAGCAGTACTATGTAACACAGGATCAGAACGGTGGATACGTAACAATTAGCTTCCTTCTTGAGAATGTAGGTTCTAGCAGTGTCGATGCAAGCAAATTGAATTTTGCATTGCAAACGGCAAGCTACTCGGTATACGACGTAAGCGCTGATTTAAGTGGAGTTACACTCCAGCCAGGTCAACGTAAGATCGTGACGTTCACGTCGCAGGTTCCACTTGCAGTACTGGGCAAATCCGTAAACCTCATTTCGTATACGAAGGATGAAACGAATAATGTATCGCTCGCGAACGGTGCCTTCGTTATACCAGCACTCAAAGCATCTTCAGCGGTAGGTGTAGGCAGCACTCGTGCAGTGTTTATGGACGGCAGAAGTATTAGTACATCGGCCAGCACAGGCTTCTTAACGACAAGCGACGATACGACGGATATTACGATGGACTTCACACTGAAGAACATTGACGCTGCTGCAATAGCATTACCTGATTTGGAGTTTTTCATTCGGACGAAGAGTGGAGTAGAATATCCGCTGTCCTATACGAAGGCAGATGGCGATAAGCTGCTGCCTGGTATCGAGAAAGTTCTTAATCTGTCGGGAACGATCGAGGAATCCGTTGACCCGAATACTTCTAAGTTAATTGTACGGGTAGCTGATGGAGAGACGACGTCAGGCTATGTTATTGGAACTTATATGATTAACGGTGCTACTCAGCAAGGTGCTGTAGGTAGTGTCTATACGTATGACACTTCCTATCAAGTGAAGCTTAGTACGTTGGAAAGAGCGCCGCAAGCGGACAATGACCAGTTGATTGCACAGCTGGAGGTAACGAATATAAGCTCGACTTCCAAGGCTACACCTAACTTGAGCGGTTACTTCTTAGTGAACGGTGTCAAAGTAACGGCAGAAGCGAAGGCAGTCCCATTGGATGACACGATCAACATTGCTTCGAAAGGCAAATACCGTTTCGTTGTCTATTCGGAGATTCCTTATACGACGGCTTTGGATAACGTGACCTTCGTTCTGACCGCGCCGGTAGAAGGGAAGACAGCTAAGACGCTGTACACGTTCAATAGCTCGTCGATCTCGAGTATCCCGACTTATAATCAGAATCAGGAATACGTGATCGATAGAGTTGGCCACCAGACAAGTATTACGCTTCTGAAATCGAATATTTATAAGAGTTCGACAGCGAGCTACTTCTACAGCGAATTTGTAGCAGTCAACAACGAAGAACGCAATGCTTTGATCGGTAATATCGGTGCTTATATTAAGGATGATAAAGGTACGATTATTCCGATAGAGGTATCGCAAATGAAGGAAAAGGTACTTCCTGACGGTAAAGTTCTCATTTCTGCATGGGGTAAGCTTAACAAGACCTTCAATGTATCGAACTATCAACTGATCATTGGTCAGGCGATTACCGATTCGAGTACTTCGACAAGCGGAACAACGGCGACGGAGAGCACAATCGTCGTTAATCCAGTTGCATACAAGCTAAGCGGAACGCAAGCAAGCGCAACGTTGACTACGCTGAAGAACATTCCAATTGCGAACTATACGTTCTCGATGAGCAGCGTATACAACACGCTGTCTGTATCTGGCAGTGCGGTAAACGGTGTTAAACTGGACTTCGACTATGATCTGGTAGACTCTGATGAATATGATTCGGTAGCGGCTGAACACAATCTTATGTTTGAGTTTGTCGATCATGAGATGTCTAATGCAACGTATACAAAGACGTATACATTAGATAAAGAAGGCGATGGCACAACGCCTGGATTACCGAGCGGAACCGCTCTTCATGCGACGGTAACGTTCAGTGATAGTGAAATTCTGGAGAAGATTCAGCAATTCAATACGTACACGGTCAACATTTATGATGTGATCGATGATGCGAAGGTTCTTCTTGCTACGAAAGACTTCACTTGGTACGAGAAAGAATAATAGTTTCCGCGTAAAAGCTAGATCAAATCCTTCCAATCTAGTATTGTATAAGAGAGGTTGGAAGGAGGATTCGTTTGAAACGGAAATCAGCAATGAAGTTAATGGCCAGTGTAGCTGTTGTTGCAGTAGGCATTTATGTTGGCGCCTTTATGACAACAGAAGCAGAAGGCGACACGATTGTTCCAGGCTCAATTGACGACCCAGTCGTTACGAAGAGCTATGTCGATCAGAAGCTTGGCAGCCAGAGCGGCGGTATGACAGCAGAAGATGTACAGAAGCTGATTACGGAACAACTTAGCGCTAATAGTAGTGAGGTTGTCGTTGTTACAGTGCCGCTGGGCAAGACGTTAATTGCCAAGGATGGATCAGAATTCGTTGTTCGTGCTGGCAAAGCAGTCGCGTATAGCAGCGATGCGAACGGCATCTCCGATTTGACCGACGGTAAAGATATTACGAATGGCAAATCGGTGCCGAACAACCACCTCATACTATTCCCTCGTGGCGGACGCGGTGTTCAGCCGGATCCGGCTCAGAAGAACGGTCTCACGGTGCTTGTTCGTGGTCAATATCAACTGCAATAATTATCCCTACTGCTAATGATTCACCACATGAGACGGCCTCTTACGGGGCCGTCTTTTTTATGTGGAATTATTATCGCGGTAAGGGTCTAGAGTAAGTCGCCTCACATCGATTTAGAGAACTGTAAGAATACGCCACAGTAGGCTTGCCTCGAAGGGGCACGCGACTCCCCACACGCAAGTATGCGAGCGCGCCTCTATCGTTCCCACGTTCCCCATTCCGGGGTCGAAGGGGTGGAAATCTAGGTGGGAGAAAATCTTTAATTGGATAGATATTAACGGGGTCCAAGGGGCGAAACCCCTATCCTCATCCTGTTTCTTCCCTTCCTGACAAAAGGTTATACGCTTTAAGCGAGCCCGAACCGAGCACGATAATAGCACGATCTTAACTATCCACTATTCCTTCGGAGGTGCTCTAATTATGGCTCGTTCTAATCGTAAGGTTGTTCCGGAATGTCGTCAGGCTCTTGATCAAATGAAATATGAAATCGCCGCAGAGCTTGGTCTTGTTCAATCATCAGGGTTTACAGCAGAAGGCGATACAGAATTCGCTGGTGAATTCGGAACGATTGGCGCAGCGAGTGGCAGCATACCGTGGCGGCAGTTAGAAACCCGTCAAGCAGGCGCTGTAGGCGGTGCTATTACTCGCCGACTAGTCCAACAAGCAGAAGCTGTCCTTAATGGAAACGGATCGTTCCATTGACACACCATGGTGGATCAAGTATCATAATATGTTAGAAGTGTTGTGTGCAACCTTTTCCAGTCGGAAAAGGTTCATTTTTTACCACATAGGAAAGTTTAGTTTCACTAAGGCATGAATGTGAGGACAGACGTTCCTATTTGCGATAAAACCAACCTCTAAACGCGGTCGCTCATCTTCGAGAGACCTCGATAGAGGTTTTCTCATGTAGGCATATCGCAATTATTGTGCATAATAAAGTACAAGGTTTAGGAGGTTGTTGAGATGTCGTTGAAAGGCAGACATTTGTTCACTTCGGAATCCGTTACAGAAGGGCATCCAGATAAGATCTGCGATCAAATCTCAGATGCAGTACTAGACGCATTTCTTGAGGTGGATCCGAACGCACGCGTTGCGTGCGAAGTCTCGGTAGCTACGGGACTCGTACTTGTTATCGGCGAAATCAGCAGTAGTGCGGACTATGTGGATATCCCTGCAATCGTTCGCCGCACGATTAAGGAAATCGGCTACACACGTGCCAAATACGGTTTTGACTCCAGCACTTGCGCCGTCTTAACGTCGCTTAATGAGCAGTCAGCAGATATCGCACAAGGCGTTAACGCTGCTCTTGAATCGCGTGAAGGCAAGGACGTACAGCAAGAGAATGAAGATATCGGAGCAGGCGACCAAGGGCTTATGTTCGGCTTCGCGACGAACGAAACGCCAGAGTTGATGCCGCTTCCTATCGCATTGTCGCATCGTATCGCACGTCGACTGGCTGAAGTCCGTAAGAATGGTCAACTGGACTACCTACGCCCTGATGGCAAAACGCAGGTGACGATCGAGTATGTCGATGGAAAACCAGTTCGTGTCGATACGATTGTCGTTTCGACGCAGCATGCTGAAGAAGTTGCACTGGAACAAATCCAAGCAGACATTCGTGAACATGTTATTGCACCAGTCGTTCCTACAGAATGGCTCGATGAGCAAACGAAATATTTCATCAACCCTACGGGCCGTTTCGTAATCGGCGGACCTCAAGGTGACGCAGGTCTTACGGGTCGTAAAATCATCGTTGATACGTACGGCGGTTATGCACGTCATGGCGGCGGCGCATTCTCCGGTAAAGACCCAACGAAGGTTGACCGTTCGGCAGCATACGCAGCACGGTATGTAGCGAAGAACATCGTAGCTGCAGGCCTCGCGGACAAATGCGAAATCCAGCTTGCTTACGCAATCGGCGTAGCGCAGCCGGTATCGATCAACGTTGATACGTACGGTACGGGTAAAGTTAGCGAAGAGAAGCTTGTTGAGGTGATCAAAGCAAACTTCGACCTTCGTCCAGCTGGCATCATTAAGATGCTCGATCTTCGCCGTCCGATCTATGGCAAAACAGCAGCATATGGCCACTTCGGCCGCACAGATATCGATTTGCCATGGGAACGCGTTGATAAAGCGGATCTACTTAAAGCAGGTGCACTGAGCTAATTGCTTGACAGCTTGATATACAAAATGAAACCGAATCGCAATTTGCGATTCGGTTTTTTCGAGTTAACCTAAACTTTCCTTTCCTGTATACCGACAAAATAGGTACGACTGTCTTACTGGGAGTGGATGAGTTTTGAAACATTATCGGAAAAGCATAAGCCTTATTATTGTCATTGTATTTATGCTGCAACTAGGAATACCTGCATGGACAAGCTGGTCCGAGCAAGTAGAAGCTGCAACATCAGCACCAGTAATCGCAAGTACGTATCCAGCCAATGGAGCGACTGCCGTCCCTAGCAACGTTAATTTGAAGATTACGTTCGACGAGGCTGTCGTGAAAGGCTCGTCAGCAGCTTATATCCATGTGAGGAGAGTGGATACGAACGAGGAAATCAATACGATTTCTGCTACTTCGTCCAATGTCTCACTCAGTTCATCAGGATATGTAGCAACGATCACCATGCCAACAACGCTCACTGCTGGAGTATCGTATTATGTGCGCATTGACCAAGGGGCTTTCGTCAATGTGTCTAATGGTGCGAACTTCGATGGATTGAATGATGCAACGGTTTGGCGATTCACAGTAAGCGCTGCCGATGTCACAGTACCTGTGGCGTCCACTTTTACGCCAGCTAACAATGCGACAGGTGTCTCGCTCACAACAGCGCTCACCATTACATTTAGCGAACCGGTTTATGCTGCAAGTGGCAATATTACGATCACTCGTTCGAGTGGAGATACACAAAGTATTGATGTTGGCTCGTCTTCGGTAAGCGGGAGCGGAACCAGCACGATTACGATTGTGCCTAACACCCAGCTGCAAGCTTCCAGCACTTACACGGTGAGTATCCCTTCTGGGGCATTTAAAGATAGTGCAGGCAATTCCTATTCCGGCACTTCAACCTGGAAGTTCACCACAGCCCAGCCCCCAATGACGGTGAGCTATACGCCAGCTAACAATGCTACTGGTGTAAGCAGCACAGACGAGCTAGTCTTGACTGTAACGAATGTATCCTCTTTAACCAAAGGCACGGGTAACATTACGATCAAGCGCATTGGCGATAATTCGCAATTTCAACAGATCGCGGTTACTTCATCGGCAGTAACAATCAGTCAGAATGTAATCACGATTCGACACACTTCTTTTGAAGCAAGTAAAAGCTATTATGTGCTCATTGATGCAGGTGCATTCGTATCCGGTAGTATTGTCTACCAAGGAATCAGCAATGCGTCGGATTGGACGTTCTCGACGAACGCTGGCGCCGATGTAACGGCGCCTAAAGTAACCACTCTAGCGCCTGCAACCAGTTCGGTTACGGCCTCAACGACAGACAGTCTGACGATTACGTTCGATGAGCCGGTTTATCAGAGCAGTGGCAGCATTGTCATTAAGAATAGCAGTACGAATGCGACTTTCCAGACGATTTCTATTACTGCCTCGAACGTTAAAGGCGGGGGTACAAATACGATTACGATCGATCACAATGCGTTCGTAACGAATACCTCGTATTATGTCCAAATTAGCTCACAAGCGTTCCGTGACTTGGCAGGCAATTATTATGCGGGCATATCGACAACGACAGGGTGGAGCTTCCGCGTAACGGCGGATACGACTGCTCCTATTATCTCGACATTGTCTCCGGTGAATGGAGCGAACAATGTCGCGATCAATTCCAAGCTGATCATTACTTTCAATGAGCCAATTCAGCTGCTTCAAAGCACTGATAGTGCGATTATTCATCGTGCTAGTACAACATCAGGCGCGGTTAAAGCGACTTTATCGCTGGATCCGGATGAACCACGAAATCTCATTTTGACACCGGATTCGAATTTGACTGCTTCGGTCAGTTATTATGTAGAACTGGATGAGGATGCAGTGGCCGATCTAGCTGGCAACAAATTCGCAGGGATTCAGAACACGGTGCAATGGGCATTCGGCACGGTCGGAAGCGATCGTACAGCGCCAACGCTGAGCAGTGCCGTCATGTCAGGCTCTTCTGCCATTCTACTGACATACAATGAGGAGTTAGATTCAACATCGGTTCCGTCGACAGGCAACTATTATGTAACGGTCAACGATGAGTCGCGTGCGGTTACGCTCGTTCAGGTGTCTGGCAAGACCGTTACGTTGACGCTGGCAAGCGGCGCGATATACGGTCAAGTAGTTAAGGTTACCTATTCCAAAGGGACTCGTCCGCTGCAGGATCTATCAGGGAATGCTGCGGCGAACCTATCAGGAACGACGGTGACGAATACGTTAAGTACGACACTTCCTAAACCGGTTAGCGGTGTACTCAGTGGTAAAACCATTACGCTTACGTTTAATACGCAATTGGCTACGCCAAGCACCTATGCCTATAGTCAAATCAAAGTAAAGGTCAAAGGTTCATCTGTTTCGATTTCAAGCGTTACTGTATCGGGAACGATCATGTATATTACATTGAACGCTTCAGTCTCATCGAGTTCAGCGGTATCGGTAAGCTATACGCCAGGTTCATATCCGTATTATGATGTCAACGGCAATGCGGTGCAGGCATTTACCGATTTTTATATTAGCAACGTGCTCGATACGACCGCTCCAGTACTTCAGTCCATTACGGTGAGTGGATCGAACGTTACTCTTACGTATAATGAAGGGCTGAGTGACTCGTACGTTCCCGGGAAATCCTCTTATTCTGTTATTGGGAACGGTGTCGCGAAGACGATCAGTACGGTTACGGTTTCGAATAATGAAGTGACGCTAGCGATGTCGAGCTCTTTGGCGAGTATGTCGACGGTTCTTGTCACGTATGTTCCAGGCTCAGTGGCACTGCGGGATTTGAACGGTAACTTAGCAAGCAGCTTCAGCAGCGTACAGGCGACTAACACAGGCAGCACATCAACAATAGCATCAGCGTTTGTCATTAACACGACGTTGACACTTTATTTCACCGAAACGCTGCACACGTCTTATGTTCCGAAGACCAGCCAGTTCACGGTCAAAGTTGCAGGCGTTGTAAGTCCAGTTGCTAACGTGCAGGTAAGCAGTTATGCCGTAACGTTGACGTTATATACGTCAGTTCCTGCGAATGCGACGGTAACCGTAAGCTATGCGTCTGACTCCAGTGGTTTACGCAACACATCCAGTGTGTTGGTTAGTTCGTTCAGCGATCTCGTTGTGTCGAACCAGACGACATCGGACACTGTAAGCGGAGCATTCGATGCGACACCAGAAGGGGCAATTCTTCTTCAAAGCGACCATTATACGACCAGCTCCGTTATGTCTCCGGGCGGCCTGTATGCTACTCAATACACAGTGCTTGAAGAAAGCCTGAACAATGCGTATACAGCAGCTCGCTCAATCAACTCGACTGCGCCGAAGGTACAGTTGAACATCAGTGATACAGAAAAGGCAGGTCTAGCTGCTATACCGCTGCAGGCGCTGGAAAATGCGAAAAACGTTGGCGGTACACCAACGTTCACCGTGAAGTATGGGGATATCACGTACGAAATCCCTTGCGCTGCATTGGATTACACGCAAATCGTTAAGGCTCTAGGCGTCGGCGGCACAACCGGTTATCTGTTGATTAAGATCGACAAGACCGCAAGCTTATCATACAGCCTGACAAGTGCGATTAACCGTACAGGTGCGGTCACTTATGTGAACCCGGTTTATTTCGAGCTTGATGTAACAGCCGGTGGCACAACGAAGGAATGGACGGATCTCACGAAGTACGTAACACGCAGCGTCACGACGACAACATCACTGAATGGCCGTCAGACGGCTGTCGTATGGGTAGATCCGGCAACAGGTGTTCTCTCCTACGTGCCAACGCAGGTAGCAGCAGAGGGCAGTGGCTCGAAAGTAACCTTTATGAACAAAGTGAACGGCAGCTTCGCCGTTATTAAAGGTAATGTGACGTTCAGTGATACAGGAACGCACTGGGCAAACACGAGCATTCTGCTCATGGCGAACAAATATATTGTAGAGGGCCGCAGCACGTCGAAGTTTGAGCCAAGCAAGCCAATTACACGTGGTGAGTTTGCAATGTTTATCGCTCGTGGTCTTGGATTGGCCGGCGACAAAGCCGCTGCAGCCGCATTCTCTGATGTGAATACTAGCACGGCTCTCGCCGCATATATCGGTGCAGCATCCAAGGCTGGTATCGTACTGGGCAATTCGGATGGCACATTCAAGCCCAACGACTACATTACGAGACAGGAAGCAGCAGCAATGCTCAATCGTGCGGTGTCATATGTAGGCAGCGCTGTTACGCTGCCGCAGACGACATCTACTTATCTGGAGCGTTTCAAAGATAAGAAGTCAATTAGCCAATGGGCACAGCAGGACGTAGCGAAATCCGTCTACACAGGTTTGATTACAGGTACAACGTCGACGACGTTTGCACCACTGTCGAATACGACGCGTGCAGAAGCGACGATTATGATCCAACGGATGCTGACTTACGTTGGATTCCTCCAGACATAGGTACAGCTTGTACGGTGATCTCCTTCGGATCGGTAGACGATCTGGAGGAGATCTTTTTTATTTGTGAAAAATCAACTGCCAAGCGCGTTGATAGACGATTTTTCGTAAGAGGAATCGGTTAATAGAGTTATTCTATCGCCTGTAACTTTTCGCCCGTTTCATAGTCTATAATTAATAGACTTTACGGATGGGAGAGTTGTGTAAAAAAATGGTCATGAACAACAAGACCCTTCAGACGACAACAACACGTGGCGTATCGAAACTTGTCATTCTAGCATTAGGGGGCGTACTGCTGCTTCAGCCGCTTCAATCAGGAGCTGTCATCTACGCGGCAGATACCACGCAATCGCAGACACAAACGACGCAGGCAGCTGTTGAGATAAAGACCGCCAATGCCAAGCTGACGCAGCAGAAGCAGGAGATGATCGCTTCTGGCGTGAAGCGGGTCGATTATGTATGGTCGCCGACTAAGGGCAGCGGAACGGTTAACATTCATGTGATCGAGATCGATCTGACGAATCCTTATGTACAATTGAACGCAATAAGCGGGAAGAACAACACGGTCGCTAGCTTGAATAACGTACTGAATATGGCGAAGGAAAGCGGCGCCATCGCAGCAATCAACGCTGACGTATTCCAGACGGGCAGTTCTTCGGAGGGCTCGCCGATGGGACCGCAAATTACGAGCGGAACGCTCATGTCAGGACCAATGGCGCTGCAGGGCATGTATGCCTTCAGCGTTTCCAAAGATAAAGTACCTTCTATCGATTTGTATGGCTTCGATGGCAAAGTAACGGCTGCAGACGGAACGACCTTTCCGATTGCAGGAATGAACGAATCGGCGTACACAACAGAGCCGGACAAGCAGCCAAGCCACAAGAACGCAATCTACTTGTACACGAATTCCTGGGCAGCAGACACTCATCCGAAGGACAGCAGCACAACGCCAACTGAGGTGCTTGTGTCAGGTGGCATCGTGCAGCAAATTTCGGATGGTACGTCGCTGACCGTCCAGCCGCCGGCAGACGGCTATATTTTGCGTGCGCATGGTACGGCTGCGCAGTTTGTTCGTGAGCATCTGACAGTCGGCTCCGCTGTAACGTCGGACTATAATCTCGTCTCGAAGACGACAGGTGCGAAGATCGACGCTTCCTCCATGCAGATGATGGTTGGCGGGCATACGATTCTTGTAGACCAGGGCAAAGCCGCGACGTTCTCGCGCGATATTACAGGCGTGAGCGGCGGCAGCAATGTGTATCGTTCGGCTGTTGGCTATACGAAGGATGCGAAGAAAGTACTGCTCTTCACAGCGGAAGGAACGTCGACCCGCAACGGCATGTCGCTGAAGGAGCTGCAGGAAGCAATGGTTGGGCTTGGCGTATGGAAAGGCGTCAACCTCGATGGCGGCGGTTCCACTACGATGGTAGAACGACCGCTTGGTGAGTTTGCACTGAAGGTGACACATCCAACGACGGGCGGTACATACCTGCGTCCGGTAGCCAATGGTATCGGTGTGTTCAGCACGGCGCCGCAAGGTACGCTGAAAGGGCTAGTGCCAAGCGGCTCAAGCACGTTGTTTATCGGTCAGACAACAACCTTTAGCCTGAAGGCTTATGACAATTACTACAACCCGGTTGATGCAAGCGCGCTGCAGCAGACATGGAAGTCTGCTGGGTCGATCGGCATGTTCGCAGGCAATACGTTCACTGCGCTAAAGAGCGGTAAGGGTACAGTGACCGTTACATCGTCGGGTATTACGGGCGAATCGGCCGTGTCGGTCATCGGAGCGGATCAGATTGCATCTATGTCTATTGACGCATCAGCAGCTGGTCTGGCAGCTGGGACGAATATAACGGCAAATGTCAAAATTACGACGAAAGACGGACTAAATTTGACAGTTCCTCCCGAATCGATTAAGTGGGAGTTCAAAGGGTTTAAAGCAACGACAAGCAGCAACGTCATTTCGATTACAAGTGTGAACGACGGCGCAGCGGCAGGCTATGCGATCGCACGCTATGACGGTTATCCGGTTATGTTGACGCTGACGAAGGGCTCTGCTCCTACAATGTGGGAGTCGTTCGAGAATGTTGGATATGGCATTACGTTCCAAGGAACAGATGGCGCAGCGGGCAAAGTTGCCATCGTAAGTGGTCTCCAAGGCAAAGAAACATCGAAGGCGCTGCAGCTATCCTATGACTTCACAAGCGGCATTGGCAATGGCAAGACGCTTGCAGCATATGCCGTTCTGAATGGTACAGGTAAGTCAGTTAGCGGCTCCCCTACTGGTATGCAGCTTGATGTGTACGGCGATCAAAGCTTCAACTGGCTGCGGATGGAAGTGAAGGATGGAGCGGGTAAGCTGCAGTATGTGGATTTGGCGAAGTCCATTAACTGGTCTGGCTGGAAGACGCTGACGATCGATCTATCGTCCTACGGTTTGACGGCACCGCTGACAATCAAGCGGATCTACGTTGCGAATATTGCACAGGATCAGGATGAGCGCGCTGCAACGGGGGCAATCGCCTTCGACGATATTCAGATGCTTTATCCGCCAGTTGTACCAGAGCTTACGAGTCCTGCCATTAAGCTGACCATTGATAAGAAATCAGCAACGGTTAATGGAGCGGCGGTTAAGCTGGATACAGCGCCAATTGTACTAAGCGGTGTTACGTATCTTCCGCTTCGTTTCATTGCAGATTCCATGGGGGCAGAGGTAGCCTGGGATCAGACGAGTAAGAAAGTAACGGTGCTTCGTGGCGACAAGCTGCTCGAGCTTCAGATCGGCAGCGCCGAGATGATTGCAAACGGCAGCCGGCAACCAGCGCCAGCGGCTCCACTTATTCGCGATGGTCGCACATTGGTACCGTTGCGGCTGATCTCCGAGCAATTGGGACTTTCGGTCAATTGGGATGGTGCAACGAAATCCGTCACGGTACAATAGGCGATAGCTAAAGGAAGATTGCCACTTACGCGCATGAAAATGGTTTCCTTGGAAAGAAGCAAATTTGCTATAATAGTAGCAGTTACCACAATTGAAGCAGCTTTCGTCGTAGAAAGGAAACCGATGCACATATGGACAATCGGATTAATGATATTAATCAGATTATTAGTAATGCGATTAATGTCATGGAAGACAGCAAAGTACAAATATTCGAAATTTGCGAATCAGCGCGCCATGAGCTGCAGATGCTGGAGCTTGAGCTGAATACGGTTATTAAAGAAGCGTCCGATATTATTGATAAGGCGGACGAGCTGGAACGACAGTATCGGTTGGCGCGCATTCGCTTGACCGAAGTGAGCCGCGATTTCGTCAAATATAATGAGCAAGACATTAAGGCTGCCTACGAGAAGGCAACGCAGATTCAAATTGAAAAAATTGTAGTCGCCGAGAAGGAGCAGCAGTTGAAGGCGCGCCGCGACGAGCTTCAGAAGCGAGTGAAGAACGTTGATCTGTCGATTGAACGGGCACAGACGATTCATTCGCAGATTAACGTCGTACTCGAATACTTGTCGGGTGACCTCAATCATGTGACGCGAATTCTTGAATCGGCTAAGAACCGCCAGTTGATCGGACTCAAAATCATTCTTGCGCAGGAAGAGGAACGGAAGCGGATGGCACGCGACATTCATGATGGCCCAGCCCAGTCGCTTGCGAACCTAGTTCTAAGGATGGAAATTGCAGAAAGAATGATTGTAAAGCAGGAATTTCAAATGGTGCAACACGAATTAATAGACTTGAAGGCACAGGTGCGCAGCGGCTTAGAAGAGATTCGAAAAATCATTTTCAATCTGAGACCTATGGCATTGGACGATCTAGGATTAGTCCCAACGTTGCGTAAGTATGTGCAGGACTTTGAGGAAAAAGCGAGGATTCGAACCACTTTCGAGACCGTCGGCCGAGAAATGCGATTGCCTTCGGCAATGGAGGCTGGCATCTATCGACTCGTCCAGGAAGCTTTCACGAATGTCATGAAGCATGCTAATGCGACGTATGTGTCCCTCGAGATGACGTATCAGGCTCAATTGGTGAAATTTGTTGTATCGGATAACGGGGTTGGCTTTCAAGTTGACCAGCAGGAGCCGATAACTACCAATGGAGCACATTTCGGCTTAATCGGAATGAGAGAACGCGTCGAGCTGCTGGAGGGGAGGATGGAGATCGAATCAAATAAAAATCAGGGAACGAAGATCACGATCTTAATTCCCATTAATGTACAGGATAGAAAGGAGTAACATGACGATGGAACAGAAAGCCCCAGGCGAGAAGAAAAGAATCAAGCTGCTTATCGCAGATGACCACCAGCTGTTTCGCGAAGGTCTGAAGCGCATATTGAATATGGAAGACGACATCGAAGTTATCGGAGAGTGCCATAACGGCATTCAAGTGCTTGAATTTTGCAATCACACGCTGCCTGAAATCGTACTCATGGATATCAATATGCCGATTGAGAACGGTGTCATCGCGACCGAGCGGCTGCGTGATATGTTCCCTGAGATTAAAGTCATTATCCTATCGATTCATGACGACGAAAGCTACGTATTCGAGACGCTTCGTAAAGGAGCGACTGGCTACCTGCTGAAGGATATGGAGGCCGAAGCGCTCATTAATGCAATTCGTTCTGTCATGAATGGTTACTCGTATATCCATCCGAAGGTGACGGGCAAGCTGATCAACCAACTGCGCCGTATGACCTATCTCGATGAGATGGGTGCGGTGTCGGCTGCTGCAGCAAGCAAGGAGCCTGGCGTGAAATTCATCGCAAGCGAAGATAACCCGCTGACGCGTCGTGAAGCGGAAGTGCTTCGTCTGATGGCCGAAGGCAAGAGCAACAAGACGATTGGTGAGTTTCTGTTCATTAGCGAGAAGACAGTTAAGAACCATGTCAGCAGCATTTTGCAAAAGATGGAAGTTGACGATCGTACGCAAGCTGTTATCCACTCGATTAAATTCGGTTGGGTTACTCTCTAATTGAAATTATAAATGAAGTAAATGAAGATATGATGAAAAACCGTTCTCGGCTTTGTCCGGGAACGGTTTTTGTTGTTTGTGATAGGTGAAGAAGTCAGGAGGGGGAGTTAAATGATGCGAGCGTAAGTGCGAACCTGCACGACCATCACTGCATATAGAGGAACGCTCAAACGAACGGAATAAGCCGAAAATGGTCATTCTCGCCGATTGTTGTCCTGTTCGCCCGTAACCGATGGGCGGTGCGGCGCATATATTGTCGTCATAAAGTGTGTGTTCAAAAAGGTCGGTTTTCAGCACCTGATGCCGAATAGACCTTGTGATGCTTCGTGATCAAAAGGGCACTTTTTGAACGACCTCATAAAGGAGGTGGCCGAGATGATATCATTAATTGCGCTTGTACTCGGCAGCTACGTGCTTGCGGCGTTGTCGGTGCACCTAATCCGTTATTATGGCAGAAGCAATCATGCGAGCCGAAGCCGGCATTATGTATTGTATGCACGTAACGAGGCGACGCGTATGGAGTGGTTTCTCCGCTCCATCAACTGGTTTGCTCATCGCTCGGGTACAGATGTCCGAGTTACCGTTGTAGATTGTGGCTCATCGGATGAAACGTTTGCGATTGTTGGACATTTTGCCGCCAAGGACGGATGTACAGTTGAGTCCGTAACGCCGGAGAAGCATCGGGTGCTGCGCTCCAGCGGACTGGACCGTGGAACGCATTTCGCCAGTGCGGGAGAGCCGACGGCGAGGGCGAACCATGCGGTGTTTGTAGATCTCAATCGTCCAGAGGATCTGGCGAAACTGCCCTTGTTCTGATGGTAAGATAAGCCGAAGTGGTGCCGTCCTTGTATACGCTTGCGTGTTTAGGTGGAATTGCTTTACAATGTCACTATAAAGTTGATGGATGAACAACATAGCGTTGTGAGGATGTGAAGCACACTCCTTTCGCCGAATCGGGCGGGGGAGGGTGCTTTTTTTGCGTTTCGAGGAGATTGAGGGGATCGATCGAAGGGGGAGCAGAGGTGAGGGTACAGCTTTATTTGATTGGTGTAGACGGATGCTGGTCGGCGAGATGGTCGATCGCTTTAGAGGCGGATAAGGTATATTGGGGAAGGAAAGCAGAGGAGCGAAGAAAGGTTCAAGGGGGAAGAAAGTTCGGTGGAAGGGAACGAGAAGAGAGCATCGTCATGCATGTATGGCGCACACCGCTGCCATTGAGCGCTGCTGAGGAGGCGGCTGTTCGTTGGTCAGAGGAGAATGGAGGGCGAGAGCTGGAGGAACGTGCGGCGCTGCGGGAGTTTGTGAAGGCAGCTCAAGTTGCGGGAGGCATTGAGGCTGGCGGGGAGATGAATGTCGACAAGGGGAACGGCCGGACAGAGAGGGTTGTATTCGGAGAGCGCGGTGCGGGGCAAAATGGGAAAAATATAGGGTTTGTCGAGGAGGAGTGTGTGCGGGCGGTAGCAGCACGGCTGTATGGACGTGCCGCGCTGCTTAGCGAAGCGCAAGAGCTGCTCGCCGCTGGACCGCCAGCATGCCAGGCGGTCGCCGCCGGCGGCTGGAGCGCGCTGGCACCCGCGCTCCAATGGGCCGCGCTTCGCGGCCTCGTGCGACTGCGATGCGCCGTCGCACCGCAGCAGCCGACGGCTTCGCCGCTTGGCCGGCTGCTGCTTCCCGCGCCGATGCGGCGCGGGCGCCCTTGGCGCCGTCGCTGCCTGCGCTGCGGCAGCGGCGAAGCGCGGATGAACCGCACGGCATGCGCAGCGTGCGGTTCATCCGCTTGCGCGTACTGCGAGGCCTGCCTCACCATGGGGCGCAGCCGCGAATGCGGGCTGCTCATCCATGGTGGAGGCGAGGCAGGCCTCGCAGACGCGCAAGGCGCCGCCATGTCTGGGGCGGCGCCGGGTTTGGCCGCGTCGCGTGCGCATCGCATGCACGCGCCGGCGGCGTTCGCTGCGCGGTGGGGGCTCAGTCCCGCGCAGCAGGCCGCAGCCGAGGCGGCGCTGAGCTACGTGCTGCCTCGGCTGGGTGGGGTACGACATTCTTCCTCAACGAATCAGAATGCGCCATCACGATGGGCACCTGCACGGTCTATTACGCATCATTCTGCTTCTCAGCCAACTATCTGTGCATCATTAAACCAACAGGCAGCTCTTTCAACAGCTGATATTCCCGACACTCAACCCATCACGTCATCACATACACGAGATACCGAGTCAAGCCGGCCTTCCAGCGCGCCCTCGGTCTCTCAATTTCTCATCTGGGCTGTGACTGGCGCAGGCAAGACCGAGATGGTATTCCCGCTTATAGAAGCGGCACTCTCATTTGGAGGTCGTGCTCTCATCGCCACGCCGCGCCGAGATGTCGTGCTTGAGCTGGACCCACGACTTCGTCGTGCATTCCCTGGTGCAGCCGTCGTCACCCTATACGGAGGCAGTGAGCAGCGATGGGAGGATGGCGATATTACGATTGCTACGACGCATCAGCTGTTTCGTTTTCATGAGCGCTTCGATCTCGTCATTATCGACGAGCTGGATGCATTTCCTTACCATGGTGATCCCCAGCTGCATTACGCCGCGGCCAAGGCGGGTGTTCCAGGTGGAGCCGTGATTCTCTTGTCGGCGACACCGCCTCGCGCGATGCAGAAGTCTGTACGAAAGGGGCAGATTGGTTGTGCCCGCGTGCCAGTACGGTTTCACCGACATCCACTGCCTGTGCCGCAACAAATTCGGATGCCGCGTGTTGCTGAGCTATTGGCCAAGCACAAGCTTCCGCGATTATTGCTCGCTCGTCTCACCTCATCCTTAGCCCGAGGGGCGCAATGCTTCGTCTTCGTCCAGCAGATCCGTCATACCGAGCCGCTTGCTCAACTGCTGCGTACCGCTCTCCCTGGTATTCCAATCGGGGCGACGTCCTCGAAGGACGCTGAGCGTCCGCAGCATGTACTAGCTTTTCGCAACCGCGAGTTCCGAGTGCTTGTCACAACGACAATTCTGGAGCGGGGAGTAACCGTGCCGTTCAGCGACGTTTTTATCCTCGATGCGGACGGCAAGCTGTTCGATGAAGCATCACTCGTCCAGATGGCCGGGCGCGCGGGCCGTTCCAAGGATGATCCGAATGGCCGGGTCTACTTCTTCGCTTCGACGAGCAATCAATCACAACGCCGTGCGATAGCCCAGATTAAAAGCATGAACCGGGAAGCCAAGAAAAATGGCTATCTGCTCCCGCAATAAGAGCTAAGCCAATTGCCGTTCACGATATTCCTAAAGGGGGCACTGATTCAAATGCCGATACCCCATTTTCCTATCATCCCTACTTTGCGCGCGATAGCTGGCAAGCTAGGCGACCTCCTCAGCGAAGCGCATTCACCATGTCCGATATGCCGAGCGCCAGCCCGAATGGCGGCGCCAGCTCCTTTTCTACGAGCGGCTCTGCCGCATGATGCACAATTAAATCGTTTATGCCGCACCTGTGCGTCCGTCGTCCCTTGGATTGAGCATATTGCCTGTGCCGTATGCGGTCGTCCGGATCCATGTCCAGATTGCCTGCGAAGAAGTGATGCCCACTTCATTATGAGCCGGAGTGCGGTGCGCTACGATGAATCCGTCCGAGAGTGGCTCGCGTTGTTCAAGTATCGCGGCGACGAACGGCTGGTGCATCCGCTCAGCGATATGCTGGATATTGCTTTCGTCCGCCTTGATCGTGAACTGCGAAACAGAGTGCCCTCCCATCGCTGGGATGCTGTGATCCCCGTCCCTGTCAGCCCAGATCGTCTCCTGGAGCGCGGCTTCAATCAGGCAGAGCGGTTAGCTGCGCTGCTATGCGCAAGAAGAAAGCTTGCTTTAGCAGATCTGCTCATTCGAACAAGACATTCGGAGAAAAAAAGTTTGCAATCTCGCCAAGCAAGGCTGCAGAGCGTGGATGGTCTTTTTGAAGCTGATGCTGCTGCGGTTCGTTCCTTTATCTCTCGAATGTTAGATATAGCATCTCCTAACACATCTATGAATCGATCCTGCCATCCTTCTACCACCATCCGACGCGGGCCGATTCGCCTCCTTATTGTTGACGATATTTATACAACAGGCAGTACGATCGAAGCTTGTGCGGCAGTACTTTGGCAATCGTTTCGCAGCTTTTCACCACAGTTGCAGGTCGAGTTTTACGCCGTTACACTCGCACGATCCTAACGATTCGACACCATTAATGGATAATCGACAGAAAAAAGCTATGAAAATACCATTCATCTGCGTTAAAATAGGGCTAATCAAAACGAAGCGGCCGTATGGGCCAAAGGGGATGAAATAATGAATATAGACAATTGTCCTCGCTGCGGCAGACTATACACGAAGAATGTCCGTGATCTGTGCCCGGCTTGCATCAAGGAATTGGATCAGAAGTATGAGCAATGTGCGAACTATTTGCGCAAAAACCGTGGGGCTACCATCTATGAGCTCTCTGAAGCGACGGAGGTCAGCATCGTTCAGATTACGCGCTTCATACGTGAAGGCCGTATTTCCCTACTGGATGCACCGAATATGGGCTATCCATGTGAGACGTGCAGCAACCTAGTCCGTGATGGCAACCTGTGCGAATCCTGCCGCTCGCGACTGATGAAAGATATTAACAAGATGAATCGCGATGGTGATAGGGACAAATCGAGCTTTGCAAGCAAACAAGGCAACGGAACTTATCAGACCTATGGACGCGACCAGAGCTGATCATTTATACACTTTTTGCCTTCTATAAAAAAATCCAATACACTGGCCGATAATACAATTAGTTGATTATCGGCCTGTTTTATTTTCAGGCGTCAGTGAACGGAGCGATTAATATGAAAATCAATGAAACTCAGCGGCTAGGAGCCATCAATCCATACCGGAACAAAAGCGATGTGCGCGCTGCTCAGACGAATAGCACGCAGAAGCGGGACAACCTGCAAATCTCCTCTGAGGCGATGGAGATGCTGCAATCGCAGAACGTTGAAGGCACGAAATCACCTGAGCGTCAACGCCAGCTCGATGAGCTGAAGGATCAAGTATCGACGGGCACCTACGAAGTAGAGGCCGGCAAGCTGGCAGAGAAGCTGCTTCCTTACCTGTATCGGAATAAGAACTAGAAGCGGGTGACACAGTCATGTCAGTACAAGTAATCATTGAGATATTGCAGAAGCAGTCCGAGGTTTACGAGCGGCTGATCCAGCTCGCGGATGAGAAGACACCCATGCTTGTACGCAATGATGTGCAGCAGCTGAACGCGATCATGCTGCAGGAACGCAAGCTGGTGAAACGTGCAGAGGAGCTTGAAGTTTCTCGTTTTACGCATACGAACATTTTTTTCTCTAATATGAGATCGCATTATCGGCTTGGTAAGCTCAGTGATTTGATCAAAGCAGTAACGAATGCGGACGAGAAGGTTGCCTTGACGCAATATCATCGACTGCTGACAGATCTGCTCGCCGAGTTGAAGCGGAAGAACGAACTGAACCAGCAGCTCATCCAGCAGTCGCTTTCTTTCCTGGACTATTCCATCGGGCTGCTCGTGGAGGACCCGAGCGAGAATTATATTTATAAGAATCCAATGAGTACGGGATACGGACAGACAACTTATTCGAAATACGATCGTAGACGATAAAGGGGGATGATGGTGAATGGTTTCAACCTTTCATGGCATTGAAACGGCTAAACGGAGCCTAACCACACAGCAGACGGCGCTAAACACGCTGGGACATAATATTGCTAACGCGAATACGGAAGGATATACACGCCAGCGCGTGACGATTAAGTCGACAAGCTCAATGGAAGCCTACGGCATGAGCAAATCGACCGCGGCCGGTCAGCTTGGTACCGGTGTCGAGGCGACCGCTATCACCCGTGTTCGGACCGCCTTTCTGGATGAACAGTTCCGCAACGAAAGCAAATATCTCGGAAGCTGGGAAGTGCAGTCGGATACGATGAATAAGCTGGAGTCCGTGATGAACGAGCCTTCGGATACGGGGCTTCGAACCGTCATTGAGGGTTTCTGGTCATCCTGGTCCGATCTTAGCACCGATCCGGAGAACACATCGAACCGGCAGTTGGTTATACAGAATGCGGTCGCACTGACTGATTCCTTGAACCAAATGAGCTCTCAATTGCAAGACTTGAGCGACGATTTGACGGGCAGCATCACAACGAAGGCGGCCGATGCGAACTCCTTGCTGGAATCGATCGCTCAGTTGAACGGCCAGATTAAAAAAATCGAGGCGACCGGCGATGATGCCAACGATTTGCGTGACAAGCGCGATTTGTATACCGACCAATTGTCTAAGCTTGTAAACGTCTCTGTGCAGGATACTAGCGACGGCTATACGATAACGATGGGCAATATCACATTGGTCGAAGGAACGGATCCGAACGAATTGACGGCCGATACCCTTACGGCGGCCTACGCCTCCGGCGATTTGAGCAACGGCGAAATTTTCGGGACGTTCGTATCGAGGGACGTGTACGTAAAGGATTACCAGAGCCAGCTTGACCTGATCGCCAAGACGATGGCTGAAGGCGAGATTCAGGTGACCATTCCGTCAGGCTCTTACTATAATGGCGCTACGACGACCGCGGATCAGGTTGTTACAGTCAAAGGCATCAACGGCTTGCATAAGCTTGGCTATACGCTGGAATCGCCGCTGACATCAGGGCAGGACTTTTTCACATATGACACGACATCCGGTGCGACGGAAATAACGGCTGCGAGCATTCGAGTCAATCCGAATATTGAGGCAGACAGCAATAAAATCGCCGCATCGATGCGGTCGTCTACAACGACAACGGGGCTGGCAGTCGTCGCGGGTAACAACACGCTGGCGCTGCTGATGTCTGAGCTTCAGAACACGAATTTCTCGTTTGATGATTCGGCCAACGGCGGTTCGATTACAGACACGACAATCGGAAGCTTTTACACTACGATGGTTGGAGCGGTCGGCATCCAGTCCCAGGAAGCGACGCGGCAATACGAGAACTCGACATCGCTGGTAGACCAGGTCGACAGCAGCCGCCAGTCTGAGAGCGGCGTGTCGCTCGACGAGGAAATGTCGGATATGGTCAAATTTCAGAACGCCTACAATGCCGCCGCTCGATTTATGACGACGTACGACGAGACGCTGGAGAAGCTAATTAACGGCACGGGCAGAGTCGGGCTCTAACGGAGCGAATACAGAACTTTAGGAGGTTGACGAGATGTCGATGCGCGTAACGAACAGCATGGCTACGTCGCAGCTGATTTCGAATTTGAACAACAATCTGGGAAAGATGATCAAGCAGCAAAATCAGCTGTCGACGGGAATGAAGCTCAACAAACCGTCCGACGATCCGACGGGCATTACGTATGCGCTGCGTTATCGTTCGGAGCTTTCCGCCAATTCGCAATACCAGAGCAACACCAACTCCGCTGTTTCGCTGCTCGATCAATACGATACGCAGCTGGATGAGTCGACGCAAATTATGCAGCGGGTGAAGGAGCTTGTCGTCGAGGCTTCCAATGGAACGAATACGGACTCGTCATTAGCAGCGATCAACGAAGAGCTTCAGCAGCTCAAGCAGCAGATGGTCGATATCGCGAATACCCGGTTTAACGGCAAATACATATTCAACGGCGAAGCGACGAGCACCAAGCCTTATGCAGACGGCACGGACGCCAAGTCGGTATCCGCCGACAGCGGCTCGATCATTTATCCGATCGGCGAGGGCATATCGATGAACGTCAACCTGAATGCCAGCGAGGTATTCGGAGACGCGGACGCGGCGGGCACGACGGACAATGTATTTTCGATTTTCGATCGCTTGAATACTGCATTGTCCAGCGGCGATACGACCGCTGCGGCTGCGGAGCTTGACAATATCGAGAATAGAACGAATAAGATCATTAACGCCCGGTCGGAGGTCGGCGCGAGAACAAATCGTGCTGAATTGATGCAGGAACGTTTGGATAGCATTAGTAGTAACTTGACGGAAATGCAATCGGAAACCGAAGATGCCGACATCGATCAGCTGTATACGAGTTATTCGTCGGCGCAGGCAACCTACAATGCCGCACTGAAGGTTGGCGCCCAGATTATTTCCTCAACGCTTGTCGATTTTATAAGTTAGAATAAAAGCTATAGCTGCGGCAGTACAGGCTGCAGCTTTTTCTATTTTTAATGGTTTAGGGGGTTATGCGATGTTCATTCAGACGTCCTTCTTAGGAGAGATGGCCATCAACGAGGAAGAAGTGTTAACATTCGGCAGCGGTATTCCGGGCTTCGCTGACTTCAAGAGGTATATGATTGTGCCGCTGGAGGACAGCCCATTCTACTATGTGCAATCGGTGGAGGAAGGGAGTCTTGTATTCGTTGCGGTGTCCCCGTTCGACTTTTTCCCTGAATATTCATTCACGCTTCCCGAGCATGCGATGAAGGAGCTGGGAGAGCCGACCTTCGAGAACGTACGTGTTCTAAACCTCGCTACAGTCAAGGATAACGTACAGCATGCAACAGTGAATCTTGCTGCGCCGATCGTCTGGAATACCGCTAGCCGGGCAGCTGCTCAGGTCATTTTGCAGGACACGGCGTATACGACGCGGCATCGCCTATTTCCTCTCTCTCCCGTCGAAGCGAAGGAGGAAATATAATGCTGGTGCTGAGCCGCAAAAAAGGCGAAACGATTATGATCGGCAGTGATATTGAGCTAACTGTGCTGGAAGTATCCGCCGACGGTGTCAGAATCGGCATAACGGCGCCCAAAGAAGTAGGGGTGCTGCGGAAGGAACTGTACCTGACGACTGCAACATCGAATCAGGAATCGCTGAAGCCGGAGCTCTCGATTGCCGAGCTAACCAAGCAATATAAAATTTTAAAAAATAAATGAAAAATAGGGTTAAACAATCGGCTATATTTACCGATATAACCATTAGAGCTGGTAAAGGGCGGCCGACCTAATATCGCTTTACCGCAAGGATGCGGGACTATTCAAACATTCAGGGAGGAATTTTACAATGCGTATTAACCACAATATTACGGCTATGAACACGACGCGCAACCTGGCGCTGAACAACAATGCAGCAGCTAAAAACATGGAGAAACTGTCTTCCGGTCTCCGTATCAACCGTGCAGCGGACGACGCTGCAGGTCTCGCTGTTTCCGAAAAAATGCGCGGTCAAATCCGTGGTCTCGAGCAAGCGCAACGCAACGTTCAAGACGGCATCTCGTTCGTACAAACGGCTGAGGGCGCTATGAACGAAGTTAGCTCCATGCTGACACGTATGAAAGAACTGACGGTTCAAGCGTCGAACGGTACGTACAGCTCGAGCGATATCTCGAACATTAACCTCGAGTTGGATCAACTCGGATCGCAGATCGACAAAATCATGACGGATACGAAATTCAACGGTATCAACATTACGTCCGACGTTACGATCAAATCCGACGACGCTGCTCAAACGATCAAGATTTCTGGTGTCGATAATACTGATTTCAAAGGTCTGAGTTCCTCCAAAACCCTGACTAACATCGAAGATGCAATCAAGAGCGTTTCGACGGAGCGCGCTAAGCTTGGTGCGACTCAGAACCGTCTTGAATACACGTCGAACAACTTGGGCACAACGGTTGAGAACCTGTCGGCTTCCGAGTCGCGTATCCGCGATACAGACATGGCAAGCGAGATGGTCAACCTGACGAAGAACAACATTTTGCTCCAAGCATCCCAATCGATGCTGTCGCAAGCGAACTCGCAGCCACAAGGCGTTCTGTCCCTGCTCCAATAGTAGTCTTTCGAAGAGAAGAGGCCTTAGTTTATCTGAGGCCTCTTTTTTCTATATATTAAGCATTCTTTCAGTATTAATTGAAGACGAAGTCTAACAAAGCGATTAGAACGGTCCGATAATAAGGAGTAGAACATGACGATCGAGGTGGTAGGGATGACGATGAATATTTCATCAATTAATACCACGGCGGGATATACAACGGAGAATCTTACAGGTAGCGCGCCGGCGAAAGATAACAGTACGGCTAAGAGTGAACCAAACGGGAACGAAGCTGCTGTTGCGGCGGTGGGCTCCCGTGAGCAACGGCTGACCTCGGATATCAAGTCCGTTTTAGAATCGCTGCAAGGCCAAGATACGAAGGTAGAGCGAACGGTTCACGAGGAGACCAACCATATCGTCTATAAGGTGCTCGATAAAGAGTCAGGCAAGGTGCTGCGTGAAATTCCGGAAGAGAAGTTGCTCGATATGGCTGCTAAGATGATGGAGCTGAACGGACTGCTGCTCGACCACAAGGTTTAATGGAGGGAGGATAACACCTATGACAACAACGAGAATAACGGGTCTTTCATCGGGCCTTGATGTCGACAGCTTGGTTAAACAGCTGATGAAGGCTGAGAAGACGAAGTACGACAACATGGTGAAGAAGCGAACGAAGACAGAGTGGCAGCAGGAGGATTACCGGTCGATGGCGGCGAAGATCGTCGATTTCCGGAATAACAAGCTGGCCTCTTTTAACTTGTCCAGCGCGATTAGCGCGAAGACGTCGGAGGTTAGCGGCGATACTAGCGCTTTGACTATTAATTCGACTTCTTCTTCCGCCTCAGGAACGTTGAATGTTACAGTGAATCAGGTAGCGACCTCATCGAGCTATCTTTATAGCTTCAAGAGCGGCACGACTTCGTTTGCGACAGATACGGACATTACTATTAATGGTCAAAAAATCACAATGACAGCAGGGCAGACAATGTCTGACTTGGCGGACGCCATTAATAAGAGTACGGGCACGTACAAAGCGTCGGCTATTTATAGTAATGGGCAACTATCGATAACAGCTACGAATACCGGCGCAGATGGCTTGAGCGTATCCGGATTTGACAGCGACACTGTGACGGCGGACGAAACGACTTATAAGGGCGTTAATGCCAAAGTCACTGTCAACGGCGTCCAGCTGGCTGAGCAGGCCAGCAACAAGTTCTCCGTTAACGGGTTCACCTTCACGGCTAAGAACAAAACAGCTACTGACAGCTCCACAACGATTACGGCAACGCGGGACACGGCTAAAATCGTCGAAACGATTAAGTCGTTCGTGAGCGAGTACAACTCATTGATCAGCTCGATCAACTCTGAGTTATCAGAGAAGAAATATTACGACTACAATCCGTTGACCAGCGATGAGAAGGAAGAAATGTCGGACGACGAGATCGAGCTGTGGGAGAGCAAGGCGAGAAGCGGGACGCTGCATAGCGACAGTACGCTGAGCAAGATGCTCTCGGAGTTCCGGACGGCGGCAACTTCTCTCGTAGCAGGCGGTATCGGCATTACGACGGGAAGCTACTCTGAGAACGGCAAGCTCATATTGGACGAAACTAAGCTGACGGAAGCATTGGAGTCGGATCCGGATAAAGTCGTCAATTTGTTTTCGGCGAAAAGTTCTGACACATCCCCTTCAAGCAAAACATCTGGCGTATTCGCCAAAATGATGGACTCTGCAATGGACGCTCTGAAAAGCATGCAAACGAAGGCAGGCACATCTACAACGAGTACCGATACGACAGCGACCTTCCTAGAAAACTCCTTGCTCAGCAGCCAAATCCGGGATATGAAGAGCCGCGAAGAACGGGAGCAGGATCGTCTCGACGATCTAGAAGACTATTATTATAAGATGTTCAGTGCAATGGAAACAGCCATTAGCAAATATAACAGCCAAGCGTCGGCATTTTCAAGCTTAACTAGCAGCAGTTAAAAGGAGTGAACGGTTTGTTAAACTCGCCCTATAAGATCTATCAGCAATCATCCGTCCAGACAGCCAGCAGCGGCCAGCTATTGCTTATGCTGTATGAGGGAGCGATCCGGTTCACGAAGTCGGGAATGGAAGGGATTAAAAGCAGAAACTACGAAGCGGCCAACACGAATTTAATTAAAGCACAGGCTATCGTCAATGAGCTGATCGCGGCGCTTAATCACGATTATGACATCGCTAAAGATTTGCTTCGTATTTATGAATATTTACTGCACCTTCTCATTCAAGCTAATGTCAAGAAGGATGAGACAATGGCCGCTGAAGCGGTGAAGCATCTGTCGGAGCTTCGCGACGCCTGGAAGCAGGCAGTTAAACAAACGGCGGGCGGGCTCATGAAGGAAGCAGGTTCCATATAATGACCGAATCGATTATCCTGCTTCATGAGAAGACCATGGATCTGGTGAACCGGTTGGAAACGGTCGAATATATGGAATGGACTGCTTTGGTCGAACTGCGCGACCAGACGCTGCTGGAAGTGAAGCAATCGTCAGGGCCTTCTGAAGATGAGAAGCAGTTGCTGCGTCAAATAGGCGAGTTTGACTCCGTCATCGTTGCACGAATGCTGGCGTTGAAGGGAGAAGCGTCTCGTGGTTTGCAAAATATCGCGCAGTCTCGGCAGCAGAGGAAAATGTATCAGTATGCGTATACGCCGGGGAGCTTCTTCTTCGATAAAAGAAAATAGAGAGTCAGATGTCAGACCGTCGGACCGTGTGCCGGCGGTTTGAGTTTTTATCCAGGAAGAAACTCGATATCATATGCAGCGCGGAGTAGACCGATATAAAGGATAACAACCTGGGGAGGCATGAAGATGGAGCAATTGGTGAATCAGACAAAAGAAATTGTAGAAGAAGTCAAACAGTTTTTACCGAACTTGATTCAGGCTTGCGAGCTCGTAGAGCCATTGTTTTACGAGACGATGACGGACCATTCCTGGCAGCAGTTCGGCGAGGTTGTACAAGCGATGGACGATCTGTACCGCACGTTGAATTCCATACACGCTGATCTGGTTAAGGCGGCTGAGTATCAGGCGCTGGCGCCTCGTATCGAGCGTTTCAATATAACATTAAGTGAGTTGTTTCAACAGTTGAACAGCTGCGTGGACGAAGAGGATGGCGTCGGTGCCAGCGATACACTTAAGTTTGTGCTTCTTCCTCTGTTCCGTCAGCTTGCCATCGATATGGGAGAGGAAGAAGCGGTGAAAGAGCGTCGCTTTCAAGCGAATTTGTACTTCCTCAAGGAACGTTTTCCTAGTGCCTATCAAGAGATTGTTGAGACAGTTACGGAGAACCAACGCTATTCGAACGCGTTCAGTCGCAACGGCAGTCCCAACATAAGCTGGATGGACAAAGACGGCAAGCGTCGGTATTTATACAGCCAGTATGAGCCGGAGCATGAGGCGAGCCGTTGGGTCGATACAATAACTGCTAAAGTGGCAGGAAAAGCCGGCGTTATGATGTATGGGTTTGGACTGGGCTATCATGCGCTTGCTTATGCAAAGGCATTCCCTGAGCATCAGCTGTCGATTTATGAACCGGACGAGCAGATGGTACTTGCTGCGATGCGCGTTATCGAATTTGAGTCGCTTTTCACCCGGTTGAACGCCTATGACTTTGTCGTCGGTACGAAGAAACATCAGCGGGACCGGATGTTTTATCGGTTCCTGAAATATATGAAGGGCGAGCCGGAAATTGTCGTGCTCCCGCCGTACTACCGATTGAATAGCAGCGATATGGATGCGTTCTCGGCGGACGCGCAGCTTGCCATCTTGAACTATGTAGGTTCAGTTCGACTGTACGATAAATTTGGGAGCGAATGGGTATCCAATACGCTGTACAATTTGGCGGCAACGCTAACGAGTCCTTCTATTAAAGGGCTTAAGAACCGGTTTGCCGACAAAACGGCTGTTATTGCAGGGGCTGGCCCATCCTTGGCGGAAGATATCGAGCTGCTGCGGAGGATGAAAAACCATGCGCTTATTATCGCGGCTGGATCTACCATACAGTCGCTGCTCCATTATGGGGTAGAGCCGCATCTGATTGTATCAATGGACGGCGGCGAGCCGAACTACGATGCGTTCAAAGGGCTGAATATTCAACACATTCCGCTGCTGTACACACCGATGATTAAGTACCGGATTATTGACGAGCAGAAAAATAACTTGCTCCATGTTCATTTAACGAATGATGTCGTCACCCAGCGCATCATGGAGCTGACCCCAGACGATCCCATGTTTGCGCCTAACCACTCCGTAACGGGGACTGCGATTCAAGCAGCGATTTATATGGGCTGCAAGGAGATTGTGTTTACGGGGCAGGACCTTTCGTTCCCGGGGGATAACTTCTATGCACCGGGGGCTCGTCATGTGAATAAGGAAGCGAGCGATGCAGTATTAGGGAGAGCGACCGAGACGGTTGAGAATGTCAAGGGCACATTTAATCGTACGAATACGAGCATGAGAACGACGCTGGCCGATATTGAAGATTTACTGGCGGATCATCCTGAAGTGAAGTTTACGAATACGTCCAGTATGGGGGCAAAGATTAGGAATGCCGACTTCGAGCCAATGGCAAGCGTGCTGGAACGGATGCAGGCATTTATAATTGAGAATGATGAGGTAGCCAAGCAGCTGGCGCAACTAGATAAATACGACGTTAACCGCGCTCAACAGATTCGCAGCCGGATCAAGGAGATGCCGGAGCAATTGAAACGCTGCCAGGAGCAGCTTCGGCAGATTGACCGTTGCATTGTGCAAGCAGCGGAGTTAAGCCGGACGAATCCAAACAAATGCTTAAACCTCTTTTATGATATAGACCGGGAATGGAAAAAGGTAGTTGGCAGCCTCCCGTTCAAATCATTGTATATGCTGCTCTATCGTAATGAGCTCAACCGGTTCGAACGGGATCTTCCGGAGCTGACGAAGGAATCAAAAATGATCCAGAAAGCGGGGCTGGCCCGCGAAATTATGCAGCCGCTTATCCGAGACATGCTCAATCGAACGCCGGAGCTGATGGACATTACAGCGGAAAGCTTGCGTAGAGTCGAAGCAAGTGCTGGCCGAGCAGGAGCTTAATAGCGAAACGGAGGTTCGACAATGACAGACCAGAATCAATTGAAAGAGATTATGGAAGAGATCGTTGTGTTTCTTCCGAAGCTTGCCGAGGCTTGTGATACCACTGCCACGCTGCTCTACGAGCCGGTGACAGAAGAGACGTGGCGGCAACTTGGCGAAATTGTAGAGGGCATGGACGATTTGTATAAAACGGTGAATGCTGTACTCGATAGCTTGCAGGGGGATAATACCGGTCTGCAGCTGTTGACGATGCCGCTTTCGCGTGCCGTTAATGCCATTAATGATAAATTTAAGGCCATGAATGTTTGTGTCGATGAAGAGGATTATGATGGCGCAGGGGATGTTATCAAGTACGAGTGGATTCCTTTGCTGCAAGAGCTGATTGCCGAGCTGGGAGAGCTGGAATCGGTAAGAGAGCGACGTTTTGACGCGAATATGCGATTTCTGAACCGATATTATCCGCAGATTCATGATCGGATGAGGGCGGTTATATGCGATGCTGCGCGGTATCGGTTCAGTTACGCACGTAATGCGATGCCGAATCTATCGTTGTTGAAGGATGGGCAACGGACGGTTCAGCTGCACAGCGGCTTCGATCCTGCTCATGAAGCGGACCGGTGGGTTGAATTGCTTGCCGGCAAGGTTGAGCATAAATCGAAAATATTAATGTACGGCATCGGGTTTGGCTATTTGGTCCGGCATTACGCAGCTAAGTATCCAGAGCACCGGCTGTACTTGTATGAGCCTGACGAGCAAATTTTTCTCCATGCGCTCTACGCGATCGACATGGCAAGCTTAATAGAAGGGTTAAACATAGGCGCGCTTGTCGTAGGTATGGGAACCGACCGGCAGGAGGAATTGCTCGAGCGGTTCAGCCATGAGCAGGGCGAGCCGGAGGTCGTTGCGCTACCGGTATACAAGAAATTGTTTCAAGCGCATCACGATGCGTTCGTTCAAGATGCTTGGACGACATGTACGCATTATGCTAACTTCTTGTTTAATCATAATAAATACGGGATTACATGGACGCGTAACGGGATGTACAATATAAACTCGGTACTGACGACGCCGTCTATCCAGGGATTACAAGACCGATACAAAGGAATGACGGCAGTTGTCGTCGGTGCGGGCCCTTCCCTAGAGCAGGATATCGAAAGCTTGCGGAAGCTGAAGGCGCATGCTCTTATTATTGCAGCTGGCTCGACGATTCAATCGCTGCTGCACTTTGGCATCGAGCCGCATTTAATCGTAGCAGTGGATGGTACCGAAGCGAACTATAATGTGTTCAAGGATCTGCCAATTGATCATATTCCAATGCTTTATGCGCCGATTATCGAGCATCGGATCATCGAAGGCCGTGCCGGTCGGTCGATTCATGTTCACGTAGAGGGAGACACCGTACTACAGTACCTGATGGGTATTACGACAGAAGACACGGTGTTCCGGTCGAGCCATTCCGTCACAGGCACCGCTATTCAAGCCGCGATTTATATGGGCTGCAAGGAAATTGTGTTCACCGGTCAGGATCTGTCCTACCCGAGCGACAACATGTATGCGCCCGGCGCGAAACATTTGCCCGAGCAGGCTACGGTAGCAGTGGTTCGCGAGGCGGAGCTGCAGGTGGAGAGCGTTCGGGGTACAATAAACCGGACGGATCAAGGCATGAAGCTAACACTGCACAATATCGAGCAGTTATTGGAATTATTCACTAACATTTCATTCGTCAATACGAGCAAACAAGGAGCCAAGATTAAGCATACGGTATGGCAGTCGATGGAGGAAGTGCTGCAGCGCCTCCAGGACCAATTGGTCAATGAAGACCTTGTCGCCGATGCGCTCTCGGACCTCCAAGGTTATGATGCAGCACGTGTGAAGGTTATTATCGAACGAGTCGTTAAGCTGCCGGAACAGCTGCAGGAGTACGGCCGGATCGTGAAAGGTATTGAACGGCAAATCCAGAAGCTGCCACAGCTCGTCCGTATGCAGCCGAATAAATGTCAGAAAACGATAGAAGAGATTGATAGCACTTGGGAGCGGGTTACAAAAAGCAGTCCGTTCAAAGCGTTGTGGCTGAGAGCATGCCGTGCCGAGCTGAAGCAGTTCGAGGTGGAGCTGCCCAAGCTGACTGCCGCTGTTTCTTTGAAGGAGCAGGTTACTTTTTATAACGGCACGATGAGTCCTCTGCTCGCGACAATGTCTGAGTGCGTTCCGGAATTGATGACAATCGCCGTAGAGGCCCGCACGAGGGTGGCGTCCGCATTCCAACTCGCTTAATCTTGTATACTGGTTATATTTGTATCAGGCCGTCGGGACTATTTCCTGACGGCTTGTCTTATATTCTGGCGCGTTCCGTCCGATATAAAGGAAAAGACGTCGGATGGAGCGGTATATCATCCAGAAGAGAGGGATCGTCTGATGAATGGCTTTTTTAAAGACAAGCGAGTTTTAATAATAGGTGGGACCGGAACGATCGGCCAATCCATTATGTCCACTGTATTAAAAGACAATCCCAAGGTCGTTCGTATATTAAGCCGTGATGAATATAAGCAGTTCGAGATGCAACAGACTTATCGGGCGTATGATAATATCCGCTACTTGATTGGTGATATAAGAGATTTTGAACGTGTAAAAAGAGCAATGCAAGATATTGACTATGTGTTTCACTGCGCTGCCATGAAGCATGTTCCTTCGTGTGAATATAATCCATTTGAGGCTGTGCAGACGAATATATTGGGAACTCAGAATGTTATTCAAGCGTCGATTGATTGCGGCGTTGTGAAGACCGTATTTACGAGTACCGACAAAGCCATTGCACCTGCCAATACATATGGCGCTTCCAAATTGATGGCAGAGCGTTTGATCGCTGCTGCACAGTACTATGGAGGTGCGAGCAAGACCATCTTCTCGGCTGTTCGATTCGGGAATGTAATGGGGTCAAGGGGTTCCGTTATCCCGTTATTCCAGAAGCAGATTGTAGAGCAGTCTCGCATTACGGTGACGTGCAAGGATATGAGCCGCTTCATGATGACGAAGCGGGAGGCGACGGAACTAACGATCAAGGCGATGATGATTTCGCAAGGCGGGGAAGTATTCGTTCTGAAGATGCCGATTATTCGTTTGCAGGATTTAGCAGAGTGCATTGTGGAGGAAACCTCAAGACAGCTTGGCATTCTGCCATCGTCTATTCGGATTGAGGAGATTGGCTTGCGTCCAGGTGAGAAAATGTATGAGGAACTGATGACGGAAGAAGAGTCGTCTCATGCGATCGAGCTGCCGGAGATGTTCGTCATACCGAATCAATTCGTTAGTAAGCCTGAGAATTACGGCGGCAATCCGGCTATTGTACAAAGCTATAGTTCACATAGTGAGCCTTGCATCTCCAAGGAAGCGGTACGTCGCTTATTGCGAGACAATGAACTGCTTGGCAATCAGAAGACGAATCATTTTATGGCGATTTAGATTAGGGAACAGTTGAATGATACGAACTATTGTGGTCTCCGTCACATAGAGCTGACGGAGGCCTTTTCGTTGTGTAGACATGCTTGAGACTAAGGGACTAATTGTTTGGGGAATACAGCCGATTTCTAATGAAAGCCTGATACACCGCCGATAATGATAAGACATAGGAAGCGGCAGTGATATGAATTAATGAGGTAAGGGTCGTGAAGAAATGAGAGTGATGATTCGGGTAGACTCTGCAACGATGATTGGAGCAGGACATATAATGCGCTGCCTAACATTGGCGGAGCGGCTGCGTAAGACTGGCGCTGAAGTCAGCTTTATATGTCGGGAGTTGCCGGGCCACCTAGCAAGTCTAGCAGCTGCTCATGGGTATGATGTACATATGTTGCCCTTCATAAAGTCGCCTGAAGCCTCGTCTGTGGAAGGATTCGTTGAAGCGTTGCAACGGGATAAGATGCAGGATTTAGTTTATACGCAAGAACTGCTTAGGCAGTTTAATACAATCGATTGGCTGGTTGTGGATCATTACGCCCTAGATGAGGAGTGGGAAAAGGGAATACGTCCATATGCTGAGCGAGTGTTCGTAATCGATGACATGGCCAATCGACATCACGATTGTGATGCGCTGCTAGATCAGAACTTTCATGCTGATATGGATAGCCGATACGATGGTCTCGTACCGGATCCATGCATTCGACTGCTTGGACCCCGCTATCTTCTCTTAAGAGAGGAATTTAGGAATCCGCTGTTTGGAAGAAGAGCGCGGGATGGCACGATTCATCGAGTGCTTGTCTTCTTCGGCGGAAGCGACCCTACTAATGAGACGATAAAGACGTTAGATGCAATAGAGATGCTTAATCGGCAGGATATTGCGTACGATGTGGTAGTCGGTCAGGGTAATGCGAATAAGGATCAGATTGAAGTTAGATGTGCGAATATGCCTGGTGTGAATTACTACTATCAAGTAGATTATATGGCTGAATTGATGGAAAAGGCTGATTTCGCAATTGGAGCCGGAGGTGCTACCACTTGGGAGCGCTGTTACTTAGGGCTGCCTGCCATGGTTATTGCTCTCGCTGAGAATCAACGAGAGGGAGTGGAGGAATTAGCCCCATATGGTGCTTTCATGAACCTGGGCTGGCATGGAGACATTAGCAGTGCAGAGCTCGGTGCCCATATGGATTATGTCTATAATCACCCAGAACTCGTTAAAGAGATGGGGATGAAGGCTAGACGGTTGGTACAGACCGATGGAACGGCAGCAATAAAAGACATTGAGGCTGTATTTTATCGCAAGTAGATGACAGTTGGGATCGATTTACTAGTTGAAGTGACAGGAGAAACGAAAATCCTGTCGAAATATGTAGCTAATTGCTATTGAAAAGTGGGGAGCAAAAATGAGCGTTTTTATTATCGTACAAGCGCGAATGACATCGACAAGATTGCCAGGAAAAGTACTTCTGGAAGTGTTGGATAAGCCGCTGCTAGAATACCAGATCGAGCGGCTGAAGCGGGTGACATTGGCGGACGGTATTATTATTGCTACCACAGATAACGATACTGATGATCCGATAGTAGAATTGTGTAAGCGTCTAGGTGTTCGATACAGTAGAGGTTCTGAGGATGATGTGCTATCACGTTATTATTATGCGGCTAAACAATATGGTGCTAATACAATCGTAAGGGTGACCTCCGACTGCCCAGTTATCGATCCGGACGTTATAGATCGTGCCATTCGATTGTTTAAAGAGGGTAACTACGACTTTGTAGCTAATGGTCTCGGAATTAGAACCTATCCTAGAGGGATGGATACGGAAGTGTTCACGTTCAAGGCATTGGAGGAAGCGTTCCTCGAGGCTAAGGAAGCGTTCGAACGGGAACATGTTACACCATTCATCGTATATCGGGGCACACGGTACACGTTGTTTAATGAGGCCTACTCGAAGGATTGCAGCAGACATCGTTGGACGGTAGACACGTCTGAAGACTTCGAGTTGATTAAGCGAATTATTGAACATTTATATAAAGAGAAGAACGATTTTACTCTGGAAGATGCGTTGGAATTGCTAGACCGTCACCCGGAGTGGGAATTGCTCAATGCTCATATTGAGCAAAAGAAATTGGGTGAGTAGGTTACAAGCTTAGACTGTACAGACGCACGCATTGAAATTATAAACGGAGGGATATGCACGTTGATTATTGGAGATTATCGCATGCGCCCCCTGTCAGAGCATGACTTGAAGATGGTGCTGGATTGGCGAAATGCTGAGCATGTACGATCCAAGATGTTCACGGATACTATCATCACTTGGGAAGAGCATGAGGCATGGTTCAAGCGGATAGCGAAGCTGGATCATCCAGCCCATTTTATTTTCGAATACAAAGGGCGACCAATCGGTTATATCAATTATGTGGATTTGAATGCTAGAGATGCTACAGGTTCTTCTGGACTGTATTTAGGCGAACAAGATAATCTGCCTGTGGAGGCGGGGCTTGCGCTTGAGTATTTTACTATAGAGTATGCCTTCGAGAAGGTTGGTTTACGTAAGTTGTGGGGCTATGTACTTGCATTTAACAAGCGAGTTATTAAATTGCACGGAATGTTCGGATATACGAAAGAAGGACTGCTGAAGGAACATGTGTTCAAAAATGGGAAGTACGAGGATCTTGTTATTATGTCCTTGTTCTATGAGGATTGGAAACTTAAAAGGGACCGTCTTCGTGAGTTTTTCTACACAGCGTAATCATGAAGCAGCCAATTCAACTGGAGGAGAGAATAACAATGTCCACATTGTTCAATAAGACAGACAGACCATTCATTATCGCGGAGATGTCTGGCAATCACAATCAATCGTTGGAGAGAGCGCTGTCAATCGTTGAAGCAGCTGCAGCAAGCGGGGTTCAAGCATTGAAGATTCAGACGTATACAGCGGATACGATGACGTTGGATATTAATGAGGGTGAGTTTTTTATAAGCGACCCTAGTAGTCTGTGGTATGGACAGTCCTTGTATAAGCTGTATCAGCAGGCATATACGCCTTGGGAATGGCATGAGCCGATCTTTAAGCGCTGCAAGGAGCTGGGTATCATCGGCTTCAGTACGCCATTTGACGATACAGCTGTTGATTTTCTCGAGACATTGGATGTACCTTTTTACAAAATAGCTTCATTTGAAATGACGGATCATACACTCGTGAAGAAAGTAGCGCAAACCGGTAAGCCGATTATCGTATCCACTGGTATGGCGACAGTAAGTGAGATCGATGAGATGGTGCGTCTGGCCAAAGCAAATGGCTGTCCGGAAATCGTGCTGTTGAAGTGCACGAGTACATACCCGGCGAAACCGGAGAGCTCGAACCTGGCGACGATTCCTCATATGCGTGAGCTATTTAACTGCGAGATCGGCCTGTCCGATCATACGCTGGGCATAGGTGTTGCCGTGGCGAGTGTCGCTTTGGGTGCACGAGTCATTGAGAAGCATTTTACTTTATCACGCGCTGAAGGTGGAGTTGACTCGGCCTTTTCACTGGAGCCAGCAGAGATGAAGATGCTGGTGGAGGAATCGGAGCGGGCATGGCAGTCGATCGGATCGATTCATTATGGGGTAACGGCTGGCGAGAAGCTAGAAGGCAGACGATCGCTGTATGTAGGCACGGATATGAAGAAGGGTGATGTCTTCACGAAGGACAATGTTCGCATCATTCGTCCGGGAAGCGGCTTGGAGCCGAAGTATTACGATTTAGTGCTTGGAAGAACAGCAGTTAAGGACATTAAAGTGGGAACACCGATATCGTGGGACTTATTATAAGTACTAGCGGGTGCAGGAGGATTAGCCAATGAACATTTTACTTACCGGCGGGGCCGGATTTATAGGACGATGGGTTGCTAAGCGTCTGTTGGATGATGGACATAACGTATGGATTCTGGATGACCTCTCTAACGGGAGAGAGGCGAATATTGACGAATTTCGTCAGCATTCCGGGTTGAAGACATTTATTCATGGCTCGATTATGGATGAGGCATTGCTTAGCCGTCTATTCGATGAGCATGAATTTGAGATTTGCTATCATCTTGGCGCCTCGATTAACGTGCAGGATTCCATTGATGATCCAAGAACGACATTTAACAATGATACAGTCGGAACCTTCTATGTCATGGAGCAGGCTCGGAAGCATAACGTTAAGGTTGTCTTCATGAGCACGTGCATGGTGTATGATCGCTGCGCCGACGAGAATGGCATTAGCGAAGCGCACCCGATCAAGCCGGCATCCCCTTACGCAGGGGCCAAGATCGCGGCGGAAAATATGGTGTTGTCTTATTATTACGCATACGGTCTTCCAACTGTCGTCATTCGTCCTTTCAATACATATGGACCGTTTCAAAAGACAGGCGGCGAAGGCGGCGTCGTCGCTATCTTCATTAAAAACAAGCTCGCCGGCAAAGACCTGAACATTTATGGCGAAGGGACGCAGACACGCGATCTGCTGTACGTCGAAGACTGCGCACGTTTTGTCGTAGAGGCGGGCTATTCCGATGCGGTCAACGGCGAAATCGTCAACGCTGGCCTTGGAAGAGATATCGCGGTCAATGATTTGGCTAAGCTCATCGTTGGAGACGAGAGCAGAATTAAGCATGTGGAGCATATCCATCCACAGAGCGAGATTCAGAAGCTGCTGTGCGATTACAGCAAGGCCAAGCGGCTATTGGGCTGGGAGCCGGCTGTATCGCTTGAAGAAGGCATTGCACGGACCGAGAGCTGGATTACTTCAACAGACCTGATATAAGTGAGAGGGCGGCTGAGCGATGGAGACTACACGAATAGCCAGAACTGCAATGCTGCCATACGGCAAGCAGGCGATAGACGAAGATGATATTCAAGCCGTTGTTGATGTGCTGAGAAGTGACTTTATTACGCAAGGTCCTGCTATAGATCGTTTTGAGCGGAAAGTAGCCGATTACGTGGGGGCGCGATATGCAGTAGCGTTCTGTAACGGTACGGCTGCGCTGCATGCGGCTTGTTTTGCAGCGGGCGTAGGTCCTGGAGATGAAGTCATCACGACGCCGATTACGTTTCTTGCCAGCAGCAATTGCGCGCTGTACATGGGAGCGCGGCCTGTATTCGCCGATATCAAGCTGGATACGTACAATATTGATCCTGACCGTTTGGCATCTGCAATTACAGCCAAGACGAAGGCGATTATACCTGTAGATTTCACCGGCCAACCTGTGGAGATTGATCGGATTACCAAGATTGCGCAGGATCACGGACTTGTCGTCATACAAGATGCGGCACACTCTCTAGGTGCTACCTATTCCGGTCGTAAAGTTGGACAGTATGCGGACATGACGATGTTTAGCTTTCATCCCGTCAAGCATGTTACATCTGGCGAGGGCGGAGTCATCGTGACGGATAACGAGCATTATTACAAGCAATTGCAGCTCTTTAGAAGTCATGGCATGACTCGTGATGCAGCGCTGATGCAGCAAAATGATGGTCCATGGTATTACGAAATGATCGAACTGGGATATAACTTCAGGATGACGGATATGCAGGCGGCTCTAGGCGCGTCCCAGATGGATAAGCTGGATCGTTTTGTCCAACGCAGAAGAGCAATAGCCGCTCGTTATACGGAAGCATTCTCAAGCATGGAGGGGCTGATCGTTCCGTATCAGCATCCTAATGCAGAATCGAGCTGGCATCTGTATATTTTGAGATGGGATGAACAGCAATTCATTGAAGGTAGAAATCGGGCTTTTCAAGAGTTGAGAGATCGCCTTATTGGGGTGCATGTTCACTACATTCCGATCTATAAACAGCCGTATTATCGTTCCTTGGGCTATGCGAATGTCGACTGTCCTAATGCCGAGGAATATTATAATACTGCGCTAACACTGCCGTTATATCCTTCTATGACCGATCAGGATGTAGAGGATGTAATTGATAGCGTTAAGGAAGTAGCGTTTACAATGAAAGAAATGTAAGATTCCAGTCAATGTATTCGCTTTCAAAAAAATGTTTGACAATTATATGAAGTCGAGTTATATTCGTGTTGTGGGCCTAACATCAAGGCCGGACACAGCTATTTGAAGATGAAGGGAATGTTATGCATGCAAGGTAAAGTAAAATGGTTTAACGCAGAAAAAGGCTACGGATTCATCGAGACGGAACAAGGTGGCGACGTTTTCGTACACTTCTCCGCAATCCAAGCTGACGGCTTCAAAACGCTGGAAGAAGGCCAAGCTGTAGAATTCGACATCGTCGAAGGCGCACGTGGTCCACAAGCTGCAAACGTAGTTAAACTGTAATTATCGGCTTATTATAAGCCAACTTCATAGATGGTGTCCACACCAGACATGAGCGACGAAACCCCGGGGGACCCGGGGTTTTTCATGTCTTTACAATTTAACCTAATATTTAGTTGTTAAGCACAGCATTTACCCGGAGTTTGATGGTGAAGCAGATGCGACGGTGATTGATTACGATTTCAGAGAGCAGATCGACCATAATTCGAGCTAAATAGTGGAAGGGTGACATCGTTCGTCCTCTTTTTACATGGAAAATGACAAAATAACAAAATAAAAATTCAGAAAATTCACAAATAACAGAAAATACTTATGTTCGAGGCTCTCATCATATGTTATAATAAGAACAAGTAAAGGAGGAGTGCCCCATGAAATACAACATTCGAGGTCAACACATCCAAGTGACGGAAGCGCTGCGCGAATACGTCGAGAAGAAGATCAGCCGCCTGGAAAAGTATTTTGAAGCACCAATCACCTCCGAAACAAACGTTACCCTCTCGGTAACCAAAGGATATCACGCAGTAGAAGTTACGATACCGCTTACAGGTGTTATGCTGCGGGCTGAAGTGAAGAGTGAGGACATGTATGCTTCGATTGACGAAGTAGTGGACAAACTGGAACGTCAAATTCGGAAGCACAAAACGAAAGTTAACCGTAAGATCCGCAATGAGAGCGGCGTCCGTACCTTCTTTAAGGATTCGGGATCAGCGGCACGTGTATTGGAGGAGGAGGAAGACTTCGAGGTTGTCCGTACGAAGCAAGTCACATTAAAGCCAATGGATGTGGAGGAAGCGATCCTTCAGATGAATATGGTTGGACATAATTTCTTCGTCTTCGCGAATGCGGATACCAAGGAAGTGAATGTTGTCTACAGACGCCATGACGGCAGATATGGACTTATTGAGCAAAGTTAATGATAGTAATCAAATAAATGACTAATAAAAACCCCTTCTCTTGCTGAGAAGGGGTTTTAAGCTATCGGAGCGAAGGCGGAAGAATATTACCGATTCGCAGCCTCCTTTGGGTATGAACTGGTTTTGCAGAAAGTTTGATCGTTAAATGATAAGCCCCGCATGGGGCTTTTATATAGGGATCTATTGGTACTTAAATGACAACTTCCAGAATGGGTTGCAGTTCATGGAGGCAACTATCCAGAAGTTCCTGTCGAGACAGAATTATATCAAGTATGTGCTAGGTTAAGCCGATATAATTACAGTAGTGTATGCTAGAGAGACGACGTATTGTGAGATCCAGGGGGCGTGAACAGATTGTCGCAAGTTTTATTAGAGGATATAGACCGAATTGTCACGGATCGAAATGTACCATGGGGAGAATTGCGTGATCGCGTAATTCTAATTACTGGTGCGACCGGAGCTATCGGAGCTCTCCTCGTTCAAGCATTATCTGAAGCTGATACAAGGCATGGGCTCGGTCTTCATATTTGGGCGCTTGGTAGGAACGTAGACAGAGCCAGGATGCTTTTTGGCAAGATGAACAATGTCAAGTTTGTGGAACACGACATCCGAAATCCTTTGAATATAGATGGGCCTGCCGATTATATCATTCATGGCGCAGCGGTGACGCGGTCAGTCGAGATGGTGGCTAATCCGGTAGGCGTGATAGAAACTGCAATAAGAGGCACGGCGAATATCTTGACACTCGCGAAGGACAAGCAGTCTAAGAGTATAGTATATTTGTCTTCGATGGAAGTGTACGGACTGACAGACCCTTCCCTTGATTGGGTGACCGAGAATGATCTGGGGTATATCAATCTTCAAAGCCCGAGAAGCAGCTACCCGGAGAGTAAGCGAATGTGCGAATGTCTGTGCAACTGTTCCTTCGCTCAATACGGAACGCCGATCAAGCTGGCTCGTTTGGCACAAACTTTTGGTGCAGGATTCTCAAATGACGATCCCCGAATTTTCGCACAGTTCGCTCGCAGTTCAATGTCGGGTACGGATATTGTGCTACATACGGAGGGGAAGTCGCGCGGTAATTATTGTTATATCAGCGATGCGATTCGCGGGTTGATACTATTGCTGCTGAAGGGCGAGGACGGTGAGACATATAACATTGTCAATCCGGAGACGAGCATGACCATTCGGGAGATGGCGGAGTTGGTCGCAAGTGAGGTTAGTGGTAGCAGCGTAGCTGTTAAAGTGGACAGACCATCCGACATCGCTAAGCAAGGATACGCCCCCGATGTAACAATGAGATTGAGCTCGGATAAGATGGCACAGCTCGGTTGGAAGGCTCAGTACGGACTCGTGGAGATGTACAAGCGAATGATCGCGGATTGGCATGAAGCTTCAAATGGGCTAAGAGTATGATGAGTTGGAGGTAACGAAATGAGGAAGTATCATCAAGAGCAAGTGCTGGAACTCATCAAGACGTTAAGCGAAGCGCAGCTGAAGTTCACGCGATTACATTCTGAATTGAATACGCAGGCGTTCGTAGGGCTTCTGGCAGGTTGTCAGGAATTCGCCATTCATATCGGTCAGTATATCGAGAAATATGAAGGCGAGGACACCCAAACGGTGTCCCTGCTGGAAAATTATTGTGATATTCTCTATCTTGCAAGCGTTGAAGTCGACAATGGTGGCGATAGCACCCCACATATCATGGCATTGCAGGATCAGCTACGACAGATTGAGGATAGTGTCAAAACCGAGCTTGGACAGAGAAAAATCGAGATTGCGTTTCTCCCCTATAAGGCCAGTATGTGGGATAGCTGCGAATCCATTTGGCTGGCAGCGAAGGAAGACCCGCAATGCGACGCTTACGTCGTGCCGATCCCTTACTTTGACAGACTGCCGGGCGGCGCGCTCGGACAGATGCACTACGAGGGCGATCAATTCCCGGACGATGTGCCGATTACGGATTGGCAAAGCTATAAGATCGATGAGCGTCGGCCAGACGTCATCGTCACGATCAACCCCTATGATGACACAAACTTAGTGACGATGGTTCACCCCAACTTCTTCAGCAAGCGGCTCAAGGATCTGACGGATATGCTTGTCTACGTCCCGTATTTTGTAAGCATGGACGATGTGGATGAACATTTCTGCAAATGCGCGGGAGTCTTGTATGCCGACCGGGTGATCGTGCAATCGGACAAAATCAGGCAGACTTACCTTCGAGTGCTTAAGCGATATGAACAAGCGAATCAATGCGTCGGCCGCTTTGGCAATATGGAAGAGAAAATTGTTGCGCTCGGTTCGCCGAAGTTCGATAAAGTAATCAATACAAAGCGTGAGGACTGTGTTGTTCCAGATGACTGGCAAAAGTTGATTGAGCGGACAGACGGTACGCGGAAGAAGGTTGTTCTGTACAACACTTCAATCACAGCTTTGCTTGAGGGTAATGAACACGTTCTGCATAAGCTGCGCTACGTGTTTGATAGCTTCAAGAACCGAGATGATGTCGTCTTGCTGTGGCGTCCGCATCCCCTCAATGGTGAGAGCTATAAAGCTATGCGCCCGCAATTGTTGAAAGACTATCTGAGTATCGTTGAGGAATACCAATCGCTAGGTTTTGGCATTTACGACGATACTGCCGACTTGCACCGTTCGATTGCGATTTCCGATGCGTATTATGGTGACGGTGGATCGCTAGGGCCGTTGTATCTATCTACGGGTAAGCCAGTGATGATGCAAGATTTATATTTTCGCCCTGCACTGGATACTTTATTACTGCAGAGCATGTATGTGGATAAACAACATATCTGGTTTACAGCTCGGGACTTTAATGGTCTATTCTGTATGGATAGGGCATTGATGAAGCCGAAGTATGTGGGCAGCTTCGATGAAGAGAATAGCCGGTCGCTTTATGTCGGGATGACACAGTATCAGGATAAATTATACTTTGCTCCGTATTTGGCAGAGCAGATGGCTGCGTATGATATTGAACACCAATCGTTTGAACATACTGCATTAGGCACAGCGCCGCGCTTAAATTGGTTACATCCGCGTGAAAAGGGATTTTTCCAAAGCGTTTTTCGATATGAACATTACCTTTTCCTCATTCCGATTACGTATCCAGCTATTATTCGATATAACCTCAATACGGGTGAACGGGATGATATAACAGATTGGGTGGCTCATACGCAACTGAATGCAGAGAATTCCCCTTATTATCTACAGTGGAATAAAACCTTTGATTTTGGTAGATTGTTGGCGTCGAGTGTGGCGTCGAACGCCACAGAGTTAGTTATGACTTTGTGGGGATCGAACGAATTAGTGATTCTCGATGCGGAGACGTTGGACAGTCGAATTGTGAAAGTTGGAGAAGCCGACGAGCGATTTGCTGGTGTTTGTTTCGATGGAACGAATTACTGGCTAGCTGCACGTAATCAGAACTATATGGTTCGCTGGAATCCGTATACGCAGAAATATAAGAAAGTTGTATTCCCTGATGCATTCCTTTCAGGTCGAATCTTGAATTTTCTAGATGTTGTCTATGCTGGTGGATACGTGTGGTTGCTTCCTTATGAGGCGAACATGGCGCTTCGATTGAACCCGACAACAGGCGAAGTAACTACCGTCAGTGAATTGACAGATGCTGTAAATAAAGAACGTTACAAATATATACAAGTGTCGTTAGATGGTGATTTTATTTACGCGGCTACAGTCGGGCGAATCGTTGTTTTCGATACGATCAATGCTCAGTGTCGAATTCAAAATTTATGGGTAGACGAGCAGGATCAGAAGATTGTCAATAATCGTAGACGAGAAAGTTTAAAAATAAATGCTCCTGAATGGAGCAACCTGCAGAAATTTATATATCCTGAATCATACACAGGTATTCAGACTTACTTGGATTACGTTGTAGACTTGGACGAGCTACCGTTTGCCTTATCCCAAGCGAAGAAGCAGATTGAATGTGCGCGTGAAGTTGCTGGTCACTTGGATGGTACAGTAGGGCAGGCTATCTATGAATATGTCATTGGAGGGTAGGCATGAATACAGCGTTGATATTCGCAGGTGGAACGGGGCAACGAATGAACACGTATGCACGTCCGAAGCAGTTCCTAGAGTTGCACGGCAAACCGATCATTTTGTACACATTGGAGCATTTTGAGCGTCATCCAGAGATTGATAATATCGTAGTCGTCTGCTTAAGTAGCTGGATTGATGAATTAAAGTTGTTATTACGACGGTATGACATAGAGAAGGTAAGTCAGATTGTGCCAGGTGGTGAGACGGGGCATGATTCGATTTATCGGGGGCTGCGGGCGCTGACGGTAGTTTGTCAGGCGGATGACATCGTGTTAATTCATGATGGCGTGCGACCGCTGATTACCAAAGAATTGATCTCTACGAACATCGCGAAAGCGAAGATGCACGGCACGGCGATTACTGTGGAGCCTGCGATTGAGAGTGTTATTCAGAGCAGCAATGGCGATCAGATCGATGGCGTTCCTCGGCGTGCTAGTATGTATACGGCTAAAGCACCACAGACTTTTCGATTCGCATTGATTTGGGAGTATTATCAGCGTGCACATAATGAAGGAATGCTGACGATTGATTCAGCACATCTGCTAAGTTTATTCAACGTAGAGATGCACATGGTCAAGAGTCCGCCTAATAATATGAAGATCACAACGCCAACGGACTTTTATATTTTCCGAGCGCTGCATGAGGCAATCGAGAATCAACAAATTCTTGGCATATAAGTGAGATGATATTCGGTATGGTGGATGAGAAGCAATACATAATAAATGCATTCCAGACGCACTTTGGTGCGTTCATTAATCGTCGCTTAGCGATCTATGGTATAGGACCGAACACACGGCATATTGTTGAACACTTTACCAACTTTGACATTGTGGGGCTGATGGACGAAGCGCGGGCAGGGGAGACTATCTATGGTAAGTTAGTCCTTACAGTAGATGAGGTTGCCGAGATGAACGTCGATGCCATTGTGATTGTGGCTCGAAGTAACAATGTGCGGATTATATATCGGCGAATTGCGGAAATGTGTGCGGCCAATTGTATTTATGTATATGATGTCAACGGGAATTTGCTGGGCAATGCAAACGATGAGACGAGAGCGTTGGATTCGTACAATGAGATTACGGAACAACGATTGCGTGAGAAGATTGCGCATGCAGATGTCGTGAGCTTCGATGTATTCGACACACTTGTTATGCGGCGAACATTGTATCCACAAGATATATTCGAGATTGTTGAAGATCGAATAAGAGTAACTGGCAAATGGGACGGGGAATTTACTAAGTTACGGATCAAGGCGGAGCGAGAGTTGTACAATGAGGGACCGAATCCGAAGATAGATGTGATCTATGATCGGATCCAGCAATGGCTCGGCTTTTCTAATGATATCAAGCGTGAGTTGCAACAACTAGAGATTCAAGTTGAAGCAGAACATCTAGTTCGCCGGGAAAAAATGTGTGAAATATTCAGATTTTCTGTTGCACAGGGTAAAGAAGTGTTTCTTGTTTCGGATATGTATTTGCCGGTGATAATTCTGGAACCCCTATTAGCTGAGCTGGGCATTCGTGTGCAATCGGGTCATTTGTTAGTATCTTGTGACTTTGGGGTTACGAAGTCGAATGGGCTGTATAGTATCTTACGAGAGCGATTTGCGGGACGAACTATTGTTCATATTGGGGACAATATAGAAGCGGACATACATGCAGCCAAGAGTTACGGTATTGAAGATACGTTCCATGTTCAGAGCGCTTTGAACATGCTGGAAGATAGCTATGCGAATGAGCTGTTGAAGTATGATGCTACGCTTAATAATCGCTTAATGATCGGTGAATTCACTAGTTGCCAATTGAATGATCCGTTTCTGTTCGCGGCGACGAAGGGCAAATTTCGAGTAGGCAGTCCATATGAGATGACCTATTCGTTTGTGGCGCCAGTCGTTTATCGGTTCTTTTCCTGGATGATCGCTAAGGCAAAGGAACTGAAACTAGAGCGTATTTTGCTCGGTGCGCGAGACGGATATATAATGGAGCGCATTAGTCAACAGGTACGAAAGACTATTCCTGATTTGCCGCAGACTCAGTATCTCTATATATCGAGGGCAACTGCTGTACTGGCGGGTATTCATACGGATGAAGATATTGTATTTGCGGCGTCGCTTGCTTATTCAGGATCAATGGAGGACATGCTTCGCAGCAGATTTCGGCTGATGCCAGTCGAGATTCAGCGGCGTGAAAATGAGGGTGATGCAGCCTATGTGCTGAAGCATAGAGATGCGATCTTGCGAGAAGCGGATATTGCACGCAAATACTATCTGCAATATTGGAAGACACTTGGCATACCTACTGGTGCACGAGTCGGTTTTTTTGATTTTGTGTCGTCAGGAACGTGTCAGAAAGCACTATCCAACATCGTTGATTGTGAGTTGCAGGGACTTTATTTTGCCCGAATCCAAAGTGGTGGCGGGTACAAAGCCGATATAAAGATTGAGACGCTATTCGAGGTTCGAAATATTTATGAGTCGAGTTGGAACTTGCTTGATGACTACTTCTTTATGGAGAACATCTTGACGTCTTTCGAACCTTCGCTGCAAGCGTTCGATGAAGCGGGGCGACCTGTCTTTGCAACTGAACATCGGACAACTGAGCAATTAGAGTACCTGCAAGAGTCTCAGCAGGCGTTGCTTGATTACTTCCGTGAGACGAAGCTTGATATGCGTCAAGCGCTAAATGTAAGTTTAGAAGTACCAGATCTGTTAATCCGTTCGTTGCGAGAATGTTATACTGTGCGAGAGATGGATTATTTTGAACACGAGTCACTGGTTGATGAATTTACGAACCGTTATTTTGAATTACAGAAGCATTGAGAACTTCTTATGGACTAACATGAGCAATCGAAACATTTGGAGAGTGATTGAAAGTGATTTTTGACAAGTTGGACAACCTATCGAACTATTTGCCTAAACCTCTATACGCACAAATCTCAAAATGTCTAGAGAATATTAACGCTGATAGCGTAGATGCGAAATTCGATATAGATGGAGAAAATGTATTTTTAAGAGTGATGAGTTATAACACATCTCTACGTGAAAACTGCGCGATTGAAGCACATAATCAATATATTGATATTCAATCAGTCCTGGTAGGTTCCGAGGGAATTGATATTTTCGAAAGAGATCGTTTAAAAGTTAAAGACGAGTACAGCTTGGATAAGGATGTAGTATTTTTCAAGACGGAAGATGCTTGTCCTATTACGAGGGTTTCTGTAGATCCAGGCTACTTCGCATTGATATTCCCACATGAAGCGCATAAGCCGCAAGTAGCGGTCGGAGATGTTCCTCAAGCGATTAAGAAATTCGTAATAAAAGTGAAGCTGGGTGTATATGAACAATTATAAAATTACAGGCATGATTCCGGCGCGCATGGGATCGAAGAGAATTATAAAAAAGAATGTTCGATATTTGGGCGATAAGCCATTGATTCAATATGCTATTGATCTTGCTCTCGGAAACGAATCTTTTGACAGCGTATGGGTGAACACGGAGAACGATACATTAGGTGAAATTGCTCAAAGGCTGGGAGCTCAATTTCACAAGAGACCAGATGAACTGGCTAACGACTCCGCTACAAACCGAGAGTTCGTTAATGAATTCCTTTTGAAGCATGATTGCGATTATGTCGTTATGGTGAACACGACATCTCCACTGCTAAGATCAGAGACAATCGAAGGATTTATCAATTACATAAAGAAAAATAATTTTGATACGGTACTATCTGTGATCAAGGAACAAGCGGAAATCTTCTTTGAGGATAAACCATTAACGTTTTCGCTCAAAGAGAAGATTAATAGTCAACTGCTACCACCGATTTGTAAGGTCGTGTGGTCACTTACGGCGTGGAGAAGAGAACATTTCCTGAGCATGCAGGCTAGAGGTGAAAATCCTGTATTCGGCGGAAAGTTGGGATTATATTCGATCCCTAAAGACGAATCGTGTGATTTGGATTCAGAGGAAGATTGGAGAATCGCAGAAGGAACCCTTCGGGCAAGACATGAACTACATCAGTCAAAGAGGTATTTCGAATAATGGAAAAATACTATGCGAGATATATTGGGGAAATTAAAAGTATTTTAGAGGGCATGATTGTTACGGATCGATCGGGCCAAGTTGTGGATAATGACGAAGGACTTATTAGGTGGGCTCAAAAAGCGAAGAAAGTTCGTGATGAAGATAACGGTTGTATTTTTTTTGCAGGCAACGGTGCAAGCGCAACGATGGCTGAGCACTTCTCTCATGACTGTTTTCAGAACGCTAGAATCACGACGTTCACAAGCTCGGAAACTGCTCATTTAACGGCAATCGGCAACGATCTCTCATTCGAACATATTTTCAGTTGTAGAGTCGAACGACTTTTATCGGTTAACGATGTCCTGGTTACAATTTCTTCATCGGGTAATTCGCCGAATATCATTAAAGCTATTGAAGTGGCAAGAAAGAAAGAAGCTTTTGTCATTACGCTCTCCGGCAAGTCTCACGATAACAAATCAAGAAGTATGGGTGATCTTAATTTCTATATACCTGGTGACAAATATGGACTAGTTGAGTCCGCTCACGCTGTATTATTACATTGTTGGTTAGATCTATTCTTAGATATGTACATGGGGGGCAGACATTGAAAATCGTCGTTGGAGCTTCATCGTTTGCAGCACAAAGTGATAAAGCCATCAATATCCTTTTGGAGAAGGGTATTGAGGTAGTCAAGAATCCATTTGGTCGTAAAATGAATATTCCTGAGATTATTGAGCATCTGCGGGATGCGGATGGCCTATTAGCTGGATTAGAGACTTTGAACGAAGAAGTCTACCGTGAATGTCCAAAGTTAAAAGCCATTGCGAGGATTGGCATCGGTATGGAGAATGTCGATGTGCAAGCTGCTGAAAAGCGAGGGATTAATGTTTCGAATACGCCAGATGCGCCTAGCGAAGCCGTGGCCGAGATGGTGCTGACGGCGTTGTTAGCAATTAGTCGAGAACTCATTCAGCTTAATAAAGATATGCACAATAAAGTTTGGCAAAAAAGAATAGGCTTCTCTCTACGTAATCGAAATGTTCTTTTGGTTGGATATGGACGAGTAGGCAGGAAATTCGCTGAACTATTGAAGCCATTCGGAGCTAATATTATGATTTATGATCCTTTCCAGTCCAATATCTCACTAGAAAGTCTGAATAAGGGACTTGAAGTTGCAGATATCGTATCGTTGCACGCTTCTGGAGCAGATGAATTGTTAACGAAGGAAGCTATTAAGCAAATGAAGAAAGGCGTCGTGATTTTGAACAGCGCAAGAGGCTTATTGATTAATGAAGAAGCATTGGTTGAAGCGTTGCAGACTGGAGCTGTCTCGTGGTACTGGTCTGATGTTTATTCGGAGGAGCCGTACAGAGGGAAATTAACGGAATTAGATAATGCTTTGCTCACGCCTCATACCGCCACCTATATCGACCGATGCAGAGAGGAAATGGAGCAAGAGGCGGTTTATAACATTTTGAGGGATTTGAATGATGTATAAAGACGAACTTCAAGTTGCGCTGGAGGCTGCTCGGAAAGCTGGAGATTTTCTTCTATTAAGAGAAAATATAGAAGTGGATAGCCGCGATGCAAGAGATATCAAATTATCATCTGATCGGTTAAGTGAGAAAATCATCATTGACATTTTAAAAACGACCGGGATTCCGATCTTATCGGAAGAGAGTGGTTTTATCGGAGAGAAACAAAAGTACGTTTGGATTGTCGATCCGATCGACGGGACAAGTAATTATTTCAAAGGGATGAGTGAGTTATCCTGCGTCTCAATAGCCCTAAGTAATGAGGAAGGTCCCATATTAGGGGTTATTAATAGATTCGCTAAATCAGAACTCTATTATGGTGTAGTGGGACAAGGTGCATTTTTGAACGGTAAAACAATCAGCCCATCCAAAGTATCAAAAACAGAAAATGCGGTGATGGCGACAGGATTCCCTGTTTTTGGAGACTATTCCACGGATGGTTTGCAACACTATATTCGCAAAGTCCAGTATTTCAAGAAGACTAGAATGTTGGGTGCCGCGGCGTTGATGAGTACATTTGTTGCGAATGGAGCTATTGACGCTTATTTCGAGGATGGGATCATGATTTGGGACGTTGCTGCTGGTGTAGCCATTACAAAAGCTGCGGGTGGTTCCGTTAAGCTTGAATTGCTCCAGGAAAACAAGTGTATTTGCCAATGTTTTGCAAATGCGGCGTTAATGGAGGATTACTATGCTAAAGGCTTATGATTATATCGAATTTAACAATAACAACGTCCCGATCCATAATGAGCTGCATCTGAACAATGAGAAGGGCATAGCAGAGCAATTCGTACGCAACCATCAGGTTAATGAGCATGATGAAATTAAAGAATGCCCAATATGCAATCATGATAAGAGTATTGTGTTCAGTAAAGTATGGGAAATCCCTTACTATAGATGTGAGTCTTGTTGGAGTATATTTAATTTCATTTCTGCGGCTGTAGTAACTGCGTATAAGCAGAATCAGGATTTAATCGATTATCGCCTATCCGAGTCTTATCAATCTGATGCGTCACTTAGACGAGATACCAGTTGGGAAGAATTGTTGGACTGGATCAAGTTCAGAACTTATCGATATTTGGAAAGAAACCGCGATCTTGATGTTATCGACTATGGTAATAGATATTATGCGCTTATCGATAAAATTAAGGGCTCAAACATTTGTAAACAATATGAGCTTAGAAATTCAATAGCAATGAATTATTCGAATCCTAACAATCCGATTGGACAAGCCGACGTTATTTTGTATTTAAATAATATTCAACAATCCGTGGATCCTGTAAGGGATCTGATCGAGGTTGGTCAATCCTTAAAGCAAGAAGGGTTGCTATTCTTAAGTACTAGAGTAAGCACGGGGTTCGATATCTTGACTTTACAACAAAACATTAACAACATCTATCCATTTGAGCATAATCTTCTTCTGTCAAAGTCGGGTATTGAGATCGTTTTGAAGAATGCAGGGTATCGGGTTCTTGAAATTTCCACTCCGGGTTTAATGGATCTTCAGTATGTTCAAAGTAATCTTGAAGGGATTCACAAAGACAATTTGTTCGTGAAGTATTTATTGGAACATGGTGATCAGAATACGTTATCCGAATTCCAGAGGTTTATTCAAAAGAGCGGGATGAGTTCATTCGCACAAGTTGTGGCGCAAAGGGAAGTGACGTAATGGACAGGAAAGTGAAAACAGTTATTATCGGAATGGGGAGAATGGGGAGGCTTCGTTACGATGCGCTTAAGCGTCATGGTGGATTTGAAATTGTAGCTATATGTGATACGCGTGACAGCAATCTTGACGGATTTGCGGAACGTAAATTCCACGATTGGCAGGAGTGTCTAGAGAGCGTTGAGCTCGATGCAGTAATTGTCTGCACATATAACGCATTTATTCCTGAAATCGTTTGCAGCGCATTAAAGAGAGGGTACCACGTATTCTCGGAGAAGCCTCCTGGTAGAAATGTTGCGGATACGCTGACGATGAAAGCGGCATTGGAGTCAAGTGGCCGCATTCTGAAATTCGGTTTTAATCATAGATATCATAACTCGATTATTGAGGCTAAAGCGTTAGTTGACTCTGGTTTGTTGGGGGATATTATATGCGCTAGAGGTGTATACGGTAAGGCGGGAACCGTAAACTTCGAGAGTGAATGGCGCAATGATGCCGAGTTGTCAGGCGGAGGGATTTTGTTAGATCAAGGGATTCATATGCTTGATCTTATGCATTATTTCCTAGGTGAATTTTCTTCAGTGAAGAGCGTTGTAGACACTCTTGCATGGAGCGGTATTCAGGTAGAAGACAATGCTTTTGCTATCTTTGAAACCGATCGAGGTCAAATAGCATCGTTGCATTCTAGTGCTACCCAGTGGCATCATCGGTTTAATTTGGATATTGTGTGTACGAACGGTTGTGTCGTACTTGATGGATTAATTACCTCGACAAGAAGTTACGGAGAAGAGAGATTAACATATTACAGAAAAGATTTGAACGCTAAGACGGGCAAGCTTGGAAGGCCGTCAGAACATACGTTGTGTTTCACCGAAGACTTTTCTTGGGACATAGAGATCAAGGAATTCCATGATGTATTAACGGGTGCTAAACCCTTAAGAAACGGAACAATAGATGATGCGTTGTACGTGATGCAGATGATTGAGCAGATTTATGCCGCAGGGAGAAGGGGAGGAAATTAACGATGAACAAAAAAACGATGCAGATTTTGAAGGTTGTTACTTCTCCAGACATCAAAGTGGTAAGTTTTGATATTTTTGATACGCTGCTCGTTAGGCCAGTTGTATCGCCGGTTAATTTATTTAAAATAGTTTCCTTCAGGACAAATTTGGATATAAAGTTCAAAGAAATGCGAATGATGGCAGAGAGAGTCGCAAGATTGAATAGGCCCAATTATGAAGATGATATTACCTACGATGATATTTATCGAGAGTTTTCTAATTTATATAAATTTAGTGCGGACGAAATAGAATTGTTAAAACAGACGGAGTTACAGGTCGAATATGATTATTTGTACGCAAGAAAGACTATTCGAGAGATATTTCATGCTGCGATTCAAGCTGGTAAAGAAGTAATCATTACTTCCGATATGTATCTTCCTAAGGAGTTTTTAATTAAAGTACTAAACAAAAATGGATATACAGGGTTTTCGAAGCTTTATTTATCATCTGACGAAAAACTCTCGAAGGGTTCAGGAAGACTGTTTAAGAAAATGGCAGCTGACTTTGAAGCCCGAAATATTTCGCCTAAAGAGATCGTACATATAGGAGATAATAAGGAAGCAGATATTGATCAAGCAAAAAAAAATAATATAAATGCATATCATACGCCAAGTCCAATTAGCATTTTTAAGAGTAAACGGATACTTAATTCTTTATCTCGTTATTTACATGCTTCAGATAATTCTTTTATGGTAGGGTTCATTGCAAACTCCCTTTTTGATGATCCATACCATCCGTTTAATACTAATTCCATAGTCGGGAATGACATTTCCAATTTTGGCACTATATTATTTGGTCCTTTTTTATTGAGCTATACGAAGTGGATGCTGGAAGATGCGCTTGTAGAAAAACTTGATACTATCAACTTTGTATACCGGGATGGATATCTTCCATTACAGATTTATACACTTCTCAAAGAGGTTTACCCTAACGCCCCCCAGACATCGATAATCTACCTATCTAGAGCAATGAGGTATAATTACTACGCTCATGAATCTAATGGGTTTTATAAAGCACTAATTGATTTACCGCCGAGTCCCAAAATGACTGTTGATTCATTTATTAAGACTAGATTGCTGATCACAGATCCAGAAGAGCGCAGTTTGGTATTAGGAACCTTTAAGAAACATGGATTCCCCAACAGCATAACCGCAATAGGGAATGTGGATGAATATATAAAAGTAATCAAAGAAATTGAACCTTTCTTTATTGAAAATGCGAAAAAAAGAATGAGGGACATTGATTCATATTGTTTGCATGTACTAGATGGAGAGAAGCGTTTAGGTATTTTTGATGTCGGCTATCGTGGAAGTGTAAGTAGGCTTATCAAAGATCGTTTTGAGATTGATAATATCGGGTATCACATCCTTTCGCTGCCAATGATCAATAGTTACTCGAAAATAAATTACAAATTAAAAACATTTATTGAGTATGACTATGCTATACGGCATGAGACGCAGATTTTGTCCCCGTTACTTGAAGATATTATTAGTGTTCAAGAAAGTTCAGTAATACACGCGGCTTATGATTCATCCGGACCGCAGTACTATCGTCAAGATACGAGTGTCATTAGTACTAAGATAACTTCAATACAAGAGAGCGTTATTGAATTATCAAAAGAATTTATTGCATTATTTAAGGATGATCTGCGAAGTTTAAACTTGGATGGACTACCTTTCTATTATTTACTCGTTGATTTTCTTAAGAAACCATCCAAAAGTGATGCTATGTTATTGAAGGATATTAACTTCGCTGATAGTGCTATTATTTCAGCTGACATACAAGATGTTTATGGAACCTGGTTCAATTCAAAATTTAAGAATAAGGACGAGCTTTTTACTGATAGTTTTATTAAGGATATTAACTCAGCTATATCCAATATAAGTAATGGTGTTATTGATAATAGTAAAGATAATATTTTAATTGTGGGCGATATGGTTAGCTACGACAAAGGCATATGTGATTATTTGAATAAATTGTCTATTGATATGCCAGATGTTAACTTTGTGCTTCTTTCGGAAGCGACGTACGTGGGTCGAGCAAGAACTGCAGCTAAAATTCTGTTTGATTTTATTATTACACCTACATTATTTGGGAAAAACCGTTATGTTAAAGGGCAACGGTTAGTAATGACGAAAGAAGTAGTTAGCGCGATTGAAAAGAATGAGTATCTAGCTGAAGCAATAGATAATCTTAAAACACGTCATCCGGAAATGGGTGATGGTTATGCAGAGGTTCTCTTGTATTGGGCTTCTAAGTATTTTCAAGAATTGATAGATAGTTATAAACCTAAGGCAATTATTCTCTGGAACAAATTCCATGCCTTACATCATGTTTTTACTAACTTGTCTATGAAGAATGGAATCACGCCTCTCTTTATGGAGTTTGGAGCACTACCAGGAACCTTTGTTGTCGAGAATCTCGGTCAAATGGGAGAAAGTTATCCCGCGAAGCACTGGGAGAATTTCAAAAATCTCGATGTTAACGACAAAGATCTTAACGAAGCAGAACGAGTTCTTCAACTACTTCGTAAATCGAAGCTTAATCGAAATATTCAGCCTATTAACAACATGAAGAATGAATTGTTGGGAAAAATCGATTCGAGTAAACCAATTATTTTCTATGCAGGTCAAAACGACTTTGAATCGGGGTTATATCCTTATACACATGAAACGAAAGAAAGTCATTCTCCGATTTTTAAATCGAGTAACGAGGCGGCAGTTTATTTAGCTAAATTGGCAGAAAAGAACGGCTGGAACTTCATCTATAAGCCACATCCCCTGATGCTTATCTTAAATAAGGATGTAGCGGGAGCGATTCCTGAGAATACAATTGTCGTATCGGATATTGATATTAATGATATGGTTGATTTATCCGATTTAACGATTACGATATTATCTCAAACAGGCTATGTTTCCTCGATACGCCGTCGTCCTACCTTAATGTTGGGGTATACACAGCTTAGAGGAAAGGGCTGTAGTTATGAGGCATTTACGCTGGAAAATATTGAAGAGACGATTAATATAGCTTTGAAAAATGGGTTCACGTCAGAGCAAGAGGCGCAATTTGGAAAACATGTTGCCCAGCTAATTAAGTACTATCTCTACGACGATAGAGTAAAAAAAGAGTTGCATTTCGGTCGAAGCATAGAGCAATTGTCCGACTTTTTGCGTAACGTAGTTGGCCGACATGAAGCAGAGAGGATCTTTTTATGACAGGAGTAAATGAAATGAATCGTTTTTTTAAGTTGTCTCAGGAGATTTATGCTAATTTGGCGGATCCTCTTTCCAGAGCTCTTTTTGTTGCTCGAATGCAATATAATTTAACGAAGAGTCATAAGTATTTAGTTGATATGGTTGAATTGAGTCCTAGTTTTACAGGGAAAGACTCAATATCGAAGTTATTTGGAGAGCGATTACGGAGAATTAACGAGCTGGATAACGCACGATTAATCATTTATGGTGCAGGTTGGTACTGCAGATATCTACTCGATCTGTTCTTTGGTAAGGTAGATTGGCATGCTGTTTGTGATAAAGACAGCAACAAGCACGGGACCATATTTTGTAATTTGCCGGTTATTTCACCTGAAGAATTGATGGCTAATCATAAGAATGATTACGTTGTGATCAGTTCTCCGCTTATTTATGAAGAGGTCTATAAAGAGCTAGAGATGTCCGGATTCCCTGTGGATCAAATTATATTTGAAGATTTACGCCCACAATTTAATCGAGGTCCACAATTTCAATGGGATACTAAGAATCAGTATTTCGAAGCGCCTATCATGACTCCTCAACCAAATGAAGTATTTATTGATGCAGGTTGCTACGATTGTGAGACATCATTGCTTTTTAGAGAGTGGTGTGGCGGGAACTACGACAAAATCTATGCATTCGAGCCTGATCCGACAAGCTTCCGAAACTGTCAGTCTATCATCAATCAAGAACAGATTCATAATATTGAACTTCTGAATGCAGGCGCGTGGAGCTGTGATGATAGATTGCAGTTTGACGCTAGAGGAGATGTAGGTTCTTTAATTGATTCCGGAGGAGCAACCTCGATCCATGTAAGGAGCATAGACAGTGTGCTGCAGGGCGCTCGTGCTACGTTTATCAAAATGGATATTGAGGGTGCAGAATTGGAAGCATTGCGCGGTGCGCGTGAAACGATCATCAAGCATCATCCTAGATTGGCAGTTTGTGTGTATCATAAATTGGAAGATATATTGGAAATTCAATTATATCTTCAAAGTCTGGTGCCGAATTATAAGTTTTATCTAAGACATTACAGTAATAACTGGACTGACACAGTATTGTATGCGGTTTAAGCGTCATATCAAGCGATTGTTATTAGATTAGTGAAGATGAAGTTCTATACACGTGAAGTGCACCCCTTAGAATAGACATTGGATTACACCCATAGGTTATCCAATAAAATTCTAGGGGGTGCATTTTTTATGCCATTGAACCTCGAAAGAGGGCGTTTCCATCTATATAGGATGAATTATTTCTTATGGCAATATTGGTAACGCTCTTCGGCTCATTGCGACAAGGTTCACAAACTGTTACAATTTATGCATTAAGAGAAAGCGCAACGGTCGTCATCTGTTCTTTCAGCGGCAGCTTAAGACCAGACGATTGGCATGAGTTGAGTTCGACTTGTATTGAAGAAACGGGTTACGATGAAAGGAAGGGCGGTTGCCGATGCTCGGATTGGTGAAAAAAATATTTGGCGATGCGAACGAGCGCGAGATTAAGCGTTTGATGCGCACCGTCGAGCAGATTAACTCAATAGAGCCACAGTTTACAGAACTGTCGGACGAAGGACTGCGTGAGAAGACAGTAGAGTTCAAAGCGCGTCTAGAGAAGGGCGAAGATCTAGATGACCTGCTGCCTGAAGCATTCGCTACCGTTCGCGAAGCGGCGAAGCGTACGCTTGGCATGCGTCATTTTGACGTACAGCTGATCGGTGGCATGGTTCTGCACGAAGGTAAAATCTCGGAGATGAAAACCGGTGAAGGTAAAACACTCGTCGGTACACTTCCGGTTTATTTGAATGCGCTGCTCGGCAGAGGCGTTCACGTTATTACGGTCAACGATTACTTGGCTCAGCGTGACAGCGGGCTCATGGGTCAAGTTTACGAGTTCCTTGGCTTGACGGTTGGCTGTAACCTGCATGGTCTGTCGCATTCACAGAAGCAAGAAGCATACGCTTGTGATATTACGTACGGTACGAATAATGAGTTTGGCTTTGACTATTTGCGCGATAATATGGTTCTTTATAAGGAACAAATGGTTCAACGTCCGCTTTACTTCGCCATCATTGACGAAGTGGACTCCATCCTCGTCGACGAAGCAAGAACACCGCTTATTATTTCCGGTCAAGCTGCGAAATCGACGGAAATGTATTTTGCAGCGGATCGTTTCGTTTCGCGTCTGAAGCCGGAAGAGGACTTCACGATCGATATCAAGCTGCGTAACGTTACGCTGACAGAAGCAGGCGTTGAGAAGACGGAGAAAGCATTCGCTATCGAGAACCTGTTCGACCATGCGAACGTTCTGCTTAACCATCATATCCAACAAGCGCTCAAAGCGCATAATATTATGAAGCGCGACGTTGACTACGTCGTTCAGGATGAAGAAGTTGTTATCGTCGACGAATTCACGGGCCGTCTGATGGCTGGTCGTCGTTATAGCGATGGTCTGCACCAAGCGATTGAAGCGAAAGAGCAGATCAAAGTTCAGAACGAGAGCATGACGCTCGCGACGATTACGTTCCAGAACTACTTCCGTATGTACCGCAAGCTGGCCGGCATGACCGGTACGGCGAAGACAGAGGAAGAAGAGTTCAAGAAAATTTACGGCCTCGAGGTCGTTCAAATTCCGACGAACCGGACGAATATCCGTAAGGATACGCCGGATGTCGTGTACAAATCGGAGAACGGCAAGTTCAAGGCGGTTGTCGAGGAAATCGTCAAACGCCACGCGAACAACCAGCCGGTCCTCGTCGGTACCGTTTCGATCGAGAACTCTGAGCGCGTATCGGAGATGCTGAAGAAGCGCGGCGTTCAGCACAAAGTGCTTAACGCGAAGTACCATGCGGAAGAAGCAGAGATCATCTCGCATGCTGGTCAAGCAGGCTCGGTTACGATCGCAACGAACATGGCCGGTCGTGGTACCGATATTTTGCTTGGCGAGGGCGTTGATGCTTTAGGTGGTCTTCATATTATCGGTACGGAGCGCCATGAGAGCCGCCGGATCGATAACCAGCTGCGCGGTCGTGCTGGCCGTCAAGGTGACCCAGGTTCCTCGCAGTTCTATCTGTCTCTTGAAGATGAACTGATGCGCCGTTTCGGTGCAGAGAACATCATGGGCATGATGGAGCGCCTTGGTTTCGATGAAGATCAGCCAATCGAAAGCCGCATGATTTCTCGTGCAGTTGAATCTGCTCAGAAGCGCGTGGAAGGCAACAACTTCGATATGCGTAAAGTAGTCCTGCAGTACGACGACGTGATGAACCAGCAACGTGAAATCATCTACAAGCAGCGCCGTGAAGTGCTGGAGTCGGAGAACATTCGCCTCATCGTCGTTGAAATGATCAAGCCAGTAATTGAGCGAATTGTTACTGCACATTGTGAAGGCGACATTCCAGAGGAATGGGATCTGCAGGCAATCGTTGACTATGCGCATGGCAACCTGCTCCAAGAGGGTACGTTAACGAAGGAAGAGCTATGGGGCAAGGAGAAAGAAGAAATCATCGACCTGCTCTACAGCAAAGTTGAGAAGCTGTACGATGAGCGTGAAGAGCAAATCGGTGCAGAGACGATGCGTGAGTTCGAGAAGGTTGTCGTGCTTCGTGCAGTAGACTCGAAGTGGATGGACCATATCGACGCAATGGATCAGCTTCGTCAAGGTATCCACCTTCGTGCATACGGCGGTACAGATCCGCTTCGTGAGTACCAATTCGAAGGCTTCGAGATGTTCCAAGAGATGATCGAGAACATTCAAGAAGAAATCACGAAGTATATTATGAAGGCGCATGTCGAGAACAACCTTGAGCGTCAAGAGGTTGCGAAGGGCCAGACGGAATCGGGCGGCAGCGGTGAACCAGCAGAGAAGCGTCCGGTGAAGAAGGATGAAGAAGACCGTATCGGTCGGAACGATCCGTGTCCTTGCGGCAGCGGTAAGAAGTATAAGCTTTGCCACGGTAAAGCCTAATACCAATAAGTATTAACGACCATAAAGGTTAATGAGACGTAAGCTTAATGGCTGCAATGATTTAAGCTGTGAATCATTAACACGATATAACAGTATGGAACAGATGGCGGACGTGCAGAGCATCAATCGCGCGCTCCGCCTCTGTTCACATCCGTTCGATGCAAGGCATAGCTTGTAGCATTGCATGGAAACAATGATTTTGAGGTGAAGCGAACCATGATAGACATTAAGGTCAAGCAAGACCTGCGTGAGATGGCGAAGCGACTCCAAGAGCTCAGGGGGTCTCTTTGACTTCGATCTGAAGCAGGAGATGATCGCCAACTTCGAGGAGAAGATGACGGCGCCGGACTTTTGGGATGATAATGATAAAGCACAGTCTGTCATCGCGGAACTGAACGCAGTCAAATCGACTGTAGAGAAGTATGAGAAGCTCGAGACGGACCATGAAGACCTTGCGACGATGCTGGAGTTGGCAGAAGAGGAAGGCGATGAAGCGCTTGAAGCAGAGCTTGTACAGGGCGTACAGTCGCTCGTCGATCGTATTGGCGAATTCGAGCTGACGCTGCTGCTCAATCAGCCGTATGACAAGCTGAATGCCATTCTGGAGCTGCATCCGGGTGCAGGAGGTACCGAGTCTCAGGATTGGGCGCAAATGCTGTACCGGATGTATACGCGTTGGGCAGAGAAAAGCGGCTTCAAGATTGAACTGCTCGACTACTTGGATGGTGACGAAGCGGGAATCAAGAGCGTTACGATCTCGGTTAAGGGCTACAATGCTTATGGCTATCTGAAAGCGGAGAAGGGCGTGCATCGGCTCGTTCGTATTTCGCCGTTCGATGCATCTGGACGTCGTCATACCTCATTCGTCTCGTGTGACGTAATGCCGGAAATCGATGACGACATCGAGATCGAGATTCGTACAGAGGATCTCAAGGTAGATACGTATCGTGCCAGCGGCGCAGGCGGTCAGCATATCAATAAGACGGAATCCGCCATTCGTATTACGCATATACCGACCGGCATCGTCGTGTCCTGCCAAACGCAGCGTTCGCAGATTCAGAACCGAGAGCAAGCGATGAAGATGCTGCGCTCCAAGCTATATGAGCAGAAGATCGAAGAGCAGCAGAAGCAGCTCGCTGAGATTCGCGGTGAGCAATCCGACATCGCATGGGGCAGCCAGATTCGTTCTTATGTTTTCCATCCGTACAGCATGGTGAAAGACCACCGTACAGGCGTGGAGACCGGTAACGTCGGCGCCGTAATGGACGGCGATTTGAATGCATTCATCGATGGATACCTGCGCAGCCAGATTCGGCAGGAGTAGAAGGGCCTCAAATTCCACTGCGGTGTAGTGGGGTTTGAGGTCTTTTTTTAGTGTAGGTACATGATCATTCGATGCCTTTTCCTTATATTGAAAATTTTGATTCGCCGAAAAGTATTCAATTATTTATTTTTCTTGTCGATAATGAAATATAAAGAGAAATCGTTTACTAGATACCCTTGGGAGGAACATCACTATGGATTTGCAAACAAAAATAAATTTGCTAGAGGATATGTTGGATCTTGATCAAGGCTCGTTGGAGGTCACAACACTGCTAGATTCATTGCCAGATTGGGACTCAGTTGCGGCCATTTCTTTGATTGCTCTAGTGGATGAACATTTTGATAAAACAATATCTGGGGCGATAATTAAGGAGCTTAAAACTGTTCAGGATATTATTAATATCATGGAGTAAGGGGAATTAACCCTCTGTGGTTTAAGAGAATATGAATAATAGTAAAGGGTGGATTATCCGAGAAAATCCACCCTTTATTAATGACCGAAACCGTGCTTATCGTTGTAGGCAAGACATAAACGGTTTGATATGCATATAGAAACAGCGGGATCGGGGTTGATGGATGAAGGGGGCAGTGTATACTAAAGTAAGGAGTAGGTATATTAATAATTGTGAAACTAGGGAGAGCAACAATGTTAAATCCGCTTGATTTCTCTGATAAAAAAATACTTGTTACAGGAGCATCGTCTGGCATTGGAAGAGCAACGGCAATTTATTTATCCAAACTCGGTGCTCAGATTATTGTGAGTGGTCGTAATGAAGAACGATTAAATGAAACGATGCTGCAATTAACTGGTGACAATCATCAGATTATTGTTATAGATCTCGCCAAAGAAGAAGATTTGAGCCGCTTCTTCGAACAGATGGTTCAAGATGGAACAAAGCTGAACGGAATGGTGCATTGCGCGGGGATTCCATATGTAATGCCTTTGCAGAGCCTTAGCAGAAAACGAATATCTGAAGTGATGGAAACTAATTTTTATCCTTTTATTGAACTCGTTAGACAATATGCCAAAAAGAAATTCTCGAACGGGGGCAGCATTGTCAGTATTTCTTCAATATTATCTGTACAACCACGCGCGTATGAGACAGGATATATTGCTTCCAAGGCAGCAATGAATGCTGCTGTAACAAGCTTGGCATTCGAATTAGCCAAAAAAGAAATACGAGTTAATGGAGTACTTGCAGGTAATGTCATGACAGAGATGGTGCAAGAAACACTTAAAGAATATTCTAATGAAGAAAATTTAAATAAAGTGATAGAACAATCGTTGCTCGGGCTGGGTGAGCCTAATGATATTGCAAGTGTATGTGCATTTTTGTTGAGTGATATGGCTAAATTTATTACGGGTAGAAACATGTATGCAGATGGAGGATTCCTATGAACGATGTAAGACTATTCAAGGATAATAATGGAGTCTGGTATACGACTAATGATATTTTAAATAAACTGAAACAAGTAGGTGCTCATGACTGTGATATCCTATTCGTACATACAGACGTTGCATTTGGTGCTTTAAATCCGGAGTTAAAGAGAAAGAAATATTTAGGATATTTGTATGAAGTGCTGCAACAATTAAACGTTGGCACACTGGTGTTCCCTTCTTTTACTTTTAGCTTCTGTAACAAAGAAGTATATGATGTGAACAATAGCAGAACATCAATGGGAGCATTGAATGAATACATTAGGAATCAACCAAACGTTGTGCGTTCTTTAGATCCCATTTTATCCATGATCGCCGTTGGGGATAAAGCCAATCTATTTGATAACATTGGTAAAAGCTCACTTGGAATCAACAGTGCGTATGATATCTTGCATCAACAAGACAATGTGAAGTTCCTCTTTATGGGTGCTGAAATAGGCGAATGCTTCACCTATATTCATTATCTAGAAGATGTAATGAGAGTTCCTTATCGTTTTGATATGCATTTTAATGGAACAGTAATAGATGCAGGTGGAAACAATTTTGATGATGAGTATATTTTGTATGCGGGGTGCGCGGGTGTTAAGCCGGCATGTTCGTACTATTTCGAAGATTATTTATTAGAAAAAGGCTTGTTGCAAAAGACTCACATTGGTATTAAACCTATTACGTGTATTTCCGAAGAGGATGCTTATCGAGAAATTAGAAACAAAATAGAGACGAATGTTCACTACTTTTTGGAGCAACCGTATACAGAAGCAGATTTAGTTCATGAATATACAAAAGGGAAAAACGGCGAACGAATTATTTCCTGCTAAATGTAATGAATGATCTCTTCTTGATAGCTGAGTAATGTGTTTGAGAAAGGAGCTCATGTTTTGCATATAAACCTATTAAACTATTTAAAGGCTACATCCGAAAGAGTTCCGAATAATACTGCTGTTATCGAGGGGGAACGAAAAATTTCCTTCTTTGAATTATCAGAGAATGCGAAAAAAATGAGCAATATCATAAACCGAGTAATCGATGGAGTCATTCGTAAACCGATTGCTGTGTTATTGGACAAGCAAATTGAAACGGTTGTATCAGATATAGCAATTATGTATTGTGGAAACGCCTATATGAATTTGGACACAAAGACGCCGGTTCAAAGAATTAGCAACATTATCGAGTTAATTAAACCGGAATTGATTATAACCAATAATAAACATATCCATAAGCTCAATGATATTTGGCCTAGTGATAAGATACTGAATGTGGATCAAATTGATCTTAACAACGAAACTTACTCACAAGATGTGCTTGATAATAGATTGAGCAAGATAATAGATACGGATCCTTTGTGCATTATCAATACTTCCGGATCGACAGGTGTGCCGAAGGGTGTAGTATTAAATCACAGAAGTTTTATCGACTTCACCGAGTGGGCGATCCATACGACGGACATTGGTGACAATGAAGTTATCGGAAGTCTGTCTCCCAGTGTTTTTGATATATACAGCTTTGAATTATGCATGTTAATGGCGCTTGGAAGTACAATCGTTATTGTGCCTGAAGGATTAGCGGCATTTCCTGCTCGCATATTGCAATTACTGCAAGATCATCATGTGACGTATATTTTCTGGGTGCCTACGATCATGGTCAATATAGCAAATATGGATCTATTGATTAGAATTCCGTTGTCTTCTCTGAAATCAGTATGGTTTGCTGGCGAGGTATTTCCAACCAAGCAATTCAATTACTGGCGGACACAATTAAAACAAGCACAATTTATCAACCTATACGGACCGATAGAGATTACTTTGGATTGTACATATTATATTGCGGATAGACAATTATCCGATGATGAACCTATTCCAATCGGGATTGCTTGTAAAAATACCGATGTTTTCATACTGAACGAGGAAGATAAGTTGTGTGGTGTGAATGAGGAAGGGGAATTGTGTGTTAGGGGAACCTCCCTAGCTATGGGATACTACAATAACCCAGAAAAAACGGCAGCAGCTTTTGTTCAAAATCCATTAAATAATAGTTACCCTGAAACGATTTACCGAACCGGGGATATTGTTCTGGAAAATGACAGAGGCGAAATCATCTTTAAGGGGCGCAAGGATTCCATTATTAAGCACTCTGGATATCGAATTGAACTTGGCGAGATTGAACATGTGATTATCAATACATTGAAATTGGTGAAGAACGGTTGCGTCGTATATAGCCAAGCTACCAAAGAGATTATTTTCTACTATGAATTTGACAATGATATATCGGTTGTTGATTTCAGGAGCAATATCGGACGCGTACTGCCGAATTATATGATACCGCATATTTATAAGCGGCTAGAGCAGCTTCCGAGAAATAACAATGGAAAAATTGATCGCCTGAAACTGAAGGAACTAACGGAGTAGATCGGTTGCTTTAAGTAAATAGGGAAACTGGTGGTTGGTGATGGATTTTGAAACAATGGTTAAGAAAATCAGTGAAATTCGCAAATGTAAAGGTTTCTTAACCAATGCTTTCTTTACTGCGCAACAACTGGGTGGCAAGGTGAATAAGGATCATGTCACCGTAAGGTTCGCGGAGAATACAGTCATCATTCTAGAAGAAGAAGAACAGCTTGTTCGATTGTATTTCTATGCTGCTGATCTTACATCCCTCCAACAAGTTCAACGCATACTAGTTGATTTCAAGGGAAAGCCAATTATTGCGGATGTTGTTGGAAGAGACAGACAAGTAGACCCTATCGTTAATGGATTGCAGCTCAGCAATTTTTACAAGTGTTCTACTTTGATTAGAATGAAGCGCCTTGGATCAGAGAGCCGATATGAAGAGGTGTCTGATGTTACACTAGCAACGCAAGATAGAGTGGATGAAATCATGGACCTTCTTTATTTGGAATTTGATAGCCATATTTCTCATCTTCCGAATAGACACAAGCTGCTAGAAGCGATAAATAATAAAGAGGTTACGCTCGTTATTCAACACAATGAGATAGCGGGGCTCGCTTATTTCGAGAGACTAGGAGAAAAGCTAGTCTACCTTTATCAGCTCGTTGTGGACAAGCGTTATAGAGGACAAGGGGTAGCGGATCGGTTATTAAAGCATCAGTTCGACCAATTGTCTAAAGACGTAGTATGTCAGTTATGGGTTGAGTCGAGTAACGTTGTTGCTATCAATAAATATGAGAGATATCATTTTGCACCAGACGGACTCGTTGATTCTATTATGATGTTCAAGGGAGAAAACAATGGATAAAATACTCGGGATTTTAACTGAACTGCGTCCGGAATTTGATTATACACAAAGTAATGATTTTATAGCGGATGGCTTATTGGATTCGTTTGATATGATTTCTTTGGTATCTGAGCTTGAAGAGAAATTTAATGTAACAATTGACGCACTCGATATTGTTCCGGAAAATTTCGGGGGCGTAGAAGCCATTGTTAATATGATACGAAAAAATGGGGCGGAAGTATGAAAACCGTTTTTAAAAAGAAAAAAATAACGGGTATTCTTGGTGTGCTCCCAGCAACAGAAGTGAGTTTTGAAGACGAAGTTTCCAATTATAATTTCCCCGAGAAACAGACAATGCGCTTGAAGAAAATAATGGGGTTTGAAAAACATCGTGTAGTGAAAGATACAACGGCAAGTTCGGATTTATGTGTAGCTGGTTTGAATCACTTGTTAGAGAAGAAGTTGATCGATAAGGGCGAAATAGGTGCGATTGTAGTAGTTACGACAACGCCAGACCATTTTATCCCACATGTAAGCAACATCATACACGGTAATTGCGATTTAAGTAACGATGTTATTTGCATGGATTTGAATCAAGGCTGCGCGGGTTTTTTGCAAGGGTTGATGCAATCCTTTATGCTGCTGGAACATCTGGGTAACAAAAAAGTTGTTTTGTTTAATGTGGATACGTTGAGCAAAAAGGTCTCGAAGCAGGATAGAAATAGTTATCCGTTAATAGGTGATGCTGCAGGAATTACAGTTGTGGAGAACGACCCTAATGCAAGGGACATCCATTTCAATATGTATAATGATGGTGGACGTAGAGAAGCACTCATCATCCCGGCAGGAGGTTCAAGATTACCTAGTTCAGCTGAAACTGCTGTTATGAGAGATTTGGATCAGGACGGGAATTTACGCAGTCTCGATAACTTGAAGATGGATGGTTCGGAAGTTTTTACTTTTGTACAGACGGAAGTGCCGCCTTTGATTGAGGAAACCCTAAAGTTAGCTGATCAAGACAAAGAGCATATTGATTGGTTTTTGTTTCATCAGCCTAATAAATTTATGCTCAAGAAACTTGCGGAGAAACTAGAAGTGCCTTATGAGAAAGTTCCGATGAATGTGGTTGAGAACTTTGGAAATCCAAGCGGTTCTTCTATACCTATAGATATAGTACATAACCTTGGGTCATTGGTGATGGACAACCAATATAATTGTTGTTTAGCTGCGTTTGGTTCCGGCTTAGCCTGGGGAGCAATGACGATTGAGCTCGGGAGAATGGATTTCTGTGAGATGCTTATTTCAGATTACTGATTGCGAAACGTATAGTTACTCGTTTGCCAGTATAGATTCAAGAATGTATCTTATGCTTTCTAATGACAAGGCTCTCATTATTGATCCTTGTGTGAATGCGGATGCGTTACAACTGTTGAAGGATAATAACATTAAAGATGTAACCATATTGCCTACACACGAACACTATGATCATATATCCGGAATCAACTGGATGAGAGACAATGTCGACTGTAGAGTAATTGCTATCGATCAATGTGCACAAAATATGTTAGACCCTAGAAAAAATGCTTCAGCTTATTTTGATGCACTCTTGTTTTTTTACACATCTGAGACAAAGTTGCCAGAGGCACGTGTTCAGCCATATCGTTGTAAATCGGATGAGACTTTCAATGACTATAAGTGTTTCGAATGGGAGAATCACAACATCGAGATTATACATGCACCGGGACACTCGGATGGAAGCGTATGTATTCGAATAGATGATAAGTTTGTATTTACTGGCGACAGTCTAATTAAAGGCAAGTCCACGATTACAAGATTGCCTGGAGGAAGTAAAAAGAAGTATTCCGAGATTACGGTGCCATTTCTGAAATCGTTGCCTATAGATTGTGTCATATTTCCTGGGCATGGGGAACCAGGCTATATGCATGAATTTTCAATTGAGTAACATGAGTCTGCCAAATGAGGCAGGCTTTTTTATTTGGGCACAATACACATCAGACTTTCTGTAATATGCTCCCCCTGTATGTACGGACGTACATAATGTTAATGACGCAAACTTATATATGTTATATGTGCAAGGAGGTACCTACACCATGAATCAACCCCAATCGACCAAATCCTCTCGAACCCGCCGACGCCGCGTCACTGAACCAGCGAATCCGCGGACGCAAGCGGTATGGGCGGTTGCGCAGCTGCTGGTCGGCGCTTTTATCATTGCCGCAAGCTTCAATCTGTTCCTTGTGCCGAATAGCATCGCCTCAGGCGGGGTCTCGGGCTTATCCATTATTGTCAAGCAAGTACTCGGGATCCAGCCTGCGTACACGCAGTGGACGATTAATATTCCGCTATTCTTTGCCGGGCTGTGGCTGCTGGGCAAACGTTTTGCGCTTAAGACGCTGCTCGGATCATTTATGCTGCCATTGTTCGTATTGCTCACTGCGCATTGGCCGCCGCCTACAGACAATCCGCTCCTCGCAGCCGTCTATGGTGGTGTTGGTGTTGGCTTAGGTCTTGGGCTTGTTTTCCGAGGACGTGGTTCTACCGGCGGTACAGACCTTGCAGCTCAAATTCTTCACAAGTACTCCGGGCTGTCGCTCGGCATAACCGTTGTCTGTTTCGATGGTCTTGTCATTGTGCTTGCGGGAATTCTGATTTCTCCGGAAAATGCCCTGTACGCGCTTATCGCATTGTTTGTTACGAGTAAAACAATCGATCTGCTCCAGACCGGGCTCGCGCTCTCCAAAGTAGCCTTCATTATAAGCGACCGAGCAGAGGAGCTGGCGGATGCCGTGCTGACACAGCTTGATCGTGGATTGACCGAGCTCGATGCACATGGGGGCTATACGGGACAACGTCGAGTTGTGCTGATGGTTGTTGTCTCTCAGAACGAGGTTCCGAAGCTGAAGGCCATCATTCGATCTGCTGATCCTGGCGCTTTTGTCATCATCAGCCAGACCGCTGAGGTCATTGGTCAAGGGTTTAAGATTGAGTGAATGAGGCGTGTATAATGGAGTGATCGACAAACCACGACAAAGCGCATAGCGGCGCGGAAAAAGCCGCTTTTTTGTCGTTGTATTTATATTAGTGTGGTTGTATAATAATACGAAGTTAGTTACGGAAACGTTCATTTCCCTTTGACGCGGAATCATGTACAATGGGTTATTAGGGAAATAAGTCCAAGCATAAATTTGGCTTCAATAACGATGGGAGAGACGTTAATGAGCAACCATACATTGAACGCAGCCATTATTGGCTCTACTGGCTACGGCGGCGTGGAATTGATCCGTTTGCTGGCCAGTCACCCGTACGTCAACGTGACGTCGGTAGTGTCATCTTCGAGTGAAGGAACACCTATTGCAGATGGGTTTCCACACCTGGTTGAAATCCGTACCGATCTGCTGGATGGTGTCGACGCGAAAGCGATTCGTGCCAAAGCAGATGTTGTATTTCTTGCTACACCAGCGGGCATTGCAGCGAAGCTGACGCCTGAGCTGCTTGAGGCGGGATTGAAAGTTATCGACATTTCCGGTGACCACCGATTGAAATCACCTGCTCTGTACGAGCAGTGGTATAAGAAAACGCCAGCAGACGAAGCGTATCTTGCGCAAGCTGTATACGGACTCGCAGAAGTATACGGTGACCGTGTGCAGGGCGTAGACCTGATCTCGAACCCGGGATGCTTCCCAACCGCAACGCTGCTTGGCCTCGTTCCAGCATTAGCTGCGGGCTGGATTGATCCGGCAACGATCATTATTGATGCCAAATCCGGCGTATCCGGCGCGGGCCGTGGTGCGAGCCTTGGCACGCACTACTCGGAGCTGAACGAGAACTTCAGCGCGTACAAAATCAACAAGCACCAGCATATCCCAGAGATCGAGCAAGTGCTGACGGATATTGCTGGCAAGCCAGTGACAACCACGTTCACGACACACCTGGTGCCGATGACACGCGGTATCATGTCCACGATGTATGCATCCGTTATTGGCGATCGTAAAGACGAGGACTTTGTTCAGCTTTATCGCGAATACTACGAGGGACGCAAATTCGTTCGCGTTCGCGACACGGGCAAATGGCCGAAGACGAAAGAAGTATGGGGCTCCAACTACTGCGACATCGGCTTCTCCGTCGATCCTCGCACGGGCCGCGTAACAATCGTTTCCGTCATCGACAACCTGGTCAAAGGCGCAGCCGGCCAAGCGATCCAAAACCTCAACCTCTCCATGGGTTGGGACGAAACGCTGGGCCTCAACTTTGTACCGGTTTATCCATAAGTAAGAGACTAGTCTGTTCGCTATCGACTGATGGGCTATACGCAACATGCAGCGAACGACCAACTAACTAGTGTTTAAAGTTAGCGAAGCCGCTCGTAGAGCACGGCGGAGCAACCAACCTATATAACCCCCAGGATGTTGAAGTGCCGCGCACCAGCATGGAGCGAAGCAGGCGAATACATTCTGGAGAAACGTAGTGGTCGCCTTTGTTACTCGGATTGTTACCCTATCTGAATTTATAAGATCAGAACAATCCGAGAACAACAGCGATTGGAAGAATGTATCGCACGCGCAGCGGTGTCTGCAAGCTCGTCCTTTTAACTAACATCACCATTCACCACCAACCCAGGCACTTATAACATCCTAAAGGAGACACAAACGATGGCAAACAACCTTACAGCGGCATTCGACATCGTGGCTGACGGCAGCATCACGACGCCCCGTGGCTTTCAAGCCGGCGGCCTGCATTGCGGTTTGAAGAAAACAACGCGCCATGACCTCGGCGCGATTATTTGTGAAGTGCCAGCATCGGCTGCGGGCGTGTACACGACAAACGTATTCCAAGCGGCACCGATTCTCGTAACGAAAGACAGCATCGGCGAAGAGGGGCTGCTGCGCGGCGTAATCGTCAACAGCGGCAACGCGAATGCTTGCACGGGCAAGCAAGGCGAAGCTGATGCATTCGAGATGCGCGCGAAGTTCGCAGAAGCAATCGGCGTACCGGCAGCGCACATTGCGGTTGCATCGACGGGCGTAATCGGCGAAAACCTAAAAATGGACCGCGTTCGTGACGGTATTGCGAAACTCCCGGCCAAGTTGGCAGCGGACGTGCAAGGTGCAGCAGATTTCAATCAAGCGATCCTCACGACGGATCTTGTTGAGAAAACGGCTTGCGTTCGCCTTGAACTGGATGGACAAGTCGTTCACATCGCTGGCGCAGCGAAAGGCTCCGGCATGATTCACCCGAACATGGCGACGATGCTCGGCTTCGTTACGACGGACGCGGCTATCGGAAGCGCTGAACTGACAACGCTGCTTCGTCAAGCGACGGATCTGACGTTCAACATGATTACGGTTGACGGCGACACCAGCACGAACGACATGCTCGTTGCAATGGCAAGCGGTCTTGCAGGCAACGCGACGCTGACGCCAGCACACCCAGGATGGGACGCATTCGCAGCAGGCCTCCGCTACGTATGTGAAGTGCTTGCCAAAGCAATCGCTCGCGACGGCGAAGGCGCAACGAAGCTCGTTGAAGTGCAAGTGCGCGGCGCTGTAAGCGACGATTCGGCACAAGCAATCGCGAAAACAGTTATCGGCTCCTCCCTCGTGAAATCCGCTGTATTCGGCGCAGATGCGAACTGGGGACGTATTATCGCGGCTGTAGGTCGTGCTGGCCAGCCAGTTAATCCAGAGACGGTTGATATTCGCCTCGGTGATATCGTCACATTGGAACAATCGCGTCCAATCGGCTTTGACGAGGATGCCGCGCTTGAGTACCTGAAGGGCGACACGGTCGTCATTCACGTCGACCTGCATAATGGCGAAGGCGCGGCAACGGCATGGGGCTGCGATCTGACGTATGATTACGTCCGCATCAACGCGGCGTACCGGACGTAAGCGAAGGCGAAGGAGAACGGACATATGGAACAACGTTTTGTTATGAAATGCGGTGGCAGCACGCTTGCTGCGCTGCCTAATTCATTTTTCGCAGAGCTCAAGGAGCTTCAACAGTCAGGCGTGCGCCCTGTAATCGTACACGGCGGCGGTCCTGCGATTAGTGATACACTCGGCAAGCTTGGCATTGAGACGGAGTTCGTGAACGGTTTGCGCAAAACGAACGACGACGTGCTCGACGTTGTTGAGATGGTGCTTGCGGGCAGGATCAATAAAGAGATCGTTCGCAAAATCCAGCAGAACGGCGCGAAGGCGCTTGGTCTGTCTGGCGTAGACGGCAAGCTTATTCAAGCGAAGCCGGTTGCGAATGCGGACGATATCGGTTTCGTCGGCGACGTCACGGACGTGAACGCCGCTGTTATTGAAGGCGTCATGGGCATGGGCTACATACCGGTCATCGCGCCAATCGGCATCGATGATGCTGCGCAGCGTTACAACATTAACGCCGATACGGCCGCAGGCGCAGTTGCTTCCCACCTCGGTGTAGAGCGGATGATCGTTGTAACGGATGTACCGGGCATTTTGAAGACGGTGGATGGAGAGAAGCAGGTTCTGCCAACTGTAACCGTTGAAGAGATCGAAGCGATGATCGCTTCGGGCGAAATTTATGGCGGCATGATTCCGAAAGTGCGCGCAGCGATTCAATGTATCCAAGGCCGTGTCAGCGAGGTTGTCATCGTTAAAGGCGACGAGCCGGGCGTTCTGACGCGTGCGGTACTTGAAGGCGGCGTAGGCACGCGAATCGTACGATAGTCTCTGTACTACTTGTAGAGGTCGTTTAGAGGTCGGCATTTATATGGGACAATAGGAAAGGGGAAATTGAAATGAGCGAAGCAGTGAAACCAACTGCTGCAGGAGCAGCGCAGAACGGACAGTCTGGCGCAGGCGAAGCGCTGTTCCCGACGTATGCCAGATATCCCATGTCGCTTGTTAAGGGCGAAGGCAGCTGGCTGTGGGATGACAAAGGTAACAAATATCTCGATTTCGTCAGCGGCATTGCCGTGACGAACTTGGGTCATGCGCCGAAACGCGTGAAGGAAGCTGTTAAGAAACAGCTCGACGAGCTGTGGCATGTTTCCAACCTGTTCCGCATTCCGAACCAAGAGGCTGCTGCTGCGCTCATTACGGCGAACAGTGCAGCTGACGCAGTCTTCTTCTGCAACTCGGGGGCAGAAGCGAACGAAGCGGCGATCAAGCTCGCTCGTCGTTATCAGCAGAAGGTGCTGGGCAACGGACGCTACGAGATCGTAACGTTTGAGCAATCGTTCCACGGACGGACGCTGGCGACGTTGACAGCAACTGGCCAAGAGAAGGTCAAAGAAGGCTTTGCTCCTTTGCCAGAAGGCTTCAACTACATTCCGCTTCATGATCTTGCTGCGCTGGAAGCGGCTGTTACGGATAAGACGGCTGCGGTTATGCTCGAGCTTGTTCAAGCAGAGGGCGGCGTACTCCTAGTTGATCCAGCTTACCTGCATCGTCTGGTGAAGCTGTGCCGCGAGCGCGGCGCGCTGCTCATCATCGACGAGGTACAGACGGGCATGGGGCGTACGGGCAAGCTGTTTGCGCATGAGCATTACGGTATAGAGCCAGACATTTTCACGATGGCAAAAGGTCTCGGCAGCGGCTTCCCAGTCGGCGCGATGGGCGCGAAGGAAGAGCTTCGTGCAGCGTTTGGCCCCGGCAGCCACGGCTCGACGTTTGGCGGTACGCCAATTGCGACGGCAGCCGTTAAGGCAACGCTCGAGACAATCCTTGAAGAGCAGCTCGCAGAGCGCGCAGCTAAGCAAGGGGAATACCTGATGAACCAACTGCGCGCAAAGACGACGCACAGCTCGTTCGTGAAGGATGTACGCGGTCTCGGTCTGCTCATCGGCATTGAATGCGCGGAGCCGGTTGCTCCGATTATTACGGAAGCACAAGAGAAAGGTCTGCTCGTATTGTCGGCAGGACCAAACGTGCTTCGTCTGCTGCCGAACCTGCTCGTGTCGAAGGAAGAAATCGACCAAGCGGTTACGATTTTGGCGCAGCTGCTGAACAAAAGAGGTTAAGTTAACCGATATAGATGAAGTTGCAGTAACGCAAATTGCTTGGTTTATGCTTTCGAAGCGAGCAATTTGCTTGCAGGAAGCTGATCAAAGCAGTAACGCAAATTGCTTTTAGGAGGTACATGAATGCAACAGCAACAGTTGAAAGAAGAACTGGCGGCGTCACTCAAGGGACGCGATTTTCTGGCATTGTCCGACTACTCGTCGGAAGAGCTTCGCTATCTGATCGACCTCGCCATTGATATTAAGAAGAAGCAGAAAGCGGGCGAGTTGTACCAGCCGTTGAAAGGCAAGACGCTCGGTATGATATTCGAGAAATCGTCGACGCGTACGCGCGTATCGTTCGAGGTTGGTATCTACCAGCTCGGCGGCCAAGGCTTGTTCCTTAGCAGTAACGACCTGCAAATCGGCCGTGGCGAGCCAATTTGGGATACGGGTCAAGTATTGTCCCGTTACCTCGATGGCATCATGATTCGTACGTTTGCACATAAGATCGTTATCGATCTGGCGCGTGCTTCCACAGTACCTGTTATCAACGGCTTGACGGACTCCGAGCATCCATGTCAAGTGCTGTGCGACTACCAGACGGTGCTTGAGCACAAAGGCCGCCTAGAAGGTCTGAAGATCGCCTACATCGGCGACGGCAACAACATGACGCACTCGCTGCTCATGGGCGCTGCGAAGCTCGGCATGAATATGTCCGTAGCTTCGCCAGAAGGCTACGAGGCAGATCCGGACATCGTCGCACAGACGAAGGCTGTTGCTGCATCTACAGGCTCGGTTATCCAAATGTGCCGCGATCCGCGTGAAGCAATCGAAAATGCTGACGTTGTCTATACGGACGTATGGGCGAGCATGGGCTTCGAAGCCGAACAAAAAGAGCGTGAGCTCGCATTCGCGAACTATCAAGTGAACGAAGATCTGGCGAAGTACGCGAAGAAAGACTATCTGTTCATGCACTGCCTGCCAGCGCATCGCGGGGAAGAAGTCAGCGAAGGCGTTATCGACAGCAAAAACTCGATTATTTATGACCAAGCCGAGAATCGTCTGCACGCGCAGAAAGCGATTATGGCTGCTATCATGTAGTAAGGCTTTTCCCTTCAATCATTCGCTGCAAGCGCGCCTCCGCGCCTCGCGGCATGACATTATCAATAAGATCGAATATAGAGGAGCGTAAGCAATCATGGCAAAGCAAAAAATCGTACTCGCCTACTCCGGCGGTCTGGACACTTCCGTTATTCTGAAATGGCTGAAAGAAACGTATGATGCAGAAATCATCACGTTCACGGCTGATATCGGTCAAAAGGACGAGCTCGACGGTCTCGAGGCTAAAGCACTCGCAACGGGCGCATCCAAAGTTTACATCGACGACCTCCGCGACGAGTTCGCACAAGACTTCATCTACCCAATGTTCCAAGCTGGCGCATTGTATGAAGGCCAATACCTGCTCGGTACGTCGATCGCGCGTCCGCTCATCGCGAAGCGTATGGTTGACATCGCACGTGCTGAAGGCGCAACGGCAATCGCGCACGGCGCTACGGGCAAAGGCAACGACCAAGTTCGTTTCGAGCTGACGGCTGCTGCATTGGCACCAGAAATCAGCGTAATCGCACCTTGGCGCAACGAAGAATTCCGTGCGGAATTCCCAGGCCGCGCTGAGATGATCGCTTATGCAGAGAAGCATGGCATTCCAGTAACGGCATCCGCTGCGAAGCCTTACTCCACGGACCGCAACCTGCTGCACATCAGCTTCGAGAGCGGCATGCTTGAGGATCCTTGGTTCGATCCAAGCGCTGACTCGGTTAAAGATATGTACGTCCTGAGCGTATCGCCTGAAGATGCGCCAGACCAATCCGAATATGTTGAACTGACGTTCGAGCAAGGGAACTGCGTAGCTATTAACGGCGAGCAGCTGAGCCCGCTTGGCGTTATGGACAAGCTCAACGAGCTTGGCGGCAAGCATGGTATCGGCCGTGTCGACATGGTTGAGAACCGCTTCGTTGGCATGAAGAGCCGCGGCGTGTACGAAACGCCAGGCGGTACGATCCTGTTCACGGCTCATCGCAAAATGGAGTCGCTCACGATGGACCGCGACGTTATGCACCTTCGTGACGGCCTGATCGCAAAATACGCTACGCTCGTATACAACGGCTTCTGGTTCGCGCCTGAGCGCCTTGCGCTGCAAGCACTCGTAACGGAAAGCCAGAAGAACGTAACAGGCGTTGTACGCCTGAAGCTGTACAAAGGCAATGTTATCGGCGCTGGCGTTCAAAGCCCAGTGAGCCTTTACAACCCAGATATCGCGACGATGGAAGCAGACCCTACGCAAGCATACGACCAAGGCGATGCAACGGGCTTCATCCGCCTGAACGCGCTTCGTCTGAAAGTATCGTCCGGTGTAGAGCAAAACCGTAAATAAGATCATTTTGCACGGAAACAGGAATAAGGGTCTCATCGGCAGACTCTTATTTCTGCGTATTAGGACATAGAGGAGTGTTTGACAAGTGAGCAAACTTTGGGGCGGCCGGTTTACGAAGAAAACCGACCAACTGGTTGAAGAATATACAGCTTCGATTACGTTCGACAAAGAGCTGGCAGAAGAAGACGTACAAGGCAGTCTCGCGCACGTAACGATGCTTGGTAAGCAAGGCATCCTGCCTGCTGACGACGTGGATACGATCAAGGACGGCTTGCACCGTGTACTTCAGCGCATCAAGCGTGGCGACTGGGAATTCGATATCGCTGATGAAGACATTCACATGAACATCGAGAAAGCACTAATCGAAGATATCGGTCCAGTTGGCGGCAAGCTGCATACGGGCCGCAGCCGTAACGACCAAGTTGCGACGGACATGCACCTGTACCTGCGCAAGCGCGTTGTCGAGTTCGTTGATCTTCTGCAAAAGCTGCAATCGGCGCTTTTGGAGCAAGCCAAAGCGAACCTCGATACCATCGTACCGGGCTACACGCATTTACAGCGTGCGCAGCCGATTCTGTTCGCTCATCATCTGATGGCGTACGTATCGATGTTCGGCCGCGATGCTGAGCGTCTGCAAGATAGCTACAAGCGCATTAACACGCTGCCGCTCGGCGCTGGCGCGCTCGCAGGAACGACGTTCCCGATCGACCGCCACTTCGTTGCGAAGCAGCTCGGCTTCGATCGTGTATACGAGAACAGCCTTGATGCAGTAAGTGACCGTGACTTCATCCTGGAGTTCTTGTCGCACGCATCGATCATCATGATGCACCTGTCGCGCCTCTCTGAAGAGCTCATCCTCTGGTCGAGCACGGAATTCCGCTTCGTTGAGCTGGACGATGCATTCTGCACAGGCAGCTCCATCATGCCGCAGAAGAAGAACCCAGACGTGCCTGAGCTCGTTCGTGGTAAGACGGGCCGCGTTTACGGCAACCTGATTGGCCTGCTGACAGTGCTCAAGTCGCTGCCACTCGCGTACAACAAAGACATGCAGGAAGACAAAGAAGGCATGTTCGATACCGTTCGTACGCTGCAAGGCGCGCTTCAGCTGTTCGCACCAATGATTACGACAATGAAGGTAAACAAGGACGTTATGCGCCAAGCGGTCAATCAAGACTTCTCGAACGCAACGGACATCGCCGATTTCCTCGTTAACAAAGGACTGCCGTTCCGTCAAGCGCACGAGGTCATTGGTAAAACGGTACTGTACTGCATCCAGCAGAACAAATACCTGCTCGACCTGACGCTCGACGAGTTCAAGCAATTCTCGCCGCTGTTCGATGATCGCATCTACGAAGTGCTGCAGCCCGTGAACGTTGTGAACGCACGCAACGTATACGGCGGTACGGCAACGCCGCAAGTAACGGATGCGATTACCCGTGCAGAGCGCGAGCTCGATGCAACGGCCGCTTGGGTAACTGAGTTTGCGGAGAAAAGCCGCTAATTCGTGCAATATCATCTAGAGCGCCTTGCCTATACGGCAGGGTGCTTTTTTTATAAGAATAGTACGAACGTATGTTCTCATAGTAGGCGAAAGTTGGTATAATGGCAGAACAGACAGCAGAACAGTACAGAAGGCCCGTTGTAGGCTGAGGCCTCCTAGAAGGGGGTGGGAGGATGGAAGTGTATCAGGCGTTGACGCTCATGATCTCGTTCGCGATGCTCGTAGTGACGGTGCTTGCCTTTCATAAGAAGAAGTAGGTCGCTGCTCGCGCTGACGCGGCAGCCTACCCATACTGCTGTACAAGCATGACGAGCGGCTTTGCCCGCCGCTCCCTTTACTTTGAGCTTGCCTAATTTGTGGATTTTATGCAGTTGTCGTATTGCCATTGAGCAGAGGGAATGCTATGATGGAACCACTTTAATTGCTGTATGTTTACGATACAGCAAATCTTTAGGAGGTATCCAACTCGATATCATGTGGAACTAATTCATTGTCGTTTATGAAATTCGAATAAACTACGACAACGAGCTTTGCTTATGGCGGAGCGGATTAGGGATACGTGTGTCTGTTGGAGAATACTCCTTGCCGATATTGCGACAATAATACGTACGGTCTACCAAGACAGTATAAGTTTCACCTTGTACTTATACTCAGACTTGGGATTTCTCAAGATGAAACGATCATCGCCGTTCTAACAACGACGATAGATGTTTCGTTTTGGACGACAGTATGTTTTGACGCAGCTTTTTTGCCTTATCATTAGGCAGGAAACCGGCAGCTAACAAACACCCAATATTCGTCTATCCGAGCCGCAAGCCTATCGCTTGCGGCTTTTTGATATCCACCCCAGCATAAGGTTTCACCTTAGTTAGTTGTCCTCATTCGAATGTCATTGCCCTTGTCAGTAGTAGAAATGCGTGTTCAAATAGTTCGGTTGTCAGCACCGAGAAGGTTGGATGAAGCAGGGAATGAGGATCGGAGCGTAGTGGTGTGCTACGTGAGAACCGGAAGTCTCTGCTTCATTCAAGATTCGATGCCGAATATGCTTCATGTCATGCTTCGTGATCACAAGCGGACTTTTTGAACTACCTCTGAAAAAGAGAACAAAGCGGGGATGCATATGACACTTATTAGCGTACGTAATTTGAAAAAAAGCTTCGGCGACCATACGGTGCTAAGCGGAATCAGTTTCGACATAGCAGAAGGGGAACGGATTGGCCTTGTCGGCATGAATGGCGCAGGCAAGACGACACTGGCGAACCTGTTGTTCGGCGGCCTCCAGCCGGATGACGGGATGATTCGGGCGCATCGTCCGAATTTGAACATTGGTTATCTGCTTCAATCGACCTCCTATACGGTCCACACCTTTGCTGGCATGGGAGCAATGAGCGGGAATCGAGAAGGGTATAGCGACACGGAGCGCTTCCTCGAGCTGACCAGTCAGTTGGGGCTCGCGAAGGTTCGCCATTGGGATGAGAATCGGTTCGATGGTCTTAGCGGCGGCGAGAAGACGAAGCTGGCGATCGCGGACATTTGGGCATCAAAGCCGGATGTGCTGCTGCTTGATGAGCCGACGAACCATCTCGATCTGCAAGGCGTAGAGTGGCTCATCGACGAGCTGAAGAGCTTCGAGGGTACGGTCATTGTCATTTCGCATGATCGGCATTTCCTCGACCGCGCGACGAAGCGGACAATTGAGATTGACGAAGGCGCGGTGACGAGCTATCCGGGCAATTACACGTTCTACCGTGAAGAGAAAGCGCGCCGATATGCCAGTCAGCTGCACCAATATATCGAGCAGACGAAGTACGAACGGAAGATTCAAGATGAGATCGCGCGTCTGAAGCAGTGGTCCGACAAGGCGCACCGTGAGGCGGGCAAGGTCGGCAAAATGGCCGAGATGCGCGCCGGCGTCAAAGAGTTCTACCGTTCGAAGGCGAAGAAGATGGATCAGCAGATCAAATCCCGTATTCATCGGCTCGAGAAGATCGACCTTGAAGGTGTGAAGAAGCCGAAGGAAGAAGCAGAGGTGCGCTTCGGATGGGATCAGCCAGCGAAGCGGGGACGACGGATTGTCGAGGCGCTGCAGCTTCACAAATCGTTTGGGGAGCGAAAGTTGTTCGACAATAGCTCGTTCTTCGTTCAGCGTGGCGAGCGTATTGGTCTACTTGGCCCGAACGGCTGCGGCAAGACAACGCTGCTGCGAATCATGACCGGCCAAGAGACGACGGACGCAGGCCGCATGTGGATCAGTCCTGCCGCAAGCATTGCTTACTTGACGCAGGACGTATCCGACCTCAAGCCGAACCAGACGGTTATAGCGATGATTGAGGATGCGTTCCCAAGCCGGGAGCAGCAGAGCGCGGTTCGCACGATGCTGGCCAACATGGGCTTGGATGAATCGATTCTTCGGCGTTCAATCGGAGACCTCAGCCTAGGGGAGCGGACGCGCGTGAAGCTGGCACGACTCATCATGCAGGAGCATGACGTACTCATCCTTGACGAGCCGACGAACCATCTCGACCTGCCAAGCCGGGAGCAGCTGGAGCAGGCACTGATCGACTATGATGGCACGCTGCTGGTTGTCTCCCATGACCGCTACTTCGTCGAACGAATCTGCGACAAGCTGCTCGTGTTCAACAACGGGACCATCAGCAAGCAGGAGAGTGGACTGAAGGAATACACGGACAAAATCGCACAGCGTGCGGCAGAGGACGTGAAGCCCACAGCCACAGCTGCATGTTCGACCTCCACGACTGCTATGAGCAAAGAGGAACGCAAAGAGCAGCTCATGCTGCTCGACAACCAGATTGCCTATGTGCTAGGCGAACTGGCGAAGCATGCACAAGGCGACGGCCGCTACGAAGAGCTCGATGCCGAATTCCGCGAATTGGCCGCACGCAAGCGTGGACTCCAGCAGACGTAACGGTCGTGTAATGTCGTTAAGGAGGTCCAGCCACGCTTAATTGTTCGCAGACGCTCCGAAAGAACGATTAAGCGTGCTAAGATCACACTTAGCGTCACTGTTAACCGCGTAATGACCTGTGGATCGCTGATTAAGTAGGGAATAGCTACGCTTATCGGACGCCAAGAAGCGGAGTTGGTGCGATAAGTGTGGTTCAACTACACGTAAATGCTCGCAGGTCCAGGCACTACGAATTAAGCGTACCAAAGCCACACTGAAAGGTCTTAGCTCCACCCATTAACACCCATTAATAAAAGCAGCCGCCCGCGCGACAGTACGCGGGCGGCTGCACTTATTTACCTATACCTTTAAGCGCTTGGCGCCTGAGTGCCTACGCCGTCTTCAATAATTGGCGCTTGCTCCGCATCGTTCGGCGCGCCTGGACCAAGCTTGCTGCTCGGCTCCGTGCCTTTGCCGATGCTGACCAGCGTTGGCTGCGCGTTGTATTTGTCCTTCGACAGCCGCTCGCGCGATACAACCTTGCCATCGCGCACGAGCGTGCGATACGTCTCAACTACATAGCCTTGCTTGCCCTGCTGCGTAATAAGGCGCCCGCCCGGCGGCAGCGTGTCGCTGACCGTTTCACGGATCGTCGGTTCAATCGTGCTCGTCGTGATCGACTCGATATCGTAGCGGACATTGTCCGGCAGCGTGCCGAACAGCTTCACTGTCAGCTTGCGATCCTCAACGACGGTACGGATGATGAGGTGCTTGCCCGTCGTATTCTTGAAGCGGAAGTCAATCGCACCGCTGGCGAACGTCGCGTCTTGACCGATCGGCAGATACGACACCGGCAGCGAGTGGTTGCGCCGCTCGACGATATCGAGTCCCGCGCGGATAATGGCGTTATATAGGGTGCTGGATACTTGGCAGATGCCGCCGCCGATGCCCGGAACGAGCTTGCCGTTCTGGATGACCGGCGCTTCGCGGTAGCCGTATTTTTTCTCCGTAGCGGCCACGATCTTGCCATAGCTGAACACCTCGTCGGGTGCAAGCTCGACATCATTCAAGACCTTGGCGGTGGACGTAACATTATAGGCGCGACCTTCCGCGCTGCTCGCGAAGTCGGTCGTGAACGACATAATCATCCGGTCGATGCCTTCGGCTTTGAGCTTCTCCAATGTCACCTCGGGTTCGACGGTCTTGATCGGAAGCGGGAGCTCCAGCTTACGTGTGCCCAGCGCTGTCAGATCGGCTGCATTCGTCGCTGCCGTTGTCTGCGAGTCTTCGACCCATTGGTTTACTTGATTGCGCAGCGTATCGACATCGAGCCGGTAGGCATTATGGGAGGGCGTATAGACGACTCGATCGTTGGCTGTGATGACACGAGTGGCGTTGGTCGTTGCGCTGCTGTCAATCCAACCCCATTGCTGGCGGATGGCCTTGTCGAACGCCTTTGGCTCAAAAGAGTAGTCGATGGACAGCGTCTGTTCGAAGGAATGCCGATAGCGCGCACGATCGATCAGATCGCCTTCCTGCAGCTTTTTCAGAGCAGCAATGGCGGCAGATGCGTCTGCATCATAGCCAAGCTCCTTCAACGTCCATGCACGAGAATCCGACGATACGTCAGCATCATTGGCTTGAATGACCGTCTGCTGCTGCTCCCACTGATCCGTATATTTCGTCAACAGTGAAGCGGCTTCGCCGACTTCCATTCCGCCGAGCTGGATGCCGTCAACGGTCACGCCTTCTGGAACCTTCGAATTGTTCGCGTACATCCATACGGCACCCCAGCCGGTAGAAGCAACCAACAGCAAGCCCAGCACGATAATGAACAACACATGGATTCGTTTCATTCCTCGTTTGCTCCTCCCTTAGATCACAAGCGATTGCTGCGGCCTGCCGCAGCACCGCGTGGTTCTCTATTCGTCACTCCCTCGACACAACGAGCAATAAGCGTTCTTCTCCCGTTCAACCTCGAACTCGTCAACGTTTCAACTGAAGCGGACAGCCTGTCACACAAACCCCCTAAACATTGGATAATTGTAAGACGCAAGGACAAGTTCGGAAGTTACGGTAGACAAGGCGGGCTCGCGCCTAAAATGAAATAAAAGTTGGAAGGCCTGTCCGATGTGCATGAAACATTTTGGAGCTTACGGGGTCATGAGGTCGACGTTTTCCGCACAATGATCGTGTCGAATGGAAATTGGATTAGAATTCTTAAAAACGCGGAATGTGACGGGATTTTAGAGGATTTCGAATATTCCTGTCGAAATAGTAGCGCTGACAACTTACAGGATGTGATAACGTGATTGAAATGCAGGATATCTGGAAGACGTATGCGGATGGCACTCACGCGCTCCGCGGCGTCTCCGTTCGAATAGATCGCAACGATTTCGTTTACCTTGTCGGACCGTCCGGTGCGGGCAAATCGACGTTTATGAAGCTAATCTACCGAGAAGAAGTACCAACGAAAGGTCAAATCTCCGTCAACGGCTTCAACATTGGCAAGCTCAAGCCGCGCAAAATTCCTTATGTACGACGTAATATCGGGGTTATCTTTCAAGACTTCCGTCTGCTGCAGAAGATGACCGTTTTTGAAAATATAGCTTTCGCCATGGAAGTTATCGAAGCGCCGAAGAAGCTCATTCGCAAGCGCACGATGGAAGTCATCGAGCTCGTTGGCCTGAAAGGCAAACACAACAGCCTGCCGACGCAGCTGTCGGGTGGCGAACAGCAGCGCGTCGCAATCGCGCGCGCGATCATTAACAATCCGTCCGTTATCGTAGCGGACGAGCCGACAGGCAACCTTGACCCCGAGACCTCATGGGGCATTATGAACCTGCTGGAGGAGATCAACTTCCGCGGCGCGACGATCATTATGGCAACTCATAACCGTGAAATCGTGAACTCGCTTCGTAAACGCGTCATCGCTATCGAGAATGGCGAGATCGTACGCGATGAGGCAAGAGGGGAGTACGGTTATGAAATTTAGAACGATCGTTCGTCATATTCGGGAAGGGGTCAGGAACGTTGTTCGCAACGGCTGGATGTCGTTCGCGTCTGCTTCTTCGATTTTCATCTCGTTGTTTATATTAGGTGTTTTCCTGCTTCTCTCGCTGAACGTAAACCATTTTGCTCAGCAGATTGAGAGTCAGGTTCAAATTCGTGTCTTCCTGCAGCTGAATGCGGACCAGACGACAATCGATAAGCTGAATAATGAAATTGGTAACATGGTCGATGTGAAAAGTGTGGAGTATGTCTCGAAGGACGCAGGTCTCGATCTGCTGCGCAAGAGCTTAGGCGAGGATGCCGATTATTTGCTAGAGGGCTTCGATGAGACGAACAACCCGCTGCCGGACTCCTTCACTGTCGAAGTGTTCGAGCCGAAGACGATTGCAGATGTTGCGAATCGGATCAAGGCCATTAACAATTCAGACGCGACGAAGCCGATTATGAACGTGAAGTATGGACAAGGCACAGTCGAGAAGCTGTTTAAAGCGACGGATGCAGTGCGCAATGTCGGACTCGTCATCGTGATAGGTCTGGCTGTAACGGCTATGTTCCTCATCTCGAACACGATTAAGGTGACCATTCTTAACCGCCGTCGTGAGATTGGTATTATGAAGCTCGTCGGCGCGACGAATGCGTTTATCCGCTGGCCGTTCTTTATTGAAGGTGCGCTGATCGGATTTAGTGCGTCATTGCTTACGGCGATCGTGCTGTTGTATGGATACGTCAAGCTGATCGCAATGACGAAGTTCGACTTAGGCTTAGCGATGATCACGCTTGTTGAATATCATGACGTTGCATTTTTGTTGACGGTTACGCTCGTAGGTATAGGTACGTTGATTGGCGTTTGGGGCAGTACCATTTCGGTGCGCAAGTATTTGAAGGTGTAGGTGATCAAGCGTGAAAAGGTCAGGAACGTGGAAGAAGGCGACGGCTGTCACGACAGCGCTTCTCATAGCGGCAACCGTGTGGCAGACGGGGACAGCGGCACCCGAAATTGAAGCGGCCTCCAAAATCAGCGAGATCAACAAACAGCTGGAAGCCATAAAGAAGCAGACCAAGGACGCGGCTGCCACTCAGAAATCGGCAGAGAAGGAAAGCAAAGATGTGCTTGCGCTCAAGAATCAGGCTGCAAGCTCCGTGAATGAAATTTTGAAGCAGCTTGATGAGGTTGGGCAGCAGATGAACGGCGTTCAGAAGCAAATCGACCAGACAGAAGACGACCTGATGCAAGCAGGTCAGCAGCTGGAAGAGGCAGAGGATCGCGTCGAGAAACGTGACAAAATGCTTCAGTCGCGGCTGCGACTCATGTACCAGAATGGCGTTGTCTCGTACCTTGATGTGTTAATGAGCGCAACGAGCTTTACGGACTTTGTGGACCGTTTCGATGCATTGCAGGCTATTGTAAACCAGGATAAAGATGTGCTGGAGCAGCACAAGAAGGATAAAGCGCTCATCGCACAGAAGAAAGTGGAAATCGAGAATAAGCTGAGCGATGTGAAAGAAATGTACACGAAGCTTGATGATTATCAGACTGTATTGGCTGAGAAGGAGAAGACAAAGGAAAAGCTGATCGCCGAGTACAATCAGAAGATGGAAGAGCTCGAAGACATTAGCGAAGAGCAAGAGCAGCTCATGGTTGATCTGGCGAAGAAGCAGGCTGACCTGGAGCGCAAGAAGCGTGAGGAGCAGAAGAAGCAGACCGTATTCTACACGGGCGGCAAGCTGGCAGTACCACTTAAGGATTCCTATCGTATCAGCTCCGGCTTCGGTTATCGTATTCATCCGATCTATCATACGAAGAAGCTGCATGCGGGTATTGATATGGCGGCACCAGAAGGCACGAGCATCTATGCGGCCGAAGGCGGCGTAGTCATTACGGCAGGCTGGACAAGCGGTTACGGCAATACGGTTATTCTAGACCACGGCAATGGCTTGTGGACGCTGTATGGCCATATCCGCAACGGCGGCATAAAGGTTAAAGTCGGCGATAGCGTGAAGCGCGGCGAGAAAATCGCAGAGGTTGGTTCCACGGGCAACTCGACGGGTAACCATCTGCACTTCGAGGTGCGCGTGAACGGAACGCCTAAAGATCCAACAAGCTATTTGAAATAAGCAAAATTGATGAGACGGAGCCACCTTGCGTGGCTCCGTTTCCACATGTTTTAACCTTTATGCGAGCTTGCTCATCTTGTTTATGCATGGTTAGATGACTTCTAATAAAACGGAAAAGCTTGTCATATACTACTAGTTGTGCCGGGTGCGGCTGCTGCATAGTGGCGGCCCCAGTGGGCTGGAGATGGACAGACAAGGTGGTGGAGACATGCATTTCAAATTGCGTACAGTAGCCGTATTTGTCGTCCTGACGATGATGATATCGGTACTTGGGACGCTTATGGCAACCGATAAGTGGGTCATGCAGAAGCTTGGAGGCATCCCCGCTGCGAGTGAAGCCGCTGCTGAAGGCGAAGGCTTGAGCGAGAAGGAGGAAGCCAAGCTTGGAGCGGTCATGGATTTGATCGAGGACAAGTACTACAAGGACGTAGAACGCGAGAAGGTCATCAACGGCGCGATTGCAGGGATGATGGAGTCGCTCGGCGATCCTTACTCCGTCTATATGGAGAAGGATACTGCGAAGCATTTTTCCGAATCGATTGGCGGTTCGTTCACCGGTATCGGTGCTGAGGTGACGATCGAGAACGGCAAAGTTGTTGTTATCTCTGCGATCAAAGACTCACCTGCTTCGCGTGCCGGCGTAATGCCGAAGGATGTACTCCTTTCTGTGAACGGCGAGAAGCTGGAGGGCTTGCAGCTGAATGATGCCGTTTCGAAAATCCGTGGACCAAGAGGAACGAAGGCGAAGCTGGAAATCCAGCGCGCCGGTGTCAACAAGCCGATTCGTCTAGAGCTAGTTCGCGACGATATTGATGTGGAGACGGTGTACGCTTCGATGAAGACGGACAACATCGGCCTCATTGAGATTCGCCAGTTCTCCAAGAATACGGCGGAGCGCTTCGCTGAAGAGCTGAAGAAGCTTGAGGACCAAGGCATGAAGGGGCTAGTCATCGATGTTCGTAACGATCCAGGTGGCGTGCTGCCTGTCGTACTTGCGATCGCAGAGCCTTTTATTGCACAAGGCAAGACGATGGTGCAGGTTGAGGATCGTGAAGGGACGAAGGAAACGACGGAATCGAAAGGACCGGGACGCAACTACCCGTTGGCGGTTCTGATTAACGAAGGAAGCGCGAGTGCTTCAGAAATATTGGCGGGGGCGCTGCAGCAGTCGGCAGGAGCAGTACTGGTTGGTGCTAAGACGTTTGGCAAAGGTACCGTACAGGTGAGCTACGATAAGTCATTGGGCGACGGAAGCCTGGTGAAAATGACGATCGCCAAATGGTTGACGCCAAACGGAACATGGGTGCATGAGAAAGGCATCGAGCCGGATATTGCCGTCGCTGCGCCAGAGGTGTATAAGACGGCGAAGCTGTCCCGTACGGAGCCGCTCAAGAAGGACCAAATCGGTGACGACGTGAGCAGCTTGCAGCATATGCTCAATGCGCTTGGTTATAAGACGGATCGTACCGATGGCTATTTCAGCGAATCGACGGAGAAGGCTGTTCGGCAGTTCCAGCAATCGTCGAGCCTTCCGGTGACAGGCGTCGTCGATAATGCGACTGCTGATGCAATCGAGAAAGGTGTCGTCGCTTGGATCCGCAATCCGGCGAATGATGTTCAGTTGAACAAAGCGCTTGGTACTGTGCGTGAGAAGCTGAAGAAGGCAAGTTGATTGGACGAGAAACTGGAGAAGGGCGCCGTGAGGCGCTCTTTTCTGTTGTTTACGAAGCCGACCGATCGTTTACATACAGGAAGGAATATCGTTACAGATGTCGAAAATATGTAAGGTTGGTGTTCAGCCCGACAGCATAACGCGTTTACATTCAACAACGAGGAGGATGATCGTGTGGATGCAGCGTTGCAATGGCTGCGATTAATTGGAGATGGTGTGCTGCATGCGTTGGCACAGCCTTATTATTATATAGCTGTTATCATTATTGGTTTTTTATATATGCGTGGTACATGGATTGAACGGCGATTATTCAGTGTTCGGCTGCATGTATGGCCTATTCTGCTGATTAGAACGATTGTCGCGGGACTTGCAGTAGGCGTGGTGTTGTCCGGCATATCCGTGCTGATAGGAGCCCAGCTCACGGCTGAAGCTGCGATGTGGCTGTGGGGAACAGCAGCGATACTGGCGCTGCTGCGTTTGCGTTATTTATGCTTTGCGTATGCGGCTGGGGTACTCGGCATTCTGCAATGGCTGAATACGTTCGTCCATCTGGAGGACGGCTCAGGCTGGATTAATGAGCGGGCGGCTTCGCTTGCTGCGATCGATATGCCAGCTGTGCTGCTGCTCGTTGCTCTGCTGCATGGTGCAGAGGCGCTGCTTGTTCGACGGCAGGGCACGAAGTTCGCGACCCCGATGTTTATGGAGGGCAAACGCGGCAAGCTGATTGGCGCCTACCAGCTGCAGGGCTACTGGGCAGTGCCGCTGCTGCTGCTCGTGCCGACTGGCTCAGATGGTGCGGCGCTGGATTGGACACCGCTGCTGCCGCTGCTAAGCGGCGAGCATGCGTCATCCGGGAGCTGGTCATTCACGGCGCTGCCGATGGTTATTGGCTTCACCGAGTGGACGCGCTCGCAGCTGCCGGAGAACAAGGCACGCCTAGCGGCGAAATCGCTGCTCTGGTACAGCGCAGCGGTAGCGGTTGCTGCATTAGCTGCAGCGTGGCTGCCGTCACTGCTGCCAGTTGCCGCGATTGCTGCACTGCTGCTGCATGAACTGCTTATTTGGTCCAGTGCGAAGCGGGAATCGGAAGGCACGCCGCTGTTCGTCCATGACCAGCGTGGACTGATGGTGCTTGGTGTAGTACCGGGTACACCGGCAGCGCAGATGGGGCTGCAAAGCGGCGAAATTTTGCACAAGGTGAACGGGGTTCGCGTTCGAACGAAGGAAGAGCTGTACGAGGCGCTTCACCGGAATTCGGCGTTCTGTAAGCTGGAGGTGCTCAATCGCGAAGGCGAACAGCGCTTCGTCCAGCGGTCGCGTTATGCCGGCGAGCATCATCAGCTCGGCGTCATCCTAGCGCCGGACGACAAAGCGGATTTCTATGCAGAGCCGTCACCAGGCTCGTTCATTGCTTTGCTATGGCGCAGCCGCGCCACGAAGCGAAGAGAACTGAACTATGGCAGCGGCAGCCTCGCAGCCCGCGAACAAGCCGCAGCTCTCGCACTTCCAGCAGCCTCGGAAGTGGTAGTAGAAAGCTTGCCGGAAGGCGGTACGGGTGACACTTCCGCAGACCGTGTCTCGGATGAGACGTTATCTGCAAAAACTGAAGCTGAACCTTCAACACCGCTCCGCCGCTCGAAACGATAGTAGCGTTATGATCCTCAGTTTATAGTTCACGCTACATTTCTCCATATAAACCCGAGAAACGTCCATACTAAAATTCATACGAGAATGCCATAATGAACACATTATAGGCATTCTTTTTTTGTTGTTTTCTACCCACCTAAATCCTCCCTGCTAGGGAGGACCCCATGGGACTCCCGTCCCCTGGACCCCGGAAGGGGGAACCTAGGAAGGACAGAGTCGCATTCTCGTACACTTGGGTGGAGAGAATCGCATGCCCCTTTGGGGCAAAGCTTACTTGTTGTGCTATAAAACTTATAACGTCCGTTAATGATGTCAAATGGAAGTCCATATTGCAATCTCAAGGAGGAGCATGATTATGTCAGTTCAATACGATGCATCTAAACAGCTGTTCCATCTGCAGACGAATAAGACAAGCTACGCTTTCGAACTAATCGAGGATGTATACCCATCCCATGTTTATTGGGGTCGCCGCGTTCGCGGCAACCAGCTTCACACGCTCGTCGAGCGCCAAGAGCGCGCATCGTTCAGTCCGAACCCCGTGCCGGGCCGGAATGAAATTTCGTTCGATACGCTGCCGCATGAATACCCAAGCTACGGCAGCTCTGATTTCCGTACGCCGGCGTTCGAAGCGCAGTATGCGAACGGTACAACCGTATCGGACCTTCGATACGAATTCCATGAGATTGTGCAAGGCAAGCCAGCACTTCCGGGATTGCCGGCTACTTATACAGAAGCCGACGATGAGGCGGTGACACTCCTCATTAAGCTGCGCGACAGTCTGACAGGACTCGTTGTCACGTTGTCCTACTCCGTCTATGAAGCGCTTGATGCGATTACTCGCTCGGTCTCGTTTGCGAACGAAGGCGAAGAGACGGTACAGCTGCGCCGCGCGTTGTCGATGAGCGTAGACTTCCAGCATGACCGCTATGACATGCTGCAGCTGTCGGGTTCCTGGTCGCGTGAACGCGATGTGTTCCGCCGCCCGCTACGTCCAGGCATGCAGTCGATCGAGAGCCGTCGCGGCTCTAGCAGCCATAACCAGAACCCGTTCATCGCATTGCTCGAACACGGTGCAACCGAGGATCATGGCGATGTATACGGCGTTAGCTTCGTCTATAGCGGCAACTTCCTGGCAGGCGTCGAAGTCGATCAGTTCCGTACGTCCCGTCTGTTCATGGGGATCAACCCGTTCGATTTCGGCTGGCGGCTGGAAGCGGGAGAGACGTTCCAAGCACCAGAAGTTGTACTGGCGTATTCACCAGAGGGTCTGGGCGGCATGTCCCGTATTTATCATGAGCTGTACCGCACGCGCTTGTGCCGCGGCACGTACCGTGACGAGGTTCGTCCGGTGCTCGTGAACAACTGGGAAGGTACGTATTTCAACTTTAATGCAGATAAGCTTGAAGCGATTGCGAAGGTCGGCAGCGAGCTTGGCATGGAGCTGTTCGTGCTCGACGACGGCTGGTTCGGCAAGCGTGACAGCGATAACTCGTCGCTCGGCGACTGGTTCGTGGACAAACGCAAGCTGCCAGGTGGTCTTGAGGACATTGCCGAGCGCATCAATAAGCTAGGCATGCAGTTCGGCTTATGGTTCGAACCAGAGATGATCTCGCCAGACAGCGAGCTGTATCGTGCACATCCAGACTGGTGCCTGCATGTGCCGGGCCGTCATCGGACAACGGGACGTTCGCAGCTTATTCTGGATATGAGCCGTCCGGATGTTCAGCAATATCTGATCGATACGATTTCCGGTGTGCTCAGCAGCGCGCCGATCGAATATGTGAAGTGGGACATGAACCGCAACATGTCGGAGATTGGTTCGGCCTTGCTGCCGGCTGATCGCCAACGCGAGACGGCGCACCGTTATATGCTCGGCTTGTACAACGTGCTGGAGCAGATTACGTCGAAGTTCCCGCAGGTGCTGTTCGAGAGCTGCTCCGGCGGCGGCGGCCGCTTCGATCCAGGCATGCTTTACTACATGCCGCAAACATGGACGAGTGACAACACCGATGCGATTTCCCGTTTGCGCATTCAATACGGGACGAGCATCGTCTATCCAATCAGCGCGATGGGCGCGCACATCTCCGAAGTGCCGAACCATCAGGTTGGCCGTATCACGTCGCTGGAGACGCGCGGCAATGTCGCGATGTCGGGCAACTTTGGTTATGAGCTTGATTTGACGAAATTCACGGATGAAGAGAAGGCGGTCGTTACGGACCAAATCGCTTTGTACAAAGAGCTCCGCTCCCTCGTTCAGCAAGGTGATTTCTACCGTCTGCTCAGTCCGTTTGAAGGCAATGAGACATCTTGGATGTTCGTCTCCAAGGATAAGCGCGAAGTGATGGCCGTTTATGTGCAGGTGCTCAACGAGCCGCATCAGCCGCTTGGCCGCTTCAAGCTGAGAGGGCTTGATCCAGCGCTCAATTACAGACTGCTCGGCACGGACCGTGTGTATGGCGGCGATGAGCTGATGTATGCTGGTATTGCTGCACCTCGCTTCCATCATGATTTCGGCAGTGCCTTGCTCCGCTTCGTGGCAGAGTAATTGTCTTCTATACAGCTGCAAATAAGAACCGCTCTGCTATCGTCTTTTTGGCGATGCGGGAGCGGTTTTTGCTTTTGCATCATTTGTTCGCTAATTTGTCACACTGTCTAATATTGACATCGGATCGGTTATTGCTATATAGTTCAATAGTGAAACTATTCGATAATAAAACCATTCGACAGTCGAACAAACTATCGTATGGTTCTACACATAGTGAAAGGAGAGTGGAAAGATGGACACAGAACAACTATCTAAGCTGATTGATCGATACCTCGAAGCTTCCTTCACGGTTAACCGCAGATTGAGTGCGCTGACCCGCGATCTGCTGCCTGATGAGCTGACGCTGGATCAGAGCTTCGCGCTTCGTTATTTGCGAGAGAACGGCTGTACGACCTCATCGGAGCTTGCGGAAGTATTTTGTGTGGGCAAAAGCTCGATCACAGCGATTGTCACCCGACTGTCCGATAAGAAGCTGATTGAGCGAGTTCCTGACGAGAAGGATCGACGTGTCACTTACCTGAAAGCAACTTCGGAAGGCGAGCGGTTGACGCGGCAGTTCGATAGCAGGCTGGAGGAGCTGCTGTGCCAGTATTTGAGCCATTTTACCGATGACGAGGCTTTTGGTTTTATCGAGCTATATGAGAGGCTTGCTGCTGCACTCGTTCAAGCACGGGAGCGATCAGAGTCAGAAGAAGGATAGATACAGAGAAAGGCGGGGATAGGAGAATGAGAACGGTATTACGGTTCAAATGGCTGGTGCTTGTGCTGTGGCTTGCCGTTGCGGCTGGGCTAATGTTGTCCGCACCGAACATGGAGGATCTTGTACGGGATAAAGGGCAGATTAGCGTGCCTGACGGCTACTCCTCCTCTGAGGCCTCTAAGCTGCTGAGCAGCTTGGAAGGGCAGGATGGGGAAGGGAAGACCGACTCGACGGTCGTCGTATTCCATCGTGAAGGCGGATTGACGGACGAGGATCTGTCGCAGGCGCAGCAGGCGCTTCAGAAGCTGACCGACAACGGTGAGCAGTATGGCGTTACGCAGGTCACGACACATTTTCAGACGAAGGAATTAGAAAGTCAGCTTGTCTCGAAGGATAAGGCGACGGTCATCGCGCTTGTGAAGGTGAAGGAGGAGGGACGCCTTCCGAAGGAAATGAGCGATTCGCTTAACGAGGCGCTTTCTGATGTGAAGGTTGATCATTACTTAACGGGTGGCTGGGTCATCGGTGAGGACGTCGTTCAGAGCTCTCAGGAAGGATTGAAGAAAACGGAGCTTATTACGGTGGGCTTCATTCTCGTCATTCTGTTCCTCGTGTTCCGCTCGGCGATTGCACCGCTTGTACCGCTGCTGGCTGTCGGCTTCAGCTATCTGACGTCGCAGTCGGTTGTCGCATACCTCGTCAAATATATGGATTTCCCATTGTCGAACTTTACGCAGATCTTCATGGTCGCGGTACTGTTCGGCATAGGAACGGACTACTGCATCCTGTTGATTAGTCGGTATAAAGAGGAACTGATTCGTCTTGGTGACCGGGACGAAGCAATTGTCGAGACATACCGCACAGCGGGCCGCACGGTGCTGTTCTCGGGCTTGGCCGTGTTCGTTGGCTTCGCTTCGATCGGCTTCTCGACATTCGTGTTGTATCGCTCGGCAGTTGCAGTGGCAGTCGGCGTAGCGGTTATGCTGATTGCGTTGTTCACGCTCGTACCCTTCTTCCTCTCCGTATTCGGGAATGCGTTGTTCTGGCCGGCTAGAGGATCGCTGGAGCACAAGGAGAGCAAGCTGTGGGGGGCAGTTGGTTCGTTTTCGTTGAAACGCCCGCTATGGGCGCTCGTCATACTCCTCGTGTTGATCGTTCCTGCGCTTACGGCGTACAAGGGCTCGATCTCGTTCAACTCGCTTGATGAGATTGGTGAGAAATATGATTCGGTCAAAGCGTTCAACCTTGTCGCAGACGGCTTTGGTCCAGGTGAGACGCTGCCAACAACGGTTGTTGTGCAGTCGGATACGCCTATGGGGGACACGAATGGGCTCGCGGTTGTCGAGCAGGTAAGCCGTGCGCTTGCGCAAGTGCCAGGGGTCGGTACGGTTCGTAGTGCAACGAGGCCGACAGGCGAGGCGCCGGAAGACTTCCTCGTATCGGATCAAGTAGGAACACTGCAGGATGGTCTTGGCAAAAGCGGTGAAGGTCTGACGACGATAGGCGATGGTCTATCGGATGCGAGCAAGCAGCTTAGCGACAATGCGCCAAAGCTGAAAGAAGCAGCAGACGGTGCTGGTAAGCTAACGGACGGTACACTGGCACTGAAAGCAGGTATTAACGAGCTGTCCGCAGGGCTCACACGTATTCAACAAGGAATGAAAGACGGCTCGACTGGCGCCAAAGATCTGCAAGCTGGTCTCGAGCAGGTTCGCCAGAACGCTCAGAAGCTGGCGGATGCAGCGAATCAGCTGGAGAGCAGTTACAGTCAGTTAGGCGACGGTGTGACGCAGCTTTCTACTGGCTACATTGGGATTGCATCTGAGCAGGCGAAGCTGGCATCCGGGCTTGCTGATGTCGACTCCGATCTGAGTGGTTTGACCGACCAGTATCCAGAGCTCGCGAATGATGCGGCTTATCAAAAGGCGCTTGGCGCCGTTCGTAAGCTGCAAACCGACGCGGATCAGTTGAGCACGCAGACGAAGCAGCTTAATGGTCAGCTAGCTGGCTTGTCGCAAGGACTGGACGCTGCGAATGCCGGCTTGAAGCAGGCAGCCGATGGTCAGCAGGCGCTGGTACAAGGGCTGCAATCGCTCATCACAGGCATTGCGAAGCTGCAGGTCGGACTGGATCAGGCAGCGCAAGGACAGGGCGCTGTCATCTCGAAACTGCCAGAGATGCAGACGGGACTCGATCAGCTGGCTAACGGCCAGAAGCAGTTGGCAAGCGGCTTCTCGGAGCTGAACGGCCAATTGACGCAGCTGACGGATGGTCTCGATCAGAGTGTTGACGGCTTGAAGCAGGTAACGGACGGATTGGGTTCGGCTGAAGGATATTTGACAGAGTTGTCGTCCTCCCCGAACAAAGGGCTGACGGGCTGGTTCATTCCGGAGCAGGCTTCGCAGAATGAACAGTTCGAACAAGCGGTTGACGTCTATATGTCGCCGGATCGCCGCACGGTGAAGTTCGATGTTATTTTTGACGGCAATCCGTATGAGCTGGAAACGATGAATCAGATCGATGCGCTCAAATCGGCTGTCGCACGTGGTCTGCAAGGTACATCGTTCGAGTCGGCTCACTATGAAGTGGGCGGCGTTACGAGCTACAACCATGATTTGAACGGTATTTCCGATGAGGACTATTCGAAGACTGTCATGTTCATGTTGATCGGTATCGGAATCGTATTGATTCTTCTGTTCCGTTCGATCGTCATGCCGCTGTACTTGATCGCTTCGCTGATGGTGACGTTCTATACGGCAATGGCAGTAACGGAAATCATATTTGTACGCTGGCTGGGCTATACGGGCGTTAGCTGGGCCGTGCCATTCTTCGGCTTCGTTATGCTCGTGGCGCTTGGCATCGACTACAGTATTTTCTTGATGGATCGATTCAAGGAGTATCGTCATCTGCCGCCAACAGAGGCAATTCTAGAGGCAATGAAACGGATGGGGACGGTCATCATGTCCGCAGCGGTTATTCTGGGCGGCACGTTCGCGGCGATGCTACCGTCGGGGGTTATGTCGCTGCTTCAGATCGCAACCATTGTTCTATGTGGACTGTTCATGTATGCACTCATTATGCTGCCGTTGTTCATTCCGGTCATGGTTCGGATGTTCGGCGAAGCAAACTATTGGCCGTTCATGCGTCGTTCGGATGCAGATGCAGGTCATTCGAATCTTCCGGGAACATCTGTGGAAGGGCGTCAGGGTCCGCGTCAAGGTAGTCATGGCACAGGGCGGGCACAGGATTCGACGGTATAATAAGGGAAGTAGTTCTCCGAATATCAATCAAGCGCGTGCTGCATAAGGCACGCGCTTTTATTACCACATAAGAATTGGTATTTTCGGGTCTCTCGAAAATACCAATTCTTATTGGCGATAAAACCAACATCTAAACGCGGTCGCTCATCTTCGAAAGGCCTCGATAGAGGTTTTCTCATGCCGTTCGATTCGCCCGTATGCGCACATTCAAATTGCAACCGCATATGGAAAACGATATAATGAATGGGAACACACATTCGAGTGCCCGTTCGCTAACTATAGCGATACCATACATTTTATAAGCAAAAAAAGCAGGGAGGTGGACCGATACGCATGGAATTTGCAGAACGATCGAATAAGTCCTTCAAGCTGATGTCGGGCTATACGCCACAGGGCGATCAGCCGGAGGCAATCCGTCAGCTGGTGGAGGGAGTAGAGAACGGCGAGCGGTTTCAGACGCTGCTTGGTGCGACCGGTACAGGTAAGACGTTTACGATTGCCAATGCGATCGCGAAGCTGAATCGGCCGACGCTTGTCATCGCGCATAACAAGACGCTGGCGGCGCAGCTGTGCAGCGAATTTCAAGAGTTTTTCCCGGAGAATGCCGTATCGTATTTCGTCAGCTACTACGACTACTTCCAGCCGGAAGCGTACATTCCGTCGACGGATACGTATATCGAGAAAGATTCGAGCATTAACGATGAGATCGATAAGCTTCGTCACTCGGCGACAAGCTCGCTATTCGAACGGCGCGACGTTATTATCGTGGCCAGCGTGTCCTGCATCTACGGCCTCGGTTCGCCTTCTGAGTACGGCAGCCTTGTGCTGTCGCTGCGCGTCGGTATGGAGAAGTCACGCGATGCGATTCTGCATAAGCTGGTCGATATTCAATATCAGCGCAACGACATTAACTTCATCCGTGGTACATTCCGCGTACGCGGCGATGTTGTCGAGATTTTCCCAGTAGCCAACAATGAACGTGCCATTCGGGTTGAGCTGTTCGGCGACGAGATCGAGCGGATTACCGAGATTGACGTACTGACGGGTGAGATAGTTGGTACACGCGATCATATCGCGATCTTCCCGGCTTCTCACTTCGTAACGCAGGAAGAGACGATGAAGCGGGCGCTCGTCAACATTGAGCGTGAGCTGGAGGAACGGCTGGAGGAGCTGCGCTCGCAGAACAAGCTGCTCGAAGCGCAGCGGCTGGAGCAGCGGACGCGCTACGATATCGAGATGATGCAGGAGATGGGCTTCTGCTCCGGCATCGAGAACTACTCGGGACCGCTAACGTTCCGCGAACGCGGCGCAACGCCGTATACGCTGATGGATTATTTTCCCGATGATATGTTAATCGTTATTGATGAGTCTCATGTGACGCTGCCTCAGATCCGAGCGATGTACAACGGGGACCGCGCGCGTAAAGAAGTGCTCGTTGATCACGGCTTCCGTCTGCCATCAGCGCTGGACAATCGGCCGCTTCGGTTCGAGGAGTTTGAGGAGAAGGCGGGTCAGATGATTTATGTCTCGGCAACGCCGGGCCCTTATGAGCTTGAGCATTGTCCAGAGATGGTACAGCAAATTATCCGTCCAACGGGTCTTATCGATCCTGTGATCGAAGTGCGTCCAACGAAAGGACAGATCGATGATCTGCTCGGCGAGATTCGGGAACGGATTGCGAAGGATGAGCGCGTGCTCGTCACGACGCTGACGAAGAAGATGGCGGAGGACTTAACGGATTACTTCAAGGACGTTGGCATTAAGGTGCGCTATATGCACTCGGATATTAAGACGCTGGAGCGAATGCAGATTTTGCGTGATTTGCGTCTGGGTGCATTCCATGTGCTCGTCGGCATCAACCTGCTGCGGGAAGGTCTGGATTTGCCAGAGGTGACGTTAGTCGCTATTCTCGATGCAGATAAGGAAGGCTTCCTGCGGTCGGAACGCTCGCTCATTCAGACGATCGGCCGGGCGGCGCGTAACGCAGACGGACGCGTTATTATGTACGGCGACAAGATTACCGACTCTATGGATAAGGCGATCAAAGAGACGGAACGCCGTCGTACCATTCAGCTCGCTTACAACGAGAAGCACGGTATTACGCCGCAGACGATACGCAAGAAGATACATGATGTTATCGAAGCGACGAAGGTCGCGGAGCAGAAGGCAGATTACTTGACCGGCACAGGTGCCGGAGGCAAGCTGTCGAAGAAAGAGCGTCAGTCGGTTATTCAGCGCCTAGAGGCCGAGATGAAAGACGCAGCGAAGAATCTCCAGTTCGAGCGTGCCGCGGAGCTGCGTGATGCGCTGCTGGAGCTGCGTGCGGAAGGCGACTGATTTTGGATAGATATAATGGGTAGGACGACGTACGGTTATCTAGAGGGGAATAGAAGGGTGGAGCAGCAGTGGCCAGCGATCGCATAGTAATTAAGGGGGCGAGAGCCCACAATTTGAAAAATATCGACGTGACGATTCCGCGCGACAAATTCGTCGTGCTTACAGGCCTTAGCGGCTCGGGCAAATCATCGCTTGCGTTCGATACGATCTACGCGGAAGGACAGCGGCGGTACGTCGAGTCGCTGTCTGCTTACGCGCGGCAGTTTCTTGGTCAGATGGAGAAGCCGGACGTCGATTCCATCGACGGCTTGTCGCCGGCTATCTCAATCGACCAGAAGACGACGAGCCGCAACCCGCGCTCGACGGTAGGTACAGTAACGGAGATTTACGATTATTTGCGGCTTCTGTTCGCACGAGTCGGCAAGCCTCACTGCCCAGAGCATGGCATTGAGATTACGTCGCAGACGGTCGAGCAGATGGTCGACCGCATTATGGAATATCCAGAACGGACGCGTCTGCAGATTCTCGCGCCGATCGTCTCCGGCCGCAAGGGCGAGCATACGAAGCTGCTGCAGGACGTGCAGAAGCAGGGCTTTGTGCGCGTACGGATTGACGGCGAGATTCGCGAGCTCGGCGGCGAAGAGATCGTGCTCGAGAAGAACAAGAAGCACTCCATCGAAGTTGTGGTCGACCGGATCGTCGTGAAGTCCGACGTGCAAACGCGCTTGGCCGATTCGCTTGAGACGGCGCTTAAGCTGGCAGAAGGCAAAGTTATCGTCGATGTGATGGAGAAGGAAGAGCTCATGTTCAGCTCGAATCTGGCTTGCCCGGAATGCGGCTTTAGCATCGATGAGCTTGCCCCGCGTATGTTCTCTTTCAACAGTCCGTTCGGTGCGTGCCCAGAGTGTGATGGTCTCGGTGCGAAGATGATTGTCGATCCAGACCTGCTCGTGACGGATCCGTCCAAGTCGATCGAAGATGGCGCGTTCGAGGCATGGGCCGGCAGTACGTCGAACTATTATCCGCAGTTCCTGGCAGCGGTGTGCCAGCATTACGGCATTTCGCGCACTGTTCCGGTTAGCGAGCTGACGTCCGAGCAGATGAAGAAGCTGTTGTACGGAACGGGCGGCGAGCTCGTGAAGTTCAAATATGAGAATGATTTCGGTCATCGGAAGGAAGCGCTCGTTGCGTTCGAAGGCATCGTTCATAACCTGGAACGCCGCTACCGGGATACCGCTTCCGAGGCGATGCGCGAAATCATCGAAGGCTATATGGCTGCGAAGCCATGCAGCAGCTGCAAGGGCGACCGCCTTCGCAAGGAAAGCTTGGCTGTCACGGTTGATCATAAGAACATCGCCTACGTGACGTCACTCTCGATTGGCGAGGCGCAGCGTTTCTTCGAAGAAGTAAGTCTAAGCGAGAAGGATTTGACGATCGCGAACCTGATCCTGAAAGAAATTAATGGCCGGCTTGGCTTCCTGGTGAACGTCGGCCTTCAATATTTGTCGCTCAGCCGTGCAGCAGGCACGCTGTCTGGCGGCGAGGCGCAGCGTATCCGGCTTGCGACGCAGATCGGATCGAGCTTGATGGGCGTCCTGTACATTCTCGACGAACCGAGTATCGGCTTGCATCAGCGCGACAACGACCGACTCATTCAGACGTTGGAGCATATGCGCGACCTCGGCAATACGTTGATCGTCGTTGAGCATGACGAGGATACGATGATGGCGGCGGACTACATTATCGATATTGGTCCAGGTGCTGGTATCCATGGTGGTCAAGTCATGTCGCAAGGTACACCGGCTGAAGTAATGGCGGATGAGAACTCGCTTACAGGTGCTTACTTGAGCGGCAGGAAGTTTATCGAGGTGCCATTGGAGCGCCGTGCTACAACCGACAAGTGGCTCGAGATTCGAGGAGCGAAGGAGAACAACCTGCGCAACCTGAATGTGAAGATTCCGCTTGGCGTCTTCACGGCTGTAACAGGCGTGTCGGGCTCGGGTAAGTCGACGCTCGTTAACGAAATTTTGTACAAGACGCTTGCTCGTGACTTGAATCGGGCGAAGGTACGTCCAGGTGAGCATAAGGAGATCCGCGGCTTGGAGAATGTCGAGAAAGTCATCGATATCGACCAATCGCCGATCGGACGTACGCCGCGCTCGAACCCAGCGACTTATACAGGCGTATTCGACGATATTCGCGATGTATTCGCCAACACGAACGAAGCGAAGGTGCGCGGCTACAAGAAGGGTCGCTTCAGCTTTAACGTGAAGGGCGGACGATGTGAAGCTTGCCGTGGCGACGGTATTATCAAGATCGAGATGCACTTCCTGCCGGACGTCTATGTGCCATGCGAAGTGTGCAAAGGCAAACGATACAACCGCGAGACGCTCGAAGTGAAGTACAAAGGGCTGAACATTGCCGAAGTGCTAGAGCTGACGATTGAGGATGCAGTGGAGTTCTTCCGCAACATTCCGCGTATTCATCGTAAGATGCAGACGTTGTTCGATGTAGGTCTAGGCTATATGCGGCTCGGTCAGGCTGCAACGACGTTGTCCGGTGGTGAAGCACAGCGCGTGAAGCTGGCAGCCGAGCTGTACCGCCGCAGCACGGGCAAGACGATGTACATTCTTGACGAGCCAACGACAGGTCTGCACGTTGATGACATCGACCGTCTGCTGCAGGTGCTGCATCGCTTGGTTGACAGCGGGGAGTCGGTGCTCGTTATCGAGCACAATCTCGACGTCATCAAGACGGCTGACTATTTGATCGACCTCGGTCCGGAGGGCGGCAATGGCGGCGGTACGATCGTTGCAGCCGGTGCGCCGGAGGCGCTTGTGAAGGTGGAGGGTTCGTACACCGGCAAGTATCTCAAGCCCGTTCTGGAGCGCGATCGCGAACGGACGGTCAAACGCCGTGAGACGGAACAATCGGTAGCTGCAGGTGCAGCGGATTAAGTTAAAGTAGTATGAGCGAGAGCTAATCAGACAGCAGCTTATGAAGCGGCAGTCTGATTGGCTATTCTTTTTGCTGACAGTCAGATTCTATAACTAAGGTTGTATATAAGTGTAAATTTAGTTCCCTCTTAATGATGACGATTTCGGAATCGAATGCGCTTATGCTTGTTGCAACGAACAATAGAGGTGATGAGTTGTGGATATTCATGAGACGGGCATCTCAGATCACAGAACCCGACGGTTCTTCGGTTCAATGTACGTCATTTTGATGCTGCGGTGGAAGAGTTATCCCGAAGAGGCGTTGAGGTGAAGGTTAGACAATTCTATTGGGGAACAATCGGTGTCATCATCGATCCCGAGGGAAATCGGATTGAACTGAAGGACTGACGCCTACTGATTCCACCTCCGCATCTGCTGGAAGTGCATCAGCTATGCTCGGATTGTCCATACGAGTTGGGGAGTGCGCTCATATGCTGTCATCAGAGGACTCGGAGGAGCAGGAGAGGTGGAGGATGGGAGAGGCTAAGCGAACGATCAGACGGAATGAAAAACGCCGTCGTAATCGCAATCGCATTCGGATGATGGGCTATCAACGATGGCTTCAATCGGTACGAGGCAATCTGGCAACTTTCTATATGACATATCCGAACAACTCGCAGTGGAATGCACGCTCGTTCACAGGGGTTATTGTGTCTACCGGGAAGGATCATGTTGTGATTCAAGATGAAGCCACCGGTCGTACCGAGATGCTGCTGTATCGCAATCTCGACTACGTGACGATTGATTTGATTTTCTAGCCTGAAAAGGGGCTATTCTCTAGTGGAACGGCCCTGTACATACACGGATTTTGTTGCGAATAGGTCGGTACACTGAATGATTTTTCATCAGGAGATAACAATAATGTTAGAATGGGTCGAAATAACAATGGTTAACTTATATCCAATTGAGGTAAAATGTTGACAAACTTGTTACGGATTTCGGTCGGGACTTGCATCACTGGTCGTCAGCCGCTAACATAGGAATATGATAGGTGACGTGTGACGAAAAGGAGGTCATCCCATGTATCTTGCAGAAGAGGCGGCAACAGCTGCAGCGTCGACGAGCAACATTAATGCGTTCGACTGGTTCATGCTTGCATTCACGATTCTAATTGCAATCGGATTCGTAAGGTTGTTGATGGCAAGACCAAAGAAGAACGTTTTTGCAATCGGATTCGCATTCGTTTCGCTGGCTGTTTTTCTGTTTTCTGACTACGTCATGATTACGGAGAGCTGGATGAAATAAGACCAGCCCGGTCTACATAAGTAACAAACAAAAAGACCTCAAATTTCATAAGTGAAATTTGAGGTCTTTTTGCTTTATTAACTCATGCACTTCTCACGCAACCATAAGCTTGCCCACGCGACTCCAAGCACGTTGTAGATAATACGCATCTTAGTCCCGCAATAAATCATGAGCTTTCCACGCACAACCATAAGCTTGCCCAGAGGGCACGCGACTCCTACCACTAAAGTACGCGATCACGTCTCTGTCTATCCCACGACCCCTTCCGGGGTCCAGGGGACGGCAGTCCCCTGGGGTCCTCCCTAGCAGGGGGGATTTAGGTGGGTAGAACTCCTGATTTAGGCGGGTAGAAATCTTGAAGTAAACTGTTTTAAAACAGGGGCCGTAGGGGTTTCGCCCCTACACCCACCACATCTCGCCCAGCGGCTCACGAATAAGCACCTGCTGAAGATTCTGAACGGCTTTCGAGAAGCCTTCGTCAATCGACATGAGTCCGTCTTCATGCTCAATGCTGACCACATAGTCATAACCAACGAGGCGAAGCTCGCTGATAATGTCTGCCCACGTTTTCAGGTCATGGCCGAAGCCAACTGTACGGAACTGCCATGCGCGGTCCAGCATATTCGTGTATGGCTGCATGTCCGTAATACCATGCGCGTTAACGTTGATCGGATCGATCGACGTATCTTTCGCGTGGAAGTGGTGGATCGCGCCAGCGCGGCCGAGAATGCGAACCGCTTGTACCGGATCAATGCCTTGCCACCACATATGGCTAGGGTCAAGGTTAGCACCGATCGATTTGCCAGCCGCATCACGTAGACGCAGCAGTGTCGAAGGGCTGTGAACAGAGAAACCGCCATGAAGCTCGAGACCAATTTTGACATTAGCTGCTTCTGCCAGGCTGCCAATCTCGGACCAGTACGGGATAACTTTCTCTTCCCACTGCCACTTCAGAATATCTTGATAATCGTTAGGCCAAGGTGCAACTGGCCAGTTTGGATATTTAGCACCCTCATGGTCGCCAGGGCAGCCGGAGAATGTATTGACGACTGGCACTTCTAGTCGGTTAGCGAGCTCAATCGTTTTGCGAATGACAGCGTCATCCGGTTCAGCCAGCGCTTTCTGTGGGTGGAGAGGATTCGCATGACAGCTCAGTGCGCTGATCATCAGACCGCGAGATTCGATCGCATGTTTGAAGTCACGAAGCTTTCCGGCATCAGCGAGCAGAGTGTCAGGATCGCAATGAGCGTTACCTGGATAACCGCCTGTTCCAAGCTCTACAGCATCAAGGCCTTTAGAAGCGATATAGTCGAGTGCTTCCTCCAGCGGTTTGCCTCCGAACAATACAGTGAATACGCCAAGTTTCATGTAAGTACAGCCTCCCGATATTTGGATTTATGTAGATTCATATGTCATACGTACAACTGGCCCCATTATATCATGCCCCAAAGTAAGGAAGTAGCCTGTCTAATGCTGCATTTCTCTCCGTTTTAGCCATAAATTAAAGCGTTTTCATATTTAAGAGGAAAGTTTGTGACGTTGCGCCTACATTTGTCGAATTATGGAATTGAAAACGCTCGTTTTCCACCTATTCTTTAATATATATTTAATTGTCAAAATAGTCCTAGTTATAGTAGAGTTATATGGTAGAAAATAGGAGCGAAAGTAGAGAGCGAGAGGGGAAAAACTTGATGAAAAAAGCGGTGCTGCGGATCGCTTTTGCAAGCTTCGCAGCGTTGCTCTTCGTAGCGGGCAGCGCGTGGGCAGCGGGAAGCAATTCATCTAGCAACACAATTTCGTTAGATGCCAAAATGATTAACGGTGAGGTATACGTTAAAGCAAGTGCAGTGACGAATGCGCTGGGAGGTACAGGGACTTATGACGCGAAGAGCGGCAAATATGCCTATACGCCAGCAAATCAAATCCCGGATGTTGTGAAGAAAGTATCACCTTCAGTTGTGGGCATTATTGGCAAAGTGAAGGGCTATGACAATCGGTATGCGCTTGCACACGGTACAGGCTTCGTCTGGAAAGCAGATGGACAAATCGTAACGAATGCTCATGTTGTGAAAGATTTGACAAGCATTGTCGTCGTTACGGCAGACGGCAAACAATTCAATGGCAAGACGCTGTATATCGATGAAACAAGTGACATTGCAGTAGTTAAAGTTAACGCGACAGGAATGCAGCCTGTAACATTCGCACCGATTCCACTTACGATTCAAGCTGGCGAGCAGGTTGTTGCAATCGGTACGCCGGTATCGTTCTCGCTTCGGAATACAGCGACAAGCGGTATTCTTAGCGGCATGAATCGGTCTGTTTCGTCCTACTACAAGCTCTTGCAGACAGATGCGGCGATCAATCCGGGCAACAGCGGCGGACCGCTTGTGAATATGAAAGGCCAAGTTATTGGCATCAACTCGATGAAATTCGTCAGTGATGATGTGGATAATCTCGGTTTCTCCATTCCAGTGGACACCGTGCAATATGTCCTCAGTCATTTTACCAAGTACGGTAAAGTAAATCGCGCGTCACTTGGTGTAGAGCTGGAGGAAAGCTGGTCAGCAATCGTTGGATTACCGACAGATGAGCCGCTTACGATTACGAAGGTAACGAGCGATGCTGCGAAGAATGCCGGAATTCAGAACGGAGATCAGCTTTATGCGGTGGCAGGAACCCAAGTGTCTTCGATTGTCGAAGTGAACGAGCTGTTGAAATCATACTTACCCGATCAGTCCATCGAGATTACGTTACTATCCGACGGTGATATCGTCACGAAGAAGATCAAGCTTAGCGCATGGACCCAGAAGTAAATTGAATTCATTAATGAGTGTGTGTTCAAAAGGGTCGGTTTTCAGCACCGAGAAGCTTGGATGAAGCAGGGAATGAGGATCGGAGCGTAGTGATGTGCTACGTGAGAACCGGAAGTCTCTGATTCATTCAAGAATCGATGCCGAATACGCTTCCTGCGATGCTTCGTGATCAAAAGCGGACTTTTTGAACAACCTCTATAAGGAGATACCTATCTATGACCAAACGTTTGCTAGTTATTATGACTGCACTTTGCATGCTGCTCGCATGCTTCCCTATTGCAGCAAGTGCTGCTGCGGGGGATTCGGTCGTCATTAAGCTGACGATCGGCAGCCCTACCGTTAACATCAACGGAGTAGATTCGAAGATTCAACCACCAGTGAAAGAGAATGGCACGACGCTTGTTCCACTTAGCGTTATTACGAAAGCGTTTGGCGCTAAGCTGAACCTTGAGAAGAACAAGATCATTACGCTCAAATATAACAGTACGGTTGTCGTTCTGACGATCGGCAGCAAGGAAGTTAAGGTTAACGGTGTAGTGACGAAGCTTACGACTGCACCGAAGATCGTAAACAGTGTGACCCTCGTGCCAGTGCGTGTCATTGCGCAAGCATTCGGAGCAACAGTTGTACCAAGCGGCAACCTCATTACGATTACGGGCAAAGTTGCAGGTGACGCCGCTTCCACGAATACAGGCGGCACGTCCGGTATCGATACGGATGCAGGCAAGACGAAGGTAGGCGACAGCTATTATGGCTGGAGCATGAACTATCCGACGGACCTGTCGCTTTCTTATCAGAGCGATAATGGCGATTGGACGGTATGGTCTGACGGTTCCAACAATCCGACGGTTGTCGTTGGTATCGAAGATGAAGAAGACACGCTGACGAAGGAAGAGCTTCGCGACCAAATCCAAACGTACTTTGGCGACAATGAGCTGGTTATGGAGAAGAAGACGATCTCCGTAGGCGGCGTGTCCTATGAGAAAATGGTAACGAAGAGCCGTGACGGCTGGTTCTTCGAGTATCGTGGCATTCAGAAGGACAAGCGAGTTTTCGTCGTAATGTCTGGTGTTAAAGCAACTTCACGTGATGCGTTGAACAAGTATCAGGACTTGCTTGACAGCTTTACGCTCTCATTCGACAAATCTGATCGTTCTTTGAAAGATGTGACGAAGGTTGTAAATGGTTTCATTACCGTTCATGATGAAGATTATGGCATTGAAGTGAAGCTTCCGGTCAACTGGCATCGTGATACAGAATCGTCGACACCACTCTTCTTTAATGTTGATGAAGGATTAATCGACTTTGCGATCAAGTCGACCGTCGATAACGAAACAGCCGAGCAATGGCGTGCAAAAGAACGCGCGAAGCTGGAGAAGCAATTTGCAAGTGACTACATTCGTAACTTCGAGGAATCGACGATAACGTTGAAGAACGGTCAAGGACAAGTGCTGAAGTACGAATATACGTGGGACAAGAAAAATTGGATTACGGAATATGATGTTTTCCTAATTGCGGGTGACCATAAATATAGTGTAAGTTTCTATTTGATTAAGGCTGATTCGCTGAAGACCAAATTGATGTTTACTCAGATCATAAACTCGCTGTCAATCGATACGAAGTACGTGGACAGCAACTTCAGCGAGATAGAAGAAGCTACGGATCTAGAAGGTCAAGTCTTGAAGAAATCAAGCAACAAGTATAGTTATTCGATCGAACTGCCTGCAACGTGGACAGCGGATGAGAAAGATTTCGAGTCCAGTCTTGTATCCTACTATACGGATCATGGAACATTTTTCTTGAACGTTATTGAAGATGCAACCGCACTTGAATATAACAAGGCACTTGCAAGCTATTTGAATACCGATGAAGATGCGGTAGCTGCAGGAGCTGAAATCTCACAAAATGTGATGGTGAACATTAACGGCAGTATGTTCCAACGTATCGATGTCGTCTATCCAAAAGCTTCTCAACCGTTGAAGTCTTCCGTCTATATGATTGAGAGGAATAACCGACTGTATGTCCTTCAATTTACGGTAAGTCAGGCGAATGATTCGGCAGGTTACCAAGAAGAAGTAACGAAGGTGCTGGAGTCGCTGAAGTTCAACTAATCTAGTAGAGATGCATACTTTAATAGAAGATTTGCTCACCAATAGCGCTGTCCCAACTCCAAGTTGGGACGGCGCTTATTTTTTGCCGGTGGAATCAGTATGTCTGCTCTGGTACACTTAGAGGATAGAATGTTAGACAAAGGATGGCGGATCTCGTAATGACGAAACAAATCCAGCGAGGTGACATTGAGCTTCTGGCTCCAGCAGGCGATTGGGATTGCATGCGGGCAGCAGTGGCCAATGGAGCCGATGCGATATTTTTTGGCGTAGAGAAGTTTAATGCACGTGCGCGCGCAAACAATTTTCAAACGGATGAATTGCCTGAAATTATGGCGTTCTTGCATAGCTATGGCGTAAAGGGCTTCCTGACGTTCAATATTCTCGTTTTTGAAGACGAATTAAATGATGCGAAGCAACTGATCGAATCTTGTATCGACGCAGGTGTAGATGCTGTTATCGTACAAGATCTTGGACTTGTGAAGCTTATCCGCGAGATGTCACCGGACTTCCCGATTCACGGCTCGACGCAGATGACGATTACTTCGCCTGAGGCGGTAGAGTTCACAAAGCCGTTCGAGATGGAGCGGGTCGTGCTTGGACGCGAGAACAACCTGAAACAAATTCAGAAGATTGGCGAACAAGCGAAGCTGCCAATGGAGGTTTTCGTACACGGTGCATTGTGCGTATCGTACTCGGGTCAATGCTTGACGAGTGAAATGTGGGGCGGACGCTCGGCCAACCGCGGTGAATGCGCACAAGCATGCCGTTTGCCATATGATCTGATGATCGACGGCGAACAGAAGCCGATGGGCGACGTTGCCTATCTGCTCTCGCCGAAAGACTTGGCTGCAATCGATATTATTCCAGAGCTTATCGAGGCTGGCGTAACTTCCTTCAAAATCGAAGGCCGCTTGAAGAGTCCGGAATATGTAGCGAACGTCGTTAGCAAGTACCGGAAAGTTATCGACAACTACTTTGACGGTTTGCCAACAGCACCTTCGAAGGAAGAAGTTCGCGAGCTGCAGCAGAGCTTCTCGCGTGGCTTTACGCATGGCTTCCTCAAAGGCACGAACAATAAACAGCTCGTCGATGGTACATTCCCGAAAAGCCGTGGTGTCTATCTTGGACGCGTAGAGCGAGTACTTCGTGATGCCGTTATATGCCGAATTGATGCGCCGCTTAAGCGCGGAGACGGTATCGTCTTTGATGCAGGTGATCCGACGAAGAAAGAAGAAGGCGGCCGCGTCTATGATCTTCGCCGCCAAGGGGTCAAGATTGAAGGTGAAGCACAAGAAGGTGTTGTGCTGGAGATCGTACCTGGACGTAATGATGTTGATCTTCGCCGTGTGAAGGTTGGCGACAAAGTATGGAAGACGAGCGATCCCGCACTGGATAAACGTCTGCGTGCTACATTCGAGACGGACAAGCCTTATCGTGTGTTCCCTATGCGCGTAACGGTATCGGGCAGTGCAGGCGAACCGATGGTTACAACGTGGACAGATGTGCAGAAAGGGACGACGGTTGAAGTGGTGTCGGAGATACCGCTTCAGACGGCGCTGAAGCGTCCAATGGACAAAGCGCTGCTCGAAGATCAACTCGGACGACTTGGTGGAACGTTGTATCAGCTTGAGACACTGGAAGTGAATTTGGACGGAGAGCTTATTATTCCCGTTCGTGAGCTGAATCGCATTCGCCGCGCAGCGGTTGAGCAGCTGACGGAAGAACGTCCGAAGCCTCCTGTTTATATTAAACATGAAGTCGATACATTCGCTGATGCATCTCGCAATAAACCGAACGCTGACAATGATGTAGAGCCTTATTTGACGGTGCTGTGCCGAACACTCGAGCAGGTACAGGCAGCAGTGAAGACGAACGCGACGATGATTTATGCAGACTTCGAGTTCATCAAGCAGTTCCCGGCAGCAATTGAAGTCGCGCGCAATGCCGGTAAGCCAATCGCACTTGCTACGCCACGTATTCATATGCCAGGAGAGAATGGCTACCATGCCAATATCCTGAAGCTTAAGCCGGATGCTGTGCTAATCCGTAATACAGGAGCGCTTTACTACTATCTGCGTGCACGGGCCAGCTCACCACCAGGCGAGCCGTTCCCGCAGTTGATTGGTGATTTCTCGCTGAACATCGCGAATCATAAAGCAGTGAATCTGTTCACCGAAGTAGGGTGTGACCTAGTTACTCCTTCTTACGATCTGAACATTCAGCAGATGGTGGATTTGCTTGGCAATTCCGATACTTCTAAGCTGGAAGTCGTGCTTCATCAGCACTTGCCGATGTTCCATACGGAGCACTGCGTATACTGCACATTCATGAGTGAAGGTACAGACTTCACGAACTGCGGCCGCCCATGCGAAGAGTCGCGTGCGTCGCTGCAGGACCGAATCGGGATGTCCCATCCCGTTCGCGTCGATGAAGGCTGTCGTAATACGGTCTACAACGCAATTGAGCAATCCGGTGCGGAATACTTGAACCACTTTATCGAGCTGGGCGTTCGCTCGTTCCGAATCGAATTCCTTGAAGAAACGGCTGAGAAAGTGGAAGAGGTCATGAATCTATATGAAGATGCGCTGGCTGGCCGCATTAGCGGCACGTCTGTATGGCGCAGCTTGAAAGCAATCAACCAGCTTGGAGTAACGCGCGGTCAGCTGGTTAAATAACGGCAGCGTAGACAGGCAGATGTTCTAACGGACATCTGCCTGTCTTTTTTGCGTGTGCATCATTTTCCAATCAGTGGGGGAAGGTAAGAAACACAAGCCATCCCTATTAATGGTGACGTGACAGAGAGGGGGACTGACGAGCCGTGATAACCCCTAGACAGCTGGCTTCGACCGTCATTCTGTTCTTGATCGGAAGCTCCTCGTTGTTTCTGTTGGGAGGTAATGCAGATCGCGATGCATGGATGTCCGTACTCGTCGGCGCGCTGGCGGGGCTGCTGCTGCTTAGCTGTGTAACGCTTCAGATTCAGAGGCTTGAACCGGATCGAAATCTAATCGAGATCTTCAAGCTATATTTTGGCCGCATTATCGGTTTCGTGTTCGGATTCATCTATGTTATTTATTACAGCTACAAATGTATTCGCAATGTCCGTGAGTTCGCGGATCTTTCCATTATGTATTTACTGCCGGATACACCATTGTCGATGGTTATTCTGATCATATGCTTCATTGGTGGCTATGCGGTTCTCGGGGGACCAGGCGTCTTCTTTCGAATGGTGGAAGTGCTGCTTCCGATTCTAGTTATGATCTACGTCGTGCTGTTCATTCTACTGCTTAGCGCTGGGTTGATCGACCTGGGCCGGTTGATGCCTATGCTTGAGCATGGATTCAAGCCCGTGTGGGATGCAGCTATTCCGGAGATTATCTCCTTCCCATTCGGGGAGGTTGTGTTGTTTCTCATGTTCTGGCGTTATACCGCTGCGGATGAATATGGGGTCGTAATAAGGATGACGATTAAGGGCTACGTGTTCGCAGGCCTCTTTATTACGCTGATGAACATTATCACGATTGCCTCACTTGGCCAGTTCGCAGGCTGGAGTGTCGTACCGCTGTTGCAGGCAACGACATTCGTAGAAATCAGCAATCTTTTGGAAAGAATCGATCCGCTTGTGTCACTGCTTGTGTTTTCCGCGGTATACGTGAAGCTTACGGCTTATTATTTGGGAGCATCGATTGCATTCTCCTATTTGTTCCGTATTTCGCTGCGCATAGCAGCAATTCCGGTTGGGATCGGCATTTATGTCGGATCCTTCTGGTTCAAAAGTTATATGCATCAAGTCAATGTCGGGTTTGAAAGGAACTTGAAATATCATTTTCCGATTTTTCAAATCGTCATTCCAATTGTTCTGCTGCTTGTCATGTTACTGCGGAAGAAAGTTCGCAACAAATCGAACGGCGCTAGCCAGCGGCAGCGGTAACAGCAATACAGGTTGAAGCAATACGTGAAGCGAGGAAAGGAGTCCGATGATGTTCAAGAAGCAAACAGCAGGCAATGATAAACAAGCTGGCGATGACCAAAAACAGCATGTCGAACAGCTGCTTGTTCCCGACTTGGAACAAAATATGGAGCGGCTTGAGCGATTCCTTGGCGGAGGAGCGGATATCGTATGCCGAACGTTGACCCATCGTTCATTTCCTAATCAGCGATATGCCTTGTTTTATATTGATGGCATTGTGGATGGCACTGCAATTGGTACGATGCTGCTTGGTTTATTGGAAGATGCCAACAGCCAAGCAACAGAAGAGACGGATAGCTTATACACGCATCTGATGGAGCGGTCGATTGCAGTCGGCAAAATCTTTCCAGCCACGGCCGTTGAGGAAGTAGGATATGCGATGCTTGAGGGCAGCTCTGTCATTCTTGTAGATGGAAGCCTCAGAGCAATCATTATCGATACGACTGGCGGAGAGAGTCGGTCGGTGGAAGAGCCAACCTCCCAGACCGTTGTTCGTGGTCCGAAGGAAGGCTTCACAGAGAATTTGAGGACGAATACGGCACTCGTTCGACGAATAATTAAATCCCCTAAATTACGCGTCGACTATAAGATCGTCGGACGAGAGACACGTACGAACATCGCTGTCATTTACTTGCAGGGGATCGCGCAGGATGATGTTGTGAAAGAAGTGCATCGCCGTATCGAACAGATTGAGATTGATGCAATTCTAGAAAGTGGATACATAGAAGAATTTATTCAAGACAAAGCGTTTACACCGTTTCCGCTGATTCAGAATACAGAACGGCCAGATACAGCTTGTGCGAGCATTCTAGAAGGGCAGGTCGTTATCATGGTGTCGGGCACTCCGTTTGTTCTCATCACGCCTGTCACCTTCGTGAAATTTTTCCAATCGAGCGAGGATTATTATCAACGCTATGATATATCGACGTTTCTCCGGCTCATTCGGATGACGTCCTTCTTTATTTCGATGCTGCTGCCATCGCTCTATATCGCCATTACGACGTTTCATCAGGAAATGCTGCCGACTTCCCTGCTCATTAGTCTTGCTGCGCAGCGTGAAGGGGTTCCCTTCCCAGCGCTTGTTGAAGCATTTCTAATGGAGATCACCTTCGAAATATTGCGTGAGGCCGGGGTCCGGATGCCTCGTATTATCGGTCCTGCGATCTCAATCGTTGGCGCACTTGTACTCGGTCAAGCGGCCGTTCAAGCTGGTCTTGTCTCTGCGGCGATGGTTATTGTCGTCTCGTTCACTGCAATCGCGAGCTTCGTTATACCTGCAGTTAATATGGGGATTGCAGCAAGGCTCATTCGGTTCGTTCTCATGATCCTTGCGGGCTCGTTTGGATTGTTTGGCATTATGTCGGGACTAATGGTGTTGTTGGCGCATTTGTGCGGACTCCGTTCATTCGGCAAACCTTACCTGCTGCCGTTTTCACCATTGATTGTTTCAAATCTCAAGGACACGTTCATTCGTGTCCCATGGTGGGCAATGCGCAAACGTCCGATCGGTATGTCCTCTCATCAAGTTCCGAATCAGAATCGGATTGGCGGCGGCAAACGGCCAGATCCAGACCAGGAAGGTGCTTGAGCGATGAAGCCAGAGATATCGACCTTACAGACGGTCGCCATTGTGATCAATACGATTACGCCGACAGCCCTCTTATCTATTCCTAGCGTGACGATTGGTTTCGCCGCTAACGACGCATGGATATCTGTCCTTATCGCTGCTGTGGCAGGTGTCATCATCGCCATTACAATTGCAGCCATATGTAAAACGAATCCGGGTTTCTTGTTTATTGAGTGGATGGAGAATCGATTTGGCAGGATAGTCGGCATGGTGGTGGGCTTACTGCTTGGCGTTTATTACTTCAATTCCTTCTGTATGATCGTTAGACAGTTCGCTAACTTCATTGCGGACATGGTACTGGATGAGACGCCAATTGTCATGCTGATAGCTGTTATGGTTGGTGTAGCTGCATTCTCAATTGCTCATGGCATTGAAGCGGTTGCGCGATCTGCAGCACTAGTCATGTTTATGGTTATTCTCGTAATTCCGGTCTCGGTTGGGCTTAACTTCGACGACATTAATCTGAAGAAGCTGCTGCCCTTCTTTGATGCGGGCACCTCCCGAATTGGGTTGGCGGCGATTTCCCCGATCGGTTGGCTGTCCGAAATCTCGATTCTGCTTATCCTTCAGCCTTATATGAAGAATCCGAAATCGGTCATGAAAGCTGGAATCATTGGGTCGCTAGGGAGTGCAGCTCAGCTGCTGATCGTCACGGTTATGGCCGTTAGCGTGTTTGGCTCTGAGGTCGTTCGTATGATGTCCTATCCGCTTTTTAATATGGTTGGCATTGTAGAAGTCGGCAAGTTTCTGGAACGAATCGAGATTTATACAGTTTCCGTTTGGGGAATGACCATGTATGTCAAAATGTCAGTGTTTTTATTTGCGTCCGTACATTGCATTACATACACCTTCAGGCTGAAGAGCATAAGGCATACCCTGTTTTCAATCAGTCTGCTTGCGATCGTCACCACGATCGTAACTTGGACGCGAAATCTCGAGCTCGGACGCTTTGTCATTGTTGACAGTATTCCGTTCTTGTCCATGTTCAACATTATTCTCCCGCTATGCATCGGATTCTGTTTGCTTGTAACAAGGGGGAATAACAGCAAGAAAGGGGCGCAATCCTCATGATACGTTTCGTGCGTGGAGCCGTGATGACTGCCGCTTTATTGGGCCTTAGCCTTGTGGCAACGGGCTGCTGGAATCGGATCGAACTGAATGAGCTGGCGATTACTTCGGCAACCGGAATTGACTGGGACGGTCACAACTGGATCGTTTCCTATCAGGTTCTTATACCTGCTGCGATTTCTGCCGGAGTAGGAACGACGGGGGGAGGAACACCGCAATCTCCTGTTATCGTGTACTCGACTAAGGGGAAATCGATTCGTGAGGCCATGATGCACAGCTACTCCGAGAGTCCGCGCAAGCTGTTCTACGCACATAACAGGGTCGTCATCCTAAGCGAGGAAGTAGCACGCCGTGGTTTCAATGAATTGCTGGACGTTTATTTTCGTAACTCAGGGCCTCGTGAGACGGTCAGTATGCTCGTAACACCTGGTAAAGCTCGGCGGATATTAGAGCAATTCATGCAGCTGCAGATCATTCCGGGTGAAGGAATGAAAGACATTATTACGTCCGAGGCCAGAAACTCGTCCATTCTGCCCAACGTTCCGGTTTATCAAATGGCAATGGACCTGACGAGTGACGCGAAAAGTGGTGTCCTTCCTGAAATTTTTATTTCGGGGACAGAGGATACGTCCACACTGGACGCTTTCACCCATACAACCATTCCTTCCAAGCTGAAGCTTGGGAGACTGGCCATTATGCGTGAGGACCATATGATTGGATGGATGAATCGCAAGCAGTCGCTCGGGGTTAGTTTTTTACGGAATGAAGTGAAACAGACAACGATAGCTATTCCATGCACGGATGAGGAAGGGCACAGCGGATTTGACACTATTCTCATTCAGCAGTCGTCAACCAAACTCAAACCAAAGCTGAATGAAGGAAAACTCGGATATACGGCGGAGGTTCATGCTTCAGGTACATTATCAGAGTCGGATTGCGCTCAAAATTTGTACAAGACCAGCGTCACTCAGAAGCTGGAGAGCAGCGGCGGACAGCAGCTTCAAGCAATCATCGACGGGGCATGGAAACAGGGGCAGCAAATGAAAACAGATGTTTTCGGAGCAGCAGAGAAAGCCCATCGCAAATATCCGAAAGCTTGGAAGCAGTGGAGTCAGGATTGGGGCAGCGTGTTCGCAGAGGCTCCGCTTGAAACGAAGGTGCACCTCCGAATTACACGAATGGGGCTAAGCAACAAATCGTTCCAATACTTAACGGAGCAGGGACAGAAGAAGGGAAGATAATAGCTTGTACTATACAACGACGATACTAGTCACCTCGATATTCATTATCGTGCTTTATATAGGAGGCAGGACGCTGCTCCATAAGCGGTATTACAGAGATTTTATATGGTACGCCTGTGTGCTCATTTGGGCATTTGTCATTACATTTGCCTATGTACAGAAGTGGGTAGTCGCATCGCAGCTCACCAGTCTGGCTATGTTTGATGCATGTGTAAGACCGATCACGCAGTTTATACGTCCCATTATGAAATGGGGGTTTGATTGAAAGATAGGGTGTGCCCTTCACCCGCGGTTGCTGAAGGCTGACTTGGTTTGACATTTGGATCCCCCTTGTCCTAGACTGATGTCATTATGCTATAGAAGCGGAGAGTGACAGGATGAACGGGGCGTGGTACTCGGGCTGGCGGCATGTGTTCAAGCTGGACCCGGATCGCGAAATTTCGGACGAGGTGCTTGAAGCCGTATGTATGTCTGGCACAGACGCTATTATGGTCGGTGGCTCAAGCGGACTTACGTATGATAATACGGTTGAGCTTATGTCTCGGGTTCGCAGGTATGCGGTCGATTGCGTGCTTGAAGTTACGAGTTTGGAAGCGGCAGTGCCTGGCTTTGACAACTATTTGGTCCCGCTTGTACTGAATGCGCAGCAAGCGGAATGGCTGATCGGCAGGCAGACGGCAGCGCTTCAAGAGTTTGGACATCTCATTCCATGGGAGATTACGGTCGGTGAAGGTTATCTCATCATGAACGGGGATGCTACGGCAGCTCGCGTAAGCGGTGCGAATGCCAACCTGAGCAGCGATGAGGCTATTGCCTATATACAGGCGGCAGATCGATTATTGCGTCTTCCAATTATTTATATTGAATACAGCGGTAAGTTCGGTGATATGTCGCTCGTACGCCGGGCATCAGAGATGGTGTCTCAGGCGCATGTGATATACGGCGGCGGCATCGATGGTCCGGACAAAGCGGCTGAGGCGGCACGCGCTGCCCGTACTGTTGTGGTGGGTAATGTCATCTATGACAACTTAGACGCTGCACTGGCAACTGTACAAGCGGTGAAGGCTGTTGAGATTGGGGTATAGGCAATAGACCGCAGCTATAAAAGAAGACAACAGACGGTTTTTTCGGATGGATAGACAACAAGAGGTGCAGGCAGTCAGAACGTATACAATCGTTACGCTGCAACGCTCTCCCGTTCCGGAAGAATCGTTTTTTTCTTGTGCATAAAGGCGGCAGTCCTTCGTGCGCAGCAGCTTACAGAACAATGGAAAATCTGAAATTGACACTTCACTCGCCGTTGTCTAGACTAGACTTACAGAGGCGAACAACGATACGAACAACATGTTCTGAGCGATCATTTTAGGAAGGTAGGATCGATCGTTTGGAAAGCTAGCTATAGACGGAGGAGTAACGATTATATGTTTAATTCCATTGATATCGATGCAGCGGTTCAGAAACTCAATCCGCAGCAGCGAGAAGCCGTGCAGGCGACAGACGGACCACTGCTCATTATGGCGGGCGCAGGTAGCGGTAAGACGCGCGTGCTCACGCATCGCATTGCATATTTAATTGAAAAGAAGCGGGTCGCTCCATGGAGCATTCTCGCCATTACGTTTACGAATAAAGCAGCGCGAGAAATGCAGGATCGTGTTTCGAAGCTGGTTGGCCCGTCCGGCGGCGATATTTGGGTCTCGACCTTCCACTCCATGTGTGTGCGGATTTTGCGTCGTGATATTAGCCGAATCGGCTTTACGTCCAGCTTCTCCATTCTCGACTCGGCCGATCAGCTGTCCGTCATTCGCAACATTATGAAGGAACAGAAGATCGACACGAAGAAAATCGAGCCGAAAGCTATACAAGCAGCCATCTCCAGCGCGAAGAATGAACTGCTCACACCAGAACGTTTCTCAGCGAAGGTGGGCGATTACTTCGAGCAGATCGCAGCCAATGTGTATGAACAGTACCAGAAGCGGCTTCGCGCGAACAACTCGCTCGACTTTGATGACTTGATTATGACGACGATTAAATTGTTCAAGGATGAGCCAGATGTGCTCACGTTCTATCAGAACAAATTCCGATACCTCCATGTCGACGAGTATCAAGATACGAACCGGGCGCAGTACATGCTGTGCCGAATGCTTGCAGACAAGCATCATAATATTTGTGTAGTTGGTGATAGTGACCAGTCGATCTACCGTTGGCGTGGGGCGGACATTACGAACATTCTTAACTTCGAAGAGGATTACCCAGAATCGAAGACGATTCTGCTCGAGCAGAACTATCGTTCGACATCGAATATTTTGAACGCAGCGAACGCCGTAATCGGCAACAACGGGGGACGCAAGCCGAAGCGGCTGTGGACGGACCAAGGACCAGGCGAGCCGCTGACGATCTATCAAGCGGACTCGGAGCACGATGAAGGTTATTTCGTAACCGGTGAGATTAGCAAGCATGTGAAAGAAGGACGCAAGTATGCGGATCATGCGATTTTGTACCGTACGAATGCGCAGTCCCGTGTAATCGAGGAAATTCTCATCAAATCGGATATACCGTATCAAATCGTCGGCGGCATCAAGTTCTATGATCGCAAAGAGATCAAGGACCTGCTCGCTTACCTGCGTCTTATCTCCAACCCGGACGATGACATTAGCTTGACTCGGATCGTGAACGTACCGAAGCGGGGCATCGGCGACACAACCGTTGGCCGAATTGCAGATGATGCTGCAAGCCGCGGCATTTCCATGTTTGCAGCGCTCGGTACGCTCGATGAGTTCGGTGGAATCGAAGTAACAGGTAAGGCACGCACAGCACTTATCCAATTCCGCGATATGATTGCTAACTTAACCCGTATGGTGGATTACTTGTCCGTAACGGAGCTGACGGAGAAAATTCTCGAGCTGTCCGAATACCGTTTGGAGCTGCAGCGTGAGAACACGCTGGAGTCCAAAGCGCGTATCGAGAACATCGAGGAGTTTTTGTCCGTCACGCTCGAGTTTGAGAAGAACAATGAAGACAAATCACTCGTGGCTTTCTTGACGGATCTCGCACTTATTGCAGATATCGATTCGATGAACAAAGATGAAGAAGATAATGAACCGCAAGATGCAGTCATTCTGATGACGATGCACAGCGCGAAAGGCCTGGAGTTCCCAGTCGTCTTCATCATTGGTATGGAAGAGAGCGTCTTCCCGCACAGCCGTGCGTTTATGGACAATGAGGAGTTGGAGGAAGAGAGACGTTTGGCGTACGTTGGTATTACCCGTGCGGAGAAAATGCTTTACCTGCTCTGCGCTCGCATGCGTACGCTCTTCGGCCGTACCAACTCGAACCCGCCTTCACGCTTCCTCCAAGAAATTCCGGAGGACGTGAAGACGATCGCCTCGCCTGGCCGCACCATCGGCGGCGGCGGGCTTGGCTTCAGCGGCGGCACCGCAGGCGGATGGTCCGCCGTGCGCCGCGGGGGCGCCGCAGCGCCTAACGCCGGCGGCTCGCCGGCTAGCAGCCCGCAGTCCGGCGGCTTCGGCTACCGGAGCGGCGGCGCGCCTGGCACCGGGCGCGTCGTTCCGAGCGGTACGCCAGCGCCAGCGCCAACCAGCAGCGGCGTTCGTGTGTCTACGCCGCTCGGTTCTGCAGCGGGTGGTGCAAGCGCCGCATCAGACGGCGCAGCGCGGCAGTTCGCGGCAGGGGACAAGGTCACCCACGCCAAATTCGGTGAGGGCGTCGTCGTTGCAGTCAAAGGCACCGATAAGGACACCGAGCTGCAGATCGCGTTTCCGGCACCAGTCGGCCTGAAGCGGCTGCTGGCTGCTTTTGCTCCAATCACCAAGGTTTAATCAGATAGATGAGAACGGAAACATCCATTTCCGTATCGTGCACGCAGAGAGTAGAAGCACGGTACGGAAGACTATCCGATAGGAAGAGGGATATGATCGATGGATCAATACGCAGGAGCCGCGGCGCCAGAGCAGTTGGAGCGCATGAAGCAGCTGGCTGACGAAATTGCACGCCACAGCTACAACTATTACACACTCGATAACCCGACCATCAGTGACGCTGAGTTCGACAAGCTTTACGACGAGCTGACTGCGCTTGAGCAATCGACGGGCGTCGTCTTGGATCATTCCCCGACGCAGCGTGTTGGCGGCGAGTTGCTCAAAGGGTTTGACCCGCACCGCCATCTATCCCGCCTATGGAGTCTCGACAAAGCACAAAACGTCGAAGATTTGCGTGCGTGGAATCAAAGAGTTACGAAGGCAGTAAGCGACTGGAATACGAAGAATCCGGGTCAACCGCCGCTTCCGGCACCTTCTTATGTCATTGAGCTTAAGTATGATGGCTTAACGCTCAATTTGACCTATGACGGAGGTCGTCTCGTTCAAGCGTCGACGCGCGGCAATGGCGTAGTGGGCGAGGGTATTCTAGCACAGGTGAAGACGATTCGCTCCGTGCCTCTCACGATTCCTTTTACAGAAGGGCTCATTGAAGTGCAGGGTGAGGGCATAATGAACCTTTCTGTACTAGAGGCTTACAACCGAACAGCGGAGGACCCGCTGAAGAACGCTCGCAACGCAGCAGCAGGCGCACTTCGCAACCAGAACCCACGCATCACGGCAGAGCGCAAGCTGGATGCTTTCTTCTATAATGTGGGTCACGCACAAGGCGTGTCCTTTGAGACGCATCGTCAAATGCAGCAGTTTCTGATCGACAATCGGTTCAAGGTGAACCCATATGTCACCTACTGCGATTCTATAGAAGAAGTCGAACAAGAAATGACTCGTATTACCGAAATGCGTCCAACACTCGACTATCTCATTGATGGTGCCGTAGTGAAGCTCGTTGATATGCGCACGCGTGAGGCGCTGGGCTATACCGACAAGTTCCCGCGTTGGGCGGTAGCCTTCAAGTTTGAAGCGGAAGAAACGACAACCGTTCTCGAGTCTGTATCCTGGGAAGTAGGTCGTACGGGTAAAATAACGCCGGTTGCACGTGTTGAAGCTGTCGAGCTCGCAGGTGTTACGGTACAGAACTGTACGCTTAATAACATTGGCGATATCGAGCGCAAAAACTTGAAGCACGCGCTAGGTACTCGCGTCTTCATTCGTCGATCCAATGACGTCATCCCCGAGATTCTCGGGAAGGCGGATGATGAGGAAGGGCAAGAGATCGCGTTCCCGACAGAATGTCCTTCTTGCGGTACGGAGCTCGAGCAGCGCGGCGCCCATCTGTTCTGCAACAATAAGCTAGGCTGCAAGCCGCAGTTGATAGGACGGATTACGCACTTTGCTTCCCGCGATGCGATGGACATTGAGACGTTCAGCGTTATGACCGCGGAACAATTATATGAAGATTGTGAAGTGCGCGACCCAGCCGATCTATACGCACTCACCTTTGACGATCTGATTAAGCTTGAGCGTTTCGGTGAACGTAAAGCGCAGAAGCTGCTCGAAGCGTTCGAGAAGTCGAAGGATCGCGATCTCGCTGCCTTCCTCTTCGCGCTCGGCATTCCGAATACGGGGAAAGCGACGACGAAGGTGCTCGCGGACCATTTCGGAGGTCTCGATGCATTGATGGCGGCAAGCGAAGAGGATCTCGTCCAGCTGCCGGATATCGGCGGGATTGTTGCGGACAGCATTGTCAGCTTCTTCGCCGATCCACTCGTGAAGAGCAGCATCGCACGTATGCGCGAATATGGCGTGAAAGCAGAGGCTGAACAGCGTGCAGTGGCAGTAGGTGCAGCGGATAGTGTCTTTAATGGCAAGACCGTTGTACTGACGGGTACGCTTCCGACCATGACGCGCGACGAGGCTGCGAAGAAGCTGGAAGCACTAGGGGCCAAAGTTTCAGGCAGTGTATCCAAGAAGACCGACTTCGTTATCGCGGGTGAGAGTGCGGGCAGCAAGCTGACCAAAGCGAAGGATCTTGGCATTACGGTTATTGAAGATGAAGAGATGTTCAAGCAGATGCTTGGGGAGTAATCATCTAATGGTATAAAAGGATATGGACCGCGGGATATGGGCAGGCTCTATGCTGGCTTATGTCTCGCGGTTTCTAATTTGTAGACGGAATATCAATTGTCTTATTTTACAAGTTGTAATTGAGTTTTCGACGTGGTATATTATTTCTTGTCGCTTCGGACGGCGTCGAAAAACAACGAACTTCATCACAAATGAATGAAATAAGTTGTTGACACTGAGAACGAAAGCTGATAAAGTATATAAATGTCGCCGCAAGAAACGGTGGCGAATATAAGAAAGACAAGTTCTTTGAAAACTGAACATATGGATCACGTCGATCCAAACGAATAAAGTAAGTCAGCTTTTAATGAGCTAAACAAGCACTTCTTTTATGGAGAGTTTGATCCTGGCTCAGGACGAACGCTGGCGGCGTGCCTAATACATGCAAGTCGAGCGGAGTTGATGAGGTGCTTGCACCTCTGATGCTTAGCGGCGGACGGGTGAGTAACACGTAGGCAACCTGCCTGCAGGACTGGGATAACATTCGGAAACGAATGCTAATACCGGATAATCGATTTCCTCGCATGGGGAGATCGGGAAAGACGGAGCAATCTGTCACCTGTGGATGG